>CAUPKA010000001.1:0-372528 GCA_963511725.1 uncultured Flavobacterium sp.
ATTCTTCCGCGTTGATTCCTGATGCATGAACAAAAATGTCTTTTCCTGTTTCTTCGTCTGTAATGAATCCGTAACCTTTAGATTCATTGAAAAATTTAACTGTACCTGTACGCATTGTAATAGTAATAATAATTTATAATGTGGCAAATGTAATCTTTAATATAATACGAAAATCATTATGACAATAATTTTTTTCTAAAATTATTGATATTCAAGTGTTTTTGCCTAATTGTTTGAATTTAATTTAATATGTAATTCCTTTAATAACGGACAGACTTAACAATTATAACTATTTTGAATTATTCTTTGGGAACGCAATAAATTCTTTAATAATTCCTAACCTTTTACATTTTGATTATTGTACAAAATCAAAATTTATATTCCCAGAAGTATCATATTTATAATTATAATTCGCAGTGCTTTTCTGTATTAATTCATCGTTTAAATATTTAAGATATTCATATTTTGCATAATTATTTTTTGATATTGCTCTATAATATATTTCATCAAAAATTATTAATTTTTTGAGTGGATTGGCTGCGTTGTCATAATTGCTAAATTTCTCAACAGTTCTATATATTTCAGTGCCTGTATCAAGAGACACTCCTTCAAAATTAATGGTCACAATACTGTCCAGATTTTGCTGTTGATTATAATAATATTTTGCTTTTTGATATATCTTAGTTTGGGAATTTTCTGGTCTTCCATTTAATTTTAAAGTTTCCTCAATTTGGTTTAAATTATTGTATGCATAAAATATACTATCATTAACTTCTGGTGCCTGCTTGTAAATAATCTTTTTTATTATCCTGTTTTTACTATCCACTATCATTTTTCTTTCAAAAAATAAATTCACGTTTGGAATATTTCTGGTAATTTTAATTTCGTTGTTGTTGTAAACTATATCTTCTGTTACGTCAGGTGAAAAAACATAGCCTACGGAACCCAGACTGGCTGGAAGAGGGCTTAAACCTCCGATTCTTTTTATTATTCTATTTTGGGAATCATATTGTAACTTAACAGAACCTGATGATCCATTATATCGGTTTAAATAATCCATATAGCTTAGGTCATAGCTTTTAATATTATTTTCCGTTTCGTTTTCATCGGTTGAACAACTTGCAAAAGACAATAGGATGGCAACACATGAAATTTTAATTAGTTTCATAATTGGTTTTGGTTGGTAGTTTTGCAATAGATTTAGTTAATGCGGATATGTAATTCTTTTAACTGAGATTCATCTATAGTTGAAGGCGCATCAATCATGACATCACGACCTGAATTATTTTTTGGAAAAGCAATAAAATCACGAATAGTTTCTTGTCCTCCAAGAATCGCTACTAAACGGTCTAATCCAAAAGCTAAACCTCCATGCGGCGGAGCTCCAAATTGAAAAGCGTCCATTAAAAACCCAAATTGTGCTTTGGCTTCCTCTTCGGTAAAACCTAAATATTTAAACATCAATTGCTGTGTCGCTTTATCATGAATACGAATTGATCCTCCACCTATTTCATTTCCATTTAAAACCATGTCGTAAGCATTAGCACGAACTTTTCCGGGATTGGTTTCCAATAAGTGCATATCTTCTGGTTTTGGAGAAGTAAAAGGGTGGTGCATTGCATGATAGCGTCCACTTTGTTCATCAAATTCCAATAATGGAAAATCTACAACCCAAAGAGGTGCAAATTCTGCTGGATTTCTTAATCCCAAACGAGTTGCCAATTCCATACGCAATGCGCTTAACTGCGCTCGTGTTTTATCTGCAGGTCCAGAAAGTACAAAAATCATATCGCCAGCTTTTGCTCCTGTAGTTTTTGCCCAATTGGTCAAATCTTCCTGATCGTAGAATTTATCTACAGATGATTTGAAAGTTCCATCGTCATTGCATTTTGCATACACCATTCCGCTGGCGCCAACTTGAGGGCGTTTTACCCAGTCAATTAAAGCATCAATTTCTTTACGGGTATAGTTTCCAGCTCCAGGAACTGCAATACCCACTACTAATTCCGCTGCGTTGAAAACTGGGAAATCTTTGTGTTGCGCAAATTCGTTCAACTCACCAAATTCCATTCCGAAACGAATGTCCGGTTTGTCATTTCCGTATGTTTTCATGGCATAGTCGTAGGTAATTCTTGGGAATTTATCCACTTCGATGCCTTTTATTTCTTTTAACAAATGACGAGTAAGGCCTTCAAATACATTCAAAATGTCTTCTTGCTCCACAAAAGCCATTTCGCAGTCAATTTGTGTAAACTCAGGCTGCCTGTCTGCACGCAAATCTTCATCACGGAAACATTTCACAATCTGGAAATATTTATCCATTCCACCCACCATCAATAATTGCTTGAAAGTTTGAGGAGATTGTGGCAACGCGTAGAATTGTCCTTCGTTCATTCTGGACGGAACAACAAAATCTCTAGCCCCTTCTGGAGTTGATTTAATTAAGTACGGAGTTTCCACTTCGCAGAAATCAAGATCCGAAAGGTACTTGCGAACTTCCATTGCCACTTTATGACGAAAAAGCAAGCTGTTTTTTACTGGATTTCTTCTAATGTCCAAGTAACGGTATTTCATTCGGATGTCTTCACCGCCATCTGTTTCATCTTCGATAGTAAACGGAGGAGTTAATGCAGCGTTTAATATATTTAGTTCGGTTACTAAAATTTCAATTTCACCAGTTGGAATATTTTTGTTTTTGGCTTCACGCTCAATCACAGTTCCTTTTACCTGAATCACGTATTCGCGACCTAGTGTTTTGGCAGTTTCAAAAACTTCTTTTATAGAACGGCTTTCGTCAAAAATCAATTGAGTAATCCCGTAACGGTCGCGTAAATCGACCCAATTCATAAAACCTTTATCTCTAGATTTTTGAACCCAACCGGCAAGTGTAACTTCTGTATTGATATGTGAGGCATTTAATTCGCCACAATTATGACTTCTGTACATGATATAAATTTTAGTTTTTGCTCTTTTTAGCGCGAGTGCAAATTTAGGACTAATTCTCAATATTAGATTGTGAAAGTCGTTTTTTTGCATTTAACCCTTTTTTATTTTTTAGCTAAACTGATTATTTAGTTAGAATTGCTCAAAATCACGCCTTTTTAGAAAGAAATTTCCTTGTTTTTGATTTCCAATGTTAAGCTTTCGTCTATGTTACGAAATTGTTACCAAAATGTTTTTTTAATGTAATATTTGTTCCTAATTTTGATATAGAAAGATATAAATAATTAAAAATTAGCGATATGAAAAAGTTTGTGGTTTTAGGAGCGATGCTATTTTCAGGTGTTATTTTTGCACAAGATGTAAAACCTGTTTTAGAGCCTTTTGGTAAAAAATTAAAAGCTACCTATTTTTATGAAAACGGGCAAGTACAACAAGAAGGATATTTTGAAAACGGCAAACTGGAAGGAATTTGGGTTTCTTATAACGAAGCTGGAGATAAAATTGCCTCTGGCGAATATGTTGCTGGAGTAAAAACCGGAAAATGGTTTTTCTGGTCACAAAATACTGGAAAAAATAGTCTTTGTGAAGTAGATTTTTCAAATAATAAAGTTTCTAAAATAAAAAATTGGAGACAAGATGCTTTTGCAACTTCAAATGAATAACAATTACATAGTTAATTTAAGAAAAGGAGAAAGTCTTTATTGATTTTCTCCTTTTTTTATTGCGTTTTTTCAGTGTTATAAGTTTGTTAAGCCGGTGCTAGTTTGAACAGATTTATTGTACCTTTATCATGAAAACACAGCAGATGGTTTAGGGTGAAATAGAGAATCAGTTAGTTTAAATATCTATTTGTCAGAGCCCTAAATTATAAAGTTAGTGTTTGTTAAGAAATCGGCTTTTATAGGTTACTGTATTAGCCGATTTTGACTTTTGAAGTGCTTTTTAAATTTATAGAATCTAAAAAGCAATTGTATGTACTGCCCCTTTCTTCATAAATCTCTTTCATTCCCTTTCATTATTTGCGAAAGCGGAATTCAAAGAGATTTTCTATAGTTATTTATTCTAATTTTTTTAATCTGATTAGTATGCCTAAGTATGTCATTGAAAGGGAAATTCCTAACGCAGGGAATTTGACGCCAGAACAATTAAAGGACGTTGCAAATGCTTCTTGCGATGTCCTAAGAAAAATGGGACCAGAAATACAATGGAAACACAGTTATGTAACTGATGACAAAATTTATTGTGTTTATATTGCACCAAATGAAGCAATGATTCGGGAACATGCTGATAAGGGTGGGTTTCCAGCCAATAAAGTTAGTCTTGTTTCTGGAATAATTGATCCAACGACAGCTGAATAAAACATCGAGATTTTACTAAAAATCGTTATTGTAGAATAAAAAAACACTCCATTCTCAAATTTATTGAATGGAGTGTTTTTTGTTTTTATAAATTAAGATCATCTTGTAAACCAATTTTCCTCGAAGAAAATAAACGCAAATATTTGTGTCAAGTAAATATTGCATTAGAATTTAATTTCTTTGCTTCTAAATTTTCTGCTTGATTTTATATCTACAATGATTTCTTCTGCTGATTTTTCGTTGGAAAACGCATCAAAAGATTCAAAAAAAGCGTCTTTTTTCACTGTTTTTTCATTTTTTAATGATTTAGTGAGCTTTTCTATTAACTCTATTTTACTCAATGAACTTAAGCCATCAAATAACTTTAAATAGGTTTCAACTATGTGTTTGTCAGCATAACTCATTTTCTGTAAAATTAAGAAATATTTTTCAGTTAACGTTTTTTGCAAAATCTATATTTCACTTGCTTGGCTTTTTCTTCTATCCCTGAACCAATACTTTGTTCTTTTCACTAAATAGAACATTACGGGCACCATTATTAAAGTCAAGACCGTTGCATAAGTCAATCCAAAGATGATGGTCCAAGCTAATGGTCCCCAGAAAATCACGTTGTCCCCTCCCATGAAAATGTGAGGATTCAAGTCGGTTATTAAGGAGAAGAAGTCAAAGTTTAATCCGATTGCCAATGGAATTAATCCCAAAACAGCAGTTAATGCCGTTAACAATACAGGACGTAATCTTGATTTTCCAGACTCGATGATTACTTCTTTGATTTCTTCTATAGTTAGATCGTCGTGGCTTTCGAGATGGTTATCTTCAACTTTTTTGTCTAATAGTAAAACGAAGAAGTCCATTAATACGATTCCGTTTTTCACCACAATACCCGCCAGCGAAATGATTCCCATCATGGTCATCAGAATTACAAAATCCATGTTTGCAATGACGTAACCGTAAAATACCCCACTGAAACTCAGGATTACTGTAAACAGGATTACCATAGTTTTGGAAACCGAATTAAACTGTAATACGATGATGATGGTGATTCCAGCCAAAGCCAAAAACAAAGCATACATCAGGAAGCTTTGGTTTTTACCTTGCTCTTCCTGGACTCCCGAGAAGGAATAGGTAATTGTTTTTGGCAATTCATATCCTTTTAAATCGGCGGCAATTTGTTTGGTGATTTCGTCGCCGTTATAACCTGTCAAGACGTTGGAATAAACCGTCATGATGCGTTTTTGGTTCTTTCTTTTAATTTGATTGTAAGTGGTTGTTTTCTCTGTTTGTGAAACGGCAGAGATAGGCACTTGCATCATTTGTCCGTTGGCAGGATTTCTGAAAGTTAAGGACTGGTTAAACAATATGTTTTCGTTTTTGCGCTGGTCATCCTGCATACGCATGGTAATGTTGTAATCATCATCACCTTCTTTGTATGTAGAGATTTCCTGCCCATATACAGAACGGCGCAAATTGAATCCCAGTTGTCCTGTCGAAACTCCTAAGCTTCCTGCGCTTACACGATCCACTTTTACTTCAAGTTCTGGACTTTCTTTGTTGACATCAATGCTCAATCTTTCGATTCCTGGAATATTTTTGGAATTAATAAAAGTGATCATCTTGTCTGCTTCTTTCAGCATTTCGTCATAATCGAGTCCTGTCAGCTGAATACTGATTGGGTAACCGGCTGGTGGTCCATTCGCATCTTTTTCGACAGTAACGGTTGCTCCCGCAATTGCTTTTACTTTACCTCTGATTTCTTCTAAGATATCGGCGGTGTTAATTCCTCTTCTAAATTTGAATTCCGAGAAATTTACCGTTACTTTTCCTTTGAAAGGAGTTTCAGAAGCTGATCCTGCATCTACGTTTGGATTTCCAGCACCAACACCAACTTGAGACACAATCGATTCGGCTAAGTAGTTTTTGTCGGTTTTTTTATCTACATATTTACTCAAAACTTCGATAACCTGCTTTTCTACAAATAGGGTAGCTTTGTTCGTTTTTTCGATGTCTGTTCCTTGTGGATATTCAATATAAGTGATTACCTGATTTGGAATGTTATCAGGGAAAAACAATACTTTTCTAGGGAATATTCCCAAAAGCATGAATGAAAAAATTAACATCCCAATGATTCCTGCCAGGGCATACCAAGCTCTTCTTTTGGTTAAAATTTTAGCCAAAAAGGTTTTGTATTTTTCTTCCATTCTTGGAAAAAAACTGTGCTGGAAATCTTGTGTCCATTGGTACAGTTTCAATTTATATAGCCACATTAATCCAAGAGAAATGATAGCCAAGTGACCAATAGCTTTTGCGAATTTAGAATCATAAATATTTCCGATAAGAACAAAAATTACGGCTATAACAGTAAAAATTATTGAATATGTTTTGGCTGATTTTTTGGTTACATTTTTGTCTTCAATATCCATTGATCCTCCTGTCATGGCTGCATTGACAACCATCGCCACAAATAAAGATGCGGATAAGGTTACGGTCAATGTCATCGGGAAATATTTCATGAATTTACCCATAGTTCCTGGCCATAAGGCAAAAGGCAAGAAGGCCATCAAGGTAGTTGCAGTTGAGGAGATAACTGGCCAAGCAATTTCACCAATACCGACTTTGGATGCTTCTACACGGTTCATTCCTTTTTTCATGTTGGCAAATACGTTGTCGACCACAACAATTCCATCATCTACCAGCATTCCCAGTCCCATAACCAATCCGAAAAGAACCATAGTATTTAGGGTCAAGCCAAATGCCGACAGTATACTAAAAGCCATTAACATGGATAAAGGAATAGCGGCACCAACAAAAAGTGAGTTTCGCAATCCCATGGTAAACATCAAAACGATCATTACCAGCACAATACCAAAGATGATGTGGTTTGATAATTCGTCTACTTGATGTTCAACTCGTGAAGATTGGTCATTGGTCAATTCTATTTTTAAGTTGGAAGGTAAATAGGAAGCTTTGGCTTTTTCAATTTTTTCTTTAACCTGCTCAATAGCCGAAATCATGTTTTGATTGGAACGTTTTTTTACGTTTAGCATCACCACTTCGGTGCCTTTCTCACGTGCATAGGTTGTTTTTTCTTTTTCTTTGAAGTTAACTTCGGCAATATCTTTTAAATAAACAGTTCCTCCATTATGCTTTACAATAATGTCTTCCAGTTCTTTCGGGTCTGTTATTTCTCCAACAATTCGGATGTTATTTCTAGAGCCCTGGGAAATTAAATTTCCTCCCGAAAGGGTCATATTCTCATATTTCACCGCATTTTGAATATCATCAAAAGATACTTGAGCAGCAGTCATTTTAAAAATATCAACGGCAATCTCCACTTCTTTATCATCAACACCTAGAATGTCCACTTTTTTCACTTCGGGAATTTCTTCAATATCATCTTGAAGCAGTTCTCCATATTTTTTAAGTTGCTGGGTGGTATAATTTCCCTGTAAGTTGATGTTTAGAATTGGCACTTCTTCTGAAATGTTCAATTCGAATACGCTTGGTTCTACCTTGCTGCCATTATCAAGATTAGGCCAATCTGTATCTGCTTTTACAACATCTACTTTGTCCTTTATTTTAGTTTTAGCATTGTCAATAGTGACGTTGTCGTCAAACTCGATAATAATCATCCCGTAATCTTGAAATGAGCTAGAGGTGATTTTATTTACCCCGCTAATGTTCTTGATTTCCTTTTCGAGCGGTTTGATAATTAATTTTTCTACATCCTCGGCTGAGTTTCCTGGAAAAACAGAAGAAATGTAAACTTTGTTTTCTATGATTTCTGGAAAATCTTCTCGAGGCATTGTAATATAAGCAATAACTCCTGTGATTACAATCAATAAAGTCAAGATATATACTGTAACGCGATTTTTGACAGCCCAACTTGATATTCCGAATTCTTTATTTTCGTGACTCATTTGATTTGAGATTTTAGATTAACGATTTTAGATTTTTGATGTATGTTTCGTAATCAATATGATTTGAGATTTGTTAATGTGAAAAACGATTGTAGGCAGCAAAATCTGCAATCTAAAATCGTTAATCATCAATCTAAAATCGTTAAAAGTTTAGTTTCATTCCGTCCGAAATGGTGTTCATGCCCTCGGTAACTATTATGGCATCAGAATCCAGACCGCTTAAAATTTCGGTTACGTTGTCTGATGACTGTCCTGTTTTAACAGTCACTTTTTTGGCAATGCCCGTTTTTCCGGTTGAGTTGGCCACGGTATAAACAAAATTGTTTTTCTTGCCATCTTGCTGAATCACATTAGTTGGGACAACCACAGCATTTTTGCTTACATAATCAATCACTTTTAACTTGGCTACTTGATTTGGACGCAATAAATTATCAGGATTTGGAACACTAACCTCAATTCCGAAACTTCTGTTGTTTGGATTGATGAAGTTACCAATTTGGCGTACTTTTCCTTTGTATGTTTTATTCAAAGAGGTTAAAAACACATCTACTTCGGTTCCAATTTTTAGTTTTCCTATGTAAGTTTCAGGAATAGAGGTTGAAACATACATGTTTCCTAAATTCACGATTCGCATTAATCCTTTTGGGCTCGCAGTAACTACTTCTCCTTTTTCTACAAAAACTTCGTCAATAGTTCCTGAAAATGGCGCTCTTATTACCGTTTTTGCTATTTGAGCTTTAATTTGTGCAACACCTTTTTGAGCTGAAACCATTTGGGTTTGCGCTTGAAGGTATTGAATTTCAGAACCAATTTTTTGACTCCAAAGATTTTTTTGACGTTCAAAAGTTGTTTTGGCAAGTGCATATTGATTTTCGGCACTGGCCAATTGTTGGCTCATTCCGCCATCATCAGTCCGTCCTAATACTTGCCCTTTGCTTACTTTTTGTCCAGCTTTTACATTCAGTTCCACTAAGTTGCCTGGGAATTCGGGTTGAACTAACACATTTTCATTCGTATTGATACTTCCTTGTATTTCAAGATAATGATTGAAGGTAGTGTCTTTTAATTTTACAGCGGTTACCAATGCTACAACTTCCTTGTTTACATCCAAAGTTGCCAATGCCTCGTCGATTTGAGTAAGTTGCGATTGCAGTTCCGCTTTTTTTGCAGTTATGGCTTTAATATCTTTCGAAGCAATAATGGCATCGATTGATTGTTTTTTGTCTGATGAGTTACAGGCAATCAAAATAATTAAAAGGGTGGTTAATATAAGTGCTTTTTTCATGTCTTTATATTTAATTGAGATCGTTAATTAGTGGTGATTTTTTCTAAACTGGCTTTTTTATTGATGATGTTAACCATCGTTTGCAGGTATTTTTGCTGAGCTGTATACAATTGACGTTGAGCATCATTGAAATCAAAGCTTGTTGAAAGTCCTTCGGTGAATTTGATTTGCTGTTTTTTCTCAATTCTTTCGGATAAATTCAAATTGCTTTTAGCAGTTTCATAATCGGCGATACTATATTCATATTCGCTTTTTGCGGTAGCATATTGCAATTTTAATTTTTGTTCCGTTTCACTTAATTGTGTTTTGGCTTGGTCCAAAGCAATTTTGGCTTGTTGTGTTCTAGAACTTCTAGCCAAACTGCTAAAAATGGGAACATTTAAGCTAAGGCCAAGATTGGAATAATTAAACCAGTTTTGGTTTTTGGAAAAAAATTCGAAATGGTCCTTAAAAGCAGTATACCCAAAATTAAAATTAGCAGATAATGAAGGCAAAGCTTTGCTTTTTTGCAGTTTGTATTCGAGTGTTCTTTGCTCTTCAAAATTGGTGGCTATTTTGTAGCTGATATTGTTATTTACGTCAAATTCAGTTTTAGAAAAAGCAAGATCCATGTTTTGGATGGTCAAATCATCTAAGTTGTCCGTCAAAGTAATTGCAGCGTTGATATCAATGCCTAGATTAATTTTCAGCATTTTATAGGTAATATCCAGTAAACGGTTATTGTAATTTAAAGTGCTTTCTAAGGATGCCAAAGTAATTTCCAATTGCTCTACGTTTTCTTCTTCGATTAAACCGTTTTTATAAGTGGCTCTAGTATCGTGTAATGTTTTTTGTAATGAAGCGATATTTTTTTCAAGGATAGCTATGTTTTCTTTGGCCAACAAAACATTGCCATAGGAGTTAATAACCATTTCTTTGACATCAATATCCGTTCTTCGCTTTGCATTTTCATAATATTTCAAATACGTTTTAGAAGCTTGGAGCGCCACAATATAAGATCCATCAAAAATAAGCTGGCTTAAAGTGGATTTCGCGACCATATTGTATTTGGTTCCAAAAGCAACTTCGGCATATTCACCCGGATTTCCTCCAAAGAATT
Source organism: uncultured Flavobacterium sp. (assembly GCA_963511725.1). Taxonomy (GTDB): domain Bacteria; phylum Bacteroidota; class Bacteroidia; order Flavobacteriales; family Flavobacteriaceae; genus Flavobacterium. The sequence goes on from CAUPKA010000001.1 coordinate 10,603, forward strand.
CTGCAGGAACTACTGATTTTTGCAAGACAAAATTATTTGTAAAATCGACTCCCGCATTAAGTTGTGGAAGCCCCATTGCTGTTGTCTCCCACTTTTTCTCTTTGGCGGCTTCTATATCACGTCCTGAATTGATCGCTGAATAGTTGTTTTCAATAGCGTGATCTATAGCTTGCTGTAAGGTAAATGAATAGCTTTTCTTTTGTTCACCAGTGCTCGTGTCTTGAGCAAAACCACTCATTGTAAATAGAGTAAGGGTTAGTATAAATAGATTCTTCATTATATATTAGTTTTAAGTAATTGCTTTTCGAGTTCGGCTATTCCTTTTGGTGTTGCCATGGCTCTAGTGTGATATTCCAATGCTTCTAATTCTAGTTTTACAGAATCCTTTTCAGAAATGGTATTTTCTTTAATGCTAAAAATTAATAAATAATAGAATTTAACATAGATATCTACATCAAGTTCTTTTCGATATAAATCTTGTTCAATTCCTTTTTCTATATTTTGTTTAAAACACAAATTACATTCATCAATTTCCCGCGACATTACTTTTTGATATATTTCGGGATAATGCTTTTTTAATTGATATAAAGGCGAAGTGTCCGTTGCCTGAAACATCTCTTTGAACATTTTTCTGATTTCAAAATTCTCTTCAATTGCGTTGTGATTTTTGGCGACAATGGTATCAATGACTTCATGAACTGTTTTGTGAACCAACTCCGTGCTTTCTTCAATCAATACTTCTTTATTGCAAAAATATTTGTAAATGGTTTTTTTGGATATACACATTTCACCAGCAATATCATCCATAGTAACGCTTTTAAAACCTAGTTTTAAAAACAGATCGCTAGCTTTGGATACAATTTTGTCTTTCATTTTGTGTGGTATTTTGTTGTATGTTAGTGGTTTAATATGGGGTTGTGAAATGTTTGTTTTTGATTATATGAGATTTCTATTGATTTTTAAATTCTAAATTAGCAATGAGTTTAATATCCGAACCCACTGCATAACCGTTATGACTTAGGTAGGAATTATAATGTAAGCCAAAGTCCTTTGGGTTAATGTTTCCAATAATTTCAAATGAAGCATTCTTCGTTCCATTATAATTGTTGTACCCAATAAATTCAGTATCCAATTCCACTACTTTGGTAATGTTTTGAATCGTTAAATTACCTTTTAGGAAATTGATGTTTTTATTTACTTTTTGAAATGATGTCGATTTAAATTCTATTACCGGAGTTTCATCATTCTCAAAAAAGTCAATTAATTTAAGGTCCGAGTTGGGTTCTTTATCATTTACTTTCAGATAGAACTCTAGTGAAGCATCTTCCACTTCATTGTTTTGTATGGCTACGTGACCTTTAAAATTATTTTGGGATCCAGACATATAGTCTATTAAAGAATGTCTCGATTTTATCAATACGTCTGATTCGTCAGAATCAATTTTCCATTCATTTTCCATAATTACTGTTTTTGTAATTTTTTTGTAAAACAAATATAACAAAGGAAACTAAAAAACAAAAAAAGTTTCCGTTGGTTTTTAATAGATTATGTTAAAAATTAAGCAGTTAGCTTTTTGAGGCTACAGCATAAAGACTTTATTTGTAACTTTATTTTCTGTAATTAGAATGAAAAGGCTACTTAGTGTTTGTCAGGCGGAATTATCCAAATTAGAATGGAATGAGTGATTTCGGCCAATTACAAACGAGCTGGAGAAGTCGAGAATGACACTATGGGAGCTTAAGGAGAGATAAAAATTAAAAGAGTTACTTAATGATAAATCAAATAACAATTAAAAATTAACAAATGGCGACAACAGAATTATTTTTAAAAATGACATTCGATAGATGGAATGGATCCATTACAAATTGGGATAAAATTCTCAATAGCTTAACTGACGAAACACTGCTAAAGGAAATCGCACCCGGTAAAAATAGAGGAATTTATTTATTGGGACACTTAATTGCCGTACACGACGAAATGCGGATACTTTTGGATATGGGCGAAAAACTTTATCCCGAATTGTACGAACCATTTATAAAATCGCCAGACAAAGCAACGGTCGAAATTCCCACTGCAGCAGAATTGAGAAACTTTTGGACGAAACAATGCGAAGTATTAAAACAAAAATTTGACAGTTTGAAACCAGAAGAATGGTTTGAAAAACATACTGCGGTGTCTGCCGAAGATTTCGTTAATGAACCACATCGCAATAAGTTAAATATCATCATTACCAGAACATCGCATTTGCAATACCATTCTGGGCAACTGGTATTACTTAAATAATTTTTAAAAAAGAAAAATCATGGCACATATTAATCCTCACATTAACTTCAACGGAAATGCCGAAGAAGCATTCAATTTTTACAAATCGGTATTTGGCGGTGAGTTCGAAAGAATTGTTCGTTTCAAAGATATATCGAACGATGAATATCCGATACCAGAAAAGGAAGCAAATAAAATAATGCATATTGCTTTATCTATCGGCCAAAACATTTTAATGGGCAATGATGTTCCCGAAAGTTTGGGTACAGTAAATGAAAATGAAAACAGATCCAAAATATCTATTAGCGCTGAAAGCCGTGAAGAAGCCGATAAATTATTTAGAGGACTTTCTGCCGGCGGAAATGTTGAATTTCCTATTGGCGACAGTCCTTGGGGTTCTTATTTTGGAATGTTTAGAGACAAATACGGTATTGAATGGATGGTGGATTTTGCTCTCAAAGTATAGTTGCCGACAGCAAACAAACGAAATAAAGTCCGCATTGTTTAGGATTTAGTTTGTGGAAATACTTCCTGCGCTACGAAAAGTCTCATGACTTTGCGTTTTTTTTAATAGTTCTTGAGAGCGTAAATTATGATAAAAGTATTCCGGATTTTCCCAAAAACATCATTGTTAATCAATAAAACAAAACATTTTTCTTCTTGAAATTTGGAACAATACTCCATAAAAAAAGGGCTTTCAAATATCTTGAAAGCCCTTTTGTAGTGTAGATAAAATCCTATTTTAAACCGTATGCTTCGGATTAAATCCGTCTTCGCTCAATTCTTTGTGGTCATAATCGGCAACCATTTCGGCTTCATAATCGATTTTTTCATCTTTAGTTAATTTAGCCTTGATTTTTTCCATGATTTCATAAATCACAGGAACAATAATCAGGGTAAGGAATAATGATGAAATCAATCCACCAATAATTACCCAAGCCAAACCGTTTTTCCATTCGGCACCAGCTCCAGAAGCCAATGCAATAGGGAACATACCGAAAACCATCGCAATTGTCGTCATCAAAATCGGACGAAGACGAGCGTGATTCGCTTGAATTAATGCCTTTCTGATGGATTCACCGGCAGCTCTTCGCTGGTTGGTGTAATCTACAAGCATAATCGCATTTTTACATACCAAACCAATTAGCATGATGATACCCAAAATGGTAAATATATTCAGCGTATTATTCGTTAATGCTAAAGCCAGCATCGCTCCAATAAACGAAAGCGGAATAGCAAACAATACCACAAATGGGTGCATGAAACTGTCATATAAACCGACCATTACCAGGTAAACCAAGATAATTGCGGCCAATAAAGCGATTCCCAAAGTACCAAAACCTTCGCTTTGGTTTTCTTGGTCACCTCCCCAAATATAGTTTACGCCAACCGGTTTTTTTAGCTTGTCTAATTTTGCCTGCCATTGCGTTACAATTGTTCCAGTTGGAACCCCAACGTTTTGACCTTGAACAGTAACCGAAGCCGATTTATCACGACGTTCCAATTGGCTAGGGCCAGAACCTTCAGTAATAGCTGCAAATTGAGACAATTTAATTTGCTGTCCTGCACTGTTAACGAAAATTAAATTACTCACATCGGTAATGTTTTTTCTGTCAAAAGCATTGTATTTGATGTTGATGTCGTACTCATATTCACCAGCTCTAAACTTCCCGTCAGTGTTACCGCTATAAGCAGTCTGCATCGTCAGACCTACTGTTTGCAGCGTTAGTCCTAATGCGGCCATTTTATCACGGTTAACTTGTATATTGATCTCAGGATTTCCGTCTTCAACTGTTAATTTGATTTCGGTTGTTCCTGGAATAGTACGCAATTCTGCTTCGGCTAATTTAGCAAAAGCCATAGCAACTTCTGTAGAAGGACCAGTTACAATCAATCCAAGTTTTGCATCTTCTGCAGTTCCCAAGATACCAACAGGAACTGTTTTTACTTTAGCTCCGACTAAAACTTTTTCCAATTTACGTTTGATTTTTGCGGCATATACTGATGCATCATCAGAACGTTCTGATTGGTCAATCATTTTTACGTCAATCTCCGCTTTATACGCGGTGGCTTGCGACCCTCCCAAACCTTCTGAGGTTTGGCCTACTGTGGTAATTTGGCTTCCTACATATTTCTCGGTTTTCAAAAAGGCTTCTGCTTTTTGAGTCATAAAGTTAGATTGTTCCAATGAAGCGTCTTTCGGCATTTCGATTTGAACTAAAAACTCACCACTGTCAGAAGAGGCAAAGAATTCTCCACCAATAAAACCGCCGCCCATTAATCCGATAGTCGAACCAAAGAATAAGACTAAAACAACAACAATAGTTTTGATATAATGATCCAAACACCAGTTTAATAAGTTTGAAACCCAGTTAGTAAAACTTGTTAAATAACTTTCGAAACCTAGAATGGTTCTTCCAAATATGTTTTTCCCTTCAATATGTTCCAGTTTTCCAAAACGAGAAGACAACCATGGAATAATTGTAAACGAAGCCAATAATGATAATAACGTAGAGATAATTACGGTAACACAGAATTGTGTAATAATGTTGGATACCAATCCAGAACTCATTGCAATTGGTAAAAACACCACCACAATTACCAACGTAATAGAAGTTACAGTTCCTCCAATTTCGGCAGTACCATCATAAGAGGCGCGGATACGGCTTTTGCCCATTTCCATGTGCCTGTAAATATTTTCCAATACCACAATTGCATCATCGACCAGAATACCAACCACAAGAGAAAGTCCCAATAAACTCATTAAGTTTAGGGTGTAGCCCAAAAGATAAATTCCGATAAAAGTGGCAATTAATGAAGCAGGAATCGAAACCATTACAATTAATGAGTTACGAATACTGTGTAAGAAGAACAACATTACAAATGCTACCAAGATTACTGCGATCAATAAATCGTGTATTACAGAATCTGCTGCTTCAAGCGTATAATCGGTACTGTCTTTTGCTATTTTTAAAGCTAGCTGCGATGTTTTATAATCGTTTTCCAGTTTAGTGATAGTGCTTTTTAAATCGGCACTTACCGCAACAGCATTAGCATCTGATTGTTTTATTATTTGTAAAATAATTGCACTCTTTTGATCTACTCTTGATATTTTTTCTGCAATTTTTTGAGTATCCTGAACATCGGCAATATCATTTAAACGAACTTCAATTCCGTTTTTAGATGATACTACTAAGTTTCTTAATTCATCTACACTTTTGTATTTACCAGCTAAACGAATTAATATTTTTTGATTTCTAGTTTGAATATTTCCTGTTGGGAAATCCAGATTCGAAGTCAAAATAATTTGCTGCACTTGCGGAATCGAAAGTCCGTAACCCTGCATTTTTACAGCATCAAGGTTTACTTGGATTTCACGTTCCTGCCCACCAATAATGTTTACCTGAGCAACACCTTGCACGCGTGATAGAACTGGTGCAATCTTTTTATCAATTAAATCATAAAAAGTAGCCTCGTCCATTTTGCCATTGGCACCAATAGTCATAATTGGCAAATCGCTCAGGGAGAATTTGGTTAAAGCAGGAGTTTCGGCATCATCTGGCAAGTCGCTCACCAGCGCATTGATTTTACGCTGCGCATCATTCATCGAAATGTCAATTTTTGCATTTGATGTTAATGTAACCGATACGATTGATAAACTTTCATAAGATTTAGAATCGATTTTTTTGATGTTTTCTAAAGAAGCAATTCCGTCTTCAATCTTTTTGGTTACGGTGTTTTCTATCTCACTCGGAGAAGCTCCAGGGTAAATAGTAGAAATCGTAATTACATTTTGTTCGAATTTAGGAATCAATTCATAGCCCAATTGGCTATAGCTGAACAGTCCTCCAAGAGTTAGTATCGTAAAGAGAACGATAACCAACGAAGGACGTTTTATGGATATTTCTGCTAATTTCATATGTTTTATTTAGTTATTAGCCATTAGGCAAAAGGCATTAGTGAAAAGATACTATATGCTTTTTTCATTTTAATGGTTAAAAAATTTTTACTTTTGGCTTTTGCCTAATGACTTTTGGCTTATTTGATAATTTCTACAGCGTTACCATCTTGTAAGTTAATCTGTCCAGTAACAATTACGGTTTCACCATCAGATAATCCGTTAATTATTTCAACTTGGTCACCTAATATTCTGCCCGCTGTTACTTTTTTCAGTTTAGCGATTCCATTTTCAACCACAAAAATCTGATTGCTGCTCACACTTCCAACGAAAGCATTTCTAGGAACCACTTTTAATTCTTGTTTTTGTTTAGTTCCAAAGTTTGCAGTTCCGTACATACCAGCTTTAATAGCGCTGGCGTTGTTTGTAATTTCTATTTCAACAGGGAAGTTTAGGCTTTCATCTGCTTTTGGAGCGATAAAAATAATTTTACCGGTAACAACTTTGTCAGGAAAAACACTTGAAGTTACAGGTACAGTATTTCCAATTTTCAGACCAGCAACCTGGCTTTCGTTTACGCTGACTTTTAATTTTAATTTAGAAACATCAACAATGTCAAACATAGCTGTTGGTGGCATTCCTGCTAGAATAGTTCCTGGTTCAATGAATCTTTTATTAATAAATCCTTTGATAGGCGCTTTTACTTTAGTGTCGCCTACGTTGATGTTGGCTTCAGTTAAGTTTGCCTGCGCATTTGTTAATTGCAATTTTGCTTGGTCAAGTTGTTGCTTGGTAACGCCACCAGTTTGATATGCGTTTTCATATCTTGCATAATCATTTTTAGCATTGTCGTAAGCTGCTTTTGCAGTATTTGCATTTACATTAATTACGTCACTTCTCACGATTACCAATGTTTGTCCAACATTTACGTAATCTCCCTCATCTACTAAAACTTTAATTACTTTTCCTGATTTTTCAGCAGAGAAAGTCAGTTCTTGAGTAGGAGCGAAGTTTCCGTTAGCAACAAAGTCCAATGCAATATTTTCTGTTTTTACTTGTGCTGTTTTTACAGAAACGGCTGCATTTTTTTCGGCAACAATATCCGTTTTAGCTTTGTTTTCTGTCTTGTTTTTATTCAAAACATATCCCATTGCTCCTAAGGAAGCAACGATTGCAATTATTATAAGTACTGTCTTTTTCATTTTAGTTATTTATTAGTGTTTTAAGTTGTCCTTTTGATTTGATTAATGCTACTTCGGCTATTTTATAATTTAAGATTGCTCTTGTGTAATTGTTTTGCGCTTCAAGCGATGCATTTTGTGCATCCAATAAATCGGTTAATGAGGCTAATCCTTGAAGATAATTGTTTTTAGTATTTTTCAGAATCTCTTCGGCCAATCGCATATTCTCTTTTTGATTGGTGATTGTTACAAAGTTGTTTTCAATTTGAGCTTTTGCATTTCTATAATCCAAATCAAGTGAAAGCTGTGTGTCTTTGATGTCTTCTTGAAGTGATCTAATGTTTACATCGGCTTGTCTTACTCTAGAACGAGTTCCAAAACCAGTAAAAATTGGGACTTTCAGGTTTAATCCAATTGCTGAGTAATCAGACCAGTACACGCCGTCAGAAGGTTTTGCAAAAAGAGGCACTTCTGGCCCTTGTCCTATATAATTATATCCTGCTACTAATGATAGTGTTGGGTAATATTCCGCTTTAATGGCTGTCTTTTGAAATTCTAAGAGTTCTTCTTGTTTTTTCAAAAGCAGATATTCTGTTCTGTTAGCTGTATTTGGAGTTTCTGCAAATGATTCTGGTGTTATTTCAAATTCAGTTTGCGGAATATCAAACTTAGTTTCAATCGGCATTCCCATATAGAATTTCAATGCATTTTCTTGCAGTTCTATTTGATTTTTAACCTGTTGGCGCTCTGTGTCAATGTTTGACATTTTTACGATAATACGGTCTAAGTCTGTTTTTTTTGCTAATCCATTGTCAAATTGACCTTTTACAATACTGCGGACTTTTGAAGTATTAACATAATTGCTGTCTAACAAAGTTAGTTTTTCACGCTGTACATATACCGAGTAATAATTGTTGGCAACTCTTTCAATGACTTGTTCTTCTGTTAATTGATTGTTGATTTTGTAAAATTCACGAGTAGAATTTGCTGCTCTCAATCCAGTGAAAACGGCTTGGTCGAAAATTGTCTGGCTTAACGAAACTCCAGCTCCTGAGGTCCATTTTTGTCCAAATGAAGCTTGAATGGTAGTTCCCGGTGCACCAAAAGCAGCACCGTCAATTACATTAGTTTGTAAAATAGGATTGTAGGTTAAACTTCCATTTGCCGAAATTTGCGGTAAGGCTCTAGAGCGAATTTCTTGAATTTTATACTCGCTGTTTTCTATTTCTAATCTAGATTTTTTGGCATCAGCCTTATTTTCCAACGCATAGTTTATAGCGTCTTTTAAGGTTAGCTTTTTTACCTGTGCATTGGAAGTCAGTCCAATTGTACACAAAAGTATTAGGATTATTTTTTTCATTGATTGTTTATATATTAACGTTTTGTAATTGTTTTTCTAGTTCTGTGATTCCCTCTGGTGTTGCCATGGCTCTTGTATGATATTCTAAAGCTTCATATTCCAATTGTTTTGCTTCATTTTCAGAGCGAGTATTTTCATTGATGCTAAAAATCAAATAGTAATAGAATTTGACATAAGTTTCTATATTCAAATTATTACGATATAGTTTTTGTTCAATTCCTTTTTCAATATTTTGTCTAAAACAAAACTCACATTCATCAATTTGAAATTTCAAAGCATTTTTGTAAATCTCAGGATAATGTTTTTTTAATTGGAAGATTGGAGATGTATCAGAAGATTTAAATAGCTCGGCAAACATGCGTCTGATTTCAAAATTTTCTTCAATTGCATTGTAGTTTTTCGAAATTGCATCATCTATAAGTTGATGAACTTCTTTATGAATTAAATGTACACTCTCTTCAATCAGTATTTCTTTGTTGCAAAAATATTTGTAAATTGTTTTTTTAGAAATACACATTTCACCTGCGATGTCATCCATGGTAATGCTTTTAAAACCTAGTTTTAAAAACATTTCGCCTGCTTTTGCTATAATTTTTTCTTTCATTTTTATGATAACTTAATGTAGTTAAAACTTAAAATTTATTGATACAGTAAAAGTTAGTTTTTAAATGAGTTTTGGTTTTTTAAGAACTGGTTATTCTTAATGAGTGAATTCTAAATTGGCAATTAGCTTAATGTCTTTACTTATCGGCATACTTTTATTTTGTCTAAGCACATTGTAATTAAGACCAAAATCTTTGCGGTTGATGTTTCCAGTAATTTCAAAAGATGCTTTTTGAACACCATTGTAATTATTGAATCCTATAAACTCGGTATCGAATTCGACCACTTTTGTGATGTTTTTGATAGTCAAGAAGCCTTTCAGGAAATTTATGTTCTTGTTTATTTTTTGAAAAGAAGTTGATTTGAATTTTATCAAAGGCGCTTCATCTTCATCAAAGAGATCAGTGAATTTTGCTTCTTTATCTTTTTCTGTTGAAGTATTTTTTTTATCATTTACATTCAATGAGAATTCTATTGAAGCATCCTCAACTTCATTATTTTGTATGGCAACATGCCCTTTTAAATTATTTTTGTTTCCAGGCAGGTAGCCTATTAGAGAATGTCTAGATTTTATGATAACGTCTGATTCATTAGAATCAATTGCCCATGCATTTTCCATAATGATTAGTTTTAGTAATAGTGTTTCCTGATGTTTGGTTTTTTTATTTTTTAAAATACATTTCGGAAACTTTAGACACCAATAAAGTTTCTTGTGTTCTGCAAATGTAATAAGGAAACTTTAAATACCAACAAAGTTTCCAATGTTTTTTTTCGATGTATATCATAAGGAAAAACTATAGTTCCATTTTTACGGTGATTTACAATTCAATAATTCACATTTGAATTGTATCTTTGAACCTTATATATTCTAAAAGAAAAAACTCCAAAGAGTAAAACAGATCATATTTTATGCACGCGATTCATCAGTATCAAGAATTTTTTATTACTTATTTAGAAAATCAAAAAATCAATAAAGAGCCAAAGAATCTATATGAGCCAATAGATTACATATTGAGCTTGGGAGGAAAAAGAATGAGGCCAGTATTGACGTTACTGTCTGCTGAGGTATTTGATGCCGATTATAAAAAAGCACTTCCTGCAGCAATGGCTGTTGAGGTTTTTCATAACTTTTCGTTGGTGCATGATGATATTATGGATAATGCTCCTTTAAGAAGGGGAAAGCATACTGTTCATGAAAAATGGAATATCAATACTGGAATCCTTTCCGGTGATGCGATGCTGATTTTAGCCTACCAATATTTTGAACAATACGAGCCAATCGTTTTTAAAGATTTGGCAAAACTGTTTAGTAAAACGGCTATCGAAGTTTGTGAAGGTCAGCAATGGGACGTAGACTTTGAAACCCGTACCGATGTTACCATTCCGGAATACCTAAAAATGATTGAGTACAAAACGGCTGTTTTAGTTGCGGCGGCCATGAAAATGGGAGCGATAATTGCTAATACTTCTGTGGAGAATGCTAATTTGATTTATGATTTTGGACTTCATTTGGGGTTGGCTTTCCAGTTGCAGGATGATTATTTAGACTCTTTTGGCGATCAGGAAACTTTTGGAAAACAAGTGGGCGGAGATATTATCGAAAATAAAAAAACGTATTTGTATCTAAAAGCTTTAGAATTTTCAACTCCTGAAAAAGCTTCAGAGTTAGAAAAATTATTCAGTTTGCAGCTAGAAGATAATTCAGAAAAAATAGAAACTGCAAAAACTATTTTTAATGAATCCGGAGCATCAAAAGCTACTCAGGAAGCAATTGAAATGTATACTTTTAAAGCTTTTGAAACGTTGGATAAAATGGATTTGGCACATTCGAAAAAAGAAGTGCTGAGAATTTTTGGTGAAAACCTGATGGGAAGAAAAGTGTAGATTTAAGATTTTAGAATGCAGATTTAAGATTTTAGAAATTCTGCATTTCATTTAGTTTTTAATCAAAAATCCTTTCAGCGTAATCTTTTTTAACATCTGAAATCAAAAATCGTTAATCATCATTCAAAAATCTCCATGTTTATAGCACCAAAAAATACAGAGTCATTGCTTGTTGAAGCGCAAGCTGAAACATTGTATCTAAAATTAATTGAGCAAATCAATAAGGATTTTAATTTAGCAAATGAAGGAGTGGATTTTCCGCTGAGTATTTCGCCCGAAGAATTAAAAATACAGCTGCACGAAAAAATCTATCGGATGATTCAGTATAAATTCGCTGAATATTTGAATCTGCTTTATATCATCGATGTTTCAGAAGAGCAGATAAAAAAATTAGATGGTTCAGATTTAGTTGTTCTAGCTGAAGATGTTTCTTTTTTAATATTGAAAAGAGAATGGCAGAAGGTTTGGTTTAGGAAGCATTATTCCTAATCAAACCATAGTAATTTTTAGAAAAAATTAGTCAAACTACTAGCTCAGTAATGTATGGTTGAAAATTTCATGTTTATTTTCGTTCAAAATATAAATTAGCGCCATCAATATATGATTGTCCTAACATCATAGTTCCATTTGTTAAGGAATAAGTCCATTTTGAACCATCGATTTTCACAAGAAGCATTTTACTTTCGCCTTCACTAGGATGTCCGCTCAAATAATCTTTTTCAAATATGTAATCAGATTCTCTGTTTTTATTATCAATGTTTTGGTCGCCGGTAATGATTAATTTATTATTTGACCTGAAATCATAAGTGATATTTTTGTCCGAGTAGTCTATTGTCTGTAAGCTGGCAATATTATTATTCCATTTATAATATTCGACCTTAACCAATTTCCATTTACCAAGAATTTGGTTTGTCGGGGTCTCATCATCATTCGTGCAGCCTGAAAGTAATACAATTGTCATTAAAAAAATTAGTGTTTTTTTCATAAAATGTGTTTGCCTTTAAAATGTTAGTTTACAATGAAGATGAATGATTTTACTTTTAGTTGCGTGTATCAGAACAAATAATTTTAAAAACAGCTCATTAGAAACATAAGAAGTGAAAAACAGCCATAATAAGAAGAGGTCTGTAATTTAGAATGGCAGAAGGTTTGGTTCAGGAATAAGTACAAATAGTTTCTAAGTGGATAATGAATTGGATTTTTTATCTTTGGTATATAATTCAATTTTACAATACAAGCTTATTGGGATTTTGCCTTGTATCAAAAATAGTTACTATGATTATTGTCTTGGCTTCTATTATGTAAATGATTTTATAGTGTCTTACAATTATTCTTCGAAAAGTAGTGTCAACTTCATCAACTTGATATTGTTCGATAAATCGAATTTCCTTAATAGTTTTTAATATTTCATTTAAGATGTTTTTTGAGCTTTGAGTAGATTTTTGCTTGTAATAATTTTGAATGGTTTTTAATTCTTGTTTGGCATCATCAGTCCAAACTATATTTATTTTGCCCATTTACCAGCTTTCTATTTCTTTTTCTAAATCTTCTTGTGTGGTGTGATTTCCTTTCTTAAAATCTAATACAGCGTCTGAAATTTTTTGCTTGTATTGTTTTCTAGTTAATGGTTTTCCCTCAACACTATGGGCTACAATTTCTTCTTCATTATAATTGTCAATAGTTTCTTTAACAATTTTTAAAAGGTTTTCGTCTGCCGTATTTAAAGATTTTAAAATACTGTCTTTCAATTCTAAAGCTCCCATTTTTTATTTTTTTAATTACAAAGATACTATTTATATTTTAGGCATGATGATCAAAAATAAGCTCTCACAAAAGGCATAAGCGCATCGCCATATACATTGTCATTTTCGTCAAACAATACATTATAGGCAAGTCCTACCGTTACATTTCCAGTTCGGTAGCCCGCTCCAAGAAACAAAGCTGTATTCCAAAAATTGTCGGTATAACCGTTATAGCCATTGTAGGCTTCGTAATGATTATTGACATACGATTCATTTAAATTTATAGAAAGCTGAATCTCAGGAATCGGATTGATGTAAGTCAGAAAGCTCACTCCATAAATTCCGGAATCGTAATGTCCTTTCGAAGAAACATAACTGCCTTGCAACCCCAGACCAACTGCTAAAGAAGGATTTATATTGTAAATAGTACTCGGGGCAACAGAGATATCAGTGTAGTTACTTCCGAAATTCAATCCTAAGCCACCACCAAATTGTACTTTTTCCCAAAAAGGATTTCTCGATTGTGGCATTTGCGAGTTTTGAGCTATTACGTTTTCGTAAAAGAGGACTGCAATAGTTATTAAAATAGACTTTGCTAGGATTGAAAATTGGGATTTTTTCATGCTTCTGACTTTTTTTAACAAATTTTTACGTAAAAGTACGTAAAAAAATAGATTTAAATAAATTGCTTTATCGTATTTTTGCCAGACTATTTAACAAAAGTATATTCAATAACAATATTATGGATAGGTTTTCATTTTTAAATGCAGCGCATACAGAATTTTTTGCTCAATTATACGATCAATATTTAGAAAACCCAGATAGCGTAGAGCCTAGCTGGAGAAGTTTTTTTCAAGGTTTTGACTTTGGAATGACTACATATAACGAGGAAAACCCAGTTCAACGAATTGTTGAATATATAGAGACAGGTGCTGATTGCAGTTTGGTTTCAGATAAATTGCAAAAAGAATTCAATGTTTTGAAACTAATTGATGGATACCGTACCCGCGGGCATTTATTCACGAAAACAAATCCGGTTCGTGACCGCAGAGTTTCGTCACCGACTTTAGATATTGAAAATTTTGGCTTATCAACGGCCGATTTATCAACTGTTTTTGATGCCGCTCAGGTAATAGGAGTAGCTCCTTGTTCTTTGCAGGACATTATCGCACGTCTTCAAGCAATATATTGCCAGCATATTGGTGTTGAGTACATGTATATTCGTAATCCTGGCGTTGTAAAATGGGTTCAGGATAAATTGGGTGTAAACAACAACCAGCCTAATTTCTCAGTTGAAGAAAAGAAAACGATCTTAAATAAATTAAATCAGGCAGTTTCTTTCGAGAACTTTTTGCATACTAAATATGTAGGGCAAAAACGTTTCTCATTAGAAGGAGGAGAGTCTGTAATTCCAGCTCTTGACGCTTTGATCGAAAAAGCGGCCGAAAAAGGAGTTGAGCAGTTTGTAATGGGGATGGCTCACCGTGGACGTTTGAACGTTTTGGCTAACATTTTTGGAAAATCAACTCAGGATATCTTCGGTGAATTTGACGGAAAAGATTACGATCAGGAATATTTTGACGGAGACGTAAAATACCATTTAGGTCTTACTGCTGATAAAGTAACTAAGTCTGGTAAAAAAATAAACATCAATTTAGCTCCAAACCCTTCGCATCTTGAAACAGTAGGTGCAGTAATCGAGGGTATTACAAGAGCAAAACAAGATAAATATTTCGCAGATGATTTCTCTAAAGTCTTGCCAATTGCCGTTCACGGTGATGCTGCAATTGCAGGTCAGGGGATTTTGTATGAAATCATTCAAATGTCATTGCTGGACGGATACAAAACAGGCGGTACAATTCACATTGTAATCAATAACCAAGTTGGTTTTACGACTAACTATCTGGATGCTCGTTCATCGACTTATTGTACGGATGTTGCCAAAGTGACGCTTTCGCCAGTATTGCACGTAAATGCCGATGATGCCGAAGCTGTTGTACATGCAGTATCTTTTGCTTTAGACTACAGAATGCAGTTTGGACGTGACGTATTTATCGATTTATTAGGATATAGAAAATACGGACATAACGAAGGTGACGAACCTCGTTTTACACAGCCTGTTTTATATAAAATCATTTCAAAACATCAAAATCCGAGAGATATTTATGCCGAAAAGCTATTGTCTGAAAGAGTTATTGATGCTAATTATGTAAATACATTAGAGAAAGAATACAAAGCAGATCTTGAAGAAAACTTAGAAGCTTCCCGTAAAAAAAGCTTGACCATCATTACGCCATTTATGCAAAATGAATGGAAAGGATTCAAGCAGGTTTCTGATGATGGGATGCTGCAAAACGTAGATACATCTTTTGCTAAAAAATCATTAGATTCTATTATCAAAACGGTATCAACTTTACCATCTGACAAAAAATTCATTAACAAAATAACCAAAATTGTTTCAGATAGAAAAACGGGTTACGATAACAACACTATCGATTGGGGAACTGCCGAAACATTAGCTTACGGTTCTCTTTTGAGTGAAGGATTTGATATCCGAATTTCAGGACAAGACGTAGAGCGTGGTACATTTTCTCACCGTCATGCCGTTGTTAAAGTAGAAGATTCTGAAGAAGAAGTAATATTATTGAATGCTATCGAAAATAAAAAAGGAAAATTCAATATTTTCAATTCACATTTATCGGAGTATGGTGTTCTTGGTTTTGATTATGGTTATGCCTTAGCAAATCCAAATGCATTGACTATTTGGGAAGCACAATTTGGAGATTTCAGTAATGGAGCTCAAATTATGATCGACCAATATATTTCTTGTGGAGAAGACAAATGGAACAATCAAAACGGTATCGTTTTATTATTGCCGCACGGATATGAAGGACAAGGAGCAGAGCATTCTTCTGCAAGAATGGAGCGTTACTTACAACTTTGTGCCAGACATAATATGTATGTTGCCGATTGTACAACGCCAGCCAACTTCTTCCACTTGTTGAGAAGACAAATGAAAACGACTTTCCGTAAGCCTTTAGTTGTTTTTTCTCCAAAGAGTTTGTTGCGTGATCCAAGATGCGTGTCTACTGTAGAAGAATTGGCAAAAGGAAGCTTCCAAGAAACTATCGATGACGAAGCAGTAAACAAAAAGGATGTGAAAACATTGGTTTTCGTTACAGGTAAATTCTACTATGACATTGTTGCCGAAAGAGGAAACAACGGAAGAAATGATGTTGCAGTTGTTCGTGTTGAGCAATTATTCCCTTTCCCAGCTGAACAGATCAAAGCAATTATCGCTAAATATCCAAATGCTGACGATTATGTTTGGGCACAAGAAGAGCCTAAAAACATGGGAGCTTACAGTTTTATGCTGATGAATTTCGACTTTATCAAATGGAGATTGGCTTCATTAAAAGCATATGCAGCACCAGCTTCTGGAAGTTATACAAGAGCGAAACGCCGTCATGCAGATGCTATCAGAATGGTATTCGACAAAAAATTATTTAGATAATAAGGAGCTATTTCCTGCTGTCCACTGTATCTTTTTATTTTTAAAGAAAAAATAAAAAGGATGCCGTTTCCATCAGGGCTAGAAAATAAAATGAACAAGTGTTCTTTCAAGAACGATTTAGAATATAAAATTCATAATTTAAAATAATAAGACATGATTTTAGAAATGAAAGTCCCATCACCAGGGGAATCAATCAAAGAAGTAGAAATTGCAACATGGTTAGTTAAGGACGGAGATTATGTAGAAAAAGACCAAGCTATAGCTGAGGTTGATTCTGACAAAGCAACACTTGAATTGCCTGCGGAAGTAAGCGGAATTATCACGTTAAAAGCAGAAGAAGGCGACACAGTAGCGGTTGGGGCAGTAGTTTGTCTTATTGATACTGAAGGAGCAAAACCATCAGGTTCTGCACCTGCAGCAACTCCAGCAGCTGAAGCTCCAAAAGCAGCACCTGCACCAGTGGCTCCAGCTCCAGTAGCAGCGGCACCTGCGCCAGTAGCATCTTATGCAGCAGGAACTCCATCTCCAGCGGCTAAAAAAATATTAGACGAAAAAAATATCGCTCCAGCAACAGTATCAGGAACTGGTAAAGGCGGAAGAATAACTAAAGATGACGCTGTAAATGCAGTACCATCTATGGGAACTCCAACTGGAGGAAACCGTGGTTCTGAGCGTACAAAATTATCAATGTTACGTCGTAAAGTTGCTGAGAGATTAGTAGCGGCTAAAAACGAAACAGCAATGTTAACGACTTTCAACGAAGTTAACATGACGCCAATTAACGCAATCCGTAATGAATTTAAAGATGCGTTTAAAGCAAAACACGGCGGACTTGGTTTAGGATATATGTCATTCTTTACAAAAGCGGTTACAAGAGCTTTGGAATTGTTTCCAGACGTAAATTCTATGATGGATGGAGATTATAAAATTGCTTATGATTTCGCAGATATCTCTATCGCAGTTTCTGGACCAAAAGGGCTTATGGTTCCTGTAGTTCGTAATGCTGAAAACTTGACTTTCCGTGGTGTTGAAGCGGAGATTAAAAGATTAGCTTTAAGAGCTCGTGACGGACAAATCACTGTTGACGATATGACAGGAGGAACTTTTACAATCACTAACGGTGGTGTTTTTGGTTCTATGTTATCTACTCCAATTATCAACCCTCCTCAATCTGGAATCCTTGGAATGCACAACATTATCGAACGTCCGATTGCTGTAAACGGTAAAGTGGAAATTCACCCAATGATGTATGTAGCACTTTCTTATGACCACAGAATTATCGACGGTCGTGAGTCTGTTGGTTTCTTGGTTGCTGTAAAAGAAGCTTTAGAAAATCCATTAGAATTATTGATGGGCGGAAATGCTAAAAAAGCATTGGAATTGTAATATTTTTTTTAATTATAATTAAAACCTATTCATTTATTTGAATAGGTTTTTTGTTTTAAATATATTCGCATAACCGTAAATTGACTACAAATATCAATAAGTATATACGGATTAACTAAATAAAAATAAATTGTCACTACCTATGAAAAAACAAATCAAATTTTTACTTTTTTTTATAACACTGCTTACTGTTCAAGTCGGCTTTTCACAAAAGAAAAAAACGAAAGCAAAAGCAAAACCTAAAACAGAAAGCGCACCAGTTGTTGAAGAAATTAAAGGTTCTCCAGATTATATTGTTGGTGATGTGCAAATTGCAGTCGAGGAGGCTCCACAAGTAAGAGAATATCGTACAGATGGGAATTACGGTCGTTATTCTACAGATAAAATTAATGACCAGACAGTTTGGATTTACGATAAGTACAATACCAGTAATGGTACTAAATATGGAATAAATAAAAAAGGGCAGGTTCTTTTGCCAATGATTTTTGATAGAAACTCTTATAATGTTGTTAGTGATAATAATTCCTTTATAATAGGGATTGGTAATAATTACGGCCTTTATAATATTGATAAAGAAAAATGGGAGATTCCAATGACCTATTATTCGTTGAGCAGTATTGGAAACGATCTTTTTTTAGCACGTACAAAAAGTAATAGTTATGGATTGTTAACCAGAGACAACAAGGTTTTGATTCCTTTTGAATGGGATGATATCAGGACTATTAGCGGAGTAGATAATTATTTTATTTTGCAAGATAAAAAAAGTTCTCTTAGAGGTGTTTATAATCTTATAAGCGGAAAATTTGTGATTCCTTGCGAGTATAATACTCTTGAAACTTTAGATAATAACAATTATTATAGAGTTAATAATCAGAAAGGATATAATGTTGTATCGATTGATAATAAACCAAAATTCAAAAACTGGTACACAGAGTTGAATACTGTCTATAATAGTAAAAATTTTATTGTAAAAATCAATGATAAAATGGGTATTATTGATGAAAATGAAAATATAATTCTTCCAATCGAATATAAAAGCATCAGCACTTCAGCATACAATGACGGTTCGTTTTTGGCGGTTAATAAAGAGGGAAAATATGGATGTGTTTTAGTGACAGGGAAAATTTCGTTACCATTCGAATATGATTTTATCAACTACAATTATTCGAATAGTTTAAAAACAATTAAAAATAATAAATGTGGTTTGATTCAAATTAACAGTGGATCTCCGTATGAAATAGTGACTTGTGAGTATGATAATATAGACATTAATAATGATACGTTTATTGTTAAAAAAAATGGGTTATATGGAATGCTGGATTCATTTGGCAAAGTGCTGACTCCTTGTGAGTATGTTTCAATTGAAAAGATTTCAAAAAAAGATAATTATTCTAGAAGCTATGTTTACATTGCTCAAAAGAATAAGAAATTTTCTTTATTGGATAAGAGCGGACAGCAAATTACAACAAATACTTTTTCCGGAATTTCACCAGTACCTTATATCAATACAACTGGAGGATATGATTCTGAAGGAAGGTTTAGTTATTTGTCTTATCAAAACAACGCTAAAATGGGACTTTTGGATATGCTAGGGCAAGAAGTTTTAGAAACAAAATATACCGAGATTGTTGGCGAAACTAATAATAATTTATTAGTAAAATTAAACGGCAAAATGGGTATTTATAATTTACTTAATAAAAATGAAGTTGTACCTTGTATTTATGATCAAATCATACTTGATAAAAGTGGTTCCTACGGAATTCAAGGCAGCGTGGTTTATGCATTAAACATTACAGATAACTCAAAAACTGTAAAATTGTAGTTTTATATTGAAAGAAAGTATTTAGTACAAACTGTAATTAAAGTTCTTTTTCGATCTAACTAAGAGCCGTTTCAAATTAGTTTTGAAACGGCTTTTTTTGTTTATTTGTCATACTAATCATTTTTAATTTATGTCATCAAACAAAAAACAAGCCGCTATCAGTTTTATTTTTATTACAATGTTAATTGATATTACCGGTTGGGGAATTATCATTCCAGTTATTCCAAAATTGATTGAAGAACTGATTCATGGTGATGTCAGCGAAGCGGCAAAATATGGTGGCTGGTTAACCTTTGCGTATGCGATAACCCAATTTATGTTTGCGCCTTTAATTGGTAATTTAAGTGATAAATTTGGGAGAAGACCTATCATCTTAATTTCGCTTTTTGCCTTTTCATTAGATTATATATTGCTGGCATTTGCTCCAACAATTACGTGGTTATTTGTAGGCAGAATAATTGCAGGATTAACTGGAGCAAGCATTTCAACCGCTTCGGCGTATATCGCTGATATAAGTACGGCAGAAAACAGAGCCAAAAACTTCGGAATGATTGGTGTGGCTTTTGGATTGGGATTTATAATCGGGCCCGTTATTGGAGGTGTTTTAGGACATTTTGGATCTCGAATTCCGTTTTATGCAGCTGCGGTTTTGTGCATGCTGAATTTCTTGTACGGTTATTTTATTCTGCCCGAATCATTATCTAAAGAAAATAGAAGACCAGTAAATTTGAAAAGAGCCAATCCAATCGGGGCTTTTTTGAATTTAAAAAAATACCCATCCCTATATGGATTATTGATTGCTTTGTTTCTGATTTATGTGGCATCACATGCTGTAGAAAGCAACTGGAGTTATTTTACGATGTACAAATTTAGCTGGGACGAAAAAATGGTTGGGATTTCGATGGGCGTTGTCGGAGTTTTAGTAAGTCTGGTTCAAGGAGGATTGATACGCTGGACTAGCCGAAAATTAGGAAATGAAAAAAGTATTTATGTTGGAATGGCATTATATACTATTGGAATGTTTCTGTTTGCTTTTGCTTCCGAAAGCTGGATGATGTTTCTATTTTTAATTCCATATTGTCTAGCGGGAATTGCAGGTCCAGCATTGCGTGCCATCATTTCGAATCACGTTTTACCATCAGAACAAGGCGAAATTCAAGGAACAATTGCGAGTTTAATGAGTGCCGGAACTATAGTAGGACCGCCAATAATGTCTAGCCTTTTTTATTATTTTACACATAAAGGAGCACCAATCCAATTTCCTGGAATGCCATTTGTTCTTGGCGGTTTATTGATGGCAGTTAGCGGGATTATATCTTATCATTCATTGAAAAAGTATGCTATTTCAAATACAAACAATGATTAAAATAATCAATTATTCCTTTTCCTTTCATCAAAACATCGGCGCCAATAATGCCGTGAACGGGTTTTACTTTGTAATGGCTTAAAGCTTCATTGACGTGTGATAAATCAAAGATTACAAGGTCAAGAGCATTGTCCTTCCATTTGTTTAACTGCAGGTTGTTTTTTGTAGAAACTTGTGTCAGCATACCCGTTGCTCCAGCTCCGGAAGCTTTAGTTTTAGAATTTTTGGCTTCCAATGCAAAATGTTCGATACTTTCAAATCCTACACAACTGTTGGAAGCGCCAGTATCCAGTATGAAATTTCCTTTTATGCCATTGATTTTAGCCTTAATTAGAAGATGCTGTGTCTTGGTGATTTTAAACTTAACTTTTTTATAGTTTGCTTTCTTCAGTTTTTCGTGTAAGTTTTTCATACTAAATAACTATTGTGAGAAGTAAAAATAGTATTCTTAATGTTATATCTTCTTTTTAAACATTGTTTTTTCTTTTTGAATGCGTCTTGTAATAAGTCTGAATAATACAAAACCTCCAATAAGTATGGCTATAATGACAAATCCCAACAGTAAATAGTTGCATTTATCTTTGTTTTCGATACCGCCATAATACACAAATGAGGCCCAATAATAAGGTGATTTTTTAGCATTTGGAATGTTTTTGTTATTCAAAAAATCAAGTTTAGCCTGATGATTGGCCTCACAATAGGATTCATTTTTTTTAATGTGTTTGTAGAAATCCCCCATAAATATAGATGTGGTATAATCATTTACTTTCCACAGAGAGAATAATAAATTTTGCGCTCCTGCAAATTGAAAACCTCTAGCAATACTCATTGCTCCTTCGGATTTGAAGAGTTTGCCAATCCCCGTTTCACAAGCACTCAAAACAACCAAATTCGGTTTTATGTTCAGATGATATAATTCGGAATACAAGACTTCCCGATCATAAAACTTAATGTTGGCAGGTGTTTCAATATCGCCGGCATCTGCGTGAGTCGAGAGATGCAGGATTGAATAATTAGCGGCATTGTTTTTGAAATTTTCAAAAGTAGCACTGCTGTTTTCAAAAAAACGCCCTTTAAAACTATTTTTGATAGATTGTAATTCGTTTTTGGAATAGGCCAATGCATAATTTGTTTTTTCAAAGACTGGAAAAATGCCTAAAACCGTTTTTTCTTTCGGGGAAAATGGTTTGGCATCCAAATAAAAACTGGCCGAATTGTTGTACGCAATATTGAAATCATTGAGCAGATAATGCATTTTTTCAAAATTAGTCGTATTGGATTCTTTGGTAATCAAAGCTTCAAAAGGTAAAAAATTTAAGATTCCATCAGGGATGATAATTAGGTTTTTATAATTTGATCTGCTTGGCAACAGTAGATTTTTATACGCTAAATGAGCAGTTTTTGTGTAGTTGTCAATGTCGTTTGTGATAGAGTTGGCATTATGAAAAAGACTAACGAATTCAGGTATCGATTCTCCGCACATTTGCCCTGTGCAAAAAGACTGCAGTAAAATTTGATTGTTTTGTATAGTAAATGCATACACAGTTTCTGAACCCCAAAAATACTCGACCATAATGGCATCATCTGATTCCAGTTTAGAATATAATGCATTGACATTAATGATTGTTTCATTTTGTTTTGCTCGGACTGGTTGGTATTCTTTTAGAATAAGCATTGCCTGGTTCTGCTTTTTTATGTCTTCGTTTATTTTGTTAATATTGGCCAATTCCCCTTTTTGCTGTTCTTTCAGAATTTCATTATTCCAAAATCGTAATTCTTCTATTTTTTGCTTTTCCTTTTTTGAAGCAGTTTTGTTTCTGTATATTTCATTTCTTAAAACGCAGGATTTGGTATGCTCAATTAGTTGAAAGGCTTTTTCGATATATTTAGAATTTCCATCTTTTTCAAATAGTGATTGGTAAATGAGGATGCATTTTTCGATGCGTTTTCGGTTTTTAATTTGGGTAATGATTTTAGAATTTTCATACACGATGAGCGTTTGAAATAATTTCTCTATACGAAACGCAAGATCGTAGCTTTTTAATGCTTTTTCGGGCAGGTTTTGTGCTATAAATAAGTCGGCTTGAAGGTCTAGCGCATCGATTAAAACGGTTTCAGCATAAAGAGAATTTTCTTTTGGTAGTATGTTTTTTCCCTTGGAGTAATTAGATATTAATGTTTTGAAAATTCTTTGGAGTACTGTTTGAGCTTCGGTTAAATTATTATGTTTTAGCAATAGAATAACTTCTTCCAAATAAAATTGGGCTTTTTTTCTAGGTTCTTGGTTTGGTAAATTTTTGAAAATAGTTTTGGCTTCTGCAAAATAATTTAAGGCTTCCTTTTTTTGGACATTAATTTTAATCCTGTACAGATTAATATAGGCGTTAAATAAAGATTCCGCTTGGGTTTTATCTTTTTTTAATAATGGGATTGCTTTTAAAAAAGCCATTTCAGCATTAAATGAATCTTCATTTATTGATCTCAAAAGATAGTTTGCTCCTAAATTATTTAATAAAAGGCCTTTTTGAGTTGGGGTCAGTTTTTCGCTTTGTATAGTTTTTTTAATTAAATCAATTGCCTCAGTAATTCTGCCTGAGTTTTGATAAACAATTGATAAATTAAGAATTGCTGCGATTTTCTGCGATTCGTTTTTTTGTGCATTGGCAATAAAATAATAGTGCTTGATAGTGTTTTCTGCATTATTATAATCTCCTATTATGGTGTATAAATTCCCTAGCGGTTTTAGGCAAAATTCGATTATGTCATAATCGGTGAGTTGATAGGCTTGGTATGTTTTCCAAGCTTTTTCATAACTGGAAATGGCTTGATTTGTTCTTCCAAATTTATTTTCAAAATAGCCTTTATTGCAGTTAAGAACGACGATAGACAGCAGTCCTTCTTTTGTCTTTTTGTCTTGACTTTTCCAAAAAAGAGTTTCAACAGTGTTGAGGTTTTTAATGCCTTCCAATGATGGGCTAGCAACAAAATAATCGATAGCATCATAAGTGATATCTTCTTGGTGATGTTTTTGCCCGTAGAGGCTCAGAGCTGTAAAAAGATAAAGCAATATGCTTTTTTTAATCATAATATTTTAGTTGTCTGATATTTGAAAATAAAATAAAATTTAAATATTAGAGAATGAAACTTTATAGTTTCGTAGCTATTCAGCCTAATAAAAATTTGACATTAATCTCACGAAGTAACACAAATTAAAGATAAAAATCCAGTCTGATTTAAAGAAAAAAATAACTTTATAATACAATTTGCATAAATCAAGGCTGTTTTTTTAAAATTCTATTTTAATTTATTGTAGGTTGGGTGGTTACGTTTTATTTGTGCCAAAATTCTAAAATTTCCAGAGAGCATATAACTGACAATAATTGAAATCATTGTCAAAATTGAGAACGTAACGCGCTCCAAAACTAGGCCCAATTCGGGCAAAACCTGCAGTGAAGTCGAACAAAAGCCCTGATTTTAATTCAGAAAATGAGTTTGTAGTTGTTACGGTTGAGTAAACTGTTCGTAATAATAACTTATCTGATGTTCCTTCATATATATCGGTTTTTATATTTTGAGTTTGCTTTTCGGAAACATTCATGTTGATTTGAGCACCAGCCCCCACACCAAAATAAGTTGAAATATTATATCGGAACAATATTGGAATTTCCCAGTTGATGTTTTTATTTTCAACGGATGTGGTAATGCGGTTTAATTGTACAGCACCTGTGCTTTGATCTATTTTTTCGGATGTGGTGGTGGCTCCGTCATAGGAAGTCACACTGTTTATAAATTCGGCTTGACCATAATAGCGATAGGACTTGAATGGAGAGATTGTGGTTCCAACAAAATAACTTGTGGAATTGTCTAAATTTGAATATATGTTGTAACCGGCTTTGGCTCCAATGGATATGCCGGGAGTAAATCGGGTAGTGGCATAATTGGTGATAATGGGTTCATTTTTGTCAAAGATAATTGCGGTTCTGCTTTTGGTTTTTATTTTGTGAAAGTCCTCATTGAATTTCATGGAGTATTTTACAAAGCCTTTGGTGCTGTCTATTTCTTTTACATTTTTTTGATTGCTTCCTGGTAAATAGATGTTTCTAAATACAAAAAATATCTGCGTGTTTCTCACAATAGTGTCCAGACAGCTTATTGTTGGAGCTTCTCCTTTTGGGCAAATCGGGCATTCGGGATACATGCTTTCAATTTTCAAGGTCCTTTTGTCGAACATATCTGGAATATCAGTTTCGAGCTGAATTTTTCTTGCTGGTCCTTCACCGTTGTTTTGAAAACTGGTTTTGAATTTGACTCTTTTATAACGCACGAATCTGTAATTCATGAAACTTCCATTGGAACCCATTTTGTTGGGATCGTGGGAAGTGACAATTTCCATTTCCAAGTTTTTTATTTTATGGTTTTTAAAACTTCGGTTTGGGACATAAATAGAACGCATAGTTATGGTGGCGCTCGTGTCTTTGATCATTTCTGGAGTGGTTTTGAAAGTGTAAAAAACGTTTCGGGTTTCTCCTGGATTGTGATTGTCTATTTCTAAAATGGCAACATCTTTATAGCTGTTTCTGGCTGCTAATAATGTCGAATCCAAGTCGGTTTCGCTAGTGGTTTCTCTATATTTTTTGGCGAAAGCCAAAGTTTCATTGGAGGCCAAATAACGATTCGAATTATCAATATCATCGGCTGAAACTATGTTGTTTTCTTTTACGGTTCTTTCACCAGCATAAGGGCGCACTTCCTGTAAATCGAAATTGTTGTTTTTGAATTGCTTTTCATTAAAAAAGAGATAGAGTTTTCCGTTGGTGACATAGTTTTCCATGTTTTCATAACTCACAATCACCTGCATTTCCTGTTCTGGAATGGGGTCGCAATTTTTTTGAATTGATAATCCATTTTGATTGGCAATAGAAGCAATATCTATGTAGCTGCTGTCTTCAATGTCATTGACTACTACTTTTTTGGGGCGTGTAGCGGGTGGTTTTCCGTTGTCGTAATTATTGGTTACGGCAAGTCTAGCGGTATAAGTTCCTTTGTTTTTATAAACATGTTTGGGTTCGGCTTCTTTGCTGTAATGCCCATCGCCCAATTCCCATAAGTAAGAATAGCTAGGTTTTGGCGCACCTGCAATAGGAATCAATGGCGGTGTTTCGGGTTTGAAACTAACTAAATTTCCTTTTTGATCGTATCCAATATTGGCTCTTCTAGTAATGGTGTCTTTTACTTTGACTTGCGCGAAAACTGGAAAAGCAGCAATTAGAAAAATGACGAATAGCGATTTGTTCATATTTGGTTATTTTGGTCGGTCGTTATAGTTATTGTGGTTTTTTGAAATTCAAATAATCTTTAAAAGTAAAAAAAAGCGGTGAGCAAATCACCACTTTTTTTATTATTTGAATTTGTAACTTATTGAATAGCATTGATTGCAGCTATTAATTGCGCTTCGGTTCCTACAGTTGTTTCTGCCAATGTGAAGGTGTAAACAGCATCTGCAGTTATAGTAACAGCTTTGATGGCATATCTCCATTGCCCATTGTCTTCGGTGGCAAAAATGATGTGGCAAGCTAGTCCAACAGGGATTTGTCCGTAGTGTTCGCTGAATAATCCTGCTGTTGTGTAAGTGTCCAATTTGGCAAGCGCGTTTTGACCTTCGCCATCATAAGACAAATAAATAGCGCTGTTGGTATTGTCATAACCTTCGGGAGCATCAGCAAGAATGGTAGTTTTGGGTCTTGGATCGCTGTAAAATTTATCTACGTTTGTCCAGCCAAAGTTTCCAAAAGAAACATAGTAATTGTTTCCTTCACCTTGAACGCCGCCTTTTCCTCCATTTGCTCCAGCATCGGCCATGTTTCTCCAAACTAAGTTTTCTGGATCTTCTATATTACCTACCCAAAGCTGCATTCCTGTTTTTAATCCATTGGTTAAGTTTGCTGGGACAAGAAGGGTCATATTGGCTATCGATTCCAGGGCAACACCATCTTGTGTAGCTTTGATGTAAAATTCTCCGCCTGAGATTAATAAGTTTTTCTTTCCGTCTGTGGTTAATCCCATGGTTGGTTTGTTGGCAACAAGCATGTGTCCTTTGTCAAACAATTCTGCATACTCAATGTTGATAGTTCCAGTTACTACAACTCCATTTTTTCGGAGGTTGTCTCTGTTGATCATGATTTTTACTCCTTTTGCAGAAGTTAGAGTAACAGTTCCAGAGGCTTCGGTAATAGTGAAGGTTTGTTTTAGTTTTGTAAGTGCTTCGGTTCGGATTGCTTTAAACTCGGTTGCTGTTGCTGGAATGTTTGGGATGTCTGTATCTGGAGTGTCCTCGTTTGTACAGCTCACCATTGCCATTGTTGCTAAAAATAAAAATGCGATTGATTTTAAATTTCTGTTCATGATTTCTAATTTTTTTGAATCGGTCTTGAAATATTCAAGAGCTTGTTTTGATTCTGGTTGTTAATTATAGTTTCTTTTGTTTATATCAATTAAGGTTTGATATTGTTACCCTTGTTTTTGAAATTTCTTTTTTAATTCTAATTTCATTCTTATATCAACTTTTTTTTGATTTGTTACCCTGTTTTTTATCGGGTAATTAATGCCCAAAGTCTGTTGATGAAATTGACTCCTATTTTTTTAATGTTTTCCATAATCTAAAAGTTTTAATTATCGATTTATACCGTTATATCCATTTGGTTTTATAATTGTTACCCCCTGTTTTGATTTTTTTTCTTTTTGCCACTAAATATGTGGTTTTGCAGGAAGTGCGTAAGGGATAGACGGAAGCTACCGAAGTAGCCCAAATAGCCCGACCGCATTATGGGAAGAGGCCGAATATGCGCAATGTAGAGTAGGCCTCTTTTCATAATGGGGTTACGCCCAAAGAGTTATTGCTGTTTATAAAAAGAGTTGTGGATTGATTTTCTTTCTTTTTTTAGTATTTTCGATGAAAAGTTTTTTTATGACTCCAGCGACTGTTCATTCCGACCAAAAGTATATTGAAGGACTTGCGAATAACGATTCGGCGATTATTCATGCTATTTATAAAAAGTTTGTGCCGAAGGCGGTCAATTATATAAGGAACAATTCGGGCGATGCCGATAAGGCGCAGGATGTGATTCAGGAAGTGATGATTTTGCTTTTTAATCAGGCCAAAGCTGGGCAACTTCGATTGACTTGTCCCTTTGATGCGTACTTTTTTTTGCTGTGTAAGCGAAAGTGGCTTAATGAGTTGAAAAAACAATCGAATAAAGGGGTAACAATTAAGGAAGAATTGACATCTATACATGAATCTGCTGATGAGATGGTTTTGCAGACCGAACATTTTGACGAGAAACAGCAACTGTATGATATGATGTTTCAAAAGCTTGGGGACAAATGCAAGGAGGTGCTGCAGCTGAGTTTTTCGCTTCCGTCGATGGAACAAGTGGCCGAAAAACTGGGAGTGACCTATGGTTATGTCCGCAAGAAAAAATCGCTTTGCATTGGTCAATTGACGCAGTGGATTCAGGAAACCAATCGCTTTAAATCTATAAAAAATACATAGCCATGAACGAAGAAAACTTTTTGAAATTTGATGAATATCTTCAAGGCGAAATGACCGCTGTCGATAAATTAGCTTTTGAGAATCAATTGAGAGCGGATGCGGAATTCGCTTCGGCTTTTGAGACTTTCAAGGAATTGAATTCTCATTTGAATAATAAATTTGGTAATGCTGAGGAATTAAAGGCTTTCAAACAAAATCTGAAAGAGATTTCTAAATCCCATTTTGAAAAGCCAAAATCTAAAGTGATTACATTCAAACCTTGGTATTATGCGGTGGCAGCATCGGTAGCGGTTTTGTTTGGATTATTCTTTTTGAATCAGAATTCGGATCCAGTTTTTGAGGATTATAATCATCCAGAAACTGCTTTTTTTACCGAAAGAGGAGAAGCTACTGCTGATTTGAAATTGGCTCAGGACGCTTTTAATGCTAAAAAATACAAACAGGCGATTCCGCTTTTTGAAACTATTTTGAAAACGAATCAAAGTGCCGAGATTCAGTATTTTTACGGAATTTCTTTGCTGGAAGACAATAGAATTTCGGATGCGGAAATGGTTTTTACAACTTTGCAGTCGGGTAATTCGATATATAAAAATAAAGCAATCTGGAGTTTGGCTTTGAGTAAGCTAAAACAGAAAGACTATAAATCGTGCAAAGAGCTGCTGTTGACAATTCCTGAGGACTATGAAGGGAATGATCAAGTGGATGCTTTGCTGGAAGAGTTGGATTAAGGTTCGCAAAGATTATTTTTAAAGATTCGCAGAGATATTAAAGTCTTTGCGAATCTTTTTTTTCTTTGTGAATCTCCGTGAAAAAGCCTCTATGTAATTCCTTTTTTGCAAAAACCCGTTTTTTCGAGTAATTTTGCAGCATTAAATTTTACACTTGGAAACAAAAGCAATATTTACCGATACCCACACCCATTTATATTCAGAGGAATTTGATTTGGACCGAAGCGAAATGATGCAGCGTGCCATAGGTAATGGCGTTACTCGTTTTTTTGTTCCTGCCATAGACTCTTCCTGTACGCAGAGCATGTACGATTTGGAACGCGATTATCCCAATAATGTGTTCCTGATGATGGGTTTGCACCCTACTTATGTAAAGGATAATTATCTGGAAGAATTGCAGCACGTTGAAGCTGAATTGGCCAAAAGAAAATTTATTGCTATTGGCGAAATAGGCATTGATTTATACTGGGATAAAACACATTTGGCAGAACAGCAAAATGCTTTTAGAAAACAAATTCAGCTGGCCAAAAAGTATAAACTCCCTATCATTATTCATTGCCGAGAAGCATTTGATGAAATATTTGAAATTCTCGAAGAAGAGAAATCGCCTGAATTGTTTGGGATTTTTCATTGTTTTACGGGAACTTATGAGCAGGCTTTGCAGGCTATATCCTATAATATGAAGTTAGGAATAGGCGGAGTGGTTACTTTTAAAAATGGTAAAATAGATCAGTTTTTAAATAAAATTGATTTAAAACATATTGTTTTAGAAACAGATTCTCCATATTTGGCTCCGATTCCTTATAGAGGCAAACGCAATGAGAGCAGCTATTTGGTAAATGTAGCCGATAAACTAGCTCAAATATATGATGTTTCCACAAATGAGATTTCGACTGTAACAACCAATAATTCGATTGAAATATTCGGTATTTAAGATAGAATTTCTGTAACTTTAATATTTTTTTTGTTCTTTTGTCCAACTAAATTGAAAACAAAAATGAATAAATTTGATGCGATCCGGTCTTTTTATGATTCCGAAATAAATGAAGGGATAATAAAAGTAATTGATCATCCAATGATGAAAGCTTTGATGAACTTTTGTTTTCCAGGAGTAGAAGATGAAATTTGGAAAGAACAGCTTCGTAAAACACACTCTATTCGTGATTTTCAGTGCAATTTTATTTATTATGGAGTGCAACAGGTTTTAGAGAAAAGTTCTGAGGGGTTAACTACTTCGGGTTTTGAGAAATTAGAAAAAAATACAGCTTATCTGTTTGTGTCCAATCATAGAGATATTGTTTTGGATACATCATTGCTGAATGCTTGTTTATTTGAGCATGGTTTGGACATGACTTCATCTGCCATTGGTGATAATTTGGTCAAAAAAACGTTTTTAAAAACATTATCAAAATTAAATAGAAATTTTTTGGTGCAACGTGGATTGTCACCAAGAGAATTATTAGCGAGTTCTAAACTGCTTTCCGAATATATGGCTCAGTTGCTGTTGCATGAAAATCGTTCGGTTTGGATTGCGCAACGAGAGGGAAGAACCAAAGACGGAAATGACGAAACTAATCCAGGAGTTTTAAAAATGATCGGAATGGGATCTGATGAGCTTAATATAATGGACTATTTTAAGAAGATTAAAATTGTGCCTGTTTCCATTTCCTATGAATATGATCCAACTGATGCTTTGAAAATGCCACAACTGTTGGCCGAAGCAAATAATGAGATTTATATCAAAGAGAAAAATGAAGACTTCAAGACTTTATTGAGCGGAATTATTGGGCAAAAGAAAAGAATACACATTCATATAGGCGACGTGCTCGATACTGAAATCGATGAAATTATAAAAAATGTAGATACTACGAACAAGCAAGTACAAGCATTGGCACAAGTAATTGATGATTCTATTTTGGTCAATTACAAATTATGGACGACCAATTTTATCGCGTATGATATTCTGAACAATTCTACTCGATTTTCACATTTGTACACCGAAAACGAGAAACTGCTTTTCGAAAGAAGACTTGAGATGAGAATTGATCATGAGCATCCGGTTGCCAAA
Source organism: uncultured Flavobacterium sp. (assembly GCA_963511725.1). Taxonomy (GTDB): domain Bacteria; phylum Bacteroidota; class Bacteroidia; order Flavobacteriales; family Flavobacteriaceae; genus Flavobacterium. The sequence continues at coordinate 41,966 of CAUPKA010000001.1, forward strand.
CAAGGCTTTTTGGATATGTATGCAAATCCGGTTGTTAATAAATTGAAGTATGTTGATGCACTTGCACTCTAAGCCAAAAATTCTTTTGATTTATACCGGTGGAACCATTGGTATGAGAAAAGATTTTGAAACAGGAGCTCTCAAAGCTTTTAATTTTAGCAAGCTCCTGCATAGTATTCCTGAATTAAAATTATTGGATTGTGAGATAGATACTTTTTCTTTTGAAAATCCAATAGATTCATCCAATATGAATCCCGAACATTGGGCCGAAATGGCTCGTACTATCGAGAATAAGTATGATGATTTTGATGGCTTTGTAGTATTGCATGGTTCGGATACAATGTCATATTCGGCTTCGGCATTGAGTTTTATGTTCGAAAATCTTTCTAAACCCATCATTTTTACAGGATCTCAATTGCCTATTGGGGATTTGAGAACCGATGCTAAAGAAAATTTAATTACAGCGATTCAAATTGCTTCTTTGCAGGAAAATGGAAAACCGTTAATCAAAGAGGTTTGTCTTTATTTTGAATACAAATTATACCGTGGCAATAGAACCACTAAGATAAATGCCGAACATTTCAGGGCATTTATTTCGCCTAATTATCCATTTCTGGTCGAGTCGGGAGTGCATTTAAAAATAAATTCAGAGTTGTTTTTAGTTGCCAATGAAGGGACTTCTTTGAAAGTGCATACGCATTTGGACAATAATGTCGCCATCATCAAAATGTTTCCGGGAATAAATGAAAAGGTATTAACTGCCATTTTAAATATTGATGGATTAAAAGGGATTGTTCTTGAAACCTATGGAGCAGGAAATGCCCCAACAGAAGAATGGTTTTTAGAATTTTTGCAAACTGCTATTTCCAGAGGACTGCATATTGTTAATGTGACACAATGTTCTATAGGAAGCGTGAGTATGGGGCATTATGAAACAAGTACCACGATGAAAAAACTTGGAATCATTTCTGGAAAAAATATTACTACAGAAGCTGCGATTACCAAGTTAATGTATTTATTGGGTCAAAATATACCCCAAGAAGACTTCAAAAATGTTTTTGAAACTTCTTTGAGAGGAGAAATGCAATAATATTGATTTTTTACTTTCTAAAGTCATTTTTTTTAGTGTTATTTGCACTCCTAAATAAATAGAGAGGTGTCCGAGTGGTTGAAGGAGCTAGCCTGGAAAGCTAGTATATGGGTAACTGTATCGTGGGTTCGAATCCCATCCTCTCTGCAATAAAACGAAAAAACCTAGAAGCGTTACGCTTCTAGGTTTTTTCGTTTATGTATTATTCTCTAAATTTATTTTATTTAGATTAAATGTGAAAGTTTAATCCTGAAGCGCAATTTTTACAGAGGGAAGCATTCTTTCTACAAATAATTTATAAGCAGTTTCAGACGGGTGTAGGCCATCTGAAGCGACAAGATTAGTATTGTTAAGACCTTGTCGAGTTATATCAGTAATCGAAACAAATTGTACGTTTTTTGTAATACAGAAGCTCTCGGCAAAAGCATTGTATTGGTCAATTTCGGTAGAGATCTTTGCTCTTCCCATTTCGTCAAAGTTTTTAGCATACGAAGTATAAGCGTAATCAGGGATTGAAAGCACAATGACATTTTTGTTATTGCCTTTTGCAAGTGCTATCGCCTTATTTAATAATTCAGGAAATTCTTTTTCGTACACTGTAAAATCCATGTGCTGATATTGATTATTAACGCCAATTAAAAGCGTTACTAAATCGTAATTTGAATCCAAATTTTGAGTATTGATGGCTGTAATTAAATTACTAGTTGTCCAACCAGTTGTAGCAATTACTTTTAAGAAAAAATCTGTCTCAGGATAAATTGTTTTCAAATTCGTTTTGAGCTGCTCTGGATATCTACAAGTTTCACACACACTTTGACCTATTGTGTAGCTATCACCTAAGGCTAAATAATTTATTGCTTTTGAAATAGGAGTTGTAGGTATTGTCGTTACGGGCGGTATAGAAGGTTTGGGTAAAATCCCAGTTTCGGATGTCATTTCTTCAACACTGCAACTATTAAGGAATAGCGATAATAAAATAATAACTATTTGTTTGGTTTGCGATTTCATGATTTTTGTAAATTAAGTTTTTCATTCTAAATAATAGTTTACGTTAATTAGGCACTTTTGGTTTTACTATTCTTATTTTTTAGGATTGCGATGGATTCTTATTCGCAAAAAGCGCTGTTAAATTATACAATTTTAAACATAGTTAGAACGTTTATGGGAATGTTTTTAAAATGTCTTCAGATATGTAACTTGGACTAATACTCAATAAAGTACTTGGTCAGTTTTTCTCTGCCGAAGAAAAACGTTCAATCTTAAATGGGTTGAGCATTTTTTTTATGATATTTGTAACAGTTAAGCATAAGCAATACATTTGAACTTTAAATTCTTAGCTTTCCACTAAACTCTCAAACTAATGATGCGATTATTTCTAGGTTGTTTTCTTTTTTTATCATTTTTTGAAGGATTTTCTCAGGAGGCAGCGTTTTCAACTGATACGTTAAATGTCAAGATTGATAGCCTTTACAGAGAAGATCAGTTTTATGCAGGACTTAATTACAATTCAATTATAAAAAAACCAGAAGGTCTCTCTCAAGAAAAAATATCATTTGGTTTTAGCGCAGGATTTCTTAGAGATTTTCCACTGAATAAGAGCAGAACGTTTGCCGTTGCCCCAGGGATTGGTTTTTCATTTAATAACTACATTCAAAATATGTCTATCGTGGGTTCTAATGATAATCCAATCTATAGTATAATCCCATCCACTATTAATCATGACAAGAATAGATTCGAACAATTGCGGGTAGAGTTGCCAATTGAATTGAGATGGCGCAATTCGACTCCTGAATCTTTTCGGTTTTTTAGAATATATGGAGGCTTTAAAGTTAGTTATTTACTGTATGATAAATCTGTTTATGATGTTGGAAATGAGAAGATTGTTATAAAAAACAATAAAGATTTTGAAGAATTGCTTTACGGTGTTTATCTTTCGATGGGATATAGTGCTTTTAACCTGCAGATGTATTATGGATTGAATTCTTTTTTTAAATCCACAGCTCAAATCGATTCGGTACCTGTTACTATGAACACTTTAAGTCTTGGGGTTGTTTTTTATATTTTATAGCCACAAAAAAAGAAATACTATTTGAGGAAGACTTCCCAAGAGTACCCCAATAACTAACTCGTTTGGTGTATGTGCCTGCATTACCAAACGCGAGGAAGCTACAAAACCATTCATCAGCAATAAAAAAGGAACAAGATATATGCTTCCCATTTGCAGGTGAATATTCAATCCAAAAACAAAAACCGTTAAGGCAGAAATGGCAAGCATGTGCAGGCTAGCCTTGAATTTGAGATATAATAAGCCAAGAGCAAATAAGGTGCTAAATAATGCGCCTATGAAAAAAAAATGCAATTCCGGGTAATATTCCAGCGGAATGCTTTTTCGTAGCAACAAAATGATTAAAAAACTCTGAAAGACCAACGGTATTTTTCGTTGTTCCAAATCGGCAATCATTATGTTATCTATTTTGCCCGTAAAACGAAGCAAGTAGTATAATCCCATCGGAATCATAATGGTTACAATAGAAATCTGCCAAAAAAACGGAGTAATCTGCTTGATGTCAAAATCAGCGTTGTGAAATAAAAAATAGAAGACACAAGCTTGTACAGGAGTGAAAAGCGGATGAAAAATATAGGAAAATATGGGAAGTATCTTTTTCAATTTTAAAAACAGATTTGAAGAAGTTAGTTTTTGGGAGAAATATAATTACAGTTTTTTCCTCATCCGAGCGACTGGAATTTCCAGTTGTTCGCGGTATTTAGCAATGGTTCTTCTGGCAATCGGATATCCTTTTTCTTTGAGTATTTCGGCTAAAAGATCATCTGGCAACGGATTCTTTTTATCTTCTTCTTCGATAGTGTTTTGTAAAATTCTTTTGATTTCGAGTGTAGATACTTCTTCACCCTGATCATTTTTCATGGCTTCCGAAAAGAATTCTTTTATCAGCTTTGTGCCATAAGGAGTTTCAACATACTTACTGTTTGCAACCCTTGAAATGGTTGATATGTCCAGTCCAATCATATCTGCAATATCTTTTAGGATCATTGGTTTTAATCGAGTTTCGTCGCCATCCAATAAATAGTCTTTTTGATAATGCATAATGGCATTCATCGTTACAAACAAAGTATCCTGACGTTGTTTTATGGCGTCTATAAACCATTTTGCCGAGTCTAGTTTTTGTTTGATAAATTGTACGGCATCTTTTTGCGAGTTTGATTTATCCTTCGACTCTTTATAGGTTTGCATCATTTCCTGATAATCTTTGGAAATATGCAATGAAGGAGCATTTCGGCCGTTTAAAGTAAGTTCCAGTTCACCATCCACAATACGAATTGCAAAATCCGGAACTATATTTTCGGTAATTTTATTATTACCCGTAAAAGATCCCCCAGGTTTTGGATTCAGTCTTTCAATTTCGTGAATGGCATTTTTAAGCTGTTCGTTAGAAATATTGAATTTTTGTATCAGTTTATCATAATGCTTTCTCACAAAAGCATCAAAATGCTGGTCTATTATAGCAGTTGCGAAATCTACAGATTCTGTTGGGGTTTTGTGCTTTAGTTGCAGCAATAAACATTCCTGTAAATCGCGAGCTCCCACGCCGGTAGGTTCCAGTTCGTGAATGATATTCAGGATGGTTTCCACTTGCTTTTCGGTAGTGTAAAGTCCTTGAGTAAAAGCCATATCGTCTACCAAATCAGGAGTGCTTCTTCGGATATATCCTGTATCGTCGATGCTTCCTACCAAAAATTCGGCAATATCACGCTCTTCATCGTTAAGAATAAAAGTATTTAACTGATTGATGAGGTCTTGATGAAAACTTATTGCTGCGGCAAATGGCGTTTCTTTGGTTTCATCATCATCACTGTAATTATTGGCTTGTGTTTTATAGTCGGGAGTGTCGTCGCTGCTTAAATACTCGTCTATGTTAATGTCTTCGGCATCCATTCTGTCAGCTTCTGAATCTTCATAATCGTCGTATTCTTCAGTGTCAAACTCGTCTTTTTCATATTCATCCTCTTCTTTTCCAGTCTCCAGAGCAGGATTCTCATTCATTTCTTCCAACAATCGTTGTTCAAATGCTTGCGTAGGCAATTGAATTAACTTCATCAACTGGATTTGTTGAGGAGATAATTTCTGTGATATTTTTAGATTTAAAAATTGCTTTAGCATATTTATAGTTGTTGGTTATTGGTTGATGGTTGTTGGCTAAAAACCGACAACCATCAACCATCAACTTGTTATTAAAATTCAGCATTTCCAGGAGTTCTTGGAAAAGGAATTACATCTCTAATGTTTGTCATTCCTGTTACAAACAATACCAAGCGTTCGAATCCTAGTCCGAAACCTGCGTGCGTTGCCGAACCGAATCTTCTAGTGTCCAAATACCATGATAATTCTTCTTCGTCAATTTCTAGGGCTTTCATTTTCTCGACCAAAACGTCATAACGTTCTTCTCTTTGCGAGCCTCCTACGATTTCTCCAATTCCAGGGAAAAGAATATCCATCGCACGAACAGTTTTTCCGTCTTCATTCAAACGCATGTAGAAAGCTTTGATATTTGCTGGATAATCAAACAGGATTACCGGGCATTTAAAGTGTTTTTCCACCAAATAACGCTCGTGTTCCGATTGTAAATCAGCTCCCCATTCGTTGATGATGTATTGAAATTTTTTCTTTTTGTTTGGAGTGGAATCTCTCAAAATGTCAATCGCTTCAGTATATGAAACGCGTTTGAAATTATTTTCTAAAACAAAATTTAATTTTTCCAGCAAAGCCATTTCGCTTCTTTCAGCCTGTGGTTTTGATTTTTCTTCTTCCAATAAACGGCCTTCCAAGAATTTTAAATCTTCTGGACATTTGTCCATTGCGTATTTAATAACGTATTGGATAAAGTCTTCGGCAAGATCCATATTGTCATTCAAATCATTGAAAGCTACTTCTGGCTCAATCATCCAAAATTCTGCCAAGTGGCGAGAAGTATTTGAATTCTCCGCTCTAAATGTTGGTCCGAAAGTATAAATCTGTCCCAAAGCCATCGCAAAAGTTTCGCCTTCTAATTGTCCCGAAACCGTTAAATTAGTGTGTTTTCCGAAGAAATCTTTTTTGTAATCAATAGTGCCTTCTTCGTTTTTTGGTAAATTGTCCAATGGAAGAGAAGTCACTTGAAACATTTCACCGGCACCTTCTGCATCAGCACCTGTGATGATTGGCGTATTTACATATACAAAACCTTTTTGCTGAAAATAGCTATGAACTGCAAACGATAAAACCGAACGCACACGCATAATCGCTCCAAAAGCATTCGTGCGAACACGCAAATGCGCATTTTCACGTAAGAATTCCAAGGAATGTTTCTTAGGCTGCATTGGGAATTTCTCTGGATCCGAGTCTCCTAATATTTCAAGTTTTGTAACCTGAATTTCATATTTCTGTCCAGCACCTTTACTTTCCACCAAAGCTCCTGTAACCGAAACAGCTGCTCCAGTTGTAATTCTCTTTAAAGTTTCGTCTGGAGTATTTTCAAAATCGACAACACATTGTATATTATTGATAGTAGAACCATCATTTAAGGCAATAAACTGATTGTTTCTAAAAGTTCTAACCCAGCCTTTAGCATTAATCTCCTGTAAAGTCGTTGTACTGTTTAATAAGTCTTTAACTTTCGTGTGTCTCATTTTAATTTTATATTTTAAATTTCTGATTTTGAATTAAAAAAATCAATGTTATAATTCTATTGCAAATATAATCGATTTGTTTTAATTGTCATGTTGCAGGATGGTGTAATCAGGAGCTATTTCACGCTTTTCGTTGCAATCTTTTTATTTTTAAAGAAAAAATAAAAAGGATTTTCACTTCAAACGAAGTTCACTGAACTCCTATGAAAATAAAAGTATCAGTGAAGTAATCGGGGCTAGGCAGTAGTGGAATTTTCGTTTTTGAAGAAGATTTGAGTCAGACATGCTTTCTAAAAATACCTATGGCTAAATTTGTTATGTAAATTGGCAAGGCAATCAAACACAAAATAGAACAAATTACCAATGTGATATTGATAGTTTGATAATTATCAAATAATGGAGAATTGTTCGTTGCAAATAATCGAGTGTAATAAATCACAGTCCAATAGGCAAGAAAACTGCCTATCAGAAATACTGAATGTATTATAGTCAGAATTTTTACAAGTCTTTTTTTGAATTTATCTTGTACTAGCCAATAACCAAATCCATAAATGGAATAGATAATGCTTAAAATTACTGCGACATAAAAATGTGGAATTACGAAATAAGTGTCATGAACATTTATGTCTAAAGTACCGTCCATGTCATATACGCCAATTAATAAAATTATCAGTGAAACAATCCAGAAGTAATAATGAATTTTAATTTTTTTAGCAGTCATAAATTTTGGTTTTACGAAAATGACTTGTAATTGTTTGTGGAAAATGAAATTACATGAAATCAAATATAATACTTTTAATTCGTGTAAAACTCTTGATAAAATATTCGGGTAATAGTATTCTAATAAAAAAATCCAGCTAAAAGCTGGATTTTTTTTTATTAGAAAAGGCTGTAATGTATAGCAGGAAATAACTCTAAAATTTCTACTCCTTCTCAAAATTATCAATCTCTTCATCGGTGAATTCTAAAATTTCAAGTTTGGGTTCGATGAATTCTTGCTCGTTCGCCAATGTTTTGTTTAGGGTTAAAACCAAAGCGGGCAATAGCATTAAATTTGATAGCATTCCGAATAATAATGTTAAGGAAACCAATCCGCCGAGTGCAATAGTTCCGCCAAAACTAGACAGCATAAATACCGAAAATCCAAAGAACAATACAATAGAAGTATAGAACATACTCAAGCCAGCATCGTTAAAAGTGGCATAAACAGACTTGCGGATTTTCCAGTCGTTTTTCTTTAATTCCTCTCGGTATTGTGCTAAGAATCGGACGGTATCATCTACCGAAAGACCAAATGCAATCCCAAAAACCAATATTGTTGAAGGTTTAAGCGGGATATCAAAAAAGCCCATAATCCCAGCGGTTAAAAGTAATGGTAATAGATTTGGAATAATCGAAACCAAAATCATTTTAAAAGAACGGAACATAAATCCAATTAAAAGAGCAGTCAGGAAAAACGCAAAAACCAATGACGAAAGCAAATTATCCAGCAAGTAGCCTGTTCCTTTTTGGAAAACTAGTGCTTTACCAGTAATAGTTACATGGTATCTGTCCGGGGGAAAAATTTTATCGGCTTTTTTACGGATTTCAGCTTCTACTATAGGTATAACACCTCCTGTATCATCACGCATAAAAGTGGTGATTCGGGCAAATTGGCCTGTCGAATCTACATAGCTTTTCATCAGATCTCCCTTGGCGTTTTTGGTAGAATTTTTAGCATACGATAAAATGAAAGCCTGTTCCTGCGAAGTTGGCAATTCGTAATATTCCGGATTTCCATTATAATAGGCCTGTTTGGAATATTTTACCAAATTGACAATTGAAATCGGTTTTGATAATTCTGGAATTTCATCAATAGCAGTTTCCAGCTCTTCCATTCGCTTGAGCGTAGAAAGTTTCATGACTCCTTTTTTATGTTTGGTGTCAATCATGATTTCCAAAGGCATTACCCCGTCAAATTCTTTTTCAAAGAAGAGTATATCTTTAAAAAAAGGCGCTTTTTTGGGCATATCTTCTATTATGCTTCCAGAGATGCGCATTTTGTAGATTCCTATAATGCTGATTACAAGCAATGAAACAGCAACCACGTAAATAGAAAAACGACTTTCTTTTACATTTCGTAAAATCCAGTCCATAAATGATTTTACATAACCTCGATCTAGATGTTCAATATGGCGTTCTTTTGGCGCTGGAATGTAACTGTGAAAAATTGGAATTACAATAATGCATAAAAAGAACAATGCCAGAATGTTAATTGAAGTCACGTTTCCAAACTCAATAAGCAGTTTGTTATTTGAGGTGATAAAGGTGAAAAAACCAATAGCGGTGGTCAAATTGGTCATGAGCGTTGCCATCCCTACTTTGGTAGTAACACGCTGCAGTGCTTTGGCTTTATTTCGGTGAATTTTGTATTCCTGATGGTATTTATTGGTAAGGAAAATGCAATTTGGGATTCCAATTACAATAATTAAAGAAGGCACTAAAGCGGTTAAAACAGTGATTTCATAATTTAATAATCCTAAGAAACCAAAAGACCACATTACCCCAATAATCACAATAACTATTGAAATTAAAGTGGCTCTAAAACTTCTAAAAAAGAAAAAGAAAAGCAATGAAGTTACGAGTAATGAGGCTCCTATGAAAAGACTTATTTCACTTATAATAGTCTGCGAATTAAGTGTTCGGATGTAAGGCATTCCAGAAACGCGAAGGTCTATTTTGGTTTCTTTTTCAAATGTTTCTACGGCAGGAACTAATCGGTCTGTGATAAAATCCTTTCTGGCTGGAGTATTTACAATTTTTTTGTCCAAATAAATGGCTGAACGTATTGTTCCTGATCTTTTATTGAAGAGCAGTCCTTCGTAAAAAGGCATATCATTAAAAAGCTCTTTTTTTATTTTTTCAAGATATGCTTTGTCTGTGGTTTTGCTTTGATCAACAAAAGGAACTAATTCGAATTTTTGAAGAGGTTCGTTTTTTTGTAATTTCTTTAGATCATTTATCGAAATAACTAAATCAACTGCTTTGTCTTCTTTTAGGCTGTTCATTAATTTTACCCAAGCGGCATAAGCTTTTGGAGTAAAAAATGTTTTGTCCTTTACGCCAATAATGACCAAATTTCCTTCTTCGCCAAACTTGTCCAAAAAGGCATTGTATTCAATGTTGACGATATTGTCATCGGGAAGCATATTGGCTTCTGTGTGCGTAAAATGGATGTTTTTCCATTGCATTGCCAATAAAACCGTTATCGCTACAATAATCGATAACATTAAAATTCTATTTCGAAGTACGACTCTGGCGATTAATTCCCAAAATCCTAAACTGAACCATTTGATCATGTCAATTTTTTAAAATCCACAAAGGTAGTTAAAACAGCTATATTCCTTGTGTTTTCAAGAATGCTTTTTGTTAATTTAATTGTTAATTTTTTATTTTTATTTTATGCCTAAGCAACGTTGTAGCTTGTAATTTATATATATTTGATTTTTTTCAGGTTGACACGAAAATTATTGAAGATAGTTTATGAAAAAGTACAGAAATGCATTGTTTTATTTTGGAGTTACAGGTGGTTTTACGGCCTTGATTTATTGGATAGTCAAGGAGGGGAAAAAGCTTGAAGGCAGTGAAACAATCATTGCTCCAGCTGGAAGCGGAGATTCTTGGGGAGATTTTTTGACTTCAATGGTTCATAATGTTCAAGATCCTTTGGCTATTTTATTAGCACAAATTATAATGATTATTCTTGTTGCCCGACTTTTTGGATGGATTTTCAAAAAAATAGGACAGCCATCGGTAATTGGAGAAATTATTGCCGGTATTGCACTTGGACCATCCTTATTGGGACTGTATTTTCCTGATTTTTTTCATGCACTTTTTCCCGCCGATTCCTTAGAGAATTTAAAATTTTTGAGTCAGATTGGACTGATACTTTTTATGTTTGTAATTGGTATGGAGCTCGATATCAAAGTGTTGAAAAACAGAGCGAAAGAAGCAGTTGTTATTAGTCATGCGAGTATTGTTATTCCGTTTGCGCTAGGAATTGGATTGGCTTATTTTGTTTACAATCGTTTTGCTCCAGAGGGAGTTAAATTCCTTTCTTTCAGCTTGTTTATGGGGATTGCAATGAGTATCACTGCGTTTCCTGTTTTGGCACGAATTGTTCAGGAAAGAGGCATGCATAAAACCAAATTGGGGGCAATCGCAATTACTTGTGCTGCCGCCGATGATATTACAGCCTGGTGTTTATTGGCCGTTGTAATCGCTATTGTAAAAGCAGGAACTTTTGAGAGTTCTATGTATATTATTTTATTGGCCGGACTTTATGTGGTTATGATGATCTTTCTGGTTAAGCCTTTCTTGAAGCGAATTGGAGATTTATATGGTTCCAAAGACAGTTTGAGTAAACCCGTTGTTGCAATCTTCTTTTTACTGTTAATTATATCTTCCTATGCTACAGAATTAATAGGGATTCATGCGCTGTTTGGCGCTTTTATGATGGGCGCGATTATGCCTGATATTCCTAAATTCAGAACTGTTTTTATTTCCAAAGTCGAAGACGTATCTGTAATATTGTTATTGCCTTTGTTCTTTGTGTTCACAGGATTGCGTACCGAAATTGGGTTAATAAACGAACCGTATTTATGGAAAGTTACTGGCTTTATCATTCTGGTAGCTGTAGCAGGTAAGTTTTTGGGAAGTGCTTTGGCTGCCAAATTCGTTGGGCAAAGCTGGAGAAACAGTCTTGTCATTGGAGCTTTGATGAATACTAGAGGCTTGATGGAATTAATCGTTTTGAATATTGGTTTGGCTCTTGGGGTTCTTACTACCGAGGTATTTACGATGATGGTTATCATGGCTTTGGTGACCACTTTTATGACCGGACCAGCTTTAGATTTAATCAATTATATTTTTAAAACCAATGATATAACTGACCATGACGAAGAAGTAAATCACAGTAAGTACAGAGTTTTGATTTCTTTTGGGAATAATGAAAAAGGAAAATCTTTGCTGCGATTGGCTCACAGCTTGGTGAAAAAGCAAAAAGAGACCTCTACTATCACTGCACTGCATTTGTCTTTGAGTGACGAAATGCATACTTTCAATATGGAAGATAAGGAGAAAAGCAGTTTTAATCCTATCATGAAAGAAGCAGTCCTTTTAAAACAAGAAATAACTCCTATTTTTAAAGCCACAATCGATATTGATACTGAAATAATTGACATTGCCAATCAAGGCGATTACGATTTATTGCTGGTAGGATTAGGAAAATCCATGTTTGAAGGAACTTTACTGGGTAAGGTAATTGGTTTTACATCGCGAATCATTAACCCCGAAAGATTGTTGGATAAATTTACCGGTAAAGAAGGCTTGTTCGCGAATTCACCATTTGATGAAAGAACACGACAAATTGTTCTGAAAGTAAAAATGCCATTGGGAGTTTTGATTGATAAAGATTTAAAAGAAGTAAATCAGGTTTTTATCCCTATATATGGTTCCGAAGACTCTTTTCTGATTGATTATGCTCAAAAAATAATTTTCAATAATAATGCTGCGGTTTCCTTTTTGGATATCAATGGTCATATGCAATCGAATTTTGTAATTGCAAGCGCTCTAGGTTCTTTAAAACAAAAGTTTCCTAACAACGTTATTCTGGATAATGAAACCATTTTGACGGAAGATTTTTTAATCAAACAAGATTTAATGATTGTTAGTTTGGAAAGTTGGAAAGACTTATTGGATTCTCGCCCGATTTGGTTAAGTGGTGTGCCGTCTGTGTTGATTATAAAACCGTAAATTATGAATTGGATTTTACTTATAATAGCTGGTTTTTTTGAAGTAGGTTTTGCGACTTGTTTGGGCAAAGCCAAAGAAACTACTGGAATGACATCTACTTTGTGGATGGTTGGTTTTTTTATAGCGCTTTCGATTAGTATGGCGCTATTGTACAAAGCTTCTCAAACCTTGCCAATTGGTACGGCTTATGCAGTCTGGACAGGAATTGGGGCGGTTGGAACTGTTTTGGTCGGGATTTTTGTGTTCAAAGAGCCGGCAACTTTCTGGAGACTTTTCTTCTTATTTACTTTGATATCGTCTATAATCGGATTGAAATTTGTGTCGGCACATTAATGTAGTAAGTAAATAACAGCATTTTGTCGAATGGATTGTTAAACATATAAGTCATATAAGTTTTTAATTTGAATAAAATCAAGTAAAAATAATAGTCCATTTAAGTAAAGCTACATAGCCTTACAAAGATGATGTTTAACTTATATTTACTTTTTAACCCTAATTTGAGAAACTGTTTTTTTTAACTTACATGACTTATATGTTTAAAATTAAATACTGTTAATTTTAGAATATAGTACTTCTTTTTTAATTCTGTAAAATCTAATCTAAAATGAATAACACACAAGAAAACAACACCCTCATATATGTTTTACTGGTAATTATTCTGGTATTCGTTGTGGTGCTTTGCTATCTTGTCTATCGATTGATTGAATCTGGCAAAGCAAAAAAGAACGTCGAAGAGCAATTTGGCCTGCTTGAAATGAAAGTCAACAATCTGCAGTTGGAAACATTAGAATCCAAACTCAATCCGCATCTTTTCAAGAATATTCTTAATTCGATTCAATCGCATGCTTACCAAACGTATTTTGCTTTGGATAAACTCGCCAATGTTTTAGACTATATTTTGTACGAAAGCCAAAAAAAGTTTGTTTCTCCAAAAGAAGAAATTCAGTTTGCTCTGAATCTGATTGAAATTAATAAAATTAAAGTGAGTCCGCTTTTTGAATTGAAAGTTAAAACTAAGATTAATGAAGAAGAAAAGCTGTATGAACAGAATCTTCTGGCACCGCTGATTTCGATAGATTTAATCGAAAATGCTTTTAAACATGCCGATCTGCAAAGTGCTGACGCTTTTATTTCGATACTGTTTGAGTTTAAGGATAATTGTTTCTATTTGACCGTTTCTAATAAAATTTCGGAGAAGAAAGCCTTAAAAAAAGAACGAAGCGGTATTGGCGCAGCAACATTGGAACAACGATTAAAAATTATATACAAAAATCAGTTCAAATTGGATAAATTTGTCGAAAATGACATTTATATTGCGCATTTAAAAATCAATCTGCTTGAATACAAAAATCAAATGTTTACTGCTTGACGATGAATTGCCGGGTCTAACTTACCTGAAAATGCTTTGTGAACAGATCCCAGAATTAGAAATCATAAAGTCTTTTAACGATCCTCAAAAATTATTGGACGAAGTTCCCAATCTCGATTTTGATTTGTGTATTTCGGATATCGAAATGCCGGGAATCGATGGTTTGACTTTGGCGAATCTACTGCAAAATAAATTGGTAATTTTTACCACTGCCTATAAAAATTACGCTTCCGAAGCTTTTGATATTGATGCAGTCGATTACATTACTAAACCTGTTACCAAAGAACGTTTAGAAAGAGCGGTTGCCAAGGCTTTGGAACGATTTCAAAAGCGGGACGATTCAAAGAAATTTATTCATTTGAATACTGACAAAGGCAAAGCACTATTGTATTTTAATCAGATTCAATACATCAAAACGGCTTCAGTTGATAGCAGAGACAAGGAAGTTCTTCTTGCAGACGGAAGTTTTATGTTGCTTAAAAACATCAATTTTGATTCCTTGTTAAAGCAGCTTCCCAAAGCTGATTTTTGCAGAGTAAATAAAAAAGAAATCATTGCCATATCGGCAGTGCAGTTTTTCAATCATAACGAAATTATGCTTTCTCTTCATGAAAAAAACGGAAAACCAATTGTGCTGGTTTTGAGTGAAACGTATAGAAATGATTTTTTATCGAAAGTGAAAGTATAATTTAGTCTCACTTTATTTTTAAACATATAAGTCATATAAGTTTAAAAAGTTAGTTTGTCAAATTAGTGGTTAAAAAGGAAATATAAGTTAAAGACGTTCTTTGTAAGGGTAAGTGATTTTGCTTAAATGAACTGTTGGTTTTTATTCGATTTTAGTCAAATTAAAATCTTATATGACTTATATGTTTAACAATGTATTTGACAAAATTCTTTTATTTGTAGTTCTTATTACAAAGTTTTGCGCTCTTGTTACATTGTCCTAAAATTAGACTGCAATTCGTTTTATACCTCCAAAATCAGTTCTCATATTTGCATGAAAATTAAATTAATTTATAAGAGTAGTTTCGTATGAGAAATATTAAAAATTCTTTTTTCTATTTGAGCATTATAGGCGGATTTTCGGTTTTGATTTATTGGATTATTCTAAAAGGTAAAACATTAGAAATAGGAAGGGATATTGTTCCTCACCACATAGAAAATGGACATTGGAATGATTTTTTGACATCAATGGCTCAAAATTTACAGCATCCTTTGGCTATTCTTTTGGCGCAGATTGTAACTATAATTTTGGTCGCTCGTTTTTTTGGCTGGGTTTGCAGAAAAATTGGACAACCAACAGTAATTGGCGAAATGATAGCAGGTATTGTTTTGGGACCTTCTTTAATTGGGATGTATTTTCCTGAATTTTCGGGAATGCTGTTTCCAAAAGATTCATTAGGCAACTTGCAGTTTTTAAGCCAAATTGGGTTAATCCTTTTTATGTTTGTTATTGGGATGGAACTCGATTTGAAAGCGCTCAAAAATAAAGCCCACGATGCAGTAGTTATTAGTCATGCGAGTATCATCATTCCATTTGCGCTAGGTTTAGGTTTGGCCTATTATATTTATCACTCTTTTGCTCCTCAAGGGGTCGAATTTATTTCTTTTGGCTTGTTCTTGGGAATTGCTATGAGTATTACTGCATTTCCTGTTTTGGCTGGGATTGTTAGGGAACGCGGTATTCATAAAACGAAATTAGGGGCGATTGTAATTACTTGTGCAGCCGCTGATGATATCACTGCATGGTGTATTTTGGCAGCAGTAATTGCCATTGTAAAAGCAGGTTCGTTTACCAGCTCTTTATATGTTATTGCATTGGCAGTATTTTATGTGTTGCTGATGCTGAAAGTGGTTCGCCCTTTTCTAAAAAAAGTGGGTGATTTGAATGCTACAAGAGAAAGTTTAAGCAAACCAGTTGTAGCTATTTTCTTTTTGACCTTATTACTCTCTTCTTATGTTTCAGAATTGATAGGGATTCATGCTTTGTTTGGAGCATTTTTAGCAGGTGCAATCATGCCGGAGAACAATAAATTCCGTTCTATTTTTATCGAAAAAATTGAAGACGTTTCTGTAGTTGTCTTACTTCCTTTGTTTTTTGTTTTCACAGGTTTAAGAACGCAGATCGGATTGATTGATGATCCGCATTTATGGAAAATTACTGGAATCATTATTTTGGTTGCTGTTGCAGGAAAATTTTTTGGAAGCGCACTTGCAGCAAAATTTGTGGGTCATAGCTGGAAAGATAGTTTGTCTATTGGAACCTTAATGAATACGAGAGGTTTAATGGAATTGGTAGTGTTAAACATTGGATACGATTTAGGTGTTTTGTCCACCCAAATTTTTACAATGATGGTAATTATGGCTTTGGTGACAACCTTTATGACAGGACCGGCTTTGGATTTAATTAACTATATTTTTAGAGATAAACCGACTATTATACCTGAAGAAATCAGCAAGAAAAGCAAGTTCAAAATCCTTATTTCTTTTGCGACTGCCGATAAAGGGAAAACGCTGCTTAAAGTGGCAAACAGTCTCGTGAAAAAACAGGGAGGAAATACGATTGTAACGGCAATGCATTTGTCCTTAACTTCGGAGCTGCATTCCTTTGACGTAAAAGATCATGAAAAAGAAGTCTTTTTGCCGGTTATTTCAGAATCGGAAAATTTGGAACAAAAAATTGTCACACTATTTAAAGTGTCCAATGATATTGATTCTGAAATAACAGAGACGGCTAATCACGGTGATTATGATTTGTTATTGGTCGGTTTGGGACAGTCTATTTTTGAAGGAACATTACTTGGGAAAGTACTTGGTTTCACTACGCGAATTATCAATCCAGATCGTTTAATCGATAAAATTACCGGTAAGGAAGGCTTATTCGAAAATTCTCCTTTTGATGAAAGAACCAGACAAATTATCGCTAACAGCAAAATGCCTGTTGGAATCCTTGTCGATAAAGAACTGGAAGAAATCAATCGGGTTTTTATACCCATTTTCTCTGCAGAAGATGGTTTTCTGATGGAATTTGCCCAAAAACTGATACACAATAATGGCTCTCAAATTACGGTTTTGGATGCGATGGGCGAGGTCAGAAAAAACAGGGAAATTCAGGAAGTGGTTCGTTCTATCGAACAGATAGCGCCCAATCATATCATGATGATGCAGGAAAGAACCATCAAAAAAGAATTTTTGGAACAGCAGGATTTAATGATTATTAGTTTAGAAAGCTGGAAAAAACTTATTGATTCGCATAGTACTTGGCTCAATAATACGCCTTCGGTATTGATTATTAAATCTTAAAAAAGGAACATGAAAAACGTTACTATTAACCTCAGTTCGATTAATATTTGTGGAGAAAATTTGTACAAAAAGGCAAAAATTAGTATATTGAAAGTGCTTATGCAGGATTTCATGCCGCTTATATTGCCAATGAATTAAACAATGATTTACAGCCTTACAAAGTTGAAGGAAATGCTCAAACTTCTGAAAGTGTTCAGATTTCAGCTCGCCTAGCTATTTCGCAGCAACAAAAAAGTTTGAATGAAAACGAATTATTATTACAAAAAAGTGAGGTCAATCGTTATGAAACCCTGTTTAATAAAGGAGTGATTTCAGCTCATGATTTTGAAAATAAAAAACTAGGTTGTCTTCAATCGGAGAAAAGTTATAGAGGTTTGTTGAGTACTATTTCGCAATTGAAATCGGCTCTTATTGATAATTCAAAAAATAGTAAAAACACTAAAATTAATGGAACTAAGGAAGAAGTTAATTTGGAGAGTAATAAAACGCAAGCATATTATCAATTAAAAAAAGTAATTAAAGATTGGGAACTAGCCTATGTATTGCAATCTTCGGTTGCTGGTAAAGTATCTTTTTTACAAATCTGGACAGCCAATCAAACCATTACCGCTGGTGATGCTATTTTTGCTGTAATTCCAACGTTGGAAAAAGGGTATGTCGGAAAATTAAAAGCACCTGCCCTGAATTCTGGAAAAATACAAGTTGGTCAAGAGGTAAATATTAGATTGACTAATTTTCCAGACAATCAGTACGGAATGTTAAATGGTAAAATCAAGAATATTTCATTAACTCCCGATAAAGACGGTAATTTTTTGATTGATGTGATTCTGCCCAAAAAACTGGAAACTTCCTATCATAGAACAATCCCGTTTCAACGGGAGATGTCGGGAAGTGCTGAGATTATTACCGAAGATTTAAGATTGACAGAACGATTGTTGTATCAATTTCGAGATGTTTTCAGGAGATAACTTGCATTGAGAAATTGTTACGAAAGGCAACTATTTTGGAGGGCATATTTTGAGTTTTTATGAACACAACCATTTTTTCTATATCCCCAAATCAAGAATGAATGTCAGTTTTACGGCAATATTGTCTTTGATGTTGCTTAAGTGGTTTGGACCATAGCGGTAATAGCCACCAAGTCCCAATCCGTTGAATATTTTATTGAGTTCGATACCAGATTCAAAGAAACCTTTATTCAAGGTTTTAAAGTCAATTCCAATATGATTTTCTGAGCTTTTCATATTTCCCCATGCCATTCGGGTTACAAAATCAAGAGAAGGCTTTAATTTATTGAAAATGTGAATTCTGTTAAGGCCGTGCTTGAACTGAAAAGACATGAATTCACTAGAGAAAAACTCATTGAAATACATCGTTTCAAAACTGTTTTTACCCGCAAATGTAATTCTCTTAAAAATAGTTTCGTTGTTTAAATTATTTGGAGTGTTGCTGTATAATTGAGGAAGTGGTAGATCACCAAAGGCACGTCCAGCTTCAAACAACAAAAAAGTTCGCTGTCCATTTAAATATTTGATTTGATAATCGGCTTTGAAGTCAACTTTGGTATAACTAAAATCATTATTCAAAATATCGGGAAGTGATTGAGTCAGCTGAAAAGTAAATTTGGGAAATCTTTTTTCGGATTCAACCCTTCCTGTTGGAGTTTGCATATAATCACTGTATGGGCTCCATTTTAAAGAGAGAGTTACTGCAGTCATAGTGTAAGTATTATATAATTTGCCATTCAGGTTGTAAGTATATTCAAATTGAGGTGTTACAAAAGTATTGGCTAGGGTTAAAACACTTTCTACTTTTGGAATAATCTTGGATTCTAACGCTATTCTCCAATGTTCATACCTATAAAAAGTATTGAAATTGATCGAACGCGGATCATAGATTTTGAATGCTTTTTTTTCGACAACATAGTCTGTACTTGCAATGTCTTTAAGGTCATCAGTATAGCTTATCCCAACCCAAGTATTGGAGAATTTATTAATTCTAGTGGCTATTCCTAAATTGTACTTGAAATTATAATCTCGAAGTCCATAAGCGGTGTAGCCTTCCAGACGGTATTTTTTGGAAAAAAAATCATTGGTTATACCACCAATTCCCAACCGCAATCCTTCATAATTATTGTAACTTAATATTTTTCGTAAATCAAAATCCCAAATCTTAAGAGGTAGGTAGCCCGTTAAAATTTTGC
This sequence comes from uncultured Flavobacterium sp., assembly GCA_963511725.1. Classification (GTDB taxonomy): domain Bacteria; phylum Bacteroidota; class Bacteroidia; order Flavobacteriales; family Flavobacteriaceae; genus Flavobacterium. The sequence continues at coordinate 61,412 of CAUPKA010000001.1, forward strand.
GCCCAAAATTTAGCCTGCTTTCAATTCTTTTTTTTATCGAAATACTGTCTAGTGATAAATAGGTTTTCTCACTTCGGCTGTCCAAACTGTCTTTGCGGTATTCAGTCCAAAAGCTTTCGGGTTTGTTTATGGCATTGTCTTTAATTTCTACTTTAACTATTGGTTTTTTGATTGCTACTGGAGTATTGTATTGAATGTCAAAATTTGTAGTTTGGGAGAGCAGGTAGATATAATCGGATTCGACTCTTTTTCTGGGAGTTAAATCTTCTTTAATGTCGCCGTCAAATTGAATTGTTCCTCCCAATATTTTTATATCATCATCATTGGTCCCTTTTACAATTTTAAACTTTGTCGCGGTAGGAAACCATAAATATTTTTCTGGAATGAATTGAAATTCATGAATACCGCTAATGTCCAGTATGCCCTTGATGCGCATAATCGCTTTTGCAATTCCAAAATTAATTTCATCGACATACAAGATTCCTTCAAGACCGGCAGCTCTTTTTTCTTTTTTGTCTTTAAAATAAATCATATAGGTGTTTCTACCATCTATAGTTACAGTATCCAGCAGTTTGAAGTTATATTTTTGTAAGGCATCATTGGCAATGGGACTTTTGTATTTGGTTTCAAAAAGCTCGTATTTAGAATCGTATATGGAGTATGATTGAAGGTTAAACGTAAGGATTTCGTAAACAGGCTGTTTGAATCCTGCCATTCTTGTTCCCAAAATAGTTTCTTTTAATCTTTTGCCGTCATATTGGTATTTTGATACTTTCTCGGTTTGAAACAAATGCTGTTTCTTGATGAGCTGTTTAAATTTGTAATCTGTAGAGTCGAGTTTTTTAAAATAAGTCTCAAATGAATTGGATACAAATACAGAGTCTATAATGCCATTAATAGAGTCTGGATTGGCGGTAACAATGAGTTTGTTGTAGGATTTGAACTCAAAGCTTTTGAGTTTTTCCTGAGGATTGTTTTGCGCCTTGTTCTGAATGGCTTTCTTTATAATAGCCAATGCTGGATTTTCATTAGAAACCAGAACTTCGTTGAGTTGGTTTGTTTTTTGAAGAAGAGCGACCCTGTAAAACTGCTGGTTGTTTGTTGCGGTAATTATTGTGTTTACATACCCAACGTAAGAAACCGTTATTGCAGTTAGTTTGTTTTTGGATGTAAGAGTAAATTTTCCATCTACATCCGAAATGGTATTGGAACCGTCATTTGAAACAATAGAGGCAAAGGGAAGAATTTTTTGTGTAGAAGCGTCTTTCACAATTCCATTTACTTGAAATTGCGCTTGAAGCGAAAGCGTAAAAAGGAAGAACAGTAAAATAAAGTGCTTCATAAAAACGGTTTAATATAGAACGTTTTTTTTATGTTTTGTTGCACAAAAATAAGAATAAAAAAATCTGTCTAGTTCTAAAAAACAAGACAGATTTTATAATAGCTTCATAATGAAAGATTAAACTTTCATGATTTCGGCTTCTTTTACCGCTAGAAGCTCGTCAATTTTTTTAATATAAGAATTAGTCAGGTTTTGAACTTCTTCTTCGGCGCTTTTGCAAATGTCTTCAGAAGTTCCTTCTTTTTCTAATTTTTTGATATCAGAATTAGCATCTTTTCGGGCATTTCTAATTCCGATTTTAGCATCTTCAGCTTCAACTTTAGATTGTTTAGCCAATTCGCGTCTTCGGTCTTCTGTAAGAGGCGGAACGCTAATGATAATCAAGTCGCCATTATTCATGGGATTGAATCCAAGATTAGCAATCATAATTGCTTTTTCAATCGGATGCAGCATGTTTTTTTCAAAAGGCTGTAACGTAATTGTTCTGGCATCCGGAACGCTGATTTTTGATACTTGCGATAGTGGTGATGCAGACCCATAATAATCTACAAAAACACTGCCCAGCATTGCTGGCGAAGCTTTTCCTGCACGAATGTTTAGAAATGCTTTTTCTAAATGCTCGATAGAACCTGTCATTGATTCTTCTGTGCTATCTAATATAAATTCAATTTCTTCTGTCATTTTTTTTTATTTAGTGGTCAGTCAGTGATCAGTTTTTAGTGATCAGTTTTACTGCAAACTGAACACTCAATACTGCTAACTATATATTAACTACTGTTCCTATATTTTCTCCTTGACAAATTTTCAATAGATTTCCTGATTTGTTCATATCAAAAACGACAATTGGCAATTTGTTTTCTTGGCTTAAAGTAAATGCTGTTGTATCCATTACATTTAATCCTTTTTTCAATACATCATCAAAAGAGATGAAATCAAATTTTACTGCTCCTGCATTTTTCTCCGGATCACAGTCATATACACCGTCAACGCGAGTTCCTTTTAAAATAACATCAGCATTGATTTCGATTCCGCGCAAAACAGCTGCGGTATCAGTAGTGAAATATGGGTTTCCGGTTCCAGCTCCAAAAATTACAATTCTTCCTTTTTCTAAGTGGCGGTCCGCTCTTCTTTTGATATAAGGCTCTGCAATGGATTCCATTTTTAAAGCTGTCTGCAGGCGGGTTTTCATTCCTTTGTCCTCAAGAGCTCCCTGCAGCGCCATTCCGTTAATAACTGTAGCAAGCATTCCCATATAATCTCCTTGTACTCTATCCATTCCCTTACTGGCTCCTGCAACACCTCTAAAAATGTTTCCTCCACCAATTACTATAGCGATTTCAACTCCTGTGGTATGAATTTGCTTGATTTCATCAGCATATTCGGCCAATCGTTTCGGGTCAATACCGTATTGTAGATCACCCATTAAAGCTTCGCCACTTAATTTCAGAAGGATTCTTTTGTATTTCATCAGTCAATTTTGTTTTTTAAGGTTTCCTTTCATTTATCGAAAGTAAATCTGCATCACTCGTTTGGGTTCAATGTTGCGAAATTTGTGCAAATATAGACATATTCTGTTTTTTTTGAAAAAAGTGTTCCTTAAATATTTAAATTAAGTTTTTCGTAAGAATTTTTAGCAGATTCATATCCAATATTAAAAATAGCTTCCATCTTAATTTTACTGGTTTCGAATGTGCTATATTGAGATAAAGCTTCGGGTTCAATCAGCCAATTGCAATGATCAAACTTTTGGGTGCTGGAATTTGCCGAAAGCAAATCAAAAGCTCTTGCCGTTACCGATTTGATTGAATTTAGATCACTGGCTTGAATTTTTTGAATCGGGCTAACATAAACACCAATTAAAGTTTCGCATTTCTCTTTTAGAATATCAGTTGGAAAATGATTGAGTATTCCTCCGTCGCTGTATAATTGGCCATCAACCTCATAAGGAGACATTATTCCAGGGAATGATGATGATGCCAAAATTGCATCTATCGTTCTTGTTTCTGGTCCAAATATTTTTGATTTCCCTTTAATCATATCCGTTGCCGTGATATATACCGGAATTTTGAGTTCAGACAAAGTGGTGTCTTTAAAAATATCATAAAAATATTCTTTAAATGATTCGGAATCAATTAAACCCGCTTTTGAAAAAGTAACATGTTTCCAATGGAAAAAATAAATTGATTTAAAGAAGTCCAAAATGGCTGCAGGAGATTTGCCGCTCCCATATAAGGCAGCAACAATGGAGCCCGCACTTGAACCGGCAATCTGCAGTGGAAGAATGTTTTTTTCTTCCAGAAATTGTAATACGCCTGCATGAGCGATTCCTTTTGATCCTCCTCCAGAAAGTATTAAGCCTATTGATTTTGTGTTTTTATTCATTTAATAAATTTATGCATTTTGTTTGTTCCAAGATGATTTTTATCACATTTTAAATATAATCATATCCCTAAATTTGTGTCAAATAAATTTGTATATTAAATGAGCATATTGTTGTTGAGGCAACGGTAAAGTAATCACCAAAAAATGATGAAATAAACGGCTAGATAATCAATAACAATATGTAAATTTATTTATAGTATAATTAAATTAGTTGATAAATGAAAAATCTAGTCGCCAAAGCATTGTTTAATAGTCATTCCTATTCAGAGTATAAAAAAATTGTGAGCGATTTGCTGGCAGAAGGGAAGTCAACAGGGAATGAACAATCGGAAGATTTGTTGAATTATACTGCTTTGAACGAAACAAGACTGAAACGTTTGGACAAAACAATTGTTGTTACTGATGAAATCAAGTCTAAACTAAAAGCATTAAAAAAAGAATATATCTGGTTAGTCATTTCTGAAGGCTGGTGCGGAGACGCCGCTCAAATTTTGCCAATATTGAATAAAATGGCTCTCGAATCTGATAAAATAAAATTGAAAATCATTTTCAGAGATTTGAATGATGATTTGATGAATCAATATTTGACAAATGGAGGAAGAGCCATTCCAAAACTTTTGATTATTGATAAAGAATTTGGAAAAGTGTGCTGTCATTGGGGACCAAGACCCAAAGGAGCTACTGATTTAATTGTGAATTATAAAGAACAATTTGGGATGATTGATGAAGAGGGTAAAGGGCAATTGCAGTTGTGGTATTTGCGCGATAAAGGGCTGTCTGTACAAAATGAAGTTACAGCGATGATGTATTCTATAAAAGATGCGTTTGTATTTAGCGTTTTGTAAATAAATTAAGAGGTATAAAATAAAAATGCCGGATCATGTATTGTAGTCTGATATTTTTGTTTCATATCCATAGGTTGTTTGTAAGGCTGTTTTTTTTTATTTTATGACAAAAATATGTATCTTAGTGCCTGATTACCAGATCTATTGTTTTTGATTTACTTTTTTTATTGGAGTGTTTAGATATTGTTCAACTATTTAAAAAACTACGTTATGAAAAAGCTATTTGAAAGGGTTTATGACTATTTCACGCATTTGCTGTTTGGGAATGATGGCCCTACTCATTATTAAGAATTAAGAGATAATGAAGATGAGCTATAAGAGTGTTTATTAACACTGTTTAAAAGATTAAAACACATCACAAATCCAATTTTGTATTTGTAATGTGTTTTTTTATGTGGATATGAATACTAAAAGTTGTAAGGAAATATTTGAGAATGCTAAATTATTGATTTTGAATTAAAGTAGCTTCAAAATCATTTACATTAATAGCATCTTCGACATTGTAATCTCCAATTTTCGTTCTGCGCAAAGCTGTTAAGTGTGAACCTGAATTCATGGCTTTCCCAAAATCAAAAGCCAAGGAACGAATGTAAGTTCCCTTGCTGCAAACTACTCTAAAATCAATTTCAGGAAGTGCAATTCTAGTGATTTCAAATTCATGAATGGTAGTTTTTCTTGAAGCAATTTCTACGGTTTCACCAGCACGTGCGTGTTCGTATAAGCGAACGCCATCTTTTTTTATAGCCGAAAAAACAGGCGGTTTTTGATCAATTTCTCCTAAAAATTGTTTTACCGTTTCGTGAATCAAAGATTCATCGATATGATTTATTGGGAAAGTTTGATCAATTTCGGTTTCTAAATCGTATGAAGGTGTCGTTGCTCCAATATAGAATGTTCCAGTATATTCTTTGGCTTGGCCCTGAAGCTCGGAGATTCTTTTAGTGAATTTTCCAGTACAGACTAATAATAGGCCAGAAGCTAATGGATCTAAAGTGCCAGCATGTCCAATCTTGAATTTTTTTGGCAATCCTGCTTTATTGATTAACGCATATTTGAGCTTATTTACCGCTTGGAAAGAAGTAAAGTGCAAAGGTTTGTCAATTAAGAGAATTTGACCGTCTAAAAAATCTTCGGTTGTCATTAAATTACGGTCAAAGGATGGATGAAATAATGAATTGCCAGCAATACAATTCCAGCGATAATACGATAGTAGCCAAAAACTTTAAATCCGTTTTTTGTCAAGAAACCAATAAAACTTTTAATAGCCAAAAGAGCAACAATAAAAGCAACCACATTTCCTATAATCAGTAAATTGATTTGATCGTCAGACAATACAAATCCGTCTTTATAATAATCGTAGCATTTTTTTGCCGTAGCTCCAAGCATTGTTGGAACAGCTAGAAAGAAAGAAAATTCGGCAGCTGAAGTTCTAGATAGATTTTGTGACATTCCTCCAACAATTGAAGCACCACTTCTGGAAACTCCAGGTATCATGGCAAGACATTGGAATAAACCAATTTTTAAAGCCTGCAAATAAGTGATTTCTTGTGAGGTTTCAGAGGTATTTGGGTTGTTGAACCATTGATCTACTTTTAATAGAATAATACCGCCTATCAATAATGACACCGCAACTGTTACTGGGTTTTCGAGTAAAGAGTCAATTTTTTTGCTGAAAAGCAAACCAAAAACAACAGCAGGAATAAAGGCGACTAATAATTTGAAATAAAAATCAAAGGATTGAAAAAAGCGTTTGAAATACAAAATTACAACCGATAAGATGGCTCCCAATTGAATTACAATAGTAAAAAGTTTGGTGAAATCATCGTGCGCTATTCCAAAAAAGGAGGAAGCGATAATCATGTGTCCAGTAGAAGAAACAGGTAAAAACTCAGTAATCCCCTCAATGATAGCAAGGATGATAGCTTGTAATGTATTCATTTATGCTTTTTTAGGATTTTTAAGAATTGCATAAATAGTAATTCCAAAACCAATTAGAACTGTAGTTGGCGCCAAGCGAATTCTTCGGAAATCAAAAACAGAATCGTTAAATACTTTAGGATCATCACTGCCACCACCAGACATTAGTATAAAACCTAATACAATTACGCCAATTCCAATTAATAGAATTTTATAGTTTACTTTTTTAAAAAGGAATTCGTGTTTGTTTTCTTCGTTTTTCATTTTGTCATTGCCAGGGACGAAGTAATCTCATCCTCTGTTTTTATGTTTATGTATAAATCAAAAAATCTACAATCGTTAATCGAAAATCTGCAATTAATAAAGATCGTCTGTTCTTAAATTCAGGAATCGTTGTGTTGCAAAATAGGTGCTTAGCCAAGTAATCAAAACGCCAATTCCAAATATGGCAACCAATACAATCGCTATTATTAATTTGTCATCTAATATTCCTAGACTTGGGTAACTGTTTTCAAGATAAATGAGTACGCCTAATAATGCAAAAACAGCAAGGCCAGCTCCAATCATTCCTAGTTTTATGCTGCGCATTACAAATGGTTTTCGAATAAAAGATTTTGTAGCACCAACCATTTGCATGGTTTTAATAATAAATCGGTTGGAATAAATAGACAAACGCAATGAACTATTGATTAATAATACAGCGATAACCGTCAAAAATCCGCTAACGATTAATATCCACATACTCACTTTTTTGATGTTGTCGTTAACTAGATTCACTAACTGTTTGTCATAAACAATATCCGAAACCATTGCGTTTTTGCGCAAGCTGGATTCGATTTTGGCGATACTGTCTCTTTCAACAAAGTTGGCTTTTAAGTGAATATCGTATGAGTTTTGCAAAGGATTTTCACCCAAAAATGTCATGAAATCTTCGCCAATAATATCCGAATGCTGTTTTGCGGCAGCTTCTTTGGAAACATATGCAAATGATTTTGCAAAACGAGTCGTTTTTAATTCAGTTCCAAAAGCTTTTACAATACTGTCATTAGCTTCGTTCTTAAAAAATACTGTCATCGCAATTTCTTCTTTGAAATCGTCAGCCAGTTTTTTAGAATTTATAATGAAAAAGCCCAGTATTCCTAAAAGAAATAATACTAAGAATATACTCAGAACTACCGAGAAATAAGAGGAAAGTAACCTGCGTTTTTGGAATTTATCAAAGGATGAAGCCATAGTATGTTGTTATTATGGGGTAAAAATAATAAACATATTCTTTAATTTGAAGTTAAAGGCAACCAAAGTTTTAAGTTTCGTGTAAATAACGCTTTTTAGCTGTTGGATTGGAGCTGATAGATTGGTTTTTGGTTTAAATTCTACCAATATTCCAAGTTAGTGACAGGTAGTATAACGCTCCAATTTGTGGCCCTCCCAAAATAGAGTAGTACGGTTTGTTCAAAATATTGGTTCCTCCAAGTTTGGCAACAACTCCTGGTTTTTCGAAAGTATAATTAATTTGCGTGTCCATTGACCAATAAGCAGGTACAGCACCACTAACTAAGAAGGAAACATAATCATATTTGCTTTGTTGGCGATAGGTAACACTTGCACCAAGGTTTTCCCATACATTATCGGCTACTATTGTTCCGTTTGTCATAATTTGCGGAGTATTAAAACCATCTTCCAATCCGTCTTTGTCATCGGTTCGATCCAATTTGGAATAGGTTACATTTCCTAAAGCTGAAAACATTTCGTTGAATAGGTATTTCAATCCTAAACTGCTTCCATAATTGAATATTTTACTTTTGGAGTTGGTCCATAAACGGTAACGGCTTTGAGTAGCTTTAGAATATAAAGCTGTTGGTATTTGCGAAGGATCGGTAGTGTTTGGAATACTGGCTTCCACTTGCGCAATGAAGTTTTCGTAGTTGTTGTAATAAAAGTCAGCATCGATAAACAAACTCTTTTTTAAGGCAACACCTCTAAATCCAAATTCGAAAGAACGAACAAATTCAGGCTCTAAATAAGTGTATGGATTTTTTTGTATTGTTCCTTTGTTTTTATCGATGGCTTGCGCTTGCGTCAGACCAAGAGTGTTGATGTCGCTGGTTACCTGAGTTTGAAATTTGTCGATGGAAACTTTGGTGTAAGAATTTTCGAAAATCCCGTCAGACATTATTCGCAATCCTCCAACTCGTTTTACGCCACCGCTGTTTACATTCGAAAAACCTTCGAAGATACTCGGGAATCGGTAACCGCTTTGGTAAGAAGTTCGGAAGTTAATTGCCTCTTTTGGAGAATATACTGCAGTAACTCTTGGCGTAAACTTCACATCAAAATAATCGGCTTTATCAGCTCGGATTGCAGCACTCAAGCGTAATTTTTTGCTAAATAAATCCTTGCTTAATTGAGTAAAACCGCCTGTTTTGCCATAGGTTAGGTTTTTTTCGTTATCCACTGGATTGATAAAATAATTTCCATCGGGCACAATAATATAGGTTCTGTAATCAAATCCGCTTAAGAGTTGTGCGTCAATTTTTTTGAAAAAGTCCGCAAAAGCTTTGTCCCAATTCAATAAACCTTCAGTATGAATGAGGCTTGATTTTACGCGTAGTGCTGCACCATAATCCCAGTTATTGATGTTAACCAGTTCTTCCTTCTTTTGTTCGTAAGCCTCTGTGCCAGGAATAAATCTTCCTTGGTCGGATGTTGTTCTTGCAATTTTATGAGCATCTGCTACGGCAGATCCATTGGTTACGGCATTTTTATAGGCTGTTGTGTAATCAGTAAACCATTGGTCGTCTGATTTAAAAGCCCGATCCATATTTTCTGCCAAAGAGCGCATATTATATGAATTTCCGGTATTTTCATGAGTTAAATAAGCGCGAACCATAAAAATATCGGTGTGATAATCGACCGCATATTGACTTAGTTTATAATCATCTAGTCTAAAACGATTGGAGCGCTGATAAACTGTATTAATCAAAGCTCCTTTGTAAGTTACCGCTAGTTCGTGGCTTTTTTTGGGTCTAAAGTACAATCCGCCATCCCATTTGTAATTTTCAATGCCATAATCTGCAATATCGGTTTCTCTATAACCCGTTCTGGAAACTACATATTTTTTTCCGTTTAAGGTCAAAGTTTTTCGGTTGGCCGATTCGTTTCCATATCCATTTACCTCGTCATAAGCGGGATTGTCATCGCCGTATAGATTGGTTGAAGCATTGATGTTTGGAGCCAAATCGGTTCGGTTATCGGCAACCCAATCGGTTCCATTAGTGATAGAACCATTTACTTTGAAAGCGATTTTTGAATTGATTGCTTTGGCATAACGAAGATTGGTTGTGGAGAAAAGCTGAGGAGAAAAATGATCAACGTTGCTGGTATGATTCACCCCCGTTAATTGTTGAATGCTTATTCCTTGATACTCAAACGGATTTTTGGTCTGGATATTCGCCAATCCATTAATGGCATTCATTCCATACAAAGCGGAAGCCGATCCCGGTATCACTTCAATTTTGTCGATGTCAAGGTCATTTGCTCCAAGCGCATTGGCTATCGGTGCACCAAGATGCGGAGCCTGATTGTCTATTCCATCAACTAATTGGGCAAATCGAACATTGGTTGTGTTGGCAAATCCTCTGGTGTTTATGACTTTGAAACCTAAACTAGGAGTGATAACTTGTACCTCTTTTAAGTTTTCCAATGCGTCAAAATTGGATGGAGAACCGAATTTTTTGGCATCGGAAGATTTTAATTGTTCGATGCTTATAGGAGAACGCAAAATAGTTTCTTGTGTGCGGGAAGCTGTAATCACTATTTCTTTGAGAATTTCTTTTTTGACGGTATCTTGCTCTTTATTTGATTTTTCTATTGATGATTGCGCTATACTTTTTAGGCTTAGTAGTGCTAGAATCAAAGATAATTTTAATTTCATAAATAATAAATTTTCAGTATGTTTAAAAATAAATACTGATAGTTAGTTGTTTGCTTTGGTTGTTTTTGATTATAATAATTCAGTGTGTTTTAAAATGAATACTGCTAATTAAAAAAAATCTAGAATTTTAGGCTAAGGGATTCTTTTTTTACAAAATCTTGAACCTTTTTTTCTAATTCATAGAATGTTTGAATGGCTTTTTCTCCTGCTTCAGTTAGTTTGGCGCCGCCGCCGCCTTTTCCTCCAAGTAGTTTTTCTACCAAAGGGCTTTCGGCGCGTTTGTTCATTTCTTCGACTAATTGCCAAGCTTGACGGTAGGCCATTTTCATTTCTTTGGCCGCATTGGTGATAGAACCCGTTTTGCCGATATTCTCCAATAACCAGATTTTGCCAATACCCAAAAAAGGACCTTCGGTTTCTTCCACCCAAAGTCTGACTTTAATATCGTATTTTTTGTTTTCTGGCATTGAAATATTTTGAAAAGTTTATAAGAAAGAACTGTAGTTTAATTTTGAATCAAAACAAAATACTTAGAAATGTTTTACAAACATACGTGTTTTTACTTATTTACGAAATATAATTCAAAGAATTTTCTTTTTTTATGATAAAACTTGAATGATTGGATTAAATGCTTTGGAGGCAACCAATACTTTTTGACCTATTTTGAAATCCTTTATTTCATCCTCGGTGGCGACTACTTTTATAATGTTATTTCCCGAAAATACCTGAATGATATAAATGATGTCGCTTTTGGTAATGCTTATTATCTCTCCCGTCAGTTTGAATTTACTGCTTATTTTTTCTTCCGAAAATACATTGCTGGGTGTTCCTTCTTTGATGATTTTTCCTTTATCCAAAATAATCACTTTGTTCGAAAGTTTGAATATTTCGGGAATGCTGTGGGTTATCATTACCGTTGTCAATTGATACTTTTGATGGATTTTCAAGATATAATCCTGAAGCTTAAACCGCATTTCATCATCAAGTGCTGAGAGTGGTTCGTCGAGCAAAAGAATTTTTGGTTTGCGGACAATTGCTCTTGCCAAAGCCACGCGCTGTTTTTGTCCTCCCGATAAATTTTGAGGTTTGCTGTTTTGTAGAGACTGCAATTCCATGAGTTCGATTAATTCCGGAACGATTTGGGTATTGTCGTTTTTTTGCAGGGCAAATTCTAAATTTTCTTTTACGGTCAAATTCGGAAACAAAGCATAATCCTGAAAAACAAAACCGATGGAACGTTTTTGAACAGACAGATGAATTTTGTTTTGAGAGTCATCCCAAACTTCATTTGCTACTTCAATATGTGTTTTTTCGGCTTGGGTAAGTCCCGCCAATATTCGGAGGAGGGTTGTTTTTCCAGCTCCCGAATTTCCATAAATAGCCAGAAACTGCCCTTTTTCGATAGTGAAAGACACATCCAACGGCAATTCGCCGTCTGCCGTCTGCAGCATTTTATGGGTATTAAACTGTATCATTAATAAAGCGCTGTTTTTCTTTTGTTGTTAATTAAATGAACGGCCAGCAAAATAGAAAAAGAAAACACAAACAATATTCCCGCATAAATATTGGCATTATCGTAATTCATCGATTCGACTTCTTCGTAAATTGCAATGGAAACGACCTTGGTTTCTTTTGGAATGCTTCCCCCTACCATTAAAACAACACCAAATTCACCAACCGTATGCGCAAAAGTCATTATGATTCCGGTGAGCAATGATGGACGAATGTTCGGGAGAATGATTTTTAGGATGGTCGAGAATCTTGATTTTCCCAATGTAAAAGAAGCTTCTTGCAAAGAAGCAGGCAGATTTTTTAATCCTGATAGAATGGGGTTCACCATAAAAGGCAGACTGTATAAAACCGAAGCTAGAATTAAACCCTGAAAAGTAAAAACCAACCGCAAGTCAAAATAATCGGATAGGAATTTGCCGAAAGCATTTTCTGGACTGAAAGCAATCAAGAGATAAAAACCCAAAACTGAGGGTGGGAGCACCAAAGGCAAACTGATGATGGCTTCGATTACCGCTTTGAATCGGAATCGGCTGTAGGTTAGCCAATAGCAAAGTGGAATTGCCAAAAGTAAAAGAATAAGCGTTGTGATCAACGCCAATTTTGCCGTGAGCCATAAGGGGTCAAAATCAATCATTGGGAGATAAGCTTACTTCGTTCGTTTTTATTAATGCCAACACCGTATCGTTTTTTTCTAACTGCAATTGCTCGCAGGCATTGGTCGTTATTATGGATTCTATAATCGTTTTGCCAAAATTAAGGTTGATCTGACTGAGCAGAACGCCTTTTTTTATGGACTCAATAGTACATTGCAATCGGTTTTGAATGCTGATATTGGGTTGGAAATCCTTGGAAATAATAACTTCGGTTTCTTTAAAAATAATTTTTACGGAATGGCCTGTTTCGAGATACGAGGCTGTTTCCGGTGTGTCGAGAACAATTGAAGTGAAAATAGTATCATTCGATTCCACTTTCACCAATGAAATTCCCTCGTGCGATTGAATCGCTGTTATATTTCCGTTTAGTGTGTTCATTTTTATTGGTTTCAAAAATAGTTAAAACTATGCACTTTAATATATTTCGGCTTCGGCATCTAAAAATATTTTAGCCACAAATTACACAAATTCCCGCAAATTAATTTGTGCTAATTAGTGTAATTTGTGGCAAATAAAAAACACTGTAACCTTGCAGGCTTTCAGTCTGCTAAATAAAAACTATGGATTTCAATTTCGTGGTGTTTATTTAGTTGAATAACCGTAATATTTTAAAATAGCGGCCGCTTTTTTTGAAGAAATAAAGTTGTAAAATTTAACCGCATTTGCATTTCCCTGTCCGTGTTTCAGGATTACGCAGCCTTGTTCCAAAGGAGTATGGCTTTTTTCAGGGATGATGTAATATTTTCCGTTTTCTTTCTGCATGTTTGGAGTGAGAACGAGTGACAAAGCCACAATTCCAATATCGGCTGCCCCGGTTGTGGCAAATTGTGCGGTTTGTGTGATATTTTCACCAAAGACCAATTTGCTTTTTACTTTGTCATAGATTTTGTAGAATTTCAAACTTTCTACGGCTTTTTCACCATAAGGAGCTGTTGCTGGATTGGCGATGGCTATTTTGGTAATATTGGCATTCAGGAGCGTATTCATTTTTTTGATATTCGGATCTGTTTTTTTGCTCCAAATGGCGAGTTTTCCGGTGGCGTACATTTTGACTTCCGAGGCGGTCAGTTTTTTTTCCTTTAGTTTGTTGGGGTAATCCATATCGGCGGAAAAGAATAAATCGAAAGGAGCTCCATTGGAAATCTGCTCAAATAATTTTCCCGATGCGCCATAGGTTACTTGTGCTTCAATCTTTGGGTATTGGATTTTAAAAACGGTTGTTATGGAATCTAATGCAACTTTTAGATTAGCGGCGGCTACAATGGTGATTTTTTGTTGGGCTCTGGCTACGCTAAATACTGACAGAATAATCAGGGCTACTGTATTGAAGAGCAGTTTTCTAGTGTTCATTGTTGTGCGATTTTTTTATTTAATTTTTCATTGTGCCTTTTAAAGCATAGCGAAAATAAAAAAAATATAATTTTTGATACACAAATGTAAGTATTCTTACTTAGGGGTAATCTGTTTTTTGTTTATTTTTAATCGGAGGTTGATTATTGGAGCCTCCAACGGTTGAAACCGTCGGCTATAGAATTGCAGTGAATGTTTTGGGTTTCCATTATGCTATAGCCGACGGTTTCAACCGTTGGGGCAGTGTGATTAATTTGGATAATGGCAAAAATGCAAAATTTCTCTCTTTAGCCCCGATAGCAGTGGAAATCCTTTTGTGCCGGTGTTCGGCACAAAAGATTGTAACGAATAGCGGGACCCATGCCTGCTAAAAATGCCCAATCTTTCTGCTCCAAAATCAATTAATTGGACGCTGGTTTTTAAATAAAAAATAGCTTTGGTAACAAGCGACAATAAACGTAAATTTGCCAACTGAAAATTAAGAGAAAATCTTAGAAACTTAGCGACTTAGAAGCTTAGAAACTTGAAGAAATGAAATACAATCCGAACGAAATAGAGGCCAAATGGCAAAAATACTGGGCAGAGCATAAAACTTTTGCAGCCAAAAACGATTCAGACAAACCAAAACATTATGTGTTGGATATGTTTCCTTATCCGTCTGGAGCGGGATTGCACGTGGGGCATCCGCTGGGGTACATTGCTTCGGATGTGTATTCGCGATACAAAAGACACCAAGGTTTTAATGTGTTGCACCCGATGGGGTATGACAGTTTTGGGTTGCCGGCTGAGCAATATGCTATTCAGACAGGTCAACGTCCTGAGGACACGACTTCGGTGAATATTGACGGTGGTGTGGACAAGGAAGGAAAAGTGATTGCCGGCTACAGAAAGCAATTGGACAAAATAGGATTTTCATTTGATTGGGATCGTGAAGTACGTACTTCGAATCCCGATTATTACAAGCATACACAATGGATTTTTATCCAATTGTTTAATTCTTGGTACAATAAAAATACAGACAAAGCAGAGGATGTTGCGACTTTGGTTTCGATTTTTTCTACTGAAGGAAATGCGAATGTAAATGCGGTTTGTGACGATAATGTTGAATTATTTTCGGCAAATGAATGGAACGCTTTCGCAAAAGAACAGCAGGAGAAAATTTTGTTGCAATACCGATTGACCTATTTGGCAGAGACTGAAGTGAACTGGTGTCCAGGATTGGGAACGGTTTTGGCGAATGATGAAATCGTGAACGGTGTTTCGGAACGCGGGGGGTATCCTGTGATTCGTAAAAAAATGACGCAATGGAGTATGCGTATTTCTGCTTATGCAGAACGTTTGTTACAAGGGTTGAATGATATTGACTGGAGCGAATCTATAAAAGAAAGTCAGAGGAATTGGATTGGGAAGAGTGTAGGAGCGATGGTTTCGTTTGCGGTAAAACCTCACCCCCAGCCCCTCTCCAAAGGAGAGGGGAGCCAAGCTGGATATATGACTGCTAATGCTTTGATTGCTTCACAATTGGTTGGCAATGCGAGAGATAACCGCAAGAATCCAACAGAGGCTGAAGATGCACTTTGGCAAGAAGTTAGAAATTCGAATTTAGGTTACAAAATAAGAAGACAGCACTACATTGGAAATTTTATTGTTGATTTTGTTTCTCTTGAAAAGAAATTAATTATTGAAGTTGATGGAGGATATCACGATACAAAAGAACAAATTGAATTAGATGAGCTACGAACTTTAGAATTAGAGCAAAAACATCTTTATAAAGTAATCCGTTTTACTAATGAAGAGGTTTTAAATGATATCAAAACTGTTTTAGAAAAAATAAAGGAAGAATTGAGTTTACGAAATTCTTCTAATACGAACGAGGAGCTCGCTCCCCTCTCCTCTGGAGAGGGGTCGGGGGTGAGGTTTATAGACGTTTTCACAACCCGTCCCGACACAATCTTCGGAGTTACATTTATGACTTTGGCACCAGAACACGAATTGGTGGCACAAATCACAACTCCTGAGCAAAAAGCGAAAGTTGAAGCCTACATCGAAAAAACTGCCAAGCGTTCCGAAAGAGAGCGTATGGCAGATGTGAAAACTATTTCGGGTGTGTTTACAGGAGCTTTTGCTGCCCATCCGTTTACCAAAGAACCGATTCCGGTTTGGATTGGGGACTATGTTTTGGCCGGTTACGGAACAGGTGCTGTGATGGCGGTTCCTTGCGGTGACGAAAGAGATTATGCTTTTGCAAATTTCTTCAAAGGACAAAACGGAATGCAGGAAATCAAAAACATTTTTGCGAATGTGGATATTTCCAAAGAGGCATACGGTTCTAAAGACAATGTAGAAATTGCTAATTCGGTTTTCCTAAACGGACTGAATTACAAAGAAGCAACCAAAAAGATAATTGAAGAGCTTGAAAAAATAGGTCAAGGAAAAGGGAAAATCAATTACCGTTTGCGTGATGCGGTTTTCTCCCGTCAGCGTTATTGGGGAGAGCCTTTCCCTGTGTATTATGTAAATGGCTTACCGCAAATGATCGATGCGCAACATTTGCCTATCATTTTGCCAGAAGTGGAAAAATACTTACCAACCGAAGACGGATTGCCTCCATTAGGGAATGCAACGGTTTGGGCTTGGGATAGTGTGAAGTTGACGGTTGTTGGTTGTGAGTTGATAGATAATGTAGTTGTTTTCCCATTAGAATTAAATACGATGCCGGGTTGGGCTGGAAGTTCTTGGTATTGGATGCGTTATATGGATGCTAAAAATGAAGATGAATTTGCCAGTAAAGAGGCTTTGGCATATTGGGAAAGCGTGGATTTATACATTGGCGGAAGCGAACACGCTACTGGTCACTTGTTGTATTCTCGTTTTTGGAACAAATTCTTAAAAGACAAAGGTTTTGCTCCAACTGAAGAACCATTTAAGAAACTGATTAATCAGGGGATGATTTTGGGGACTAGTGCTTTTGTTTATAGATTGGAGGTTTTATTTCATTCGTCTAATGAAAATTCAACAGTTTCTGTTACTGCAGGTCAGATTTTTGTTAATTTTTACGTATCAAAAAAATTAATTGAAGAATACAAGATCGATAAGGATTCTTCTTTTTTACCTGAAATTATTAAAGAAGATATTGATAAGCATATTCATGATTTCATTTCAAAAAATGAAAGTTGGAAAATGAATTACACATTAGATTTTCATCCAATACATGTTGATGTTTCAATGGTAAATTCTTCCGATGAATTAGACGAAAATAAATTCAAAACATGGAGAGAAGATTATGTGAAAGCAGAATTTATTACTGAAGAAAACGGAAAATACATCGTTGGTCGCGAAGTCGAAAAAATGTCGAAATCAAAATACAATGTAGTAACCCCAGATGATATTTGCAATGAGTACGGAGCTGATACTTTGCGTTTGTATGAAATGTTCTTAGGGCCATTGGAACAAGCTAAGCCTTGGAACACGGCTGGAATTTCAGGAGTTTTTGGCTTCTTGAAAAAACTATGCCGTTTGTATTTTGACGAAAATGGTTTGATTGTGACCAATGACGAACCTACGAAAGATAACCAAAAATCATTACACAAAACCATCAAGAAAGTGGCTGAGGATATTGAGAATTTCTCTTTCAATACTTCGGTTTCTCAGTTTATGATTTGCGTGAATGAATTGTCGACTCAAAACTGTCATTCTCGTGCTATTCTAGAACCATTGGCGATTGTGATTTCGTCTTATGCACCACATATTGCGGAAGAATTGTGGTCGTTGTTAGGGAATTCTGGTTCTATTGCAACGGTGCCATTCCCAGTATTCGAACCGGCTCATTTGGTGGAAAGCGATAAAGAATATCCGGTGTCTTTCAACGGGAAAATGCGTTTTACCATCAATTTGCCTTTGGATTTAACCAAAGAACAAATCGAGGAAATCGTAATGAAAGACGAAAGAACCATCAAACAACTGGACGGAAAAACACCAAACAAGGTGATTATCGTTCCGGGGAAAATTATCAATTTGGTGGGGTAATATTTCGCTGTAGAGAGGCACTGCAGTGCCTCTCTACAATGTGCGTCTTTACGACGTTTTTCAAAAAAAATATAAATTCCAAATTCCAATTTTACGATTGGGGTCTGGGATTTTTTGTTTTGTAATAAGGTAATTTAACAACACTTTACCAGTGACAAGATGACATTTTGTTTAATTTGGTTTGGAATTTGATGTTTATTTAAAAACAGAAAATAAAAAACAAAAAATATGGGAATGAGTTATTTAATTCTTGCGGGTGGTATTATGCTGGCAAGCTGGTTAGTGAGTTCTACACTAAAGAGAAAGTTTGAGTTTTATTCAAAATTACATTTGCAAAACGGAATGTCGGGTGCCGAAATCGCCGAAAAAATGCTCGCCGACCACGGAATACGTGATGTGCGCGTAATTTCTACTCCAGGGCAATTGACAGATCATTATAATCCAGCAGATAAAACAGTTAATTTAAGTGAGGCTGTTTATAACCAAAGAAATGCAGCGGCAGCGGCAGTTGCGGCGCACGAATGCGGACACGCTGTACAGCACGCCACGGCTTATAGTATGCTGACTTTGCGTTCTCAGTTGGTGCCTATAGTAAATGTGGCTTCAACCTATATGCAATGGATTTTACTTGCGGGGATTTTGATGATTAGAACTTTTCCGTCGCTGTTATTGATTGGAATCGTGATTTTTGCGGCAACAACCTTGTTTTCTATTGTGACATTGCCAGTAGAATATGATGCGAGTAATAGAGCTTTGGCTTGGCTGGAGAATAAAAATATGCTAACACGAGAAGAACAAGCTGGGGCAAAGGATTCCTTGAAATGGGCTGCCAGAACTTATGTAGTTGCTGCGTTGGGGTCTATAGCTACCTTATTGTATTACGTCTCTATTTATATGAATAGAAGGTAATTAAAAAAGAAAATTCTAAATAAAAAAAATCCAAATTTCAATTGTAATATATTGAAATTTGGATTTTTTATTTGGTGTGACCAGAATTACTCAGTCATGCCTTGTTGTTGCCATTTTATTAAAAGGGCAAGCTGGTCAGCGGTTAAAGCAGGTTTTTTGTTTACCGGAGGCATAAATTTACGATTGTCCTGCGGTAGTTGAACGCGTTCCAGTATAGCGCCGATATTTGTTTTTACATGATCGTAGCTTTCCAGTGGTTCTTTTCTTCCTTGAGGCGGTATGTGACAAGGTGTGCAGCTATTTGTAATTATAGGTTCGATATCTGTTTTGTAGCTAATTTTTTTCTCCACTTTGGTGTATTTAGCTCCTTTTTTTGTGGAGTTGCAGTTCATTAAAATAAGAGAAAAAGGAAGAATGAGAAGGGTAAATTTGAGTTTTTTCATTTAGTAGATGTTTGATTGTTTTTAGTCTCGGTCAGCTCTTTGACTATTCCCGTGCAAGAAGGTTTAATTTTGAGTCAAAAGAATGAATTTAGCTATGATTTGAAATCAAAAATAGTCAAAATGATTTAAAAACAAAATTCCAAATTCCAACGGATTTAAAGTTGGGATTTGGAATTTAAAATATTGAAATTTTGTATGTGTCTATTTTGCTTTATTGACTTCTACTATGTATTTTTCTAAAGCCATTGTCATCGAAGGGGTTCCTGGTGTTGGAGCCATTATGTCTACACGTAATCCGTGATCAAGAGCTTCTTTTTGAGTAGTGCTGCCAAAAACAGCTATCCGAGTATTGTTTTGTTCGAAATCTGGAAAGTTTTTATATAAAGATTTGATTCCGGTAGGACTAAAGAAAGCCAATACATCATAGTATACATCGGCTAAATCAGATAAGTCACTCATAACTGTTTTGTAAAAAGTAGCTGGAGTCCAATCTACTTTTAAACCATTTAATGTAACGGGAATATCCGCATTTAATTGGTCAGAAGCTGGAAGCAAGAATTTTTCATCTTTGTACTTTTTGATTAAAGGCGATAAATCGGCAAAGTCTTTTGGGCCAACATATATTTTACGCTTTCTGTACACTACATATTTTTGTAGGTAAAATGCAATCGCTTCAGACTGGCAAAAGTATTTTAATCCTTCAGGAATTTTATAACGCATTTCATCTGCTACTCTAAAAAAATGATCTACACCATTTTTACTCGTTAATATAATAGCAGTGTAATTATTAAGATCGATTTTCTGAAGTCTAATCTCTTTTGCGCTTACTCCTTCTACATGAATAAAAGGCCTGAAATCAATTTTTACTTTATGCTTTTGTTGCAGCTCAAAGTATGGAGAATTTTCCACTTTAGGTTCTGGCTGTGATACCAAAATTGTTTTCACTTTCATATTTAAATAATTTCTAAACGCTATCTTTTGTAAACCAATAATACATAAAATAATAGGGTGCTATTTCGAGAGTGCAAAGATATAAAATAAAATAAAACAACTTGCCGAAAATTTCTTTTCTGTAATTTTTTATTGAAAACAGATATAGAAAAACATTTAAAACTATTATGCTGTATAGGACTAGCAGTGGTATGCCCTTTAAAGAAGAATCATAATAGTATAAAATAATGTCAATTGGGAGTAATAATAAACCCATATATGTTCTGTAGCTAATCTTTTGTAAATTAAACTGTTCGACAACTTCTTCTATTTTAAATGAAGTTGCAATGATTTTTTCGATTAAAAATTTTGCGAAAATGAAGTAAATGACAAAAGTGAAAATTTGAATAAATAGTATCCAGTCTGTTTTTGTTCCGTAACCATATTGGCTTAGTAAAATTTGTATAAAAAAAGAAAAAGAAATTATCTGAACAAAAAACAAGGTGATTGAAAACACGTCCGTCAAATGGCTACTGTCTCTGTATATTCGAGTGTATTTGTCGGAGAAAATTAATTTCGAAAAATCTTCAAAGCGGTTTTCATAAATAGATTTGGTCAATGCAATAATGCCAAAAGCCATAATGAAAATTATAGTTACCCAATCGCTAGTATCAGTTATTCTTGGATGAAGTAGGTGTTCAGTCATAATTAGAGCAAAATTAGTGATTTTTATAACATTATTTATTATAATTTTATAATAATCAAATGGCATAAAAAGGTTACTTTTGCATCGAAATTACGCGAAATATGAACAATTGCATTGTTATAATTCCTACCTATAACGAAATTGAAAACATCGAAAGCATTATTAGGGCAGTGCTCTCTCAACACAAATCTTTCCATGTCTTGGTTATTGATGATAACTCTCCAGATCATACTGCAAATAAAGTAGTTATGCTTCAAGAAGAGTATAAAGGTAGATTGTTTTTAGAGAAAAGAGCCAAAAAAGCAGGTTTAGGCACCGCTTATGTTCATGGTTTTAAATGGGCATTGAAAAATAATTACGATTTTATTTTTGAAATGGATGCCGATTTTTCTCACAATCCTAATGATTTAGAGAAATTATATGATGCTTGTCATTTTGGAGATGCTGATTTGGCAATAGGTTCTCGTTATGTGACTGGGGTAAATGTTGTAAATTGGCCTTTGAGCCGTGTTTTGATGTCTTATTTTGCATCTGTATATGTGCGTATAATTACAGGAATGAAAATACATGATGCAACAGCAGGTTTTGTTTGTTATAAAAGAATAGTACTCGAATCAATTAATCTGGATAAGATTAGATTTGTTGGTTATGCTTTTCAGATTGAAATGAAATACCGAACTTATTGTAAAAAATTAGCCATTTCGGAAGTGCCTATTATTTTTACCGATAGAACCAAGGGTCAATCAAAAATGAGTAATTCTATTATTGTTGAAGCTGTTTTTGGAGTTATTATGCTTCGTTTAAAAAAATTAGTTAACCGTTTGTAAAAGAAGATGCTATGAATAGATATTTAATTAAAAATGCTAAAATAGTTAATGAAGGAGTTATTTTTGAAGGAGATGTTCTTGTAGAGAATGATCTTATTGTTGAGGTTTCGGATAATATTAGTTTGAAATCGTCTGATTGTATGATTATTGACGCTGAAGGGAATTATCTTATCCCTGGAGTTATCGATGATCAAGTGCATTTTAGAGAGCCGGGTCTTACGCATAAAGGCGATATTGAATCAGAGTCCAGAGCTGCGGTTGCGGGCGGAATTACTTCCTATATTGAACAGCCCAATACAGTTCCAAATGCTGTTACTCAAGAAATTTTAGAGGAAAAATACCAAATAGCTTCCGAAAAATCGTATGCCAATTATTCTTTTATGATGGGCGCTACCAATGATAATCTAGAAGAAGTATTGAAAACAAATCCTAAAAATGTTGCTGGGATTAAAATATTTTTGGGCTCTTCTACAGGAAATATGCTGGTGGATAATGAAGCAGTATTAGAGAAAATATTTTCATGTACTTCCATGCTCATTGCTGTTCATTGTGAAGACGAGGCGACTATCAAAAATAATTTAGAAAAATATAAAGAAGAATATGGTGAAGATGTTCCTGTAACGGCTCATCATCTTATTCGCAGTGAAGAGGCTTGTTATTTGTCTTCTTCAAAAGCTATTGCTTTGGCCAAAAAAACAGGAGCAAGATTACATGTTTTTCATCTTTCGACTGCCAAAGAAATGGAGCTGTTTACCAATAAAATTCCATTGGAAGAAAAAAAGATTACTGCCGAAGTTTGTGTGCATCATTTGTGGTTTACTAATGATGACTATGAAACAAAAGGCAATTTTATTAAATGGAATCCAGCTGTAAAAACTGCCAATGACAGAAAAGTGCTGTGGGAAGCGCTTAATGACGGTCGTATCGATGTAATTGCTACAGATCACGCCCCTCACACATTGGAAGAGAAAAAACAAAAATATCTGCAAGCTCCTTCAGGAGGTCCATTAGTACAGCATGCGCTTGTTGCGATGTTTGAAGCGCATCATCAAGGAAAGATAAGCGTGGAAAAAATCGTTGAAAAGATGTGCCATAATCCAGCTAAAATTTTCAAAATTGAAAAAAGAGGCTTTATTAAAGAAGGCTATTATGCTGACTTGGTAATTATCAATTCAGGTTTGCCTTGGAGCGTTAAGAAAGAAAATATACTTTCAAAATGCGGTTGGTCTCCTTTTGAAAAGTTCACTTTTAAATCTAGGATTACGCATACTTTCGTTAATGGCAAGCTGGTTTACTCCGGTTTTAAAGTAAAAGACATTCGCGCTGGACAAAGAATGTTATTTGACCGATAAACAGTTATGATATGAAAAAGGTACTAGCTCTTTTTGTTTTAGTTGCTTCATTTTTTAGTTGTAATAAGGATTTGGTTGAGAAACCAAACAATCTTATTGATAAAAAGGTGATGGCAGCTATTTTTTATGACATCTCGCTTTTGGATGCAATAAAATATCAAGATCCAAATTCTTTATATAAAAACGGAATCAATCCAAAGACATATATTTTTAAAAAATATAAAATTGACAGCGTCCAATTCACGAAGAGCAACGCTTATTATGCCTCTGATTATAGTGAATATAAAAAGATGTTTGATGACTTGAATACCCGATTAAAAAAGGAGAAAGATGTGGTGGATTTGATTAATAAAAAGATCGAAAAAAAGGAAGCGACAGTTAAAAAAGCAAAAGGTAAAAAAATAAAGGATTCTATAAATAAAGTTAAGAAAGCGAAGGAATTAAAAATTAAAAAAGAGAAAGATTCTGTAAATAAAGCCAAAAAAGAGAAAGACCTGAAAATTAAAAAAAGGGATTCTGTAATTAAATCCGAAAAAGAAAAGAGGTTAAAGCTTAAAAAAACAGGTAAAACTACAAAGTAGCAATTTTATTTATATAATCATAAACGTCTGTGAATGTTATGTTCAGGGTGTTTTTTATTTTTTCATTAGAATATAAATCGGTTGAGTAAGAAGATCTGGCAGTGGCTTTACTCAATTGTCTTTTTTGACCAAAAATATTGGAAGCAATCCAATCCAAATTAGATAGACTATTTATCATAAAAGGAGTTGCATGATATTTGGGTCTTTTTACTTTTAAAGCGTCTGCAATTGTGAATAAAAGATTTTGAAATGTGATGTTTTGACTAATGAGAGTGTAACGTTCTCCATGAATAGAGCTTTCCATTAATTGATACAGTATATTTACAATATCGGTAACTGCAATAAAACCGGCAGATCCTTTGGTGTAAAAAGCTAATCCATTTTTTACTTTCATGAAAATTTCACCGCTTCCCTGATTCCAGAACCCAGGACCGATAATAACTCCAGGATTTACGATTACAACTTTCAGCCCTTCTTGCTGACCGCGCCAAATTTCCATTTCGGCGCCGTATTTTGAAATAGCGTAGTCGCTATGCGGTTTTTCGGGATTCCATTCGGTTTCTTCGGTAATAATAGATTCGTATTCCGGCAAGTCACCAAGAGCTGCTATGGAACTCACATGACAAAGTTTTTTGATATTATTGGCTAAGCAAAAATTGACAATGTTTGCTGTGCCTTCGATATTAGTTTTTCGAACGAGTTCTTCCTCTTTTGGATCAAAAGAAATTATCGCGGCACAATGATATACTTTATCTATTTCCTGAAAAGCATTCTCTAAAGTAGGAATGTCTAAAATATCACCTTGAATCCATTGGATAGAATCATAAAGCGCCTCTTTTTTGTATAATAAAAAAAGAGCTTTCGTTTTTTTGGTGCTGTCTAGATTTCTATAGATCGCACGGACATTTTCTTCCTTCTCCAATAGGTGAATTAAAAGATGTGCGCCAACTAAACCTGTTCCTCCTGTTACTAATACCATATTTACAAATATATTATTTAATTGTTGATTCGTTAAATCGTTTAAGTGTTTATTTGGTAAAACTTTTTTTCGATTAACCGATTAAACAAATAAGCAAATCAACATTAAATTTTATCTTTGCTCAAAATTGATTATTATAAATGAAAAATATTATTTCCGAATTACAATGGCGTGGTTTAGTTCACGATATCATGCCAGGAACTGAAGAACAGCTTTTAAAAGAAATGACAACTACTTACATTGGATTTGATCCTACATCAGATTCTTTGCATATCGGTAGTTTAGTGCCGATTATTTTATTGGTTCATCTTAAAAATTTTGGTCACAAACCTATTGCTTTGGTGGGTGGAGCTACAGGAATGATTGGAGATCCTTCTGGAAAATCTGATGAGAGAAATTTATTGGACGAAGCTACTTTAAATCATAATGTTGAAGGTATAAAAGGAGTGTTATCCCGTTTTTTAGACTTTAATGATACGGCAGCAAATGCACCAGTTTTAGTGAATAATTACGATTGGATGAAGGGCTTGTCATTCATTAATTTTGCTCGTGACGTGGGTAAACGTATCACGGTAAATTACATGATGGCCAAAGATTCTGTGAAGAAACGTTTGTCTGGTGAAGGCGAAGGAATGTCTTTTACAGAGTTTACATACCAATTAATTCAAGGATACGATTTTTATCATTTGCACAAAGAATACAACTGTCTGCTGCAGATGGGAGGTTCGGATCAATGGGGAAATATTACCACTGGAACTGAATTGGTACGTAGAATGAACGTTGGTGAAGAAGCCAAAGCTTTCGCAATGACTTGTCCGTTAATCACTAAAGCCGATGGCTCTAAGTTTGGAAAATCCGAAGGCGGAAATGTATGGCTGACTGCTGATAAAACTTCGGTTTATAAATTTTACCAATTTTGGCTGAACACTACCGATGTAGATGCTGAAAAGTATATCAAAATTTTTACTTTCTTAGGAAAAGAAGAAATAGATGCTTTAATCGAAGAGCATAAAGTTGCGCCGCATTTGAGAGTTTTGCAAAAGAAACTGGCTGAGGAATTGACTGTTTTTGTGCATTCTGCTGAAGAATTGGAGAAAGCGATTGAAGCTACAGCTGCTTTTTTTAACCCTAAAATGGATGGCTTAATCAAATTAGACACAAAAACTTTTTTAGAAGTAATTGATGGAGTTCCACAAGCTGAAATTTCAAAAAGTGATATTGAAGCAGGATTGGATATTGTTCAAGTTTTGAATGAAAAAACAGGATTCTTTAAATCGAATGGTGAAGCTAGACGTGCTTTGACGGCTAATTCTATTTCGGTAAACAAAGAAAAAATAAATGAAACATTCGTGCTTTCAGCTAAAGATTTGATTAATAATCAGTTTGTGCTTTTGCAGAGCGGTAAGAAAAATTATTTTGTGATCAGGATTGTTTAACTGTTTAATCGGTTAATCGGTTATGCGGTATGTATAGCCGATTAAACGGTTCAACAAATACCCGATTCAACTTTTTTACAGAACCATCAAATTACATCCTCGAATATCCGAATTATCAAAACGTCCCAATACTTCGAAAGTGGTATTGGGATATTTTTTGCCCAAATCCTGCGTGGCAATAAAGGAACAGGAATTGCTGTTGGCTAGGTCAATTACGTTAATTCCGCCCGTTTTTCCGTCGTTTATATACGTTAGAGCATCTTCGGTGTCGCGAATGTGGATTTGCATCCAAGAAGGGCATTCAAAAATGCCGTCTCCTAATGAATAAGCTTGCGAAAGTAATTCGGTCATCCCATATTCAGAATGGATGGCAGTAACGCCAAATCCGTTGCAAAGCTGTTCGTGCAGTTCTTCCCGAATCATTTCTTTGCGTTTTCCTTTCATGCCGCCAGTTTCCATGATAATGGTGTGCTGAAGCTGGAATTGCTGTTTTTCGATTAAATCTAATAAAGCATAGGTAACTCCAATCAGAATTACATTTTGTCCTGCTTTGTCTAAGTCAATCAGTTTTTGAATTAATTCCTCGTGATTGTTGAGGTAAAAACCGCTATTGCTGTTGTTGGTCAATTGTATTAAATCTTCGACCATGTGTATTAAAGAAGAGCCTTCTCTCTCAAGGTAGGATGGAAGCAGTGCTAAGACGACATAATCTTCAATGTTTCCGTAAAATTGAGAAAAACCTTTGCGGTAGCTTTCGTCATAAATAGAAACATCGGTGACTAGATGTCTGCTAGTAATTGAGCCAGTGGTTCCGCTACTGGTAAAAGTTGCTTGGATAGGATCACTATTTGAGACAACGTCATGGCTTTTGAAAAACTGAATGGGCAAAAACGGAATCTGATGCAGTGACTTTACTTTTTGCGGATTTGTTTTTAATAAATCGCAAAATTCTTGGTAAACCAAATTGTTCTCATATTGAAAACGGAATACTTTTAAAGCTATTTTTTCAAATTGCTTCTGACTCGAAATGGTAAATATGTCGCTGGCTGTAATCAAGATTTTTTTGAAGCAAAGATATTATATTTTTAGGCCTTTTTTATTTTTTTTAATGCTTATGGTTTTTAAAAGAAGGCATAAAAAAAGTCCCAATGACGTTTGGAACTTTTGTGATTTTATTACGGTGAATTATTGGACTATTAGTTTTCTGCTGCTAGTAGCGCCTTCTTCTATTATTTTTATGATATAAATCCCTGGGGATAGATTTGAGACATTTAGTTCTTTAGTGCTAATTGTGGTTTGCAATACTTTTTTTCCTAGCACATCAAAAATAATAATCTCTTTTTCTGAGTCTTTCTTTGAAGTAATGTAAACTTTACCAGTAGCCACAGGATTTGGATACAAACTTAACCCTTCAATTGAAGAATCTTCTTGCGTTTTCGGCTGTTTATTGTCTTGCGCTAGAGCAGCAGTAGTAAAAAAAATAGCCACTAAGAGAGTAATATAAAAGTAGTTTTTTACCATCAGCTTAAGTTTGTTGTAGTAAAGATATAAAAAAGTTTAATAGAAAAAAAACATCCTAACGAATTAGGATGTTTTTAATTTTTATTTAACTCAAATTTTATTTTATTAAACTAACTCCATCAACTGTAGCCCATGCTCCAGCTGTTAATGAAGCTCCTGTAGCAGAAGCACTAATTGTCCAGTTTGTTGCAGGAAGAAAACTAGCTGCAGTCAATGTAAAAGTAGTTTGTCCTGAAATGAAAGTAATAGGTGAGTTGGTAATTTTTACGTCTTTTAATTTAATTTTGCCACCAGCAATTTGGTGATCGTAAGTAACTTTATCTAGTACTTGGAGTACACCGCCATCACGTACAGTAGGCGTAGTTTGACTAACATAACCATCGATTACGATATTACTGTAATCTCCATTTCCTTCTTTTTTAAATTGAATAGCATCCAATTGAATTTCTTTCTGTTCTTCTGTAATAGTACCAGTAGCTCTTTTTAGAGTGATGTTAGTAACTTTTGGGAAAAAAGCATTATCATTATTAGAAGCTTCAATTTCCATACCATAGTTTCCTTTTTCGGTTTGGTAAGCATACCAGTTAGTATTTGCTTGACCTTGCCATCCATCTTGCCAGTCAAATGAATCATCATAGTTACCGTAAGAAATAGAGTTTGTCAAACTTACAGTTCCTCCAAAAAATTCGTATCCGTCATCAGCACCTTTGTATGATACTAAGTGATCTAAAGTTGTTCCTGATCCAACAGAATAGAATGTAAAACCATTGTTTTCTTTTTGGCCGTCAGCTAATTTTGAACCAGCATATTCAACTCTGGTATAAACTAATGATCCACCATTGTGAGCTGCATTTGGAGTTAAACTACCATAACTAATGTTATTTCCGTCTTCAGAAGTAGAAGTTAATCCTCCTCCGGCTACTTTTACAGGTGCATCACCATACATGATGATACCTCCCCAAGATCCTGGAATTTTTGATTTTTCTGTAAATACAACTGGTTTATCAGCAGTTCCTTTTGTGATTAGTTTCCCCTCTTTCAAAACAACTAAAGCGTTGTCGCCTGTTGCTTTGTCAATTGTGATTGTAGATCCTGCATCAAAAGTTACAGTTACACCAGCATTGATTTTTACAATACCTTTCAAAGTGTAGTTTCCGTAAGCATAAGTAACGTCCTTAGTTATTGGACCAGTAATTTCACCAGTAGCAGGAGGAGTAACTGGAGTTGGATCGTCGCTGCTTGAGCATGAATTTAAGAATAACCCTGTTACAAGTGCTAAAGCTAAAAATTGTGTTTTCATAAGTTTGTTGTTTGATTTTATTTTTGACAAATGTATAGGCAAAATCCTCCTTAGGGGTTATCTCAATATTACTTTACGGTTATCAAAAAATAAGGTTAATGTCAAGAGAATGTTATGCATTTTAATTTTACTGTTAAACCGTTGTGTGTAATTCAATTTGTATTTTATAGATTAATTATTTTCCTGATTTACAATTACTTAATTTTTGTTATTTTTCAAGGAGATGTGAGTCTTCCTAATCTCTATTGAATTTTATCTGTTTGGTATTCGTTGCCGATAGTTTTTTAATCGAATAAAACTTTATCAGTCTTAACTTTTTTTATGTTCTATATGTTTCATTTTTTTATTTCTAAAAATTTAATGGCTTCATTCATGCAAGTCGTTTATAGACATAAAAAAGCTCCAAATTTTGGAGCTTTTAATAAATGATTTTTTTATTGAGTTCTAAAAAGTATATCCTAGTTTTAATGAAAAACCAATTCCTTTTTTATAGCTGTTCGCCAATAATGATTCTTCAGCTACTTTTAAAGTTCCATCGTTTCCGAATTCAAGTTTCCGGAATGGGTTTAATAAATTGTCTGCGGTAAATTTTACATCAAAGTGTTCTGAAACTTTACTCCCCCAAACAAGGTCTAATTGCTGTACTGGTAACTCATAGGTATGGTCCTGGCCATTTGTTCCTACAGCGTATATTCTTTTTCCAAAAACACCATAAACCAATGAAACAGTATTCGACCAGTCATTGCTGAAATTAAATTCATATTTCAAATCCGAATTCACTAACCAGTCAGATGCTCCTTGCAGTGATCTAGATTGGTGTGTTTCGATAGACGGTTTTACGGTAGGATGTTGGTCTTCATCTACAGATACAAAATTAGGACTCACTGTAACTTTTGATGACATCAAAGTAGCATTTAATCCCCATGAAAAAGCAGCTAATTTTTCGGTAATTCTTTCTAATCCAATAAGTAATTCAGCTTCTACTCCAAATAAGTTGGCACTGTCTGAATTTAGAAAAGTGGTAACCGTTCCTGTTGTTGCGTTAGAGATAAAGGTTTTTTCGATTGGATTGATAAGGTGTTTGCCAAATAATCCAACGGTAATCATTTCTTTGGCTGTTGGGAATAATTCATATTTAAAATCAGCATTGTAATTATCACTGTTTTTCAAAATTGAATTTCCTTGAGTTGATGTTCCGTCAGCATTGATGAAAGATATTGGGAAGGATTCCATGATAACTGGTTTAGTATATGTTTTACTTGCTGCAAAACGAATGTTGCTGCTTTCAGTTAGCAAATACTTTAGATTTAATGAAGGTAAAAAATAGGCGTTATCATATTTTAATATTTTGAAAGGAGCATCAAAAGTGCCTAATGTTCTGTAATGAGTTTCTTTAAGGGCGCTTTCAAATCGAATTCCTCCGTTTACTTCAAGTTTTTCTCCAAATTTTAAAAACAAATTAGCATAACCTGCATTAGCCATCTCATCCAGTTTAACTTTGTAAGTAGCATTAGAGTTTTCGCTAAAAACCACATTGCTGGCTAAAATGTCACTGGTTATTTGAGTATCAATGTTATTAATGCTTGAAGTAAAGCCTTTCTTTTCACTTGCACTTGCAACAAAACGGTATGAAGATTCCATCATGGATCCGTTGCCATTATATCCTACTGTTAATTTGTTTTGCTTGTCGTTATTTCCAAATTTTAAATTATACTCAGTCATAACAGAATAAAATGAATTACCATCTACAGTTAAATACTGGCGCAGGAAATTATTTGCTCCATAAGAACTGCTTATTAAATCATCACCTGTTTTAAGACCTGAGAAAAATTTTCTATCTGGCTGTTCGTATTTTGTGATAGCAAATGAAGCTCCGGCTTTAATAGTCTGGTTTTTGTCTTTAGTTATAGCATATTCACCTAATAACTGGCCATTTAAATAATCACTTTTATCTAATTGGTTGGTGCGGATAAGCGTGTTTTGAACTGCAGTTCCATCTGATTGACCATATTGATCCTTTATAGAGTTTAAGGTAGTTCTAATGTACAGCGTGTTAAACGATAATTTAAGTCTGTCTGTGCTGTAGTTTAATCCAACTAAAGCTGAATTGGTTGTTTTAAAACGGTACTCGGTAGTAATAAAGTTGTTTACATACTTCGAACCAGAAGATTGTATATCAATAGTTCTGTCTGTACCTTCTCTTATTGCAAAATTATTATCGTAATTTAGAGAAAGCAGGTACGAGAAAACATTATTATTTTTTAAATTAAATTTCTCAGCATGCAGTATGTTGATGCTAGTGTTTAAAGGGCTTCTGTTTTTACTTACACTAAAACCTTTATTGTCATTTACAGAATTTAATGCCTGGTCAGTTGTGAAAGTTTGTCTTGTTGCCGTTTCTCCTAAAAAGCCAGGAAGAGCTCTTTCGCTTCCGTTAAAACCCAAAAAACCTTTTGTGGTTTCGGCATCTTGAGAAAGCAGGAAATCTTTAAGGCTGTTTCCAGTTGTATAACCAAAACCAAGATTTAATTTTGTAATGCTTTTTGAAGGTTTTGAAGTTTGAATATTGAAAGTTCCTCCAGCAAAATCTCCATAGATATTTGGATTGAAAGTTTTGTACACATCAATTACACCCACAATATTAGTTGGGAATAAATCCAAAGGGACAATTTTTGAAAATGGATTATTGGTAGGAGCGGCCAAGTCATTAATCAATAAATTATTATAACGATCTTCTAAACCGCGCACAAATAATCCGCGGGAACCTACTTTTGTAATACCAGTAATTTTGGTTAATCCTTCTTCTACATCACTAACTCCTTTTCTGGACATTTCTTGAGCACCAATACTCTGCTTGATGACAACTGCATTTTTTTGTTCTAATAATAAAGCAGTTTCTTTTTCTCTTCCGCCTCCATTAGATTTGATTACGACATCTTTCAGTTTATAGCTTCCAGATCCCAAAGAGTTGTTTGCTGTGACAGTTTCGTTTGCAACAACAGTTACAGGAACTTCTACAGATTCATATCCCAAAAAGCTAAATTGAATAATGTGATTTCCTGGAGTGGCTGTAATGGTATATTTTCCATCAATATCAGTATTAGCGCCAATTTTTGTTCCTTTTATTAGAACATTGGCAAATGGTAATGGCTGATTATTGGAATCTTTGTCTAATAAAACACCTGTTATAGTTCCGCTGTTTTGAGAAAAACCAATAACGCAAATAAATAGTGTAAACAATAGAAATTTTAATTTCATTTTAAGTAGTATTTAATTTTCCGCAAAGAAATGGCAGGTTTCTAGTCTTTGTGTTAACTTCCGGTTATCAATCAATGTTATAATTATTATGAAATTGTTACCATATTAAATTAAGGTTAAGTCGGTCTTTTTTATATTGTTAATAATAGTTTATTGTTACTTTTACATTGCAATAAAAAGTTATTGTATCTTATATTTAGTAGGTTTTACAATAAAAAGCTTAATTTTTGCTATAAGTATGAAGAAAAGAAACACAAAGATTCTTCTGGTTGATGATGAACCAGATGTTTTAGAAATTGTTGGCTATAACTTAGCACAAGAAGGTTATCAAATTATTACGGCTTCCAATGGTAAAGAAGCCGTTGAAAAAGCCAGAAAAGAACTCCCAAGTCTCATTATAATGGATGTAATGATGCCTGAAATGGATGGTATGGAAGCTTGCGAAAATATTAGAAAAATACCAGAGCTGAATAATGTTATCATTACTTTTTTGACTGCTAGAAATGAAGATTACTCTCAAGTTGCCGGTTTTGATGCGGGTGCCGATGATTATATTACCAAACCTATAAAACCAAAATTATTGGTCAGTAAAGTGAAAGCTTTAATGAGAAGGTTAAAAGAACAAGACCAAAATAGCGAGACACTTAATGTGGGCGGAATTGAAATTAATCGTGAAGAATATAAAATTGTTAAGGATAATTTAGAAATTGCTTTGCCAAGAAAAGAATTTGAATTATTCTATTTGCTAGCTTCCAAACCTGGAAAAGTTTTCAAAAGAGAAGAAATTCTGGATAAAGTTTGGGGTAATGATGTAGTTGTTGGAGGCAGGACTATTGATGTGCATATTAGAAAGCTTCGTGAAAAAATTGGAGATGATCTTTTTAAGACCATAAAAGGAGTAGGGTATAAGTTCGAAGTTTAAAATAAGTGGTATTTTTGAGAAGCTTTTAAGTCTTTTCAAATGATCCTAAATAAGTGTGTCAAATCAATAATGAATATTAGTTTCAAAAAAAGTTACAAGTTTGCTATAAAATCAGCATTGTATATCAGTTTGTTTGTATCTGGATTTTGTATGATCCTATCTTCAATACTGTACAGATCTTCATTTAGCAAAATGCTGCTGTTTGGTTTTGTAAGCCTATTCGTTGTTTATGTGTTTACTTTTTTTGTTATACAATATCGGGTTGAGCGTTTTATTTATCGAAGAGTAAAAAAAATATACGATGACGTTTCGTTATTAGAATCCAGCACTTTTATCAATAAGCCAATCACTACCGATATGGAAACTTTGACGAGAGAAGTGAAGAAATTTGCTACTGATAAAAAGCTGGAAATCGAAATGCTTCAAATACGAGAGGAATATCGAAGAGAGTTTTTAGGGAATGTTTCTCATGAGCTCAAAACACCGTTATTTACAGTTCAAGGTTATTTGTCGACACTTATTGATGGCGCGATGGAAGATAAAACCATTAGAAAAAAATACTTGAAACGTGCCGAAAAAGGCGTAGAACGATTGATTTATATTGTTGAAGATTTGGATATGATTACCAAATTGGAATCGGGTGATTTGAATCTTGAATTT
Source organism: uncultured Flavobacterium sp. (assembly GCA_963511725.1). Classification (GTDB taxonomy): domain Bacteria; phylum Bacteroidota; class Bacteroidia; order Flavobacteriales; family Flavobacteriaceae; genus Flavobacterium. The sequence continues at coordinate 95,197 of CAUPKA010000001.1, forward strand.
ACAAAATTTGATCTTGTTAAGTTAATTCAAAATGTTTTCGATTTACTCGAAATGAAAGCCGATAAAAAGAATGTTACCTTGGCATTTGAAAATGATCATCTGCAGCCCATTTTTGTAAATGGAGATAAAGACAAAATTCAGCAAGTGGTTGAAAATTTAATTGTGAATTCAATAAAATACGGAAAAGAAGGTGGTTTGACCGAAGTTTCTATTGTTAATTTAACCAATAAAAAAGTTTTGGTACGCATTTCTGATAATGGAGAAGGGATAGAATCACATAATCTACCACGTATTTTTGAACGTTTTTACAGAGTGGATAAAAGCGGTTCTCGATCCGAAGGGGGTTCAGGATTAGGGCTTTCTATTGTAAAGCATATTATTGAAGCGCACAAAGAAAAAATTTATGTTGAAAGTGAGTTTGGAATAGGATCTGATTTTTCTTTTACACTCGAAAAGACATTTATCACCGATCAATTTGGTTTGAAAAAGAAATCAAGTTAAACATTTAGTAACTTAGAAATAAAATAAAAATTAAATACAAATACCTGATTTTGAATTAAATATATATTTTTTTTTAAAAAAAAGTGTTTTTTGTTTTTTAAGAAAACACCGATTAACATTAAATTATCATGTAAATAACATTGCGTTAACTTTAACTTAACACTGCAGTATCACCTTTGCTGCAAATTAACATTCTTATCAAGAAGAAATGAAAAAAGTTATAGTTGCATTAATGTTATCAGGTTTTGGTATAGCTAATGCTCAAGAAGTAGAAAAGGATTCTATTAAACCAATCATCAGCATTGATTCATTGCAGCAGTCAATTAATGAACATCAATTAAAATTTGATGCTTTAAATGAACAATTATCTCCATTGCAAGAGCAAGTAGATAAAATGTCCAAACTGAGAATATCAGGATATATGCAGGTAAATTTTGATATGTATAATTATCAGAATGTGCCAACTTCAACGGGTTATTTTCAAATGAAACCCGGAACATCAGAAACAAATGTGCCATTATCAACCAATACCGTTGATGTAGATAATTCATTTGTTATTAGAAGAGCCAGAATTAAATTCACCTATCAGCCTATCGAAGGAGTGACATTTGTATTACAGCCTAATTTTACTTTCAGCGCAGTAACACTCAAAGACGCGTATGTTCAATTGAATGATACTTGGATTAATACTTTTCAATTATGGGTGGGACAATTTAACCGTCCTGATTATGAAGTTGAGTTTTCTTCAAGAGACAGAATTCTATTGGAAAGAAGCAGAATGTCAGGTATTTTGTATCCACAGGAAAGAGATTTGGGAGCAAAAATTGAAGCTAATTTCATTACTCAATATGAAATTCCTTTAAAAATTCAAATCGCTGCATTTAATGGGAACTTTGGCGAAGGCCCAATTGCTAATCAGGTCACGGATGTTGACAGCGAAAAAGATTTTGTTGCAAGAGCAACTTATTCTTTGAAATTTCCTGACTCAGGTTTAGGAATTGATTTTGGAGCAAGTGGGTATTATGGTAAAAACACTGTATTTGCTGCAGGAACCTATAGCGATACTGACAATAAGCCATTTACAGCAGCAGTTGGAGATAAACTAAGAAAACAATGGTTTGGAGGAGAGCTTCAATTGTATTATGATATTTTAGGCGGCATTGCTTTGAAATCAGAGTTTAATACAGGAATTATTTCAGGTACTGCAGGAAGTGCTATCGTTAACAATAACCCTTCGTTTAATTTTAGCGGAGAAAGAGATTTCTTTGGTTATTATGTAACCTTAGAGAAAAACTTTGGAACAAAATTTCAAGGAGGAATTCGTTACGACTCATTTGACCCAAATAGTAAATTATCTGGAAATGATGTGACCGTTGCAAATGATTTGAAAGTTCATACTTGGGGATTTGCATTTCATTATTTCTTTACAACCAATACAAAAATCGGGTTTGGATATACAATGCCAATCAATGAAACGAGTTCTACAATTGGAGGAATATATAATGATGATATTCGAAATAATACAGCAACTTTGAGATTCCAAGTTAATTTCTAAAATGATTTCATTGAAAATATTTATACAAAAGAGGCTGTTTTACAACTTAGTGAAATAGCCTCTTTTGGTTTTATAGGTATGATTTTTTTTATATCGCTGATATTCAGCGGTAATAATCTTTCAATTGTTAAGCTACTTTTTATTTATTGTAAAATTATCGTAAAAAGAGTTAAATGGTAAAGATTGAATAATGCTTACTTAACATAGGCTTAACGTAGCGGTTTTACTTTTGTCAAAAATTAAAAGACACTTAAAAATGAATACAACTAAAATTAAAATAGCAGTCCTTTTAGCAGTGGTAATGACTATTGGATTTTCATTCACTACAGTAAATAAAGTAACGGTAAAAGGTTCTGATACAATGGTTATTTTGTCTCAAAAATGGGCCGAGGTATATATGAAGAAAAACCCAGGAGCTTCTATTCAGGTAACTGGAGGAGGATCTGGAGTAGGTTTGGCAGCATTAATTAATGGATCGACAGATATAGCTAATTCCAGCCGTCCTATAAAAGCATCTGAAATTGAAAAATTAAAAGCGAGATACAATTCAATGGGAGTTGAAATTGCTTGTGCCAAAGATGGTTTGTCTGTTTATTTGAATAAAGCAAATCCAGTTGCAGCACTTACATTAAAACAAATTGGTCAAATTTTCGCTGGTAAAATTACTAACTGGAATGAAGTTGGCGGTCCTGATGCTCCAATCAAATTATATGGTAGAGAAAGTAGTTCAGGGACTTTTGGTTTCTTCAAAGACAATGTGGTTAGAACTGATTTTTCTCCATCTTGTCAAACTTTGCCAGGAACAGCGGCTATTGTAAATGCTGTTAAAAAAGATAAATTTTCTATTGGATACGGTGGTGCTGCTTATGCTGAAGGAGTAAAAGATTGTGCTGTTAAGAAAGATGACAAAAGCCCAGGTGTTTTGCCAACTGCAGCAACAATTAAAAACCATACATATCCAATTTCAAGATATTTGTATATGTATTTGAAGTCAAAACCAACAGGAGAAGCTAAAGCTTTTATCGACTGGATTTTGAGTTCTGAAGGTCAGGCTCTTATTGCTGAAGTTGGGTATTATCCTTTAAAATAATAAGTAAAATATCCCTCATTTAATATCGAAATGAGGGATATTTATGTTTGCAAAATAGGAAATGAGCATGGCTGTAAATTGGTCAAAAACACTAATGGTGGCTGCGTGAATTTCTATATAAGCAAATATTTTCTTTATACGAATTCCTAAACAAATAAGATGAATTCTCAAATTCCTCCAAAATCAAAGACTTTTACGGAAGAAAGCCTGAAAAAGAAATTTAGACTTTCTGAGTTTCTTGCCGAAAAAATTATTTCATCAGTTGCATTTCTATCTATAGCAGTTATCTTTTTAATCTTCATTTTTGTCTTTAAAGAATCATTGCCATTATTTAGTTCTGGAGCAGATTCTAAAGTCTTAACTCAAGTTGAAGCTAAAACGGTTAATAAACCAGAATCTTACGGTGGCGCCACTACCGAGGAGTTAAAACCAGAATCCTATGGCGCTGAAACAACAGAAGAGTTGAAACCGGAATCCTATAGCGCAGAGCCAGCTGCTGAATTGAAGCCAGAAACATATGGTTCAGAAGCTGTTTCCAATGAGGATTTAAAACCTGAATCGTATGGAGATACTCCAAAAGAAGATTTAACAGTTCCGTCAACCGATGAAACCATGATGGATGCTGTTTCTCAAAATGAAGAAGGTGCTGATAAAACTTGGAGCACATTCTTTACTTCCGAGTGGGTTCCCGTATCTGATAATCCTAGATTTGGATTGTTAGGACTATTAGTAGGGACCTTGAAAGTGACTATTATTGCCATGCTTATCGCTGGTCCTTTGGCAGTATTGGCAGCTTTATTCACCGCCTGTTTTGCATCAAAAAGAGCTAAGGAAATAATTAAGCCTATTATCGAAATGCTTGCTGCTTTTCCATCTGTGGTTATTGGTTTTTTTGCTTTGATGGTGTTGGCTAGTTTCTTCCAAGATGTTTTTGGATATGATTCCAGATTGAATGCTTTTATTGGCGGAGTAGCCATGGCTTTGGCAGCAATTCCAATTATTTATACGATTTCGGAAGATGCTTTGGCAGCTGTTCCAAAAACCTATACCGAAGCAAGTCTGGCATTGGGAGCCAGTAAGTGGCAAACTGCTTTTTTTGTGGTTTTGCCAGCAGCAACGCCAGGAATTTTTGCAGCACTATTATTAGGAATAGGAAGAGTTTTTGGAGAAACGATGATTGCACTTATGGCTACTGGAAATGCGGCTTTAGTATCTGCCAATCCTTTTGAAAGTGTGCGTACGTTTGCAGCAACGATCGGTTCTGAAATGGCCGAAACTGTTTTTGGAGAAACCCATTACAGTGTTTTGTTCTTTATTGGCTCATTGCTTTTTATATTCTCTTTCGCTTTAAATGCAGTGGCTGAATTCTATGTGAAAGGTAAATTATTGAAAAAATTCCAAGGTAAATAATTATGGATACAGTTTTAAATCAAACAGAAAATCAATTTTTTTCCAGTAAAAAAAGTGGTTCAGAAACAAAAGGTAAAATCTTCATTGGGGTAACCCAATTGGCTGTAATCCTTATTATTGCTATTCTTTTTATTATTTTGGGAATTATTATATATCAAGGGAGATCCAAATTTTCTTGGGAATTTATTTCTTCTTTCCCGACTAACGGAATGACAGAAGGAGGAATTTTTCCAGCCTTAATCGGAACTTTTATTCTAGTAATTGTAATGTCTATTGCTGCGGTTCCTTTTGGTACTATCACAGCACTTTATTTAACAGAATATGCTGGCGAAAAGTCCAAATTTGCAGCAGCGGTTCGATTCTCTGTACGTACTTTGGCTGTTGTGCCGTCTATTATATTTGGCCTTTTTGGTCTTGGGTTTTTCATACAGTTTATCGGTGCAGGTGCCGATACTGTTCTTAATGATGGTCAATTGCGTTGGGGACAGCCTAATATTCTTTGGGCAAGCTTAACGATGTCTTTATTGACGCTGCCTGTTATTATTGTTTCTGTCGAAGAATCTTTGAAGACAATTCCTAGAGAATTAAGAGAAGCAAGCTTGGCGCTTGGCGCAACCAAATGGCAAACTATCCGCAAAGTGATTTTGCCCGAATCAGTATCTGGAATTATGACCGGAACTATTCTTGCAGTAAGCAGGGGAGCTGGCGAAGTAGCTCCAATTTTGTTTACGGGAGCAGCTTATTATTTGGCTACATTACCAGGTTCTTTGAGTGATCAGTTTATGAATTTGGGATATCATATTTATATTATGTCCACTCAATCTTCGGATGTGGAGAAAACAATGCCCATACAATTTGCTACAACTTTGGTATTGTTGATTTTGACATTATCATTAAATGTAGTCGCAGTAATTATTAGAGCAAGAATTAGAAGAAAAGCAAAATAAGCTTAGCTCATAAAATAGATTATCCTTTTAGATATAAAAATATGAAAGACATAAAAATAAAAGTTAATGATTTGTCACTGTATTATGGTGAAAAAAAGGCGCTTAACGAAATCACAATGGAAATTCCAGCCAATAAAGTAACCGCTTTGATTGGACCTTCGGGCTGTGGGAAATCAACTTTTTTGAGATGCATTAACAGAATGAATGACTTGATTCCGAGTGTTTCTATTACAGGAGAAATGCTGGTCGAAGGAATTGATATCTATGATAAAAATGTGGATGTAGTCAACATTCGAAAAAAGATTGGAATGGTTTTTCAAAAGTCCAATCCTTTTCCAAAATCCATTTATGAAAATATTGCGTATGGTCCAAGAATAAACGGGATAAAGGATAAAACGCAGTTGGACGAAATCGTAGAAACATCATTGCGCCAAGCGGCTATTTGGGATGAGCTGAAAGACCGTTTGGATGATTCTGCGCTTGGGCTTTCAGGAGGTCAGCAGCAACGTTTGTGTATAGGAAGAACATTGGCGGTAAGCCCAGATATTATTTTGATGGATGAACCTGCAAGTGCATTAGATCCTATTTCTACGTCCAAAATTGAGGAATTAATACATCAGTTAAAAGAGCAGTACACCATCATTATTGTAACACACAATATGCAGCAGGCGGCTAGAACGAGTGATCATACCGCTTTCTTTTATATGGGGAGTTTAATAGAAATGGGGAAAACAAATTCTATTTTTACCAAACCTACACAAAAACAAACCGAAGATTATATAACTGGAAGATTTGGATAAAAGGTTCGTTGAAAGAGGTAAAGATTGAAAAATTTCATATTTTTTGAATCTTTTAATTTTTGAATGATTAAATTTTAAATAAAAAACGATGACAACACATTTCGAAATAGAATTAGATAAATTAAAAGGCATTATTGAAAGAATCGGGCAATTGGCAGAAGGTCAAGTCAGTGAAGCAATTAAAATACTTTTGCAGGAACCAGAAGCTGCTGAAGGGAAAGTCATAAAGAAAACCGAGAATAAAATTGATAAACTGGATGTAAAGATTGACGAAATTTGTCAAAGTATTTTTGCGTTGCAACAACCCGTAGCTTCAGATTTGCGTTTTATTATGTCGGCAATGCAAATTAGCAATGAGATCGAGCGAATAGGTGATTTATCTATCAGCATTGTAAAAAAGGCAAAAAACATTAAGGAAAAATACGATTTGATCGTAAAGTTCAATATCGGAGATATTTCTAAATTAGTTGAATTGATTACGGTTAAAACCAACAATTGTTTTATAACGCGTGAGGGAAGCACAATTGGTGAAATATTTGTTCTAAACAAAGAGATTAAGAATAAATGCGATGAAGCTGTTCATGACATTATTAATGAAATGAAAGTCAATTCCAAAGCGGTGGTTTCTGGAACTAATTTGGTAATAGTTTTAAAACATTTGGAACGTATTTCTGAACATTGCACTAATATAGCTGAGTATGTTTATTTTATGGTCAATGCCAAAATTATCAAGCATGATAAAATAGATGATATACTGCCTAGAGAATAATTTTTCATTCGAGGTTTTAAAATTATAAGAAAGTCGGAACTGATAATATTGGTTCCGACTTTTTTATTGCTTTTCGGAGTTTTAAGTGTTGGATACTTTGCGTCTTAGCGCCTTTGCCTAATTTCACGCAGAGACGCAAAGAACTGAATGAAAAGCGAAATTTACAGTTTGTAGGTTTGGGACTATTATTTTCTATATTTGAAATAAAAATAAAACGAAACAAACCTTCGTAATTTAACTAATTTTGAGTGTTTGCTATTTTGTATCTCATATAAACAAGTTATGGCTCATTTAAAATAATAAACGGTAAAATGGTGTTTTTAAAATGAAAACGGAAAATATTACATCTGAAAAAATTGAAAAAATAATACTTGAAAAGTACACTGGAAGCTTTATGAATAATTCCAAGTGGGTAAAGTTAATTCAAAAAATTGTTGAAAATTTTGACGTTATTAAAAAGTGTACTGTTAAGCTTATATATGATGATGAAATTAGATTATTGAACATAACTGGAGATGAACAATATGATTTTGATTTTTATTCCAACTCGATGGAAGGAATGTTAGCTAATCCAATCGTTCCGGGCTGGACAGTTTATAAAGAAATCGAATGGATAAGTTTTCCTTACGATACTGATGTAGTACAGGATATATTGAAGATAAAGCAACAAATTCAAATGCTTGGTGAATTTAATGATGAATTAACAGATAGCTATTATCGAATTTATGCGTACAAATAAACGTGCCATAACAGCTACAGCGGATTTGGGCAATAGGCTTAATGGAAAGTTGGTTTTGTGTTTGAGATGATTTGGCAAATCCAAAGAATGGGCTTAATTTAGTTCCAGAACGTTGGCTATCAATATATCGCATTATGTTAAAAATTGACATATAATTAAAATTTAAGTAAATGGAATTTGATGAGTACATAAATTTATTTCAGAAAGTAGCAATCCAAGTTGAAAAGCAGGGATTAACTGAAAAAAAACTTAAAATTGCTGTTGGGGAAGTTTTAAATTCCATTTTTTTAAAGCTTTATAAAATATCTTGGACAAATTCAAAAGAGAATCCATTGACTGCCGAAACTAGAATTTTTTTTTCAATTTGGGTTAATGAAACAACTTTGAAAGAGAAAAAAATATATTATAATATCCATGCTTTTAAACTTCGAAAATTAAATGGTTACAATATAGAAAGCAGAAAATTTGCAAACTCTTTTAGAGAACAATTTAAAAATTATTCGCATAAATGGGAAAATGTAAGTACAGATTTTGGACCGCTAACATTAATGGAAGGATGGGTAGAATTGGAAAATGAAAAAGAGCAAGAGAAGGTTTTACAACTTGCAACCAGCTTTTTAGAAATTGAAAATTTGATTGAAAAAACTTTAGTCGAATTTAAAAAATAATAATTGAAATAAAATAACAAACCGCTAACAGTACTACAACGGATTTTGGCAATATATTTCTAAATGAAAACAAAAAAATCATTAATTATCTTCACATTTTTGTTTGTGATTTTAATCCCTTATTCTGTTATATTTTTTGAATTTGATTTCGCAGCTTCAATAATTCCAGGTTGGCACACAACAATTAATTCATTTAATTTAATTGCAAATCTCATTAAACTAATTGCATTATTTATCGTTTTGATTTTATATTGGAAACTATCAAATTTTAAAGAAGAAATGAAAATAAAGGTTTTCATTTTACATTTAATATTAACAATTCCATCTATATTTATTTCCAAAATTCCATTGTCAAACTTTATAAACTTTAATAGTAGAAATGTTGAAGAAACTTTAACTAAAATTGAAAATCTAAATAGAATTGTAATTTTAATCAATATACTTTTTCTAATCGGGCAAATTTTATTTGGAATATATTATTACAAAATGTGGAAAAGTAAACACTAAAAATCGAAATCCATTTAAAAAACCTTAAATAACTCTTCCCAGTCTGCAGTACTGCACATTTCTGGAAGCCCTTTGAATTGGTCTATTTGCGAAAGATTTTCAATTTTAAAATCGTCTTGGAGCGCATACGGCACTAAGCCTTCGTCTTGCAGTTTTTCGGCCAAATAAACCTGTTCGTATTGTCCTGGAGTGGGGATGAAAAAAGCTTTTTTATTGAGTTTTGCCAAGTCCATAATCGTGGTGTAACCAGACCTGCAGAGTACTTTTTCGCTTTCATTGAAGGTGTATTCCAGCTGGCGGGTTTTCATAAAATTATAGTAGGTTACATTTCCTATTTGTTCTTTCTTTTGTTCCGCTTCGATTATTCCTTTTATAAAAACTACTTTTCCGTCAAAGCGTTTTACTTCTTCAGTAAGATGTGTTTCCAGCAACCCGCGTTGAGGTTCTGGTCCGGATAAAATAATCATCAGGTCATATTGAATTGCCAATTCCATTTTATGCATTCGGCTCAACGGACCCAAATAGGTTATCGCTAGAGAATTGTTTTCTAAATGTCCCAGTTTTCCAGTAAGATTTAATTTTGAATTTACATCTGGAATCCAGCAGGCAGTAAATTTTTTTATGATGTGCTGGTGTATTTTGCTGGTAAGCCAAGTGGTGTTTCCAGTCAGGACATTCAATTGATGCGTGATGAAAATCGATGGAATTTTTTTATGAAAAACACCCAATCTATTATCCGATATTATTCCGTCTATTCCATATTTTTTGATCCATTTTTTCACGACTTTTTTTTCTGCTCTAACTGCTTCCAGCATTTTGGGCAAGCTTTTTATTAATTTCCATTTAAAGTTTTTGCCATTTTTGGCATATTCAATTTGATAAGAAGGCAATTCGAGGGTTTTTAAGTACGGAAACTCTTTGCGAAGTAACTCAAGAGCAATCCCATCTGAAGCAATTATGGGGTTGAAATTATTTTCCTGTAATGCTTTGATAATTGGAATGCAACGGGTAGCGTGACCCAGTCCCCAGTTTAAGGGTGCTATCAAAATGGTCTTGTTTTCAGAGTTCAAATTCATGTGCAAGTCTTACGGTTTAGTTGTAAGGCTAAAGGTACTTTGTGTGTTGCTGTTTAATGTTTGCAATGTATTACTAAAAGATTATTTTAAGCGGTAACTCGACTCTTTGTTTTAAGTTCAAAAATATAAACTCTTAAATGAACTTCTATGCCTTATATGGTTAAAAAAAACATGATAGTAAATAAAAAGGCTTACCAAATTGGAAAGCCTTTATACAGTATTCAAAATATAAATCTATTGTTTAATATAAGTTTTATTTCCGTTTGAATTGATGTAATATTTGCCTCCTTTCGGACCAGTATATACTTTTTTGCCGTTGTATTCTCCTGTTACTTTGTCAGCAGTTTTTACGGCAGTTTTTGATTTGTCCAATGATTTAGAAACTTCTTTTTTTACTTCTTTTGTCGTTTTATCTGTAGTAGCTTTAGAATCCTTACTTGCTTTATCTGCTGTTTTTTTGGTGTCTTTTACCGTTTTGTCTGCCGTGGCTTTGGAATCTTTAGTTGCTTTATCGGCTGTTTTTTTAGTGTCTTTTACCGTTTTGTCTGGCTTGGCTTTGGAATCTTTAGTTGCTTTGTCAGCTGTTTTTTTGGTCCTTTTTGCGGTTTTTTCGATAGTTGTTTCTTCTTTAGTTTTGGTAGTTTGTCCGTAAAAAGTGTTCGAAGCAATAAAGATGAAACTTAGTAACAATAATTTTTTACTCAAGCTCAATAGCTTGTTTTTTTTGTTTACGTTACCCGAGCCTAAAAGGCGAACAGGCGAAGCAATCTTTGATTTCATAGCGCTTTAGGTTTTAAATTAGTTTTAAATTTACTTAATTTTTTTTAAATTCTATACTATATTGTTTAAAAATAAGCTCTTAATTCAACACTTCCTGTATGAATAGCATCACTTTTTTCACTTTTTCGGCCTTGGTATACTAAATTCAAGTCTAAAAACTTAGTCAGATTAACTTGAAATAAAGTTCTCCAAGTAATATTTTGCCCCTTTTGCAATCCTTCCAGCATTTGATATCCCGCCGAAGAATATTCATTGCCTGCAAAGTCATTTTTGTATAATGAGATTTCGCTATTGATGTTGAATTTGGAAGTGCCTATGTAACTAAAAGCGGTGCCAAATCGGTTTTGTGTTAAAGTATCCAAACTGCCAATTTTGTTTTGCTTGTTGAGGTATTCATAAAAAAGATCCAAATTCACGTTTTTAGAAAACAGATAGCTAATCTTTGGAATCCATAAATAGCCTTCAATATCATAATTTTTTTCTGCAAATGTTTTGGACTCTGTTGCGTTTTGCAAGGTTTTGCCAACTATGTCAAATAGCCAGCTTTTTTGGAATAAATGCTGGTATTCCAGTTGATGGAAGCTATTGTCGTTTTTAATCGTGCCAATGGATAATAAATTTTGGGTTTCATTCTTCGTAAAAGTATAGGTAACCGAATGGTTTCTTTTCCCTCGATTATAGGATAAACTATTGGTAAACGTTTTAATGAGTCCCAAAATATCTGATGCAGAAGATTCAAATGGATTGAGTTCTAAATGTTCTCCATCATTTTTGACTTTTCGATCCATAATAAAAGAAGTCTGCATGTACAAATGTGATAGCGTTTTCTTGAACGATTTGCTGTTTTGCCAAATAATAGGATTGATGATAAACGATTGCGAGAATCTGTTTTGGTTCGTTTTGATATAAATTTGATTGGGCAAAAATATTCGGGTATAAGTAGCCAAATCCGAAAAAGGAGCAATCTCAAATTCTTCCAAATCCTTTATTCCATCGCCATTGTAATCATTCCAAGTGTATTTTCCCTGACCTGCTGGAACTTCAACATAAGTGTAATCCTGAAAAGGCATTGTGCCAGAATTGGTTTCGTAACGGGTATTGCTTTGAATCAGTTTTTTAAAATACTGGTCGTTATACACTATTCTTGAGTTAAGTGAAGGTGTGTTTTTCAAAGCTGGATCGGTATAATCCAATTGTCTGTAGTTGACAAATAAGGAAATATCACGACTCTCTGTCTGTAGTAATTTGGATTGAAAATTATAACTGTTTGAAGTGTTTACTCTTTGCAACAACCCATTTTGAACGCTGTCGTTTATCCTTCTTGCATAACCCAATTGGAAAAATACTTTGGTACTGTCGCCATGACCTGCATATATTCCGTATTCCGAAAAGCGTTGGCTGAGTAAAGAAAATTGTTGGGTTACTTTATTTTTTTCTTGATTGTCCTCAAAGTGAATGGTACTTCCAATCCAGTTTTTTTTGTGATTATAACGTATTTGCGAAAGATTTCTCGAAAAAGTTGAATTGTTTTCTAAATCATCACTTTTTAAATAACTCCCATCGTTTTTTATATTCCATTTTTTGAATTCAAAATTTGCGCTGAGGTTGTTTTTTATTCCCGAATACGTATTGGACAATGCTAATTTTTCAAAAGCATAGGTAATGTTTGCTATAGTTGACGAGTTTTTTTTTGGAACTAAGCTAAAATTAAATCCTGTTCCCAGCAAACTCTGATTTCCAACAGTGGTTGCAGTGTTGACATTCCAATCTCGGTAAAACTCAATGCTGTTGATTCGTTCTACTGGTTTAAAATTGGCTTGTACGGCTTGAAAATTTGCAAATGCATCTATGTTCCATTTCTTGGAATACAGTCGTTGCTTTGCGTTGATTTCGCCTGATAACCCTTTATTGTTGCTATCGTCTATGGATGAGAATAAATTTTGGTCGCTGTTGCTCACGGCCAATTCAAATGCTACAGCAGTTTTTTCGGAAGGATTGTATTTGCCGAAAAAAGTGGCTACCTGAGATTTTATCGGAGCCATTAATTGAATAATAGGGTCGTAGTTTCCTTGTGGAATTCCGTTTGCTGGCGCGACATATTCGAATATTTTATCAACGCTGGTTGGATTGGTTAAAATGTAATTTCCTTTGGCTTGACCTACTAAAGTAAACTGTACATTATACAACTCATCATTTGAGTCTGCAGAATATTCATAAATAGTACCGGTTCCCACGATGGTTTTTTTATACTGTATTTTTTTCTCATCGTAGGCTACAACAACAGCTGAGGGAGCAACCATCAAACTTGTATTGTCGCCGGCTTCTTTCAAAATTAGCGCTTGCTCCTGAGAGAGATTTTGCTGAACGGGCTGATTTTTCAAATCATTTTCGGAGTATACTATAGCTCCAAAATTCCATTTTTTATCGGTAAAAGTTCCTCCGTCATAGGTGATAAATCGTGAGTAATTGTTTTCGGAATATTGGTATTCGACCACAATCCGCATTTCGGATGTAATTGGAAATTGTGAAGTAAAAATGATTTCACCCGAATTATAATCAATTATATAATCGTTCTCTTGGCCTCGCTTGAGTAAATTACCATTGACATAAACCCGTTCAGAGCCAATAATGACCAACACATATAATTCGCCATTTTTCCCAACTAATTTATATGGTCCTTGATTACCTTCCTGTCCTTTGAAATTACTGCTGGCGTAATTTCCTGTTACGAGTCCGCCCGATGCAAAAACAGTTGTCTTGCTGTCTTCGGTTCCAAAGTTGATGGTTGTCAATAATCCTTGTATTTTTTTATTAAAAGTTAGGAAACGAGTATAGTTGTTGCCGATAAAAACATCTCCGGCACGAACATTCCAGCTATCCGTAAATAGTTCCATGAATATGTTGTCGTACTGATTCAGCCTTTGCGAATAGCTTCCTTCCTGAACGGGAATATTGGTATCTTGAATTGAAGCTCGGATACTGACTTTCTCGGATATTTTTCCTGTGATTTTAAAGTCCAGATTCGAATTGACTACCGCATTTTGATTGTTGCCAACAGTAACGCCTCTGGAAAGACTGCCTACTGCAACAAGTCCGTCAAATGGAATGTTTTTGGGAGTCGTAGGGTTTTCGATTCGATATAATTTTTGATTCGTGGCATCGTTATCAATGATTTTACTGCTGTCGTAAATGGTGTATTCTTTTGTTAGAATGTCCGGCAGTTTTGGATAATGAACCGTTAGAGAATCAGAGGGAAGGATGTTTTGGTTTTTGAATAAAAGAATGCCTTTCGGGAAGTTTACTTCGTATGAAGTGCTGTCAATGACCTGGTTTTTATGGTCGAAAATTTTAAAAAAACTGGAGTTGATGCTCACATTTTCCAAATGAATGGTATCTGTTGTGAAAGCTATTTTTTTAGTAATGTAAGTCGAATCTATTTCTTGGGCATAAAGTCCAGAAAAACAAAAAATGACAATCCAAAACAATACTTTTTTTAGCATAAATAGTATAACTCCAAAGTGCCAAAATTAGTGTTTATTATTTAAAAATGTGTTAATTAGTAACGGCCGTAATTATAGGTATTGCGAGTGATTGTTTTGTTGCAGTTTCAAGAAAGAAGGAACGCAATAAAACAAAAAAAGGAAACTAAAAGCTTCCATTTTTTAAATTAACTGATATTGTTATAAGTCGAATTAACTCTCTTTAGTTACAATCTGCATCGTTTCTCTACTCACTTGTTTCAAAAGAACCGTTTTGTTTTCTTCAACAGTTTGAGCAGCATTTTCATTAAAATGTCTGATTGTGTATAAAGTTACTTCTTCGGTAAAATCTACTTTGAATTTTTTCGAAAGAATTGCATTCAATTCGTTGAAATTTCCAAATTTATCCTCCACACAAACTGAGAAACTAATCGCTGAATTCTGGATTAAGTTTACTTTAAGCTTGAATTGGTGGAATAAGCCAAAGATTTCGCTGATGTTTTCTTCCATGATGAAAGAAAAATCTATTGAAGATAAGGAAACCAATAACTGCTGTCTTTTTACGATAAAACATGGTAAATAAGGTTCTAAATCTACTCCTTTTGCAACAGCAGTACCTTTTAGCAACGGATTGATAAACGATTTTACATACAATGGAATTTCCTTTTTTTGTAAAGGCTGTAATGTTTTCGGGTGAATAACCGATGCTCCGTAAAACGCCAATTCGATTGCTTCGCGATACGAAATTTGATTAAGCAGGCTTGCGTTTTCAAAATATCTTGGATCGGCATTCATCACACCCGGAACGTCTTTCCAGATTGTTACGCTTTCTGCATTTAGGCAATAGGCAAAAATAGCAGCACTGTAATCCGATCCTTCACGTCCTAATGTGGTGGTGAAATTGTTTTCGTCAGAACCCAAAAATCCTTGAGTTATGTTCAGGATTTTACGTTTAACGTTATTGGCAATATTTTTTTGTGTCAATTCCCAATCAACTTCTGCATCGCGGTAAGTAGAATCTGTTTTAACGAAGTTTCTAACATCCAGCCATTGCGTTTGGATTCCTTTGAAAGACATAAAATGACTCAAAATAGTTGTCGATATTAATTCCCCGAAGCTTACGATTTGATCGTAAACAAAGTTGTAATTTGGTGATTTATTGTGAGCCAAGAAATATTCTAAGTCTGCAAATTGATTATTTACAGCTGTAAAAACTTCATTTTTTTCATCTTCAAATAAATCCAATAGGATTTGATTGTGGTATTTTTTTACTTCTTGTACCGATGAATTTAATTCAGGTGATTTATCAAAATAATTTTTGATTACGTCTTCAAGTGCATTAGTTGTCTTCCCCATTGCCGAAACGATAACCAGCACATCTTCATAGCCCACTTGTTGTAAAACGTCATATACGTTTTTGATACCGGCTGCATCTTTCACAGAAGCACCTCCAAATTTGAATACCCTCATAGTATAAAATTAAATTTCAAAATATATAAATCTCAAATTCCAAGCTTTGGTTTCTGCATTGGAATTTTTTTTGTTTTTTATTGATTTATTTTTTTTCCAAAAATAAATCAATTGCTGTTTTGTCCATTTGAACAACTCTCCAGTCTTCAAGAATATTGGCTCCAGATTTTTCATAGAAATCAATTGCAGGAGTGTTCCAGTCCAATACATTCCATTCAATTCTTCTTACCTTATCTTTTTGTCCCTGTTTAATGATTTCAGAATATAAAGCATAGCCTAATCCTGTCCCGCGCATACTCTCCTTTACAACTAAATCTTCCAGGTGGATTGTCTTTCCTTTCCAAGTTGAGTAGCGATAATAATACAATGCAATACCAACAATTTCCTTCTCAGCTTCTGCAACAAATACTTCAAATAAAGGTTTGTCTCCAAAGCCGTCGCGAATAAGATCATCTGCTGTGATTAAAACAGCATCTGGCTCTTTTTCGAATGCCGCTAGTTCCTGAATCAGTGCCAAAACACCATTCATGTCTTCTTTCTGTCCTTTGCGTATTTTCATGATTTGGTATTATTATACTACAATTCTATTAAAAAACAGGCAATTACGAAGCTGTTTTTATCGAAAATGTAGCAAATATACAATACTGATAAACTATCTAAGTATTATTTTTTTCATTATCACAAAAAAAACGATATTTGTGACTTCAAATTAACTACATCGATTTCGTAATGGAAGAAAGAAACAAAACACTAGGTGAATTTATCATCGAAAATCAAAAGGCTTTTCAATACTCATCGGGTGAATTATCCAGAATTATTAATTCAATTCGGCTGGCCGCAAAAGTTGTCAATTATAAAGTGAATAAAGCAGGATTAGTAGACATTGTTGGTGCTGCAGGCGAGCAGAATATTCAAGGCGAAGATCAGCAAAAATTGGATGTCTATGCCAATGAAATTTTTATTCAAACCTTAATCAATCGTGAAATTGTCTGCGGGATTGCTTCAGAAGAGAATGATGATTTTATTACTGTTGAAGGAAGTGATAACAGCCATAATAATAAATATGTTGTTTTGATGGATCCTTTGGACGGCTCTTCCAATATTGATGTGAATGTTTCTGTAGGAACTATTTTTTCGGTGTATAGAAGAATCACGCCTATAGGAACTCCCGTAACATTAGAAGATTTTTTGCAGCCGGGTGTCAATCAAGTAGCAGCGGGTTATGTTATTTATGGCACTTCGACGATGCTTGTATATACTACAGGACATGGAGTGAACGGATTTACGCTGAATCCCGCTATTGGAACTTTTTATCTTTCGCATCCTAATATGAAGTTTTCAGAAGATGGAAATATATATTCGATTAATGAAGGGAATTATGTTCATTTTCCGCAAGGTGTAAAAGACTACATCAAATATTGCCAGCTCGAAGAAGAGGAACGTCCTTATACTTCCCGTTATATTGGAAGTTTAGTTTCGGATATTCATAGAAACATGATTAAAGGTGGAATTTATATTTACCCGACAAGCTCTAAAGCTCCAAAAGGAAAGTTGCGTTTGCTGTACGAATGCAATCCGATGGCTTTTATTGTAGAACAGGCTGGAGGAAAAGCTTCGGATGGATTTGATCGAATAATGGAAATTCAGCCGATAGAACTTCATGAAAGAGTGCCTTTCTTTTGCGGAAGCTTAAACATGGTTAAAAAAGCCGAAGAGTTTATGCATAAAGCAAAATTGAGCAAATATTAAATAGTATACCAAAAACAAACCAAAGAATAAACCAAAAAATAGCTCCCATTTCGGGAGCTGTTTTTATTTATGCATGTTTTTCATTTCATACAGAAAGGTTTCTTCATCTACTTGTAAGTCAACTAATTTTAGTGCTTTATCTACTATATAATTTACATTACCGGGAGTAAATCCTAAGGCTAATGCAAACTTAACCAATAAGTGTTCTTGTAAATCGCCTAATTGATGGTCACGGTGTACAATTCTGGCTAGTTTATAGAGTGCTTCTAGTCTTTCAGTATATAAGTAAGGGGCGTTGATTGGATATTTAGCAGGATCTTCCAAAATCTCATCGTACTCTTCTTTAGAGATTTGAAGGGCTACAGCCAGTTTATCCAAAAAATTCTGCTCTTGCTCACTAATATTACCGTCAGCATGGGCTACCCGGACAATGGCTGAAAAATGACCTCGATTTTTTTGAATGTTTTCACTGTTGAATAAGTCTGAAAAAGGCATAATGTTAGTATTTAAGGTTTGATATAAAGTTAGTTAATTTTTTAGTATCGATTTTATTTTTCTTTTATTTTTTGTGCGATAGAACTCAGTTTCCTTTTTTTTGGTTAATGATTTTTTAATCAAATATTCCATTTTCAAAATTAATCGTAAGTTTACGTCCCCATATCAATTTAATTCATTTTAGCAATGTCAGAATTTTTAATTTACTTTCAGATAGGTTTAAAACATGTATTGAATATACATGCTTATGATCATGTTTTGTTTTTAATTGCACTGTCAGTTCCATTTTTATTTAATGACTGGAAAAGAATTTTGCTTTTAGTGACTATATTTACTTTGGGACATACTGCGGCACTTTTTCTTTCAGTTTTCGAAATTATTTCTGTCAAAGTAAATGTGATAGAATTACTGATACCAATTACGATTTTAATAACGGCCTTCTATAATTTATTTACCGCAGGGAAAACCAGTAAAAATGGAAGCGTTAATTTGGTTTTTATAATAACATTATTCTTTGGAATCATCCACGGATTGGGTTTTTCAAATTATTTTAAAACACTATTGGGAGGTAGCGCAGCCTCAAAATTATTGCCAATGTGCGAATTTGCATTAGGAATAGAAGCAGCCCAAATTACAGTAGTTATTGTGGTTTTGATTTTGTCTTATATTGTACAAACCGTTTTTCGTTTTTCCAAACGCGATTGGGCATTGGTGATGTCGGCATTTATAATTGGGGTGGTTTTGCCAATGATTTTGGAAAACGAAATCTGGAAACGATAAAGATTTTATGGAGAAAGTTAAATTGAATAAATACGATAAAGCGTATCTTAGAATTGCAACAGAATGGGGTTTATTATCTTATTGCAAAAGAAAACAAGTGGGTGCAATTATTGTAAAAGACCGAATGATTATATCTGATGGGTACAATGGAACGCCGTCAGGGTTTGAAAATTGCTGTGAAGATAAAGATGGTTTAACCCGCTGGGATGTCCTGCATGCCGAAGCCAATGCTATATTGAAAGTGGCAAGGTCTACACAGTCTTGTGAAGGAGCCACTTTGTATATCACGCTTTCGCCTTGTAAAGAATGCAGTAAACTAATTCATCAATCTGGCATAAAAAGAGTAGTTTATCATAATGGTTATCGAGATGATTCTGGATTGCAATTTTTAATAAAGGCAGGTATAGAAGTAGAACATATTCCTGTTTTAGAAGACTAACAAAATGAAATTTGAAAACAAGTATTTGCCCATATTAATTGGAGGTATTTTTGCCTTAGGAATTTTTATTGGCAGTTTGTCTGGCTCGCCATCATCCAAATCTTTTATTGCTAAAAAAAACACCAAAGAAAAACTTAACAAGCTGATTGATTTCATCGATAATGAATATGTTGATGACGTTAATACAGATTCGATAGTGAGTCTTACTGTCGATAATATTTTGGCAAAGCTAGATCCTCATTCAGTGTATATTCCGCCACAGGAACAAGCAGCAATAGCGGAGACCATGAAAGGAGACTTTGTGGGTATTGGAATTAATTTTTACATGTTTAAAGATTCTGTTGCAGTTATAAGTCCGTTAAAAAATGGGCCATCGGCTAGAGCGGGTATCTTGGCTGGGGATCGTATTCTGTTTGCTGATAAAACAAAATTATTCGGCCGAAAATTGCCTAATGATAGTTTGTTTGCTACTCTAAAAGGAGAAGTTGGTTCTAAAATAGAATTGATAGTTTACCGCAAATCCGAACATAAAAAAATGAAAATCACCATTAAACGGGATGTGATTCCGTTGAAAAGTGTTGATGTCGCTTTGCGATTAAATGCAACTACTGGCTATATCAAGATAAATCGTTTTGCCGAAACTACTTATGCCGAATTTATAAAAGCTGTGGCCAGTTTAAAAAAGCAAGGCATAAAATCTCTTGTAATTGATGTTCGTGATAATGGCGGAGGATATATGGAAGAAGCTATCGGTATTGCCGATGAGTTTTTGAAAGATAAAACATTAATTGTTTTTACCAAAAGCGCAAAAGAAGCTACCGAAAAAATGTTTGCTACTGAAAAAGGCGGTTTTGAAACAGGCAATGTATTTGTTTTAATTAATGAAAATAGTGCTTCGGCTAGTGAGATTTTGGCAGGAGCCATACAAGATAATGATCGAGGGACTATTGTAGGGAGACGTTCGTTTGGTAAAGGATTGGTACAGCGAGAAATGGATTTTAATGATGGTTCGGCAGTGCGGCTTACGATTGCCAGATATTATACGCCAACAGGAAGGTCTATTCAAAAGCCTTATTCTAAAGGAAATGAAGAGTATTTCAAAGAATCGGATTCGCGTTTTTTACACGGAGAATTATATAAAAAAGACAGCATCAAAGTGGTGGATTCCTTGAAGTTTAAAACTAAAAAAGGGAAAATTGTTTATGGCGGTGGCGGAATTGTGCCTGATGTTTTTGTGCCGTTGGAGGCAGAACACGGAACTGAAAATGTATCGTATTTATTGCAGTCTGGAATTGTAGGGCATTTTGTTTTTGAACAATTGGATAAAAACAGAAATGCCTTTGCAAAAATGCCTTTCGATCAATTTCGAACTAAAATTAATTCAACTGATTTGTATTTTAATGCTTTTCAAAAATATCTTGCCCAAAACGGATTGGAGATTAATTTGCTTAATTATAAAGCTTTGGTAAAAAGGTACGTTAATGCCGAATTTGCCCGACAATTGTATGGTGATATCTATTATTATAAAATGGTATTGAAAGAAGATGCAATGATTAAAGCGGTTTTGAATACCAAACAGTAAAAAAAAATGAACATGAAAAATATACTTCGATTTTCGGCAGTTTTAATGCTTTTGTTTTTTGCTGTTTCTTGTGCCTGCATGAAAGATAAAAATACAATTTCAGGAAAAGTTGTAGCTGTTGAGTTTGGCAAAGACGGATATACAGCTAAAATTGACACGGATAAAGGCGAAGTTTATTTTGCGACAATTAGTATCGTAAATGTTGGCGGTCCTCAAAATTACAAACTGCTAAAAGAAGGGGAAGAAGTTTCGTTAAAAGGAGAAATCTGGAAAAATGAAACCGAAAAGCACATGAAAGTAAAGGAGATTGTTTCGGTTAAGTAAAAAATGATAATTTATCGAATACTATCATGAGAATGAGTCTGCGTTCCTTCATTCCATAAAGTAAGTAAATCGGTAGCAACAGCGGCACCGCTTCCTGCAGCAATCGCCAGCTGGCTTCTCCATCCTGCAAGAGTTCCTATCACATATAAGCCATCGGCTACTTTATGATCTGTGTTTTTAAGCTGAATTCTGTGTTTTTCGGGTAAGGCTTTTTTGTGTGGCTCTATAAATTGCATCAAGCCTTCAATAGCAAATGTATTGGCAGAGCCTATCCCAATGACAATGTTGTGGGTTTGGTATGTGTTTTTGTTGGTAACAACAGTAAATTCAGGATAGTGTCCTTCAATTTGTAATACTTTTTCTTCGGGAATTTGAGAGATATGAGGATATGTATTGGATAAATGATCAATACTTTCGATTAATAATTCCGATCCTAATTTTCCTGGAGTAATTCCATAGGCATTGTTGAAAAGTGCTTCCTGTAGTGCAGAAGTCTTCTGGTGGGTAAAGATCCCAATTTTTTTATTAGCAACAAACGCTTTTTTTTTGGCTGAGCCCAATACCATTGCACAGGATATTCCTGAAACGCCTCCGCCTATAATCAATACGTCAAACACAGTTATGCGTTATCGTTCATTTTTTCAACTATTTTTTTAGACATTCTAAAAATTAGAAGAATCAATACTGCACAAAATGAAGCGACTACACCAACAAGCGCTATTACACTATCTCCTTTAAATGGATTTTGAAAATCGATTAAGGTAATATTGAAAACAAGAAGCGAAACGGCTAAAAGCACTAAGATGTTAGTGAAAATTTTCATAGGTTGTTTTTTTTGTTTTTACCGGTAAAGTTTTAGTTCATAAATTGTCATTTAATATGTTTAAACACGAAATAATCTCTACCAGAAAAGATTTTAGGGGATAAATTTATAATTTTTTTTTTTAGAGAAACAAACCTTTAACATTAGCGGCAAATAATTTAACAGCTATTGCCAAAAGGACTACACCAAATGTCTTACGAATTACCCCAAGTCCATTTTGACCCAGCATTTTTTCGATTTTTCCAGAAGATTTTAAAACAATATAAACTAATATAATGTTTAGTACTATGGCGATAACAATATTTAGAGTGTGAAATTGTGACCGCAATGAGAGTAAAGTAGTCATTGTTCCAGCACCTGCAATGAGTGGAAAAGCTAATGGAACGATAGAGGCGGAACCTGCTTCTTCATCTCGATAAATTCGAATTCCCAAAATCATTTCTAATGCTAAAAAAAACAACACAAAAGATCCCGCTACTGCAAATGAATGTACGTCAATACCTATGAGGCTCAAAAATTCTTCTCCTATAAATAAAAACAGTACCATAATGAGTCCTGCAACCAATGCTGCTTTCTCGGATTCAATATGGCCGTGTTTGGCTCTCAATCCTACTATGATTGGAATGGATCCTACGATATCGATTACAGCAAAAAGAACCATTCCTACAGTTATTATTTCTTTTATATTGAAATCCATCATGGCATCCTTTTTTAAATAAAAATATTTTGTATTATGTAGATTCTCAAAAATACATATATTTTTTCATTTTAAATGTTTTGTTATTAAATCATCAGAGTTTCGGTGTGTTGATGAATTCTGATTATGTATTTATGTAAGTAAAATAGTTGCAATGTGTTAATTCGTCTCGTTTATAGGTGTAAGTTTAAAATGTGGTTTTTTATTTGTTGAATCTTTGGTTACCTTTGCAAAATGTTTCAACTAGGAAAAACCATCGTCTCGGAGGATATACTCGAAAAAGAATTTGTTTGTAATTTGTCAGCTTGCAAAGGCGCTTGTTGCGTCGATGGCGATGCGGGTGCCCCATTAAGTTTGGAAGAAACAAAGATACTTGAAGAAATATATCCTAAAGTAAAGCCTTTTCTGAGAAAGCAGGGAATTGAGGCTATAGAAGCGCAAGGAACTTGGGTAAACGGAACAGATGGTGATCTAGAAACACCGCTAATTGATAATAAAGATTGTGCTTATGTCATTTTTGATGGGAAGACTGCGCTTTGTGGAATAGAACAAGCCTACAATCAAGGAATAATTGACTGGAAAAAACCTGTTTCTTGTCATTTATATCCAATACGAGTTAAAGATTTTACCGAGTTTGCAGCTGTTAATTATGACAAATGGGATATTTGTGACGCAGCTTGTTCTTTAGGTCAAGAACTCGAGGTTCCTGTATATAAATTTGTCAAAGAAGCGCTTATTCGACGCTTTGGAAACGATTGGTATTTAGAGCTTGAAAAAGTTGCCGAAGACTTGAAAAAAGGTTTATAAGATTAACTCTAAAATCCTTTCTATTTTTTTTAAATTTCGTTATTTTATAGGAGTTTAAGCCACTTTATTTATTTCAAAACTTTGAAAATCAATTATTTATAATTTGTAAGAAAAATATCTGCGTATTTATTTTTTGTTAAAAACTATGGGGTATTGTGAATAAGTTTGACTTTTAATAACCGCATTATTTCACAATCTTTGTAATTCGATTTTCGCATCAATTTTCAATAAAAAAATCAAAAACAAACAACAACATCCAATGTCTAAAATAGAACCAATTTTACAAGAAAACAAAAATCGTTTCGTAATTTTTCCAATTAAGCATCATGATATTTGGGAGAGATACAAAATGATGGAAGCTAGTTTTTGGACGGCCGAAGAAATTGATTTGTCGCAAGACTTAAATGACTGGAATAATAAGTTGAGTGATGACGAACGTTATTTTATAAAACACATCTTAGCTTTTTTTGCAGCTTCAGATGGAATTGTAAATGAAAATCTTGCTGAAAATTTTGTAAATGAAGTGCAATATGCTGAAGCTAAATTTTTCTATGGTTTTCAAATCATGATGGAAAATATTCATAGCGAAACGTATTCACTTTTGATTGATACTTATGTAAAAGATGAAGCTGAAAAATCTGATTTGTTTAATGCTTTGGATGTTTTTCCAGCTATTAAAAAGAAAGCAGATTGGGCATTAAAATGGATTGAATCCGATTCTTTTGCCGAAAGGCTGATTGCTTTTGCCGCAGTAGAAGGAATTTTCTTTTCAGGAGCATTTTGTTCTATTTATTGGTTGAAAAAACGTGGATTGATGCCAGGTTTAACATTCTCAAATGAGCTGATTTCCCGTGACGAAGGTGTTCACTGTGACTTTGCAGTGCATTTGCACAATCACCATTTGATTAATAAAGTTCCAAAAGAAAGAATTAGAAGCATTATCGTTGATGCTTTGAATATAGAAAGAGAATTTATTACCGAATCACTTCCTGTAAGTTTGATCGGGATGAATGCTGGTTTAATGACACAATATCTGGAATTTGTAGCCGACAGGTTATTAGTAGAATTGGGTTGTGACAGAGAATACAATGTTTCAAATCCATTCGATTTTATGGATATGATTTCACTTCAAGGGAAAACTAATTTCTTCGAGAAAAAAGTTGCCGAATACCAAAAATCAGGAGTTAAAGTTACTGAAGGTGGAGATTCCCAAAAAATAAGCTTCGACGCTGATTTTTAAAATACAATTTTGATGTCTAAATACGTTATATGTATTTGACGCAGTTTAAAAAAAATAAAAGACAATTATAATTAAGTAGTTTTTCAGGTCCCAAATCTAAAAGCTAAGTTAATTCAGTCCGATTAATTTCGGGACATATAACGGCGTTTTGTTTCATTTCATTTTTATGCGATGAAACGAAATATCGAAGTGAGTTATGGATTAACGCAGAGTAAAAAAATGAATTATGAATTCCTACTGTTCGTAAGTCACAATTCATTCACAATAAAAATTTGATAGGTATGTACGTTGTAAAAAGAGATGGCCACAAAGAGCCTGTAATGTTTGACAAAATTACAGAGAGAATTAAAAAGTTATGTTATGGCTTGAACGAATTGGTAGATCCGGTTAAAGTTGCCATGCGTGTTATCGAAGGATTGTATGATGGAGTTTCTACATCAGAACTAGACAATCTTGCTGCAGAAACTGCTGCTTCTATGACAATTGCTCACCCAGATTATGCACAATTGGCCGCTCGTATTGCGATATCAAATTTACATTCAAATACAAAAAAATCATTCTCGGAAACGATGAATGAAATGTATCATTATATCAATCCAAGAACCAATCAAGAGTCGCCATTATTAGCCGAAGAGGTTCATAAAGTGATTATGGAAAATGCCGAATTTTTGGATTCGCATATCATTTACAATAGAGATTTTAACTACGATTATTTTGGTTTTAAAACACTGGAACGTTCGTATCTATTGAAAATAAACGGGAAGATAGTGGAGCGTCCGCAACACATGTTGATGCGTGTTTCTGTTGGGATTCACCTTGACGATTTAAAATCGGTTTTGGAAACGTATGACTTAATGTCTAAAAAATTCTTTACGCATGCAACGCCTACTTTGTTCAACGCTGGTACTCCAAAACCTCAAATGTCTTCTTGTTTCCTTTTGGCAATGCAGGACGACAGTATTGACGGTATTTATGACACTTTAAAACAAACAGCAAAAATCTCGCAATCTGCAGGTGGAGTTGGACTTTCTATTCATAATGTTCGTGCAACGGGGTCTTATATTCGCGGTACAAACGGAACTTCGAACGGAATTGTGCCGATGTTGAGAGTTTTCAACGATACGGCCCGTTATGTAGATCAAGGTGGTGGAAAACGCAAAGGAAGTTTTGCTATTTATATCGAAACTTGGCATGCGGATATCTTCGATTTCTTAGATTTGAAAAAGAATACAGGTAAAGAAGAAATGCGCGCCAGAGATTTATTCTTCGCAATGTGGACTTCGGATTTATTCATGAAACGCGTTCAGGAAGATGCTACTTGGACTTTGATGTGTCCTAACGAATGTCCAGGTTTGTACGATGTGTATGGCGAAGAATTTGAAGCGATGTATACTGATTATGAATTTAGAGGAAAAGGAAGAAAAACCATCAAAGCGCGTGAATTGTGGGAGAAAATCCTTGAGTCACAAATTGAGACTGGAACTCCATACATGTTGTATAAAGATGCAGCAAACAGAAAATCAAACCAAAAAAATCTAGGTACGATTCGTTCATCGAATTTATGTACTGAGATTATGGAATTCACATCTAATGATGAGGTTGCGGTTTGTAATTTGGCTTCTATTTCGTTGCCAATGTTTGTTGAAAATGGAGCGTTCAATCACCAATTATTATACGACGTAACCAAACGCGTGACTCGTAACTTGAACAGAGTAATCGACAGAAATTACTATCCTGTAAAAGAAGCCGAAAATTCCAATATGCGTCACAGACCAATCGGTCTTGGAGTGCAGGGTCTAGCTGACGCTTTTATTATGCTGCGCATGCCTTTTACAAGTGATGAAGCCAAAATATTGAACCAAGAAATATTCGAAACCCTTTACTTCGCAGCTTGTACCGCCTCAATGGAAATGGCAATCGAAGAAGGACCTTATTCTACTTTCAAAGGTTCTCCAATGTCAAACGGAGAATTCCAGCACAATTTGTGGGGAATGAAAGACGAGGAATTGTCTGGAAGATGGGACTGGGCTTCACTTAGAAAAGAAGTGGTGAAAAACGGTGTTCGTAATTCATTATTAGTTGCGCCAATGCCAACGGCTTCGACTTCTCAAATTTTGGGTAATAACGAAGCATTTGAACCATATACTTCAAATATTTATACAAGACGTGTATTGTCTGGTGAGTTCATTGTAGTGAACAAGCACTTATTGCACGACTTGGTAAGACTTGGATTGTGGAATGAGAACCTGAAACAAGAAATCATGCGTCAAAATGGATCTGTTCAAAACATTGATATAATTCCGCAGGACTTGAAAGAATTGTACAAAACAGTTTGGGAAATGTCTATGAAAGATATTATCGATATGTCACGTCAAAGAGGATATTTCGTAGATCAGTCACAATCGTTGAACTTGTTTATGCAAGATGCCAATTATTCTAAATTGACATCAATGCACTTCTACGCTTGGCAATCAGGTTTGAAAACAGGAATGTACTATTTGAGAACCAAAGCTGCTGTTGATGCGATTAAATTCACATTAAATAACGACAAAAAAGAAGAAGTTATTCCTGATTCTAAACCGCAAGAAAGAGTTCTTGAAGCCGTTGAGGTGGAAGCTCAAATGACTCCGGAAGAATACAGAGCAATGATTGAATTAGCAAAAAATGCTGGTCCAGATGATTGCGAAATGTGTGGATCTTAATGGCTTATGTGAAAATAAAAAAGGCTTCAATTGCAGTTGAAGCCTTTTTATAAAGTTAAATATAGATAATAGAATTGAAGCTCTATTCTATAACCAAATATTTATTTGCTTTTAAGACTTCAAATATAAAATATTTTGGTAAAAAAAGGACTTCTATATTGTTAAATTTCTAATTCTTATTAAAGATGAGTACAAAGAAGACCACCGTTGTTGGAAATAGAAGCGCTATAACTGGGAAGTATGTTACTTCAAGTTATGCTTCTAAGCATCCAAAAACTACTGTTAGTATTTCTAAAAGAAGTAGTTGAATTAAAGTTTGCATTAAGAACAGCTATCGAAAGGTAGCTGTTTTTTTTTTTTGGAGCTAATTCCAGCTTTTCTTTTCAAATGTATTCACTGAACTCCTGCAAAAAAACAAAAGTTTGGTGAAGTAATCTTTTTATTTTACAGGAAAAATAAAAAGGATTTTCACTGCAAACGAAGTTCACTGAACTCCAATGAAAAATTAAAAATAAGTGAATTAATCGGGGAAGGCATTTTCGATTCATAATTAATTTTGTAAAAGAAGCATTATTTCATAACTTTACAATTCATTTTTACTATTATGGATATCTCAATCGAAAAGAAAAATATAGTTCAATGGATTCAAGCAATTGATGACGAAAAAATTATTGAAAAAATCTTAAGTTTTAAAGAGAAAAATGAGGTTTCATCTTTCGAAAATCAATTAATTCAAAAAGGATTAAATGATATAGAATCAGGAAATGTTAGTTCTCACGAAGAAGTTAAGAAACGATTTGAAGCAAAATTTGCTAAAAAATGAAAATAGTTTGGACTAAAACTTCGGAGTTAACTTTAGATGAAATTACAGAATATATTAAAAATGAATTTGGGAATTTAGTCGCCGAAAAATATTATTCGAATGTTTTAAAAACGGTTGAAGATATTGGAATTAATCCCGAATTATTTCCAATTTACCAACATAAAAGGGAAGTTCGAAAAGCAGTAATTAACAAAAAGACTATTTTGTATTACCAAATTCAAGATGAAAATATTAATCTCCTAGCATTTTACGATGTTCGAAGAGGAATACATAAAATATAATTTTTCAAATAGAAACCCTAGCAAATTTAGAATTTGCTAGGGTTTTTCAATTGTAAATTATTCAAACTGTTCAGAATAAAATTCCATTACTTCCTTTCCCCAATCTGCTGTCTCCACATCGCATAATACAAGCCTTTTTCATCTAATAAATCCTGATGTTTGCCTTGTTCGATGATTTGTCCTTGTTCCAAAACAAATATCTTATCAGCATGCATAATGGTCGATAAACGATGGGCAATCAATACTGTAATTTGATCTTGTTTAGAAGATATGCTTCGAATAGTTTTTGTGATTTCTTCTTCGGTAATCGAGTCCAATGCCGATGTAGCTTCGTCAAAAAGTAACAAGTGCGGATTTCTAAGCAAAGCTCTGGCAATAGACAAACGCTGTTTCTCGCCACCAGAAACTTTGATGCCGCCTTCGCCAATAGTTGTGTAAATTCCATTTTCGGCACGTGACAGTAAAATTTGACAGGCCGATTTTTGCAAAACATCATTGATTTCTTCGTCGGTAGCATCTGGTTTTACGAATAATAAATTGTCTTTTATCGTTCCTGAAAATAATTGTGCATCCTGAGTTACAAAACCTAGTTGCTGTCTTAATTCGGTAAGGTCAATCTCTTTAGCATTTTTTTCATTATAAAAAATAGCGCCTTCTGCGGGATTGTACAATCCGACCAGCATTTTTACCAAAGTCGTTTTACCGCTTCCTGAAGGACCTACAAAAGCAATGGTTTCACCAGCTTTTGCATCAAAAGAAATATTTTTTACGGCATAGGAACTGGCAGTTTGATGTTTGAATGAAATATTCTCAAAACGCAGATGATTAATAGCACCAATAGTTTTAGGATTTACTGGCGTTTCTTCGCTTTTGGAATTCATTAAATCAGCAAAATTATCCATCGAAGCTTTCGTTTCGTTATAGGTTGCAATCACATTCCCTAATTCCTGCAGCGGATTAAACAAAAAGAATGAAAAGAACATTAAAGTAATTAAATCTCCAGGTTTGATGATGTCTTTAAAAATGAACATATAAAGCGCAAAAACCAAAGTAGTTCGCATAAAATGAACCGTTGTTCCTTGAATAAAACTCAACGAACGGATGAAACGCACTTTTTTGAGTTCTAATCCAAGAATTTTTATGGTTGTTGCGTTTAATCTATTCACTTCTTGCTGGGTTAATCCTAAGCTTTTTACAAGTTCAATATTTCGTAGGGATTCGGTTGTTGCTCCAGCCAAAGCAGTTGTTTCGCCTAAAATTTCTCTGGAAACTTTCTTGATTCTTTTGCCTAAAAAAGAACTGATGAAAGCAATTACAGGAACGGTTGCCAGAAATATTGGTCCTAATAGCCAATGTATGCTTATGGCATACACCACGACAAAAACAATCCCGACTATCGATTGAAAAATTAGAGAAATAGCTAGTGTGATGAATTTTTCGCAGTCAATTTTTACTTTTTGAAGTTTGCCTAGGGTTTCGCCGCTTCGTTGATCTTCAAAGTCCTGAAAAGGCAATTGCAGTGCTTTTTGAATCCCTTCGGTGTACATTTGTGCACCAGTCCGCTGAATGATGATATTGGTAAAATAATCCTGAAAGTTTTTGGCAATTCTGGAAACCATTGCTGCGCCTAAAGATAATGCAAGCCAACCAATAACTGCTTTGGTAAAACTGAGCTGATTGTGATTGAAGTTGGCAACGCCAACACCGCATTCGTTAAGTAGTTTACCTATAATTATGGAATCAAATAAGGAAAAACATTGATTTATTGTGGCCAAAAATAACGCTATGTATAAAAGCGTTTTATGGGTTTTGATGTAGGTATATAAAATTTTCATAGAATATTTTTAAAGGAAATAATTCAAACTAAAATTAATTGCTGAAGTAATGTCGGTGCAAATTTAGAAAATATATATCGAAATATTTCGATATGTTAAAGATATATTTTTATCTTTGCCTCATGATTACAAGTCTAAACATAAAACAAGTCGAAAAAATCTCAAAAGCTTTGGGCGATCCTTATCGTTTGAAGATTATGAAGATTGTCAGCAAAAGCGAAAGCTGTGTGCAATGCTGTGATGTTTCGGCTGAGTTTAATCTGGCGCAATCTACTATGTCGCATCATATAAAACAACTTATAGAAGCAGATTTATTGATTGCTGATAAAGAAGGCAGAAACCTGAAATTTGTTGTAAACAAAGAAGTTTGCACGGCTTATGCGGATTATATCAGCAGTTTAGTGCTTTAGCTTTTTTTTAATAAAAAACATCGAAATATTTAGATATTTAAATACTTAAAATAATCAAATTATAAATCAATATATGAAAAAATTACAAAACAAAGTAGCCGTAATTACAGGCGGCAACAGTGGAATAGGATTTGCAACAGCAAAATTATTTGCAGAACAAGGTGCAAAAGTGGCGATAACAGGCCGAAATAAAAAAACAATTGACGAAGCAGTTTTTGAAATTGGGAATGGTTCTATTGGTTTAGTAAGCGATGTTTCAGACATAAATAATATTGATAGAACTTACGGAAACATTAAAGATACTTTTGGTAAAATAGACGTTTTGGTGGTTAATGCTGGCGTATTTATCGCAGCTCCTTTAGCCGAATATACCGAAGAAATGTTTGACCAAACCAGCGATATTAATTTCAAAGGTGTTTTCTTCACGATTCAAAAAGCATTACCGCATTTAAATGACGGCGCTTCGATTGTTATTACCGCATCTACTGTGGCTCACAAAGGATTTGCAACAACGGCGGCTTATTCTGCTTCGAAAGCGGCGGTTCGTTCGCTGGCAAGAACATTATCAGCGGAATTATTGGATAGAAATATTCGTGTGAATGTACTTTCTCCTGGTCCAATTGATACTCCGATATTTTCAAGAGGCGGTGCTTCCGAAGAAGAAGCTAACCAAACCAAAGCTTATTTTGCTTCTACGATACCTGCCAAACGTGTAGGAACTTCTGAAGAAATGGCAGCAGGATTCCTTTATCTAGCTTCTGATGATTCTAAGTTTATGATTGGCGGTGAGCTATTATTGGATGGTGGTGCAGCAACGTTATAAATACTAATAAATTGAGATAATAAACCTAGTAGATTTTAGATTTGCTAGGTTTTTTTTACGTTTTATAGTTAGGAGCTGATTCCTGCTATCCGTTTCAAACGAAGTTCACTGAACTCCGATGAAAATAAATATTAAGTGAAGTAATCTTTTTGTTTTTAAAGAAAAAATAAAAAGGATTTTCACTTTTATCAGGGTTATGGCATTCGTTTTTAGAAAAATGCTTCAGGAAGTGTTTGAGCGTAATTTTTTACAATTAAATTTCTATATTTGAATACTTTTGCTCTCAAACGATTGCTTATATAAAAAACATTTATACTATTTAAATTATGAAAAAATTATTATTCGTATTCACTATTCTATCCTTTTTTGGTGTAACAGCACAATCTTTTGATAAAATAAAGCTTGAAGAAAATGAGCTACCAGCGGGGTATAAGTTGACTGATGAGCCTAAATGTATTTCAATCCAAGCCTGTACATTTTATGATAAGCCACAAATGTATGATTTTCTAATCGGCAAAGTAAAATCGAAGGATATCCAGAATTTTGAGAATAAAAAAGATAGTGGAAGTATAATGTATTTTGAATTCGAAAATAAGTTCGAGATGGAAAGTTTTTTGGAGGGACTATTTTGGGGCGGTAAAAAAGCAACAAGAGAGCATCCTGAGCAAATTCTTGTAAAAGATAAAATTTTAATTGTTTATAGTTTTCCTTTAGAAAACGATTTGATTGAAGTGTCACAGAAAAAAGTTGAAAATATATTAAAGTAAAGGGCTGTAATTAACGGCACTTTTGAAACAAATTGTTTTCTTCTGCTTAGTTTGTTATTTATCACAAAAAAATAAAAGGAAAAAGGCCTCAATTAAGAAGCCTTTTTTGGTATAAACCATCAAGTAAAGATGAATTCTCTTCCTTAATGGTTTTGAAATAAATACTAAACGGTCTCCAAATTAGTGGCAGCAACACGCATCTTTTTAGCGGCATTCACCATTTCGATTAAAGCTTTTTTTGTTTCATCCCAATGGCGTGTTTTCAAACCGCAATCTGGATTTACCCATAATTGATTTGCAGGAATTACCGATGCGGCCTTTTCAAGTAAGTGAACCATTTCTTCGTTGGACGGAACACGCGGCGAGTGAATGTCATACACTCCAGGGCCTATTTCGTTTGGATATTTAAAATCAGCAAAGGCATCCAGTAATTCCATTTGCGAACGCGAACATTCGATAGTAATTACATCGGCATCCATATCGGCAATGTTTTGAATAATATCGTTGAATTCGCTGTAGCACATGTGCGTGTGAATTTGCGTATCATCTGCAACACCGCTGGCCGAAATTCTAAAAGCTTTTATTGCCCAATCCAAATAGCTTGCCCATTCTTCTTTACGCAAAGGCAATCCTTCACGAATCGCAGGCTCATCAATTTGGATGATTTTGATTCCAGCTTTTTCTAAATCGACTACTTCATCACGAATCGCTAAAGCAATTTGAGTACAAGTTTCAGAACGCGGTTGGTCATTACGAACAAATGACCATTGCAAAATAGTAACTGGTCCAGTCAACATTCCTTTTACCCATTTTGGAGTTAATGATTGTGCAAACTCAGCCCATTTTACAGTCATTGGATTTGGACGGGAAACATCGCCATAAATAACAGGAGGTTTTACACAACGACTGCCGTAGCTTTGAACCCAACCGTTTTTGGTAAAGGTAAATCCGTCCAATTGTTCTCCAAAATATTCCACCATATCATTGCGTTCAAATTCTCCGTGAACCAAAACGTCAATTCCTGATTCTTCTTGAAAACGAATGGT
The DNA here is from genome assembly GCA_963511725.1 of uncultured Flavobacterium sp. Classification (GTDB taxonomy): domain Bacteria; phylum Bacteroidota; class Bacteroidia; order Flavobacteriales; family Flavobacteriaceae; genus Flavobacterium. Next base: position 128,611 of record CAUPKA010000001.1, read on the forward strand.
TTCTTCGGTTTCTTTTTCAAGTAGAGCATCGTATTCTGCCTGAGTTAATTCGCCTTTTTTGAATTTGGCTCTCCAGCTTCTTACTTCTGTAGTTTGTGGGAAAGAACCAATTGTTGTGGTTGGGAATAAAGGTAATTTAAGAGCTTCGGCTTGTTTTTGTCTTCTTGTGGCAAAAGTGTTGTTTCTTTTGGAATCCGATTCAATAATAGAAGCAACTCTATTTTTTACTTTTTCGTTATGAATTAATTTCGAAGTTTTTCGGTTTTGATTTGCTATCGTATTTTCTGCTAATTCAACTGAATAGTTATGGTCAATTTCATTAGAAGCCAATTGTTTCAATAAAGTAACTTCTTTGATTTTTTGTTTTGCAAAAGCCAACCATTGTTTAATTTCTGGAGTTAATGTTGCATCATTAGTTTCTAAATCCAAATCGAAAGGTGAGTGAATCAAAGAACAAGAAGGAGCAACTAAAATTCTATTTTCTCCCAAAGCAGTAACCGCTTTTTCGATTAGAACTAACGATTTTTTAAAATCATTTTTCCAAATGTTTCTTCCATCCACAACTCCCAAAGAAAGATTTACATTATCAGCCAATTTTCCTGAATCTAAAATATCATCCAATTGAGAGGAACAACGCACTAAGTCTAAATGCAAAGTATTAACAGGCAAAGCTAAAACAGTCTCCAGATTTTCGCCAAAACAATCAAAATAATTAGCTAAAATTATTTTTAAAGATGGGAATTTTGTGTTGATTTCATTGTAAACATAAGTAATCGCTTCACGCTCTTTGTTCGTCAAATTCAAAGCCAAAAAGGGTTCGTCTAATTGAATATACGTTGCGCCTTCAGCTTCTAGTTTTTGTAAAATTTCAAAATAAACTGGAAGTAAATTAGTGATAAGATCAATTCTATGAAAACCTTCTTCTTTTTCTTTTCCAAGTAATAAATAGGAAACGGGTCCAATAAGTACTGGTTTTGTTATGATTCCAAGGTTTTTAGATTCAATAAATTCAGCTATCGCTTTGGTCGAAAACAATTCAAATTTTTGGTTTTTGCTAAACTCAGGGACAATATAATGATAGTTGGTGTCAAACCATTTAGTCATTTCCATCGCCACCACATCTTGTCCGTTTTTTTGAGCGCCACGAGCCATAGCAAAATACAAGTCAAGTGAGTTGTTTGTTCTGGCAAATTCGTTGTAGCGTTCAGGAATTGCGCCAAGAGTAAGCGTCAGATCCAATACTTGGTCGTAAAGAGAGAAATCATTTGAAGGAATCAAATCAATACCGTTTTCGGCTTGTAATTTCCAGTTTTGTGTTCTAATTGCTGAACCCGTAGCTAATAGTTCTTCTGGAGTAATTTTTCCAGCCCAGTACAATTCATTCGCTTTTTTTAGCTCTCTGTTGCTGCCAATTCTTGGGTAACCTAAATTATTTGTTTTCATTTTATCAGTATTTATTACTGAACAAATGTATAATAATGGTGTTTTGTATTAAAATAAAGGTATTAATTAGCTAAAATGAACTAATTTGGCTGAATGTTTTAGTTTTTTATTCTAAATTAAATTATAAAAAGGACTTTAAACAGTAATTATTCCTATGGAAAATATAGATACAATCGATTTAGCTATTTTAAAGCAGCTACAAAACAACTCAAATATTAATATAAAAGAGTTGGCAAGTAAGATAAACTTAACTCCGACTCCTGTTTATGAGAGAATTAAACGTTTGGAGCGAGATGGTTATATCATGAAATATGTTGCTTTATTAGATAAACAAAAATTAAAAAAAGGGATGATCGTTTTTTGTAATGTTCGATTAAAAGAACACGCCAAAAACGTCGGAGCCAATTTTGTAAAAGATATTGTGGCTTTACCAGAGATTATTGAATGCTACAACATCGCTGGTGATTATGACTTTATGCTCAAAATTTTGGTCGCAGATATGGCAAGCTATCAGGATTTTGTGATGCACAAATTATCGACTATCGAGAATATAGGGAATACCAATAGTATTTTTGTAATGGGCGAAATCAAGCACAGCACGGCATTACCGATTTGATAGATATAAATAATTTGGGCGTGACCCCATTGAGAAAAGGGGCTAACATACTGTGCTGCTTATACAGCCCCTTTCCTCAATGGGGTCGGGCTATCCATGCTACTTCGGTAGCTTATTCCTATCCCTCACGCGAACAATTGCAAGCCTAGTGAAGTAATTTAGTTAGATGAAAATCTTAAAATAAAATGTATTTTTGGTTTCTTTAAATCTGTAATCCCTATGCAAAAGGAAGAATTTAGAATCAAAAAATTTTTACTGGCATCAAAGCAAAAGCGAGTTTTAAATTGGATTATTGACAGTTTAATAAAGTTAATTATTTTACGATTGGTGGTGACTTCTCTAGATTCTTCGGCGATTTCAAACGGAATAAATTCTTTAGACATGATTGAAAGATATTTGTTTTGGAGCGTTATTAGTTTTGTGTATTACGGAATTACTGAGGTTTTTCTTTCTCGTTCTCCAGCTAAATATTTAACGAAAACGATAGTTGTTATGGAAGACGGTTCTAAACCCAGCTCAATAACTATTTTGACTAGAACGATACTGCGTATTTTTCCTTTTGAGGCGTTGACCTTTTTAAGAGGACGTGCTTTGGGCTTGCACGATGAAAATTCTAAAACTTTTGTTGTCATAAAATCTAAGCTTGAGCAACAGATGAATGAACATCTGGCGTTAGTATCTTTAGAGAAATCTTAAAATAAAAATGTATTTTTGGTTGTTTTAAATCCAAAATCAAAATCCATTAAATTTTCAATCAAAATATCACAATGAACTGGGAACAATTATTATCACTTAAAAGACAAGGAGACAAAGGGAAAAGATTACGAATCGAGCAAGACGACACCCGATTAGGTTTTGAAGTTGATTACGACCGAATCATATTCTCTTCTGCTTTTAGAAGTTTACAGGACAAAACACAAGTGATTCCGCTCTCGAAAACTGATTTTGTACATACCCGTTTAACGCACAGTTTGGAAGTTTCCGTTGTGGGACGTTCACTAGGTAGATTGGTAGGAAAAAAAATTATCGAAAAATACCCGCATTTAAAAGAAGTTCACGGTTATCAAATGAATGATTTTGGAGCTATTGTGGCTGCAGCATCTTTGGCTCATGATATCGGGAATCCGCCTTTTGGGCATTCTGGCGAAAAAGCTATTGGCGAATATTTTTCGATTGGAAAAGGATCGAAATACAAAGAGCAATTGTCTGCCAAAGAATGGCAGGATTTAATCGATTTTGAAGGGAATGCCAATGGTTTTTCAGTTTTAAACAGTTCTCGACCAGGTGTTGATGGCGGAATTAGACTTTCTTATGCTACATTGGGCGCTTTTATGAAATATCCAAAAGAGAGTTTGCCTAAAAAACCAACGCAGAATATTGCCGACAAGAAATACGGTTTTTTCCAAACGGACAAAACATTCTTTCAGGAAGTCGCTTCCGAAATGGGAATGATTGCTAATAAAACTGGGAATGATATAGGTTTCGAGAGACATCCTCTTGCTTACCTTGTAGAAGCTGCCGATGATATTTGTTATACTATAATAGACTTCGAAGACGGAATAAATCTTGGGTTAGTCTCTGAAGATTTTGCTCTGGAATATTTAATAAAATTGGTAAAAGACAGCATCGATACTTCCAAATATAAGACTTTGGAAACTAAAGAAGACCGAATCAGTTATTTGCGTGCTTTGGCTATTGGAAGTTTAATCAATGACGCTGTAAAAGTCTTTGTCGAAAATGAAGAGGCTATTATGAAAGGAGAATTTCCTTTTGCCTTAACAGATAAAAGCAAGTACAAAGCTCAGATGGACGATATCATTAAGATTAGTGTGAATAACATTTATCAAAGCCGTGAAGTGGTAGAAAAGGAAATTGTAGGCTATCAAATAATACAAACCTTACTCGATAAATTCATAACGGCTTTCAATAATAAGTACGAAGGAAAAATGTCCAATTATGACAATCTTATCCTGAAAATGTTACCCGAAAAACATCATTTGGAAAAAGAAAACCTATATGAAAGACTGCTTCATATTTGTCATTTTGTTTCCATGCTGACTGATGGGAATGCATTGTTATTTTACAGAACAATCAATGCTTACTAGTTTTTAGACGGATATTAAAATATATAAAGAGAGTCAAAAACAGGCTCTCTTTTGTGTTTTAAAAAGCATATTCAATCCCAATTCCTAGGACTTGTTTTAATTGTACTTTGGCACCTTCGTTAATTTTGACTCCGTTTTCTTCTTTGATTACATCGATATCTTCATCATAAACTAAATTGAAGCCAACATTTGCTTTTACATATTGATTGACTTTCAAGTAAGAAAAACATTGCCAATCAATATCAATGTTGCCAAAATTATGTAAATAGTCAGTGTATAAAATTAAACGGTTTTTTAATACAATATTGGTGAATATTTCTTTTTCAATATAGGAAGTAACTAAGATACCAAGTTCTGTCTTTGATCTTTGACCTTTGGAAATTAAGTTTCCATCAGCGTCATAAACTGCTTTTTTTACACCATAAGCACCTGAATTAGCCAATGTTTGATCAAGTACCATCGTGCTTTTTAGAGTTAAAGGAGATAAATATAAGTTGAAATTTACAGGTTTATAAATATACTCAGACCCAACCCCCAAAAAGAGGTAAGCAGGGGCAAATGGTTTTGAAATAGGGTCTTCGGTGTTAGGATATTTATATCCATTGGTAAATTGAGTATTGAAGTTTAATTTAGCTGAATGATACCAATTTGATGTAGAATTTGTCCTGAAGCCATAAGTGGAGTTGATTTTGAAAGCATCATCCGTTTTTCTAAGTTCAATGCCTTCCTGTTTGTTTAAACCATATCTAAAAAGGAGTTCATTTGACCAAACTTGATAATCGTCTTTATAATCATATTTTAAATCTCCTCTAACAAGACCGGTTATAGCACTTGTTCCCCCAGCACTCCAATTTACAAAGGCAATCTCTGAAATGTCAATACCCGCGATGTTTTTATGTTTCCAGTGGGTAATTGTATCTGGCTTAGCAGTTATAATAATATTAGAAGGCTGTTTGTCCGTTTTTTTGGCAGTAATTGTGTCTGCTGCACTTGTGATTATCTTAATTTGTGAGAAACCATAAACGGAAAACAATAAAAAGAAGACTATGAAAAATTTGGTTAAAGAGGTCATAAGTAGGATAGCGGTATTTTGGGATGCAAATTAATTAATTTCAATAACTTGAGAAAGTTATTTCTAAACTATCAACGGAAATTCCTGAATATTGTTGCAGTTCATCAGTAGAGCCTTGTTCAATAAATACATCTGGAATTCCCAAAAGCTGTATTTTGGAAGTATAATGGTGAGTTGCTGCAAATTCCAAAATAGCACTTCCAAATCCTCCTTTTACGACTCCGTCTTCAATAGTTATAATGGTTTCGAATTCGCTGAAAATAGCATGTAGTTCTTTTTCATCGAGCGGTTTTACAAAAGGAAAATCATAATGGGCAAAATTTTCTGGATATTGTATTTTGGCTAGAGCCAAAGATACATTGTTGCCTATCGCTCCAGTAGATAAAATTGCTGTTTTTGAACCGGTTTTAAGTAGTTTTGCTTTCCCAATTTCTATTTTTTCATATTTCCCAAGATGGGCAATTTCCCAATCAACTGTAACGCCACGACCTCGAGGGTAGCGAATGGCGATAGGATGCTCTAAGCCCAATTGTGCGGTATATAAAATATTCTGTAAATCAATTTCATTCAAAGGTGCATAAATTATCATGTTTGGAATGCATCGTAAGTAAGCCAAATCAAAAACACCATGATGTGTTGCTCCATCTTCGCCAACCAAACCAGCTCTGTCTAAGCAAAAAATAACTGGTAAGTTTTGTAAAGCCACATCATGTATCACTTGGTCGTATGCACGCTGTAAAAAAGTAGAATAAATATTACAATACACAATCATTCCCTGTGTAGCCATTCCAGCCGATAGCGTAACGGCATGTTGTTCTGCAATTCCAACATCAAAAGCGCGTTTCGGAAAGGCATCCATCATGAATTTCAACGAACTTCCCGAAGGCATTGCCGGAGTGATTCCAACAATTTTTTCGTTCTTTTTGGCTAAATCCAAAACGGTTAAACCAAAAACATCTTGGTATTTTGGAGGTAAATCTTGTTCCGATTTCGGAATAATTTCGCCGGTTATGGCATCAAATTTTCCCGGAGCGTGATATTTCACTTGGTTTTCTTCCGCCTGTTGAAGACCTTTGCCTTTGGTGGTAATTAGGTGCAGAAACTTTGGTCCTTTTATTTTTTTCAGACGCTTCAATTCTTTGATTACCGCAAAAATATCATTGCCGTCAATCGGTCCTGAATAATCGAAATTCAATGACCGAATCATATTATTCTGTTTCGGGTTTTTTCCTTCTTTTACGGAAGTGAGATATTTTTTGAGTGCGCCCACACTCGGGTCAATTCCAATGGCGTTATCATTGAGAATGACCAATAGATTAGCGTCGGTAACTCCGGCATGATTTAGTCCCTCAAAAGCCATTCCTGAAGCTATCGAGGCATCACCGATTACGGCTATATGATGTTTTTCGAAATCGCCTTTTAAATTGGAAGCAATTGCCATTCCCAAAGCTGCCGAAATAGAAGTAGAGGAGTGGCCTACGCCAAAAGTATCATAAATGCTTTCACTTCTTTTTGGGAAACCGGAAATACCGTTTAATTGACGGTTGGTATGAAAAATGGTTCTTCTTTCGGTCAAAATTTTATGTCCGTAGGCTTGATGTCCAACATCCCAAACCAATAAATCCTCCGGGGTGTTAAAAACATAATGCAAAGCAATCGTCAATTCTACCACGCCAAGACTCGCGCCAAGATGACCTTCCTTTGTAGCAACAATATTGATGATAAAATCACGTAATTCTTGTGCCAATTGAGGAAGTTGTTCTTCGTCAAGCTGGCGTAAATCGATTGGGGAATGGATATGTTCGAGTAAGTTGCTCTTCATTATAGTTTAAAAAGCGAATTTACGGTTTTAAATTGAAATTCTGTTTTTGAATGTGTAATACAAATTCCATTTTAGAATGTGAATCTTCATTAAAACCGACCTAATTTAATAAATGAGGTGATTGTTTTTGCTAATCGCCTCATAAAACAATAATTTTTGAGGCGATTAGTAATGCTAAATCTATATTGAATGGTAGTAGAAGGCAGTTTTTCTATTTTTAAAAGTAATAAAAATTAGTACAAAAGTGTATTTTTGTTTTATGATAAACATTTTTACAGACGAATATTTATAAATTTGAAGTAAAATCAGGACAGTATGAATGTAGAAGCACAACGTAGAAATATTGTACATAGAATATTAGATATTGAAAATGTACAGTTACTAAATCAAATAGAAGATTTACTTAATAATGATATTTATATCTATTCGACAGACGGAAAACCATTAACAACTAAAGAATATAAAAATCATTTGAATGATATTATGAAGCTTTCAGATGCTGGAGAAGTTGGCTATACAACAGAAGAAGCCAGAAAAAAGATTGTAAAAAAATGAAGCCAGTTGTTTGGTCTCCAAATGCTATAGAATCTATTCAGAATAGTTATAATTATATTTATTCCAAAAGTCCACAAAATGCTGATTTGGTGGTGGAAACCTTATTTGATTTAGGAGAAACGCTAAATTTATTTCCCGAAAAAAATCCAATAGAACCTTTATTTAATTCAAAAGAAATTAGATTTTTCCCTAAATGGAATTTTAAAATAGTGTATAGAATTGAAGAAAATAGAATTTATATTCTTGATGTTTTTTCAACTCATCAAAATCCTAAAAATTTCAAATTATAGTTTTTAAAAATATTCATGATAAACATTTTCACCGACGAATACTTTATGAAAAAAGCTTTGCAGGAAGCTGAAATGGCTTTTGATAAAGGCGAAATTCCTGTGGGTGCCGTTATTGTGGTTAATAATACAGTCATTGCCCGAAGCCATAATTTAACTGAATTGCTTAATGACGTCACCGCACACGCCGAAATGCAGGCCATTACTGCTGCTGCTAATTTCCTTGGCGGAAAATATCTGAAAGAGTGTACGCTATACGTAACTGTTGAACCCTGCCAAATGTGCGCGGGCGCTTTGTATTGGAGTCAGATTACCAAAATTGTTTATGGAGCAACCGATGAACACCGCGGTTATATGAAAATGGGAACCCAACTGCATCCCAAAACCGTTGTTGTTCGCGGGGTTATGGCTAATGAAGCTTCGGAACTGATGAAACGTTTTTTTGCTGAGAGGAGGAAATAGTCTTGTTAACCGAAATGCCTAGCCCAGATAGCAACGGAAATCCTTTATTGTTTTCCTTTAAAACAATAAAGATTGCAGTGAATAGCTGGACACGAGTGAAACGAACTGGCGAAGCAAATAGCTCCAAAAAATTACCTTCAAAAAATATTTTACTCCCAAAGAATTTTCTTCTTAAAAAAACAAAATAAATACTATACTTTTATTACAATATAATGTGAGTTTTTACAGTTATGGTTTTGACTGTGAAATGTTGCTATGATTTAATTTGTAACCCATTAACTCTAGATAAAAGTGAAAACAAAAGGATTAATTTACGTGTTTTTTGTGTGTGTTTTGTTTCAGGCCTGTGGCAAAAAATCAGCCGCCGATTTTAATTCCGATTTCTCATTATTCAAAGAGTATATAGTCAGTTTTACGGGAGGTATTGTCTCGGCACAATCTGACATTCGTGTGGTTTTGGCTTTCGATAACAATAATTGGAAAGTCAATCAGGTTTTAGACAATGATTTATTCGATATTTCTCCAAGTGTCGATGGAAAACTGATTGCGCTTTCGAACAATACCATCGCTTTTATTCCCAAAAAAAAGCTGGAATCGAATACCGAATATCAGGTAACTTTACATTTAGATAAGCTAAATCCAAAAGTTGCCGAAAAGAATGCGGCACTTTCCAAATTCAATTTTACTGTAAAAACTATTAAACAGGATTTTATCGTCAACACTCTCGACGTTCAATCCTACAGCAAAGAGTACCAATATTTGAATTGCGTATTGAAAACTGCAGACAATATCGATTTTGAAACCGCTAAAAAATTAATAGAAGCGGAACATAATGGGGAAGATTTGAAGATTGTTTTCGAAAAATCGAATGCAGTTGGTAAAGAGTTTAAATTTAGAATTGACAGCATTCAGCGATTGGATATTGCAACCAATCTGAAGATAAAATACGATGGAACCGATTATGATATCGATCAAAAAGCGACTGTTGATTTTCCTATTACAGCATTGAATGAGTTCAAGGTCATTAAAACCGAAATGCAAGAAGGGAGCAATCAGTCGTTAACCATTAATTTTTCTGAACCATTGGAGAAAGGACAGGATTTTAAAGGTTTGGTAGCGATTCAAAACACCAGTAATTTAAAGTTTTCTACACAGGGAAATGTCTTGAAAGTTTATTTTAATAATGACAAAGCTGTTGAGAAACCAGTTGAAGTAGCTCCAGAACCAGTTGCAGAAGTTGTAGCATCTGATTCAACGGCTGTTGCTGTTGATACTGCTTCGGTTGAAGAGCCAGAAGAACTTGTTGAAGTAGTCGAGCCTGAAGCCGTTGTTTTTTCTCAAAAACTCACGGGGGAATTGTTATTGGAAGTTTTTCAAGGAATCGAAAGTGAATATGGCAAAAAGTTGAATGAAAATTTCTCAGAAAAAATCTCGTTTGATGAAATAAAGCCTAATGTGCGTTTCATCAAAAACGGAACGATTCTGCCGAGTTCGAGTAATCTAAAACTCAATTTCGAAGCCGTGAATTTAAGTGCGGTTGATGTAAAAGTCTATAAAATTTACAAAAACAATATTCTGCAATTTCTGCAGGATAATGAATTAAATGGCACCCGAAATTTGAAAAGAGTGGGACAGCCCGTTGCTAAATCAACGCTTTATCTGAATGAAAACAAGTTAGTCAATACAAGTAAATGGAACACTTTTGCTTTGGATTTATCTAAAATTATAACTCCGGAACCAGGGGCAATTTACCGAGTAGAGTTCTCGTATAAGAAAGCGTATTCTTTATACAAATGCGAAAATCCAGAAGCGGATGATAGCGAAAATTCAGCCGAAGAAGTCGATGAAAATGATGTGAATTATAGTGAGAACTCCTATGATGATTACTATTACGAAGATTATGAATGGAGAGAAAGCCAAGATCCATGTACCAGTTCGTATTATTACAACGCCAAGATTGGAACAAATATTTTAGCATCCGATGTTGGAGTAATTGCCAAAAGAGGTGAGAATAAATCGTATTTATTTGCCGTAAACAATATCATTACTACTGAACCTATTTCGAATGCAAGAGTTGATCTTTATAGTTTTCAACAGCAAAAATTAGCTACAGGAGCAACAAGCAGTGAGGGAATTGCCAGTTTTCAGCTGAATACATTTGCTTATTTTGCGATCGTGACTTCTGGGACACAATCGACTTATGTACGTCTTGATGATGGCAATTCTTTGTCAGTAAGTAACTTTAATGTGGCTGGAGAAACTTTGCAAAAAGGACTCAAAGGATTCATTTATGGAGAGCGTGGTGTTTGGCGACCTGGAGATAATTTGTATTTGTCTTTTATTTTGAATGATGCTTCGAATAAAATACCAGCGGGACATCCAATAAAATTCAGATTGAGTAATCCTAACGGAAAAGTGACGTATCAAACGGTTCAAAAATCGAATGAATGGAATCATTATGCTTTTACAATACCTACAGAAGCAGATGCTCCAACCGGAAATTGGGAAGCAATGGTGAGTGTTGGCGGAGCGAAGTTTTATAAAAGTATTAAAATAGAAACCATTAAACCCAATCGCCTAAGAATTAAAAACAGTTTCAAACGTGCGGTGCTTTCGTCTTCGTATCCAAATACTAGCAATCTTGAAGTGACTTGGCTTCACGGAGCTGTGGCTAAAAATTTGAATGTCGAAATGCAGGCTAAATTTTCGCCGCAAACAACAACTTTCAAGAATTATGAAAAGTTTGTTTTTGATGATTTGGTTCGAAAATTCAGCACCGAAGAAGTTACTGTTTTCTCAGGTAAATTGGATGCTAATGGAAAAGCAAATACAACGATAGACCCCAAAATACAAGGAGAAGCACCAGGAATGCTAAAAGCTTCTTTTATCACCAAGGTATATGAAGAAGGAGGCGATTTTAGTGCCGATGTTATGGCGACTACTTATTCTCCGTACAATACTTATGTTGGTGTAAAGTCGCCTGAACCTAACAAATACGGAATGTTAGAAACTCGCAAAGTGAACCAGTTTGATATTGTCACCGTTGATGAAAACGGAAGGCCTAAAGCTGTCAAAAATCTCGAAGTAAAAGTCTATAAAGTAGAATGGCGCTGGTGGTGGGATGCTTCGAGTGATAATTTGTCTAATTATAATTCGGATAATGCTACGACTTCGTATAAAACGTTTACCATAAACACCGATGCCAATGGAAAAGGAAACGTCCGATTTGCATTAACCGATGAAGAATGGGGACGTTATATGATTCGGGTTTCGGATGAAGACGGACACGCAACCGCTCTAACGGTAAATATCGATTGGCCAATGTGGTCTGGAAAAACCAGAAATACTGATGCTTCAACAGCCAATATGCTGGTTTTTTCTACCGATAAAGAAAATTATGCTGTCGGCGAAAATGCTCAGATTTCTTTCCCGTCAAGTGAAGGAGGCCGTGCTTTTATCTCTATCGAAAATGGTTCGAAAGTAGTACAGACACTTTGGGCAAAGACCAAAAAAGGAGAAACAAAAGTGACCATTCCGATTACGGCTTCAATGGCGCCGAATGTGTATTTTAATATTACTTTATTGCAACCCCACGCTTCGACTAAGAATGATTTGCCAATCCGAATGTACGGAATTGTGCCAATTGAAGTGATAGATAAAAATACGATTCTTACACCTAAATTAGTGATGCCCGATGTCTTGCGTCCAGAACAATCCTTTGCTGTAAAAGTGAGTGAACAATCTGGAAAAGCAATGACGTACACTATCGGAATTGTTGATGAAGGACTGCTGGATTTAACTCGTTTTAAAGCGCCAAATGCTTGGGACAGTTTTTATGTTCGTGAAGCTCTCGGCGTAAAAACCTGGGATATTTATGACGACGTGATTGGAGCGTATGGCGGAAAAGTGAATCAGATTTTCAGTATTGGAGGAGATCAGGATTTGGGTGGCGGAAAAGCCAAAAAAGCGAATCGTTTCAAGCCTGTTGTGATTTACATGGGACCTTTTAAATTAGAAAAAGGAGAAACCAAAACCCATCAAATAAAATTGCCAAAATATATTGGTTCTGTAAAAACAATGATTGTGGCTGGCGATGCAACAACAAGCGCTTATGGAAGTGTCGAAAAAGCAACTCCTGTCCGCAGTCCGTTGATGGTCTTGGCTTCGTTGCCTAGAAAAATTTCGCCATCCGAAAAAGTGACGATTCCAGTTACCATTTTTGCAATGGAAAAAAATATCAAAAACGTTACGATTCAGATTAAAACAAACAATGGATTAAAAGTTATTGGAAGTGCCGTGCAAAAAGTATCATTCACACAGCCTGATGAGAAAATGGCTTATTTCAATTTGGCTGTCGGTTCTATTACAGGAATTGGGAAAGTGCAGATTGTGGCTACTTCGGGTAAAGAAAAATCGGTTTATGATGTAGAGATAGATATGACCAATCCTAATCCAGTTACGAATACATTTACCGATGTAATTTTGGAACCCAACAGTACTAAAACTATTTCTTGGAAAACCTTTGGTGTTTCTGGAAGCAACAAGGCAAAATTGGAGATTTCATCAATGCCAACCATCAATTTAAATGGACGATTACAGTATTTGATACAATATCCTCACGGATGTGTAGAGCAAACGACTTCTTCAGTTTTTCCACAGTTGTATCTGAGTGATATTATGGATTTGGATGCTACTCGTCAGCAATTAACTCAAAAAAATATCACGGCAGGAATTACCCGATTAGGAGGTTTTCAATTATCTAATGGCGGAATGTCTTACTGGCAAGGCGGTACAGAGGCGGATGATTGGGGTTCTTCGTATGCTGGGCATTTTATGATAGAAGCAGAGAAAAAAGGTTATTTTTTACCAATCAATTTCAAATCAAAATGGATTTCGTATCAACAAAAAGAAGCCAAACAATGGAGATTTGAAACAAGATATGGAAATGATTTAGCTCAATCCTATCGTTTATATACTTTGGCTTTAGCCGGTACACCCGATTTGTCTTCAATGAACAGACTGCGTGAAACCAAAGGAATTTCGAACGAAAGTAAATTACGTTTGGCTTCGGCTTATGTATTGGCAGGGCAAAAATCAGCAGGTTTGAACTTGTTGCTAAAAACTACAATTGATGACAATTCGAATTACAATTATTACTATTATGGTTCTGCGGATAGAAATCGAGCGATGGCTTTGGAAACATTGTTATTGCTTGGTCAAAAGCAAAAAGCATTTTCAATGGCAACAAAATTGGCTAAAGATATGTCAAGTGACCAATGGATGAGCACGCAGACTACAGCTTATTGTTTGTATGTAATGGCCAAGTTTTCGGTAAGCAATGGTGCTAAAGGAATTGATGTTCAGTTTAGTAAAGACGGAAAATCGCAGACTGTTAAAACGATGAAAACAATCGCCGATAGAAGTTTGACTGTCAAAATGGGGTCAAATAGTGTGACTTTGAAAAACAACAGAAAGAACAGGCTGTTTGTTCGAGTGCTAAATACTGGAATTCTCCCTATTGGTCAGGAGAAAGCGATTCAGAGTAATGTTTCGGCTTCTATTGTTTTCAAAAACAGAAAAGGAGGCGTTATCAATGTGTCTACAATTAATCAGGGAACAGAGTTTGTTGCTGAGGTAACGGTTAGAAATCAGAAAAATGAGCGCGTAGAAAATGTGGCGTTGTCACAGATTTTACCGTCAGGTTTCGAAATTGTAAATACCCGCTTCACGGATTATGGTGACGCCACCAATAATATTGCAGATTATATTGATATCCGCGATGACAGAACCAATTTCTATTTCGGATTGAAAGCTGGAGAAACCAAAACTTTTAGAATATTACTGAATGCTTCTTATTTAGGAACGTATTATTTACCGGGATTACAATGCGAAGCGATGTATGATAATACGTTTTTGGCAAGAACGAAAGGGTTTTGGGTTCAGGTATTGAAATAAGAAACAATAAAATTCACTTTGAAAGATAAACTAATTGCGTTCCTGCAACGCATCATCAATTGGATAAAACGAAATAAAATTAAATCATCAATAGCATTTTTGCTATTGGTGGTTTATTATTTTTCGTTGCCACGGACTTTGTTTCAGGAACCTTATTCTACGGTGATTGAAAGTAAGGAAGGAGAATTACTTGGAGCCAAAATTGCGCTTGATGGACAATGGAGATTTCCGGCGCAAGACAGCGTTCCGGATAAATTCAAGAAATGCATCGTTTATTTTGAAGACGAATATTTCTATAAACATCCCGGATTTAATCCTATGGCGATGGTCAATGCATTTCAGCAAAACAGGGAAGCGGGTAAAGTTGTTCGTGGCGGAAGTACATTGACACAACAAGTCATTCGGTTATCGAGAAATGGCAAGGGCCGGACTTATTTCGAGAAAATAATCGAACTCATTCTTGCCACCCGATTAGAGGTGGGATATTCTAAAAACGAAATCTTGAAATTATATGCTTCACACGCTCCTTTTGGCGGAAATGTGGTGGGGCTCGAAATGGCTTCCTGGAGGTATTTTGGAGTTCAGTCTCATCAATTGTCTTGGGCAGAAAGTGCTACGTTGGCCGTTTTGCCAAATGCGCCGAGTTTGATTTATCCAGGAAAAAATCAAATTAAATTATTGGGTAAACGCAACCGGCTTTTGCTGAAATTAAATCAGGAAGGAATAATCGACAAGGAAACGTATGAACTTTCAATTGACGAACCTTTGCCGAAAAAACCGTATGATTTGCCTCAAATTGCACCTCATTTATTAGAGCGAGTTGCAAAGAATCAAAGGGGAACTCGAGTGAAAACAACAGTCAAAATTGGTTTGCAAAACAGAGTTAATCAAATTGCTAGGTATTATTACAATCAGTACAAACAAAACGAAGTTCATAATTTGGCTATTTTGGTTATTGATGTGTCTAATAGAAAAGTGATGAGTTATGTAGGCAATTCGCCTACGGATGGCAACCATCAAAAAGATGTGGACATTATTGATGCGCCAAGAAGTACAGGAAGTATTCTGAAACCGTTTTTGTATGGAGCTATGCTTGATGATGGAGAATTGTTGCCGAATACATTAGTAGCAGATATTCCAACGCAGATATCAGGATATACACCTCAGAATTTTAACTTGACATTTGATGGGGCAGTTCCGGCACATCGGGCATTATCGCGTTCCTTGAATATTCCGGCTGTATTGATGTTGCAGGATTTTGGAGTGAATAAATTTTATGAAGAATTACAGCGGTTTAAATTGCGGGATATTTCAAAACCGCCCGATCATTACGGTTTGTCGCTTATTTTGGGTGGCGCGGAGAGCAATTTGTGGGATTTGTGCAGAACTTACGCGGGTTTGTCTTCAACTTTGAATTATTTCAATAAAAATGGAGGGCAATACAGAATGAATGAATTTGCCGAATTAAATTATGATGATGATTTTCAAATTGATTTTGGAGACGAAACGAAGCAAAAAAATATTTTAGGAGCAGGTGCGATTTGGCAGACTTATAATGCAATGGAACAAGTTAATCGTCCGGAAGGAGATGAAGCTTGGAAATTCTATGACAGTTCACTAAAGATTGCCTGGAAAACAGGAACCAGTTTTGGGAACCGAGATGCGTGGGCAATAGGAACAAATGCCAGATACGTGGTCGGCGTTTGGGTGGGTAATGCGACAGGCGAGGGGAGACCCACATTGACGGGAGTTACCAGTGCGGCGCCGATTTTGTTTGATGTTTTTAATTTATTGCCAAGACAAAGATGGTTTGATACGCCGTATAAGGATTTGGAAGAAGTTGAGGTTTGCAGTTTGAGCGGTCATTTAGCCAAAGATGGCTGTCCAACAATAAAACAATGGGTTCCCAAAAAAGGGAAAAACACCTCTGTTTGCCCGTATCATAAAACAGTACATTTAGATAAAGCACAGCAATTCCAAGTCAACAGCAGTTGCGAAAACATAGAGAATATAGTGACCAAAAACTGGTTTGTTTTGCCTCCAGTAATGGCTTGGTATTACAAAAGTCAGCATATAGAATATTTGCCATTGCCTCCTTTTCGGAATGATTGTATGGGAACACAAACGGCGACGATGGATTTTATTTATCCGAAAACCAATAGCAAAATTTATCTGACTAAAAATTTCAATAGCGAAGTACAGCCTGTGATTTTAAAAGTGGCTCATTCGCAACGGGAAAGCAAGCTGTTTTGGTATGTTGATAATGTGTATAAAGGCAGTACAAAAACCTTTCACGAAATGCCTATTTCAACAGTAACAGGTTTTCATTACATCACCGTGGTTGATGAATTTGGAAACGAAATTAGAAGGAAAATTGAGATTGTGAAAGAGTAACTATGTTATAACTTATTTACCGCACTTGGTTTAATGTTTCTTTGTTTTTTGAAATAATTGGAAAGATGGCTTTCATCGGTAAAACCAAATTCATAAGCAATTTGCTTCATTGACAATTGCTTGTTCAAAATTCTTTTTTCGATTAATTGAACTCTTAGTTTGTTGCTGTAATCTCTGTAGCTTATCGCAAAATTTCTCTTGAAATAAGTTCCAAAATAACTTTGAGAAATATTAAAATGATCTGCAATAGTTTTAATTTGAATCAGTTTTGGGGTGTAAATATTTTGATGGATATAAGAGATTATTTGGTCATTGTCTATTCCTGAACCTGTAATTTTTATATTCTGTTGTTGCAGGCTTTCTTTTATCAATCCAAAAATGGATAAGATCTGGTAGAATGCAATCGGTGAAGTCGAAATATTGGCTTTGCAATTGTAACTTCTTATGTTGTCAATGGTATTTTTTAATATGCTTGCGCAAGTTTCATCAAGTTTTAATACATTTTCTTTGAGTGATTTATCACGCATGATATTCTCTGGTGTATTGAGCAGAAATTCATCGCAAGACAATTTTTTATTCGAATTAAAATAGGTGTCTGTGAATTTTATAAAGAAAAACCGAGTTCTTTTTTTAATATCAAAATAATGCTCATCGTCAGTTGAAATTACAAAAAAATCTCCTGATTTATAAGGAAGTAAATTTTTGTTCAATTGATGAATTCCACTGCCTTTGATAATATAAATAATTTCGTAATAGGTATGACTATGTGTAGGAAGATGATATTTGTCTTCTTCAAATTCATCAATAACTAAAGTGTCAAATTGATTTAGTTTTTTCATAGCCTGTAGTTGCAAGTTTATATCGTAAAATTACAATTTATTTGGAGTTATTATAAATAGCTTTGCAAAGTAATTAGACGTTGATAGATAAATGACGCAGCGTAAATAAATAATTTCTTTTAGAATAATATGAAAAAAAGCTTGATTTCACTCTCTTTGGGTGGTTTAACGATAGGAATTACAGAGTTTGTGATGATGGGGATTTTACCTGATGTTGCTTCGGATTTAAAAGTTAGTATTCCAATTGCAGGATACTTAATTTCGGCTTATGCGCTGGGCGTAGTTATTGGCGCACCTTTACTGGTTATCATGGCTCGAAATTATCCGCCGAAGAAAACGCTTTTAATTTTGGCAGCTATGCTCGCTTTCTTTAATTCGTTGTCAATAATTGTACCCAATTACGAATTCTTTTTTTTAACTCGATTGTTATCTGGACTGCCTCATGGTGCTTTTTTTGGTGTAGGGGCTGTAGTAGCCAGCCGTCTTGCCGATAAAGGGAAAGAAGCTCAGGCGATGTCGATCATGTTTGCTGGATTAACAATTGCTAATCTTATTGGAGTCCCTATTGGAACTTACATTGGGCATCATCTTTCATGGCGTTATACTTTTATTCTAATTGGTTTTTTTGGAATACTTACGTTTATTTCTATTTATTTTTGGATGCCAAATTTACATTCAAATGATAGAGTGTCAATGAAAAAACAAATGCAGTTGTTTAAGAAAGTTGAGGCTTGGTTAGTGATTCTGATAACGGCTATCGGAGTAGGAGGGTTGTTTTGCTGGATTAGTTATATTGCTCCTTTATTGACTGATATTTCTGGTTTTGATGCCGCCTATGTTCCTTATATTTTGATATTGGCTGGTGCTGGAATGGTTGTTGGAAATGTTATTGGAGGCAAATTAGCTGATACATTTCCACCGGACAGAACACTTATCACTTTGTTTTTTGTTATGGCTTTAGATTTAGCAATGGTATTTCTCTTTTCTTATAATCCTTATGTGAGTTTGCTGTTGGTATTTTCAACTGGATGTATTTCGTTTATGTTTATTGCATCTATCCAAATGCTGATGATACAGATTGCGGTTGGCGCCGAGATGATAGCTTCGGCAGCTATACAAGCATCATTTAATATAGGGAATGCCTTGGGAGCTTTCTTAGGTGGATTGCCTTTGATTGCGGGGTTTAGTTATGCATCGCCTAATTTAATTGGAATAGGAATGTCGTTAATGGGTGTTTTGTTTACTGTTATGTTAGTGCAACGCAAGAAAACAATGCTAAAACTCCAAACTGTCAAGATTTAATTAATTGTTTTATTTCTATATAGAAAATCGCCTTTCTCATGAAATGAGAAAGGCGATTTTTTAATTTGTGGTTAATATATTTAGTCGTTTAGGATTTGAATAGGCTAAAATATATTGGCTGTTGTTTTGAAAACGAATGCCTTAGCCCAGATAGAAGTGAAAATCCTTTTTATTTTTTCTTTAAAAATAAAAAGATTACTTCACTTAATATTTATTTTTATAGGAGTTCAGAGAACTTCGTTTGTAACGGATAGCTGGAAATAGCTCCTAAAAAAAGATTGCTTCGTTCTTGGCAATGACGCACAAAAAAACCGCCAATCTCACGAAAGGCGGTTTTTGTTTTATTCTTTGATAACATCTCCCTTTTTATCGTAGAAATGATATTCCAAATACGTGTAAGCGTCACGTGGTATGATTTTTACCCATTTTTTGTGTTCAAAAAACCATTTTGAACGCAATGATGGAAAACCTTTACTGAGGTATGCAGCCACAAACGGGTGTACATTAAGTACTACTTTGTTGTGGGTTTTTAAAACTCTTTCTAGATCGGAAGCAATTTTGTCAATGATTAATATTGGCGCTTCAATTTCGCCATGTTCATTGTTTGGGTCTTCTTCTCTAGTTTTAATGTTGACTTCTGGTCTTACGCGTTGTCTGGTAATTTGGACTAGCCCAAATTTACTCGGTGGTAAGATTTTGTGTTTTGCCTTATCGTCGCTCATTTCTTCCCTCAAGAAGTCGAACAAGACTTTACGATTTTCGGGATTTGACATATCGATAAAATCAACTACGATGATTCCGCCCATATCGCGAAGACGTAATTGTCTTGCTATTTCGGCGGCTGCAATCATATTGACTTCCATGGCTGTGTCCTCTTGGTTGGTGGCTTTATTAGAACGGTTTCCGCTGTTTACGTCTATAACGTGCAGAGCTTCAGTGTGTTCTATAATAAGGTAAGCTCCTTTACTCATGGAAACGGTTTTCCCAAATGAAGTCTTGATTTGTCTCTCTATATTGTATTTCTCAAAAATAGGAGTGTCTTTGGACTGATAGAACTTAACAATTGATTGTTTGGATGGTGCAATTTCCTGCAGGTAATCCTTTGTTTGGTTGTACAACTCTTCATCATCAATCTGAATACCGCTGAAGGTATCATTAAATACATCTCTTAATATTGAAGAAGCTCTATTGAGCTCTCCTAATATTTTGGATGGATGATGAGCAGTTGGTAATTTTTTACACATTGCATTCCATCTGCTAAGCAGGTTCTGCAAATCTTTTTCTAATTCTACTGTGCTTTTGCCTTCGGCTACTGTGCGAACAATAACGCCAAATCCTTTTGGTTTGACTGATTGTACAAGACGTTTCAAACGTTCCTTTTCTTTTTTGTCTTCTATCTTTTGTGAAATAGAAACTCTATCAGAAAACGGAACCAAAACAATAAATCTTCCGGCTAGAGAAAGCTCTGCGCTTAATCTTGGGCCTTTGGTCGATATTGGTTCTTTGACGACTTGCACCAAAACAGACTGATTGGCACTAATTACATCAGTAATCGTACCGTTCTTATCTATCTCTTTTTCAAACTGAAAGTTTTTTAGGGAGAAATCTTTTATTTTACCTGCGCTTACAAGTTTTATGAATTTCAGTTGGGAAGCTAAGTTAGGCCCTAAATCGTGATAATGTAAAAAGGCATCTTTCTCGAAGCCAACATTTACAAAAGCAGCGTTAAGACCAGCAACAGGTTTTCTTATTTTGGCAATAAAAATATCACCTACTTGAAAGTTGCTTTTCTCTTCTTCCTTGTGTAATTCAATTAGTTTTCCATCTTTTAATAAGGCAAAATCTACGAAATCAGAACTAGATCGAACGATTAATTCTTTATTCATTTGTAAATTTTTATCCGAACTTATTGGTTGTCGGTTGTCGGTTGCTGGTTGTTGGAAAATCCGTCAACTATCAACTATCTGCCATCAACTTTTCAGCAAGGATGGATTAAACAATAATTTAACAGGTATTGTACCCGGGGAGATTTTAGATTTCTGAATTTTGATTCTTGATTTTAGATTTTTTAAATCTGCAATCTTAAATCGGTAATCTACAATCTTAAATCTCAATTTCAATGAACTTAAAAAAGAAAAAAGTAGTTTAAAACTACTTTTTCTTTTTGTGACGGTTAGCTCTCGCTCTTTTTTTGCGTTTGTGCGTCGCTACCTTATGTCTCTTTCTTTTTTTACCACTTGGCATATCTAATAGATTTTATAATTAATTAATAGTGTTATTTTGCTTCGTTGTTCACTTTTACACCTTCAACAAAAACTTTTGCAGGTTTAAACGCAGGAATGTTGTGTGCTGGTATTTTGATAGTGGTATTTTTGGAAATATTTCTTCCAGTTTTTTCAGCTCTTGTTTTAACGATAAAACTACCGAAACCTCTTAGGTAAACATTGTCACCAGTTTCAAGTGAGTTTTTTACTTCGTTCATAAAAGTCTCTACGGTTGCTTGCACATCCCCTTTTTCAAGACCTAGTTTTTCTGAAATCTTCGCTACGATATCTGCTTTCGTCATTTTCTTTCCTTTTTATTATGTTGTAATAATTTTTTTGAGTTTGCAAATATATGAATTTAAAAAACAATAAATCAACCTAATTCGTTAAAATTTAATTACATAAACAATTACTTTTGTTTTCTAATTTTTTACAATGGAATTTCATAACACTCTAATTAAGTGGTATTTACAAAATAAAAGGGATTTGCCTTGGCGAAAAACAACCAATCCATACCCGATTTGGCTCTCCGAAATCATGTTGCAGCAAACAAGAGTCGCTCAAGGAACACCGTATTTTCTGTCTTTTACTGCGGCTTTTCCAACCGTTTTTGATCTGGCAAAAGCCAATGAAGAGCAGGTTCTAAAACTTTGGCAAGGATTAGGGTATTATTCCCGTGCCCGCAATTTGCATAAGACTGCCCAAACAGTTGCTTTTGAAATGAACGGTGTTTTTCCGGATAATTATGCCGACTTGCTAAAACTAAAAGGAATTGGTGAATATACAGCTGCCGCAATTGCATCTTTCTCCTATAATGAATGTGTTCCAGTCGTTGATGGAAATGTATTCCGTGTGCTGTCGCGATATTTTGACCTGGAAACCGATATTGCTCAAGCTTCCGCCAAAAAAGAATTCGCCACATTGGCTTTCGAACTGATGCCAAAAGACAATCCTGCTCAATTCAACCAAGCCATAATGGAATTTGGCGCTTTGCAATGTGTTCCCAAAAATCCGAATTGTACTGAATGTGTTTTTAACAATAGCTGCATCGCTCTGCAAAAAAAGAAAGTGCATCTGTTACCCGTAAAATCCAAGAAAACCAAAGTCCGCAATCGCTACTTTAATTATATAGTAGCCGTCGATGATTTGGAGAATACCATTATCCAGAAACGCACCGCCAAAGGAATTTGGCACAATCTATATGAGTTCCCTTTGCTCGAAACTGACAAAGTAGAAGATTTCGATATCGTAGCACAGCAAATCAACCAAAACTTTTTCCACGAAAACAAAATGGAAAGCCTCTTAGAATATAATGAGCAAAGTATCATTCATAAACTGTCGCACCAGCATTTGCACATCAAATTTTGGAAAGCAAATTTAAAAGGCACAATAGAAAACGGCATCAATCTCGAGACAGTTAAAACTTTCCCATTTCCGATAGTGATTCATAATTTTATTGAAGATAAATTGTAAAGCCAAATTAAAACCAGCCCATCTTGCTTCTTAGATAAGATATTTCTACCTTTCAACTATTAAAAATACGCCGCTTTGAAAAATATTATCCTTTTGATATGCCTGCATTTTGTAACAACAGCATTTGCACAAACCAATCCTTTAATTGTTCCTGCAAATGTCATTTTGCCTAAAGACACTTTGATAGCCAATCATCTTTTGAAATCCTTAAATGGTTTTTTGAATCAGAAAGAAAGTCCCAACAAAGAAAATGTTTTTGTCCTGAAAGATGATTTATTGGAAACCTCAATACTTTTAGATGAAATAAAAGGAATTGAGAAAAGTGTAAAACTCAAAGAAGATAATTTCTACAAAGGCTACTTGACCAATGTCGTGCAAATCGATAAAACTAATTTTATAATCCAGCTTTCATATATAGGTATAAACGAAAACACGCCGATTTTGAACGCCAGTTTTGAAATTCTAGCCAAATATATAGACGATAAATTCTATTTCTTATCGCCATTGCAACGCAATACGATTTCTTGGCAAACCAAAAAAATAGGAAATACAACCTTTCATTTCAAAAAAGAATTAAACACCAAAGTCGCCACCGAATATGTGAAAGATGTCGCTTTGTTTGACAAAAAACTAAATGCCCCGCAGGATAATATCGTTTGGTACGGTTGTAATGACATGCCGGAATTATTGAAAAACATTGGAGTTTTATATAAATCAGAATACAATGGCCGTTCCGTTAGCACTTTTAATGCCAATGAAAACAAAACCACTTTGTTGGTCAATGGAACTTACAATACAAGTTTTAATAGTTTTGATCCGCACGATTTATGGCACGAAAGAGCACGAAATGCCATTCCGAAAAACAAAATCAACAAACAGGTTGATGAAGGCTGTGCTTATCTTTATGGAGGAAGTTGGGGAATCATTTGGCCGCAAATTCTGAAAACATTCAAAGAAAAAGTCGCCAATAATCCAAAATCAGATTGGCTGAGTTTGTATGATGGGTTTTATAATTTTGGTGAAAGCAAAGAAAAACATTTAATCGTGAGTTATTTGATTAACGCTTTAATCGTTGAAAAACTCGAAAAAGAAAAAGGTTTTCCTGTCGTTATTGAATTGCTTAGCTGTGGGAAATATGAAAAAGGAAATGATAATTATTTTAAAGTATTGGAGAAATTAACAGGAATCAATAAGATAAATTTTAATGAGGAAGTGTGGACATTAATTAAAAAAAGCGGGAAGTAATATTGAATCAGATTTTGTTTGTCTATGATTTAAAAAACCAATAAAAGCAGTTTTCAAAAAATAATGTACCTTTGATAGAAATACCACACAATCATGAACGGATCATTAAATAAGGTAATGCTTATAGGTCATCTTGGCGACGATGTCAAGATGCATTATTTTGAAGGAGGAAACTGTATTGGCCGATTTCAATTGGCTACAAATGAAGTTTATGTCAATAAAACGACTAACGAAAAAATTGTTTCAACGGAATGGCATAACTTGGTCGTACGTAATAAAGCCGCCGAAATCTGCGAAAAATACCTTTCGAAAGGGGATAAGATTTATGTGGAAGGCCGTATCAAATCCAGACAGTGGCAGGCAGAAGATGGGTCAACCAAACACACTATGGAAATCCAAGTAACTGAGTTTACTTTTTTGACTACCAAAAAAGATACAGAAAGTAATAAAACATTAAATTCTTCAGAATCCACAAAAAACACTAACTTTGACGATCAAAATAACGGTTTGCCAATCAATGACTTGCCGTTTTAATTGTTTAACTAATTTATACGAATTTGGACCCAGAGCCCAGTTTAGAGATTGCGTCTCAAGTTGATCTTACTTTAATATTCGGTTTTATCGGAATTATTATTTTGCTGTTTTTCTCAGCAATAGTTTCAGGTGCCGAAGTAGCTTTATTCTCCTTATCACAAAAAGATTTAGAAGATTCTATTCAAGAAAATAATTCGAAAGGAAAAATTATTGCCCGGCTTTTAGAAAAACCAAAAAAACTTTTAGCAACACTGCTCGTAGCTAATAATTTCATTAATATCGGAGTGGTGATTTTATTTTCTTTTGTCGGAAAAGATGTTTTTGCCACCATTAATTCTCCTGTTTTAAAATTCATAATCGAAGTGATTTTGGTAACCTTTTTGCTGTTGCTTTTTGGCGAGGTTTTGCCAAAAGTATATGCCAGCAGAAATAATGTGAAATTTGCTCAATTAATCGCATATCCCATTTCCGGATTAGATAAATTTTTATCTCCAATAAGCATACCGATGCGTTCAGTTACTTTGTTTTTGCAGAATAAATTAGGAAAACAAAAATCAAATTTCTCGATAGATCAGCTTTCGCAAGCCTTGGAGTTGACCTCCAATGATGAAACTTCAACCGAAGAGCAAAAAATACTGGAAGGAATCGTTTCCTTTGGGAATACGGATACCAAACAGGTAATGAGTCCAAGAATTGATGTTTTTGCTTTGGAAATCACAGAGTCATTCGAGGCAATTTATTCCAAAATAGTTGAAAAAGGGTTTTCTAGAATTCCAGTATATAGAGATAATATTGACCAGATAGAAGGAGTTTTGTTTGTTAAGGATTTGCTTCCGTATATTACCGATATGACTTTTGATTGGACAACATTATTGCGAGATCCTTTTTTTGTTCCTGAAAATAAAAAATTGGATAATTTGCTCAAAGACTTTCAAAGCATGAAAAGCCACTTGGCAATTGTTGTGGACGAATACGGAGGAACATCAGGATTAGTTTCGCTAGAAGATGTTATAGAAGAAATTGTTGGCGATATTAGCGATGAATTTGATGATGCGCCTGTTAATTTTTCGAAAATTGATGATAGAAATTATATTTTTGAAGGCAAAATAAACCTGAAGGATTTCTATAGGATTATTGATGTTGATGAGAATTTATTCGAGGAACGAAAAGGGGAAGCGGAAACCTTGGCAGGATTTATTTTGGAGCTATTGGGTAATTTCCCTAAAAAAGGGCAGAAAATAGTTTTTGAAAACTGTACGTTTGTCATCGAATCTGTGGATCAAAAACGTGTCAAACAAATTAAAGTAACGATTGAATAAAATTAAAATGCTTAAAAAAATTACCGTTCTAGTTGTTTTTTTTACATTCTTCCTGTGTGTAGTTGGATGTAAAAAGGATGTTTTGCCTAAACCTTCGAGTTATTTAAGACTGGATTATCCAGAAGCTGAATATGTTGGATTTAAAGGAAATTGCCCATTTGAATTTGATGTAAATTCCAAAACGATAGTTAAAGAAGATAAAGGATGCGGTTATTCGATTACGTACCCAAAAATGAAAGCTACAATATATATTACTTATAAAACTGTAGATGGGAATATAAACAAGCTGTTAAGAGATGCTCAAAAATTAACGTACGAGCATGTTATAAAAGCCGATGATATATTGGAACAGCCATATGTGAATCCAGATAAAAAAGTGTACGGCATGTTTTATCAGGTTGATGGAAATGCGGCTACTAATTCTCAATTTTATGCTACCGACAGTATTAAGCATTTTGTAACTGGTTCGGTTTATTTTTATGCTAAACCTAATTTTGATTCGATTATGCCGGCGGCGAGTTATATCAAAAACGATATGCAGCGCCTGATGGAAACTATAAAGTGGAAATAATCTAAAAAATATTTGCCGAAAACAGTATCTAGTTGCCGAAAAGGCAGACAGATTATACGGATTGAACAGATTAGAACGGATTTACTTGTATTACATCATAAAAAAAGCATTCGCCAGCGACGAATGCTTTTTTTATAGAAAATGAGACTGTTTAAGACTTCATATTAGAAACTTTGTATGTTTTTCCATCGCCAGTTGCTTGAACTATTTTGGTTAAGTTTTCAGGAGTTTGAACTGTTTTGTCAAATGTTACTGTAGCAAGTTTTTTATCAAAATCAACTTTAGCGGTTTGTACTCCGTCTAGTTCCGTTAATTCTTCTTGAATTGTTTTGGCACAGCCAATTGCACAAGTCATTCCTTCGATAGTGAAGCTTGCTGTTTGCAGATTCTCCGCAGTAATTTCTTTTTTAACTTTCGGTGTAGCTGTTTCTGTTGAAGCAGTTTCAGTTTTTACTTCTGCTTTACTGTCTTTGCAGCTTGCAAAAAGTAAGCTAGAAAGCGCTATTACTGCGATTGATTTTTTGAAGTTCATTATAATGAGATTTTAATTGATTTAGTTTTTCGTAAGTGTATGCAAAATTAATAAAAAAGTGAGTGTCAGTTTCTAAAATTATTACAATTTTGCATTAAAATAGTGTTTATGATGACAAAGCAGATTAAGTGGATATATTTATTGGTTCTTGCCTTAATCTGGGGAAGTTCTTTTATTTTGATAAAAAAAGGGTTAGTTGGATTATCAGCTTTTCAATTGGGCTCTTTGAGGATTTTTTTTGCAGCTCTTTTTTTGCTTTTAATTGGATTTAAGAGTTTGTTGAAAATCCCTAGTCATCAGTGGAAATATATTGCATTAACGTCCTTATTTGGGACATTTATTCCAGCCTATCTTTTTGCTATTGCCGAAACTCAAATCGATAGTTCTATTACTGCTATTTTAAATTCATTGACACCGTTGAATACATTGATATTGGGAGCCAGTTTTTTTGGAATTACATTTAGAAGAAACCAAATATGGGGTGTAATTATTGGGCTTTTAGGCTGTCTTCTTTTAGTTTTTAACGGAGCCATCAATCATCCAGAACAAAATTATTATTATGCAATTTTAGTTTTGATTGCTTCTATTTGTTATGCAGTAAACGTTAATTTGATAAAACGATATTTATCAGATTTGCCTTCTTTGAGCATTACCACAGGAAATTTTTTAATATTGCTTTTTCCAGCTTTGGGAATTTTGTTTTTTACTGATTTTTTTGAAGTTGTACATGTCGAAAAAGTACAGCATTCTCTTTGGTTTATATTGATTTTAGGAGTTATTGGCACTGGAATCGCAAATGTTATTTTCTTTAAGCTAATTCAAATTTCGTCGCCTGTTTTTGCTACATCGGTTACATATTTGATTCCCATAGTAGCCATTTTTTGGGGATTGTTGGATAATGAAATGCTGACGTTTGTTCAATGCATTGGCGCTTTTGTGATTTTGATAGGTGTTTATTTGTCTGCTAAAAAATAATCATTTTTCAGTTGTGGATAAGTTACTGAATTATAAACAAAAATAGACTGCCAATTACAGCAGTCTATTTTTTGTGTGAATAAAGATGCGTTTTGATTATTGAAAATCGGTATCTTTTACTCCTTCGTTTATAGTAATTTCAGATATTTTAATGTTCAGTTCAATACCTACATTTTGAATAATGTTGAATGGGACTTTTACGTTTTTCACTTCTTTGTAATCACCAAAATTAGTGGTTACCGTCATTGTTTGTCCACCTTGTTGAATGGTTTTTGATTCAGCTAGTTTAAGGCCGGTTTTGGTGTCGTAGAAATATATGGTTTTGCCATTTTTTATAGCAAATGTGTCGTTCCCATTGATCGTTTCAATTTTGTCAATAGTAAGAGCTGGATTTTTTAATAAAAGTAGTTCTTCGAATGGTGTTGCCGAAGCTTTCATTTCGGCTAATTCTGCTCCTTCAAAGTCTTTGCGTTGTCCTTGTTGAATCGCATAAGCACCCTTTTGATTGATTACCTGTTTCATTATGCTCATAGGTCCCATTGCGATTTCTACTAATGAATTTCCTTTGATGTCCATTTTTGAAGTATAGGTTAATGGAGCTGGAGCTTGTGGGATTGAAGTTGATCCTGTCATAGCAATAGATTTTACAGCCGCTACTATTTTTTCTCCTCCAATTGCTTTGATATAATTTTCCAATACATTTTTAGCAGTAATTCCTGCTGGGATTTCTTTCTTTAAAACTGGTTTTTCTAATGGAGTTGCATATTTGTCAAAATAAAACATCGGAATCTTTAATTTTTCCAATCCGGGGGCAATTTCAGATCCTTTTCCAGCAATTACTATTCGGATATTGTCGATTAAGAAATATTTATTGGCAACACGCAATACATCGTCAGCAGTTACTGCGTTTATGGTCTGTATGTATTTTTCATAAAAATCGGCAGGAAGTTTTTCGGTTTCAATGTTTAATGCGTATCTGGCTACTGCTTGTGGTTTTTCTACCTGCATAACAAAACGTCCAATGTAACCAGCCTTTACAGTTGCAAGTACTTCGTCAGTTACTTTTTCGGTTCTTATTCTTTTTATTTCTTTAATAAATTCTACTACGGCACTGTCAGTAACTGCGTTTCTTACGGCTGATTTTGCAAAGAATTTACTGGTGTATTTTCCAGCTCCAACGTTTGATCTTGCGCCATAGGTCCAAGCGTGTTTTTCGCGTAAATTCATATTCAAATAACTGTTGAAATCACCGCCAAGGATTTGATTTGCGATAACAGCTGGGAAAAAATCAGGATCTCCCATTTTTAAATTTACAGTATTAACTAATGTGATTTCAGATTGAACCGCATTTGGAACATCAACTAAGTCAATTTGCAGATTTGAAACATTTACTGGAGCATCATATGATGTTTTTGGCGTGCTTTTTTTCTGCCAATTAGCAAATAGTTTTTCTACGGCATCTTTTACATCTTTGTATTTAATGTCTCCAATAACTACCAAATAAGCGTTTTCTGGAACAAAGTAATTGCTGTAATTGGTTTCAATATCGGCAAGGGTGATGTTGTTTAATGTTGCTTCTGTCACAAATTCCCCAGAAGGATGATTTTTTCCGTAAGCTAAAGCATCTACCACACGCCCTGCAATTGCTGGAACGCTTTTTTCTTCGGCTTTCATTCCTTCAATCATTTTAGCCTTTTCTTTATCAAATTCTTCTTGAGTGAAATTTGGGCTTAAAGCGCCTTCGGCCATTAGTTCCAAAACTCTTCCGCTGTATTTGGAAAGGGAATTGGCGGTAGCTCCCTGTGAACTGAAGTTGATGTCGGCTCCAAGAAAGTCGATTTCTTCATTGAAAGCAGTTTTTGTTGTTTTTTTGCTTCCGTTGCCTATTAAGTTACTGGTTAATTCATCCACTCCTTTTTTGTTTCCCTCAGCAAATGGCGCATTGTCTAAGGTCAGATTAAAAGATACTCTTGGGAGTTTATGATTTTCCACTACCAATACTTTCATCCCATTGGACAAAACAAAGGTTTGTGGTTTTTTGATATTAATTATAGGCGATTTTCCGGGTTTGGGCTGCGTGCGGTTTTGTGCTTGCATGATTCCTGTTAATAATAAAAGGATGAATACTATACTTGTTTTTTTCATGATATCGGTTTCTTTAGTTAAGAGGTTTCGCTTTGGCTGGTATATAATCTAAAAGTAAACGCTGATTTGGATTTAGGTATTTTTTAGCAACCTCTCTTATTTCTTCACGAGTGATAGAATGGTACAGTTCGATTTCTGTATTAATTAGGTTTACATCTTTGTATAATAGGTAATAAGATGCAAGGTTGTTAGCGATTCCTTCTATAGTTGAATTGGTGTTTACAAAGTTGTTGTCAAACTTGTTTTGGAGTTTTTGATAGTCATTTTCGGAAATCAGCTCTGTTTGGATTTTTACAATTTCTTCGTCGATTTCCTTAAGTATGTCAGCAGTTGTGAAAGTTCCCATCGGCAAGCCGTACAATATGTACATGCCATAGTCTTCTTGGCTAAAACCTACTGCTCCAATCTGCAAAGCCATTTTTTTATCATCTACTACTTTTTTGTATAATTTGGAGCTTTTGCCGTCACTTAGATAAGATGAAATTAAGTCCAATACTCTTGCATCTCTGCTTTTCATTGAAGGAGTTCGGTAACTTGCTACCAACATTGGGATTTGAATATTTGGATCTTCGTAAGTAGCTTTGATGGTTTGTGTTATAGGTTCTTCCAAAAAGGTTTTTTTAGGAATAACTTCACCCTTGGCAATTGGACCAAAGTATTTTTGAACCCATTCTTTGGCTTGTTTTTTTTCGAAATCACCAGCGACTACCAAAACAGCGTTATTAGGCAAGTAAAACTTTTTGTTGAATGCTTGGAATTCTTCAAGAGTGGCGGCATCCAAATCTTTCATCGAGCCGATAGTTGTCCATCGGTATGGATGGTTTTTGAACATATTTTCTTTTACAGCAGTCAAGATGTTTCCGTATGGCCTGTTGTCGTAGCTTGTTCTTTTTTCTTCTTTTACCACTTCATTTTGAGTGTCAACACCAATCTTATTAATGATAGGGTGCATCAGTCTTTCGGATTCCATCCAAAGACCCAGCTCTAAATTGTTGGAAGGGAATATTTCGTAATAATAAGTTCTGTCATCGGTAGTGTTGGCATTATTAGTGCCTCCATTTGAAGTCACAATTTTGAACCATTCGCCTCTTTTAATGTTTTTGGTTCCTTCAAATAATAAGTGTTCAAAAAAATGTGCAAATCCAGTGCGGTCCGGATTTTCGTCTTTGGCGCCTACATGGTACATCACGGATGTGATTACAACAGGAGCAGAATCATCGTGGTGTAATATAACGTGTAATCCGTTATCTAAATCGTATTCTTCGAAAGCTACTTTTTGAGCCGAAGCTACTCCTCCTAGCATTAATGCAGCACTTAATATCATCAGTGATTTTTTCATAAAGATTAATAATTTGATTGCTTATTGGTATTCGTTTTATGGTTTTGTTACACAAAAATACTTTTTTTATTGCATGAAAAGTAAGTAAATACAGTATTAGGAATTTATTAACGCTGTTTTATTTTGTGGAGCTAACTGTTTCAATAATAGGGAGAAATGAATACGGAAAAGCAATTAAATATTTTTTTAGGCAAAGGATTGCAGGGTAAATATTTAATTGTATATTTGCAACCTTAAAAATTATTAAAACAATTCAGTATGTATGCAATCGTAGAGATAGCAGGGCAACAGTTTAAAGTTAGCAAAGACCTAAAGGTTTACGTTCACCGTTTAGCAAATGAAGAAGGATCAAAAGTTTCTTTTGATAAAGTTTATTTGGTAGATGACAACGGTTCAATCACAATAGGCGCCCCAGCTATAGAAGGTGCTTCAGTAGAAGCTAAAGTGTTACAACACTTAAAAGGAGATAAAGTTATCATTTTCAAAAAGAAAAGAAGAAAAGGATACAAAAAAAGAAACGGTCACAGACAATATCTTACTCAAATTGTAATTGAAGGTATTACTGCAGGTGGAACGGCTAAGAAAGTAGCAGCTCCGAAAAAAGCAGCAGTTGAAGCAACTACAGAAGAAGCTGATGCGGCTCCTAAAGTAAAAAAAGCTCCAAAAGCTAAAAAAGAAGATACACAAGAATAATAACAAAATAAACTAATACGTCATGGCTCACAAGAAAGGTGTCGGTAGTTCTAAGAATGGTAGAGAATCAGAATCAAAACGTTTAGGCGTTAAGATTTTTGGTGGTCAAGCTGCTATTGCTGGGAACATCATCGTAAGACAAAGAGGTTCAAAGCATAATCCAGGTGAAAATGTTTACATTAGTAAAGATCACACCCTACACGCAAGAGTAGATGGAGTTGTTAAGTTCCAAAAGAAAAGAGATAATAAATCTTATGTTTCTATACTTCCATTCGAAGCATAATCATAAAGATTCTCATTATATAAAACCCGTTTCGATAAGAAGCGGGTTTTTATTTTTATTGCTAGTACTTCTTTTGAGTTTTAATAAAATACTAGGTTTGATTGTTTGTAAGTGATTGAAAAGAAATAATTGTTTACGAGTTCTAATTTTTAAATAGAGAGAGTATGGTCTTGTTTTTAAAAATGGACTATGTTATGTTTCGGAAAGAAATGGGTTTTTGCTTTTAATTATATTTGAGTGATTATTTTTTAGGACTCTCCGTAAAGAGTGCCAAGTATACTTTTTAATCTGTGGCTAATTTTACCTGTTTGGTATTAGTCATGGATAATCATTTTTTTTATAGATTGAGTGAAAAACCAACGCAAAAAAACAATTTTACTTTGCTTGTGTTATTTATACATGAGGTGTCAGGATAGATAGATCTTAAAATTGACTGATAGGAAATGGTTGCGCCACCAAATATTACAAGATAGGTTTCTATGCTTTTGCCACAATTTTCTTTTGGATTAAATGTTTTGTCAATGTATTTGTTAAAATTGCCAAACCAACTGTCGCAATATTAAAATGAGTGGTTAAGTGTATTTTTTTTCATTGTGTTTATTTGAGTCCCAGGTCTAATTCCCGTAAATTGTGTAGTACTGAGTTCGTCTTCATTCAGACCAGAAAATGAAAAACGATTACTGTTGGAACTCAGTATAATGTCACCTGATAAATATTTTGCTGTAGAGCCATAATCTATGGCAAGGGTTCTATAGGTCTTGGAGTCTAAAATAGATTTAGTATCAGTAATATTCTGGTTTGAATGAATCTTGAGGTTTTATTCCAATGTAAGATGTCTAGGTGTTGTTTGAGTTTTTTGTTCTGATATTTCTGTTTTTTGTATTGTTAAATTCAATGGGAGCTCTTTTTTTTGCATAATGCTATATTTATTTGTGATTTTTTAACAAATAAATAATTTTTTAACATTAGTTAGGTAGTTTTTTCTTTTCAATTAAAGAAGATTTAAAAAAACTTACATTTTTTTTTAATTTTTTTAATTAATCTATTTTACTTGCTTTTTATCCGATATGTGTAAAATAGTAACATTTTTTATGATTTTATTTTAATTATTTTCATAATTTTAAGTAAAATAATAAGAATATGAAAACAACTTTATTTATTTTTTTGTGGTCTGTTTCTTTGGTTTCTCAAACTGATATTAAACAGGATAAACTTGCACATTTTGGTGCAGGAGCTTTGGTATCTTCATTGTCTTATGCAGTGATTTATAAGTATACTAAAAACGCTCCAAAATCACTTCTTTATTCGACTGCTTGTGCTTTTTTAGTTGGTACGGCAAAAGAGATTTATGATATTCATCATGGTAGGGAAGGTTTTGGAACCGAAGATTTACTTGTTACTACTTTTGGAGGCTTTATGACAAGTTCAGTTATTACGATAGCTGTGAAAGATAAAGTGAAACGGAAGCAATTGGAAAAAATAGAGGAATTAAAAAAAGAAGAGCAGCAGCTACCTTTGGAAATTCCATTAGCAGTCAAGACAACAACCGAAGATGCTATTGCAGATGAATAGTTTGTAATTCAATCCAACAAAAAACCCTCACAGCGATGTGGGGGTTTTGTCTTAATATTTAGTGCTAAATTAGCTTCGTCCGTTTGGTTAAAGCCTCGGGTCTTAATGCTAGTATCTGTAATATTCTGGTTTGAATGGACCTTGAACTTCAACTCCAATATAGGCGCTTGATCGTCACGTAAAACTTTCAATTCAACTCCTAATTTGGCTAAGTGTAAAGCAACTATTTTTTCGTCTAAACCTCAGTTCGATTAATATTTGTGTAGAAAAATTTGTACAAAAAGGCGAAAATTAGTACATTTAAAGTACTTAAAAATAAATTATTAACTAATAATTGCCTTATGATTTGTTTTGATAAATTACTGAAATATTTTGTGGAACCGATGAATTTTGTAAAAATTTCGAAAAAACGACCGAATCTTTTATTATTGGAAATAAACCAAAGAGAAAGCCTAAAATGAGCATGAGTGGCAAAATACTACTGCGAAAACGTTCTGTTGTTGAAACGGTTAACTTATAAACATATGTCAAGTGGAACACTCTAGACATCGTTCCGTTGTAAATTTTTTAACCAATATCATTGCGGGGATAATTGCCTATCATTTTCTCCCTAAAAAACCATCTATTAAATTTGAAAAGCTGGATTCTAATCAGTTAGCAATATGTTAATAATCGAACTCAGGTTTTAAAAAAGATTCGTGCTGATCACCATTATATTTTTATAAATTAGCCTGAATACTTTTTGCCAAAGCTTCAAACTCTTCTTTTGTCAAACTTACTTTGTGCCTGAAAGTCATTTCGCCCATTTCATTTAACGGAATCAAGTGAACGTGTGCGTGTGGCACTTCAAGACCTACAACTGCCATTCCTACTCGTAAACATGGCACCGTTTTCTCTAGGGCAATGGCAACTTTCTTAGAAAAAGCCATCAAACCAAGATACAAATCATCTTCAATTTCAAAAAACTTGTCTATTTCTTTCTTAGGAATACAAAGCGTATGTCCCTTTGCATTTGGATTTACATCTAGAAATGCCAAGAAATTTTCATCCTCTGCTACTTTATAACAAGGTATTTCTCCCTCGATTATTTTTTTAAAAATGGTACTCATTTTTGATTGGTTTAACCGTTAATTTGTTTAACCGGTTAAACGAATTAACGGTTAAACGCTTAAAAAATTACTCTCTTGAAATTTCAAGAATCTCAAATTTCAAAACGCCATTAGGCACAGTGATTTCTGCAACTTCACCTACTTTTTTACCTAACAATCCTTTCCCAATTGGAGAAGTAACCGATATTTTGCCGGTTTTCAAATCAGCTTCACTTTCGGCAACCAATGTGTATTTCATTTCCATTCCATTGGTTTGATTTTTGATTTTCACAATCGACAAAACCAATACTTTAGAAAGATCCAAATGTGTTTCATCAATCAATCTAGCGTTAGAATGCACCTCTTCCAGCTTTGCAATTCTCATTTCAAGCATTCCTTGAGCCTCTTTAGCTGCATCATATTCTGCATTTTCAGATAAATCTCCTTTATCCCTTGCTTCTGCTATATCTTGAGATGCCTTTGGACGCATCACACTTTTTAAGTAATCTAATTCTTCTCTTAATTTTTTTAATCCTTCCGCTGTGTAATACGATATTGCGCTCATAATTTCATCATTTATATAAAATAGAAAAAATCCCATCAGGACGGGATTTCTTTCTACAAAGATAGTGTATTTTTATTTTTAGATTACAATAATATGTTAATCATAATAATTTCAAAGTTAAATAAATTAAATTTGTTTCACTAATTCTTTAGTCTTAATTTTAAATAATGAAAAAATACATTCTGTTACTTATCATATCTCTTTTTTTTCTGGGATGCAGCGAAAATCAAAACTCCAATAAAAATCCATACATACCCAATTACACTTTCTCTGTAGACCTCAACATGAATTTGCCGCTTTATTCAAATCTCAAAAGTCCTGGCAATGGAATCTATTATTCCGGTGCAGGTGCAGGTGCCAAAGGGATAATCGTTTTCAATACTGGCTCAGGCTACAACGCTTTTGATGCGGCTTGTCCTAATCAGGAAATTAGCAGTTGCTCAATTATGACCATCAAAGGAATCAATGCACTTTGTGCCTGCGACAAAAAAGAATACAATCTATTCACGGGCCAAGGAGATGCAACCGCAACTTACCCAATGAAACAATACCGAGTACAAGTAATAAGTGAAACCCAAATCCGCATTTATAACTAAAATCCAAACTTATCTCACAACATTATTTTTAAATCAAAAATCCTGAAAGTCATATAAACTCTCAGGATTTTTTTATGAATGTATTTTAAATAATGCTAAAATTTAAGAGTAAGACCCACTAAAAAATTAGTCCCAGCTTGAGGAAAATAATAAACATAACCTCCTCCATAATCAGCTCCATTTGAAACATAATCAACATTAAATATATTGTTTACCAAAACATTAATTCCTATCGATTTGAAAACTGAAGTCATTTTAATTTCATAAGCAGCATTTAAGTCATTTACAAAATAATCTTTCAATTTACCACTCGCATCATCAATATTGTTCAGGTATTGCTCGCTAACAAATTTTGACAGCCAACTTATTCTTAATGGTGTTATTGGTGCAAAAGTTAAAATATTTCCTGCAATAAAATCAGGAGAATAAGCAATATTAGTATTTCCTAAATTTACTAAACTCCCACTGGCATCAGAAACAAAATCAACATTTTCATTACTGCTAAACGTGAAATTTGGCGAAACAGACCACTGTTTTGCAAATTTAATAGTCGCATCAACTTCCAATCCTAATCTATAACTATCCCCACTATTCTTGCGAATAGGAGAACCCACATCATCCAACTCTCCTGTCAAAACCAACTGATCTTTGTATTTCATATAGTACAAATTAGAATTGACTTGAATTTTACCGGATTTTAATCTCCAACCCAATTCATAATCATTTAGCTTTTCAGGTTTTACATTGCTTCCTCCCTCATAATCCGTTCTGTTAGGTTCTCGATTTGCTCTAGCATACGAAAAGTATAAGGCGTTTTGTTCGTTAACATCAAACGTAAGTCCTGCCTTTGGATTGAAGAAATTAAAATTATCATTTACCAAGCCAGTATCCCAACTATTAGCTTTATAATGTACATTTCGATATTGCAGATCGCCATAAACACTTAATTTTTTGAACAATTGATAATTGGCTTTTGCAAAAACATTTCCATCAGTTTTGGTAGAAAAATCGTCATAATAATGATCTCCTAACTCGCTTTGTGAAGCATATCTCGCCCAAATTACTTTACCAAAATGATCTCCCTCGTATTTATTCCAGCCACCACCTAAAATCACATCTAGTTTATCCGCTTTATAATTAGCTGAAAAAGTAGTTCCATAAAAATCATTATCTAACCATTTTTGACGGACTAAATCAGTTGTATTAATCGAACCGACAGAAAGCAAACCATAATCAGACATAGCTGCATCTTCTTTGTAATTTTCGTAATATCCTTTTCCTTTGGTATAATGAAAAGCTAAATTAGTGTTCCAATTTTCGGATACTTTTTCGTTCCAATGCAATTGATAATGATCTTGATTGTAATTATCCGTTTCGTTATCATAGTAACGAATTTTTCCAAACTCATCAGTAAATTCTCCAGCGGAGTTGTAAGGTCTATCATCCGCCAATTTAACAGCGTCAATTCCATTCCAAGCCTGATAGGTTTTTTCGGTACCGCCAAAGGTTAAAGCTTTAATTAAAGTAGTTTTCCCTACATAAGTCCCTTGCAGGAAATACGATTTCAAATCGCTGCTGGCTCTGTCTATATAACCATCCGATTTTAAAGCCGATAAGCGTCCCGCAATTTCAAAATGATCATTCATCAAACCTGTGCTGAATTTTACTGTATGCTTTTGAGTCTTGAAACTTCCAAAAGAATTCGAAATTTCTCCAGTGCTTTTTTTCGCATAATTATCAGTCAGCATATTCAAACTCGCACCAAAAGCACCAGCTCCATTTGTAGAAGTTCCTACACCGCGCTGCAATTGTAAACTCTCTACCGAAGAAGCAAAATCAGGCATATTTACCCAATACGTTCCGTGGCTTTCCGAATCATTATAAGGAATTCCGTTAATCGTTACATTGACACGAGTCGCATCACTTCCACGAACACGAATCCCAGTGTAACCTAAGCCATTACCAGCATCTGAAGTCGTAACTACAGAAGGCAAATAATTCATTAACACCGGAATATCTTGACCTAGATTTCGCGCTGCTAATTCTTCCTTACTCATATTGGAAAAAGTTACTGGAGTCTTTGCAGTGACTCTTACTGCCGAAACCAACACTTCATCCAATTGATTCACTTTTGTGGTGTCTTTTTGTGTTTCTTGCGCATTAGAGAAAACAGAAACTAGAAGAAAGAAAGAAGGTATCAAAAAAACATTCTTCTTTGTTTTTTTGACTTTTGACTTTTGGCTTTTTTTTAAAAATAAATGTTTCATTCGTAAATGATTTACGAATAAAAGGGGTAATTATTCTTTTGTTTAAATTAATAAATGATTGTTCTTACGACAAATACTTAGTGAAATCACTGATTTTTTGTCGTTTATTCCCTTGGCAGCATTACCCGCCCAGGTTCTTTGGGTATGATCTCAGCTCGTTATTTAGAGCACCCCTTTGAGACAATGCAAAAGTAGCATTAAAAAAGGCAAAAATCAACAACAACTTCAAAAATCAAGTTTCAGCAGAAATACTACTCTAAGTTAGGCTTTCTGCGGGATTTTTTAATCTCCGAAGCATTCTTTTTGTCCTTAATTCTTTTTCGAATGACAGCTTTGGGTATTTTGGTAGGCTTACGCTCTTTGGGAACATACAATCCTTTTTTTATAATCTCCAAAAATCGTTTGGTAACAATCTCTTTATTTTTAAGCTGGCTCCGATCTTCATCACAATTCAAAATCAAAATTAAATCTGAAGTTAGCCGATGTTGCAGATTAGTTTCCAATACTAATTTTTCCTCTTCAGTAAATGCGAATGAATTACGTAAATCGAAAGTCAGTACAACCTTAGACGAAACTTTATTCACATTTTGTCCTCCAGCACCACTACTTCTTACTGCCTTATATTTTACCTCTGAAAGGAGAATTTGAATTTCCATTTATAATGGCTGATGAGCCTTTTTTAACAAATCATTTACCGTTTTTACAGGATTAAAAGTAAACAAAGGAACTTCTACAAAAATGGTTAACCAATTTGCCATAGCTCCATTCCACAACCCTGGAAGCTCATAGGATTTCAAATCTACTCCTGCTAAGTTTTTATACACAATAAAACCACTGTCTGGATCTACAAACTGCTTTAGATCGAACTTTTGGTTTTGATAATTTTTCAAACCGCAAA
Source organism: uncultured Flavobacterium sp. (assembly GCA_963511725.1). Taxonomy (GTDB): domain Bacteria; phylum Bacteroidota; class Bacteroidia; order Flavobacteriales; family Flavobacteriaceae; genus Flavobacterium. The sequence goes on from CAUPKA010000001.1 coordinate 167,822, forward strand.
CCAAATCTACAGGATTAAAATGCGTTGATTTCTCTAACAGCTTCAATTGTTTACTATTATTCAAATCAATTTGTGAAGACTCTACAATTTGCAGCGTTACCTTACCATCAATTCCTCTTACCCAAAATGGTCCTCCGCCAGGTTCTCCTTCATTTCTAACCATACCACAAACACGAATGGGTCTATTAAGTAAATCTCTTAATTTATCGATTTGAATTTTATTTTTAAATTTATAAAAATCGTTATTCAATTCAATATTCAATTTTTCCTTGATGAAAATTAAAATCTCCTCTATTTTTGCATCGTCTGCTTCTTTACTTTCTAATACCTTCAAATATTCAAAAGTTTGAGATTGCAACTCTAGCAAAATACCTGCTAATGCTTTTTTATAAAATGAAATTTGATGAATATCATTTTGAATTACATTGTCTATATTTTTTACGAAAACAATATCAGCATCGATTGCATTTAAATTCTCTATCAAAGCACCATGTCCGCCAGGCCGGAAAACCAACATTCCTTTTTCGTTTCTAAAAGGCTTATTGTCTAAATTAACTGCAATAGTATCAGTTTCCTTTTGTTGACAAGAAAAATTAACTTCAATTTTTGAATTTGATTTTATTTCTATTCCTTCCTTAATTTTTTCAATAATTGCTTCAAATTGCTCTTGATGACTTTCAGAAACCGTCAAATGCAGACTAGAATGATTATTCGAAACTGCGTAAAAAGCACACTCGTGCAAATGCTCTTCAATAGGAGTAACTATATTTGCTGGATATTTATGAAAAGGAAGAATCCCTTTTGGTTTATTAGCAAAGTTAAAATACTCAGGAGATAAAAGCATTTTTATGAAATAATAATTTTTATAATCACTTTTGAGTTTATCAAAATTAGGATATACAATTTTTAATTTTTCATACACTTCTTGAAAAAAAGGAAACTTATCCATCCCAACAATAAACAGAGATAATTCAGTATCTTTTTTTCTATTGATATAACGATTTATAGTCTCATTCTCTATATCAAATTCATTCAAAAAAGCGTTTAAAAACTTAAACATTCTTGTGGCGGCTCCTGAGGCAGGAACAAATTTTTCCAACTTTAATTTTGACTTATTAATAACAAAAAAATCAGCTCTTTGTTCAAATTCAACATCAGATAATTGTAAGATTCCATGCTCTGGAGTTGCTGGATTAACCAAATTAATTTTCTGAATTCCTTCATTAAAAATACTAAGCTGTCTTTTTATATTTTCTACTGGAATACCGTGTTTGTAAATTTGCAGAAAATCGGCAGAAGAAAATCCCAGCTCTAAAGCCATAGTCAAATCCTCTACAATTGTAATAGCTTTTTTTAAACGAGTCTCTTTGTTTCCCGAAATAGTAACAAAAGGCTTTTTATTATCGATCAATGATTGCTTAAATACTTCAAAAACACTTTCTCTTCCCTCTGGAGTATCTCGCAAACCATCATCTTCCCAAGGCACATCAATATCTGTCAAAAAAAACAAATCGTATTGATGGGTACGAGCAGCCTTATCCAATAATGAATCACAAAAATTATAATACAACTCAGAAAACACCTTTGTAACCAACAAATTAGTATCGCAAAAAAGATATCTGTTAGCAATTAATGCACTTTCATTTTCCAATTTTGTCTGTCCATAAGCAATGGGCAACATATCATCAATGTCGCAAATTCCGCGACCACTATCTAATTTTTCCTGTAAATAATCGCGTGCGAATTCAGGAACCCAAACTGTTTTATAATACTCGGCGAGTTGTGTTGCCAAAGTAGTTTTTCCTGTAGACTCTGGGCCAAAAATGGCAATTTTTATTATTGGTGAAGCTCCAAATTTTGCGAGCTGTTCAAGATTTTCTTCCATTCTAAAAAACCGTAGACGGCGATAATTGTAAATACTATATATTGAAAACTAGTAAAGGTATAACCTTTAGCAAAATAAAGCGGAATAGAAAGTAAATCTCCTATAATCCAAAAAATCCAGTTTTCAATTTTTCTTTTGGCCATTAACCACATTCCAACGAAAAAAATTGCAGTCAATAAGGTATCCAAATACGAATACCAACTTGTAAATTTATTAAAATAAAGATAAATAACAACCACAAAAACAATAGTTAATACAAAAATAATTACTGCAATTACCCTCTCTTTACCATTCATCGTAGAAATTGGAAACTCATCGATATTATTCTTTTTTCGAGTCCAATGATACCATCCGTAAATGCTCATTATAAAATAATATACATTAATCATGGAGTCTCCCAACAAACTCCATTGCCAAAGCAAATAAGCATATATAAACGTACTGATTAATCCTGTTGGGAAAACCCAAATATTATCCTTCTTGGCATACCAAACACTGCATAACCCAAAAAAGACAGCGATAAGCTCTAAGTACACTTCATGCACAGGATACCCTTTATATTGTGCAAATAAGTAATCAAACATAGTCTACTTTTTATCTGAATTAAAAAAATCGGCATCATTTTCAAACGCTGTCCCTATAACAACCAAATCAGCACCAGCTTCATAAGCTTTTTGAATACCTTGCAAATCTATGATTCCACCGCCAACTATTAGGGGAATTTCAATGTTTTGTGAAACCTTTTGAATCATTTCTAGCGGGACTGCATTTTTTGCCCCACTACCAGCCTCAAGATACAATAATTTATTACCCATCATTTCGCCTGCTTGCGCAGTTGCAAGAGCAAAATCAAGATTATTCCTATCTAAAGGTTTGGTTTTACTGATGCGTTCTACAGCAGTTTCTCCTCCACTCTCTATGAGCATATAGCCTGTTGGGATAATTTCGAGTTGTGTTTTCTTTAAAATTGGCACTGCATTCACTTGATGCTCTATCAAATAATCAGGATTTCTGCCCGAAATTAAAGACAGAAATAAAATAGCATCTGCTTGATTCGAAATTTGGGATGGATTTCCCGGAAAAAGAACGATAGGCAAATTTATTTTTTGTTTTAAAGCAATAATCAGTTCGTCCAAAATATTATTTTGAACATGGCTTCCACCAATAAAAATATGAGTTGCTGGTGATTGATTAATTTTTTTTATTAAATATTCCAAATTGCTCCAAAGAACTTTATCGGGATCTAGAAGAATCGCAAGTAACTTTTGGTTTGTTTCTTTAGATTGGAGTATTTGATTGTAGATTGTTGTCATAAATTATTTCGCAGAGTTTCGCAAAGTTAAAGCAAAGATGCAAAAAAAATTATTTAGTTCGCACAGATGGAAAATCGACAACAAACGGATTTTTAATTTTTTAACCAATTAAGACTAATAAGGTCATTTAAATTGAAAAATAAATAAATTACCTGTAAAAATCTATCGAATCCGTCTAACCTGTAGGTAAATTCATTTTTGATTTAGAAACTTATTACTTAGATTAAAAACTATTTTTCGAAAGCATAAACCAAAGTGAAATTTTCAATTTCCAGATAATTTACTTCGAACTTTATTTCTAAATTATCAAACAAAAGACAAGCTTGTGTTTGGTTTTTATCTAATAAAAAAGGTGCAACCTGAATGTGATCTTTGAAACTGATCCCTTTTTCGTTTCTAATTTTAAAAACAGCCTCTTTGACTCCCCAAATAACTGTCAGTTTTCGAATATAATCTTCAATTTCCAGTGGATTTAAATAGGAGAACTCAGTGTCAACAAACTTATCGGCGATGCGAATAATTTTTTCTCGTTGCAATTCCATATCAATTCCTGCAGTTTCTTCACTGATGATTATTGCAGCAAAATTATGAGAATGCGTGATTGAAATATAGCGATGGTCACTTAAATACGGTTTTCCGAATTCGTCATAATGCAAATCATAATCTGAAATTCCTACTTCTTGAATCAGCAATCGCACACTCAAAAAGGCACGCTGATGCATTTCGGATTTCATGCCGTTTAATCGAAACTGTGTTTTTTCTTTTAAAACTGCTTTTCCCAATAATTCGTCAAAGGATTCGGTTACTTTCCAAACCAAGATTTGTGTTGTAGGACTGATGTTTATGGTTTTGAATAAAGGCATTATTGAATTATGAGTTATGAGTTATGAATTATGAGATCATAAACTCCTTATATGTTTTAGCCCCGATAGCAGTGGAAATCCTTTTGTAGAGACGGGTTTCAAACCCGTCTCTACAAAAAGACGGGTTTGAAACCCGTCTCTACAAAAGATTGTAACGAATAGCGGGAAATAGCTTCTAATAAAAATTATTTCCTTAAAATTCAAAAGATTAGGGACTTAAACAAATCATAAATATTCCCGAATGCTTTTTAAATAATAAGTTATTATGTAAATTTGCAAAAAATTTTACAATTACAAATATACTATAAATGAGTACAACGACTACGCCTTATGTGGCTTTCAAAGTAAAAGACATTTCTCTAGCTGCTTGGGGGAGAAAAGAAATTGAATTAGCTGAAGCTGAAATGCCAGGTTTAATGGCACTTCGTGCTGAATACAAAGACGAACAGCCGCTTGCTGGCGCTCGTATTGCTGGATGTTTGCACATGACTATCCAAACTGCAGTTTTGATCGAGACTTTAATTTCTCTTGGTGCTGAAGTTACTTGGTCTTCTTGTAACATTTTCTCTACTCAAGATCAAGCTGCTGCTGCTATTGCTGCTGCTGGAATTTCGGTTTATGCTTGGAAAGGTCTTGATGAGCAATCATTTGACTGGTGTATTGAGCAAACTTTATTCTTTGGTGAAGACAGAAAACCATTGAACATGATTCTTGATGACGGTGGAGATTTGACTAATATGGTTATTGACCGTTTCCCTGAATTGGTTCCTGGAATCAAAGGATTGTCTGAAGAAACTACTACTGGTGTTCACAGATTGTACGAAAGAGTAAAAGCTGGAACATTGCCAATGCCTGCAATTAACATTAATGACTCTGTTACTAAATCTAAATTTGACAACAAATACGGTTGTAAAGAATCGGCAGTTGATGCTGTTCGTCGTGCAACTGACTTGATGTTAGCTGGAAAAAGAGTTATCGTTTGCGGATATGGTGATGTTGGAAAAGGAACTGCAGCTTCTTTTAGAGGTGCTGGATCTATTGTAACAGTTACTGAAATTGATCCAATTTGTGCTTTACAAGCTGCAATGGACGGTTATGAAGTGAAAAAATTAAACACTGTAGTTGCTAATGCGGATATCATTATTACAACTACTGGAAATAAAGATATCGTTCTTGGTTCTCATTTCGAACAAATGAAAGACAAAACTGTTGTTTGTAACATCGGACACTTTGATAACGAAATTGATATGGCTTGGTTGAACAAAAACCATGGCGCATCTAAAATAGAAATCAAACCTCAGGTTGACAAATATACTATCGCTGGAAAAGATATCATCATTCTTGCCGAAGGTCGTTTGGTAAACCTTGGTTGTGCTACAGGTCACCCAAGTTTTGTAATGAGTAACTCATTTACAAACCAAACTTTGGCACAAATCGAATTATGGAAAAACAGTGCTGCTTACAACAATGACGTTTATATGTTACCAAAACATTTAGATGAAAAAGTAGCAGCTTTGCACTTGGCTAAATTAGGAGTTGAATTGGAAGTTTTACGTGACGACCAAGCTGCTTATATTGGTGTTGAAGTTCAAGGTCCATACAAACCAGAATATTACAGATATTAGTAAATTTTAGATTGGAAATCTCCTGATTTTAAATTTATTTCTTTAGTACACATTCAAACCCGACAGATTTTAAAAACTTGTCGGGTTTTCTTTTGAATCTAAAATTTCATAATTTTAAACCTTAACACATTTAAAGAAAATCCAATGAGCATTGCCTTTCATTCAGCCTTTTTTTTAAATGGAGTGATATCCGGAGAGTTTTAGTAGCATTTTTCTATCTTTTCTCCTCAAGCAAAAGCCTATCAAAAACTTTAAAATTAATTAGATATTTACAAAATAAAAAGCATATTTTTGGTTTCAGAAACTCAAATTATGAAAACATTTCTGACGGTAATAACAATGCTGATATTACCCCATTTTATGAATGCACAAAGCTTTAGTCCATCACAAATAAAACCCCAAAATGATATTTTTCCAATGCAGGAGCGAAACCCAAGGCTTCCACAAATGCCAACTATAAAACCTCTTTATAGGAGTCGTATAGAAAATGCGGAAGCCAAACTGGCAAAAGAAAATCGCAAACTAACAAAACTGGCAAAAAAAGCATGGAAACATGAAGATGATTTTAAAAAAAAACAAGAAAATTTAAAGAAGCTTGAAAATATACCAGAAAATAGTGATAATCCTGGTTATCAAAAAAAAATTGAAATAGCTAAAAAGCAAATAGCTAAATCTCAGGATAAACTAAATGAAGCAAAAAAGGACGTAGAATCAGGTTCGAAAAAAGTAGAAGACTTAGAAAAAAAGATAGAAGAAGCTAAATTCACAAGACAAGAATAGCATTAATTATTGTTTACAGTTTGACAGATTTTAAACCTATCGGGTTTCATATTTGTAGAAACTCAGCAAAAAAGATTGAACATAATTTCTACATCTTACCTAGACATTTTTAACTTGAGTTCGATTATTAATATATTGCTAACTGATTAGAATCCAGCTTTTCAAATTTAATAGATGGTTTTTTAGGGAGAAAATGATAGGCAATTATCCCCGTAATGATATTGGTTAAAAAAATTACAACGGAACGATCTCTAGAGTGTTCCACTTGATATATGTTTATAAGTTAACCGTTTCAATAACAGAACGTTTTCGCAGTAGTATTTTGTCACTCATGCTCATTAAGCTATTCTTCATGTTATTACGAATGCTTGTTATAAGCTCTATTCCGTCTATAAAAAGTAGTTTTTGCAACTTTTCAGATATATAGCCTTTGTCAGCAAAGAGCTTTCCGAATATTTCTTTCAAAAAACCTTCATTTTTCAGGGGCTCCCTGTCATCAACGTTTGCTTGAGTTACTGCAAAACTCAATAATTCACCTTTGTCATTAATTATAATATGTAGCTTAAATCCATGAAACATGAAACCAACCCATTGTGGATTTACCCGTTGTAGCGACTCCTTTAAAAACCTTATTTCGACTGATTCTTTTATTTTTGCACACTCAAATGGGAGTAGAATCAACGAACGAAATTCAGGCACAACTACCTAAACAACAAGTTTTTGCAAACATTGTCATCGGTAATAAAACAGATTGCATAAGTTCTACAAATCGATTATATGAAACGGTCTCAGGAAAATCATTTTGCATATGTTTTTGTATGTAAAAGATGTAAAAATGTTTAAAACAGCGGAAGCCTCCTAAATGAAACAAATAGTAAATGGTAATTACTTCAGAAATGCTCATTTTAGGCTTTCTCTTTGGTTTATTTCCAATAATAAAAATTCGGTCGTTTTTTCGAAATTTTTACAAAATTCATCGGTTACACAAAATATTTCAGTAATTTTATCAAAACAAATCATAAGGCAATTATTAGTTAATAATTTATTTTTAAGCACTTTAAATATACTAATTTTTTACCTTTTTGTACAAATTTTTCTATACAAATGTTAATCGAACTGAGGTTATAAAAGGTTCGTGTTTTTTTATGTCTTAAAAAGGAATAGTTATGAAATACATGTTTTTATTTTTGATGTTTAGTGTTGTTAGTTTTGGACAAGCCAAAGTGAACTATGCTTCAATTGATAAAAAAATGGATGCTATTCCAGATAGTTTAACAAAATCTACTGATTCTATAGCCCACTACATCACCACCAATTTCAAAACAGAAAGTGAAAAAATCAGAGCGGTTTTTTATTGGATAGCATCAAATGTCACTTATGATCTAGATAATATGTATGTCGTTAATTACAAAGAGACTAAAGAAGAAAGGATAGTAAAAACATTGAAAACTAAAATAGGAATTTGTTATGATTATTCTCTTGTTTTTAATGAAATAGCTGATGCTGTTGGCGTAAAGTCTGTATTGATTTCGGGTTATACTAAATTAAATGGCAGAGTCGGTAGTTTATCACATGCTTGGTGCGCCGCTAAAATTGACAGTAAATGGTATTTGTTTGACCCAACTTGGGGGACGGGGTATCTCAAAAGTAGTAATAAAAATTATACTAGGAATACTAATAATTCCTTTTTCAAAATAGATCCGGAAATAATGATTCTTTCTCATATGCCATTTGATTATTTGTGGCAGTTTATTGACTACACTGTAACCAATCAAGAATTTATTGACGGGGTGTATGCTGGCGATGAGACAAAGGAAAAGTTTGATTTTTTAAAAGAAATTATTAGATATGAGTCTTTATCCAAAGCAAATCAGTTTTTTGAATCCTCTCAAAGGATTGAAAAAAACGGTATGAAAAATCAGTTTATTTCTCAAGCTTACGTAGACGCAATGAATAGATGGAATTATGAAAAAAACAATGAAAAAAGGGCTAAATTCGATGAAAACAGTTCTAAAATAAATGCTGTTTCAAAACAATGTAGCGAAGCTGTTAAGAATTTAAATGATTTTGTCAATTATAGAAATAGACAATTTAAGCCTTTAGTTTCGGATATTGAAATTAAGAGAAAGATTGAAGAACCAAGAGGTGTATTGGTTAAATGTGAAGCCATTATTAGTGAAATAAGAGTCAGCGACGATAATAATAGAAATAATCTTGGAGAGTTTGAAAATGATATTTCTCAACTCATATTGAAGGCAGACGAACAATTGCAATTTGTTAATTTGTATTTAGCTAAGCCTAAGTCAGTACGGGAAACTATGTTTTATACGGCTGTAAGGAGTTCAAAATCTAAATGATTTTTTTTATAATTTATATTCACATCTGTTACCAAATAAGTTTGAAAAAAGAAGAGTCTGAAGATTTAGCTATTAGTATTCAAGAGATTTTTAAAATACAAAGGCAAAACGCATCTTTTTAAGATATAATCTAATTTTTTATGTCTAAAAATGAAATGATTATGAAGAAGATATTTTTGTTGATAATGTTTACGGTTTTCAGTTTTGGACAAGTAAAGAGTCCTTATGCTTTGATAGATGCAAAAATGGATAAAATTCCTTCGGATTTAAGCACTTCAACGGATGGAATTGCAAAATATATCAATGGAAATTTTAAATCAGAAAACGACAAAATTAGAGCTGTGTTTTATTGGACAGCATCAAATATCAGCTATGATATTGAGAATATTGCGTCTATTGACTTCAAAGAAGTCTCCCCAGATAAAATAAAAAACACGGTATTATCCAAGAAAGGAGTTTGCATTCATTATGCTGAAGTTTTTAATGATATAGCCAAAAAAGTAAGCGTTAAATCCTATATTATTTATGGATATACCAAGCAAAACGGTAAAGTAGACGTACTTTCACATGCTTGGTGTGCCGCAAAAATTGATAATACTTGGTGGCTTTTTGATCCAACTTGGGGGTCTGGATATGTTGATAAAAATAAGTTTTTTAGAAAATTAAACAACCTCAATTATAAAGTTTTACCAAATCAATTTATTGCGACGCACATGCCTTTCGATTATTTATGGCAGTTTTTGAATTATACGGTTACCAATCAGGAATTTATTGATGGAAAAAGCCAAATAAACAAGACCAAACCAAAATTTGATTTTGTTCGTGAAATAGAGCAGTATGACCAGATGTCAGATCTGGATAAGGCAAGAACTGCGTTGATTCGAATTCAGAATAATGGCATCAAAAATAGTTTGATTCAGGAAATGGCTCAATTTAAAAAGAGTGAAGTCGATGCTTTGCAAAATAACGAGGCAATGTCAAAAATGCAGGGTATTAGCGATGATTATAATCAGGCTATAGCACAGTTTAATGATTTTATAATGTATAGAAATAATAAATTCAAACCACTTTTGCCAGATGAAGCTATTAAGGAAATGATTGTGGCTCCAAAACAAAAAATATTGGATTGTCAAAATCGAATTTATAAGATAGGGAAGTTCAATGATAATAATTTTGAAAATGTAAAATCGTTGAAAAGATCTATAATCGATGTTTTGAAACAAATAGAAGAGCAGGAAAAATTTGTAAATGATTATATCGGCAAAACTAAATCAGCTAGGAAAGGGATGTTTACTAAAGTAACTTGGTTCGGAGTTCCATTAAATTAAGTATACGGAAATGATTTAGGAATTTTTGTTTTTTAAAAATACAATTTGCATAGTAGTGCCTTTTCCTATTTCAGAATGAAGCACCTTAATAGAACCTTTATGGTATTCCTCAACAATTCTCCGGGTTAAAGAAAGACCTAATCCCCAGCCTCTTTTTTTGGTTGTAAAACCCGTTTCAAAAATTCTTTGAAATTCCTTTTTAGGAATACCGTTGCCAGTATCGGTCACATTTATTTTTATATGATGTTGATCTTCTTCAATTTCCAAAGATAATTTTCCTCTGCCTTTCATTGCATCGATGGAATTTTTAACTAGATTTTCTATTGTCCAGCTATGTAACGTTGGGTTCAGGAGAATTTCTATGGCTTTCGATGGGCCTTTAAAAGAAAACTCAATTTGGTTGGAAAAACGAGAAATCAGATAATTATAAGATTGTTTCGTTTCTTCGACTATATCTCTAAGTTCTAATTTGGGTTCGGAACCAATTTTCGAAAAGCGATCAGTAATGGTCTGCAAACGCTCAATATCTTTTTCGATTTCTGTAGTAATAGATTCGTCAACATTATCCAGTTTTAGAATTTCCAGCCAACCTATTAATGAAGAAAGGGGCGTGCCTATTTGATGAGCCGTTTCTTTGGCCATTCCTGCCCATAATTTGTTTTGGCTTGCTATTTTATGATTGAGGTAAAAATTGTAAATTAAGATTCCACAAAGGACAATAATTAGCGACAATGCTATTGGATAATATTTGAGTTTATCAATTAAGGAAGAATCTCCATAATACAATTCTTGTGATTTTCCAGGCGCATAAATAATGGTAATGGGCTCATTTTCGCTTTTTAATTCATCCAGATATTCTTTAGCTTTAGCTTTGTCTTTTATGATTTCCTCATCAATATTTACCGAATTTATTATGCTGTCATTTTCTGTTAGAATTAACGGAATGGTAGTATTGTTGTTGAAAATTTGGAGGGGTAAATCAACTTCGGTATCGGCTTTTGCATTAATTAATGTTTTTTCGGCAATAGCCCAAAGGTTCATTTTTATGCGTTCCTCATTTTTAAAAATTTGAAAAAAAGTATACGTATTCCAAAGGATAATTGTGATTATCAGAAAAGAAATAAAAATTATTATCCAACGAATGGGGTTTCTATTTTCGGAAAAATTCATAAAAGTAAATTTGTGGTATAAATATAACGAAATAATGGACTTTGGATTGTGTAGGAACAAAAATCATTGTTTTTAAGAGCTGCTTCCTGCTGTCCACTATATCTTTTGTGCCGAACCCCGGCACAAAAGGATGCCGTTTCCATCAGGGCTAGGGTATTTGTTTTCATAATAAAATTGTTGAAATCCCTAGAATCTAACTGCTATTTTGTTATTTTTGTCCAAATAAAAAGTCTATGATTAGCATTGATCCAAAAAGCATTGAAACTGCAAAACTGCAAGGGTATTTGCAAAGTGCAGTTGGGCCTCGACCAATCGCTTTTGCCAGTACTATCGGTAAAAATGGGATTCCCAATCTGTCGCCTTTTAGTTTTTTTAATGTATTCAGCGCCAATCCGCCCATACTTGTTTTTTCGCCAGCAAGACGGGTACGGGATAATTCGGTTAAACACACATTAATCAATGCCGAAGCCACTTTAGAAGTCGTTATCAACGTAGTAAATTACGATATGGTACAGCAAACTTCTTTGGCCAGTACAGAATATGCCGAAGGTGTTGACGAGTTTTTAAAAGCTGGATTTACACCAGTTCTATCAGACTTGGTAAAACCTTATAGAGTAAAAGAATCCCCCGTTCAGTTTGAGTGCAAAGTGACTCAGATAATTCCGTTAGGATCTGAAGGTGGTGCCGGGAATTTAATTCTTTGCGAAGTGGTTCGTATGCATATCAATGAAGCGGTTCTCAATGAAAATGGCGCTATCGACCAGCATAAAATAGATTTAGTGTCCAGACTTGGAGCCAATTGGTATTCTCGATCCAATCAAGGATTGTTTGAAGTGCCAAAGCCTCTTACAACATTAGGGATTGGAGTAGATGCAATACCTGATTATGTTAAAAGCAGTTCTGTTTTTGATGGAAACGATTTAGGGATGTTAGGGAATATTGAAGCCTTGCCTACAACTAAAGAAGTTAGTATATTTGTAAAGCAAAATTTTTCAATAAAAGCAGTTTTAAGCTCTGACGACCTTGAAAAACAGCACTTAGAAGCCAAAAGATACCTTTTAGAAAATGATGTTCTTTCAGCTTGGAAAGTACTTTTGGCCAAAAAATAAATTCAAAGTAACAATAATAAAACAAAAAGAAGATGGAAGTATTAGGAAAAATTAAAGTTGTTAATCCAGAGCAACAAGTGAGTGCAGCATTCAAAAAAAGAGAATTGGTTGTTACTACAGATGAGCAATATCCACAGCACATTCTGATTGAATTTACTCAAGATAAATGTGATTTATTAAGCAGTTATAATACTGGTGAAGCTGTAAAAGTTTCTATCAATTTGAGAGGAAGAGAATGGGTTAATCCACAAGGAGAAACAAGATATTTTAACAGTATTCAAGGTTGGAGAATTGAAAGATTGGCTGCAGATGCACCAGCGCAGCAAGCACCTCCAATGCCAGCAGCGGCAGCTTTTGCGCCAGCAACTAACTTAAACGAAGAAGAAGCAGACGATTTGCCATTCTAAAAAAAATAAAATGCAAATTTTAAATTCCAAATTCCAATTATAACTTTATTGGAATTTGGATTTTTTTTTATTAAGAATTTGAATTTGCTATTGCTATTGAATTTGAAATTGATTTTTATAATTGAAAATGTATTATTTATCTAAAGATTTGTTTTTTCCTCCAGTTTCTCACGCCGACAGCGATGGGATTCTTGCCATTGGAGGTGATTTATCCTCAGAGCGTTTGCAGTTAGCCTACAACAGCGGAATTTTTCCTTGGTTTAATGAAGGCGAGCCTGTTATTTGGTGGTCGCCAAATCCAAGGATGGTATTGTTTCTAGACGAATTGATTGTTTCCAAAAGCATGCGGAACATTCTCAATAGAAACATTTTCAAAGTTACTTTCAATCAAAATTTTAGAGACGTTATTTCCAATTGCCGACAAGTAAAACGCGATGGTCAAACAGGAACATGGATCACGGACGAAATGATTGAAGCCTATTGCAAGCTCAATGACCTTGGACTGGCAAAATCAGTCGAAGTTTGGCAAAATGATCAACTTGTCGGTGGATTGTACGGCATAGATTTAGGTCATGTTTTTTGTGGAGAAAGTATGTTTTCTTTGGTTTCCAATGCTTCCAAAGTCGCGTTCATTGCTTTGGTAAACCAACTCAAAAAAGAGAATTATCGCTTGTTGGATTGCCAAGTTTATAACGAACACCTCGAAAGTTTAGGCTGCAGGGAAATAGAGCGAGAAGCTTTTATGGCAATTTTGAAGAGTAAATAGTTGTCCTAATTTATTTGCCCACTGATTTTATGGATTAAACCAATTTATGCGGATTTTAATCAGTGAAAATCCACTCAATCTGTGTTATCTGTGTGCCTTTTTTATTTTCGAAAGTATATTGTGTGTTGTTATTGCAGTCTATTTTTAAAACTTCAGCTTCGTAAAACTCCAATTCAAAGTACTGAACAATACCAATTCATTCTCTAATGTTGGTAAATCCATTATCAATTTCAAGGTTTCATGAGCCATCATAGTCCCAATAATTCCGGGCAATGTTCCCAGCACGCCATTCAAATTGCAATTAGGCACATCTTTTGGATTCGGCGGTTCCGGAAACAAATCCCGAAGGTTTTTACTTCCGTTGTGGTTGAAAACGGCCAGTTGTCCCTCAAATCTCAAAATACTTCCGTAAACCAATGCTTTTCCTAAAGCAACACAAGTGTCATTGACCAAATAACGGGTTTCAAAATTATCAGACCCATCGACAATAAAATCAAAATCCTGCATAATCTGAACGGCATTTTCGGAGGTTAGTTTTTCTTCGAATGCTACAATGGAAATCAAGGGATTCATTTCTTCCAATGTTTCTTTAGCCGTGATGGCTTTGCTTTTACCCACTTGGTTTTCGGTGTATAAAATTTGGCGATGCAAGTTATGAATCTCAATTTTATCAAAATCAATAATTCCAATAGTTCCAACACCAGCTGTAGCAATATATTGTAAAATAGGACAGCCCAATCCGCCAGCACCAATTACCAAGACTTTGGCTTTTTTTAGTTTTTCTTGTCCTTCGTCACCTATTTCGGGCAGCATCATTTGGCGGTTGTATCTTAAATACTCCTGAACTATACTCATTAATTCTAAAATTTAAATCGTTAATCTATTGTTGCATAACTTCTGTCCCAATCTTTCCATACCGGTTCGTATCCTCTATCGCTAATTATTTTGGCAATTTCCTGGGCAGAACGCTCGTCGCTAATCTCAAATTGTTCCAAAGATTGCGGATCAACGACATAACCACCCGGATTAGTTTTGGATCCCGCACTCATACTGGTCACCCCAATCGGAATGATATTATTCCTGAAATTTTCGTTCTCTCGTGTTGAAATTGAAATCTCCAAATCTTCATTCCACAAGCGATACGCACAGATCAATTGCGTCAAATCTTTATCATCCATAATAAAGTTGGGTTCAATTATTCCTTCGGCGGGGCGTAACCTCGGAAAGGAAACAGAATATTTTGTTTGCCAGTAGGTTTTCTGCAAATAATCCAAATGCAGAGCATTGAAAAAACTATCCGTTCGCCAATCTTCCAGACCCAATAAAACGCCCAACCCAATCTTGTGAATTCCTGCTTTTCCAATACGGTCTGGTGTTTCCAAACGAAAATCAAAATTGGATTTTTTGCCTTTGGTGTGGTATTTTTTATATACTTCTTGATGATAGGTTTCCTGATACACCAAAACCGAATACACTCCAGCTTCGTGCAGTTTTTGATATTCTTCGGTGGAAAGAGGCTGTACTTCGACCGAAATGGTGGAAAATTGCTCTTTTATCTGATCAATCGCATTTAGGAAATAATTGATGTTTACGGTGTAATTGGCCTCTCCAGTAACCAATAATACATGATCAAAACCAGCTGATTTTAAGGCTTCCACTTCCAGTTTTATTTCGGAATCTGACAATGTTTTGCGTTTGATTTTATTATCTAAACTGAATCCGCAATAGGTGCAAATGTTTTGGCATTCATTACTTAAATACAGGGGAGCATACATTTGAATGGTTTTTCCAAAACGTTTTTTGGTCAATTCATGGCATTCTTGTGCCATTTGCTCCAAATAGATCGTGGCTGCAGGCGAAATCAAAGCCACGAAATCGTCCAGATTTCTTTTGCTTTTTGTCAATGCCTGTTCCACTTGTTTGGTGGTCGTTTGGTATATTTTGGTTTGAATGGTGTCCCAATCGTAACTCTCAAAAACCGATTTGAATGTTTTCATAATGTTTGTTTTTTACCGCAAGGTTCGCAAAGTTTTATATTTTGAATTTTAAGTTAAGTCCGCAAAGCTTTGCGGACTTAGCGTAAATCTTTGCATCCCTTGCGGTTAATTTTTCGACAATTACACATTTAAAAAAGCAGTCAAAGGACTTGAAGCAACTGCTTGTTTGTATTGCTGTCCCAGTTTTGCTTCAAATGCTTTTCGTCCTGCTATTACCGCTTCCCTAAATGCTTCTGCCATTAATTTTGGATTTCCGGCTACGGCGATTGCGGTATTGACCAACACTGCATCGGCTCCCATCTCCATTGCTTTTGCGGCATCGGATGGTGCGCCAATTCCAGCGTCAATAATAACGGGAACCAAACTTTGTTCGATGATTATTTCTAAAAAATCAATAGTCTTTAATCCTTTGTTACTTCCAATAGGGGAACCCAAAGGCATTACAGCTCCTGTTCCAGCATTTTCTAAATGCTTGCACAAAACAGGATCGGCATGGATATACGGCAAAACGATGAATCCTAATTTCGCCAATGCTTCAGTAGCTTTTAGGGTTTCTATGGGATCCGGCATTAAGTATTTCGGGTCGGGATGAATTTCAAGTTTCAGCCAATTGGTTTCCAAAGCTTCTCTGGCGAGTTGCGCCGCAAAAATCGCTTCTTTGGCATTTCGTGCTCCGGAAGTATTGGGCAATAAGTTGATTCTGGGATGCTTCAAGTGATTCAAAATAGCATCGGTATCGGTTTCCAAATCAATTCGTTTTAAGGCCACGGTTACCAATTCACTTTCGGAAGCCAGTATTGCTTCTTCCATTTCTATATTGGAACCAAATTTTCCAGTTCCTAAAAATAGTCTTGATTCTAATGTTTTGTCTCCAATCTTAAACAATGACGTTGCCATATAATTTTTCGTTAAGTTGTGTAATGAGTATGTTTTTTTTCTCGCTTTTGGTTATAATTCCAGAAACTGCGATGCCATGAATTCCTGTCTGCATGAGCGCATCGACGTTTTCTAATGTAATTCCTCCAACAGCATAAATGGGTGTTTCAATTTGGGATTGTCTCATTTGGTTTATAATGGATTGGTATCCTTCAATCCCTAGTATTGGACTTAGATTGCTTTTGGTTTTTGTGAATTGAAAAGGTCCTAAACCAATATAATCACAACCATTGTTTGTTTGACGAACGATGTCTTCAAAGGTATTTGCAGTTGCTCCGATGATTTTTGTTTTACCCAAAATGGTTCGTGCTTCTGAAACCTCCATATCTGAAAGTCCAAGATGAACACCATCAGCATTAATTTTTTCGGCTAAATGAACATCATCATTAATGATGAAATTGGCGAGATATTCTTCACACAGAAATTTTGTGGCTTCCGCCAATGCTAATGCTTTTTTGGGTTTTAGATGTTTGAATCGCATTTGTATCCAATCACAGCCGTTGTCGAGAGCTTGATGGATGTTATACAGTTGTTCTTCGACACTTTCTCCTTGTGAGATATATTGTAATTTGTTATACATGATGGAATCCTAGTTTAGTTGAGTTAGACAGTAAGTAGTTTTCGGTATATCTTTTTGCATTTTCGCAAGCCGTTTTCAGGTTTTGTCCCAATGCAAGATTGGCCGTAATTGCGGCAGATAAAACACAGCCCGAGCCATGCTTCTCAAAACAGTTATCGTTTTTGGGCAAATGTTTATGAATGCCATTTGGAGTATATAAATAATCAACGCCAATTTCAGTGGAGTTATGTCCGCCTTTTAGTAGAATTGATGCGTCGCCTGCAACAGTTCTCCAAAAAAGTGGGGAATCAAATTCAGGAAACAGTTTTTGCATTTCATTGTAATTAGGTGTAATCAAATCAATTTGTTGCAGAATTGTATTAAAAATGCTTTGATTCTCTATTTGTAAAAAATCAAATTCTGTTGAAGATTTCAAAATAGGATCCCAAATAATTTTGATAGAAGGAGAATGCTTTTTTAGGTGAAAAACAATTCGGTTCAAATAATCCAATGAAGGGACAATGCCAATTTTAACGGCGCTGATGGCATAACTGTCCAAAAGGGTTGTTATGGATTCTAATATAAAATCAATAGGTGTCCACTGGATTTTATAAAACGCATTTTCGGTTTGTATGGTATTGCCCGTGTTGATGGCAAAACCATACACTTTATGCTGTTCAAAGGTTTTGACATCTGCCAAAATTCCTGCGCCACCCGAAGGATCAAATCCTGCGATAGTTAGTACAATTTGACGATTTTTTGACATGATTTAAAGTTTTCAATGGGATTGTTTTGATTCCAAATGGTTCCTAAAAGAGCTACATTGTCAAAGCCATTTTCTAATGTTTGCTCTGTGTTTTTTGATTCTATTCCGCCTAAAGCGATGAGTTTTGTCGAATAATTAGTCCTGTTTTTAATTACTTCAAACCAATCTGTTTTTGAAGTATAATTTTCTTTCGAAATACTTGGAAAAATAGGACTCAAAAAAGCATATTCAAACACGTTGTCCAAAGCATTGAAATCATCCATGCTATGAACCGAAGTCGATAAATGAAATCCTTTTGTTTTGTATGTTTCAAATGGAAATTTTCCGAATAACATCAGTGTTTTTTTTCTTTCGCTTTCGCTAAAGTGAATTCGATTGATGCCAAATACTGAAGCTAAATGATGATGGCTGCGCAAAACTAATTGTTCTCTTAAATCCGATTTTATTTCCGACAAGAAAGATCTCATTTCTGTTGCAGAAAAATCAGGTTTCCGAATATGAAGCAACTCCAATCCACTCTCAAAAAGAGAATGGATTGTGTTGATTTCATTGACTATCGGAATTGGGTTTGTGATGACAATCATTTTTTCTTTTGATTAAAAAATTTAAGAATTGAAAGATTTAAAAATTACCTAAACACAAAAGTTTTCAATCTTTAAATCTTTTAATTTTTTCAATCATTTTAGATATAAATTTCCTTTCCTTGTTCAATAAACTCCTCTGACTTTTCTTTCATGCCTTTTTCGGCTTCGGCGACATCTCGGATTTCCTGAGAGATTTTCATTGAACAGAATTTAGGACCGCACATCGAACAGAAATGAGCCACTTTAGCGCCATCTGCGGGTAAGGTTTCATCATGGAATTCTCTTGCTGTATCTGGATCTAGGGATAAATTGAATTGGTCTTCCCAACGGAATTCGAAACGAGCTTTGCTCAAGGCATTGTCACGGTATTGTGAACCGGGATGACCTTTGGCCAAGTCGGCGGCGTGTGCGGCAATTTTATAGGTGATCACGCCGTCCTTTACGTCTTTTTTGTTCGGTAAACCTAGGTGCTCCTTTGGTGTTACATAACATAGCATTGCACATCCATACCAACCAATCATTGCGGCACCAATGGCAGAAGTGATGTGGTCGTAACCGGGAGCAATATCTGTCGTTAATGGGCCTAAAGTATAGAACGGAGCTTCATCGCAATGTTCTAGTTGCTTGTCCATGTTTTCTTTGATCATGTGCATTGGAACGTGACCAGGACCTTCGATGAATACTTGTACATCGTGTTTCCAAGCTATTTTTGTCAGTTCGCCAAGTGTTTCCAATTCGGCAAATTGTGCCGCATCATTGGCATCGGCGATGGAACCTGGACGTAAACCGTCTCCCAATGAGAAAGCGACATCATATTGTTTCATGATTTCGCAGATTTCTTCGAAATGAGTATATAGGAAGTTTTCTTTGTGGTGGAACAGACACCATTTGCCCATGATAGAACCACCGCGAGAAACAATTCCGGTAACTCGGTTGGCGGTCAAATGAATGTAGCGCAATAATACCCCAGCGTGAATGGTGAAATAGGAAACGCCTTGTTCGGCTTGTTCTATTAAAGTGTCACGGAATACTTCCCAAGTCAGGTCTTCGGCGATTCCGTTTACTTTTTCTAGAGCTTGATATATAGGCACAGTTCCGATTGGAACTGGTGAATTGCGAATAATCCATTCTCTAGTTTCGTGTATGTTTTTACCTGTGGATAAGTCCATAATGGTATCGGCTCCCCAACGGCAAGCCCAAACTGCTTTTTCTACTTCTTCCTCAATGCTGGAAGTCACGGCACTGTTTCCGATGTTGGCGTTAATTTTCACCAAGAAATTGCGTCCTACAATCATAGGTTCGCTTTCAGGGTGGTTAATGTTGTTTGGAATAATGGCGCGACCTCTGGCTACTTCACTTCTTACGAATTCCGGAGTAATTTTGCTTTTTGGGGTGTGGGCTCCAAAACTATGTCCTTGGTGTTGGCATTGCATCGCTTTGGTTTGCTCGTTTAGTTGTTCGATGCGCTGGTTTTCACGAATGGCGATGTATTCCATTTCGGGAGTGATGATGCCTTGTTTTGCGTAATATAATTGAGAAACATTAGCTCCTTTTTTGGCACGCATTGGTTTGTGTAAATATTCAAAACGCAAGTCGTTTAGTTTTTTGTCATTTAGACGGGATTTTCCGTATTCAGACGTAATTTCTGCTAGTTCTTCTACATCGTTACGGTCTAGAATCCATTGTTCGCGAATGCGTGGCAATCCTTTTCGGATGTCTATTTCAATATTTGGGTCGGTGAAAGGGCCAGAAGTGTCATAAACGGTAATGGCCGGATTTTTTTCGATTCTTCCGTTGGACATTTTAGTGTCGGCAAGTGAGATTTCACGCATGGCAACTTTTATCGGGTGGATTTCTCCATCGATATATACTTTTTTGGAGTTTGGGAACGGTGTTCTTGAGATTTTTTCTTCGTTGTTCATTGGTCTGTAGTTTATATTTTGAAAAAATGTTTTGTTTGAAAAATTGAATGTTCTTGGTTTGGTGAGTTTGCGTGAGGGATAGAAGCTAGCTACCGAAGTAGCGCGGATAGCCCGACCCCGTTTAGGAAAGAGGCTTTATAAGCGTGACTATAAGTAAGCCTCTTTTCTCAACGGGGGCACGCCCAAATGGGCATAATTATTTTACCCGCCTTGTGTGGCAGAAATAATTAGAATATCGTCTGTTGGGTTGAGGAAATGGGTATTCCAAGCAGATTTTGGAATTACGGTATTATTGATTGCCAGGGCGATTCCAGTTTGTTTTTCGGGAATTTCTATGTCAAGAAGCGCTTGCACAGTGAGACTGTCAAGGGGGAATTGTTTGGTTTGATTGTTGATTTTTAGCTCCATTCCTTTTTAAATTTAGTATAAGTTATACTTTAGGAATGGCTACAGGGGTACGCAATGGTACATGGAAGTCATCTTACTTTTCCCTACGCTAGTATGAACTAGATCAGGTTCAGAGGGTAAAATCTCAGCCTGCGATTGCAGACACCCCTAAAGTTGAAGCAAATGTAGGAAAAAAAGTTTAGAAGTTTAAAGCTTTAAAAGTTTAAAGTTGTTACAGGTGTAACTTGTGTTTCGAAAATTAAAACGGTGATTGTGTGTTAATTTCTTCTCCAACAATCGGTTACGTGGTCATCGACCATTCCGGTGGCCTGCATGTGGGCGTAAACTACGGTGGAGCCGACAAACTTGAATCCGCGCTTTTTTAAGTCTTTGCTGATGGCATCGGAAAGGGGAGTTGTGGCCTGTACTTCGCTTAGGCTTTTTCGGTTATTTATGATGGGTTTTCCATTGACAAAGCCCCAGATGTATTTGCAAAAGCTTCCGTACTCATCTTGAATTTTCATGAAGGCTATAGCATTGGAAACTGCGGAATAAACCTTGAGTTTATTTCGAATGATACCTGGATCTTGTAGTAAATCCTGGATTTTATCTTCGGAATAAGTTGCTATTTTTTTATAGTCGAAATTGTCAAAAGCTTTGCGGAAATTTTCTCTTTTGTTGAGTATGGTAATCCAACTTAATCCCGCCTGGAAAGTTTCCAGAAGCAGGAATTCGAATAGTTTGTGGTCGTCATAAACGGGAACACCCCATTCTTCGTCGTGATATTTTTGATATAATTCGCTGGAATTGCACCAAGCGCATCTCGTGAGTTCTTTTTGCATTATTTGTTTATTTCACAGTGGTCGCCTTTTATGATTGGAATGTAGGCAGATCCATTATTAAGCATTAATTCGGTGTGTATTTTTTATTGTATTTGATTCCGATGGCATCTCCCGATACATAGGTTTTGTTGAATAAAAATCATGGTGTCATTTTTGAATTCCGCATCCGAAACTTTTTGACTAGCCAAGTGTAACTCCATTTGAAATACAATTCGTTTGAACCAATATGGGTAACCTATTTTATTAGATCTACTGCTTCTTTGGGTATTTATAGTTGTTTCTAAGTTTTTTGTTTCAGTATTTGATTCTGATTTTTCATTGTTTGCGTCGGGAGTGATTGTAGTAATGTTTGAAGTCTCGGTATAATTAGTTTCTGTTTCACCCATTTCGCTAGGTTTATTTCTTCCACAACTAAGGAGTGAAGTAAGCAATAGAAATAAAAAATATTATTTTAAAGTTCTTCATAAGTAACATTTTTGCTACATAATTAACCAAATTTAAACTTTTTTTTAAAATCTTAATATGAAGAGCGGTTGAAAAATGAAAAAAAAAATCCCAAACATATATAATGAATGGGATTTGATTTTTAACAGAATGAGTTTTTGATTTCTGATCTAGTATATTTGTTTAACACCTTTTGCACTATCAAAAACGTAACTTACTAACCAAGCAATTTGACCTTGTTTAGCAAAAAATATTTTTTTGTTTTGGATGTTTGGTAGTACTTCTAATGAAGTTTCCAAAAGATTAAAGGCAGCAATCAAGTACTTTTGTTGGTATGTTTTTAATACCTTTTGCATTTCAACATTGCTTTCAGAATTAGTTACAAATCTTTGATAGTTATTTTCAGCAATAGTTCTAATTGATAAAATGTCATCATATTGTACTTGCGTGAAGTTTTCTTCAGCTTTAATTCCTGTTAATAGAGTGTAAAATGCCCAAGCAGCTCCACCAGAGATATAAACATTGCTTTTGTCTTGTGATTCAGCTCTACTTGTGTACATTTTTTTGAAACTCTCTCTCATAGTAGGTAAGTAGTCAAAAAGATTTTCGTTGAATTCGAAAACTGTTTTTTGCTTACATTTTTTATTGATGATTTCTGTCAAAGTAACAGTTCCTAAATCACATGATATTGGAAAAAATACAGAAGCACCATTGATGTCTTTTGCATATCCACCTTTAGTGTTTCCTCCTCCAATGTCGATAATTACTGAGCTTAAATAGTTTTTAGGAGGAATACATCCTCTTAAAAGTAATTTTGCCTCAAGAGAAGAAGAGATAATCTCAATTTTTTTATTGGTTAGCGTTTTGATTTTTACGACTAAATCATTTGTATTGTTTGCTAAACCAACTCCAGACGACGCTACAATAAAGATGTTTTTATCTTCGATTTTGTATTCGTTAAGCATTTTTTTGTAGTTGTTGTAAACTACATTGCCTGCTTTTTCAATGTCTTCTTGTAATAATGTGCCATCTATTCCTATACCAGTAGCAATACCAACGTTTTCAGTCCAAAACTCTTTTACGTCATAAGTGTTTCTTTTGAGGCTTTCCACTTCAAGTACGGTCATTTTTATACCTTTACTTCCTATTTCTATTCCGCCGTAGAGTTGCGCTTGTGTCGAATAGGAAAGCACAAGGCAAACTATTAAATAGTAGATTTTTTCTTTCATATTATAATTGTTTTGGGGTTTATTATAAATGCAAATCTATATTAAAAATTGAATAATCTGCCTGTTTTGTAATTTTTTTTAAAAAAAATGTTTTTGTAAAATTTTTCTAAGTGTTTTTAAATTGTTTTGAAAATGTTTAGAAAATGTTTTGTTTTTTAACTGTTTACTTGTTGGTTGATTCAAAAAAAAATCTATTTTTGCCTTTATGAACAAATTTTTTGCCCCAAAAAAAATTAATTATGATAAAAAAATACTTCGACAATTTTAAAGATTTTCCGAAAGAGATTTGGATTCTAACTTTAATTACATTCATTAACAGAGCAGGGACTATGGTTATTCCCTTTCTGTCAAAGTACATGAAAGAAAATTTGCAATTCACCTATAGTCAAATTGGCTGGGTAATGGTTTTCTTTGGAATAGGTTCTATAATAGGGACTTGGTTGAGCGGTAAGCTATCAGATAAAATTGGCTTTTACAAGGTCATGGTGTTTAGTTTATTTGGAAGTGGTATAGTGTTTATTTTCTTGCAGTATGCTACATCTTTTGAAGAACTTTGTGTTGGTATTTTGGTGTTGACTACTATTGCAGATATGTTTAGACCTGCGATGTTGGTTTGCTTAAAAACATTTACTGCAAAAGAAGACAGGGCTCGTGCTTATTCTTTGACACGTGCGGCCATCAATTTAGGCTTTCTTTTTGGTCCTGTATTAGGAGGGTTGATTATCATGCAAATGGGATATGAATATATCTTTTATGTTGATGGTGTGACTTGCATATTGGCAATAATTGTATTTATGATTTTTGTTAAAGAGAAAAAAATACCTGTTAAGTTGCATAAGCTTGATAAGCCTAAAGTTAAAGTTTCAGTAATTAAAGACAAGCCATTTATGTTGCATTTAATTATTTGTTTGATCACGGGGATTCTTTTCTTTCAGATTTTTACTACTTTACCTTTGTATCACAAAGAGCGATTTAACATGACCGAATTTGACAGCGGATTGCTTTTAAGTTTAAATGGATTGCTTATTTTGCTTTTTGAACTTCCAATTGTGAATTACGTTAGTCGTAAGAAAATTAACAATCATAAAGTTATTTCTTTAGGTCTTTTGCTTATGGCGACTAGTTTCTTGTTGTTGCTGCTTCCTTTTGAAGCTGTTTTGATTCCTATGATGTTCTTTATGACTTGTGGTGTAATGTTAACATTTCCATTCGCTAATTCATTTACAATGGACAGATCACATAGACAAGAAGGTAAATATATGGCGGCTTTTACAATGAGTTATAGTTTTGCTCACATCTTAAGTGCAAAAACAGGGATGGAAATCATTCAAAACTTTGATTATGAGTCCAATTGGTTGTTTATGACAGGATTAGGGGTTGCAGGAACATTACTTGTTTTTAGACTATCTAAAATGGTTGAAAAAGAAGAATCGAAGAATGTGGCCATGGTAACTGTTGAAGTGAATGATAGAAAATAATTATTTTTTAATTTTCTAACGGAAAATTCGGAAGAAGAATTTTATTAGAAATAGATATAATTTTAAAGACAGTAGTAAGCGAAAGTTTACTACTGTCTTTTTTTGTTTTAAGGGTGATAATATAAATAGTATGGTTTTGTTTAGGAGCAACAATTCTTTGATGTTTTAGATATGTGTTGCTTTTTTTTCTTTTTTATATATTGTTTCTCTCAAAGAAAAACAAAGCTAATGAAAGAGGAATTCGAAGATCAAGGCTAATATAAATGCATATACTTGTTTTAAATGATAAGAAAATCCCATCTCGTAATGAAACAAGATGGGATTTTATATGTCTAAACGAAATTTAAAATAGAATCCGTTTGTTGCAATCAATTGATTATCCTAAAGTAACTCTTTTGAAATTTGTAATTTCAACATTGAATCCTTTAACGTAATCACCAACTTTTTTACTGTCATCTTTGATGAAGTTTTGATCCAATAAAGCTTTCTCTTGATCTAAAGTAGTATTGTCAGAGATGAAACGCTGCACTTTTCCTGGAATAATTTTATCCCAAATTTGTTCTGGTTTACCTTCAGCTTTTAATTCAGCTTTAGCGTCTTCTTCAGCTTGTTTTATAACTTCTTCAGTTAATTGAGAGAAAGAAATATATTTAGGAACATTTTTTAAAGTTTTTCCTAAACGTTTTGCTTCTTCATTTTCTTTTTCGATGATAGCAATACGAGCAGCAAGTTCAGAAGCAACGAAAGCTGGATCAAAATCTTTGTAAGATAATGTGTCAGCTCCCATAGAAGCAACTTGCATAGAGACGTCTTTAGTTAAAACATCAGCATTGTCAACTGATGCAGAAATTGCTGTTAATGCAGCAATTTTGTTAACGTGAACATAAGATCCTACGAAAGCACCTTCTACGATTTCAAAACCACCGATTTCGATTTTTTCACCAATAACACCAGTTTGCTCAATTAGTTTTTCAGCAACAGTAATTCCGTTGAAATCTGAAGCTAAGAATTCTTCTTTAGAAGAGAAGTTAATCGCTTTTTCAACTAATTCTTTAGCTAAAGCTACGAAACTTTCATTCTTACCTACGAAATCTGTTTCACAGTTTAAAGTGATGATAGCTCCTTTAGTTTTGTCTGCATTGATAAAAGAAACAGCAGCTCCTTCAGAAGACTCACGGTCAGAACGGTTATCAGCAACTTTTTGTCCTTTTTCTCTAAGGTTTTGTATAGCTTTATCGAAATCTCCTTCAGCTTCAACTAAAGCTTTTTTACAGTCCATCATTCCGGCACCTGTAGTTTGTCTTAATTTATTTACGTCTGCAGCAGTAATTGTTGCCATAATATATGTGTTTAATGTTATAAAAATAAAAATTCCAATCTTTAAATCCCAAATTCCAATTTTATTAAATTATCAACATATAGTTTCTAATTTTTTATGGAATTTGGAATTTAAATTTTGGAATTTAAAATTTGATTTATTCTTCAGTTGCTGGAGCTGGAGCAGCTTCAACTGCTGGAACTTCAGCTACAGGAGCTTCAGTTTCAGCTACAACTTCAGTAGCATCAGTTTCTTTATCAGAAGTTCTATTTGCAAGACCATCGATAATTGAAGCAGTTACTAAAGATAAAATTTTATCAATTGATTTAGAAGCATCATCATTTGCAGGGATAACATAATCTACTTCACGTGGATCAGAGTTTGTATCAACCATTGCAAAAACTGGAATGTTTAATTTTTGAGCTTCTTTTATTGCGATGTGTTCAGCTTTGATATCTACTACGAACAATGCTGCAGGAAGTCTAGACATATCTGCGATTGAACCTAAGTTTTTCTCTAGTTTAGCACGAAGACGATCAACTTGTAAACGCTCTTTCTTAGAAAGGGTCATGAATGTACCATCTTTCTTCATTTTATCAATAGTAGCCATTTTTTTAACAGCTTTACGGATAGTTACGAAGTTAGTTAGCATTCCACCAGGCCATCTTTCAGTGATGTAAGGCATGTTTGCAGCTTTTGCTTTATCAGCAACGATGTCTTTTGCTTGTTTTTTGGTAGCAACAAATAATATTTTTCTACCTGATGCAGCGATTTTTTTCAAAGCTTCATTAGCTTCTTCGATTTTTGCTGCAGTTTTATATAGATTGATAATGTGTATACCATTACGCTCCATATAAATGTAAGGAGCCATGTTTGGATCCCATTTTCTAGTCATGTGTCCAAAATGAACACCTGCTTCTAGTAATTCTTTTACTTCTACTTTGTTTGACATTTTTTGTACTAGTTTACGTTCTGTTGATTAGCAATGTATAAATGGCGATTTCTCGGCTACATACATTTAGATGCTAAACTAATTTCCCACCTCGATGGGACAACAACAACATTGTTTTAAATTTTTTAATACATTCTAGAGTGTCTTGTACAAATAATACAAGACAGGCAATATTAACGTTTAGAGAATTGGAATCTCTTACGAGCTTTCTTCTGACCGAATTTCTTACGTTCAACCATTCTTGGATCTCTTGTTAATAAACCTTCTGGTTTCAAGATAGCTCTGTTTTCAGCATTTACTTCACACATAACGCGTGCCAATGCCATTCTTACAGCCTCTGCTTGTCCAGTTGAACCACCTCCGTAAACGTTTACTTTTACGTCAAAGTTAGATACATTCTCTGTCATAGACATTGGTTGTAAAACTTTGTACTGTAAAGTAGCAGTTGGGAAATAAGTTGCGAATGGTTTTTTGTTTACAACGATAACTCCTGTTCCTTCAGAAACATAAACACGTGCAACAGCGGTCTTTCTTCTACCGATTTTGTGAATAACTCCCATTACTTAAGATCGTTTAGGTTAACAGTTCTAGGTTTTTGAGCTCCTTGTTTGTGCTCAGATCCTACAACAACATTTAAATTTCTAAAAAGTTCAGCACCAATTTTGTTTTTTGGCAACATACCTTTTACAGCTTTTTCTACTAGTAATGCAGGGTTTTTTGCTTGCAATACTTTAGCAGTTAAAGTTCTTTGTCCTCCAGGGTAACCAGTGTGACGGATGTATGTTTTTTCATCCAATTTGTTACCTGTAAGGTTGATTTTTTCTGAGTTGATAACAATTACGTTATCTCCACAGTCCACGTGCGGTGTGTAACTTGGCTTGTACTTACCTCTTAAAATCATAGCGACTTTTGAAGCAAGACGTCCTAAGTTATGACCATCAGCGTCTACAACAATCCATTCTTTTGTAGAGTTGGCTTTTGTTGCTGAAATTGTCTTGTAGCTTAATGCGTTCACAATAATATATTTTAATTAAACATTCCATTCCCAATAAAGGGAGTGCAAAAGTACAATTAATTATTTTAAAACCAAATAGCTTAATTGATTATTTTTTTATTGAGTTTGTGCTGATAATCAAATATATATTTGTTGAATGAATAAATTGAGTGAGTTTGTGTTTCATTCTTTTGCATTAATTTCGAATAATTTTTTTTTGATGTTGCATTTTTTTTGTACTTTTCCGTTTTATCGAATTAAATGCATACTTTTTTTTATGTTTTTATTAAAAATATA
Organism: uncultured Flavobacterium sp.; assembly: GCA_963511725.1. Classification (GTDB taxonomy): domain Bacteria; phylum Bacteroidota; class Bacteroidia; order Flavobacteriales; family Flavobacteriaceae; genus Flavobacterium. The sequence goes on from CAUPKA010000001.1 coordinate 196,130, forward strand.
GGTTTGTATTGTCGAAATTCGAATTTTTTTTAATTTTAAGACTATTAATTTAGTTTAAATACCACCACTCTCCAATGAAAGCAAAAGCAACATTAAAACAAATTGCAAAAGAACTTAATGTTTCGGTTTCAACTGTTTCTAAGGCATTAAATGACAGTCCTGAGATAAGCGAGCAAACGAAAGTTAGAATTAAAGAATATGCCAAATTAAAAAACTACAAGCCCAACGTTATTGGTTTGAATCTTAAAAATCGAAAAACCAAAACCATTGGAGTTATTATTCCTAATATATTAAATTCATTTTTTGCAAAGGTTTTTAGCGGCATTGAGAAAGTGGCAGATGAGAGAGGTTATAATGTTATTATGTGTATCTCTAATGAATCGTTAGAAAAAGAAGCGCATACTATGGAGATGCTCAGTAATGGAACTATTGACGGTTTTGTCTTGTCTATATCAGAAGAGGCACAAAAACTGCATGATTACAGCCATTTTAATTCTATAATAAATGATGGTACACCTATTGTTATGTTTGATAGAACAACGGATGAAGTTGAATGTGATAAAGTGATTGTTGATGATTTTGATTCGGGTCAAAATGCGACGCAGCACCTAATCGATTTAGGGTGTAAAAATATTGCCTTAATTTCTTCTTCAAATAATTTAAGTGTCGGTAAATTAAGGGCTGAAGGGTATTTAAATGCCTTGAAAATAAATAATATAGAAATCAATGAAAAGATTATTATTCAAACAGAATCAGAATCAGATCATGATTTAGCGGAGAAGATTGATGAAATGTATTCTAATAATCTGGTAGACGGCGTTTTTGCATTGGAAGAAAACGATTCGGTGGCGGCTTTAAAAGTTGGAGTAAAGAAAGGATATAAAATTCCTAAGGATTTAAAAATTATTGGTTTTGCTGATGGAATTCTTGCTTCTAGAAGATTATCACCTAGTTTAACAACAGTTAGTCAGCATGGAATTGAGATTGGAGAAGAAGCTGTAAGGTTATTAATTGATAGATTAGAATCTAAAGAAGAACACAAACCTTATGAAACCGTTGTTATCAAAACAAAATTAAAGGAAAGAGAATCTACTAAATAATAGTAAAAGCCATTCAAATTAATGAATGGCTTTTTTTATGTCTTGTCGTGAAAATAAAGAGAATCTACCTTATTTCTTTACAAATGATTGCAAATAATTAATTGTAGATGTGCTGTAAAGCCGTCCAATAGGCAAAACTTTATTTTTGATAGTCACTGAACGGCTGTTGAATTGGGTGACTTTTTTCAAGGGAATCAAAAAGGAGCGATGGATTCTGTAAAATAATCCTTCCGGTAATTTCTCGATCATTTCCGTTATGGATTGATGTGTTTTGAAACAATCGCTTTCGGTATTAATGAGCAGATAATTGCCTTGGGATTCGAAGTAATCAATTTCATGCAGGTATAATTTAAGTGTTTTCCTTTCGCACTTGACAAAAATAAAAGGGCGTTCGGTTTCTGCTTGCGTTAATTGTTCAAATTCCTGATTCGTTTTTTGAATTTTACAGTATTTATGTATTGCTTTCGAGAAGCGTTCCAATGAAATTGGTTTTAATAAATAATCAATTGCTTCCAACTCGAATCCTTCTACAGCATGTTGCGGATTGGCGGTCGTAAAAATGATTCCAATGTCTTTTGGTAATGATTTTGCAAATTCAATTCCTGATTTCCCCGGTAAATTAATATCCAAAAAAAGCAAATCTATTTTTTGTGTCTTCAAAAGATTCAAAGCATTGTTTGCACTCGTGAATTTTCCTTTCAAATCCAAAAAATCAAATTTTGCAATATGCATTTCGAGCAGTATTGACGCAGGAAGTTCGTCTTCTATAATGATGCAATTAATTCTAGTGGATGTCATTTATTTTTATTTTTAAAGAAACAAAAAAGGAATCTACTTCATTTTTAATGGTCAAAATATGCTGATTTGGATAAAGCAATTCCAATCGTCGTTTAACATTGGCGATACCAACTCCGCTATATGGGTTTTCTTCGTTTTTGTTTTTCGAAAAGTCAGGCGGTAAACTGTTCTCAATTTTAATCACCAGCCATTCTTTTGAAGCAGTAATGGAAATGGTAATCCATGCTTGAGAATTGGCGTCATCTAAGCAGTATTTAAAACTGTTTTCAATAAAAGGAAGGATTAAGAAAGGCTCGATGACTTGATTTTCCATAATTCCGTTAGTGCTGAAACTAAGCTCGAGTCGGTTATCAAATCGCAATTGCTGCAACGAAATGTAGTTTTTTAAATATTCAATTTCTTTTTCTAAAGGGATGTATTTGGTGTTTACCTCATAAACGGAATAGCGAAGAAAATCGGAAATCTTAAGAACAATATCTGCAGAATCATCGGACTTGCTCAGAATTTTAGAATACAAACTATTGAGCACATTAAATAAAAAATGTGGGTGGAATTGATTTCGTAGTGAAAACAATTCGGCCTGCAGTTTTTCGGTCAAAATAGACTGAACTCTATTTTTTTCTTCTGCAAGGTAATAGATCAATTTTATTGCTAACGGAATGGTAACAACAAATTGCAGTTTGATTACATTATATAAGTATGCAGGTGCATAAAATAATGGTTCAGTTTTCCATTCGGTTAGATTGATAGCAATAATAACATAATTATCAATTAATCGCTGAATGAAGGCAAAGACAAGAATCGAAAAAAGATAAGTGATAATGAATAGAGTCTTTTTCTTTTTGAAGAAAAGATAAGGCATTGCAAGTTCTACAATCAGTAAAACAAATACTATTTTGGGAGGTGTGCTATAACATTCATTCGATAGTGCTCTCCAAAAATCGGCTGTTGGCAACCCCTGAATCAAACTGAACAACAAGATATATCCCAACCAATAGATTGTATATATTTTTATTTTTTGGGAGATGCTTCTTGAATATATAGTAAGATCATTCATTACCTAATTTGTTTTCTGAAATGTAAAGCTAAGAGTTTTGCTTTAGAATCAAAATTGATCTGTTGCAGAAAACGTTTTTCTGATTTAAACGACATAGATGATTTTAAATGGTTGTTTGCAATACAAATCACGTTGTTTAAATAAGGGGCTTTTTGATAATCGAAAAGAGAAATATCTTTCGCAGACTATTAAAATCCATAAACAACTATTATGAAGAAAACAGCTTTAATTTTAATGCTAATGTTTGGTTTTTCTTTGGTAACAAATGCCAAAAATACCGAAGTCTATCCCACTAATTGGTGGGTAGGGATGAAAACCAATTCAATACAATTGCTTATTCGAAGTACCGATGATTCTTTTACTACGGATAAAGTAGGAATCAATTATCCTGGAATAACTGTTGTAAAAACGTATTCTTTTCCAAACCAAAAATATATTGCTGTAGATATCGTGATTTCGCCAAAGGCAGTCGCCGGAGATGTAATTATCGAATTGAACCAAAAAGGAGGGAAGCAAAAAATAAAATGGCCGCTTTATAACCGAAGATCAGGCAATGGAACACAATATGCACAAGGAGTAACGTCTAGCGATTTTATTGATTTAATTATGGTGGATCGTTTCAGTAACGGTGATGTTACGAATGATCGGGTAAAAGGAATGAGAGATCAATCCCTTAACCGAAAAGAAATGTACGATCGCCATGGGGGTGATTTGCAAGGTGTAATCAACAATTTGGATTATATCCAAGGGCTTGGCGTTACCACATTATGGTTTACTCCAATTATGGAAAATGATATGGAGAAAAGGACAGAACACGGATATGCCATTACCAATCATTATAAAATTGACAAGCGATATGGTGACGATGCTTTGTATGAGAAGTTGAGTGATCAATTACATAAAAGAGGCATGAAACTTATTTTTGATGCGGTTTACAATCATATTGGATCTTTTCATTTTTTAGAATTAGATCCGCCTGCCAATGATTGGGTTCATCGCTGGCCAACATATACTCAGACCAATTATAGAGAGATTACTCTATTTGACCCTTACGGCACAAAATCGGATAAAAAAAGAATGAGCGACGGTTGGTTTGATACCATAATGCCGGATGTCAATCAAGGCAATCCATTTATGGCCAATTTTATTATTCAAAATTGCATTTGGCATATTGAAAAGTTTGGTATTGACGGAGTTCGTCTCGATACCTATACTTATAATGATCTGGATTTTGCGAATCGTTGCAACAAAGCAATTATGGATGAGTTTCCGAAAATAACTATTTTTGGAGAAATCATGGTTCATGGCGTGGCTAATCAGGCGTATTTTGAGCAAAATAATATGGATGTAAGTTTCAAAAGCAACTTGCCGTCAGTGGTGGATTTTCAAAGTTTGTATTACGGAATTATTCCTGCGTTGACAGAACCTTTCGGTTGGAAAGAAGGCGTGAACAGATTGTATTATACATTAAGCAGCGATTATCTAAGTAAGAATCCGATGCAAAAAGTTTTGTTGTTAGATAATCATGATGAACCGCGTTTTTTCTCAGTAGTCGGGGAGAATGTAGAAAAGCAGAAAATGGGATTTCAATGGTTGTTGACCTGCAGGGGAATTCCGCAATTGTATTATGGATCTGAAGTTTTGATGAAAGGGTTTAAAGCTCCAGACGGTTTGGTGCGTGCCGATTTTCCTGGCGGATGGAAAGAAGATTCCAAAAATGCATTTACAGGAAAAGGAATGACAGATGACGAAAAATCAACTCAGGACTTAGTTCGTAAACTGGCCAATTTTAGAAAAAATGCTTCGGCTCTTAAAACGGGAAAAATGATGCATTATGTTCCTGTTGATGGACTGTATGTTTATTTCAGATACGATGAAAATCAGACTATAATGTGTGTTATGAATACCAGCAATTCTGAAAAAGAAATTGACTTTCAAAAGTATGACGAAAGAACTGCCGGTTTTACATCTGCAAAAAATGTTATTACTGAGGAAGGATTGAATACTTCGAATAAAACGACTATTCCTGCCACAAAAATGTGGGTGTTGGAATTGAGAAAATAAGGGAGTGATCTCCTGTTGCTTTTATTTTGTAATAAAATATGTATCTTGAACGGAAAAATTAGATTATTTATTCTCAACGGATTTGTATTTGTAAAAAATAAAAATGACATGAAACGAACGTATTTAGCATTGATATTAATAATTCTTTTAATGGTAAATAATTCTACTGTTTTTGGACAGCAAGAAAAAGAAGTAACTACAAGCGTATTTCAAAGTCGTGTATTTAAAGGCGAAAAATACAATGCTTTGGGAGGCCTTAAATGGGCTTTTAAAACAAACGGTAAAATATTTTCGTCTCCAATTGTTCATGATGGAATCGTTTATATAGGCAGTGAAGATGGAAATCTCTACGCTATACATGAAAAAACGGGTAAAATATACTGGAAATTTAAAACAGGCGGAGCGGTACATAGCTCGCCGGCAATTTTTAATAATACGGTTTATATAGGCAGTTTTGACGGCTATTATTATGCCATTGATTCCAAAACAGGTCATTTGAAATGGAAATTTAAAACTGGTGGCGAAAAATGGTCTGGCGAAATAAGCTTTTTAGGCTTGAAACCAGTTGATCAGTACATGGATGATTTATGGGATTTCTTTTTGTCTACTCCAGTCATAAATCCGGATAGTAAGAATCCAAGCGTTTTCTTTGGGAGCAGTGACGGAAATGTTTACGCATTAAATGCAAATACAGGTCAGCTGAAATGGAAATTTGAAACAAAAGCATCGATTCACTGCAGTCCAGTTCTGTATAAAAAAACATTGTATATTGGAAGTTGGGATGCTAATTTGTACGCAATAGATATCGAAACCGGAAAAGAACGCTGGAAATTTGAAACGGGAACACAATTGGGTTTTAAAGGAATTGAATCTACTGTGGCTGTTGCCAATGACATGGTGTACTTTGGAGCTCGTGATCCTTTTTTGTTCGCGCTCAATGCCGAAACTGGAAAACTAGTTTGGAAGTATGATGCCGGTTATTCCTGGATAATTAGTTCGGCGGTTGTGGATAATGGTGTTGTTTATGTAGGCACTTCAGATACTTTTGCATTGCTAGGTTTAGATGCAAAAAACGGAAAAGAATTGTTTAGGTTTAAAGCAAACGGCTACGTGTATTCTTCTCCCGCAATAGCTGGCGATACAGCTTATTTTGGAGATTTTACGGGCAATTTTTTTGCCGTAAACACAAAATCTTCAGGCAAGGAATGGAATAGTTTTAGCACGAAAAACAGAAAATCATTTGCTTCAGAAATATTAAATAATAATCTCATAGACTTTTCGTATGCTGCCAAAGGAGCTGATCTTTCTTTCTATGATATCAATAAAACGGTGATGTATAAATTTTATAAATTGGGATCTATTGTTTCTTCTCCGTTTATTGCAAATAATACCGTTTATTTTGGCAGCGCCGATGGTAATTGTTACGCCATTGGATTGCAAAATAAAAAATGATGGTCCACAGATGTCACGGATTCTACAGATTACGGATTTTCTTTATTGTGTAATAAAAAAAATCCGTGTGAATCGGTTCGATCCGTAAAATCTGTGTGCCATTGTTGGATTTAGTTTTAACGGATTACTAAAATCAATGCGCTTCCAGCCAATTTTTCCCCAAACCAATTTCAACATCCAAGGGAACATCCATTTTAAAGGCATTTTCCATTTCATGCTTAATCATTGGCTGAATTTTTTCTAATTCACTGTTGTGAACGTCAAACACAAGCTCATCATGAACCTGTAATAACATCTTCGATTTCCAGTTTTCTTCGGTTAGTTTTTTATGAATGTTAATCATCGCAATTTTGATAATATCAGCAGCTGAACCTTGAATTGGAGCATTTACTGCATTTCGTTCGGCACCGCTTTTGACCATCATATTGGCTGAATTAATGTCTTTCAAATAACGTCTTCTTCCTAAAACCGTTTGCACATAACCGTTTTCTCTTGCAAAATCTACTTGATTGGACATGTAAGATTTTAGTTTTGGATAAGTCGCATAATAAGCATCAATCAATTCGGCACTTTCTTTTCTTGAAAGCGAAGTTTGATTGCTTAATCCAAAAGCAGAAACGCCGTATATAATTCCGAAATTCACGGTTTTGGCATTACTTCGCTGTTCTTTGGTTACTTCTTCCAATGGAACGTTGAATACTTTTGCTGCCGTACTTCTGTGAATGTCTTCGTTATTTTGAAAAGCTTTAATCATATTTTCTTCCCCAGATAAAGCGGCGATAATACGCAGTTCTATCTGAGAATAATCCGCAGAAACTAAGGTGTGGTTTTCATCACGGGCAATAAAAGCTTTTCGGATCAATCGTCCTCTTTCGGTACGGATTGGAATGTTCTGCAAGTTTGGATTATTCGAACTCAAACGTCCCGTTGCGGCAACAGTCTGCATATAATCGGTGTGAACGCGTCCTGTTTTTTTATCAACCTGATTAGGTAATGCATCAATATACGTGCTTTGCAATTTTACCATTTGACGCCATTCGAGGATGTCACGAACAATTTCGTTGTCGTTGGCCAGATACGATAAAACCTCTTCGCCAGTTGCATATTGACCTGTTTTGGTTTTCTTTTGTTTGGCTCCGCCAATTTTTAATTTATCAAATAAAATATCGCCTAATTGTTTTGGGGAAGCCAAATTGAATTTCTCGCCGGCAGTTTCATATATTTTTTGTTCCAATGCATTGCTTTCGACTGCCATTTCAACAGACATTGACTTTAAAAAAGGAACGTCCAGATTTATTCCTTCCAATTCCATTGCTGCTAAAACTGGTATTAACGGAATTTCGATTTCGTCAAAAAGTTTTTTGGTTTCGGCTTTATCCAGTATAGGGCTGAAATTTTGTTTCAATTGATAGGTAACATCGGCATCTTCGGCGGCGTATTCCTTGATATCTTCCAATGGCACTTCACGCATTGTTTTTTGACCTTTGCCTTTTTTACCAATTAAATCTTCAATAGATTTTGGCGAATATTTTAAATAAGTTTCACTTAAAACATCCATATTATGACGCATATCTGGATTGATTAAATAATGCGCAATCATCGTATCGAATAACTTTCCTTTGATTTGAACACCATAATTAGACAAAATTTTCAAATCGTATTTTACGTTTTGACCAATTTTTTCGATGGTTTCACTTTCGAAAAAAGGTTTGAATTTGTCAACCAAAACTTGTGCTTCCTCTCTGTTTTCTGGAAATGGAACATAAAATGCTTTTCCTTTTTCGAAAGAAAACGACATACCAACTAATTCGGCATTCAAAGCATCAATTCCAGTAGTTTCGGTGTCAAAACAAACTGAAGTTTGATTCATTAAGTTTTGCAACAGTAATTTTACTGCAAAGTCGCCTTGAATGCTTTGGTAAAAATGTTCTGTATTTTCTAAAGTTGCGTAAAATGAATTGTGTTTTGCTTCGCCGCTTTCTTCTTCAGAAAAACCGAATAAATCAAATTGGTCTTCATTGGATTTTTTTGCGGGAGCTTTTTTTATTACTTTTTCTTCATTGTCATTGCCATTGATATTGTCATTTTCTATTGCTGTTGGATTGTATAATTTGTCAAACTGAGCTTTCATTTGGCGAAATTCTAATTCCTGAAACAGCGCATCGGTTTTTTCAACATCTGGTTTAGATAATTCGTAATCCGTTTCATTAAATGTTACTGGACAATCGAGCAGAATAGTTGCTAATTTTTTTGATAAAATTCCCAACTCGGCATTGGCTTCAATTTTGTCTTTTATTGCGCCTTTCAATTGATGCGTGTTGGCCAAAAGATTTTCCATTGAACCATATTCTGCTAAAAATTTCTTGGCTGTTTTTTCTCCGACGCCTGGCAATCCGGGTATATTATCGGCGGCATCACCCATCATTCCAAGGTAATCGATAACTTGTTCCGGACGTTCAATTTCAAATCGGGCAAGAACTTCTGGGATTCCCCAAATTTCAATGCCATTTCCCATACGTGCGGGTTTGTACATAAAAATATTCTCGGAAACCAATTGGGCAAAATCCTTGTCTGGTGTAACCATAAAAACCTGATAGTTTTGTTTTTCGGCTTGTTTTGCAATGGTTCCTATTAAGTCATCGGCTTCAAAACCTGGTACTTCTATAATAGGAATATGCATTGCTTTCAATAATTCCTGAATATATGGAACGGCGATTTTAATCGCTTCGGGAGTTTCGTCACGATTTGCTTTGTATTCCTGATACATTTCGTATCGGTATGTACTTCCGCCTTTATCAAAAGCCACAGCCAAATGGTCTGGCTTGTCCCGTTTTATGACATCCATCAAGGCATTCATAAATCCCATAATAGCAGAAGTATCCATTCCTTTAGAATTGATTCTTGGGTTTTTTATAAAAGCAAAATAACCGCGAAAGATAAGTGCGTATGCATCGAGAAGGAAAAGACGTTTTTGGGTTGACATAAAAATAAATTTTGAGGTGTAAAAATAGACAATTGCGTTTTAAAAATGAATTCATTGCCAAAATTTATAAATTCAGTTTGGCAAAGAATTTTTCATCTCGTTTTTAGGCAGTAAAGATGAGTGTGTTAAGGAAGAGTTAAACTTTTTTGGAACGGTCTATCTTCATTTTGTCTTCATTTATCGGTTATACATTTGACCTATAAAAATAAATTATTAATTCAAAATTTTAGAAATCATGAAAAAAGTATTAATGTTAATCGTTGTATTATTTGGAACCGCTGTAATGGTAAATGCTAAAACAATGCCAGCAAAAACTGCTGTAGTAAAAGAAGTAAAAATGACCAAACATCCAAAACACAAAAAAGCAAAAACAGTGAAAAAATCTGCAGAAGCAGGAACAGCAAGTTCTAGTACAAAAAAATAATTAATGTTTCTGTTTTGTTTGCATATGAGGATGGTAGCAAAACAGAAGGGTTAATTGCGATGAAAGTCAGTGGAGAAATTTGCTGGCTTTTTTTGTATTTTAGTTGCGTTAAAGTTTTAATAACGTACTATGTTTTAATTTTTCATTAGTTGTTACTTTGAGTGTTTTTTAACTGCGATTATTTATGAAAATTCTTATTGTTGAAGATAACCCTGAATTGGCTTTTGAATTAAAAGAATATCTTTTAGGCAATGGTTATATCTGTAAAATTTCCAAAAACTGCGAAGAGGCTTTGGAGGAAATCAGCAGTAATGACTATGATATAATGCTCCTGGATTTGGGTTTGCCCGATGGAAGTGGTTTTGATATCCTGAAAGAGATTCGTAAAACAGAGTCCAAAGTTGCGGTAATCATCATTACGGCACAAGGAGAACTGGAAGACAGGATAAATGGACTGCAGCTTGGCGCTGATGATTATTTGACAAAACCATTTGCGTTAACTGAGCTGGGTGCCCGTTTATTTGCCATTATTCGGAGAATGCACGGATATACAGTTAATCAGTTGGATGTAAATGGGTTTAGTTTGAAACTTCAGGACTATAAAGTGAGTTATAATGAGATTCCAATTAATCTCACTAAAAAAGAATTTGATATTTTTCAATATTTAGTATTGAACAAAAATCGCGTAATAACACGTTTGCAACTAACTGAACATATTTGGGGAGATATTCTTGAAGTTAATTCCGATTCGAATTTTATAGATGTTCATGTTCGGAATCTTAGAAAAAAATTGGCTAAACATTCCAAAATCGAATGGTTTGAAACTGTTAGAAATGTGGGCTACAGAATAAATGTTTAGGTTTAAACGCTATGCTATAAAATGAGCAACATTTAATTTTAAACATATAAGTCATCTAAGTTTTAAAAAAAAAATAGTTTGTCGAATTTGTGGTTAAAAGACAATATAAGTTGAAAGTCTTTTTGTTGAGCTATGTGATATTACTCAAATGACCTATTGCTTTTACTTAATGTTATTCAAATTAAAAGCTTATATGACTTATATGTTTTAACAAATAATAAATATGTAGATATGAAAATCAAGCATCAACTGGCTATATTTAATGCATTAACACGTTTGTTGCTGATTTTAGTTTTATGGCTAATGCTTCCTGTTTTGGTCGAAAAAGTGGTTTACAATCATATCAATAAAAGTTTGCTGGAAAAAAAGCAAAAATTTATTGAGCATTTGGACAAGGAAGAAATAAATGATTTCATTGTTCGAAATGATACTTCCGAAACGTATGCCAGTTTTTCTACATTGCACAGTGAATTTTTAGTGCTCTCTAGGGTTTCGGATACGAGTATAGTAAATCAAACCCTCTTTATTACCGAACCAAGAATAATTGAAGAAGAAAGCAATGATTATAGGATTCTTCAATATTATTTTAAGTACGAAAACACAAATTACCTTCTGGAAATAGGTAATAGCTTAAGTGAAATTAACGATCTTACTTTTGTAATTCGGCTTTTCTTTATAATGGTTTTAATCATAATTGTTGTGATTACTTTTGTGGCTGATACTTTTTATATCGAATATTTATTAAAGCCATTTTATAAAATCATCGATACTAAAATCCGTCATGTCAATGAACCCGAAGCCTTTGACCACACCCCAATACAATCACATTCTAAGGATTTTCAGGAGCTGGATACGGTTCTGAATCAGATGATGGATAGAATTAGTGAGTTGTTTAAAAAGGAAAAACAATTTATTGCCAATGTGTCCCATGAGCTTTTGACTCCAGTGGCATTGTTGAAAAGCAAATTTGAAAATTTACTTCAAAACGAGTCTTTGGATGATAGTGCAGTAGATAAAATTGTGGGTTCACTGAGTACTTTAGATTTGCTAAAAAAAGTAATTGCTAATTTATTATTGATTTCAAAAATTGAAAACAATCAGTATGAAGCAAATGAGGCGATTGATTTTGATACTGTTATTACCGATTTAGTAGCAGATTTGCAGGATAGAATTGAAGACAAGGAATTGACTTTTCATAAAAATCTGGAGCATCATTTTAGTTTTAGAGGAAATAAAACACTGATGCATATTCTCTTTTATAATTTAATTGTCAATGCGATTAAATACAATAAACCATTTGGCACAATTGAGATTAATGACGGTTTTTTGAACGGTAATTATTTTTTGTCTATTTCAGATTCGGGTATTGGAATGAATGAAAAACAGCTTGGCAATGTTTTTAAGCGATTCACAAGAGTAAGTTCAGATCAGGAAGGTCAGGGACTGGGACTAGCAATTGTTGAAAGTATTGTTCAATTTCACCATATAAATATTGAGATAAGATCGGAAATAAACATTGGAACCACCTTTCTGTTACTGTTTCCTAGTGAGTGAAAATATAATTAAAAGTTAATTTTTTCTGAGTGAGCAAAACTTCATTTAATCTTCATCTGCCATGCATAGCTTTGACCTATTAATAAACGAAATTATAAATTTAAATTCTCAAATCATGAAAAAATTATTGATGGTATTGGCAGTAGCTTTAGGGACAACAGTTATGGTAAGTGCACAAACTGCACCAGCTCAAACTACACCGGCTAAAGAAGTAAAAGCGACTAAAAAAGAAGTGAAAAAAGAGACTAAAAAAGCACACAAACCTGAAGCTGGCAAACCTGCTACTGAGACAGGAACTCCAAAAAAATAATGGATTTTTAGTGAATGATTCATTGGATTGTTTACTAAAAAAAGATTAAAAGTTGGTTTTAATAGACAGAAAGGGGAGATGAAGAAATTTACTCCCTTTTTTTGCGTTAAAATTATGATAATATAAAACCTTAACGTTTTCATTAGTTGTTACTTTGTGTAAAATTTTTCAAATAATGATTTTACGTTTATTTTTTTTAGGGACTGTTCTTTTTATTATTGAGCTTTATGCTTTTCAGGTTGTCAAAACCTTGATTAAGTTGAGATGGATGTTGATTTCTTATCAAATAATAAGCCTTTTACTTTTTGCGTTTATCCTTTACTCTTTTACACAATTTGACCGTTCGGTCGGACAAACTAAGCAGACTATGTTTACCATGGGATTATTGCTCGTAGTTTATGTCCCGAAAATTGTAACGATGATTGTTCTTTTGGGTGAAGATGTATTTCGATTGGCTACAGGATCAATCAATTATTTTATTGACAATAACAGTAATGCAGATTTTTTGCCTTCCAGACGTAAATTCGTTAGTCAAATTGGTTTGGGTTTGGCTTCTATTCCTTTTTTATCTTTGATTTATGGAATTTTTGAAGGGAAATACAATTACAAAGTAATAAAACAAGCCATATATTTCCCTGATTTGCCTGATGCTTTTGATGGTTTTACAATTACTCAAATCTCGGATGTTCATAGCGGGAGTTTTGATAATCCCGAAAAAATAAGTCATGCTATTGATTTGGTAAATGAACAAAATTCGGATTTGATTTTATTTACAGGCGATATTGTAAATACTCATGCGAAGGAAATGCATCCTTGGATTGAAACTTTCAATAAAATTAAGAAACATGAATACGGCAAGTATTCGGTTCTTGGGAATCACGATTATGGGGAGTATGTTACTTGGCCAACACAATCGGCTAAGGATGAAAATTTTGAAGATATAAAAAAATTATATGGACAAATAGGCTTTACACTATTGTTGAATGAACATACTTTTATTGAAAAGGATGGCGCTAAAATTGCCTTAGTGGGAGTAGAGAATTGGGGACACAATTTTAAACAGGCGGGAGATTTAAATAAAGCCTCACAATATTTGTCAAAAAAAGATTTTAAAATATTAATGAGCCATGACCCAAGCCATTGGGATCAAATAGTGCAGCATGATGAAAAGCACTTTCAGTTAACGCTCTCTGGTCATACTCATGGAATGCAATTTGGGATAGAAATTCCAGGTTATTTTAAATGGAGTTTGGCTCAGTATGTTTATAAGCAATGGGCAGGTTTATATGAAAACTTTGGGAGATACGTTTATGTAAATAGAGGTTTTGGATTCCATGCTTACCCGGGCAGAGTTGGAATTATGCCTGAGATTACAGTAATTAAACTAATAAAGGGAGAAAAATTAGCATAATTGGTTTAAAATGCTAAATTTGTAAACTAATATCTCTTTTTGAAACTAATAGAAATTTAATATTTTGGTTTTATGTCAAAATTTGGAGAACTAATAAATGCACAAGTTCCAGTGTTAATAGATTTTTACACAGATTGGAACGAACCTTCATTATCAATGCATCCGGTTATAAAAGATGTAGCGGCGGCGCTTGGAGATAAAGTAAAAGTTATTATGATTGATGTAGATAAAAATCAAGAATTAGCCGATGCTTTGCGCATAAAAGGTTTGCCTACCTTGATGATTTATAAGGAGGGCATGATGATTTGGAGACAATCTGGAGAGCTTGATGCTAATACCTTAATTGGAATTGTACAAGAACAAATATAGTTTGGAATAGTTTATTTTTTCTTTTTACTGGATTATTTCAAATGTAAAACCTCTCTCTTTTAAGATTTTTAATGATAGAGGAAGTACATGTTCTAGGTTTTTATACCCTTTTATACTGTCGTGAAAAATGATTATGCTTCCTGAAACTACATTTTGGAGTATGTTTTTCAGGCATTTTTCAGGCGTTATGGTTTGGTCAAAATCGGCACTGAGCACATCCCACATAATTATTTTGTATCCTAATTTTCGCAATTTTCTGGATTGGAACTGTTTTATTTTGCCATATGGCGGTCGAAACAGTTTATCATTTGCTGGGTATAATTTGTTGATTTCAGCTTGACAAAGAAAAGTGTTTTTTAAATAATCATCTGTACTTGTTTTCCATCCGTTATAATGATTAAAAGTGTGATTCCCTATTGCATGCCCATCATTGATTACTTTTTTGAATAAATCTGGATTGTTTTTTATGTTTTTTCCAATGCAAAAGAATGTCGCTTTTGCTTGGTGCTTTTTTAACTCGTCCAAAACCCATTCTGTTACATCAGGAGTTGGTCCATCATCAAAAGTGAGATAGATTTTATTCTCAGTATTAGGAATGTCCCATACATAATTGGAGAATATTTTTTTTATAAATGTATTTGTCTTAATCCAATAGAATTTCATAATTCAATACTACAATTAAATTCAGTTTTAAGCAAAAAAATGTAGTGCATTTTTAGTTGCACTACATTTTTTAATGGTTTGATCTATATCAAATGTTTATTCTTTTTTTCGTCCAAATCGAGCAAATATTTCAATATAAGTATTGAATGTTTTTTTGCTGGAATTGTAATATTCGATATCGTTGCTTTCTTGCATTACGGTCAATAGGCTTCTATATCTTTCAAGATCGGTAATGATTTCGATGCTCACATCAGATTGTTCAGAAGGGATTAAATTAGCATAATAGTTAAGGTTCTCTCTGTATTTGCCAATCAATTTTTCTAGTAAATCGTGTGCTTTCGCTTTTTCGCCAACATCATAATACCCTTTAGCAAATGGTTCAACTAAGGAGTAGTATCCAAATTTTTCCAAAGGCATTTTTGTCATTGCTAATTCAATGATTTTTTTAGCTTTATCTGTCTTTCCTTCAGCGATGAGCTGTTTCATCAATCGGGCTAAATTCATTCGGTAAGTAAGGCTTTCTCTTCGCGTTTCCGGGTCGTGATATATTTTGTCGCTGTCGCTGTTGCCCCAATCCCATGCCATTACTTTGGCATACATATTATCAGAGTCAATTCGTCCCATGTCCATTTGACTAGAATCTTTGTCAAATGCGGTTTTTATTGGAACTAATTTATAAACCATTCCTTCTAATTGAAGGTAATCTTTCATCCATAAATAATCTTCAGGGTCAAATGCGCCTCCGCTAAAATAAACAGGTCTTTTCCAGTCGTTGTTGTTGATAAGGTCTAGCATCATCAATCTGTTTTTGTAGATAGCGCTTCCTTTTATGTCAATATCAATATATGGAACAATAGAATCATATAATTTTGGATTAATGATTTTGCTTTTTATAATGTTGGCTTTGTTAATAGGGATTCTGATTTTATTGGTTGGATAGAAATGTATGGTTTGTCCATTTTGCATTTCTACCGTGGATCTAGGGTCTTTTATGAATGTTATAAAAGCAGTTAAATCCCAACGACTTTCTGTTTTAGGAATATGCGCTACATAATCTAGTTTGTCTCCTACGTATTCATTATGTGTAAATGAAATGGGTAAGGCATCAGATTGATATGCTTTTCTCTTCATTTGATCAATATACCAATCTGTCATGAATAAGCTGGTATTGACAATTTTAATATCTGTACGAATGCCTTCTATCTCTTGAGCATACCAAAGAGGGAAGGTGTCGTTATCTCCAATAGTAAATAAAATAGCATTTGGATCGCAGGATTCTAAATAAGCTTTTGCCATTGCTGTTGCTGTATATTTTCCTGAACGGTCGTGATCATCCCAGTTTTGGTAAGCCATTAATAGTGGTGCAGCCAATAATGAGGCTCCTATAAATGCTGGGCCTGCAATTTTTGGAGAAAGGTATTTCTTAAAACTTTCGTATAATGAATACACTCCAAAACCAATCCAAATGGCAAATACGTAAAACGATCCTACTAAGGCGTAGTCTCTTTCGCGAGGTTCAAAAGGTCTTTCGTTTAGATATATTTTTAATGCGATTCCCATAAAAAGGAAAAGTGCCAATAGTACATAAAAGCTTTTTCTGTCTTTGCTGGCATGATACATAATTCCAATTAAGCCAAGTATGAATGGTAAAAAGAAATAAACGTTTCTTCCCTTATTGTTTAAAGCATCAGCAGGTAAATTGTCTTGAGAAATTATGTGTAAATTATCGACAAATGGAATGCCACTTATCCAGTTTCCATCAAGATAATCATATCTTCCTTGTTCGTCGTTTTGTCTTCCAACAAAATTCCACATTAAATACCTCCAATACATATAGCCAAATTGGTATTCAAACATAAAGCTAAAATTGTCTGAAGTAGTTGGTTTTTCTATAATTAAATAGTCCTTATAGTGGCTAAGGAATGAAACATAACCTTCGTTGTCGATTTGTTTTTGAGCATAAGCTTGTCTAAACTCAGCTACTGTTTTTTCAGTTTCGTTTCTTAACTGTGCTATTGCTTTGTTGTAATCTTCCTCGCTTAATTTATTTGGATCTAATCCGTATTTTGCTAAATCCTCTTCATAAGGATAGTCTGGGTTTATTTTAAATGCTGGTGGATTTGTGAAGTTTATATAGTTTTCAATATGTTCAGTACTCCACATTCTTGGCAAAATAGTTTTTTGACTATCATCACTATTTTGTTCTGCATTTTTATAATTATTTACAATTACGTATTTACCAGTTTTGTAATCTCTCTCGTAATTGGGTGCCTTGTCTAAATAAGGAGTTTTTGAGTCCAAACCTACAAAAGATTCTGTATATTGAGGTCCATAAAACAAAGGATTTACTCCATATTGCTCTCTGTTGTAGTAGGCTAAAACTTCGGCAGCATCAGATGGTTTGTTTTCATTGATAACAGTGTCAGAATTTGCGCGAATTGGTAACATCAGCCAAGTTGAAAATCCGATAAGAATAAAAAGAATACAAAGGATTAATGTGTTGTAATGTATTAACCCTTTTTTACGTGTATAATTCAAGCCAAAATAGAAGAAGGCTATTAGAAGCAGTGTTACAAAGATAGTTCCCGAATTAAAAGGTAACCCCATTGAATTAACCATAAAAACTTCAGTTTTACCAAAGAAAGCCATGGTTAGAGGTAATAATAGCTTGAATATGAAAAGTAAAACAGAAACTACTACAATGTTAGCAATTATAAAATTTTTGACTGTTACTACTTTATAGTTTTTGAAATAATATAAGAATCCTATAGCAGGAATGGTTAACAAAGCCATGAAGTGTACACCAAATGATAGTCCAACTACAAGTGAAATTAATAATAACCATTTATGACCTCTAGGAGTATCCATATCCTGTTCCCAACGCAAGCCCAGCCATAAAAGAAGAGAAATTAATAAGCTAGCCATTGCATAAACTTCGGCTTCGACAGCATTAAACCAAAAACTGTCCGAAAAAGTATAAGCAAGTGAGCCTACTAAAGAGCTTCCAAGTATTACAAAGGCATTATCGTTGTTGATTTCGGTATATTGACTTATGACTTTCTTTAAAATCATAGTCGATGACCAAAACATAAATAATATGGTAAAAGCGCTAGAAAACACAGAAGTCATATTTACCATCAAAGCAATATGTTCTTTATCTAAGGCAAACATGGCAAAGAAAGCACCAATCATTTGAAACAAAGGAGCTCCTGGCGGATGCCCAACCTCTAGTTTTGCAGCAGTGGCAATATATTCCCCACAATCCCAAAAGCTCATGGTGGGTTCAACAGTAAGTGTATAAGTTATTAATGCGATTGAAAAGGCAAACCAACCTGTAATGGTATTCCATTTGTTGAAATTGAATGATGTCATATACTTGTCTTCTGTTTTTTTATGTGTTTTAAAAAGCGATACAAAGAAAATGTTTTTTTTTTTTAAAGTTAAGTCGCATTATTATAATTTTATTGAAAATAATCGTTTTGTTAAACGCTTTGTGTTTCAGTATTTTAATCAGATTTTGATTTTTAAATTGAAATTTATTTCAATTTTTTTGAAGAAAAAGCTAAAAAAAGTTTGCACAGCTAGGAATTTGTTTTAAATTTGCACTCGCTAAGCAGAAATGTTAGCAAGAAAGCTGGTCTATGGTGTAATGGTAACACAACTGTTTTTGGTGCAGTCTTTCTAGGTTCGAGTCCTAGTAGACCAACTGGTAGAATGAAAAAACCCTGTAAACATTAACGTTTACAGGGTTTTGTTTTTTAAGACGTAGTAAATCACGTAGTAATAAGGCGGTATGAAATGGTAGAAAATGATTGAAGTGTTTTATTTTTAAACGAGTTTGAACCTTTTCATTTTAGTATTTTATTAATGTCCGATTGATAAATACAAAAAGTCCTTACGTAATTGGTAAGGACTTTTTTGTATTTAATATCGCTTGGATCTTTTGTGCAGTTCCTAGTGAGCAGCTGCCTATTTTAGCAGCACGCCTTAAGGATTCGCCATTGTTTAGTTCTCGGACAACAGATTTGTATTTTTGAAGAACCTCGTCATCGGTCATTCTCGTTCCATAGAGACGACCAGTATATGTTCCTTTGGCTTTGGCAAGCTCTATGCCTTGGCGTTGTCTTTCTAGCATGTTTAAGCGTTCCATTTCGGCTACATTGCCAAGAACGCTTATAATCATTTTGAAGCTTGGATTTGGCTTGTTTTCAATTAGTGAATACATGCCTATGTTCTCAACAAATAAATTAATTAATTTTTCATTGAAGAATTCGACCATTGTAAGTATGTCTATAATGTTACGACCGAGACGATCAATTGACGTAATATGAATTTCGGTTACAAAACCAGTTTCGATATCATGCAACAGCTTTTTAGCTTCTTTGCGTTCCCTAAATTTGATTGAGCCGGAAATTTTGTCAAGATACACTTTTATAAAATCTTTAGCATTTATCTCTTGGCGACTACTATTTTGTTCTTCACTTGAGATTCTGTTATATTTGACCTTTGCCATATCTTTTGGATTTCTGCTAATATAGTGTATATATTTAGGATGGCAAAAATATACATTAAAAAAGCCAACATTTGTGAACCGGAACTGTATGCCATTTCTAAACATGCCCTAATTGTATACATTCTGTTATTTTAAAAAGCAAAAAGGATAGCCTTCTTGCTATCCTTTATCTTGTAATTTGAGTAGATCACTAACTTTGTATCGGGTTCTGTTACTTAGTGGTCTGTACACTTTGATTTTTCCTTTTTTTTCGTGCTCAATCATTGTGGTTTCACTTTTTATACCCAGTATCACCATTGCTTCTTTTCTGCTGACAAATTCTCCGTATTCCATTTTTAAATTCTTTTACCATAAGCAGCTTTTTTGCTCTTACGGTAGTTATATCAGTTTTTAATGATAAAGTTTGAATTTAATTCAAATTTTATTAAAAAATCTTCCGTCAGTTTGAAAAGTGTAGTATTTTAGGGATTACTAATACTTCGGCTTTCCTTTTCTTTTTTGTATTTTTTCCAATATCTGATTGTTCTCTCGCAATAGAGAACTTTTTCATGACAATACAATATTTCATTATACCACCACTTGTCCATCTCGTAACTCCTTAAAGTTCTCAATTCTTTGATTTTATCTTCAATATTGAAAACTGGATTACTTCCGATTTCTATTTTAAACTGCTGATCCATCAGATCATAATTGTACTTTTCGTACCACTCTTTATTTGATTTCATAATAACTATTATTTTAAATTATAATAGTTATACTTTTTTTTCACGTAAAGTTTACTTTTTGAGAAATAATTTTTCTAAGAGTTAGAAATAAAGTAGGATTTATCTATAATTCAGGTAAATGACTATGGAATAAGAATTTGTATATTTTTGTACGTTTTTGTATATTAATGAATGAAATTCAATAATGTAAAATTAGGTTTTGTTCTTTTTAATGTATTGAAAATAATTTAATTACAGTGTTTTTTTGCTAAAATGGCTGTAAGTGAATATTAATTCTTTTTTTCACCAAAAAAAGTACCCTATGTGTTTTTTTTCTAATTTCTGAATGACATTTCAAACTCGGATTCCTAAATTTTGCCTTGAATCTAGAATCAATCGACGTACGAATGTATTCAGAATCTCAGCTATTAATTATTCTAATTTTCGACAGTTAATGGAAGTATAACTTTTCCGTACTCACCCCTTAAAATATCGGCTATTGACCATATAAAATTGGTAGATTCTTTTACATTTTTCATGTTATCAGCTAATTATTTTTACACTACTGTGAAAAACATTTTAGTGTTTCAAATCTAGTTAAAATATATGGTTTTGTTCTATTTCTTCCCAATTTGTTAGTTGCAATCCTATAAAATTTGTCTAAGTGTATTTAAAAAAAGACCATTTATTTGCAAGTAAAACCTTGGTTCAATGTTAAATTTAGACTAATTTCTTAAAAAAAATAAACTATTTCAATCTTCGATTATATAAGTCTATAAATAAATAACATTATGGAACAAATAATAAAAATGATTGAAGCGGGGTACATAGACTTCAACTATGAAGTACAAAATGAAACTTCAAGAAAAAGATTGCCAGGCTATACAGACACGAAGACTTGGGGCGCAATTATTACAAACTATCAAACCTGTAAAGAATTTAATAGAAATTTTTTCGATTTTGTGGACAACCAAGTGGAAGTAGCACTGATTAAAACAGGTGACGTGATCAATTTACGAAATCAAGTAAAAGATACGAACACCTATTGCTACATTTACGATGGTTATTATTTAATCACAGCTATTGCTAATGGCGAAATAACAATGGAAAGTTATCCTACAGTTGCTAAAGCTGTCAAATCACAGAAAATGATGAATTCTGCTCCTGCTAATGTTGTGCCTATGTTTGGTTTTCCAATTAGTGTATTTCCGGGAAATCAGTTTTTTATTAAAAAATAGCTTTTTGAGAACAAAGGGGTTGAGTTTTAAATACCAACTCCTTTTTTTCTAATGCTATTTGTTTTATAATTTTATTAGCGAAACCCTTCTTCGATGTCTAAAATTAGATCATTAAAGTAATTTTCGTTAAATTCACCGTTTGGCGGAAACATATCCAAAATTCGCATGTGTCGAAATACTATTGGCAGATGTCTTTGATTTTCAATAATAATTTGAGGCAATGTCTTTTCTGTTTTTGGTAATTTTTCTTGATGTTGAATTATTACTTCTTTAACGTTGCAATTTTGATTTCCCATGTGAAGGAAAACCGTATTGTCAAATGAAAATATGTTGCCAATTTCTTTCGGACAACCTACCAAATTAAGAATAGGATTTGCGCTAACAAAAAAGCTTTCCGTTACAGCATACGGTGCTCCTTCTAGAGAAATTAGTTCGTTGTTGTTGGCATAGTAGCTGCCATTTACTTTAAGTGGTCCATCTTCAAGAGAGGTTAATTTATTCAGAAAACAGTTGAAATTGCCGTTTATGATTCTTGGTGAACCTTTAAGACTTGTTAAATTATTTTCTTGACAAGAGTAAAACCGACCAACATCAGTTGGCCCGAGTTCCAGAGATGTTAAGTTATTGCCGTAACAGTTGAAGTCACCACCAACGAAATATGGGGCATTTTCTAACGAGGTTAATTCGTTATTATGGCAATAAAAATCACCATAGATTTTGCCAAATTTTAATGGAATTTTCTGAAGATTTGTGTCGGTGATGTGCACGTCGCCATTGACATCTAAAGAGCCATCTTTTCTTATTACAAAATGTGAAATTCGAATTTTGTATTGGTTTTTTATTGCTAAAACTTCTTCTTTTGTTATTATTTGAGTTTCTTTCATGTTATAAGCTATGGTCTGATTTGATTGTATAATGAAAAAATATTTTATAAGAGTTTGGGTAAAATACAACTCAATTTATCTGAAAATTACTTATTAGATTTAATGATAATTTTAGAGTCAAAATCGAAAATGAAATTGAAATCTCCATTAAAAATGCAATTTTCAAAAGTGATTTCAGATTTGTCTTTTGCGATGATTTCGAAAGCGCGATTGGTGTTGTTTTCGAACATACAGTTATTGAAATTAATTTTGGAATTGTCAAACTCCATTAGTACTATTCCATAAGCAATTAAAATTTGACCATCACAGTAGTTAATTTTTTCAGTTGTTTTTTTTGTCTCTTCATCAAAATCAACGGTCAAAGTATAGTAATCGTATTCAAAAAATGAGTAGGTAAAGTGCAGGTCTAAAAAGCGAAATTCTTTACAGTTTTGAAACCAAAACGGGGTTATATTGAACTTCCATTTTGGATTATCCGAAACTTGTCTAGGGTCAAGATAAATATTGTATTTTGGTTTGTTTGTGCCACATATTTGTATTTTACTATTGCTTAGATGGCGCAATTTATGACAGTGTTCAATATCATTTTCAATACATATTGTAGCTGTTTTTATGTTTTCATTGTCAATTAAATCAACAGTTTCATAAAAGTTTATTAGATCTTTTACATAATAGCTACTCATAGTTTAAAATTTTTATTTCAAACGTTTTTTTTGAAGGTTTATTTTAATCTAAAAGTATAGCATTCATCCCATTTTGAATTGGGTCTTGAAAATGTTTTTTTATCAATCAGTTCGTAATTGGGCCAAAAACAGATTCCGTCGTTGACCATATTCGTAAATACATATTCAGGTAAGCTAACGTTATTTTTCTCTGAATTCAATTGCATTAATCCAAATAATCTATATTCCGGATCTGTGAATTTTGTCCAATTATCACCATAGCCTTCACTCGGATTTAGGATTGCAACACCTGTAGGATTAATACCATTGTTAACATACAATGCATCGAATGTGGCACATGCTTCACCACCGATATGTAACAACGAGAATCTATTGATTTTACCAGTTGTTTTACTTGTCAAAGTTTCATCTATTTCATAAATAGCCCAATAACAAAATTGATTTTGTGATTTTTTTGCCTGTTCTAAATAATTTAATCTTTCTTTTTCAGAATCTTTAAGCGGGAAATTATTAGGTTTAAAACCATTCGGGGTCCATTCTTTTTCAGATATATATTTAAGTCCAATTAATTTATATCCCACAGCTGTAAAATCTTCATTTAAAGCTCTTTTAACTTCGTTTTCAGGAAATGAATAGTCTGCATGCACAAAACTATTGGTACAAGCCGATAATCCCTCAATATCGGTTGCATCAATCCCGGATGCAGGATAAAATGTACTGTTTTTAAGAATTTCTTTGAGGTTGAAACTGTTTTCGAAGTTTTCAGGTGTGATTGTGTTGATCCAATTCATAGTTATGGTATCTTGGTTTTATTTTGTTTTTAGCGATATTGACTAGAAACCCATTTAAAATTACAGAGAATATTATAAGTTTCATCGGTAATTCCAGGAAAGTCTTGTATTTCTTCTGAGTTAATATAGTCAGGATATTTGAATTCCAATTCTTCTAATTCTGATATTAACTCTGATGTTATTGGGATAAAACATCTTATGGATAATTTCATATCAGTTTTTGAAACGGTAAGCGGTTTTTCGTCAAATAACTGCAAATAATTATTAACTCCACTATCAATATAAAATGATGAGTAATCATAATTTAATCCGAAATAGTTATTTACAATAATATAACCGTCATTTATGAAACTTAGATCACGTACTGTCTTAGATTTAAAAGGTGGGTTATATATGCCCGGATGCCAACTAAAAACATGATTAAACAATTTTGGATCAAAATATGTTGCACCACCAAAATTATGTTCAACTATTATGTTATTAGTAATGTCGAATACCATTACATGATTGTCTTTATTTATATCAACTAGCTGATATAAATTGCCTTCACGAAGATATTCTTCATCTTCTTTTTTACATTTGACTATGTCATATGGAAAAGTATGTTCATATGATATAATGGTATGTTTATTAATGAGCGGATGATAATTATATGTTTTTTTTGCAATGAATGAAGATAAATTATTCCAGTCAGCAATGTTTGGTATTAACCATCCTTTAGGTATTAATTTGTCTTTATTGTCTGAAATATTTGCATAAAGAAATTCATTGTTTGTTATATTAAATTTCCCTTTTTCTACAGCTAGATTTTTTGCAAACCAAATTGTTTTATCGGTAATAAATAGTGGATACTCTTTTTTATCACGAGAATCAATAAAAAATAGTTTGTCGTTTTTTATTTGTAATCCCAGTTTTTCATTTACCCATTTTTTGTTTTTAACACCGATAGTTGTTGTAAAATTACTTTCAGCTTGGATAATTTGTTTTGTTCCACATTGGGGACAGAAATTTACTTTAATTTCTATTAAATCATTACAGTTTATGCATTTTTTCATTCTTATAAATTAATTATTAAAAAATCAAAAAAAAAACTGTCTTAAGAAAAATTCAATAATATGTTTTTATTAAGACAGTTTTTTATAAATTAAAGTCGATACCAATTATGACTACCTCCTTTAGGACATCCAGTAGAACTTGGTGTTGACTCTTTTTGGACTTGTGTACTGCACTTGCGACATAGATAACTGTGCATTGTGCCACTTAACATTGTGTTAAATTTTAAAAAAATTTGCATCATAATTTTAAATATAATAGATAATTCTTACTCTTAAGGATTTTTAGATTTCTCCCGTTTTTTTTAAAGTGGGACTGCTCCACTTTTAATTTTTTTTTAATAAAGTAGTATTAACTATTTTAATCCTTTAAAATTTAATTCACAATTACCATGATAATGGTAACTTTCTTTTTGTGAATTATAGCATATCGGTGCGTTTAACTCAGATTTCATGAAAGAAATATAATTAAAAACACTTCGCTCCGAGATTCCTAATTTTAGAGCCAACTCCTTTGGTGAGCCAGTTATTTGTCCATTTAAAAGTTCGTGTAATCGTATTATAATCCGTATATCCATTGATAATACAATTTTATAAATCTTGACTGCAACCACACTGCAGTATTGAATTTTTATTAATATTTTATTTAGAATTGAAATAATTAAAATTGTCAGGGATATCTGATTTTCTCATTTGATATCAAATTAAGAATATTAAATAATCATATGTTTACGGGTTTCCTCATTTTGGTAAAAAATGAATTTTATTTTTTGACATTAAATGATTTTCACTTATGCAAACACTTCAAATCATAAAGTTTATCTATGATTTTCTGTAACGAGGTATTTTGTTAACAAACTTAAAATAATTTTCGGTTTATAAGGCGATGTTGTTTGAAAATTTCATCAAGTGTGTTTTTTTTCTTTGTTAAATGCAGAAAGAAATAGAGAAAATTGAAATTGAAGTAATAGAAAGGATGTATAAACTTTTTTTAGAAAAATATTCTGGAAATAAATCTGCTTTTTCAAGAGTTTCATCCTGTAGGGAATCAACAATTAGAAGAATATTTAGGCATGAGCAAGGAATTACGCTTAACCTTTTGATTAGAATGGCAAAAGCATTGGATACTACCGTAAGTGATCTAATGGATGGTTTAACTATAAAAAATGAGGAATAAAACTCGTATTATAATAATTCAAGTTCAATTTTAAGCTTAATAAATTGTGAATTTTGAATTGAAAATGGTATTCAAATTCTATATGTGAAAATTTTTGGTTTTTGATTTTCCTTCCTCATCGAATATGACGAGTTTATATTTGCCTTTTAATACGGGAAAATTTTCTGAACCTTTTGCACTTCCATCAGAATTTAATATCATTACTTTATTTTCCCATATTTGAAAATGAATAGGTGTGCTCTTTTTGATTTCTATGTATAGTTTTTCATTCGCATATATGATTGTAAGAGCCTCTGTTGATATGATTTCCTTTTTTGTATTTTCGTTTTGTGAATATCCAGTAAAAGATGTTTTTGTTATTAAAAATAAAATTATGGTCTTCATATTTGTCTATTTTTTTTTGAGATGAAGTAGTATTTGATTTACGGCTAATAATCTCAAATTATTCTAACATAAATTTCAATAATATATTGTTTTATTTGTTGAATCTTTATTTTTGTGGATCACCAGTATTTATTACAAGAAATATAAAAGGATATGACAATAAATGATTTTAATAATAAATGGAAAGCTAATTTACGAGAAAGAGCAGTTGGACTAGAAATTGAAAATGCGAAGGTTGTTGATTATCTTGATCAAGAATTTTTAAAAGAAATTATCACTAACCCTTATTTTGAATTTACTCAGATTAAAATTAAAGTTGGCACTACTCGCATATATAGCAATTCAGACAAACAAACTGAATGGGAATTGGCTATTGATAAAATGCTACAGCAATAATCAAAGATTACCGGCACTATTTTTCAAAATCTTTTTTTCTTCAAGTGACAGTGAGTCAATACCAGATTTATTGATTTTATCCAAAATGCTATTTATTTTGTCGATGTTAGGCGTGGGATCTATCCAAAGGTCTTTTTTGGTTTTTGTTTTAGATGTTTGTCCCTTTTTAAATGGATTTACCAAATTGTCGAT
Organism: uncultured Flavobacterium sp.; assembly: GCA_963511725.1. Taxonomy (GTDB): domain Bacteria; phylum Bacteroidota; class Bacteroidia; order Flavobacteriales; family Flavobacteriaceae; genus Flavobacterium. The sequence goes on from CAUPKA010000001.1 coordinate 223,188, forward strand.
CTCTAAATCAGAATTGTAATTTATTTTATTTGCATTTTGAATCGGTTTGTTTTCTTTTTTTATATTGTCTTTCTTATTGCTTTTTTGATTACATCCTTCGGGTGTTTTTAGTTCTATTGTTTTAATCCCCATCAAAAAATCTGTAAATGATTTATTGTAAATTACAGTATTCCTGTTTTTTTCACCTTGTAAATGCCAACCTATCACCATCCAAAAATTATCTAGTTTATATAGGTATAACTTTTCAATACCCTTTTTTTTAATTGCTTCAAAATTTACAGGCTTAAATTTTTTTGTTGTTCTAGCTTGAGCATTTTCTATAGTAATATCATCTTCGCTTATTAATTTGTCTATGTTTTTTGTGTGTAGATTGATTGACGTAATTGGGGTTTCAGAATCGAAATTTAAATTACTCATTGCAATAAGGTTTTTTGAAAATTCGGGATTATAATTAAATCCAGAATTTATAACTTGATTCGGAAAGTAGATTTGAAATGCACTATCATTTGTGTCATTTCTAAATGTATTACCAATTATAATTTGGTCCGTAACGATAGCCGTGTCCACAAAATAAATTTTGTCTTCATTAAAGGATAAATATCTTGAATAATTGGGTTCAGGTGTTTTGATGTCATTTAAGAAATGAAAGTTATTATGCCTTAAAACAGTGATAATATTATTCTTGGAAAACATTCCACACTGAAGTGTATATAAGTTTGTCATATCATTTAGTATTTAAGTATTCTTATCCTCTATTTCCATTATAAGTATCTAGCAATTATTAATTATACCCTTATGATGCCTAGTAGTCTTTGTTATTCCTTGTTAATTAAGGGTTTGTGGATATGACCTTGCTTGCTTTTTTTAGAATGAAATAATCTAATGCACCTTATCATCCTCTTTTAAATCTACCAGCATAGGAATGTTAGGTTCCCTGGGACCATGATTAGTAATTAAACGCATCAGGATCAATTAATAGAAAATGAAATTTTATCAAAAATAATTAAAAAAAAGACAAAACAAAGAGACAATAATTTGATATATAATATGTGTCAGTAAAGACAATAAAATCCCTAGGGCTGTCTAACTAGTGGTGTAGGGACAGCGGGTTGACTAGGTTAAATTACAACAAAATACAACTACCAATTGTATTTACCAAATAAAAACAACCATAAAAAATTGAAGATATTCATTAATAAGGAAATTGAAACTATTATTTCCAAACATTGTAGCGAGACAAAAATACGAAAAGATTTCAGGTGGCATTACCTTTATATAGTATCAAATGTTTTTATACGTCCATATACAGACAAAAGAATACAAAATTCGGATTTCGTACCTGTTAATATGAAATTACTAAGAACGCTTATATCAAAAGAATCGGCAGATCAAATTATTGAGGATTTGTTGAAATTAAATATATTAGAAACTGATGGGATATATATAATCGGTCAGAAGAGTAGGGGTTATAAAATAATTGATAAATCCTCTTTAAGGTGGCAATTAATAGATATGAAAGACGCTACCCTTGCCCAAAAATTGAAAGTCAAACAAGAGAGTATAGTGGGGAATATTGATAAAAATGGAGAAGGATATCGAATTGTTAATTATTGGTTTAGGTCCCTGGAAATGGATGTGAAAAAAGCAAAGAAATACATCAGCAATCATTTCAGAAGTGAACAAGATAAATATAATTCAGCTTTCTGCAGTATCAATCTATTCGATCATGGAATTAAGTTTATTTCTGTGGATGATACATCAAATAGATTGCATTGTAATTTAACCAATATTGATACTAAACTTCGAAAATTCTTAACCATTAATGGGGAAGAGTTAGCTCAAGTAGATATAAGTAATTCTCAACCATTATTTTTGGGGATGGTGATGAAAAGCAACAAAATGGTTGATTCTGTGGAACTGGACCAGTATTTGAAATTAGTATGTTCAGGTCAATTTTACGAGTTTTTGGCTGATAAAATGCCTGATAATTCATTAAACTTGAAAGACAAAGAAGTAAGGAACAAGTTTAAAAAAAGTATATTTTCGGGGGTGCTCTTTGATAAAAATAGATCTATTTTATCAAAGTGGGAATTATTGTTTCAAAAAGAATTTCCAACTATTTTTGCTGCGGTTAGAGAAATAAAAGATAAAAACTATAATGCAATGGCTATTTTGCTGCAAAAAATGGAGTCGCAATTTATTTTTAATGCTGTTGCTGTAATTGATCGAGAAATTGGAAAAGGTGAAGCACCATTATTAACTATACATGACTCAATTGTATCTACTGTTGAATATATAAATATGGTTCAGCAAATAATGAAACATTTATTTGAACAAGAGTTTGGTTTGTTGCCAACATTAGAGGTGACTAAATTTTGATTAGTAGAGATTGTTATTCGTATTTGTAAAGATTTGAGTTTTTTGTATTCAAAACATTAATCAAGTTTACTGCTTTACTTATCAGTGTTGTCTTGTCGTATGTGTCAACAATTGACTGAGCCTTATTTTTTGGATGAGTTATGAATTCAATATCCGTGCTTGAAACACCAAGCTCTCTAAGATTGGTGATAAATGTACTGCGACAGTCGTGTGGACCGAAAACACAGCATAGTTTTTCTTTGGTTACAACAGCATTATCAACTTTGTAGTAATATCTTTTCACATCAACTAGATTTTCAAATTTTAAGTGTTTCAGAAACTTGGTAATGTCTTTTCTAATGTTTGCCTGTGCGGGAAATTTAGGGAAAATATTGTTGTTTTGTTTTAGTAAATCTTTTATTGGGGTCAATATAGGAATGACCGCTGTCAGTTCATCCTTGTTTTGTTTATTTTTTCTGACCTTAGTCGTGACACAGAGGTACTTTTTTGAATTATGAGTTAGATTTTTAGGTTCAAGTTCGTGTAAACAGACCGTATCACTTATTCTTAAACCAGTAAAGCTTGATAACAAGATGTAGTTTCGGGCATGCATAAATTCTTTTGAAAAACTTATATCAGTATTAATGATGGTAGTAAGTTGCTCAATGGTCAAAACAATTTCGTTTTTTATTTCTCTTTGTTTTATCTCGTAATCTTCGTGGCTGTGGTTAAAACCAATTTTGATGTTATCTTTATAAGCGGTATTGAGAATGGCTCTGAAATGTTTGTTTTCTTTGGCTATAGTATTATGAGCGTAATATTCCTTGTTTTCAATTTTATTAATATCATTTATTACTTTGAAAAAATCCAAAAATATTTCACCAGTTAATTTACCGAATGTCAATAGTGTTTTTTTATTTGATTCGTAATTTTTAATATGGTGTGATAGATTGGTATATTGTTTTCCGGTAGCTTTTGACCATCTTTGTTTGGATGTTATTTCAGCAGTAGTTCTTCTTGTAACTGTGTCGGAAATGTATTTAGTAATGCTTAGATCTTTGCTTGTGTCTTTCTTAGTTCCTAATTTTGCAAGAACTATGTCTTTCAGTTCACTATTTGACGGTTTCCTGTTATGCTCATTTTCGAAAAGCTGAAGTTGTTGGGTACTTGTAGTTTTTATTTTCTCCAACGTAATGTTTAATGCAGATCCTTTTTTTCTAACATACGTTTTATTACCACAGTGATTTTCATTGTCCCAATCTTCTTTTTTAATAGTGTGTCCAGTTGATAATTTTAAGGGAAGGTATTTATATTTCCCGGTTTTTACATTATATTCTCGTAGACCGTAAGACATGTTTAGAAATATTAAATGTTCACCTGTGGCGTTTGGTTTTGATTCAAGAAAAAAAGAATATTTAGGTTCAGTCATAGCTTAAGAATAACGTAGTAATTCACGTAGTAAAAGTATGGTATTAAGTGTAATTTATTGGTATAATATGAAGTCTTTTTTTTAAGATGAATCATCTTGAACCTTTATTTTGAAAGGGATTGAAAGGTTTTGGTGTTTAATGATGTTTTAAAATATTAGTCCTAGTAGACCAACAAAAAAAGCCTCTCAATTGAGAGGCTTTTTTTATGGAATGAATTTTAAGCTGTACGTATTTGAAAAGAAAGCTTCTATGTTTTGGAGAAGCTTTCTTTGTTTTGAATTTATACTCTAAAGGTTAATACTGGTTTGGAAGAATGATTTACTAAATCCTCAGAAATGCTTCCGGTGAAAAAATGGTTTAATGCGGTTCTTCCATGGGTGCAAAAGGCAATTATATCACCATTGTTTTCATTAGAGTAATTTATGATCCCTTTTTCAATATTGCTTTCGTTATATGTTTCAAAAGAGTATTCGGGCATGTCAAATTCAGAAACGAATTCATTTATGATTTTACGTGCAGTCGAAGAACTTTTAAAGCTATTTGGTGTGCAGATCATTACTAGATTTAATTTTGCTCCAAATATTTTAGCAAATTCTATGACTTTCTTGAAAGGTTTTTTGATTTCATTAGAGAAGTCTGATGCGAAAATGATGTTTGCTGTCTTGAAATTTTCTAATTTGTTTTTGATTACTAAAACTGGAATTTCCGATTGTCTTACTACTTTTTCTGTGTTGGAGCCTACTAAAATTTCATTGATGCCGGTAGCTCCGTGAGATCCCATTATGATCAAGTCAAGGTCGCTGTTTTGTTTGATGTAGTTGTTGATTCCTTTATAAGCGCCGTCTAGTCTCACGACTTCGGTTATTTTGATTCCTGCTAGATAGGGGCGGGTTTTTATGCTTTTCAGAGTTTCTTCTGCTTTGTGTTTAAATAGCATGATCTCAGGTATGCTTGTTTCGCCTGATATGGCATCGTTCATGTGTGTAGGTAATTCCAGCATGTGAATTAAGATAATCTCGCTATTGTTTTTTTTTGCAATTTGCGCGCCAACTTCTATAGCTTCATCAGCATATTTGGAAAAATCAGTTGGGATAAGAATTTTTTTCATTGTAATTTGGGTTTTGTTAAAGAAATTTGTTTTTAATTGATAGCTTAAAGATATATTTTTTTTTAATAGTAATCAATTTTTTTGATTTGTAAAAAAACACTATATTTGCACCGTTATTTAGTAAAGTTTAAATAATGAGGGGACTAATGTCCCCTCTTTTTATAAAGATATGACATTTAAAGAGAAAGTAAAGCAAGTAGTAGAAGAGGCTCTTCAGGAAAAACCATCTATTTTTTTAGTTGACTTGACGATAACGGATAGTTTTAAGATAATTATTGGAATTGATGGGGATAATGGAGTGGTTTTGCAAAACTGTATTGATGTAAGTCGTGCTGTTGAGGGTAACTTAGATAGAGAAGAACAGGATTTCTCTTTAGAAGTGGCTTCGGTAGGAGTTGGTTCTCCATTAAAATTAGTTAGACAGTATAAAAAGAATATAGGCAGAACATTAATTGTTAAAACCGATAAAGAAAATATTGAGGCAGAATTAGTTGAAGCTAATGATCTTTTTATAATTTTGTCTTGGAAAGCTAGAGAAGCCAAAAAAGTGGGTAAAGGAAAAGAGACAGTTCAAAAAGAATTGCAGATACCTTACGCAGATATTAAAGAAGCAGTTGTTACAGTAACATTTTAATTAAAGAATTCGCATGGAAAATTTAGCATTAATCGATTCATTTTCAGAGTTTAAAGACGATAAACTTATTGATCGTGTAACGCTTATGGCAATTTTGGAGGATGTATTTAGAAATGCATTGAAGAAAAAATTCGGATCAGATGATAATTTTGATATTATTATCAACCCAGATAAGGGTGATATGGAAATTTGGCAAAGAAGAGTTATTGTTGCTGATGATGATTTAGATTTAGATCATCTTGAAATTACTTTATCAGATGCTCGTTTAATTGAGCCAGATTTCGAAATTGGTGAAGAAGTTTCCGAAGAAGTGAAATTAATAGATTTGGGAAGAAGAGCAATTTTAGCTTTACGCCAAAACTTAATATCTAAAATACACGAACACGACAATACTAATCTTTACAAACAATTTAAAGATATTATTGGCGATATTTATACTGCCGAAGTACATCATGTGCGTCCTAGAGTGGTTATTTTGGTTGATGATGAAGGAAACGAAATCATATTGCCAAAAGAAAAACAAATACCTTCTGATTTCTTCCGTAAAGGGGATAATGTTAGAGGTATCATTGAAAGTGTTGAATTGAAAGGGAATAAACCTCAAATTATAATGTCTAGAACTTCCGAAAAGTTCTTAGAAAAATTATTTGAACAAGAAATTCCTGAAGTTTTCGACGGTTTGATTATGGTTAAAAATGTTGTGAGAATTCCTGGTGAAAAAGCCAAAGTAGCCGTAGATTCTTATGATGATCGTATTGATCCAGTTGGAGCTTGTGTGGGTATGAAAGGTTCTCGTATTCATGGAATTGTTCGTGAATTAGGAAATGAGAATATTGACGTAATTAATTACACAAGTAATATTCAATTGTATATCACAAGAGCATTGAGTCCAGCTAAAGTTTCCTCTATTAAAATTAATGAAGAAACTAAAAGAGCCGAAGTGTTTTTGAAGCTTGAAGAAGTTTCTAAAGCAATTGGTAGAGGCGGACATAATATTAGATTAGCAGGTCAATTGACCGGTTATGAATTGGATGTAATTCGTGAAGGAGATGTTGCTGGTACTACGGCTGATGATGATGATGTAGAATTAACAGAGTTTTCAGACGAGATTGAAGAATGGGTAATTGAAGAATTTGCAAAAATTGGTTTGGATACGGCAAAAAGTATTTTGAAGCAAGATGTAGAAGATTTGGTTAGACGAACAGACCTAGAGGAGGAAACGATTCTAGATGTAATGAGAATATTGAAAGAAGAATTTGATAGTTAATCAATAGATCTTCAACGATAAACGTGCCACTTTATAATTAATTCTTGCTCGGTAGGTATCGAGTCGGGAGTAAAGTGAGGAATAACAAAAAAGGTAATAATAAAAAGGTTTTATGTCTGAAGAGAGAATTATTAGAATAAACAAGGTTTTAAGGGAATTAAATATTTCGTTAGAAAGAGCTGTGGATTATCTAAAAGATAAGGGAATTGCTATTGAGGCAAATCCAAACGCTAAAATTTCTGATCAGGAATTTAATATCCTACAAAGTCAGTTTGCAGGCGACAAGGGGAATAAAGAAGCTTCAAAAGAAGTAGGGGAAGAGAAAAGGAAAGAGAAAGAGGCGTTACGTGTTGAGCGAGAAAAAGAAGTTGAAGGCAAACGCAAACTTGAGGAAGACCGATTGAAACAGCAAGAGATTATTAAGGCTAGAGCTGTATTAGCGGGACCTGTTCAAGTTGGTAAAATTGATCTTAATCCGAAAAAGCCTGTTCCTGCTCCAGCTCCTGTTGTTGCTGAAAAAGTAATTGCTCCTATAGATGTAACTTCAAATGAAGTGCCTGTTTCTAAAGAAGATGTAAAAAAGGATACTGTTGTTGAGTCTGTAGAGAAAAAAGAGGCACCAGTTGAAAAAGTTATAAAAGAAGTTCCTGCTGTTCAAGAGAAAGAGGTTAATGACAAGCCTAAATTCAAGGAAGTTAAAAATGTTGAAAAACAGCCAGAAGCTGTAATAGAGAAAAAGGTTGAAAGTGCTACTAATGAAACGCCAGTTGAGGAATCGATTACCACACAATATCAAAAACTTTCGGGTGCAACTTTAACTGGTCAAGTGATTGATTTGTCTCAATTCAATAAACCAAAGAAGAAAAAAGAAGATCCAAAAATTACGCCTAACAAGCCTGGTGCTCCTGGAGTAGCTGGTTCTGGTAATAATGCTAATAAAAACAAGCGCAAGAGAATTGCTCCTAAACCTGGAGCTCCTAAACCTCCTGCAACTCCTGGTGTTCCTGGAGCGCCAAATCCTAATAAAATTACTCCGAATACTGGAGGAGGTGGTTTTAATGCTAATAGAAGCGCAAGACCTGGATTTGTAAAAGGAAATAGACCTGCGATTGTCGCAAAGGTTGAGCCAACAGAGGAAGAGGTTAAAAATCAAATTCGTGAAACTTTAGAGAAACTTCAAGGTAAAGGGGGTAAATCTAAAGCTGCGAAATATAGAAGAGATAAAAGAGATACGCACCGTCAAAAATCAGATGATGAGCAAAGAGCTTTAGACGAAGGAAGTAAAACTATTAAAGTTACTGAGTTTGTTACTGTAGGTGAAATTGCTATTATGATGGATGTGCCAATTACAAAAGTGATTGGAACTTGTATGTCTCTTGGTATCATGGTAACCATGAACCAACGTCTTGATGCTGAAACATTGACAATTGTTGCTGATGAGTTTGGTTACGATGTTGAGTTTATTACTGTTGATATTGAAGAAGCTATTGAGGTTGTTGAAGATAGAGAAGAAGATTTAGTTACTAGAGCGCCAATCGTTACTGTAATGGGTCACGTCGATCACGGTAAAACATCTTTACTGGATTATATTCGTAAAGAAAATGTAATTGCTGGTGAGTCAGGTGGAATTACACAGCATATTGGAGCTTATGGAGTAACATTGGATAATGGTCAAAAAATAGCTTTCCTTGATACACCTGGTCACGAAGCTTTTACTGCAATGCGTGCTCGTGGAGCTCAAGTTACCGATATTGCTATTATTGTTGTAGCAGCGGATGATGACATTATGCCACAAACTAAAGAGGCTATTTCTCACGCTCAAGCAGCGGGAGTGCCAATTATCTTTGCAATCAATAAAATTGATAAGCCAAATGCTAATGTTGAAAAAATTAAAGAGCGTTTAGCAGGTATGAATCTTTTGGTAGAAGATTGGGGTGGAAAAATTCAATCTCATGACATTTCTGCAAAAGTGGGTACTGGAGTTAAAGATTTATTAGAAAAAGTATTATTAGAAGCTGAGATTTTAGATTTGAAAGCAAATCCAAATAAAGCGGCTCAAGGTACAGTAGTAGAGGCTTTCTTAGATAAAGGAAAAGGATATGTTTCTACAATATTAGTGCAGCATGGAACTCTTAAAATTGGAGATTATATGTTGGCAGGAAAACATCATGGTAAAATTAAAGCTATGCATGATGAAAGAGGGAATATTGTTACTATAGCAGGGCCTTCGACTCCTGTTTCAGTTTTAGGTCTTGATGGAGCGCCTACTGCTGGTGATAAGTTCAATATTTTTGAAGACGAAAAAGAAGCAAAACAAATTGCGGCTAAACGTTCTCAATTAATGCGTGAACAATCTGTGCGTACACAACGACATATTACATTAGACGAAATTGGACGTAGAATTGCTTTAGGTCAATTTAAAGAATTAAATATTATTCTTAAAGGTGACGTGGATGGTTCTGTTGAAGCATTATCTGATTCATTCTCTAAATTGTCTACCGAAGAAATTCAAATCAATATTATACATAAAGGAGTTGGAGCAATTACAGAATCTGACGTTATGCTTGCTTCTGCTTCGGATGCGATTATTATCGGATTTAATGTTCGTCCTGCAGGTAATGCTAGACAATTGGCAGACAAAGAAGAAATAGATATCCGTTATTACTCTATCATTTATGCTGCTATCGATGACTTGAAAGATGCAATGGAAGGAATGTTAGCTCCTGAGATGAAAGAAGAAGTCCTTGGAACTGCTGAAATTAGAGAGATTTTCAAAATTTCTAAAGTTGGTTCAATTGCTGGTTGTATGGTTATGGATGGTAAAATTGCCAAAAATGCTAAAATAAGAATTATTAGAGATGGAGTGGTTGTATTTACTGGAGAGCTTCTTGCATTGAAACGTTTCAAAGACGATGTTAAAGAAGTTGCAAAAGGATATGATTGTGGTATTCAAATAAAAGGATACAATGACATCGAAGAAAGAGATGTAATTGAAGCTTACCATGAAGTAGCTATCAAAAAGAAATTGAAATAATAATCAATTTATATAATTTAAAATCCCAATTCGTTGGGATTTTTTTGTTTGTAACCGGAACTCGATTATTAATTTTTTGGAGCAGAAAGATTAGGCTTATTTGGTATTATGATACCTGCTCTTCGCTAAATTTTTTTATTTTTAAAGGAAAAATAAAAAGATACCGCTTCGATCAGGGCTAAGAGTAAGGGTAGTACTTCTTTGTGATTATTTGGAATTGCAATTGAGTTCATCAAATAAGTTTTAAATGAATTTTTATAATGAAAGAAAAACGAATTGGAATACTGGGTGCAATGCCCGAAGAGATTAATGGAGTTGTTTCCTTGCTTAAAGATAAAAAAGAAGTAGTAAAGGGAATGCGAACCTATTATACAGGTACAATAAATAATGTTGAAGTTGTGGTGGTGTTTTCTCGTTGGGGAAAAGTAGCTTCTGCAACTACGGTAACACGTTTAATCATTGAATTTGGAATAACTGAATTAGTGTTCACTGGAGTTGCAGGTGCTGTCAGTCCAGATTTGAATATTGGTGATATAGTTATTGCAGATTGTTTAGTGCAGCATGATTTGGATGCTCGTCCTATAATGAAGCGATTTGAGATTCCGCTCTTGGGGATAACAGAACTCTTTTCTCCAAAAGAAATTTTAGACACTACAATTGAAAAGATAAATGAATTAGTTGGAAATGGAAGTTTAATTGATTTCCTTTCTTTAAAACAGCGAGAATTATTTTCATTAACCAACCAAAAAGTAGTGGTTGGACAAATAGCTAGTGGAGATCAATTTTTTTCTAGTAATATTGAAAAAGAGAATCTCTTGGTTATCCTTCCAGATGTTTTATGTGTTGAAATGGAAGGAGCGGCTGTGGCGCAAGTGTGTTTTGAATATGATATTCCTTATGTAATTATTCGAACTATTTCAGATGTTGCAAATGAAAATTCTGTAGTCGATTTCAATGAATTTGTATCACAAGTTGCGTCCAAATTTGGACTTGAAATTATTCAAAAACTTATTAAATAGTAAATTTTAAGCACTTTTTAGTGCTTAAAATTTTACTTACTAGGCTTTATTAAAAATACGTTTTTATATCTTTTTTTTATGTCAACAAGGTTGCGTTCTGCTTCCATTCTAGTTCTGAAATTTCCAACCCAAACTTTATAATTTGGCGTGTTGAAAATAATTGTTCCATCTAGGTCTTTGAATTCTTGTCTAAATTCTGACAAGGTTTTTTTCGCTGTTTCGCTTACACCATTGAAGATTTGAATTTTGTATCGATCATTATAAGACAAATTTGGGTTTGATTTTCTTTTTTCGGATAGTAATTGTTCGAATTTTGGGTCTTGATTAAGTGTTAAATTCGAATTTTGAGCGCCTATTTTTATTGCGGTAGAACAAAATATAAGGGCTACTAATAATGGCTGTGTTGATCTTAAAAATCTCATAATCTGATTATTTATTTTACAAAAATAACATTTTAACAGGAAATGGAAATTAGATTTCTTATTTAGATTTGATATAAATTATAATTAAGATTATTTTAAGGTTTTGAGAATAGTTCTTAAGTCGTATTTTTGTCCAAATTTTTAAATGAGGAGGGTTTCGTCTTCTAATTTATTTGGATGATAAGCGAACAATTTTTAGTAGATAATTAATATATTAATATGAAAAAGGTGGGTAACCATAATTCGAATTCAAGGAAATTATTTTTAAGCTTAGCATTAATGTTGAGTATTTCCGTAGCTTCATTTGCTCAGGATGCAGCTCCGGCGGTTGTGGCTGAAGCAGCAGCTCCAGTAGCGAGTTCTGGAGGTGATGTGGCAAAAGGTAAAGAGCTTTTTAACGCCAATTGTGCTGCATGTCACAAACTTGATGCTAAATCAACTGGTCCCGCTTTGAGAGGTGTGTCTGCTAAGCATGATATGGCTTGGATTTATAAGTGGGTTCACAATAGTGGCGATTTAATTAAGTCTGGAGATGCTGCTGCTGTAAAAGTTTTTGAAGAGAATAATAAAGTTCCAATGACTCCATTTCCTCAGTTAGCTGAAGGGGATATTGATAATATTATAGCATATACTTCTGAGCCTAAGGCTGAAGTGCCTAAGGGTGCGTCAGGAACAGTAGTTGATGGAAAAGACTCTTCGCAAGGAGAAGCTGGTGTTTCTAATAATGTTATTTTAGGTGCTTTGTCATTAGTAATGGCAATACTTATTGTAATGCTGGTTTTGGTAAACAATGTATTAAGAAAAGTAGCTGCCGCAAACGGTATTGAAGTTGCTAAGAAAGAGTCAACATTGCCTATTTGGAAAGCATTTGTTAAAAATCAATTTTTAGTTCTTGTGTCGGCTATATTTATGTTGCTTGCTGGAGCTTATTTAGTATACGGTTTTTTAATGCAGGTAGGTGTGGATCAAAATTATGAGCCTATTCAGCCAATACATTACTCTCATAGAATTCATGCTGGAGATAATGAAATCAATTGTAAATATTGTCACTCTGCTTCTCGTGTAAGTAAAACTGCTGGAATTCCATCTCTAAATGTTTGTATGAACTGTCATAAAAGCATCAGCGAAGTTGCTGAGACTACAGCGACTCCAGAGTATAGTAAAGCTTTTTATGATGAGCAAATTCAAAAATTATATAAAGCTGTGGGTTGGGATGCTACTTCACAATCATATACTGGAAAAACGGAACCTGTAAAATGGGTTCGTATTCATAACTTACCTGATTTTGTTTATTTTAATCACTCTCAACACGTTACAGTTGCTGGTATAGAATGTCAAACTTGTCACGGTCCAGTTCAGGAATTTGAAATAATGAAACAGTTCTCTCCTTTAACAATGGGATGGTGTATAAATTGCCATAGAAAAACTGATGTTAAAATGGAAGGAAACGAGTACTACACAAAAATACACGAAGAGCTTTCTAAGAAATATGGTGTAGACAAGCTTACGGCTGCTCAAATGGGTGGTTTAGAGTGTGGTAAATGTCACTATTAGGAATTTAATGTTATCGCTTGTTAAGTGATTGAAATTAAAGGATAGAACAAAAAAAAATTATTAAGATTAATATTTATATATAATATGTCATCAAACAAAAAATACTGGAAAAGTGTTGAAGAGCTAGACGGAAATAGTTCTATTGTTGAGGCGCTTAGAAATAACGAATTTGTTGAAGAGATTCCTACGGATGAGTTTTTAGGAAATGAAGCGGCTTTGTCTTCTTCTTCAACTACACGTCGTGACTTTTTAAAGTACGTTGGTTTTAGTACAGCTGCAGCTTCTCTTGCTGCTTGCGAAGGTCCTGTGCATTTATCAATTCCTTACGTTTTGCAACCTGAACAAATCGTTCCTGGAGTAGCTGATTATTATGCAACTTCGGTTTTTGATGGTTTTGATTTTGCGAACCTTTTGGTAAAAACACGTGAAGGGCGTCCAATTAAAATAGATAATAACACTATTGCTGGAGCTAAGTTTTCAGCTAATGCTAGAGTTCATGGTTCTATATTGTCATTGTATGATAATATGCGTTTGAAAGAGCCCAAACTTGATGCTAAAAATGCAACTTGGTCAGCAGTTGATTCAAAAATAAAATCTAGTATTGTTGATGCTAAAGCAAAAGGAGGACAAGTAGTATTTTTAACAAATACGTTGGCTAGTCCATCTACTGAAAAGTTGATTGCTGATTTTATTGGCAAAAATCCAAATGCTAAACATGTAATATATGATGCTGTTTCTTCTTCAGAAGCTTTAGATGCTTTTGAAACTGTTTATGGCGAAAGAGCCTTAGTTGATTATGATTTTTCAAAAGCTTCAGTGATTGTTTCTGTTGGTGCAGATTTCCTTGGAGATTGGCAAGGTGGAGGGTATGATGCTGGTTATGCTAAAGGAAGAATCCCATCTGGTGCTGTTGGAAGTAAAAAAATATCAAAACATATACAATTAGAGTCTAATATGACTTTATCTGGTGCTGCTGCTGATAAGCGTGTTGCAATGTCAACTGCTAATCAAAAACAAGCACTGGTTCTTATATATAGTGTTATTACAGGATCATCTGTTGCTAATTCATTAGATGTGGCATTTAAGGCAGATGTTACTAAAGCGGCTCAACAATTAAAAGCTGCTGGCACAAAAGGAATTTTAGTATCTGGTATTCAGGATAAAAATGCTCAATTGTTAGTCTTGGCTATCAATCAGGTTTTAGCAAGTGAATCTTTTAGCACTTCTGGAACTAGACAGATACGTAGAGGATCTAACGAAAAAGTGGCTCAATTATTAAAAGATATGAATGCAGGAAGTGTTCATACTTTGATTATGAGTGGTGTTAATCCAGTTTATACTTTGGCAGATAGTAAATTGTTTGTTGAAGGATTGAAAAAAGTTAAAACTTCAGTTGCATTGTCATTGAAAGAAGATGAAACTGCTTCTTTGTCTACAATTGCTGCTCCAGTTCCTCATTACTTAGAGGCTTGGGGAGATTTAACTTTGACAAAAGGTACTTATAGCCTTACTCAGCCTACTATTCGCCCATTATTCAATACAAAACAATTCCAAGATATATTATTATCAATAAACGGAATTCCTGGAACTTATTATGATTACTTGAAAGCTTTTTCGGCTTCAGTAACTGGAGGTTCTTCTTGGAATAAAGTATTGCATGATGGTGTTTATGTTGGAGTTATACCTGCTTCTGCTGGTGGTACTGCTGATTATACAGGTGCTGCAAATGCATTAGCTCAAACTAAATCTGCTGGTCTTGAATTAGTATTGTATACTAAAACAGGAATGGGAGATGGGCAGCAGGCAAATAACCCTTGGTTGCAAGAGTTTCCAGATCCATTAACAAGAGTATCTTGGGATAATTATGTTACTGTTTCTAATGCTGATGCTAAGAAATGGGGATTATCAAATGAAATTGTTGCAAACGGTGGATTAAATGGTAGCTATGTTACTTTGACTGCTAATGGTGTAAAACTTGAAAATGTTCCTGTAATTGTTCAACCAGGTCAAGCAGTTGGAACTGTCGGAATGGCTTTAGGTTATGGTCGTAAAGCAGCTTTAAAAGAAGAAATGCAAGTAGGTATCAATGCCTATGCTTTATATGGTGGTTTCAATAATATACAAACAGCTACAATTGTGAAAGCTGATGGAGAACATGAGTTTGCTTGTGTTCAAGGTCAGAAAACGCTAATGGGTAGAGGTGATATTATTAAAGAAACAACTCTAGAAATTTTTAATTCTAAAGATGCTGAGTTTTGGAATGAAAAACCAATGGTTTCTTTAGATCACCAAGAAGTTGAAGCTACTTCAGTGGATTTATGGGGTTCATTTGATCGTTCTACAGGACATCACTTTAATCTTTCTATTGACTTAAATGCTTGTACAGGTTGTGGTGCATGTGTTATTGCATGTCATGCTGAAAACAACGTACCAGTTGTTGGTAAAGATGAAGTAAGAAGAAGTAGAGATATGCACTGGTTGCGTATTGATAGATATTATTCTTCTGAAAGTACTTTCGAAGGTGATAATGAAAGAAAAGACAATATCGCTGGTTTAGCTAGTTCATTATCTACTTTTAATGAAATGGAAAATGCTGGAGATAACCCACAGGTTGCTTTCCAACCAGTAATGTGTCAACATTGTAATCACGCTCCTTGTGAGACTGTTTGTCCTGTTGCTGCAACTTCTCATGGTCGTCAAGGTCAAAATCAAATGGCTTATAACAGATGTGTTGGTACTCGTTACTGTGCTAACAACTGTCCTTATAAAGTACGTCGTTTCAACTGGTTCTTATACAACAAAAACAGTGAATTTGATTATCATATGAATGATGATTTAGGACGTATGGTTTTAAACCCAGATGTTAATGTTCGTTCTCGTGGAGTAATGGAAAAATGTTCTATGTGTATTCAAATGACACAAGCAACAATTTTGAAAGCTAAAAACGAAGGAAGAGCAATAAAAGATGGTGAATTCCAAACTGCTTGTTCAAATGCTTGTTCTACTGGAGCAATGATATTTGGAGATGTAAATGATAAAGAAGCTGTAGTTACAAAACTAGCAGAAGACGATAGAAGTTATCATTTATTGGAGCATGTTGGAACAAAACCAAATGTTGTATACCACGTTAAAGTTAGAAATACCTAGTACAAAAATTATTAATTAAGAATCAAATAAAGGATTATGTCGTCTCACTACGAAGCAGCCATTAGAAAACCCTTAGTTATAGGTGATAAATCTTATCACGATATAACTGTTGATGTAGCAGCACCTATCGAAGGTAAAGCAAACAAACAATGGTGGATTGTATTTACAATTGCATTAACAGCGTTCCTTTGGGGAATGGGCTGTATTATATACACAGTGTCTACAGGTATTGGTACTTGGGGATTAAATAAAACTGTTGGATGGGCTTGGGATATTACTAACTTCGTTTGGTGGGTTGGTATTGGTCACGCAGGAACTCTTATCTCTGCAGTACTTTTATTATTCCGTCAGCGATGGAGAATGGCGATTAACCGTTCTGCAGAGGCGATGACAATTTTCTCTGTAATCCAAGCAGGTTTATTTCCAATTATACACATGGGACGTCCTTGGTTGGCGTATTGGGTATTGCCAATTCCAAATCAGTTTGGATCTCTTTGGGTGAATTTTAACTCACCATTGCTTTGGGACGTATTTGCGATTTCAACTTATCTTTCTGTATCATTAGTTTTCTGGTGGACTGGTTTGTTACCTGACTTTGCAATGTTACGTGATAGAGCTATTACCCCTTTTAATAAAAGAGTATATTCTATCTTAAGTTTTGGATGGAGTGGTAGAGCTAAAGATTGGCAGCGTTTTGAAGAAGTTTCATTAGTTCTTGCCGGTTTAGCAACTCCTCTTGTACTTTCTGTGCATACAATTGTATCGATGGACTTTGCTACTTCTGTAATTCCAGGATGGCATACTACAATCTTCCCCCCGTACTTCGTTGCTGGAGCGGTTTTCTCTGGATTCGCAATGGTAAATACCTTGCTTATCATTATGAGAAAAGTTTCTAATCTTGAAGCTTACATTACTATCCAGCATATCGAATTGATGAACATTGTAATCATGATTACAGGTTCTATAGTTGGTGTTGCTTATATTACTGAGTTATTTATTGCTTGGTATTCTGGTGTAGAATACGAACAATACGCTTTCTTAAATAGAGCAACTGGACCTTATGCTTGGGCATATTGGGCTATGATGACTTGTAACGTGTTCTCTCCACAATTTATGTGGTTCAAAAAATTAAGAACTAGTATTATGTTTTCTTTCATTATTTCAATTGTTGTAAACATTGGAATGTGGTTTGAAAGATTTGTAATTATCGTAACTTCATTACATAGAGATTATTTACCATCTTCATGGACTATGTTCTCTCCAACATTTGTTGATATTGGAATTTTTATCGGAACAATAGGTTTCTTCTTTGTATTATTCTTATTGTATGCAAGAACATTCCCTGTTATTGCGCAAGCCGAGGTTAAAACAATATTGAAAGCTACAGGAGAACATTATATTAAAGAAAGAGAAGCTAATAAACATTCACATCATGAGTAATAAAGTTATATACGCCATTTATAATGACGATGATATTTTGATGGATGCTGTAAAAAAGACACGTGCAGCTCATTATCATATTGAAGAAGTATTTACACCATTTCCAGTTCACGGATTGGATAAAGCCATGGGACTTGCACCTACACGTTTAGCAATATGTGCTTTTATTTATGGTTTGTGCGGTTTGTCTTTTGGAACTTTCTTGATGGACTTTGTTATGATTCAAGATTGGCCTCAGGACATTGGAGGTAAACCAAGTTTTAGCTATATTGATAATATGCCAGCTTTTGTGCCTATTATGTTTGAAGAAACAGTATTTTTTGCAGCTCACTTAATGGTTATTACTTTTTATATGAGAAGTAGATTATGGCCATTTAAAGAAGCTGAAAATCCTGATGTAAGAACTACCGATGATCACTTTTTGATGGAAGTAGCAATTAACAATAACGAAGAAGAATTGGTTTCTTTTTTCGAAGGTACAGGTGCGGTAGAAGTTAAAGTAATTGAAAAGCATTAATTGTAGATATGAAAAGTTTATATAAAATAACACTTGTATTGGGTTTAATGATAACAGTTTCATCTTGTTTTAATAAGGAGAAACCAAATTATCAATATTTTCCAAATATGTATGAAGGCGTGGGTGGTGAAACTTATGCTCCAGCTCCAGTTGATGTATTTAAAAACGGTAAAGAAGGTCAGCTTCCTGCTGTAGGTTCAATAAATAGAGGTTTTGAGCCATTCGAATATGAAAATACTCCAGAGGGATATGCTTTAGCGAAAGCTAATTTAAAATCTCCATTAGATTCATTAGATAGAAATTCTGATAAAGGAAAAGCGCTTTTTGAAATTTATTGCATTAGCTGTCATGGTGCAGCTGGCGATGGTAAAGGAAAATTAGTTGAAAGAGAAAAATTTCTTGGTGTACCTAATTATAAAGATAGAGATATTACTGAAGGAAGTATTTTTTATGTGGAAACTTATGGTTTAAATGCTATGGGTTCTCATGCAAATCAAATGAGTGCTCACGAACGTTGGTTAGTTGCTGACTATGTTCTTAAACTTAAAGCACAATAATAATTGTTGAACAAACTGATCGTAATAGATATGTATACATTTTCAAGTAAATTAAAAACTTTTTCTTTCGTCTTAATGGCTATTGGTCTTTTGGGAATTGGATATGGTTTTTTAACTGCACCTAAAGACATTCAAGATGTTGAAAAAATACTTGCTGCAGAAAGTAAGGAAGGGCATGTAGCTCATCATGAGTTGACTACTCCTGTAGGTCATGCTGAAGTATTAACAAAAGAACAATCCGAAGTAAAAGAGGTTGCGGAGAAGAAAGAACATGCTGAGCATGTTTTTCACCAATTGCAAAACAAACCTTGGTCAGCATTTTATGTTGCTTGTATTTTCTTTATGTTGCTTTCTTTAGGAACATTAGTTTTTTATGGTATTCAACAAGTTGCTCAAGCGGGTTGGTCTCCAGTTCTTTTTAGAGTTATGCAAGGCATTACGGCTTACTTACCTGTTGGTTCTGTAATTTTCTTCATATTCTTAATACTTTGTGGATTACATTTCAATCATTTGTTTATATGGTTGGATCCTGAAGTTGTTGCTCATGATAAAATTATAGCTAACAAATCTGGGTATTTGAATTTCCCTTTTTGGATTGTAAGAGCTGCGATCTTTTTATTAGGTTGGAATGCTTATAGATATTTTTCTAGAAAAAATTGCTTGGCTCAAGATGAATCAGATGATAATTCTTTCTACAAAAAGAATTTCAATATATCTGCAATGTTTTTAGTATTCTTCATTGTTTCTGAATCTATTATGTCATGGGACTGGATTATGTCTTTAGATCCACACTGGTCTAGTACACTTTTTGGATGGTATGTTTTTGCTAGCTTCTTCGTTAGCGGAATTACTATGATTGCTGTGGTTACTATTTATTTGAAATCAAAAGGATATTTAGAAAATGTAAATACTAGTCATATCCATGATTTAGCTAAATTTATGTTTGGTATCAGTATTTTTTGGACTTACTTATGGTTCTCTCAATTTATGTTGATTTGGTATGCAAATATACCTGAAGAGATTACTTATTTTGTTATGAGAATTCAAGTTTATAATCTGCCTTTCTTTGGAGCTGTTGTTATGAATTTCTTATTCCCAGTTTTAATTTTAATCAATACTGATTTTAAACGTATCACTTGGGTTTTAGTTATGGCTGGAACAGTAATATTGTTAGGTCATTATGTTGACTTCTTTAATATGATTATGCCTGGTACCGTTGGAGGTAGTTGGTTTATTGGTGTTTCAGAAATTGCATCCGTTTTATTCTTTCTTGGATTATTTATTTTTGTTGTCTTCTCAGCATTAACTAAAGCTCCTTTGTTACCAAAAAGAAATCCATATATAGAAGAGAGTAAACATTTTCATTATTAATATTTAAAGAGATAAACAGATGACAAGTTTGTTGGTAATTATAGTTTTAGTTTTATTAGCCGTTGCAATATGGCAATTGACGAAAATATTCGATTTAACTCAAGTTTCTTCGACTTCGGACAATTCGCAAGTTGCAAACGATGATGATAATAATGTGCAAGGATATTTGATGTTTGGATTTTTAGCATTCATTTATATCTTTACAATATATGGAGTTTATGCATGGGGTCATTTAGTACTTCATACTCCAGCTTCTGAACATGGAGCGTTAATTGACCGCCTAATGAATATTACTTGGGTGTTAATTTTTACTGTTCAGGCAATTACTCAAGTTTTATTGCATTACTTCGCTTTCAAATACAGAGGGAATAAGGATAAAAGAGCCTTATATTTTGCAGATAACAATAAATTGGAAGCAATTTGGAGTGTTATTCCAGCAGTAGTTTTAGCGGGATTAATCCTTTATGGTCTATATGCTTGGACAAACATTATGTTTATTGACGAGGATGATGATACTGTAGTGGTTGAATTATATGCTCAGCAATTTAAATGGTCTGCAAGATATGCAGGTGCTGATAATGTTTTAGGAAAAGCAAATGTTAGATTAATTGATGGTGTTAATACTTTAGGAGTTGATTTGTCAGATCCATATTCTCAAGATGATATTGTGGTTTCTGAATTGCATATTCCTAAAGGGAAAAAAATACATTTCAAGATGAGATCTCAAGATGTTTTGCATTCAGCTTACTTTCCATATTTTAGAGCTCAAATGAATTGTGTTCCAGGTATGGTTACAGAATTTGCTTTTACGCCAATTTATACAACAGCAGAATATCAAGCTTTGCCTTATATGATAGAAAAAGTTGCTAATATTAATGCAATCAGAGCTAAAAAAAGTATAGAATTAGTTGCAAAAGGAGAGCCTGGATTAGATCCTTACACTTTTGAATATTTATTATTGTGTAATAAAATTTGTGGTGCTTCTCATTTTAATATGCAAATGAAAGTTGTAGTTGATACTCCAGAGGATTATAAAAAATGGTTAAGCGAAAAAGCTACTTTAGTTAGTGAAGTTAAAGCTTCTAAAGTTGAACCAGTTGCTCCAGGTGTTACTGCTCCTTTAGGGAAAGATTCAGCTGTTTCAAAAGATACTGCAGCTGTTGCAAAAATAGCAATGAAATAATTATTATTAAGAAAATTTAAAGTATAAATATATGTCAGCAGAAGGTCACGATCACGGACAAGATCACGAACACGAACACCACCATAAGGACACATTCATTACTAAATATATTTTTAGTATTGACCACAAAATGATTGCTAAACAATATCTGCTTACAGGTATTATTATGGGAGTTATAGGTGTTGGTATGTCTATGCTTTTCAGAATGCAATTAGCTTGGCCAGAAGAATCTTTTAAGATTTTCAATATATTACTTGGAGATAAATGGGCTCCAAACGGAGTTATGGCTAATGATATTTACCTTTCATTAGTTACTATACACGGAACTATAATGGTATTCTTTGTTCTTACTGCAGGTTTGAGTGGAACGTTTAGTAACTTGTTGATACCACTACAAATTGGTGCACGAGATATGGCATCTGGATTCATGAATATGATTTCCTATTGGTTGTTCTTTTTGTCAAGTGTATTAATGGTTTGTTCATTATTTGTTGAATCAGGACCTGCAAATGCTGGTTGGACAATTTATCCACCTTTAAGTGCGCTTCCTCAAGCTATATCTGGTTCTGGTGCTGGTATGACTTTATGGTTAGTTTCTATGGCAATTTTCATCGCGTCTTCTTTAATGGGATCTTTGAACTATGTTGTAACTGTAATTAACTTAAGAACAAAAGGAATGTCTATGACAAGATTGCCACTTACTATTTGGGCTTTCTTCGTTACTGCAATTATTGGTATTGTATCATTCCCAGTACTATTATCAGCAGCATTGTTGTTGATTTTTGACAGAAGTTTTGGAACTTCATTCTTCTTGTCAGATATTTATATAGCTGGTGAAGTTTTACATTATCAAGGTGGTTCTCCTGTGCTTTTCGAACATTTATTTTGGTTCTTGGGTCACCCTGAGGTATATATTGTAATCTTGCCTGCTTTAGGTATAACATCTGAAATTATTGCTACAAACTCTCGTAAGCCAATTTTTGGTTACAGAGCGATGATTATGTCAATTATAGCAATTGCATTTTTATCCACAATCGTTTGGGGACACCACATGTTTATTTCGGGAATGAATCCGTTCCTAGGATCTGTGTTTACCTTTACAACATTATTGATTGCAATACCGTCTGCGGTTAAAGCCTTCAACTATATTACAACACTTTGGAAAGGTAATCTTCAAATGAATCCTGCTATGTTGTTTTCAATTGGTTTAGTTTCTACTTTCATCACAGGAGGTTTAACTGGAATTATTCTTGGAGATAGTACATTAGATATTAATGTTCACGATACTTATTTCGTTGTAGCTCACTTTCACTTGGTAATGGGTATATCTGCACTTTACGGAATGTTTGCTGGTGTTTATCACTGGTTTCCAAAAATGTTTGGTAGAATGTTGAACAAAAATTTAGGATACGTTCACTTTTGGGTAACAGCAGTTTGTGCTTATGGAGTTTTCTTTCCAATGCACTTTATTGGATTAGCTGGTTTGCCAAGACGTTATTATACAAATACTAACTTCCCATTATTTGATGATTTGCAAAACGTAAACGTATTGATTACAACATTTGCTTTAATCGGTGGAGCATTTCAATTGGTATTCTTATATAATTTCTTCTCTAGTATATTCTATGGTAAGAAAGCTGTTCAAAATCCATGGAAATCAAATACTTTGGAATGGACTACTCCAGTAGAGCACATACACGGTAACTGGCCAGGAGAAATTCCTCATGTACACCGTTGGCCTTATGATTACAGTAATCCTGCTCACGAAGAGGATTTTGTACCTCAAACAGTTCCAATGAAAGAAGGAGAAGTAGTTTTACATCACTAGAATTTCAAAAATTATATAAATGCCTTTCATTAATGAGAGGCATTTTTTTATTACAATGATTACTTTTTTTATCTTTATCGAATGAACGAGAATTTAGATCCTACGAATAATAATTTTAGCCCAGAAGAACTTGATATCGAAAAAAGATTAAGGCCTTTGTCTTTTGATGATTTTGCTGGTCAAGATCAAGTATTGGATAATCTTAAAGTTTTTGTTGCCGCAGCTAATCAACGTAATGAGGCTTTGGATCATACTCTTTTTCACGGGCCTCCTGGTTTAGGTAAAACAACTTTAGCCAATATTTTAGCTAATGAACTTGGTGTCGGAATCAAAATTACTTCTGGACCTGTTTTGGATAAACCTGGTGATTTAGCAGGATTGCTTACTAATCTTGAAGAACGTGATGTTTTATTTATTGATGAAATTCATCGTTTAAGCCCTATAGTTGAAGAGTATTTATATTCTGCTATGGAGGATTTTAAGATTGATATTATGATTGAATCTGGACCAAATGCTAGAACAGTTCAAATTAATTTGAACCCTTTTACGCTTATAGGCGCTACAACTCGTTCTGGTCTTTTGACTGCTCCAATGCGTGCCCGTTTTGGTATATCATCCAGATTGCAATATTATACTACCGAGCTTTTAACAACCATTGTAGAAAGAAGTGCGTCTATTTTTAAAATGCCAATTTCTATGGAAGCGGCTATCGAAATTGCGGGTAGAAGTAGGGGAACACCTCGTATAGCCAACGCTTTGCTGCGTCGTGTTCGTGATTTTGCCCAAATAAAAGGAAATGGAACCATCGATATTGAAATTGCCCGATATGCCTTAAAAGCATTGAATGTTGATGCACATGGTCTGGATGAAATGGACAATAAAATTTTGAATACCATCATTGATAAGTTCAAAGGAGGACCGGTTGGTTTGTCAACTTTGGCCACAGCTGTATCCGAAAGCAGTGAAACTATCGAGGAAGTTTATGAGCCGTTTTTGATTCAGGAAGGTTTTATTATGAGAACACCGAGAGGTCGTGAAGTAACCGAGAAAGCATATAAGCATTTGGGAAAAATTAAAGCCAATATTCAAGGCGGACTTTTTTAAATTTATGGTAAATGGCAGAGCAAAAGAAATATAATTATCCAAACAAACTTTCAATAGTTAATTTCTTTTTAGATGCTGAAGGAATTCGTAAAAACCCGATTCCATTTCATAAAAAATATTTTGACAAATTGGGCGACACTTTTTCTGTTAAGATAGGAAGGACGAAGCATTTGATATTGTCAAGAGATAATGATATTGCCGAATATATATTGCAGAAAAATCATAAGAACTATTATAAGTCCAATATTCAAACTGTATATCTCTCAAAATATCTTGGAAAAGGGCTTTTGACATCCGATGGTGATTTTTGGTTAAAGCAAAGAAGACTAATTCAGCCTGCCTTTCATAAACAAAAAATGAATCAATTGGTTGTTAATATGGAGCAGATTATTGTCTCGGAATTGAATGAATTAGTTGAAGAAAAACCAGTCGATATTTTTCCTGTAATGAGTCAATTAGCATATAATGTTGTTGCAAAATCATTATTTCATCTTTCTGCATCAAAAGAAAAATTAAATAGAATAAAATTTATTGTCGATGAAGTTCAAAAATTCTTAATTAAAGAAGTAAGGCTTCCCCATAAAGTATGGTGGTTTTCTTTAAGCGGACAAACTAAAAAACATTCTCTATTGTCTTTAGAAAACAACAATATCATTCAAGAGATCATAGAGGAGAGAGTTGCTTCTAATGTGCAAACCAATGATTTGTTGAGTATGCTCCTTGAAACGCGATATGAAGATACAGACGAAGGTATGTCTGTAACTCAATTAATTGATGAAATAAAAATTCTTTTTGTAGCAGGTTATGAAACGACTGCAAATGCTTTGACTTTTACGCTTTACCTTTTAGCAAAGCATCCTGATGTGCAGCAAAAAGTATGGCAAGAGATTATTGAAATTGAATCTCAA
Organism: uncultured Flavobacterium sp.; assembly: GCA_963511725.1. Taxonomy (GTDB): domain Bacteria; phylum Bacteroidota; class Bacteroidia; order Flavobacteriales; family Flavobacteriaceae; genus Flavobacterium. The sequence continues at coordinate 248,069 of CAUPKA010000001.1, forward strand.
GAAAGTGAAACAGTAGATCAGCTCCAAAAAATGACTTATATTAATGCAGTTTTGAATGAATCAATGCGCTTATATCCTCCAGCGTGGATTATAGACAGACAAAATGTTGCTGATGATACTATTGTTTCTTATCATATAAAAAAAGAAACACTTATTGGTGTTTCATTTTATGAGCTACATCGCAATCCTAAATATTGGGAAAACCCAGATGAATTTAATCCTGAACGATTTTTAGGAGAACAAAAAAAACATTCTATGCAGTATTTTTATCCTTTTGGGGCTGGCCCCAGAATGTGTATAGGTTCTGGTTTTGCTATTTATGAAATGTGTTTGACACTTTTTAAAATTGTAAAAAAACACGAAATAAAACCAATCAGCGGTGAGGTTCAATTTAATCCGTTAGTTACTTTAAAACCTGTGGGAGTTGAAGTTTTATTTGCTAAAAGATGACGATTAATTCCAAAGAAACATATTCGAAATTTATAAAATCTGAAGCTAAACGTCTCGGATTCCTATCTTGCGGGATATCAAAAGCTGGTTTTTTGGAGCAGGAAGCACCACGTTTAGAAAACTGGCTGAATAAAAATTACAACGGTCAAATGTCCTATATGGAGAATAATTTTGACAAGCGTTTGGATCCAACTTTACTAGTTGATGATGCCAAAAGTGTGGTTTCACTTTTGTTGAATTATTATCCTTCGGAAACTCAAAATCCTGATTCTTATAAAATATCCAAATATGCTTATGGGCAGGATTATCATTTTGTCATTAAAGAAAAACTTAAAGAGCTTCTTTTTTCGATTGAGTCAAATATAGGAGCTGTTTCTGGGCGTGCTTTTGTTGATTCTGCTCCTGTTTTGGACAAAGCTTGGGCCGCAAAAAGCGGTTTAGGCTGGATTGGAAAAAACAGTAATTTATTGACACAAAAAGTGGGTTCTTTTTATTTTATCGCTGAGCTTATTATTGATTTGGATCTGGAATATGATCATGCGGTTACAGATCATTGCGGAACTTGCACTGCCTGTATTGATGCTTGTCCGACAGAGGCCATTGTTGCGCCTTATGTTGTGGATGGGAGTAAATGCATTTCTTACTTCACTATCGAACTTAAAGAGAATATCCCGTCGGAGATGAAGGGTAAATTCGATGATTGGGCTTTTGGCTGTGATACTTGTCAAGACGTTTGCCCTTGGAATCGTTTTTCGAAGCCACATAATGAACCTTTATTCAATCCTAATCCGGAATTGCTTTCAATGTCCAGAAAGGATTGGATAGAAATTACCGAAGAAACTTTTAAAAAGGTATTTAAAGATTCTCCTCTCAAAAGATCAAAATTCTATGGCTTAAAACGAAATACTCTTTTTTTGGAATAAATATTTGTTTTAAGTGTAAAGTCAATCGATGTTGACCTAATTTCTTTAGTATACATGACTAAATTCTCATTATTATGATTTATTAGTTCATTTAAATTTTGTTTCGAAGATTAAATTTAAAATTTTTGGTTTTTGTATATCTTTTTTTTCTAAATTTAACCTTCTAAAATTTATCTATTATGACTGTAAATCAAATACTAAGAACAAAAGGGACAGAGGTGTATTCTATTGTTTCGACCTTAACCGTATTCGAAGCTTTAAGAGTTATGGGAGAAAAAAACATAGGTGCGATACTTGTAATTGACAATGGAGTTTTGAATGGGATTTTATCAGAAAGGGATTACGCAAGAAAAATTGTTTTAAAAGATAAGTCTTCTAAAAAAACACCAGTAAGTGAGATCATGGAGAGTGAAGTAGTAACTGTTAAGCCTTCAGATAATTTAGAATATTGTATGGGATTAATGAGTGGAAGAAGAATAAGACATTTGCCAGTGATTGAAAATGAAGTGATAATTGGACTTGTCTCTATTGGAGATGTTGTAAAAGCTATAATTGAAGTCCAAAAAGAAACCATCAAACATTTAGACTCGTATATTTCACAGTAACAGTTAATTGAAAAATTTCATTAAATAGCTACATTAGGTGTAGCTATTTTTTTAGTTATAAATTATGTCAAAATGATAAAAGAATGTGATAAAAGCTTCTGTTTTAAAGCAAGTGGTTTATCTTTGTTGCTCGAAAAAAAATAAAAATGGACAATAATAGTAAAAGAAGAGAAGCGTTATTGTATCACGCTAAGCCGACTCCAGGAAAAATACAAGTAGTCCCAACCAAAAAATATGCAACACAAAGAGATTTGTCTTTGGCCTACTCTCCAGGAGTTGCAGAACCGTGTTTGGAAATTGCTAAAGACATAAATAATGTTTATAAATATACAGCAAAAGGAAATCTGGTAGCTGTAATATCAAATGGAACTGCTGTTTTAGGGCTTGGTAACATTGGGCCAGAAGCTTCAAAACCAGTAATGGAAGGAAAAGGGCTTTTGTTTAAAATATTTGCGGACATCGATGTGTTTGATATTGAAATTGGTACCGAAAACGTTGAAGAATTTATTCAAACAGTAAAAAATATTGCCCCAACATTTGGCGGAATCAACTTAGAAGATATTAAAGCGCCAGAATCTTTTGAAATTGAGCGTAGATTAGTGGAAGAACTCAATATTCCTGTGATGCACGATGATCAGCATGGAACGGCTATTATATCTTCAGCAGCTTTGATTAATGCATTAGAATTGGCTGATAAAAAAGCTGAAGATGTAAAAATGGTTGTTTCTGGTGCAGGATCGGCAGCTATAGCATGTGCGGATTTGTATGTTTTATTGGGTGTAAAAAAAGAGAATATTTTAATGTTTAACAGCAAAGGTCTTTTAACAAAAGACAATCCTAATTTGTCTGATTTACAGCTGAATTATGCCGTTGACGGTGCTTCTGTCAGTCTTGATGAAGCATTAAAAGGAGCAGATGTTTTCTTGGGATTGTCAACTGCAGATGTGATGTCGGCTGAAATGTTATTGTCAATGGCAGACAATCCAATTGTTTTTGCCATGGCCAATCCAAATCCTGAAATTGCTTATGATCTTGCTATTTCTACCCGTAAGGATGTAATTATGGCAACTGGACGCTCGGATCATCCTAATCAAGTTAACAATGTGCTTGGATTTCCATATATTTTTAGAGGAGCGCTAGATGTTCGTGCTACAAAGATAAATGAGGCAATGAAAATGGCTGCTGTAAAATCTCTCGCAGCGCTTGCAAAAGAGAATGTTCCTGAACAAGTGAATATTGCTTATGGAGCTACAAAATTGGTTTTTGGAAGAGAATATATTATTCCAAAGCCCTTTGATCCGAGATTGATATCTGAGGTTGCTCCTGCAGTAGCAAAAGCGGCTATGGAATCGGGGGTTGCTTTGAATCCAATAACAGATTGGGATAAGTATAAGGAGGAATTATTGGAGCGTCTCGGGAACGATAATAAAATGATTCGTTTGATTACCAATAGAGCGAAAACTGATCCAAAAAGAATTGTTTTTGCCGAAGCAGAACAATTAGATGTTTTAAAAGCTGCTCAGATTGTTTATGAAGAAGGTATTGGGTTTCCTATTTTATTAGGAAATAAAGAAATTATATTAGAATTAAAGGAGGAATTAGGCTTTGATGCTGATGTTCAAATCGTAGACCCAAAACTTGACGAAGAACAAGAAAGAAGATCTAGATATGCCACTGCATTATGGGAGTCTAGAAAAAGAAATGGCATTTCGCTTTATGATGCTCAAAAGTTCATGAGAGAACGCAACTATTTTGCTGCCATGATGGTAAATACGGGAGAGGCAGATGCTTTGGTTTCTGGACATTCCAGAAGTTATCCTTCTGTCGTAAAACCGTTGTTGCAAATTATTGGGAAAGCGCCTCATGTTTCATTGGTAGCTACAACTAATATTATGATGACCACCAGAGGGCCAATGTTTTTATCGGATACGGCAATAAATGTAAATCCAACGGCAGAAGAATTGGCGAAAATTGCAGTTATGACTGCTAATACGGCAAAGATGTTTGGTGTTGAACCGGTGATAGCGATGGTGTCTTACTCTAATTTTGGCTCTTCGGTTAATCCAAGTGCTGCAAAAGTAAGAGAAGCGGTTGCTTATTTGCATGAGCATCATCCTGAAATTATTGTAGATGGTGAAGTTCAGGCCGATTTTGCTTTGAATCCAGATATGTTATCCGCTAAATTTCCTTTTTCAAAATTAGCGGGAAAAAAAGTTAACACTTTGGTTTTTCCAAATCTTGAGTCGGCTAACATCACTTATAAATTGTTGAAAGAACTGAATAAAGTTGGGTCAATAGGACCAATCATGATGGGAATGAAACATCCAGTCCATGTTTTTCAGCTGGGAGCCAGTGTTGAAGAAATGGTAAATATGGCTGCAATTGCAGTTATTGATGCCCAAGAAAAAAACATGAGATTAAAAGAAAAATAAAAACAAAAATATCCAAAGATTAAAATTTGAGATTTTAAGATTGAAAATGTCATGGTGTTTTGGTTTATACCTAAAAAGTGTAGTCCAATATCTGTAATACATTTGTCTTTTAATCTCAAATTTTTATTATATTTGAATAGATAATTTATTTTATGATAGCACATTTGCAAGGGAAATTAGTAGAAAAAAATCCTACCGAAGTAGTGATCGATTGTAGTGGGGTAGGTTATCATGTAAATATCTCTTTGCATACTTATTCTTTATTGCCCAATACTGATTTTGTTAAGCTGTTTACATATCTGCAAATAAAGGAAGATGCACACACTTTGTTTGGTTTTGTTGAAAAATCGGAAAGAGAAATTTTTAAAATGTTATTATCAGTATCTGGTATTGGTGCAGGGATTGCCCGTACCATGCTTTCTTCTTTGGAGCCTAAACAAATTATTAATGCAATTGCCTCAGGTGATGTGGTGACTATTCAGAAAATAAAAGGGATTGGCAGTAAAACAGCACAAAGAGTAATTCTTGATTTAAAAGAAAAAGTGTTAAAATTATATGATTTAGATGAAGTTTCAATGTCGCAAAGCAATACGAACAAGGATGAAGCGTTATCTGCTTTAGAAGTTCTTGGATTTGTTAGAAAAACTTCTGAAAAAATCATTGAAAAAATTATTAAGGAAGATCCAGATGCTACTGTGGAAACGATAATTAAAAAAGCTTTAAAAAATTTATAAGGGTCATTTACAAGCCTAATTGATATGCATAAAATCTACATTTTTTTGCTGGTATTTTTTTGTGGCTTTGTGTCTCAGGCTCAAGTACAAAATGCTGTTCAAGATACTATAAAAAAGGGATATGATGTTGGTGAGCTTCAATTGGCAAATCCAAAAAGCATATTGTCTGCCTATACTTATGATCCAGTTACCGATACTTATGTTTATAACAGTTCGGTAGACGATTTTAATATCAATTATCCTATTGTTTTAACGCCTGCTGAATATGAAAAGTTGATGTTAAAAGAATCCATGAATCAGTATTTTGGAAAAAAACTGGATGCTATTGATGGAAATAAAAAAGGAAGTGAAGCTGCAAAAAAAGATTTATTACCTCGATATTATATAAAATCTGGACTCTTTGAGTCTATTTTTGGAAGTAATACTATCGATGTGAAACCAACAGGATCTATTGAAGTAGATTTGGGAGTATTGTATACTAAACAAGATAATCCGGCATTTTCGCCTAGAAATCGAACAAATACTTCATTCGATTTCAATCAGCGAATAAGTATGAGTCTATTGGGGAAAGTAGGTACAAGACTTAATGTAAATGCTAATTTTGATACTCAATCCACTTTTGCTTTTCAAAATTTATTAAAACTGGAATATACTCCAGCGGATGATGATATTGTTCGAAAAATTGAAGTCGGAAATGTAAGCATGCCTTTGAATAGTACTTTGATTCAAGGGGCTCAAAGTTTATTTGGAGTAAAAACTGAATTACAGTTTGGTAAAACTACGGTAACAGGAGTTTTCTCTGAACAAAAATCTCAAGCCAAAAAAGTAACGGCTCAAGGAGGTGGCACTATTCAGGAATTTGAAATGTATGGTTTAGATTATGATAATGACAGACACTTCTTCCTGTCTCAATATTTTAGAGAAAATTATGACGCTTCTTTAAAAGATTACCCTTTTATTCATTCCAGAGTTCAAATCACAAGATTGGAAGTCTGGGTTACCAATAAACAAAACAGAGTAAATACAACAAGTAATAATTTAAGAAATATTATTGCACTTCAGGATTTGGGTGAAGAACAATTGATTGATTCCAATGGTGTTGTAATTAATAATGTAGTTGTTGCAGATCCTATTCCTGTGGGCTTTTTTACGACTTCACCAGATGCTCCGCCAAATTCTCCAGCAAACAATTCAAATAACCAATATGATCCGGCATTAATTGGAAAAGGAGGATTATTGAAGAGCGAAATACGTGAAATCGTTACTGCAAGTTCTGGTTTTATGAATGCCGTTAGTGAAGGAAAAGATTATTCGAAATTAGAGAATGCCAGAAAGTTATTGCCGAATGAGTATACTTTTCATCCGCAGTTAGGGTATGTTTCTTTACAGCAACGATTAGGAAATGACGAAATTTTGGCAGTTGCCTATCAGTATTCCATAGGAGATAAAGTATACCAAGTAGGGGAATTTGGAAATGATGGTGTTGAAGCCACTGTTGTTGGAGGAAATCAACCTTCCAATCAAACTGTTATTTCTCAAACCTTAATTTTGAAAATGCTAAAAAGCAGTTTGACAAATGTTGCAGATCCTGTTTGGAATTTGATGATGAAAAATATTTATCAAATTCAGGGAGCTTATCAACTCATTCAAGAAGACTTTAGACTGAATATTTTATATAAAAATCCATCGGCATTAAATTATATAACACCTGTTGCAGGAACTCCTTTTCCTGTAAATCCCACTCCCGAAAATACAGTCGAAAATACTACTTTGCTAAAAGTGCTTAACTTGGATAAGTTAAATTACAATAATGACCCACAAGCAGGAGGGGACGGTTTTTTTGATTTTATTCCGGGTATGACTGTAGATTCTCAAAACGGGAGATTAATTTTTACGACTAAAGAACCTTTTGGGGAACTGTTGTTTTCTAAGTTGAAAACTCAAGGTTCATCAGAGGATTATAATGATGTAACCACCTATAATGACAATCAGAAAAAATATGTAAATCCTTACATGTACAGCGTTACGCAAGCTAAAGCAATTCAATATCCAGAGCTGAATAAATTTCTTTTACGCGGAAAGTATAAATCTGTTGGCGGTGATGGAATTCCAATAGGCGCTTTCAATGTTCCTTTGGGTTCTGTAAAAGTTACAGCAGCAGGCAGGGTTCTGGTCGAAGGAGTAGATTATAGCGTTAATTATCAATTGGGGAAAGTTCAAATTCTTGACCCTTCTTTGCAGGCTTCGAATACGCCAATCGAAATTTCATTAGAAAATAATTCAATATTTGGTCAGCAGACTAGAAGATTTTTTGGTGTGAATGTAGATCATTTAATTTCAGAAAATTTTATGGTTGGAGCCACTTTCTTGAATTTGAAAGAAAAGCCATTTACCCAAAAATCCAGTTATGGCCAAGAATCTGTTGATAATAGCATTTTTGGATTGCATGGGAATTATTCTTCTCAAGTTCCATTTTTTACTCGTTTGGTTAATAAGTTGCCCAATATAGATACAGATGCTCCATCATCTATAGCGGTAAGTGGTGAGTTTGCTTATTTGATGCCCAATGCATCCAAAGGGGATAAGTTTCAAGGTGAATCTACAATATATGTTGATGATTTTGAAAGTTCTCAATCATCAATAGATTTGCGTTCGCCTTATGCATGGACTTTATCTTCGACTCCAGCAAATAGTAGCAGAAGTGCTTATAATTTTAATGGCAACTTAGAAGGATTAGACTATGGTTTTAAAAGAGCAAAACTGTCTTGGTATTCTATAGATCCTGTTTTTTACACTTCAAAACCATCAGGAATAACAAACGATGATTTGTCTACGAATGCAACAAGGAGAGTTTATAGTGAGGAATTGTATCCATTAACAGATATTGTTCAAGGGCAATCTCTTGTTGTGAGTACATTGGATTTGAGTTATTATCCAAAAGAACGTGGTCCCTATAATAATAACTTAAATGTTTCGGATTTGCCCAACGAAAATTATGGTGGGATTGTAAGATCTTTAAGTTCTACAAACTTTGAACAAAGCAACGTAGAGTATATTCAATTTTGGGTTATGGATCCTTATGTTGGGGAAGGAAAAACATCAAATACAAATTCAGGTAAAATTTATTTTAATCTAGGGGAAATCTCCGAAGATGTTTTGAAAGATGGTCGCAAAGTTTATGAAAACGGTCTTGGACCCGATCAGGTTTTAGTAAATCCACCGCCAGTTTGGGGTAATGCGCCAGCTTCGCAATCACTGATTTATGCGTTTGATAATAATGAAAACAATCGTATCAATCAGGATATTGGTTTTGATGGACTTGCGTCAAAAGAAGAAGCAAAAGTATATAACAATTATGCATCTGATTCCGATCCTGCAGCAGATGATTATACTTATTATTTGAATACTACTGGAAGTGTGCTTGATCGATATAAAAATTATAATGGTGTAGAAAATAATTCAACTGTTAATATTAATTCGCCTAATAGAGGTTCTACGACAATTCCGGATGTTGAAGACGTGAATAGGGATAATACCATGAATACCATTAATGCGTATTATGAGTATAGTATTGATATGAAGCCGGATATGAAGGTTGGACAAAATTATATTTCGGATGAACGTAATACGGTTGTAACATTGCCAAACGGTGCGACTACAGAGGCCAGATGGATTCAGTTTAAAATTCCTATTTCTCAACCGCAAGATACTATTGGGAAAATTTCAGATTTTAGGTCAATTCGTTTTATGAGAATGTTTATGACCAATTTTACTGATCAGGTTACTTTACGTTTTGGAGCTTTAGATTTAATGCGTGGAGAATGGAGGCGTTATGCAAATTCATTAGATTCCAATGATTTAAATGTTGGTGATGATACAACTATTTTTGAAACAGCTTCGGTTAATATCGAAGAGAATTCCAATAGATGTCCTATTAATTATATAAGTCCACCAAGTGTTCAAAGAGAGCAATTGTATAATAATAATACGGTTATCAATCAGGATGAGCAATCTTTGTCAATGCGAATTTCTGGAGGAGGATTAGAACCTTTGGATGGGCGCGGGGCTTTCAAAAGCTTTAATATTGATATGCGTCAGTATAATAAGCTCAAAATGTTTTTGCATGCCGAATCTTTACCATTCGAAATCGCATTAAAAGACAATCAAATGGTTGCTTTCTTGCGTATTGGCGCCGATTATTCGAATGATTTTTATCAAATAGAAATTCCGTTAAAGGTAACCACTTCTTCTTCATCAGGAGATAAAAACTGTCCGCCGATTAGCGCTGATTTAGTTTGGCCAACAGATAATGAAATCGATTTATCTTTAAATTTATTGACGGATTTAAAATTAAAGTCTTTAAAGGTTGATAAGACTACTTTGCCTGCGGATGGAATTTATTATTCGGATGATGATCCAAATGTAGAAGGAGGAGATGGCGACAGCAAGTTGCGTTTGGGGATAAAAGGAAATCCAAATTTAGGTTTGATTCGAAATATTATGCTTGGGGTAAAAAGTAATGAACCCCATCAGGATATTAAAGGAGAAGTCTGGTTTAATGAACTTCGTTTGGCTGATATGGATAATAAAGGCGGAATAGCGGCTTTGTTAAATATTGATACTAATTTTGCTGATTTAGCCACAATTTCAATGACCGGAAATATAAAGAACTTTGGTTTTGGCACAATCGAACAAGGACCAAACGAAAGGAGCAGAGAAGATATTCAGCAATATAATGTAGTAACCAATATTAATTTAGGTAGGTTTTTGCCTAAAAAATGGGGGGTTAATCTGCCGTTTAATTATTCGATAGGCGAAGAAGTTATTACGCCAGAATATGATCCATTCTATGAAGATATTAAGCTGAAACAAGTTTTGGATGATGCTGATACCAATGCTGAAAGAAAAGCTAAATTGAGACAGGCTATAGATTATACCAAACGTAAAAGCATTAACTTAATTGGTGTGAGAAAAGATAGAAGTCCCACAAAAAAACCAATGCCTTATGATGTGGAAAATTTTACTTTTTCGCAATATTATAATGAAGTCGAGCGTCATGATTTTGAAATAGAAAAAAATATTGATCAGCAATCCAGAACAACATTGGATTATGCTTTTGCATTTCAGCCAAAACCAGTAGAGCCTTTTCAAAAAACGAAGTTTATGAAAAAAAGTACCTATTGGAAGTTTTTAAGTGATCTTAATTTTAATTATTTGCCTTCTAATGTCACTTTTAGCACCAATGTGATTAGGCAAAATAATGAACAGCAATTTAGACAAGTTGAGGATATTGGTATTGGTTTTGAACCATTGTTCAGAAGGAATTTTGGATTTAATTACCAATATGGTTTTAATTTTAATTTGACCAAATCTTTAAAAATAAATTATACCGCGGCTTCTAGAAATTTAGTTAAAAACTATTTGGATGAGTTTGACGAGCCGATTGATAATGTAACTATTTGGGATGGTTATTTGGATACGGGTACAGCTAATTTTCACATGCAACAATTTGTTTTAAATTATGAAATCCCATTGAATAAAATTCCTGTTTTGGGTTTTATAAAAGCTAATTATTCTTATACAGGAGATTATAGTTGGCAAAAATCTTCTGAAGCTTTAAGTAATGTGCCTAGTGGTAACATTTCTTATGATTTAGGAAATACGGTGCAAAATGCTAAATCGAGTACTTTTAATACGACCTTCAATATGGAAACCCTTTATAAATATATTGGAATTTCTAAAGGTGCTACTAAAACTCCTCTAAAACCCATTGCTCCGCCTAAACCGGGTGAAAAGATTGTAAAAGCAGATCCTCTAAAACAGATTAATCAAAATCAGTTTGTTGAAGGTTTAAAAGGTGTGCTGACGAGTGTAAAAACTATTCAGTTAACTTTTACTGAAAATCAAGGAACTGTTTTACCAGGTTATACGCCAAGCGTTGGTTTTTTTGGATCATCTAAGCCAACTTTAGGTTTTGTTTTTGGCAGTCAAAGTGATGTGCGATTTGAGGCTGCAAAAAAGGGCTGGTTAACTATATATCCAGAGTTTAATCAAAATTTCACAACGGTTAATAAGCAGGATTTTAAAGGATCGGCTAATTTGGAAATACTTCCAGATCTTAAAATTGATTTATTGGCAGATCGTTCCTATTCTGAAAATTTTTCAGAACAGTATGATGTTGACGCGAAAGGAGTCTATAATCCAAGATCTCCATATAATTATGGAATATTTTCTATTTCGACAGTACTAATTGGGACATCCTTTTCAACGAGTAATGAGACAAGATCTTCCGCTTTCGATAAGTTTAGAGAAAACAGGCTTACAGTGGCTAATAGGCTTGCGATAGAAAGAGGGATTGATATAACGAATCCAGCCAATCTTGACGCTAAAGGCTTTCCTCTTGGATATTCCAGCTCAAGTCAAGCGGTTTTATTGCCTTCGTTTTTGGCGGCTTATTCAGGCAACAGTGCTGCTAATGTTTCTTTTGATATTTTTAAAAGTTTCCCAGTGCCCAATTGGGCAATTACATACAATGGATTAATGCGATATGAATTTTTTAAGAAAACCTTTAAACGATTTTCTTTGAAACAAAATTATAGAGCATCATATACAGTTAATTCTTTTAGATCGAATTTTAATTATACTAAGGATCCTAATGGACAAGATGACAGCGGTAATTTTTATAGCCCAACTATTATGTCTAATGTTACTTTGGTAGAACAATTTAATCCTTTAGTGCGTATCGATTTTGAATTAAAAAATTCATTTAAATTGTTAACTCAGATAAATAGAGATAGGGCTTTGTCTATGAGTTTTGATAATAATTTATTGACCGAAGTGCATGGAGTTGAGTATGTCGTTGGGCTGGGTTATAGAATTAAAGACGTAGTTTTTTCCTCGAAATTAGCCGACAATCCAACAGGTGTTATAAAAAGTGATATTAATATAAAAGCCGATCTGACTTATAGAGATAGTCAAACCATTGTGCGCTATTTAGATTATGATAACAATCAATTGGGAGGCGGTCAAAATATATGGACATTGAATACTACAGCCGATTATTCTTTGAGTAAAAACCTAACGATAATATTTTATTACAATCATTCTTTTTCTAAACCAGTTATTTCGACTTCATTTCCTTTGACTAATATTAGTTCAGGATTTACTTTCCGTTATAATTTTGGAAATTAATTTTTCAAAAATCTAAACCATAATTATACATAAGATTGTTACATTTGTGCAAAAAATAATTATTAATTATCAATTATCATTTTATGAGCATACCAGCAAATTTAAAGTACACAAAAGATCACGAATGGGTAAGTCTTGAAGGCGATATTGCAACCGTGGGAATTACACATTTTGCGCAAAAAGAATTAGGGGATATTGTATATGTTGAAGTAGAAACATTGGATCAAACTTTAGATAAAGACGAGGTTTTTGGTACAGTTGAGGCAGTAAAAACAGTTTCTGATTTGTTCCTTCCGTTATCTGGAGAAATTATTGCTTTCAATGATTCTTTAGAGAGTACTCCTGAAAGTGTAAATGCTGATCCGTATGGTGATGGATGGATGATTAAGATAAAAATTTCTAATCCTTCTGAAATAGAAGAATTGCTTTCGAGTGAAGCATATAAAGAACTTATAGGTGCCTAAATATATTCTGTTTTTAGTTGCTTTGTTCTGGGCAGGGGTAATAGCTTATTTCTGTTTAGAAAATTCAAGTGACCTTCCAGTTGTAAACATTCCTAATGTTGATAAATGTATTCATACTTTTTTTCATTTTGTGTTTACTTTTGTATGGTTTTTATTTTTTAGAAAGCAATTAAAATTTAAATACGATTTGAAACCTTTATTGCTTTCCTTTTTGTTTTCGTTTTTATTTGGAATGACTATCGAAATACTTCAAGAATTATATACTACAACAAGGCATGCTGATGTTTTGGATGTTCTAGCTAATTTAACAGGCGCTTCATTGGCAGTTTTATTTGTACTGATTTGTAATAAATTCAATATTTTAAATTCAATATTAAAAAATTAATTCCCACTTCGGTGGGTTTTTTGTTTCTATTAAGACTTGCTTGCATTTCATTCGAATAATGTAATTTTGCCTTTTAATTTCTTAAATTGTGAAAATGAATATTAAAAATTATTTAGATTCCACCTATTTAAAAACGAATAGTCAGGCTGGTTTAAGTGAAAGCGAAAATGAAACTGTGGCTCAAGGTTTTATTCAAGAAGCTATAGAAGAGAAATTTAAGTTAATAATGATTCGTCCGGACAGAGTTGCTTTGGCAAAAAAAATGATCACTGAGGCTGATTCGAAAGTTTTAATAGGGACAGTTATTGATTTTCCAGAAGGAACATCATCAATAGACAAAAAGTTAAATGAAGCTCTTGAATGTATTCAAAATGGAGCTGATGAGTTGGATTTCGTTTGTAATTATGAAGCTTTTAAGGCTGGCGATGTAGATTTGGTTGAAGATGAAATTTTAAAAGGTACTCAGCTGGGGCTTGATAATAATAAAATAGTAAAGTGGATCATTGAAGTAGCTGCACTAAATAATATACAAATTGCTGCACTAACTGCATTGATTAAAAATGTGGTAGTTACCAACTTTAAACCGGAATTATATAGTTCTGTTTTTGTAAAATCATCAACAGGTTTTTATAAAACGGAAAATGATTTGCCTAATGGTGCTACTGTTGATTCAATTACATTAATGCTTCAAAATGCAGCACCGCTTCCTGTAAAAGCAGCGGGCGGAGTAAGAACTTATAAAGAAGCAGTAGAAATGATTGAGCTAGGAGTGAAACGCATAGGCACATCGGGTGCTAAAGCTATTGTAAACGGAGAAGAAACTTCTTCGAAATATTGATTTTACACAAAATAAAATGATTAAAAAAGCCTTAACTTTTCTTTTAATTTTTTCTGCATTGGTAATAAATGCACAAACTCCAGATAATAAACCTTCAGAATCTTTGGATGAACGATTTCCAGTTTTTTTAAATTGTAAAAATTTAGAACGTCAAGATTTAGAAAATTGTTTTTATAATGAAGTGCAGCAATTTGTGTTTCAAAATTTCCAAGTGCCCGAAAAATTAAAGCAAAACCAATATAAAGGGATTGTAAAAGTGCTTTTTGAAGTTAATTCTGCAGGAAAGTTTAAAGTGTTATTTGTGAATTCAAATAATGAAGAGTTAATAGCCGAAACAAAAAGAGTTTTTGGGAACTTGCCTACAATAGATCCGCCAACTTACAATGGTAATCCAACATACTCTAAATTTAATCTGAGTATTGCAATACCTTTATTATCTCCAGAAGAAATTGCTGCTGCCGCAAAAGCAAAAAAGGAAAATATCAATGTCAATGCAGGTTTAACAGAATTAGACAGTATTGTTTATAAACGTTTTGACAATCCTCAATTTACAAGTCATTTAAATATTCCTTTTTCACATAGTTATTATGCTGGATTTGATCAAGCTATGAATAAAGTTGGAAGTAATAATCATACAGCCTCAAAACCTTATACGTATGCTGAAGTTGAGAAATATTATAATTTTGAAAAAGTCAACGCTGGTTTAATGAAGAATAAAACGAGCTGGTGGGGTCGAAAAACATGGAATGAAAATTTAGCTGAAATTCAAGGAGAAGATTATTGGTTTGCTTTGAATTTTTTATTTAACGTTCAAGGCGGAATTTCGAATCCTAGTGTAAATGATTATACTTATGTAAATACGAGAGCTCTTAATGTAAAAGGTGGCTTGGGAACTCGTTTTAATTTTACGACAACTTTCTATGAGAGCCAAGGACGTTTTGCTGATTACTATAACGCTTATGCTAACTCAATAAAACCATCAGGCGGGAATCCTGCGATTGTACCGGGAATCGGTATCGCCAAACAATACAATACAGATTCTTACGATTTTCCTTTGGCTGATGCTAATATATCCTATAATGCTGCCAAGTTTTTGGATTTGCAATTGGGTTATGGTAAAAACTTTATAGGAGACGGATATCGTTCATTATTTTTAAGTGACGGTGCTAGTCCTTATCCTTTTTTTAAGATTAATGCTAACTTTTGGAAAATTAAATATACGGTTGATTATATGTGGCTTAAGGATGTACGTCCAGATGTTACTGTAGATAAGACCTATGCTTCAAAATATTCAGTAAATCATTATTTGAGTTTGAATGTCTCGAATCGATTGAATTTAGGTTTTTTTGAATCGGTTGTTTGGACCAATTCAAACGGAAGAGGTTTTGATGCTAATTTTGTAAATCCAATCGTGTTTTATCGTGCTGTTGAGTTTTCTTCTTCGTCCAAAAGCGGTAATGCTCTTTTGGGATTGACGTCTAAATATAAATGGAACAATCAAGTAAATCTTTATGCACAGCTTCTTATTGATGAGTTTTCTACTGGTGATATTTTTGCTGGAGAAGGAAGCTGGAAAAATAAATTAGGTTATCAATTTGGTGCAAAATATTTCAAGGCTTTCAATGTTGATAATTTAACCCTACAATTAGAGTTTAATCACGTGCGTCCTTATGTATATTCCCATAGTGAGCCAATTACGAATTATGCTCATAACAACCAGAGTTTAGGTCATCAATGGGGTGGAAATTTTCAGGAATTGGTTTTGTTAGGGTATTATACAAAAGACCGATTTTATGCTAATTCTAAGTTTACCATTGGTACTCGGGGTTTTGATTTTGCTGATTCTGGAGCTAAATCAAATTACGGTGGGAATATTTATAGAGATTATGATGTTGAAAGATATGCTGACACTGGTGTCAAAGTTGGACAAGGAAATAAAACGAGTATTTTTATTGCCGATGTTCAAGTTGGCTATTTGGTAAATCCAGCTACAAATTTTAAATTTTTCGGAAATTTTTTATTTAGGAATTTTGACCCAACAACAAATACAGCAACTGTTTTTAAAAATCAAACGACTTGGTTTACTGTTGGTTTTAGATCGGATGTGTTTAATTGGTATTTTGATTATTAGTCTTTTTATTGAGTTCTGTTGTAAGTGCAAATGAGAATAATGATGGGCTATTTTTTTTTACACCTTAATTTCTTTAATAGCAAAGAGCAGAAATCCACGCATCAAAAATGCCACATAAAATATATCATCGAACTCGATTTTGATAATTGCGCAGTAAAAACCGATTAAAAAAATATCTGTTATTTCAAATGTTTAATTCATAGACTGTTTTTGAATCTTACTTTGTATATTTGCACCAGTTTTAAAAAAATACACCAATTTTATCTGCATTGAGTACAACATCAAATTCCACTTCGTTCAAATCTATTTATATTGATTTTAAGGCAATTACTAAAGCTGGTTTGGCTATAAGTGTTGTTTTTTCCTCAATTGCTGGTTATGTTCTTGGTTTTGGCGAAACACATTCTTTTAGTTTCTTGGTTTTGTTGAAATTGGCAATAGGTGGATATTGCATGGTTGGAGCTTCGAATGCTTACAATCAGGTTATAGAAAAAGATTTAGATGCTTTAATGGATCGTACCAAAAATCGTCCTGTAGCATCTGGAAGAATGTCTCCTCGTTTGGCTTTGCTTGTTGCAAGTTTACTTACACTTTTGGGCATAGCTTTGCTGTATACTATAAATCCAAAATCGGCCATGTTTGGAGCGATTTCTATCTTTTTGTATACTAGCATTTATACACCGCTAAAAACATTAACACCGCTTTCGGTTTTTGTTGGTGCTTTTCCTGGAGCAATCCCTTTTATGTTAGGTTGGGTTGCCGCTACTAATGAATTTGGAATAGAAGCTGGAACTTTGTTTTTGATTCAGTTTTTCTGGCAATTCCCGCATTTTTGGGCAATCGGTTGGTTTTTATATGAGGATTACGAAAAAGCAGGTTTCTTTATGTTGCCTACCGGCAAGAAAGACAAAGGAACTTCATTGCAGATTATTTTATACAGCGTTTGGTTAATAATTGCTTCATTGTTGCCTGCTTTGGGCTATACAGGGCGTTTGTTTATTTCGCCTATTGCTGCAGTTTTAGTTTTGTTTCTTGGGCTTTGGATGCTTTTTTATGCGGTTCGTTTGTATCAGATAAAAACAGCAAAAGCGGCACGAACATTAATGTTAGTTAGTGTTTCGTATATAACGTTATTACAATTAATATATATAGTAGATAAATTTTTAAGATAATTATGGAAGTTACAATGACAGCCGAAGATCATAAATTGAGAACGGCAAGATCGTATAAATTGATTTTATTGTTCGCTATGGTGAGCATGACAATGATGTTTGCTGGTCTCACAAGTGCCTATGTGGTGAGTCAGTCAAGAGCAGATTGGTTGAAGAATTTTCAATTACCATCTGGTTTTTATTTTAGTACTATAGCTATTATTGGGTGTAGTATTACATTCCATTTAGCTAAAAAAGCGATTCAAAAAGACAATCAAAGCAAGACAACTTTCTTGCTTTTGACTACCTTGGCTTTGGGGATTTTGTTTGTGGTATTACAGTTTGTCGGCTTTGGACAAATAGTAGAAAGCGGCTATTATTTTACGGGAAGTGCCAGTTCTATTACTACTACATTTTTGTATATTGTAGTAATTGTACATTTATTGCACTTGGCTGGTGGTATGATATCATTGCTAATTATTATTTATAATCATTTTAAACAAAAATATAATTCAACTCAAACTCTTGGAATAGAACTAGGTGCAATGTACTGGCACTTTCTTGATTTCTTGTGGGTTTATTTATTTTTATTTTTATATTTCTTTAAATAAGAAAAAAACGTAAATTTGGGAACTTTTTAACGAATAACTTTTATGGGAGCGACAGTTACTACTGCAAATAATGAAAAAACTTGGGGAGGCGGAAATGAGCCAATGGGAGCAAGTTATGGTAAATTGATGATGTGGTTTTTTATCGTATCAGATGCCTTAACGTTCTCGGGATTTTTAGCAGCTTACGGGTTTTCTAGATTTAAATTTATTGAAACTTGGCCTTTGGCCGATGAAGTGTTTACACACTTTCCATTTTTACATGGTGTTTCTGCACCGATGTATTATGTGGCATTAATGACTTTTATTTTGATTTTTTCATCTGTAACAATGGTTTTGGCTGTTGATGCAGGACATCAAATGAAAAAAGATAAAGTAGCCCTTTATATGTTTTTAACAATTATTGGAGGTCTTATTTTCGTTGGTTCTCAAGCTTGGGAATGGAAAAACTTTATCAAAGGAGAATATGGTGCTGTTGAGACAACAGGAGGTAGTTTGCTGCAGTTTGTTGATAAAGAAGGTCACCGTGTTGCTTTAGAAGATTTCGCAGCTAAATTGCCTGTTGAAAGAGAGCATTTGTCTAGAGCTAAAGCTAAATGGTTTATGGAAGAGTCTTCTATTCCTAGTTATACTGTAGCAGAAGTTCAAGCTGGTTTTAAAGCTCATCCTGAAGTTTTGATTAGAATTGAATCTCTAAACAAAAACAAAGAAAAAATTGTGCTTTCAAGAGAAGAATCTCAAGTACGTTTGAATCAAGCTAAATTAGTAATTGAAGGAGCTAATCTAACTCATAATGAATATGGAAGTAAGCTTTTCGCTGATTTCTTTTTCTTTATCACTGGTTTCCACGGATTCCACGTATTTTCAGGTATAGTAAT
Organism: uncultured Flavobacterium sp.; assembly: GCA_963511725.1. GTDB lineage: Bacteria > Bacteroidota > Bacteroidia > Flavobacteriales > Flavobacteriaceae > Flavobacterium. Next base: position 266,859 of record CAUPKA010000001.1, read on the forward strand.
TAATGTCATCATTTTCTTTAATGTTCTTTTAGGAACTTATGAGAAAAGAGGAAGTTACGAAATGGTTGAAAAAGTGGGGTTATATTGGCACTTTGTTGATTTAGTTTGGGTATTTGTATTCACATTCTTCTATTTAGTTTAATTTTAGATTTATTATTATGTCACACGCACATGTTTCTAACACGAAAAGAATTTGGACTGTTTTTGGTATTCTTTCTTTGATCACAACTGTTGAAGTTGCTTTTGGTATCATTAGACCCGATGCTTTATATATGCACAATTTTTTAACAATGAGTTTATTAAACTGGTTGTTTATCATCTTGACATTAGTTAAAGCTTATTATATTGTATGGGCTTTCATGCACATGGAAGGTGAAGAAAGATCTTTAAGAAATGCAGTTGTTTATCCTTTAATTTTCTTAGTTTGTTATTTGCTTTTTATTCTATTAACTGAAGGAGATTATGTATTTGAGGTTTTTAAAAATTCTACCATTAAATGGAATTTTTAACTAGATATTAATTCAATATTAAAGGTGTCCGTTTTTAGCGGATGCCTTTTTTTATTTTAATACAATAAATTTTATAATATATAATGAAAAAAAATATCGTTCTTTTTGTGTTGTTTGTCTTGCCTATCGTAGCTTATCTTTTTTTTGCTTCGGGAATTAATAGCTTTACAAAATTGCCTGTAATAACACCAAAGATTCCTGATTTTGGAGAGTGGAAATCTTTAAATGGTGAAAAAGTAACTTTGAATAATAAAATTACCATTCTTGGTTTTTCAGGTACTGAAATTCTTAAAAACAGAGGAAATTATTTCAATTTAAATGAAAAAATTTACCAGCGTTATCATGACTTTAAAGACTTGCAGTTTGTTGTTGTTGCTCCATTGGGAACAGAAAAAGACGTTAAAGCTGTCGTCGATGCATTAGGCGCTTTTACGGATGTGAGCCAATGGCATTTTGTATTCACTACTCCTCAAGAAATTAAAACTTATTTTAGTCAGCTAAAACTAAAAGGAAATTTAAATCCTGATTTGGGTACTCCAGATGTTTATATTGTTGATAAAGAAAGAAACTTAAGAGGAAGAAAAGAAAAGAAAGATTATAAAGAAGGGTATAACACATTTCATCCGGCAGAATTAAGCAATGAAATGCTCGATGACTTCAAGGTTATTCTTTATGAATATCGTGCCGCTCTAAAAAAGAATCATAACGCAACAAAACAATTAGATGTTAAAAAATAAATCATACATAGGTATTTCTTTTGTAATTCTGGTTTTTGGGATATATGCTATTCCAAAAATTGTTGATAGATTCCAGAACAATAGTATTGTTCAAGGAGATCGTTTGGATAAAGTAGGCGGTTCTAAAGAAGTAGATCAAAAGTTAGTTAAAGTTGGACCAGCTCCAAAATTTGAACTCGTAAATCAAGACGGTGTAAAAATTTCTAATGACTTTTATAAAGGGAAAGTCTATGTTTTGGAATTTTTCTTCGCAACTTGTCCGTCTATCTGTCCAAAAATGAATGCTAATATGGTGACATTGCAAAATGCTTTTTTTGGAAATCCAAATTTTGGTATTGTTTCTATCACTATAGATCCTGCTCATGATACACCGGCTGTTTTAAAAGAGCATGGAGAATTATTAGGTGCAAAATCGACTAATTGGAATTTCCTGACAGGGGACAAAGAGTATATTTATAATTTGTCGAATAAAGGTTTTAATATTTATGTGGGTGAAAACAGTAAAGTGCAAGGTGGTTTTGAACACTCTGGACTTTTTGCTTTAATCGACAAAAAAGGAAACATCAGATGTAGGAAAGATGATTACGGAAATCCAATTTTATATTATGATGGCTTAGAGAAAAAAGGAGTTAGAGAAATTCAACAAGATATTCAAGCTTTGTTGAAGGAATAAATAAAAGAAGATTAGAAAATAATGGAAAATAATACCGTAGAACAAAAATATAATAAATGGATTGTCTTGTTGTCAATTGCAATTCCAGTTGTAGTAGCTGTTCTTTTTAAAGTGAAGTTAAAAGATTTTGGATTTGATGTGGCTCCATTAACGTTTTTGCCTCCCATTTACGCAACAATAAATGGAATAACTGCAATACTGTTGGTTTCGGCTGTTATTGCAATTAAAAACGGGAATAGAAAGCGCCATGAGTTATTAATGAAAATGGCTATTGGATGTTCAGTTGCTTTTTTGGGAATGTACGTAGCATATCACATGACTGCCGATTCTGTCAAATATGGTGGTGAAGGAATATTGAAATATGTGTATTTCTTTATTTTAATCACGCATATTTTTTTATCTATTGCTATCATTCCACTAGTTTTGATAACTTATGTTCGTGCGCTGGCAAGTAAATTTGATAAACATAAAAAAATTGCAAAAATCACTTTTCCAATTTGGTTATATGTTGCTGTGACTGGAGTAATTGTGTATCTAATGATTTCACCTTATTATGTATAGTACAGAAAATAGAAAAAAGAAAATAGAAAAAAGAAGAATTGGGTTAGAAGTATATTTCTATATTCTATGCTCTTTATTCTTTTCTTTTTCTTCATTTGCACAATGCGCGATGTGCCGTGCAGCTTTAAACGGAGAGGATAATAAAGTTAAAGCCGAGGCAATAAATGATGGTATCGTTTATTTGATGATAATACCTTATATCCTTGTTGGTGCTCTTGGATATTACATTTATAGAATGAAAAAGAAGAAGCAGTAGGGTTATTGCAATATCAAAAAATCAATTGCAATTTCAATAAAAAAAGTCGGTATCGAATAACATTTTATTCGACACCGACTTTTTTATTACTGCCAACTAAATACTGAAACCTGTTTACTCTTACTTCAGTCCATCAATTGAAACGTTTATTACTCCATTTGCTTTTATAAAAGCAATGATGGCTTGATTGGTTAGCTCTATTTTTTGAAACTGAATATCATCCATTTTTCCGTTAATGAAAACGCCAGGCATAGGTGAGTAGTTTTTTAAGTAAGCAGCCATGCTTTGTTTAGCTTCATCTAGATTTTGCTTGATGGAATAACGGCAGCTTTCCTGCATCTTTTTTAATATAATTCCTTGAGCCAGCCAGTTTGCTGTTCTCATTAATCTGCTTTTTGTGTCTAAAACATAATCTAATTTGTCAAAATAGATTTCTTTGGTTGTGTCATTATATTGAGGAATTCCATTCAAATAAACCGTTCCGTTTACTGCTCCCAAAAGATCTAAGGCAATTACTATTTTGCCGTCTTTGTGCCAAATAATCACATTTTGAACTTTTACTTTTTTGCTTCCTGATCCAAATTCTTGTCCAACAAAATTAGTTGTCATTATTTTTGAAGCCTCTTGATAAGTGGAAACGGCAGCGATATTAGCTGCTATTTGTTCTGGGATTTTGTCTACAGCTTTTAGTACAATTTTGTTTTTTTCAAATTTTGATTCAGGTTTTTTGCCTATTAATGTTTCCATATTGCATTTCATTCCCATGTTGAGTAAAAATGAATCATTTTTAAGTTTGGCATTTGTAGAATATACTTCCAAGGGTACAATTCTAAGCCAGCTTTTATACTCTTGACTCATTTCAAAGGGTGTGCTTATTTTAGAAATTGCCTCTAGGACATTCGGTTTAAAATCCATTGATTCCTCAATAGCCGTATCAATACTTTTTTCGATTTGTGATTTAAAAAGACTTACGGCAGGATTAATAAGATAAGTAACTGGCATGTTTTTTCCAAAAACGGTCATTGATGGACTCTCTATCCAATCAAGAGATTTTAGATTTGTTTTAGAGCTAAGTTTCCAATTATTTAAACTCACACTGCTTAATAATGTGATTACTCCGTTTAGATTGAATTCCTGATTTTTGTATAAATCAACCCCCATGGTTTTTGTGCCAATTCGATATTTTACCCAAACTTTTAATGGTAAAACAGTTTTTATTTTCTCGCCTTCTTTTCCATGGTCATTTACGATAGTTATTGGGGCTTGCTTCCAAACTTTAATTTCAATATTGTCATCTTCAATCTTATTGTCTTCATAGATTAATCCATTTAATAAGGTATTGGTTTGGTTTTCGATATCTTTTAGTTTAATGCTGACTGGCAGGTTGATAAACGAAGGAGTGGTTGTGTAAGTTAGTGGTACAGCATCGTCTGGTTCAGGTTTTAAGGCTTCAATTTTTTGAGAGGTTGAAGAACAGCCTACAGTTACTGATAGAATTGTTGTGAAAATAATTAGATATAAAAAATATTTTAGCATTTGTTCTGTTTTTTTGTCAGCAAATGTAACCAAACAAATATATTTTTTAAATGGGGGTGTAACATTTTTATCGGAAATAAGTCTTATGTATTGAATTGATAAGCAGATTGTTTTTTTTCTGTTGTCGATTTTTTTTAGAAGATACTATTATTGTTTTTAAAATATATGCAATCATGATTGAAATCAAAGACTTACATAAATCATACAAAATGGGACATACAGAATTGCATGTTCTAAAAGGAATTAATTTCAATATAAAAGAAGGTGAATTGGTTGCTATTATGGGGTCATCAGGTTCAGGAAAATCTACATTACTGAATATTTTAGGAATACTTGATGAGGCCGATTCCGGACTTTATACTTTAGATAATGTGCCTATCAAAAAATTAAACGAAACTATTGCTTCAAAATATAGAAACCAATTTCTCGGTTTTGTTTTTCAATCCTTTAACTTGATAAATTATAAAAGTGCATTGGATAATGTGGCTTTGCCTTTGTATTATCAAGGGATAAAAAGGAAAGAACGCAATGAGATCGCAATGAGATATTTAGAAAAAGTAGGTTTGGCTACGCATTCACACCATTTGCCAAGTGAACTTTCTGGAGGGCAAAAACAGCGTGTTGCAATTGCTAGAGCATTGGCTTCAAATCCAAAAGTATTATTGGCCGATGAGCCAACAGGAGCTTTAGATACGCTAACTTCCTATGAAGTAATGGAATTGATACAAGGAATTAATGACGAGGGCAAAACTATTTTGATCGTTACCCATGAACCAGATATTGCTGCTATGTGCAAAAGAAATGTAGTCCTAAAAGACGGATTAATCATCGATGATAAAATGGTAGAACAAGTTAGAGCTTCTTCTTATGTTTAATATAGAACGTTGGCAAGAAATATTTGAGGCTATCTCCAAAAATAAGCTGAGAACTTTCCTTACGGGAATTTCTGTGGCTTCTGGGATTTTTATTTTGGTGATTTTGCTGGGGGTTGGTAAAGGACTGCAAAATGGAATCGAAAAACAATTTGAACGAGATGCTGTGGGATCTATTTATGTTTGGGGTGGAGCAACTGCAAAGGCTTATAAAGGATTGAATCCAGGAAGGAGAATTCAATTTAGAAATAGTGATTACGATCTCTCTGTAAATAAATTTGGAGATCTAATGGATATAAAGGGTTCTACCTACAGTTCATGGGGCGCAACTATTGTTTACGGAAAAGAATCTGGGGCATATGAGTATAGGGGAGTGAACCCGGATGGTTTAGCAATTGAGAATGCTACAGTTATACAGGGGCGTTTTATAAACAACAATGATGTTGCTAATAAAGAGAAAGTTACTGTGATTAGCGAAAAAATAAAATTAGACATATTTAAAGATCAAAATCCTATAGGAAAACAGATTGCAGTAAATGGTATTAATTTTAAAGTTGTAGGTGTTTTTACTGATCCAGGCGGTGATTGGGATCAAAAAAGAATCTTTTTTCCATTATCTACCACTCAGAGAGTATTTGGTGTTGGTGATAAGATTAATAATATGTTTTATACTTTGAAAAAGAAAGATAGTTATCAAGAGGCTGTTGATGAGTCCAATAGATTTACTGAAAATTTAGGCCAACTTTTGAGAAGTAAAAACGGTGTTGCTCCTGATGATACGAGTGGAATTGGGATTAATAATTCAGTTACAGAAGTTAAGAAGTTTTACGATTTAAATCTGTACATCAGATTGTTTTTTTGGTGGGTTGGAATATGTACCATCATTGCGGGTGTTGTTGGGGTAAGTAATATAATGATGATTATTGTAAAGGAAAGAACCAAGGAAATTGGAATCCGAAAAGCACTGGGGGCTTCACCGATTTCCATAATTATAATGATTTTACATGAGTCCATCTTTATTACCACTATTTCAGGTTTTCTTGGATTATTGACTGGATTAGCACTTTTGGAATTTGTTGGCCCCCATGCGCAAAGCGAATATTTTGTTAATCCGCAGGTAGATTTTGCAGTAGCGATGTCAACCTTAATTGTTTTGGTAGTTGCTGGAGCTTTGGCAGGATTTGTTCCGGCTTATCGTGCAGCCAAGATTAGACCCATTGTAGCACTTAGAGACGAATAATTATGTTTGATAGAGAAAAATGGAATGAGATTTTAGAGGCTTTGACCGCCAATACTTTTCGAACGCTGCTTACAGCTTTTGGGGTGTTTTGGGGGATATTCATCTTAGTGATTTTATTGGCTGCTTCAAATGGATTGGAGAATGGAGTAAAAAAGGGATTTGATGGTATTGCCACCAACACTATGTTCATGTGGACACAAACTACTTCAAAACCGTATAAAGGATTGCCAAAGATTAGAGAGTATAGTTTCAAGAACAGCGATGTTGATGCCTTAAAACAAAAATTCCCCGACTTATTATATGTGTCTCCTCGCAACCAAATGGGTAGTTTTAATGGAGCGAGCAATGTGGTGAGAGGAACAAAAACGGGTTCTTATACTATTTATGGAGATTGTCCAGAATTGGTCAAGCAAGAACAAATGGAAATTGTTAAGGGACGTTTTGTCAATCAACAGGACTTGGTGTCAAGGCGAAAAGTTGCCGTTATAGGCAGTGGTGTTATCAATGAATTATACATGAATGCCGAAGAAGTTGTTGGTACTTATTTAAAAATAAACGGCATCAATTTTATGGTTGTTGGGGTATATAAAAAGAAAGGGAATAATGGAAGTAATGCGGAAGAGGCTCAAAAAGATATTTACACTCCATTTACGACTTTTCAACAAGCATTTAATTTAGGTGATGATGTAGGTTGGATGGCGCTTACCGCAAATGACGATGCATCAATTACGGAACTTCGTCCAGGTATTTTGGCATATATGAGAGAGAGGCACACTATTAACCCTGATGACGACCGCGCAGTAGGTAATTTTGATTTATTTGCTGAATTTCAAAAAGTGCAGGATCTGTTTATGGTACTTAAATTCATTGCCTATTTTGTTGGAACTCTAGTATTGCTGTCAGGTATTATTGGTATTTCAAATATTATGCTGATTGTGGTAAAGGAACGTACCAAAGAAATAGGAATCAGAAGAGCATTAGGAGCTACTCCAGGTGCAATCCGATCCCAGATATTGTTGGAAGGTATCTTTCTGACAATAATTGCAGGTATGTTAGGTGTTGCCGTAGCTACTGGTTTAATAGCTATTCTGAATTTAATTTTATCTTCAATGCCATCCGAGGGGATGATGTTTGTTAATCCGAGTGTAGATTTAATGGTGGTTTTTATCGCCTTGTTAATATTAGTGGGTTCTGGATTGTTAGCAGGATTCATTCCTGCTCAAACTGCCATAAATGTTAAGCCTGTAGAAGCATTACGAACAGAATAAAAGTCAATCAAAAAATAATAATCGAATAAAATTTATAAAATGAAAAAAGGAGTAACCATAACAATATTGATCTTAATTGCAATAGTTTTTTTCGGGGCGCTATATTATTTATATGCCAAAAATCAGGAATCTCCTATCGTTTTTGAAACCGATAAAGTAGAAGTGAAAACCATTGTAAAAAGTACGCTTGCCACAGGAAATATTGTTCCAGATGAAGAAGTGTTAATCAAGCCGAATATTTCTGGAATTATAGAAGCGGTATATATAAAAGCAGGAGAATCTGTTAAAGCAGGTGATATGATCGCAAAAATCAAAGTGGTAGCCAATGTTTCTAATTTAAGCAGTTCACAAAATCAGGTGAGAACTGCTCGAATTGCATTGGATAATCAAGAGAAATTGTATCAAAGACAAAAAACATTGTTTGATAAAGGAGTGATTTCTGCCAATGATTTTGACGCTGCGCAATTGGCTTATAATCAGGCAAAACAAAATTATAGTGCTTCTGTTCAAGGGTTTGATATCGTAAAAACAGGAACAAGTTCAGGATTAGGAAATTATGCAAATACGCTAATTCGTTCTACAGTAAATGGAATGGTACTTGACGTTCCTGTAAAAGTTGGTAATCAGGTAATTGAAAGTAATAATTTTAATGAAGGAACAACTATTGCAAGTGTTGCCGATGTTGGAAGAATGATATTTGTAGGTAAAGTAGATGAATCTGAAGTTGGAAAGATAAAGCTAAATATGCCTATTGAAATTACTGTTGGAGCTATTGAAAATAAAAAGTTCACAGCTGTTTTGACTGATATTGCACCAAAAGGAAAAACGGAAAACGGAGCGATTCAATTTGAAATTAAAGCTACTCTAACCAATAGAGACAATACATTTATCAGAGCTGGATTAAGCGCAAATGCATCTATCATCTTAGAGAAAGCAGATAAAGTGCAGGCTGTAAAAGAATCATTAGTTCAATTTGATAAAAAAACACTAAAACCGTATGTTGAAGTTCAAACTGGTTTGCAAAAATTCATAAGAAAAAACATAATTCTAGGAGTAAGCGATGGAATTTATGTTGAAATAAAAAGCGGTATTAAAGCTTTAGACAAAATTAAAGTTTGGAATCAAGGCTTGAAAACTGAGGAAGCAAAACCAAACTAATTATCGAAGCAGGTTTTTGATAAACAAATTAAGTTAAATATATGCAGTGCATTTACTGCGACTTTATTCCATTAAAAATGAAAAAAATAAATTATATAAGTATCGCTTTTGTATTCTTGATCGGACTTTCGGCTCAAGCACAAACCAAAGTATGGACTTTGGAAGAGTGTGTGCGTTATGCATTAGAAAATAATATCACAATTAAACTTTCTGAGCTAGATGTTAAAAATGCTGCAATTGATAAAAAAGGGGCTCTTGGTAGTTATCTGCCATCAGTAAGCGGAAATGCTTCGCACTCCTGGAATATAGGATTGAACGTTAACCCAGTTACCAATATTGCTTCAACTCAAACTACACAGTATTCTTCATTAGGAATTAACGCAGGTGTTGATATTTATAAAGGTCTGCAAAATCAAAATGCTTATAGAAGAGCTAAACTTTCTATAATAGCATCCCAATACCAACTTTTGAAAATGCAGGAAGATATTTCACTGAATGTGGCGAATGCATTTTTAGAAATTCTTTTTAATAAAGAAAATTTAAAAGTAAAGAAAGAACAATTATCTATTGATCAAAAGCGTTTGGCTCGTTCTGAACAAATGGTTAATGCAGGATCAATTCCTCGGGGAGATTTGTTTGATTTGAAAGCAACTATAGCAACTGATCAACAGTCTATTATAATTGCTGAAAATAGTTTGTTGATTTCCAGATTAAGCCTTTCACAACTTTTGCAACTAAAAGAGTTTACAGATTTTGATGTTGTTGATAATACAAATGCAAAGGATGAGAATAATATCATGGCGCAAACTCCAACTGATATTTATAATAAGGCAAAAGAAATAAGAACAGAATTGAAGCTGGCACAAACAAATCTTGAAATTGCAGAGAGAAATGTTGTTATCGCCAGAGGTGCTTTTCAGCCTACTCTTAGAGGCTTTTATCAGTTTGGTACAAGTGCGAGTTACAGTGATAGACTTGTTGGTACTGATGGTAATGGAAATCCGCTTTATACGGGACCACATTCTGTTTTGGATCAGTTTAGGGATAATAAAGGACATAATTTTGGTTTTCAATTGAATGTTCCAATATTTAACGGATTCTCAGTTAGGAATAATGTTGAACGCAGTAAGGTAAGTTTAGAGAAGTCCAAAATAGATTTAGAGCAAAAAAGTTTAGATTTACAACGTAACGTTTACACTGCTTTTACAGATGCAAAAGGAGCCTTAAATGCGTATGAGTCATCAACGGTAACTTTAGAGGCAAGACAGCAAGCTTACAACTACGCAAAAGAAAAGTATGATGTAGGTTTGATGAATTCATTTGATTTTACGCAGGCTCAGACATTGTTAACTAATGCTCAGTCAGATGTTATAAGAACAAAATACGAATACATGTTCAGAATAAAGATACTTGAATTTTATTTCGGAATTCCAATAGTTCCAATTACTAAAAAATAGCACCATGTCAAAAAAAACAATTTATATATTATTAGGAGTAGCAGTACTAGTTATTGGATTACTAATAGGGCTTTCAAAAGCTGGAGTTATTGGGAATAAAGATAAAGGCAAGGAAGTAGAAATTACCAATGCTGAAACTGGTACAATAGTAGAAACTGTTTCGGCAACGGGTAAGATTCAACCCGAAATTGAAGTAAAAATTGCTTCTATGGTTTCTGGCGAAATTATAGATTTGCCTATTAAAGAAGGACAAGTTGTGAAAAAAGGAGATTTACTGGTTAAGATAAATCCCGATTTATATACTTCAGGATTGAATAGAAGCGTAGCTAATTTGTCAGGTTCTAAAGCAGGTTTAAGTCAGTCTGATGCTTCTTTTAATGAGGCTAAGGCCAACTATGAAAGAAATAAAACGTTATTTGAGAAAGGAATTATTTCCAAATCAGATTGGGACAAGGCTGTTTCTTCTTTTGAAGTTGCAAAAGCGAATAAGCAATCAGCATATTATAATGTGCAAAGTGCATCGGCAACTGTAAGTGAAGCTAAAGATAACTTAGGCAGAACAGTGATTTATGCTCCTGCAGACGGTACAATATCTGTATTAAATGTAGAGCTTGGCGAAAGAGTTTTGGGAACACAGCAAATGGCTGGTACCGAACTTTTGAGAGTTGCCAACTTAAACAATATGGAAGTTGAAGTGGATGTTAATGAAAATGACATTGTAAAAATAAAAGTTGGCGATCTTGCCAATGTTGAAGTGGATGCTTATTTGAAAAAACAGTTCAAAGGAGTTGTTACGAGTATTTCTAATTCTGCCAGTACGGCTTTGACAGCAGATCAGGTGACTAATTTTAAAGTAAAAGTTAGAATTCTGAAAGATTCCTATAAAGATTTAGTGGTTGGAAAACCAGTTTCATATTCTCCATTTCGTCCAGGAATGACAGCAACAGTTGATATTATTACTACCACAAAAACGAATGTGGTTAAAGTTCCAATAAGTTCTGTTGTGGTGAAGTCAGATACAACAGCTGTTAAAATTGGTAAAGCGGATGGTCCTGAATCTGATGAAAAAAAACCAGCACCTAAAAGTGATAAAAAATTGGAATGTGTTTTTGTGAAAGTGGGTGATAAAGCCAAAATTAGAATCATAAAAACAGGAATTCAAGATGATACCAATATTGAAGTGCTATCAGGGCTTAAAAAAGGAGATGTGGTAATTACAGGACCTTATACAACAGTTTCCAAAGATTTAAACTCTGGAGATAAAGTGTTTATTCCAAAGGAGGGAGATAAAAAATAATTTCAGTTTTCTTTTAAATAAAAAACTAAACACGTGTAGATTTTTCTAGACGTGTTTTTGTTTTTATAAAGGATTTTTGAAAATTCGGTGTAAATTTGCAAGCGCAATAAGTTTTAGATTTATAAATCTAAAACCTGCAATCTAGAATCTGCAATCTAAAATCTAAATTAAAGTGTCCTATATTCTCAATATTGAAACCGCTACTAAGAATTGTTCTGTTGCTTTGGCAAAAGAAGGAAAAACTATATTGTGCAAAGAAATTGCCGAAGAAGGATATTCTCATGCAGAGCGATTACATGTTTTTATTGAAGAAATTATCAGTGAAGCTGGAATTCAATTGAAAGATTTAACGGCGATTGCAGTAAGTCAAGGTCCAGGCTCTTATACTGGTTTGAGAATAGGTGTTTCGGCGGCCAAAGGCTTGTGTTATGCTTTGGATATTCCATTGATAGCGGTCGATACTTTGCAATCATTGGCTTTTAAAGTTAAGGTGACGGATGGATTGATTGTTCCAATGATTGATGCCCGCAGAATGGAAGTCTATAGTGCTGTTTTTTCTGCAACTTTAGAGAAAAAGCGTGAGGTCTTAGCTGAAATTATTGATGAAAATTCTTTTGAAGATTTTGCTGAGAAAGTATATTTTGTTGGCGACTGCAATGAGAAATGCAAAGCTGTTTTAACAAAAGATAATTTTGTGTTTTTAGATGAAATTAAGTATCCATCGGCTAATGAAATGAGTGCTTTGAGTTTTGATAAATACAAAATAAGCGACACTGTAGATGTCGCTTATTTTGAACCTTATTATTTGAAAGACTTTTTAATTACAACTGCAAAAAAATAGTCTTGTTATTGGTTATTTTTTGACTTCTCTGTTACATACGGCTGAAAAATAATTCCTGCGGTATCAAAGGCTAATTTACAATTCTCTAAAGTATCTGATACAACCGAACTAAAATCTTCGTTTTTTGCCCAAGGTCTTACGGCTAGTTGGATAGAATTGTCAGTGATGTTTTTTACAGATACTTCTGCTACTGGTGAAGTAAGTACTTTAGGGTTGTTTTTAAGGACAGCAGTTATGATGTCTTTTGCGACTTTCAGATTGGTTTCATACGATATAGAAATCGTTAAATCGGCTCTTCGAGATCCTTGCATCGAATAGTTGATAATTGTTCCATTTGATAAAGTTCCGTTGGGAATAAAAATGGTCTGATTATTTGAAGTGATTAATTTGGTTACAAAAATTTGAATTTCTAAAACGGTAGCTTGTACTCCCTGAGCTTCGATGGTATCTCCAACTTTAAAAGGCTTGAAGAGAATAATAAGCATTCCTCCAGCAAAATTAGATAATGAGCCTTGTAAAGACAAACCAACAGCAAGTCCCATTGCTCCTAATATTGCGACAAATGAAGAGGTTCCAATTCCTAATTTGTCGATGAAAGTAACAAATAATAATACTCTTAAAACCCAAAGTAAAATATCGGCAAGAAACTTGCTAAGTGTAGCGTCTAAGTTTCTTTTGATCATTATTTTCCGAATAAGCCTATTAATTATTCGAATGGCATATAGACCAATAAAAAGAATAATTAAAGCAGAAATAACTTTTGGGGAATAATCTATAAGCGTTGTTATAAAAGTATTAGCGTAATTGGCAATGTAATTTGGATCTAAAGTCATATTTTAATTCATAAAAAACCTTCTCAATGGAGAAGGCTGTAAATTGAATTGCAAAAATACGATTTTATATTTTTTATAAAAATCTATTCAAGATCTTCTTCATTCTTTTTTGTTGGATTTTCAAGGTTTTTTGGGTCAGAAGCAGTTGTTTTTTCTTTTAGGTTATTCAAGGCTTCTGTTCCTTTTGCTTTGGCATCGTCTAAAATTGATTCCGCTTTTTCAATATATGGGGTTGCCGCTTCTTTAGCTTTGGCGACCGCATCTTCTACAAATGCTTCTGCTTTTTCGACATGAGGAGTTGCAGTTTCTTTGATTTTGTCAACAGTTTCTTGTATAAATGCTTCTGCTTTTTCTACATGAGGAGTTGCAGTTTCTTTGATTTTATCAACAGTTTCTTCTACAAAGGCTTCAGCTTTTTCTACATAAGGTTGAGCGCTTATTTTGGTTTCTTCAATAGCAGCTTCGGCATGCTCTATTAGTTCGTTTGCTGTTACTTTGGCTGAGCCAAATAAGTTTTTTAAAAATGATGATACTCCCATAGGTTTTTAAGTTTAGTTTGGATATCAAAAATAAGTTTTTTTTGTTTAAATAACTGAAAATGTGTTATTTATTATTTTGTTTGAAAGTGATATTATTTAGTTATATAGGAGTTGTTTTTCGCAAAACTAACAGTTGGGCATAAAAAAAGCGTCTCCATTTGGAAACGCTTTTAAAATTTGTTTTTTGTGAATTAATAATTTAAACAGCTTCTACTTTAATTCCTTCATCATTCAACATGCTTTTTAACATGTTTTCAATACCGCTTTTTAAAGTAAAAGTAGATGATGGACAGCCATTACAAGCTCCCTGCATAATTACTTTTACTGTTTTTGTAGCATCATCATAGGAGTCAAAAAGGATATTTCCACCGTCGGCAGCAACGGCTGGTTTTACATATTCTTCTAATATATTGATGATTTTTTGAGAAATTTCGTCAAGGGAATCAAATGATTCGTCTTTCGTTTTTTCGTCTTTAACAATGGTTTGAATTAAATTTTCGTCTAGAACCGTTCCTCCGTTTTCAATAAATTGCTTGATAAAAGTTCTTAATTCTAATGTAATATCCTGCCATTCATTAATATCATATTTTGTAACCGAAATATAATTTTCGTCAATAAATATTTCTTTTACATACGGAAACTTGAATAGTTCTGTTGCTAGTGGCGACGGGGCGCTTTGATCGATATTTTTAAATTCAACTGCATTTTTTGTTATCATCTTATTGACAACGAATTTCAATGCCGATGGATTTGGAGTTGATTCTCCGTAAACGGTAATCGCTTGTTTTTTGGATTTATTCTCATCAGCAACAATTATAACACCGCCTTTATCAAGAAAAGCTTCAATTTGTTCTGCAACTGCTTCTTTTACATCATCCCATTCCACAATACTGAATCTTTCTACAGCGATGAAATTTCCGGAGATATACACCGTTTTTACAAATGGCAGATAGAAAAGCTGCTGAGCTAGAGGAGATGATTTTGCCTCATCTATATTCTTAAATTCGTAACTTTCATTTTGAGTGATGAAATCCGGGAATTCAAATTTTATAATGGTCGGGTTTTGTGTTTCTTTTATCGTTATTTTAGTCATGATTCGTCGATTTTTTGCAAATTTACTAAAGTTATTTTCTGCGATTAACTATATTTGGTTTTTTAATGAATAAATTAACAAAAATTTTATTTACGCAATTAATTTTATAAAATTCCTTCTAAATGTACACCAAAATCAAGTTAGTAATTGTTCTTTTTTTTATCAGTTTAAGTACTTTTTCACAGGAAGGAATACCAATATATTCAGATTATTTATCGGATAATTACTATTTAATTTTTCCGTCTATGGCAGGTGCGGCAAATTGCAGCAAACTAAGGCTTACTGCTAGAAAGCAATGGTTCGATCAAGAAAATGCTCCAGCTCTTCAAACATTAAGTTATAATGGCAGGGTAGGAGAGAGATCTGGAGTTGGAGCTATACTTTTTAATGATGTAAACGGATACCATTCTCAATTTGGTTTCAAAGCCACTTATGCGCACCATATCATGTTTTCTAGAGATGAAGTCGATTTGAATCAGTTGTCTTTTGGTGTTAATGTTGGAGTCAATCAAAGCCAATTGGACGAAACTGATTTCCAGAATTCTGGAGATTATGATCCAGCTTTGGGAAATATACAACAACATGCTTCCTATTTTAATTTAGATATTGGGGCATCCTATAATCTTCTTGATTTTAGTTTTAATGCGGTTGTTAAGAATGTTTTAGAAACACGCCAGGCACTTTATACCGAATACGAGAGTGACAACTTAAGAAAATTTATTATTAGCGGTGGTTATATTTTTGGTAATTCTGATAAGGTTTTATGGGAGCCTTCTTTGTTGTATCAATATGTAGATAAGACAAAGGAGAGTGCATTGGATATGAATTTAAAATTTTATAAAAACCTAGAAATGGGACAGTTGTGGGGTGGTTTGTCCTATAGAAAAAGTTTTGATGGTGCCGAATTTATTAATGGAGGCGGAACGAATAGTCAGAAATTACAATATATTACTCCAGTTTTAGGTTTTAATTATAAAAACTATATGTTTGCTTATACTTATACCCATTTATTGGGCGATATTCAATATGAAAATGGAGGATTTCATCAAATTACTTTAGGGCTTAACTTTTTGTGTAAGCCTAAAAAGTATGACTGTAACTGTCCAGCAATTAATTAACTATAATTTTCAAGATGATAATAAAATCTGTTAACGGAAAATCGCCCAATATACCCGAGGATTGTTATGTGGCTGAAAATGCTACAATAGTCGGTGATGTCACTTTTGGAGCTGAATGCAGTGTGTGGTTTAATGCTGTAATTCGGGGAGATGTTCATTTTATTACTATTGGTAATAAAGTTAACATTCAAGATGGAGCAATTGTTCATTGTACTTATCAAAAACATCCCACCATTATTGGGAATAATGTTTCTATTGGCCATAATGCAATTGTTCATGGTTGTACCATACATGACAACGTATTGATAGGAATGGGAGCAATTGTTATGGATAATTGCGTCATTGGCAGTAATTCAATAATTGGGGCAGGAGCGGTGATTACTCAAAATACAATTGTAGAACCAGGTACTATTTGGGCTGGTGTTCCTGCGAAGAAAGTAAAAGACATTGACCAATCCAATTTTGCAGGAGAGATAGAGCGCATATCCAATAATTATGTAATGTATTCGAGTTGGTTCAAAGAGTAAATCAATCTCAAATTTAACCAACTAAATATTTATTTTTTCAAAGAATGAAGTTTTATAGCTTTCACTAATAGGAATTCTTTTTTCGGCTATTAGCACTTTGTTTTTTTGGATGGATTTTATATGTTTAATATTGATAATATACGAGCGATGAATCCTTGCAAAACCTTTGGAAGACAACAAATTTTCTAATTTTATTAAACTTATTAAAGTTAATGTGTATTTATTATCGCTGGTATAAATTTTCACGTAATCTTTCAATCCTTCGATAAATAAAATATCAGAAAAATTAATTTTTACATTTTCATATTCAGCTCGAACGAACATAA
This sequence comes from uncultured Flavobacterium sp., assembly GCA_963511725.1. Taxonomy (GTDB): domain Bacteria; phylum Bacteroidota; class Bacteroidia; order Flavobacteriales; family Flavobacteriaceae; genus Flavobacterium. Next base: position 283,700 of record CAUPKA010000001.1, read on the forward strand.
AATCATGTTCAATTTCTGGAGCACTTGTTATTTGATTTGGTATTGGGAGACTCTTTGGTGCCAAAATTTGCTGTGCTCGCAATACCGCTTTTAAAAATCGATTAAAAGGAATTGGCTTTACTAAATAATCTACTGCACCTAAATTAAAACCTTCGACTGCATAATTAGAATAAGCAGTTGTAAATATGATTAATGGTTTTTTTTCGATAGCATTTATAAAATCAATTCCAGAAAAATGAGGCATTTCAATATCTAAAAAAATTAAATCTATCTCGGATTGATTGATTATCGATATAGCATCAATCGCATTGGTAAATGTGGTCACTAGTTCTAGGGAATCTACTCTTCCAACAAATTCAACTAATAAATCTACTGCTAATGGCTCGTCGTCTATAATAACACATTTCATATTTTTCTATTTATGATGTTGTTGTAAAAGTAGTATTTGTTTTTGGCTGAATCTGATCTAATTGTAAAACCAAATGGACGGTATATTTCGAATCTGTCGATGTTAGATCCAGTTGATGTGTGTTTGGATAAAGCAAATTAAGTCTGTTTTTGATGTTTGCCAAGCCAATTCCTGAATTTTCGGGGTCTCTTTTGTTATTTTCGATTTTATTTTCTACCCAAAAAGAGAATACACCTTCTTCGATTGTAATTACAATTTTCACATAAGCAGCTCCTTTATAATCGGTTCCGTATTTGAATGCATTTTCTATAAATGAAATCAATAACATGGGTTCTATAAACTTGTCTTTAGTGTTGCCATGTATGTTGATACTAATGTTTTCAATATTGTTGAGCCTTAATTTTTGTAAGTCAATATAGTTTTTAATATAGTCGATTTCCTTTTCGAGCAAAACATATTTATTATCGGTTTCATAAAGCATATACCGCATCATTTCGGACAAAGTAACAATAGCATCAGGAACCAAATCAGATTTTTTATGAGCTAATGAGTAAATGCTGTTTAGCGAATTAAACAAAAAGTGAGGGTTTGTTTGGGTTCTTAAATAGTTTAATTCGGTTGCTGTTCTTTGGCTTTCAGCAATCAGTTTATTTTGTTGGTCATCGTAAAACTCAGATAATGTTTTGATAATTGTACTTATCGCTATGATTAAAATATAAAAGACGGAAGGTACAATTTTAAAGAAGAAAGGTTGTTCTCTTCTGTGCATTCTATGATCAAAGTTCTCATTGGTGTAAGGAATCTTTGGGTAATTTACACCATTTGGAGGTTTCATTTCACGAAATTCGGGCATGAAAAATTCATGTCTGATAAGCATGAAAATTATAATCAAGACCAGTATTACACTTATATAATAGGTGTATTTTTTTTGTAAAAGAAAATGGGTAACAAGGTAAGTGTAATTAAGATAAAATAGAATTATACCTGTTAACCATTGGATATAGAAATCGGTACTAATGCGATAAGGGCTTTCATAAAATTGTATAAGTGAGCTGCTAATAAAAAAACACCAAATGATTGTGTGAATCAGTATTTTATTGGAGCCGTTATTTTTTATTGACGCAAAGTTCATCTACATTTTTATTTTTAATAAAATTAAATCATTTTTTGTAATAGTGGGTGAATTATCAGCGTTCAATTTTTCGAGTACCAATTGCCCTACAGCCAAAGCTTCTTTTTCTGTTTTAAAACTTTTGGACTCACTAATTACTGGTATAATGGTTTGTTTTATAATTGGTTTGTTGTCATTGGTAATTATATAACCCCAGCCATTAATTGTTTTTATAGATTTAATATTTAATTCTTGTTCTTGTCTGCAGAAAATAAAAAGCAATAATCCAATTATAAATATTATCAAGCTTAAATTTAAAATATATGACAAATTCTTCTGGTTTTTTTTCCAGAAGAATTTGTCGTTACTGTTATTAATTATCATCGTCATTTTGCTCCTCTTTTGGTTTAAATTCCCATACATCATCAAAATAGGAAGTTCCTGATTTTCCTAAGGCAATAAAACCTCTTTCGCCATTTATGCTAATCCCAACAGCATCAGATCTTCCTGATCCTTCAAGAGCTGTTTTGGTACTCCAAATATCTGTTTTAGGATTGTACTCCCAGATTGTATTTCCGCTTGAACCGCAAGCAACATAACCTAATCCGTCTATAGTAAAACTGGATGCGTTTGCTCTTGTAATTGAATAGGTATCGTGATCGCTCTCGTCATCATCCAAATCTCTTTTTCTGGTCCATACATCTGTACTTGGATCAAATGCCCAAAAATCTACTTGATTGACACCACTATTTATCCCTGTTCCTAAATAAGCAATATCATTAATTACAAATACAGTGGCATTTCTTCTTTTGTTTCCACTAAAACCATTTACTTGTGTCCAAGTATTATCAGTGTCATTATATTGGTAGAAATCTTTTAAGTAATTACCATCGTAACCTGTTCCCAAAAAAGCTTTTCCGCCCACTTGAAAACCTACGGCACTATAACGGGCTGTTCCTCCAAAATCTGCTTTTTGTGACCAACTGTTTGTGTCTGGATTGTATTGGTAAAAGTCTTTCAATTTATTGGTTCCATCATAGCCGAGACCAACATATCCTTTTCCGTTTAATTCAAAACCGCTGCCAGAACTTCGGGCAATACCTATGAAATCTGCTTTTTGTTCCCAATAATCGCCAGTAGAATTGTAAGCCCATAAATCTTTTAGATATTCATCTCCTGTATAGCCAGTGGTTATATATGCAAAAGTGCCAATGACAAAGCTAGTTGCGCTTGATCGAGCCGGACCATCAAATGCTGATTTTTTTACCCAGTTTCCTAGTGTGTCATCGTCATCATCATCATTACTGCATCCAATGAAAATTAAGCTGATAAGTAATGTGGTAATAAATATACCTTTTTTTAAATGTTTCATAATGTGCATGGTGTTTATTAAAGTTTGTATTTAATGCTAATAGAAAAGACGCTTCCGTTTTTTAAGGCCTGATTTATTTCTGTTGTTTTATTTTCATCCGAAAATTTAAATTCTTTCTTAGTCGAATACCCTCCTTTGAAATTCACAAACCAAGAGGTGTCGATGTTTCTTTCATATTGTAATGTGGTCTCCATTTGCGAAAATCCAACTTTAGTTATATTGCTTTTGTCATCTGCGACAATCAAAGAACTCAAGTTGTAGTTGCTTCCGCTAAAGTCATTGCTGATCCTAAATTTATCACGAATAGAACTCGAATAGGACAGTTCTGTGTTTGGAAATCCTAATTTTAAATCAAAATCCTTGTTGAATTGATGATTAAATGCAAATGTTGGAAGCAGTTGTGGTTTTCCAAAAACGGTCATTCTTTTTATCCCTAAATCAATACTGCTGTTTTTATTTATTACCTGATTAATCGTAACGCCACCCAAAATAATTACATCAGAAATGCTAATAGTATTTTGAAAATTAACAGTCGGTTCAATGCTTAAACTCAATTTTGTGTTTTTAGAAAACTGATGTGAAAACTCAAAAACATTGCTAAAACTGTTAAAATGAGTATTGTTGTAATTTGAGTCATAATTTGCTAACAGATAAGTTTCTATCTCATCAGTAATTGTTGTGCTCTTATATTTAAAAGTATTTGTCAATTTATTATTGGTACTAAAGTCTTTAAGAAATTGCATTCCAATTTCAGTTTGTTTTATAGAACCATTATCTATTGGTTCAGTTTTGGTGTTAAATTCAAAAGTGTATCCATTTTGTGCATAAACACTAAATAGTGGGATTAGAATCAAGATTGTAGTAAAGTTGTGTATTCTCATTATTTAATTATTGGTTCAAAAGTAGTTGTGTTGTTAATTAATAAAAAAGAATATATATGCATGGCTTTATTTTATAGACTAACTGGCAATTATAAGGGCTGAATCTCTATTTTAAACAGAAATGCAACAGGTAGATTGATTTTTTGTTTTTATAGATGGATTAGTCGGTCTGGTATATGTTATTAGGACTGCTGGAATGCGGACTTATATATTTGCCCAAAAAATAGATATGTACAAGTTTTTGTTTTTAATTTTTTCGGGTTTCTTAATTGTTTCCTGTGATAGCGATGTAGATCAAGGGGATTTTGTTGTAGGAGCAGACTACTTAGCGCTAAAAAATAAAGTGATTTCTATAGATACGCTTACGATAGATGTTTCCACTATAAAAATGGACTCTTTGGTTACTTCAAGTGAAAGCAGAATTTTGGTTGGGAATTATGATGATCCGCTTTTTGGAAAAGTTAAGTCGGATAGCTATTTTCAAGTTTCGGCAAGTTCCTTTAATCTAATTAGCCAAAGTTCAGATACAGATGCAACGGGATATGTTTTTGATTCCATTGCGATGATTATGCGATATGACGATTATTATTATGCGGATACTACAAAGGTTCAAACTATAAATGTTCATCGGGTAATTAAGAATTTTAAGCCCAATGTAAATGATAAGAGTTTTTATAATAGTTCCAGCCTTGGCTATAATGAAGCCAGTTTAGGAGCTATTAGTTATCGGCCAAAACCCATAGGGAAGGACAGTATCAATATAAAAATGAGTAATGAATTTGGGATTGAGCTTTTTAATAAATTTAAAAATAATGAAATTACCACCTCCGAAGAGTTTAATGAATACTTGAGGGGTTTTGTATTGAAATCATCTTCCAGCACTTCTTCCAGTGTAATAGGATTTAACTTGTCTAGCGTACTTCGGCTGTATTATTCCAAAGGGAAAGGAGGAGATTCAGGTGATGTTTATGTATTGGATTTTACAATATCTGATGCTACTAAGCAATTTAATGCAGTTTCATCGGATAGAGTAGGAACTTTAATTCAAGATCTGCCTTTGTCCAAAATGAATTTATCCAGCTTGTACACTGGTAACACAGGATTCATACAATCGGGTACAGGGATAGCCTGCAGAATTGATTTTCCCAACATAAAACAATTAAAATATATCTCGGAAAAAGGTGCTATTGTTGACGCAAAGTTAATGGTAAAACCCGTCAAAAATTCGTATTCCGAAATGTTTCCATTACCTCAAACTCTAAGTGTTTATGTAGTTGATAAATTAAATCGGATAAAATCTACACTTGCAGATTCTAGTGGGGCTACTGTAGTTGCGACTCTGAATAATGCCAATGATGAATTTGATGAAAACGTTGGTTATGAATTGTCTCTTGGGGCTTTTTTACAAAAAGAAATGCTCAAAGAGTCGGATTCTAAAAGTGGGTTGCTCTTTACTTTGCCTACTTTATCTAAAATTGTCGGAAGGGTTGCACTGGGAGATCAAACGAACAAGGAAAGTAAAATAAAATTACAAATTTATTATATAACGTATTAAATGAAAAAGAGTGCTTCGTTTCTGGTTTTAGCTTTTTTTGCTTCTTTTTGGTGCTATTCACAAAGTATTGCTACTTCGCCTTATTCTCTTTATGGATTAGGGAGTTTGTATGAATCCAATTTTGGATTAACGGCTGCTTTAGGTACTGCTGGAATAGGACTTCCATCTGATGATTTTATCAATAACAAAAATGCTGCATCATTAATTAATATTCCTGCTAATAATTTCTTTTTCGAAATTGGAGGTACTGGAATTCAATCGTCTTTTGAAAGTAATCTCAAAAAAGAAAAAAGAAATAATTTTCAATTTTCACATTTTGCTTTTGCTTTTCCAATCACTAAAAAATCTGCATTTAGTGTGGCGATGATGCCTTATTCCAGTTCTTCTTTTAAGATTTCAGGATTAAAAATTCCAATAATAGACGGCAGTAATGAGTATTATTATTTGGATGTAATGGGAACAGGAGGTTTGAATAATTTAGATTTATCGTATGCTTATAAATTGAATGATAAATTATCATTCGGCTTTTCTGCTTCGGTTCTTTTTGGGAATACTACAGATAAAAGAAGTTATCTCATTGGTAATTCGATTACAAATATTGATAAAAAAATAAGTTATGGTGGTGTTAGGCCTGCTTTAAGTTCGCAATTCAAAATGAGTCCATCGTTAACTTTTGGATTGAATGTAAAATCGCCAGTAAGAGTAAATGCTACAAATACTCAATCAGTTACTGTAGTGAATGATTCTGGGACTACCAATATGGAAACAGATGAACTGTCGAATACAGATGATTTTTACTTGCCTTTGGATATTGGATTTGGAGTTAATAAATCATTCAAGAATAAGTTTAATGCAGCTTTTGATTACGAAAAAAGTTTTTGGGATGCTACAAACCAATCCGATATGTATGGTGAGTTTTCCAATCAGGAAAAATTTTCATTGGGTTTTTCGTATCTAAAAACAAAGATATCCAGAAACTATTTTGACAGAATAAAATTTGCAGCTGGAGCTCATTACGATACGGGCTATTTAGTTGTAAATAATAATAAAATTGAAGACAAGAATTTTTCTATTGGAGCTTCTTTTCCATTAGATCATTTGTCCTCTGCCTTGTTTATTTCCTATACTTATGGAAGTAAAGGACAAATAACAAATTCATTAATTCAAGAAAATTATCACAAACTGACATTGAATCTTAATTTAGACGGTATCTGGTTTGTACGGAGAAAGATGGACTAGTTTAAAAATCCTTCTCTTCAATGTTGTATTTGTTTTCTAAAATTTCATTTAAAACTTTTGGATTGGTGTTCGTGTAAAAAAGGGGTTCACTATTTTTTGCAGTTGAAAAGCCAACATTATCTCTAAGAATTTTTTGTGTTTGTCTGGCAACAGCCTGCCCGGAATCAATGATATGAATGTGTTCCGGAAGAATTTTTTTTATCTGAGGGATTAAATAGGGATAATGGCTGCAGCCCAATACGAGATAGTCGATATTGGCTTCAATCATCGGGGTGAGATAGGAATACAGTAATTGAGTCATTTCAAGAGAATCTATTTGGCCGTCTTCAATCAATTGAACCAATCCGTAACCTATTTGCTCGATGATTTTAATGTCTTGGTATTTCTCTGCCGTTTTATTAAAAAGTTCACTGTTTAAAGTTCCTTTTGTGGCCAAGATTCCAATAGTTTCTGTTTTGGAGTTTGTTGCTGCAGGTTTTATCGCAGGTTCTATTCCAATAAATGGAATGTTGTATTTTGCTCTTAATTCCTGGATAGCATTTGTTGTAGCGGTATTGCAGGCCACCACAATTAGTTTACAGCCCATTTCAATCAATAAATCCGTGTTTTTCATGCTTAACGCAATGATTTCATTTTTTGATTTTTGTCCATAAGGAGCGTTCTTGCTGTCGGCAAGGTAGATTGTTTGTTCATCTGGCAGTAAATCATGGATAGCTTTCCAGATGGAAGTTCCTCCAATTCCAGAATCAAAAACACCAATTGGTCTATCGTTTGTCATGCTTGCAAATTTAAAAGCTATCGTTTAAATATACTATAATTTTCTGTGTAAAAAAAAACTGCTCAGCCCAATATTTCGGGAGAGCAGTTTGTTATTGATTTATTTTAGATTAAAAACCTAAATCTTTTTTTACATCAACAGTAATGTTTGTTCCGTCAGCAAGTAAAAGAGTAGAGCTGTCTAATACATATTGGAATCCTTTAGCTTTACCAACTTTTTGGATAGAAGCTTTTACTTTTTCCATAATTGGTTTCATAATTTCAGATTCTTTGTTTTGTAATTCTTTTTGAGCATTGTCTCTAAAGTCAACGATTCTTTTTTGCATATCTTGAACTTCTTTTTGACGTTCTTCGTTTACAGCTGGAGTAGCTTTAGTAGATTCCTCTTCGTATTTTTTTAATTTTGCTTGGTATTCCTCAACCATTTTTTTGTAGTCAGCATCATAAGTAGTACTTAACGTTTGTAATTGCTTTTGAGCATCCAATATAGCTGGCATTTTCCCCATAATTTCACTTACATCAACATGAGCCACTTTAGTTTGAGCTTTTGTAATTTGAGTAGCTCCTATAAATAGTATTGCAGCAATTAGTAAAGTTTTGAATTGTTTCATTGTTTTAAAATATTTAGTAATTAATTAGTATTTGCATTTTTTTATTTTCCTTCATTCGCTTTTTTGAGAGCTTCTTTATCTTGAATTTCTTTTAATCTTTTCTCTTCAAGTGCTTTTCTTGTAGCTTCTCTTTCCTCTAGTATTTTTTTTCTTTTTTCTTCTAATGCTTTTTTTCGTTCATCCTGAGCACTTGGCTTAATTTCACCAGTTCCTGTTTTAGCTGTTTCTGTATTTGCAGAAGGGGTTGTTGTTTTTGTATCGGTGTTTGATGGTGCAACAACTGTGCCGTTTTTTTTGGCTTCTCTTTCAGCTAGTAACTGCTTTCTTTTTTCTTCGTATTTTCTTTTAGCCTCTTCTTGTGCTGCTTTTTTATCGGCAACTAGTTTCTCTCGTGTGGCTTGTTTGTCTAATATTGCTTTTTCCCTTGCGGCTAGTTCAGGATTTTCATCTATAGCATCTTCTTTTTCTTCTTTTAACTCTTCTTCTTTTAATTGCTTTTTAGTTAATTGTTCTCTTTTTTCAGTTCTATTTAATATTCGAATTACTTGATCACTAATGTCAAATCTTTTTGCGGCGAAAAGAATAGTTAGATGTGAAGATTTGTCAAATATAAAGTCATACTTTTTGGCTTCAGCAATATCTTGAACGGCAGTGAATACTTGATCTTGTATGGGTTTTACTAAACCTGCTTTTTGGATTATCAAATCTCCACTTGGACCAAATCTTTTTTGTTGGTAATCTAATTTTTCAGTTTCAAGAAACTTTATTTCGGTTTCTCTTTCTTCTATCAATTCAGCCGTTAATAAAGGTTTTTCTGCTTTTAGAGCTTCTGTAAGTTTATTAATTTCTATTTTTTTTGTTTCAATCTCTTGCTTCCATTTTTGAGCTTTTTGTTCTAATTGAGCTTTGGCTTCAATATAGTTGGGTACATTTTGTAATATGTATTCCATATCAATGTAGCCTACTTTATTTCCTCTGGTTTGTGCGTTAATTGTTGTTGAAACAATTGCGGATAAAATTATAAATAAAAATTCTTTTCTCATAATTTTTAATTTTAGAAATTTTAAACCAAATTTATTTAAAACTGTTGTCCTATTATGAAATGCGTTCGCCATCCGCTTGGTTTTATTTCTCCAGGAACTGCGTCGTACCCATAACCAAAATCAATACCTAATAAACCAAAGGCAGGCATAAATACTCTTAATCCAACACCTGTAGAACGATTTAAATTGAATGGCTGGTAATCAGATAATGATGCATATGCTTGACCAGCTTCGGCAAAAGTCAACGCATAGATTGAAGCAGATGCTTTTAGTGTAATTGGATAACGCAATTCTAATGAGAATTTGTTGTATATGGTAGCCCCATAAGAATCACCATTTGAATTAGCTGGTGTCAAAGATGCATTTTCATATCCTCTTAATCCTATATTTTGTCTTCCATCTATAGAGCTTCCTGCCATACCGTCTCCCCCTAGATAGTATCTTTCAAAAGGAATCATTCCTCTGTCTTGATTGTATGCTCCTAAAAATCCAAAATTCACTAAACTGCGTAATACTAATTTTTTATATAAAGAGGTGTACCAATCACCAGTAAATTGGACTTTATAGTATTCTAACCATTTGTATTTTTCTTGATCCACTTTTCCAGGATCGGCTACTGCATCTTGATAATTGTTTTTCTCTACTTTATTTGCTACAGTCCCTGATGATGGCAGTTTGTCTAAGTAATCACCAGATGAAACAACTCTGTCATTATTATCTACATAGGAATTTCCAGAGTAAATATATTTATATTTTTGCTGTTCTCCTAATGTTGCATAATCAATTCCATTGAAAAGCGAATATGGAATAGTGAATTCTCCAGTTATTCCAAATTCAGCACCATAAGTTGGGAATATTGGATTAAGTCCTTTGCTATTACGCGTCAAACCTATATTGTAGGATAAGTTTTTAGAGCTACCATTAGCAAAAGTAAATAAGCCATAATAGTAATTATGCAAATCGTATTGCTGGAATCTAATTGATTGTGAAAGGGTGAAAAAATCATCTGGCACAGTTAGTCTTTTTGCTAGACCTACAGATAATGATATAATGTTAATGTATTTTGATTTATCAATTCTTTGCGTTTGATAGTTAGAGCTATATTGTTGGCTAAATGCAAATGAGCTACTAAATGAAACTGGTTTTTTTCCTCCAAACCAAGGTTCAGAAAAAGATAAACTGTAGGTTTTGTAATAAGAACTTGCTTGTAAACGCAATGCTACTTTTTGTCCATCTCCCATCGGAAGAGGATGGTAGGCATCTTTGTTAAACATGTTTTTTGCCGAAAAGTTATTGAAAGATAGTCCCAAAGTTCCTACGAAACCACCTCCGCCATATCCTCCTTGAAGTTCTATTTGGCTAGCTCCTTTTTCTACAACATTGTATTCAATGTCAACTGTACCAGCACCCGAATCAACATTTTTGAATTTTGGATCTATTTTTTCAGGGTCAAAAAAGCCTAATTGACCAATCTCTCTAATGGTTCTTACTAATTCTGCTTTATTGTATTTTTCTCCTGGTTTTGTTCTTAACTCACGATAAATAACTTCATCGTTTGTCTTGTCGTTTCCTACTACAGTAATTTTGTTGAAATATGCAATTGGTCCTTCGGTAATTCGAACTTCAAAATCGATTTTATTATCAGTAGTTTTAGTTTCTACCGCATTAATGTTTGAGAATAAATAGCCATTATTTTGATATAAATTGGTCATGTCATCTCCATCTGGTTTTGACTTGTCTGCAATTCTTTCTTGCAATAATACGCCGTTATATACATCTCCTGTAGTAATGCCAAGCATGTTTCTTAATCCTTCATCGGAATATACAGTATTACCAATGAACTTGATATTGCCAAAATAATATTTAAGACCTTCCTCAACTTTGATTTTAATGTAAATTGCGTTTTTTTCTTCATTATAAGCAACAGAGTCACTTACAATACGAGCGTCACGATACCCAATTTTTTTATAGTCAGTAACTATTTTTTCTAAGTCTTCCTGGTATTTGTCTTCAATATATTTTGATCTCTTTAAGACGTTAAAGGAGTTTTTAACTTTTGTGCTCTTCATTGAACTTAAAAGTTTTTTACTAGGAATTTCTTTATTTCCTTCAAAATCAATTTTGTATATTTTGATTTTATCGCCAACATCTACCTTTACAAGCATGTTTACCTCGTTGGATTTCAAGGAGTCTTTAGTTGTGGTTATGTGAACTTTTGTGTTGAAAAAACCATCTTTCTTGTATTTTTTCTCAATGTAGTTTTTGGTAGTTGTAATTAAATTTTCGGTTACAATCTTACCGTTAGTAAGACCATTGTCCTTAATAAAACTTTCGGTTTTACTTTTAGATACTCCTACAAATTTCACCTGATTTATTTTTGGTAATTCTTTGATGTTCAGGTCTAAGAAAACACTATCATTTTCTATCCTGTTTATGTAAAAAGAGATTTCATCAAAAAGACCAAGTTTTCCTAGTTTTTTTATTGAACTACTGATTTGTTCACCAGGAATTGTAATTTCCTGTCCTTTCTCTAAGCCAGCAAATGTAACAACAGTTTGTGGGTTGAAACTTATGTCTCCAACAACTTTTACGTCTCCTAATATGTATTTTTTACCTTGGTCAAATGGCACTCTGTCCTGTGCTTTAATTTGAGTGAAAGTTCCTAATATTATAAAGGTAAGGACTAGTTTTATGCTTTTATGTAACACTAAAAAATTATTTAATTTGTTCGCTTGTTTTTCCAAATCGACGTTCTCTTTTTTGATAACTAATGATAGCCTCATGTAAATCTTCTTCTTTAAAATCAGGCCATAACACATCAGTAAAGTATAATTCTGAATAGGCTATTTGCCATAACATAAAGTTGCTTATTCTATGTTCACCACCAGTTCTTATTAATAAATCTACATCAGGTAAATTATGCGTGTAAAGATGCTCATTAATAATTGAATCGTCAATAGAGTCTATTGAAATTATATTATTTTTAACTTTATTGCTTATTTCTTTTATTAGATGTGTTAATTCTTCTCTAGATCCATAGCTTAAAGCAAGGGTTAATGTCATTTTAGTATTTTCTTTGGTCTTGTCAATACAGTCAAATATTACTTTTTGAGCGGTCAAAGGTAGTTTTTCTATATTTCCAATAACATTCATTTTAATGTTATTTTCCAGCATTGATTTAAGTTCTTTCTTTAATGATCTTACTAATACTTTCATTAAAGCTTCTACTTCATATTTAGGTCTGTTCCAGTTTTCGGTAGAAAAAGTATAAAGTGTTAGGTATTTAACACCTAAATTAGAGCATTCTTCTATGATTTTTGTTAAAGATTCTGAGCCACTCTCGTGTCCAATTGTTCTAAGAAATCCTTGTTGTTTTGCCCAACGACCATTGCCGTCCATAATAATGGCTACGTGTTTGGGAACGTTGTCTGTATTTATTTCGTCTTTTAGCATCTTTCTTTATTCTGCACAGTAACATGGTTTTTCTCCAAAAGTATAAGTTAATGTTATACCCGTGAAGACGTACCAATCATTATTATTTAAATTTCCAAATTTTGTTAGACTACTATCGCTAGGATTGCTGCCATCAATATTGTCTGTAAAGGTATATCTTGCTCCTGCTTCTGCTCCTAAAATAAAACTCCTTGATAAATTAGTTTTAACACCTAAGGTTATTGGTATGGCAATCGTACTCTTCGAATTGTTTTTTTTTGTTTCTCCTGACTCTATATATAGTTCGTCATAAATAAAATAACTTAAGCCAGTATATACATAAGGAGTGAACTTTGGTCTTTCTTGATGCAAATTAAAATCAAAAAAATTAAATTCTATTCCAGCTGATAATTCTTTTATGCTATTAGTAAAGCTGTATCCTCTATTGTAACGGCTTGGTTCTTTTGAATCAAGATCATTACCCGAAATTTTTGATTGGGTATACGAAAATCTATAAGCATGTCTTGGGCTTCTATTCCATTTGTACAGAATTCCAAAAGCAGGTTCATTTGGGGCAATATAAGTTGTTGAGCCTACATCTCCTATATAGTTGCTGCCTCCAAGAAAAATTCCTATTTCATGAATTTGAGCATGAATGGAATTAAACGTGAATAAGCATAAAAAAGAAATGAAAATTTTGCTCATAAAATTAATAAGTTGCCTGCAAATATAATAATAATCAATAGGATTTAACATGCATCTATTGAATACTGTCTTTTTTTAGACGAGATCTCTTTTTTAAGGTACGAATCTCTTAATAGTAACGACAAAAGGGATGCAATCGATATGTGGTTTTTTAATTTCTTCTGTCCTCTCCCCAAAGTAGTTTTGATCTTAATGTTTTAAAGAATGTTTCTCCTGGAATTTCAACCATATTGATTTCAAAATTGGTTTTTTTTATGCTCAAAATAGAATCGTTTTTAACACTCAGAATTCTTGAATCCAGAGAGACTAAATATTGTTCTTCTCTACCAGATACTTTTAATCTAATTTCGGTTGTGTCTGGAACGACCAACGGTCTTGCATTTAAATTATGAGGAGCAATTGGTGTAATTACAAGGCTTTTTACATCGGGAGTTAAAATTGGGCCGCCACAACTTAAGGAATAGCCAGTCGTTCCCGTTGGAGTGGCAATAATTAATCCATCTGCCCAGTAAGAATTTAAAAACTCATCATCCAAATACGTATCTATAGTTATCATCGAAGTAGTATCTTTTCGGCTGACTGATATTTCATTCAGTGCAAAATTAAGTCCTTCGATAGCTGTGTTTTCGGGCGAGCAAGTAATACTCAATAGGGTTCTCTTTGAGATTTTATATTTTTTATCAATAACAATTTGCATGAAAGCAGCAATGTTTTCTTTTTGGACTGTTGCCAAAAATCCTAATCTGCCAGCATTTATTCCTAATATTGGGATTCCAGAATTTCGCACAAGTGTTACAGCTCTTAGCATCGTGCCATCGCCGCCTATACTAATCAGCATGTCAAAACTGGAATCTAGAACATCGTGTGAGGAAAAAGTTTTGTATTCTTTTTCGATGATTTTTTTTTCATACAACATGTTTAAGAAATCGGATTCAATAGCCATTTCTACATTATTATTGTTGAAAAATACAAAAATGTCTTTTATAATTGGTTCTGTGCTTACCAAATAATATTGGCCATAAATAGCTACTTTCATTTTTTTGATATTTTTTGTTTGTTATTGTGGTTTTTGGGTCTGCCATTCAATAACTACATGTTCAAATATTTATCTAAATAATCCGAACGTTCCTTTAAGCTGTTAATGTAATTGTCTTCGTTATGTTCTGAAATGATATCGTAGTTGTATCTTCTAAAAGTTTGAATAATTTCATTCAATGAACCAACGCTTATTTTAAGAGTAATTTCGATAGTGTTTACGTCAGAATTTGAAATGAATAGGCCTAAAAGTTTGCCATTGTTGCTTTCGACAATTTGCGTGATTTGACTCATCGAATAGTCTATGATATTTTTGCTGACAATAATAATGGCTCCCGGTTCTTTTAAAAAAGGGGTTTCATGAAAAAATTTAATGACATCTTCAATTTCATAATAGCCAATATATTTATTGTTTTCGTCTAAAATGGGAACCAAATTAGCATGGTTTTTTGCAAAGACTTCTAGAACATCTAACCAAATCATATTAGCTCTTGCAAAAAAATGTTCTAGTGTATATCTGTAATCAGTGACTTTTTTATCACTGTCAAAAGTTTCAATATCATCGGCTACAATGCTTCCAATGAAAACTCCTTCTTCAATAATTGGAAAATGCGAAAAGGTTAAATCATCAAAGAAATCTTGAACCGCCCCAATAGTTTCTTGGATGTCAATCGCTTTGTAGTCGTTCGTAATGTAATCTTTTAAATCGGTCATAAATCTTCGTTCATTAAACGATGCAAAATAATCAAAAATATGCTAAATATGCTACCTTTTACTTTGTATTTTTGTCATTTCAAAATAATAATACATTAGATTAATACTTTTTCTATGACAAAACTTAGCGTTAATATAAACAAAATAGCCACTTTGCGTAATGCTCGTGGAGGAAATGTACCTGATTTGCTTAAAGTAGCTACTGATATTCAGCGATTTGGTGGTCAAGGGATAACAATTCATCCGCGTCCAGATGAGCGTCATATTAGGTATCAGGATGCACGAGATTTAAAATCAATTGTTTATACGGAATATAATATAGAGGGAAATCCGCAGCATAATTTTATCGATTTAGTTTTAGAATGTAAACCAGATCAAGTGACATTGGTTCCTGATGCTATTGGAGCAATTACTTCTTCAGCGGGTTGGGATACTATAAAAAATCAATCGTATTTAGCCGAAGTTATTCAGGAATTTCAGCGAAATGGAATTAGAACTTCTATTTTTGTTGATCCAATTCTTGAAATGATTGAAGGAGCCAAAAAAACAGGTACAGATAGAATTGAATTATACACCGAAGCTTTTGCGCATCAATACAGTTTAGGAAATGAAAAGGGAATTGATTCTTATGTTGAATCATCAATTTTGGCTAACGAATTGGGTTTAGGAATTAATGCAGGACATGATTTGAGTTTGGACAATATTACATTTTTTAAACAAAATATTCCAGGATTGCTTGAAGTTTCCATTGGTCACGCCTTGATTTCGGAGGCGATTTATCTTGGTTTGGATAATGTGGTGAATATGTATTTGCAAAAATTAAAATAGTTTATAAATTGGATGAATGGTTTTTAGTGTAGATTTTAAAAATCTGCAATCTAAAATCTAAAATCTGCAATCTAAAATCATAATGCTCTACTCAAAAATAGAAGGATCCGGAAAGCCTTTACTTATAATCCACGGATTTTTAGGAATGTCAGATAATTGGAAATCATTAGGGACGCAATTTGCGGCAGACGGTTTTCAAGTTCATTTACTGGATCTGCGTAATCATGGACGCAGTCTTCATTCGGATGAATTTAGTTATGAAATTATGGTTCAGGATGTTTACGACTATTGTCAAGCGAATGATCTGGAATCGATTGATGTAATTGGTCATTCTATGGGAGGGAAAACAGCAATGCTTCTGGCAACAACTTATCCAAATCTAGTTGATAAATTAATAATTGCCGATATTGGGCCTAAATTTTATGCTCCCCATCATCAGGATATTTTGGCAGGATTAAATGCGGTAGATTTTTCAATTAAGCCTAGCCGAAATGAAGTGGAAGAAATAATGAAAAACTATATTCCAGATTTTGGCACCCGTCAGTTTTTAATGAAAAGCTTATTTTGGCAAGAACCGGGACAACTCGCTTTTCGATTTAATTTAAAAGTTTTCAATGAAAAAATAGATGAAATTGGCAAAGCTTTAGCTTCTGGTTTGGTCTTTGAAAAACCGGTGCTTTTTATTCGAGGAGGCAGTTCAAATTATATACTTGATAGCGATTTCGATGGGATTAAAGACCATTTTCCTTCATCGGGAATAGTAACTATTCCTAACGTTGGGCATTGGTTGCATGCCGAAAATCCTATAATGTTTTGTAAATTTGTAAGTGATTTTTTAAAATAATTGAGTGAGATATAGAATATTTATTATATTTATAAAAATTTATTAAAATACATAGCTATGAATTTAATTTTAAGAATAATTATTACCGCAGGATTAGTTTTTGGGATTGCTCATTTTTTGCCAGGTGTTCATGTAGCTGGCCCGTTTACTGCGATGGTAGTAGCTGTTGTTTTGGGTTTGCTTAATGTTTTTATTAAACCGGTTATGGTATTGTTGACTTTGCCTTTTACTATAGTAACTTTAGGGTTATTCTTGTTGGTGATAAACGCTTTGGTCATATTGTTGTGTACCAAAATTGTCGGCGGTTTTACAGTAGATACTTTTTGGGTGGCTATGTTTTTCAGTATAGTATTATCCTTATCGCAGTCAGTTGCTTATTCTATTATTGGAAGCAATAAATAAGATGCAGTTTTTAGCTGTAACATTCTCATACTATTCCAACTGTTGTAACTTTGTTAAGAATATCAATAGTATTAAAATGAAATAGTCATATAAGTTTAGCTGTATTTGAATTCTTAGGGAATGCCAAATATAGCTTTTACTTTTAAAAAACTTTTTAAATTATGATGGCTAATATTTCAGAAAACTTAATAACATAAAATAAATAAACATTATGAAAACACTAATTATTGCATTAACAGTATTCTTTGCAATGGGTAATGCAACTGTAGCTCAAACAACAACTTCTGCTCCTAAAAAAGAAGTTCAAAAAACAATCTATACATGTCCAATGCACCCCAAAGAAGTGAGTGATAAAAAAGGAAAATGCAGCAAGTGTGGCATGGATTTAGTAGTAAATAAAGACAAAGCTAAAACAACTACTGTGGCAAAAAGCAAATACGTTTGTACTATGGATGGTTCTACGGGTGATAAGCCAGGTAAATGTCCGAAATGCGGAATGGCTATGACCGAAAGAAAAAAAGGTGAAAAATAAATCCTGCATAAAATATTGATTTCCTTACAGCCTTTTGATAAGGCTGTTTTGTTTGAAATAGGGAGGTGTTTTAGTTTACCTTAAAAAAAAGTAACATTAAATGGAGCTGAGGTAAATTAAAAAACAGCCGTAATTTGTAGATTTGAAAAAAATAATAGTATGCTGGAACTCTCAGGAATTTGGATTTATCCTGTAAAATCGTTGGGTGGAATTTCGTTGCAAGAGGCTCAAGTTACCGATCGCGGTTTAGAATTGGATCGACGCTGGTTATTGGTAGATCAAGATGGTCGCTTTTTGTCGCAACGGGAACATCCTGAGTTAGCGCTTTTGCGACCAGAAATTGCGGGTGATTTTTTAAAAATTTCTCACAAATTGCTTTTAGAATCTGTTGATATTCCACTTCGTCCAGTTTTTAAAGATGGAACTGCAAAAATTGGAGTAACTGTTTGGGAAGACACTATAGATGCTTTTGAAGTAAGTTTGGCAATTTCGAAATGGTTCACAAAATTATTAGGATTCTCGGTGCATTTGGTATATATGCCTGAAGAGAGCGAGCGAAAATTAGATCCGGATTATGCTATCTCTGGGAATGAAATTACTTCTTTTTCTGACGCGTATCCTTTTTTGATTATTGGGCAGTCTTCGTTGGATGATCTGAACGGACGATTGGAAGTTAAGGTTCCAATGAATCGATTTCGGCCGAATTTTGTTTTTACCAATGGGGAGGCTTTTGAGGAGGATAATTGGCGTGATTTTAAAATTGGGAACGTTCCTTTTGTTGGTGTGAAGCCTTGCGATCGATGTGTTATGACGACCGTTGATCAGGAAAAGGGAGAGGTTTCAGGAAAAGACCCATTAAAGACATTGGCGAAATATAGGAATTTTGGAAATAAAGTGCTGTTTGGTCAAAATGTTATTGGATTGGGATTGGGTAATGTGTCGGTTGGTGATGTAATTCGAGTTTTAAGTTTTAATAAATAGTAACTACAAGATGCGTAGAATATTACGCAGGGTTCACAAAGTTTTGAAAACCTTGCGTTTTTTTCTTTGCGAACTCTTTGCGGTTAGTTAAATTTAAATCAATCTTTTTTGTGTTGTTCAGTATGATTTTGATTTTTAAGAATTATATTGTCCCCTTTGTTCATTCCGTTTGACATCCCGATCATGAATGCCGTAATAATTAGCATGATTTTTCTTTTTAACCAATGAGTTGGTTGTTTAGAATTCTCCAAACGTGTTTTGTTATTGTGTTTATACATTTTGTAAATGATAAATGGTTAGACATTTTTTATCATCGCTATGCATTGAGATGCATAAATACTTAGAAATAAAATTTTCTAGGCTATGTATAAATTAGAATAGTGGTTGCTTGATGTGATTATTTCGCTCAAAAAAACAAGTTGCTTTTTCGTTGCGCTTATGTTTTGATAAAGTGCAATTCGTAATTTTAAAAGAACTCGAGTTCTAAGATTATAAACATCTTGTAACTTGAGGTGTGCAAAAAGAGTTGGTGATGCAATTCTTTCAGAGGAATTTATCTGATGGAATTGGTATAATTTGCAAGGCGCATGACTAAATTCATTTCTATTCTTAACGTATGAAACTTGATAATACGCTGCTGGATTTGATTGTGAATGTATTATGCCATCATTTACTATCAGGCCAAATGCCAGAAAAAGTGAAATGAGATATTTTACATACTTAGTCAATTTTTTAATTTTTAGAGATATTGTTTACAAATATACTTAGGTTCTTTTTAAATTTAATTCATTTTCAGTAATTCATTTAGCAAATTTTAAAAGCTCTCGAGGAACTTCTAAAAATTCCTGATAACACCAGCTGTTTGGGCAATTGTTATTTAATTCTGAATGGTCGGCTATTTTTATCCTTATTGTTTCTTTTCCATTATCGGTTCCTGTATAAATATCTCCTTTTTTAAAAGTAACTTTACTTATGCCAACAAAACCGCCAACAGTTATTGTAGTAGTATAATCGCTAGTGAATTCAAATTCTCCTTGTGTAGTTTTATCGTCAGAACTGCATGAAATGATTCCTAGAATCAGAATGAAATAGCAGATTATTTTTTTCATAATTATCTTTTTTAATTAGATGCTTGAATTTCAAAAGGGTTGCTTCAAATTAGACAATATGTTTTGTTTTTATTTGTATTCAGTGAACTTCGTTTGAAGAGGAAATTCTTATTTGTTGTGAAGCACAAACGGAATGATTAAAAAAATACAGTAAAAAACAGAACCCGAAGTTTTTACGCAGTGTGGCGCACTAATTGTTTAAACGATTGTAAATGTGTGATCAATGTCTAAAAATCACAGCAAATCACTATAAAATTCAAAATCTTAAAATACTTGTTTGGGTTGTAAAAATTTCATAATTTTGCGACCCAATTTTATAATGTAAATTAAAGAAGAAGATGGATATCAAAAGAGTAGCAATAGACGCTGTGAATGAAACGATTGTAATGACAGTTGTTCACATGGATTACAAAGGACAGGTAGCAAAAAGAATAAACGAAAAAATGCCTTTGGCAACTGTAAAAGGTTTTAGAAAAGGTGCTGTGCCTAAAGACTTAGTTGAAAAACAATACGGTAAGGCTATCAAACAAGAAGAAGTAAAGAAAGTTGTTGATTTGGCTTTGGAGCGTTTTGTGCAATCTGAAAGATTAAATCTTTTGGGAACTCCACTTCCTAAAGAAAACGAAAACTTTAACTGGGATGCTGAAGAATTGGTTTTCGAATACGAAATTGGATTAGTACCAAGTTTTGAAATCGATCTTGAAGCTAAAAATGATATCGTAAAATATATCGTTACTGCCGATGATAAATTAATTGATGGTCAAATAACACGTATCCAAAAACAATTTGGTAATGCAAATCCTGTTGAAAAAGTTACTGCTGATTCTGATATTGCTGGTACTTTTACAAATGCTGAAAATGGAATTGATAACCAAACGACTTTCTCTTTAGATGTATTTAAAGATAAAGCTACTGCTGATTTGTTCATCGGAAAAGAAGTTGGAGATGTTGTAACAGTAAACACTAAAGGTTTATTTCAAGACGATCACCAATTAATGGATTACTTGAAAGTAGGTCACGATAGTGTACATGATTTAGCTGTAGATGTTGATTTTACTATCAGCGCTATCAATGTTTCTGAGCCAGCTGAATTGAACCAAGAATTGTTTGATAAATTATTCGGAGAAGGAAAAGTTGCTTCTTTGGAAGATTTGAAAGCAAAAATAAAAGAAGATGCTGAATCTCAATTTGCGCAGCAAGCTGATCAAAAATTATTGGCAGATGTTCAAGATTTTTTGATCGAAAACACAAAATTCGATTTGCCATCTGAATTCTTAATCAAATGGTTGCAGACTGTAGGAGAAAAACAATTGACTCCAGAGGAAGCAATCGTAGAATATGCAAGATCTGAAAGAGGTTTACGTTTTCAATTGATCGAAGGAAAAGCAATGGCTTCAAGCAATATCCAAATCACTTTTGAAGATTTGAAAGCGTTTACAACAAATGCTATCAAACAACAAATGGCTCAATTTGGACAAACAAATCCTACTGATGAAGAAGTTCAAGGAATTGTTGCAAGAGTTTTATCTAACCAAGAAGAAGTGAAAAAACTTTCTGACCAAGTGGTTGCCGCTAAATTACTTGATTTATTCAAGGAAAAAGCAAATCCAACTACTAAAGAAGTGACTTACGAAGAGTTTATTGCTGCTTCTTACGGAGAATAATTTATAAAAAAATAAGTATATTTGAGCGTCAAACATATTTGTTTTGACGCTCTTTTGTTTAAATAGGTATTGATAAAGTGAAAATGATTTGAAAAGAGAGCTGTGTTTGTCTATTAAAAGATGAAAAATGAGACAGTTTGTCACAAATAATAAAAGGGAACAACCTTTGCTTTACCATTTACAGAAAAATATTAAAAACTATACCTTATAAACATATAAACTTTTTAAAATGGACTACGGAAAAGAATTCAAAAAATTTGCTATTAAGGGTCAAGGGGTAAATGCAATGTACTATGATAAAATAGTATCTGCAATGAATCCAAAAAACATGACTCCTTATATTATAGAAGAGCGTCAATTGAATATTTCACAATTGGATGTTTTTTCGAGATTAATGATGGACAGAATTATTTTCCTTGGCACAGGAATTGATGACCAGATTGCAAACATCGTTCAGGCTCAATTATTATTCTTAGAAAGCGCTGATGCTTCCAAAGACATTCAGATTTATTTGAATTCACCTGGAGGAAGTGTTTATGCAGGTTTGGGAATTTATGATACGATGCAATACATCAAACCGGATGTAGCTACAATTTGTACCGGAATGGCTGCTTCTATGGGAGCTGTTCTTTTGTGTGCAGGAGCTGCAGGAAAACGTTCGGCTTTGCCACATTCGAGAGTAATGATTCACCAACCATCAGGAGGAGCGCAAGGTGTTGCAACTGATATGGAAATCAACTTACGCGAAATGTTGAAATTGAAAGATGAGTTATACCAAATTATTTCACATCATTCAGGACAAACTTTTGAAAGAGTGCATAAAGACAGCGAACGTGATTACTGGATGATTGCAGATGAAGCCAAAGAATACGGAATGATTGATGAGGTATTGAGAAGAGGATAAATAGTTATTGGTTGATGGTTGATAGTTGTTGGGTTTAAACCATTAACTATCAACCATCAACTATCAACAAAAAGAAGAATGGCAAAACAAGTATTACAATGTTCTTTCTGCGGAAGAAAGAAACCAGAAACAAATTTATTGATTGCAGGAATCGATGCTCACATTTGTGATAAATGTATCGAACAAGCGCACGGAATCGTTCTGGAAGAGCTAAAAACAAATAGAAGTTCAAAACTAGTTGGTGATTTAATTTTAAAGAAGCCAAAAGAAATTAGAGCTTTCCTTGATCAATACGTTATTGGACAAGAACAAACCAAGAAAGTGATGTCTGTTGCGGTTTACAATCACTACAAACGTTTAATGCAACAGCAATTGGACGATGAGGTAGAGATTGAAAAAAGCAATATCATCATGGTAGGACAAACAGGTACAGGAAAAACATTGGTAGCCAAAACGATTGCCAAAATGTTGGATGTGCCGCTTGCTATTGTTGATGCAACAGTCCTTACTGAAGCTGGTTATGTAGGGGAAGATGTTGAAAGTATTTTGACTCGCCTTTTACAAGCTGCCGATTATGATGTGACCAAAGCTGAAAGAGGTATTGTTTTTATTGACGAAATTGATAAAATTGCCCGTAAAAGCGATAACCCTTCTATCACTCGTGATGTTTCGGGAGAAGGCGTGCAGCAGGCTTTGTTGAAATTATTGGAAGGAACCGTTGTTAATGTACCGCCAAAAGGAGGTCGTAAACACCCAGACCAAAAATTTGTTGAGGTAAACACTCAGAATATCTTGTTTATCGCCGGTGGTGCTTTTGATGGAGTAGAACGTATTATTTCAAAACGTTTGAACCGTCAGGCTGTTGGTTATTCTACATCCAAAAATGTGGATAATATTGACAAAGACAATTTGTTGCAATATATCATCCCAAAAGACATCAAGGATTTTGGATTAATTCCTGAAATCATTGGACGTTTGCCAGTTTTGACTCACATGGATCCTTTGGATAGAGAAACGTTGCGTGCCATTTTGACCCAGCCTAAAAATGCTTTAATCAAGCAATATCAAAAGTTATTTTTAATGGACGAAGTTGATTTCACCATTACTGATGAAGCTCTTGATTTTATTGTAGAAAAAGCTTTGGAATACAAATTGGGTGCTCGTGGATTGCGTTCGTTATGCGAAGCTATTCTAACCGATGCGATGTATGAATTACCAAGCTCCGATGATAAAAAATTGGAGATTGATGTGGAATACGCCAAAGAAACATTGAATAAAAATTTATTGAAACGTTTGGAGATAGCTTCTTAAGTTATACTAATAAATGAAATAATGCCAAAACCTGCTCTGTCAATAGAGCAGGTTTTTTTGTGGTAAAAAAAGGTTTTTTATTTTAGATTATTTGTAATTTTATGAAAAATAGTTTGATTATGATAACGGTAAAATGCAAAGTAGAAGCTCCAATTGAAGAAGTTTGGAAATTATGGACCACTCCAGTACACATTACAAAATGGAATAATGCCTCTGATGATTGGCATACGCCGCATGCTGAAAATGATTTGCGGGTTGGCGGAAAATTTAAGTCCACTATGGCTTCAAAAGATGGAACCATGAGTTTCGATTTTGAAGGAGAATACACAGAAGTGAAGAGTCATTCCTTTATAGAATATAAATTGACTGACGATCGAAAAGTAGATATTTACTTTATCGGTTTAGATGATGGAGTAGAGATTATTGAAAGTTTCGATCCTGAAAATGAAAATTCGGAAGAAATGCAGCGCGAAGGCTGGCAAGCTATTTTGGATAATTTCAAAAAATACGCAGAGTGTCTTTAAATATAAAATAGAGTAGTTGTGGTAAAACAAATTTGGCTCAATTTGCCTGTAAAAGATGTAAGAAAAGCGAAAGTTTTTTTTTCTAAAATTGGTTTTGTTTTTAATGAACAACATGAAACATCTTCATCAGCATGTATGTTGGTTGGAGAGAATAATTTTGTAGTGATGCTTTTTGAAGAAAAGATGTTTGAAGGTTTTGTTCAAAATAAGATATCAGATACTCAAAAGAGTTCAGAAGTATTAATTTCAATTGATGCTCATAGTATGCAAGAGGTAGATGAGTTCGCTGTTAAAGTTAGAGAAGCTGGTGGGTTAGTTTTTGCTGAACCTGCCGAAAATCAAGGCTGGATGTATGGCTTTGGCTTTGCAGATTTGGATGGACATCGTTGGAACGTTTTGTATATGGATTTAAGTAAATTACCTAAATAGTATTCATAAAAACTTTAGAAATTAATATTAATGCTCCCAAAGAAAAAGTTTGGGGATTTCCCCTAAAGCATTTGAAAAAATAAAAGAACTAGCAGGAAAAAATAAACTAGATACTAAGCCACTAAGAATCTTGGAGGCTAAATAAAAACAATTTAAAACTTAAAAAAAATTATGGCAGCAGTTAATCCGTATTTAATTTTCAATGGAAATTGCGAGGAAGCATTTCTATTTTATAAATCCGTTTTTGGAGGAGAATTTCCGTATATCGGAAAATTTAAAGATATGCCTTTGGATGAAAACAGTCCAAAATTATCAGATGCA
Organism: uncultured Flavobacterium sp.; assembly: GCA_963511725.1. GTDB lineage: Bacteria > Bacteroidota > Bacteroidia > Flavobacteriales > Flavobacteriaceae > Flavobacterium. The sequence continues at coordinate 308,433 of CAUPKA010000001.1, forward strand.
GACGCAAACAAAGTCATGCACGTAAGTTTGCCAATTGGCAATACTGTTTTGATGGGAAGCGATAGTAATGATGCTAGCGGAGATGTTGCTTTTGGGGCAAATGTTTCGATTTCGATTAATGCAGAAAGTACTGATGAAGCCGATAGAATTTTCAACGGACTTTCGGCGGGAGGAAATCCTTTCATGCCTATGTCTAAAACCTTTTGGGGGGCTTATTTTGGAATGTTCGTGGATAAATTTGGGATTCATTGGATGGTTAATTTTGATGAAATTCCTGCTAATTAAAAAACTTTAGATATGAAAGTGCTTAAATTTATAGGGATTGGAATAGTTGGGCTTATTGCCTTGCTTTTGATTGCAGCATTAATTATTCCAAAAGATTACACGGTATCGGTTTCTACAACAATAAATAAACCACAAAAAGTGGTTTTTGATTATGTGAAAATGATTAAAAATCAAGAAAAGTATAGCGTTTGGGTGATGAAAGACCCAAATGTAAAAATTGAATATACTGGAATTGACGGAACTGTTGGCGCCAAATCATCTTGGGTGAGTCTGGATGATAATGTGGGTGTTGGTTCACAGCAGATCACAAAATTAACGGATAATAGAATTGATGTTGATATTCATTTTGAAAAACCGATGAAAGGCGATGATTCAGGTGCTACAATTGTGGAAGCAATTTCCAATAATCAAACCAAGATAACTAACGAGTTCTATGGACACGCTGATTATCCTATGAATTTGATGTCTTTTATGTTCAAAGATTTTATCAAAAAAGACCAATCACAAAATTTAGCTAATGTGAAAAAGATTTTGGAAAGTCAGCCTTAAATTTTACCATTAAGATATTAAGAAAAATTAAGATTTATATGTCTGAATTTTTTAATGATTTTATATAAAAAAGAAGACCGTTCAAAGATAAATTTGAACGGTCTTCTTTTTTGTGTAAACTTTATTTTTGAAGTATATCGCGAAGTATATATGAGAAATTCAGACTTAATTTCTTAATGGTTATAAAGAAAAAAGCATTGTTTTTTTTATTTTCTTACGGTTAAACTCCAAAACTATTTCATCATTCCACCACCGCTTTTCACTTTTTCGGTTTCTATATTGGTATTCTCATTTTGCATTTTCAAGTTTCCAAAATTATAGGTTAATGATATGCGGAACGTTCTCGAATCTTGTTTCTGTCTAAACGAAGTATTTAAATTTTCGCCGGCAATTAATGCATTTACTTCATTTTGATTGAAAACATCAAAACAATGCAATCCAATTTTTAAATTCTTATCCATGAAATCTCGGTTGAATGAAATGTCAAACTGCTGAATAGGTTTGGTTATCTTGTAAATCTGCCAATTTCCAGGAGGCAGGTAGAAATACATCATAGAGTTCTTAATTTTCCAAGGCAACATGATTTGCGATTGGAATGCGTAATTAAAAATAGCTTTGTTTTTGTATGGGAAATCATAGCCTTTTATATCGGATTTGATATAATTAAGATTTACAAAAATATAATTCATCTCGTCAATGTTGCCCATTCGTTTCTTAAACTCTTCCTTGCCTTTGAAGAAATAATCTAAAGGAATTGGGAAATTAGCATAAGCACTAAAAGTATTAAAATGATCAAACTGTTGATACGTTTGATTACTCACAGGTTTAGTCGCGTCTGCATCGGCGCTGAATACAAAGAGATTATTGTCTTTTGATGCTGTGTAATTCATTCCCAACTGTACAAATTGCATCGCTGTAATTTTTAACTCATAGTTGTTTAAATATGTTGGGTCTAGAAACAGATTCCCTTGCGAAGTATTGTATTGGTCAAAAGCGTTGCCATTATTTGGATCTAAATTATTGTAATTAGGCTGATTGATTTTTTTAGAATACGAAGCCGAAATATTTACATTGTCATTCACTTCATAAATGGCACTGGCATTCGGAAATAAATTAGTGTTTTTGAATTTTATAGGCTCCGTTAAGGTATTCGTGATTCGTTCTACGTGGTAATCTTCAAAACGCAGTCCAGCAGTAAAATTGAATTTTTTGATTTTTTTTCGAGCTTCGGCATAGAAGGCCAAATTGTTTTCCGAATAATCAAAATCAATTGTATTTGTTGATGAATTGGTGTAATAATTTCCGATGTCATTTACTTCCAGAATATTGAATTTTCCTCCTGTATTGATTGAAAAATCCATTTTTTGGAACGGAATCGCAAAGTCGTATTTCAGGTAATAATTTTTTAAATCGAAATTAAGGTCACTATTGGCAAAGGAATTTGCATTGGAAATATTATCAATGGCATTCGATTCTGTATTTGGTTTTTTGTCAAATATATTACTGAACGCCGTGATGTCAAGCGTTCTTCCTAAAGTGTCAAGCTTTGTTTTATACTGTAAACTTATTTCGTGATTGTTGTTTTTGTTTTTAGTTGTTCCCTGATTGTAATAATCAATGTCGTCACCCATTGTTGTGGCATCAAAAACAGATCTGTCATTGGCGTAATTTCCGTTGTAGTTGAATAATAAATTTGATTTTTCGGTCAATTTATAATTAGTTCCTAATCGAAAATACAAGTTTCTATTAGTGTTTACAGTAAAGTTTTCCTGCTTTAGATACTGTATCGGATTAAAAGCTGTAAACTCTTGCACGTTGCTGGTTTTTTGATCGCTGTCAATATAATTATAGCCCAGCATAGTCTGCCAGCTTAAGTCTTTTTCTTTTCCGTTTAAAAGGATTTGCGGACTTGGTTTTTGGTATTTATTAAAATTGTAATTGATATTGAAACTGGCGTTAATGCCTTTCATTCTTTTCGAACTCGTAACAATATTAATTACCGAACCGCTGGAATTGGCATCAAATGAAGCGCCTGGATTATAGATTAGCTCTACTTTTTCGATGGCATTGGCCGGTAAAGTATTCAGGTAGTTTTGTAAATCATTGCCCGATAAAGTGCTTGGCGCACCATCAATATAAATGGTAACAGCTTTTCCGTTTAGAGAGATACCGCCAGTAGGGGATGTAATTACGCCAGGTAATTTTTTTACAGCTTCAAGACTGCTGCCACTGTTTAGCATGCCGTTGTCTTTTACACTGATTGTAGTTTTGTCTGAATCTACTTTGATGTATTTTTTTTGAGCTGTAACAGTTACTTCGTTAAGAGTATTGACTTTTTCTTTGATTGAATCTTTTTTAACTTTTGGAGAAGTTTCTAGATCTGGCTTAGCTTCTTGAGCAAATATAAAAGTTGTACTAAGAAGCAGTAAGATTAAAAATGTTGATTTCATTAATTGAATGATTTTGAATGATGATTGCATACAAGACTTTCAAAATCAAAAAATGTTACAATGGCTGATGAAAATTTTTAAGAAAATTTTTGAGAATTGAATTGATTTGTTGTTTGTACACAACGTTTTCCTCCACTTCCTCCACAAACACGATTAGAGGAACATGAGGCAATGGTTAGGATTATTAGTAGAAAGAATATTTTTTTCATTAGTGGTTAATTAAGCTTTGCATCTTTTTCAATTGCTCCAGATAATCTCTTTTGTTAGATAATCTAGGGATTTTGTGCTGGCCTCCCAGTTTGTCGTTCTCTTTGAGCCAATCATAAAACAATCGTTCTCTGGCAATATTAATCACTAGCGGATTAAGAGTCATGTTGTTGTAGCGTTTGGCTTCGTAATCTGAGTTTAGGGATTGTAAAGTCTCGTCCAGAATTTTTTGAAAAGCTACAATATCTTTTGGCTCTTGCTTAAATTCAATCATCCATTCATGAGCTCCTTTTTCTTTGTCTTTCATGAAAATGGGAGCAACGGTATAATCGACTACTTCGGTTTGAGTAATTTTGCAGGCCTTGGCAATAGCCTGATCGGTGTTTTCGACCATTAATTCTTCTCCAAAAACATTAATGTGATGCTTAGTGCGTCCAGTTACTCGAACACGATAAGGATTTAAGGAAGTAAATCGAACAGTATCGCCTATTAAATAGCGCCACAAACCACCATTGGTCGTAATCACCATAGCATAGTTTTTGAATAATTCAACGTCAGTTAGTCGAATTGCTTTTTGGTCTGGCGTGCCAAAGGTATCCATAGGGATAAATTCATAAAAAATTCCGTAGTCCAGCATCAGTAATAAATCACTGGAATTATTCAAGTCCTGAATGGCAAAAAAGCCTTCGGAAGCGTTGTATATTTCGTAATATTTGAATTGGTTTTGCGGAAGAATTTTTTGGTATTGATCTCGGTAAGGATCAAAACTTACGCCTCCGTGAAAGTACACTTCCAAGTTGGGCCAGACTTCCATCAGGTTTGTTTTTCCAGTCTCTTCGAGGACTTTATTCATTAGAACCAGCATCCAAGAAGGAACACCTGCAAAACTTGTGACATTTTCATTTATGGTTTCTTTGATGATAGCGCTCATTTTGGTTTCCCACTCGCTCATTAAAGAAATTTTACTGCTGGGCGTACTGCTAAATTCTGCCCAAATAGGCATGTTCTCAATCAAAATTGCTGATAAATCGCCAAAAAATGTATTGTTGTTTTCATAAATCTGTGAACTGCCACCCAATCGGAGACTTTTGCCCACAAACATTTCTGATTCCTCATTGTTGTTTAGATACAGGCACAACAAATCCTTGCTGCCTTTGTAATGGCAATCTTCAAGCGCTTCACTACTTACGGGGATAAATTTGCTTTTTGCGTTTGTAGTGCCGCTGGATTTTGCAAACCATTTTACTGGCGTGTTCCAAAGCACATTTTGTTCGCCTTGACGAGTTCGTTCAATATAAGGCTCCAAATCTTCGTAGGAAGAAATTGGAACTCTGTCGGTAAAGGTTTTATATGATTTTATCGAGGAATAATCGTATTGTTTGCCATAAACAGTTTCTTCAGACGAACGGATTAAATTCATCAGCAATTCTTCCTGAACTTCATTTGGATACTTCAAGAAAAGCTCAATCTGGTGGATTCTTTGTTTCAAGAACCAAGTAGCGATAGAATTTACAATTGCTAAAGGCATGGAGATTTTAGATTTTAGATTAACGATTTTAGATTTCTGATTTTTTTCCTAAGTAAAAAAAGATAGAAATTTAAGATTTGAATATCGATGGACAAATGCTAACTTTGCTCTTGTACCAAAAATAGTGTTTTTTTATAAAAAACAATTCTATTTACTAAAGATTCTGACTTAGATTTGAGATTCTGAAAATTTTAATTCTAGAATAGGTACTTAAAATCTAAAATCCGAAATCGTTAATCAAAAATTTCAATGACATACCAAGGAGTCCTTTCTAAAATGCAAACCGAATTTGGAAATCCAATCCAATATTATCTGGTTTTCGAGAACAGTTTTTTGAACATGAATCAGCTTTTGAATAAAGAACTGGAAATTAATTTTGAGGGATACCAATGTTTGAACTGCAATAAAAAAAAGAAAATATTCCGCCAGGGATTCTGCTACGACTGTTTCTATTCGAGTCCAGCAGTGGGGGATTGGATCATGAAACCCGAATTGAGTACAGCACATCTTGGTATTGCCGATAGAGATTTAGACTACGAACAGAAAGTTCAATTACAGCCTCACATCGTTTACTTGGCTTTGTCCAGTGAGGTCAAAGTAGGAGTGACTCGTAAAACCCAAATGCCTACGAGATGGATTGACCAAGGAGCGACCCAAGCGATCTCGATTGTCGAAGTCCCCAACCGTTATTTGGCAGGAATTACCGAAGTAGCTCTCAAAAATCATTATGCCGATAAAACCAATTGGCGCAAAATGCTTCAAAACGATGTCGTTCCAATCGATTTAATAGCTGAAAAATTAAAAGTAGAAAGCCTCATCCCAGCCGAAGTGCAGGAGTTTTACCATTTGGATAAAAACGACCTCTACGAAATGCATTTTCCAGTTTTGAATTATCCAAAAAAAGTAAACAGTTTAAGTCTAGAAAAAACGCATCACTTTCGAGGGAAACTGAAGGGAATTAAAGGTCAATATTTAATTTTTGAAGATGGAACGGTTTTTAATGTTCGAAGTTTTGAAGGGTATGTAGTATCGATTAATGTATAAAGATAATTAGTATTTGGGCGTGCCTCAAAACGGTAATCAAGGAATTTTTGTTTTAGAAATAAATCAATATATTTGAGAAGGGTAAAAGAAATAAACTTTTATTTCACTCGTTTTTGAGAGTTTTTTATAGAAGTTTATCAGACTTATTTATTAGTTGATGACAATTTATCGAGAACGAGAAATAAACTATTCTAAATAAAAAGTAGATGGATTATAACGAGCAAATATCGGATTTAGGATTACTTCACAATCTTACATCATTTCGTGATGAATTTTTGATTGATTTACTTTCAGATGTCAAGCATAGCAATGGCGAAAATTACAAATATTATAAGCAAAGAAGACGCTGTTTTGTGCCTAAAATTTTAATTGTTATACTGAAAAAATATCCATTGACAAATTTTCACATTTCTATTTCTAAACTAATAGAAAATACAGAAAGTCAGAATCTTTATCATGAAATTTATATAGATTTCTATTTAGAGGATAATCATCTTTTTAATCTTCAAGATTTAAAATCATTCAATAACGCTAAGTTTTTAAATTTTCACAAAACTGATGTTGACGGAACGCTTTCTGCAAATTTCAATGGATTGACTATTATTTCGACAAAAGAATTTTTAAATAGAATTAAATCAAATGAGAATATGGATTTTAAAATTAAATTTGGGAGTTCAAAACAGGAAATATTTTTAGTTTAAACTGCTAAAAGCTAATACAATGAATTTGGACACTTGGCTAAATGTAAAGTTGATTTTATATGGAATATTTAGAAAAATCCTCAAAATCGGTACTGTATAAATAAAAAATAAACGTTATGCAAGATTCAAAAAACAAAACAGAAGATACAATCCCAAAAGTAACAGGAATCGGCGGAATTTTCTTTTTTTCAGACAATCCAGCTGAAACCAGAGAATGGTATGCTAAAAACTTAGGGTTTGATGTTAATGAATGGGGCTCAACTTTTGGATCCAGAAACATAGACAAACCTGACGAAATAAATTACCTGCAGTGGAGTCCCTTTAAAAGCGGAAGCGAATATTTTGCGCCATCTAAAAAGGGATTCATGATTAATTACAGAGTCCAAAATATTGAAGTGCTTGTGGAAAATCTAAAAGCCAACGGAGTAACTATTCTTGACGAAATGGAAACATTCGAATATGGAAAGTTTGTTCACATCATGGACTCCGAAGGAAATAAAATAGAACTTTGGGAACCAGTTGATGAGGTATTTACAGAATTGGAAAAGAAAGACAATGAAGAAAAATAAATCGAATTATTAATAAATTAAAAAAGCCGTCTCAAATTTTGTTATTGAGACGGCTTTTAGTTTTGATTAAAATAATTTATGGTGTTGTTGCAGGTTCTGCTGGTTTTTTCTTTTTGAATAAGCCATTCAATAAATCGCCGGCTTTCTTCTTAATGTCTTCTTTTTGAGCACCAGTTTTAGTCGTGTCAGCATCTGTCTTTTTACTGCTGTTCAGTAATTTGTCCAATTCTGCGCCTCCTTTTTTCATCAGTTTATCCGATTGCTGTTTGGCTAATTGCATTGTCAAGTTGGTCATAGCTGCTTTCATATCTGTTGAGATTTTTGGATTGCTGAATGAGCCAGTCATTAATGCATTTATTGGAATATTTTCAAATTTGGTCGCATCAGCTGGAGACATTTTCGAAATAAATGCATTCGCTTCTTTGCCTAAATATTTTGCAGGAACATTAAATTTAACGTTATAATCCATACTTTGGTCAAAACCATGAGTACCGCCAATTGTCGCTTTAATATCCTGATACTTTATATCGAATGGTTTTATGTTTACTTTCCCATCTTTAAAAGTAAGCGCCGCTTTGATGTCATTGAGGTTTACTTTGTTTAAGTCAATAAATTTCAGATTCGAACTCAAGGCTTTTAATAATGTCGAGTTATTTGCATTTATGGTAGTAGAAAGCAATTGCCCAATCAAATCACCTGAAATTGATTTCAAATCTGGAGTCATCTCAGCTGAATCAAGATTTCCGTTCAATTTAATGGTGGTGTTCATTTTTCCGTTTACAATTCCGGCTATTGGAGCTATTTTTTTCAGCATATCCAATTGGGTAAAACTCTGCTGAATGTCAACTTGGTTCAAATTAAGATTCATGTCAAAAACAGGTGTTTTTCCTTTTGTAGAAACCGATCCGCTGGTACCTATATTTCCTCCAAAAATGGATGTTTTTACATTTTCCAACGTAACTTTTTCGTCTTTGATAATCATTTTTCCCGAAACATCTTTCAGTGTTAAATTGTCATACAAAACCGTGTTGGCTTTTGCGGTAAGCGTACAATTTAAGAAGGCTGGGATTTTCAGTGGTTCAGATTTTTTTGTTTGTGCAGGTTTAGTTTCAGTTGTAGCGGCTGTTGCAGCTGGAGCTGTACTGGTTGTCATAAAATCACTAACAGCAAGCTGATTGGATGATAAATTGAAATTTCCTTTCAGCTCTTGTTTTCTGAACATAAAGCCATAAAAATTATCCAAAACTCCAGTTACACTAAGGTCACTTTTTCCAGTTTTTGCATTAAATTGCTTTAGATGCACCTGACTTGGATTAAATTGTACCAAGGCATTGCTAATGGTCATGTTTTTACCGTTTCCATCGTCATAGTTAAATCCTGTTAAACCAATAGTACCTGCATTGTTGATGTTTTGGTACTGGCTCTTCTCTACCGAAGCCATATCAAATTTGGTGGTCACATTAGCTTTAAGAATACCTGTAAGCGGTTTTTCAAGTTTTATAGGATACGCTTTAGAAAGATTAGCTAAGTTAATTGTTCCTTTCAAAGCGGCATCAACTAATGCATTGGTGCTTATGTTTTTTATATTGGCTTTGGCATCAAAAACATCTTGGTCTATTCTAAAAGAAAGCTTGTCAAGATTAACATAAGTGTCATTCATGATACCCGTTTCATTTACAATTTCGGTATCAATTACAATGCTTTGAACCGATTTTGGTAAGTTTGGATATTGGAAAGATCCGTTATTAGAAGCAATGGCGATATTGAATTTTGGAATGGTAGTGTCTGTAAGCATACCTTTGGCAAAACCAGTAACGGTAAAATCTCCCGTTGTTTTCACGCCTTCCAAACTGGACGAATAAGTAGCTGGAATCAGTCCTAAGAAGTTCTTGAATGAGGAAGTCGGTGTTTTGAATTTTAAATCATACACTTGTCCAGCTTCAGCCATTTGAATAAAACCGTCAAACTCTAACGGCAATTGATTGATTAAGGCTTTGTTTTCCTTAAAAGTGTATTTGCTTTTCTCTAAATCAATTCCAAGAACTGCATCTAATGATAATGCAACATTTTTCATATAATTGATTTTGCCCATATCAAAAGATACTTTAGCAGTCGATTTGGTATCTAAATCCAATTTCGAACCACTAAAATCCCCTGTTCCTTCATGATTCAAGCTGTCAATAACCATTCTCATTTGCGAAGCTTCATCAAAGTACTGAAACTTAAAATTTTCAATTTGATATTTCTGAATTTTCAATGACATTGGTTCACTTTTGGTGTCTTCTTTGGGTTTATTGTCTTTCAATGCAATATCGAAATTCCCAATTCCATCTTTATTGAATATAATATTGATAAAACCGTTTTTTGAAGTGATTCCTTCAATTTCCATGGCTTCTTCCTTGCCTTTGAACAATTCTTTGATTGACATTTTTAAATTCAATTCGCCTAAAGAAACCAAAGTATCTCCTTCAAAAGGCGCTTTATTGATAATTAATAGTTTGTCTAAAGTTACTGTAGCTTTCGGAAAATTTTTGAATAAGCTCAAATCAGCATCCGCAAATGAAACTTTTGCATCCACTTTTTCGTTGATTGCCTCAGTAATTTTAGCCTTTATTTGATCTTTAAAGAAATACGGAATTGCAAATAAGGAAGCTGTAAGCACAACTAATACAATTCCAACGATTTTTAAAATTTTCTTTAACATATAGATTTAGTAATTTGGGTTATTATTTACAAAAATAAGCGTTTATTAATTAGTTGTTCTGTTAAAATTTATAAAAAAGAAACCCTTTCAGTTTAAAACGGAAAGGGCTTGGTTTTTATTATTTAAAAAAAAAATTACTGTATCGAAATTTCAAAAGGCATTCTGGCTTGGATTCCTTTTTGAAGCTGTACTTTTTTAACTTGCTGTAACAGGAAATAATTTTCTTCACCTATTTCTTCTTTGATTAAAGCTTCTTTTGATTTGGCAAAAGGAAGTTTGGCAAATATATCTGCGAAATCTTTTTCATATTCTGGGAAGTTTTGAGTAGAGTAGTCTTTTATTTTGGCTAACGATGCTGCTTCTTTTATAGCGTCATTTAAATTTCCAATTTTATCTACTAATCCAATTTTCTTCGCTTCCGAACCTGTCCAAACGCGGCCTTGTGCAATCGAATCCACTTGAGCAAAAGTCATTTTTCTGCCCTCAGCAACATGTGATACAAATGTTTTATATACGCGCTCGATTCCTTCTAGTGTTACTTTTTTATATTTTTCGTTCAAAGGGACAAATGGGCTGTAATTTGCATTTTCATTTGTTGTTATTTGTTCGGTGTTAATTCCAATTTTGGTAGACAATCGACTGAAGTTCGGTAAAACTCCAAATACTCCAATTGAACCAGTGATAGTGTTTTTTTCGGCAAAAATGGTGTTGGCATTACAAGCAATATAGTATCCGCCAGATGCTGCATAGTTCCCCATGGAAACTACAACTGGTTTTACTTTTTTAGTTAATTCAATTTCTCTCCAAATTAAATCTGATGTCAAGGCACTTCCCCCGGGGCTATCTACACGAAGCACGATGGCTTTAATATCTTTGTTTTTTCTGGCTTCTTGGAAAGAACGGCGCATAGAGCCTTCTCCAATTACGTCTACATCTCCTTCGCCACTTAGAATTTCACCTTGCGCATAGATTACTGCAATTTGATTGTCTGTTTCTGAAAGTATTGAAGTAGTTGCTATTTTTTGAGCATAGTCGGATACGGATACTTTGTTGTAATCTTCATCAGTGGTTACTTTTAAAGCTTTTTTGATAGCCTGATGATATACATCTTCATAAGCAACAATATCGATAAGCTTATTTGTTTTGGCCATTTCTGGAGTACGAGCTAATAAGCCAGTTGCGATTTCATTTAATTTCGCGACAGATATATTACGGCTTTCTGAGATGTCTGCTAGAACCGAACTCCATACAGAATTTAGCAAAGCGGTAGTTTGCTCTCTATTGGCATCACTCATTTTGTTTTCAAGGAAAGGTTCAACGGCACTTTTGTATTTTCCGTGACGAATTACTTCCATTTTTATTCCTGATTTTTCCTGTAGATCTTTAAAGAACATTATCTCAGTTGATAATCCTTTAAAATCAAGATCTCCAGCTGGATTTAAATAAATGGTATTGGCAACAGAGTTTAAATAGTAATCTTTTTGTGTATAATCATTGGCGTAGGCCATAACAAACTTTCCTGATTTTTTAAAGTCATTCAAAGCTTCTCTAAGTTCTTTACTTTGAGCTAATCCCAAAGAAGAATTTTGGTTTAAAATAGATATTCCTTTGATGTCACTATCTGTTTTTGCAGCTTCAATAGCATTGATGATATCGGTAAGGCCAACATTTTTTTTCTCTGAAAAGACATCCATCCAAGGGTCTTTATATTTTCCAGCATAATCATTGGATATGTGTTCCAAGTTCAATTCGATAACCGAATTGCTTTTGACTTCAATCCCCTCAGATTCACCTCCAAAAAGTGCGCTGATGAGTACTATGCCAAAGAAAAACAGCATGAAAAAAACAAAAATACCAATGATGGTAGCCATTACATTTCCTAAAAATCTCATAAATTCTATTTTACAGATAAGTATATAAAAGTGTTGATTTGTTACAGCTATGGATGAAAATAAATTACAACACGGTGAGCAAATATACTGTTATTCTAAAATTCTTTTAGTTAATTTGTGCTTAATATGGAACTACAGCATCAAGTCATTTTATCTCTAGGAAGTAATCAGGGCAACCGATTGAAAAACATCGAATTGTGTTTGGAGTTAATTCATCAGGAAGTTGGAACGATTATAAAAGTTTCCAATTTATATGAAACGCCTTCTTGGGGGTTTGAAAGTGAGGCGTTCTATAATTGTGCTTTGGTTTTGCATACTTCTAAAACACCTGAGCAAATTTTGGAAGAAGTTTTGTCAGTTGAAAAAAAATTAGGTCGAATTCGCAATGAAAATGCGGGTTATCAATCCAGAATTATTGACATTGATTTGATTGCGTTTGATTCTGAAATTATTCATGTTGAGCATCTTCAAATTCCTCATCCTTTGATGCAAAACCGAAAATTTGTTTTGCTGCCTTTTCAGGATTTAAATCTAGATTGGATTCATCCTATTTTAAAAAAAACAATTCCTGAGTTAATTCAGGTAACGCCAGATGATAGTGCTTGTGAAATAGTTCAAAAATTAGCAAGCCCTTTGAATGCTATCCAATTAAATCAGTATAATTATATCGCTATTGAAGGAAATATTGGTGCTGGAAAATCTACTTTGGCACTAAAAATGGCTCAGGATTTTAATGCTAAAACAGTTTTGGAGCGTTTTGCGGACAATCCTTTTTTGCCTAAATTCTATGAAGATCAAAGCCGATATGCTTTTTCGTTAGAGATGTCTTTTTTGGCAGACAGGTATCAGCAATTGTCAGATGATTTGTCGCAATTTGATTTGTTTAAAGACTTTATTATTGCCGATTATCATATTTTTAAATCGCTGTTATTTTCTAAAATTACGCTGGAAGTTGATGAGTTTCGGTTGTACAGAACCCTTTTTGATATCATTTACAAAGAAATGCCTAAGCCTGATTTGTATATTTATCTGTATCAAAATACCGATCGCTTACTGCAAAACATAAAAAACCGTGGCAGAAGTTATGAGCAGGATATTACAGCTGAATATCTGGAAAAAATAAATAGAGGGTATTTGGAATACATCAAAACCCAAATCGATTTGAATGTCTTGGTTATAGATGTTTCCGATCGTGATTTTGTAATCAATCAGGAAGATTATCTTTTTATTTTAAATAAAATTCAAGAGAAAAGCAATCTGTAATGTTACCTCTTCAAAGAAAAATGACCTTTTAATTCTGGACTGTTCGGATCCAATTTTAGTACATACCAATAATCGCTTGCAGGTAACGGATTTTTGTTAAAAGTGCCGTCCCAACTGTGGTTGGAGCGATTCAGGTAAGTGATTAATTTTCCATAACGATCAAAAACTGCTACTTCTCCTAACGGATAATTTATCAAACCTTTTACTTCCCAAATGTCATTATGACCATCGTTATTTGGTGTAAAAAATTTAGGCACAATAATAACAATGAATGTTTTTTGGTCAATGCTGCATAAATTAATTTCTCGGACATAAGCTGTCTGCAGCCCGCTTGGTGCATTCGTGAATACATTAGAACTTTGGTAATTAATTCCATCTATTGAAAATTCAAAGTAATCTTCGTTTTTTACCAGTTCTATGGTAACAGTTGTTTCATTAACTGATACATTTTTTATTTCAGGTTTGTTGTTTTCTAAAACTGTAATTGTTTTTTTGCTAGTACAGTTTTCAGGAGCTAAACTAGTTACATCTACTGTATAAATTCCTTTGTCGATAACATCTATACTTTGTGTTATAGCGCCAGTTGACCAAAGATAAGTCATGTTTGGGACAACAGCATCTAAAGTAATAGTTTGCAAAACACACTTCTCGCGAGTTTGATTGCTCACAATAGGAAATGGATAAACAATTAAGCTAACTGGAGTTTTTGTGCTGTTGACACATCCATTATTGGAGGCTTCAGCGTAGTAAGTTGTATTCGATGAAATTGTAGGAGTTGTATAAACTAACCCAGTTCCCACAATGTTGCCTCCAATTTGTGAATACCAATTTATGTTGCCTTCAGTAGGTGTTGCTTTTAGTGTAAATGCTCTGGGTCCGCAGTTGGTAGCTGGCGAGTTAGTGTTGGTGATAGTTGGAGTGTTTATTGTTTTAGCTTCTACTGCTGTTCGAGTAGTTGTACAGCCAGCTGTAGCAGTTTCAACATAGAAGTTATTGGTAGTGGTTATATTTGGAGTTGTGAAGCTGGACCCACTGCCTTTGTAATTTCCTCCTGCTGCAGCGTCGTACCAATTAATGGTGCCAGCAGTAGCAGTGGCTTTAAGAATAACTGTTCCTGCATCGCATCTTGATCCAGGGGTTGTGCTTGATATTGCCGCGATTGTCAAAGTAGTACTTGCTGAAAGCTGTAAGATAGGATCTCCGGGTGTGCCACCATATTCAACAACATAGCCTTTCGGGTGATAGTTGCCTGGAGGATCACCTTGTTCTGGTAAATCATTCCAAGTTCCAGGTTTTCCGACTGAGGGATCTGTTATGTGTGCGTAATCTTCATTATTGTTAGAATCATTAGGTTCGTTAGGCGAATTCCAATTTGCATAAGTCGGAGTGGAACCATTGCCTTTACCTTGCCAAAAAATAGTTCCAGCTTCAGGGCCAGTCATCCATTTCCAAGTTCCTTCAGTTTCCGTGTCAGAGCCACCGATCCATCCAGCTCCAGGTGCTTGTGCTCCTGCTAATTGAGCTTCGTCTGCGTCTGCTAATGTGGCTAGATATCCCTTTAAGCCATAATAAGTTTTGGCATCAGCGGCTACTTTTGCATTTGTCCAGCTAATTCCTAGGTTTGGTACATATTCGTAATAATGACCATTGCGAGGTAAAAAATTAGCTTGCCCAATACTGATTGAAAAGTTTCGGACACCGCTGGGAGTAGCTGATGAGCTACTAAATTGAACTTCTTTTATGGCATCTACAAAATCGATATATGATACGGGTATTCCAGTTGGACTCTTTAATGTTAACTTACCTTCGCTCGGATTCCAGTTACTTTGTATTGTGGGGTGTCCAGATGAGTTGCTTAATGTTAATAGATCCTGTCCTTTTATGTAACCAGATGATATTTGAATGTAAATAGCATCTGTACTTGTGTCATCAGGATCGGTTATAGAGACGCTGGTTACTATATTGACATTGGTTGAAGCGCAATAGGTTTGATTTCCAGTTGCAGTTAGGATAGGAGCAACATTACTAGTTTGTGTCGTAGTGCTGCAATTTTCAGAAAAAATAGTGGTAGGCTCTTTCCAGCCTATCCAATTAGTGTCCGAATACGCTTTATTGTCTACTTGTATGCAGGCTAAGCGGTTATATGCCGAAATAACACTGGTGAGAATAGTATTATTACCGTTTTTTAAATTAAGGTAGGTTAATTCATTGACCATGCATCCTAAATAAGTCAATTTAGAGTTTTTAGAAAAATCTAAACTGGTTATTCGATTGATCATGCACTCTACTTTAGTCAAATAAATATTATTAGAAACATCCAAACTAGTTAAGTAATTAGAACTACAATTTAAAGTAGTTAAAGAGGTGTTATTAGTAACGTCTAAACTGGTTAATTTGTTAATTTCACATTGTAAAGTAGTTAAAAGTATATTTTTAAAAACATCCAAATTCACTAATTCATTTCTACCGCAAATCAAAGATGTTAATAGAGTGTTTTTAGTGACATCTAAACTGATTAATTTATTGTCATAACAATTCAAATATGTTAGAGCAGTATTTTTAGAAATATCTAAGTTGATTAGTTGGTTTTCTTTGCAATAGAATTTTGTTAAAGAAGTGTTTTTAGTAATGTCTAAATTGGTTAAACGATTAAAACTACAATCTAAATCTTTTAAAGACAAAAAATCCTGAATGCCTGTTAAATTAGTTATACTTCTGCTAGAAATATCCAAATTAGTTAGACCGCTAATATTAGCCGTAAGTACCTTGCCATCAATAGTGCCACTATCTATTCTTTTGTCAATAAGAATTTGTTCAAAATTTGAATCAGGAATTGATGTGTATTGGGCAAAACAAAATAGATTAGATAATAGTAAAAACAACAAAAATAATTTTTTCATAGCAAAAGACTTTTCATAACTCTTTAGTAAAAGTAATTAACAGTATAGTAAAATAAATACTGTAAATCGTCTTTTTTGTTTAAAAGAGAGATGTTTTTGCTAAAACTATAAATCCAGGGTTATTTTTTTAAATAAATCCCAAACGACAATTCCTGCGCTTACTGAGATATTCAAAGAATGTTTTGTGCCTAATTGTGGTATTTCAATACAGCCATCACATAGAGCCACAGCTTCCTGCGCTACTCCATAGACTTCATTTCCGAAGAGTAAGGCATATTTTTGGTTTTTATCGACTTTAAAATCTTGAAGAAAAACAGCGCTTTCTACTTGTTCAATTGCAAGCGTTATGATTTTTTCCTTTTTTAAATTGGCAATAACTTCTAATACACTTTCGTGATGTTCCCAAGTTACAGTTTCGGTTGCGCCAAGAGCTGTTTTGTGAATTTCTTTATTGGGTGGTGTGGCAGTAATACCGCACAAAATTATTTTTTCTATCAAGAAAGCATCGGCAGTTCTAAAAACAGATCCAATATTATGTAAACTGCGAATGTCATCCAAAACTAAAATTAAAGGGGTTTTTTCAGATTTTTTAAAATCATCTATTGATTTTCTTTCTAGTTCGCTGTTTTCAAGTTTTCTCATTGTGTTAATAGTGTTTTATAAAAAAGGCTTCCTAAAATCAGGAAGCCTTTCTTTTATTTTATAAAAAAGAGTATTAGCTTTTTGGCGCTGCTGGTGCAGGAGCTGGTAAAACAGTTCCTTTTATTGTAAGTGTTTTTGTTGGTTGCCCTTCAGCATTTGAAGTTACAGTTACAGTTTTTGTAAATGGACCTTCTCTGTCAGTAGCATATCTTACTCCGATAATTCCTTTAGCACCTGGAGCAATTGGCTCTTTTGGTGTAGTAGGAACAGTACATCCGCATGATCCTTGAGTATTTGTGATGATTAATGGTTTGTTTCCATTGTTAGTGAATACAAACTGGCGGTTTGGCTCTGAATTTTTTGCAATAGTTCCATAATCAATAGTTTCGGTTTCAAAAACCATTCCTGCTCCATCTACTTTTGGTAATGCAGCAACAGTAGTTTTTGCTTTTTTGCTCTTTTTTGAAGTCTCTTGAGCATTAGAAAATGTTGTTCCTAAAACAGTTAGCATAGCTAATAAAAATATTTTTCTCATAGTTGTTTAGATTATTTCACAAATTTATACAAAGAAACAAAATTGTAGTGTAAAATTTTCTTAAAAGTAATTTAATTTTTTTTCAGTTTAGTTTTTTGCAGTATAAAATTATAAATTCGCTGAGTTTTTTATTCATTCAAATATAACAATTTTGGCAACAAAAGATAAGATAGTCAAAGAGACTCCATTAATGAAGCAATACAACGAAATCAAAAGGAAATATCCTGATGCATGCTTGTTGTTTAGGGTTGGAGATTTTTATGAGACTTTTGGAGATGACGCCGTTCGGGCTTCAAAAATTCTTGGAATTACATTAACCAAGAGAGGAGCGGGTTCCGAAACCGAAACTGCTCTTGCCGGTTTTCCGCATCATTCTATCAATACGTATCTGCCTAAATTGGTAAAAGCAGGACTTCGAGTGGCTATTTGTGATCAATTGGAAGATCCCAAAATGACAAAAACCATCGTTAAACGTGGGGTTACAGAACTTGTAACGCCTGGAGTTTCTATGAATGATGAGGTTTTGCATTCCAAAACAAACAATTTTTTGGCGGCGGTTTATTTTGCCAATAAAATGATTGGTGTTTCATTTTTGGATGTTTCCACTGGTGAATTTCTTACTGCTCAAGGGAATGCTGAATACATTGATAAATTGCTTCAGAATTTTAACCCAAGTGAGGTTTTGGTTCCGAAAAATAATAAAAGTGAATTCCGTGAGATTTTCGGAGAGGATTTTCATAATTTCTATTTGGAAGATTGGATTTTTAAAGAAGATTATGCACTGGAAACACTGACGAAACATTTTCAAACCGTTTCTTTAAAAGGTTTTGGAATTGAAGAATTGAGAGAGGGAATCATTGCATCGGGTGCTATTCTTTATTATTTGTCCGAAACACAGCATAACAGAGTGCAGCATATTACGGCGATTCATCGAATTGCGGAAGATGCCTATGTTTGGATGGATCGATTTACGATTCGCAATCTGGAATTGTATCATAGTTACAATCCAAATGCTGTTACTTTATTGGACGTAATTGATAAAACGCTTTCGCCAATGGGTGGGCGTCTATTAAAACGTTGGTTGGCACTGCCATTAAAAGATAGTAATAAAATAAAAAGCCGTCATCAGGTAGTTTCTTATTTGAAAGAAAACCAAGATGTTTTAAAAAATATTCAAAATCAAATTAAACAGATTTCGGATCTAGAGCGTTTGATTTCCAAAATTGCTACGGGGAAAGTTTCGCCTCGTGAAGTAGTTTATTTGAAAGAATCATTGGATGCCATTATCCCAATCAAGACATTGGCTCTGTCTAGTCCGCAAGAAGCTGTAAAAGTAATTGGTGACAGTTTGCACAGTTGTGATTTATTACGAGAAAAAATACAAACAACTTTAAATCAGGATGCGCCAGTGGCTATTGCCAAAGGGAACGCCATTGCCAAAGGAATTAATGCCGAATTAGATGATTTGCGCGCGATATCTACTTCTGGGAAACAGTTTTTGGAAGGAATCGAAAAAAGAGAATCTGAACGCACTGGTATTTCATCATTAAAAATATCGTTCAATAATGTTTTTGGATATTACATCGAAGTTCGAAATACGCATAAGGATAAAGTTCCTGCAGAGTGGATCAGAAAGCAAACTCTTGTAAGTGCCGAGCGTTATATTACCGAGGAGCTGAAAGAGTATGAAACTAAAATTTTGGGAGCGGAAGAGAAAATCCAAAAAATTGAAAGCGATTTATTCGAGCAATTAGTGAGCTGGGTGGCTACGTACATCAAACCGGTTCAGATGAATGCCAATTTGGTGGCGCAATTGGATTGTTTGTGCTGTTTCACGCAATTGGCGATAGAAAACAAATACGTTTGCCCAGATATTGACGAAACATTCGAACTAGAAATAAAAGACGGAAGGCATCCTGTAATTGAAAAGCAATTGCCTGTCGGGGTTCCCTATATTACGAATGATGTTTTCTTGGACAGGGAAACGCAACAATTGATTATGATCACTGGGCCCAATATGTCGGGTAAGTCGGCTATATTACGTCAAACGGCTTTGATTGTATTGCTGGCGCAAATGGGAAGTTTTGTGCCTGCGGAAAGTGTTAGGATGGGAATTGTGGATAAGATATTCACTAGGGTAGGAGCTTCGGATAATATTTCTATGGGGGAATCCACTTTCATGGTTGAGATGAATGAAACGGCTTCTATTTTGAATAATATATCCGATCGAAGTTTGGTTTTGCTAGATGAAATTGGGAGAGGAACAAGTACTTATGATGGAATTTCAATCGCTTGGGCGATTGCTGAATTTTTGCATGAGCATCCGTCTAAACCAAAAACACTGTTTGCGACGCATTATCACGAGTTGAATGAAATGAGCGAAACGATGCCGCGAATTCAGAATTATAATGTTTCTGTAAAAGAATTAAAGGATACGGTGCTTTTTATTCGAAAATTAGTAAAAGGAGGAAGCGCACACAGTTTTGGTATTCATGTGGCCAAAATGGCGGGTATGCCACAGCTGGTGATTTCAAGGGCGCAAAAAATGTTGAAGAAATTAGAAAAAAATCATTCTAGCGATGTGTTGAACGGTATAAAATCGGAAAAGGAAGAAATGCAGATGAGTTTCTTTAATCTGGATGATCCTTTGTTGGAAGAAATCAAAGAAGAGATTGTTAATTTGGATATCAATGCTATTACTCCTGTAGAAGCATTGATGAAACTCAATGAGATTAAAAGAATGCTGACTAGAAAATAAATTTTATAGGTTTAAAGTTATCGTTGTCAGAACGTTAATTTTTATCTTTAATTTTTTTAAAAAAAAGGTTTGTGTAATTGAATAAAAGTTCTAAATTTGCAACCGCAATACTAACCAAGTGTTGCGGTTCTTTTTAGAATGAAATGCGAAAATAGCTCAGTTGGTAGAGCGCGACCTTGCCAAGGTCGAGGTCGCGGGTTCGAGCCCCGTTTTTCGCTCATTATTTTCGCTCGGATGGTGAAATTGGTAGACACGCTGGACTTAAAATCCAGTGAACAGCAATGTTCGTGCGGGTTCAAGTCCCGCTCTGAGTACAAGAAAGCTTCAAACTATGTTTGGAGCTTTTTTTATTTGTGCCAATTCTAACGGCTAATTTATTTGGATGTCAGTGATTTAGTTCGTTTTCTGAAATCTAAAATCTAAAACTCTTAAATTAAAAATCAAATGGGTGCTTTTGTAATTAGTAAAAGATTTGATGATCAATATAAGTTTGTCTTTACTTCAAGGAAAGGAAAGGTGATTTTTACGAGTATGAAGTATGAGCTTAAATTTGAAAGTGAAGAAGCAATTGAGTATTTTAAAAGTAATATTGGCTTGGCAACTTTTGAAAAGCATAAATCAGCAGGAGGAAAATATTTTTTCAGGCTATTTTTGGATGGAGCGCCTTTTGCTTTAAGCAGGAAATACACTACCGAATTAAGGGTTCAAAAGGGGATTGACGAAATTATGAAACATGCATCAGTTTCTGAAATCTTGGATTTTTCAGATAATGATTTGATTTTTTTGGATTAATATTGTGCGAAAAAAATAATCAAAATTGGGTATAAAAAAAACCGTTTCAAAATTATTGAAACGGTTTTTATATAATTGAAAAAAATATTAATATCTTCCTCCTCTGTCTCCACCACCACGGTTATCTCCACCACGGCTGTTTCCACCACCATAACCACCGCGAGAATCTCCACCACGACTGTTATTGTTAAAACTTCTTCTTTCGCCTTCTGGTTTTGGTTCAGATTTGTTTACAACGATTGCACGTCCTTGAACAGTAGCTCCGTTCAATTCGTCAATTGCTTTTTGAGCTTCATCATCATTTGTCATTTCAACAAAACCGAATCCTTTACTTCTTCCTGTAAATTTATCTGTGATAATTTTAACTGAATCAACTGCTCCGTATGCCTCGAAAGACTCTCTTAAATCTGCTTCCTCAATACTGAATGGAAGGCTTCCAACAAAAATATTCATAAGTACTTATTTATAATAATTGAAACAAATGTACTCTATTTTTTTTCTAATCAACTATAAATTAGCTTATTTATCAGATAATTTATGAAAACACTCTGTTTTCTTATCTTGTACCTCTTTTAATTTAACATTCCAAAACCGTTTTTGTGTCATTATTAATTTCAGAATCAACTCAAATTGAATTTTAGATAGAGCAGAATCATTGCGAAATTTTGATTTATTGCAATTGGAAATATCTATAATTAATACTGTAATTTTGTGTCAATAGTAATTGGCACTTTATAAAAAACACCTTTTTGGAAATTTACTGTTTGGACTGTTAAAGCATTAGACGATATGAGGTTTGCGTTAAACTTAAATTCGCCCGTAATGGTATGATTTACCACATCTAGCTCTGTGATTACAATTTGGCCATTGCTACTATTTGTTCCCGTTGAAAAAACAGTTTTTGTATCACCTACTTTTTCTGTCAATATTGCTTTATTAATAAGGTTAATTCCTAGAGGGTAAGTTTGAACCGATGTCCCCGAAGTTTTCAGCGTTAAAATTTCATTTTTTTGATAGGCTTCTATAGTTAAAGAGCCGTCAGTACTTTGAACAGCGGTAAACAAGGTACCTCTCCAAATCAAGTTGTCTTTTAGTCCTTGAACTGCGGGATTGTTAAATTTGACTTGATCTTCACAAGATGCTAAAACAAATAAGAGTACAATAATCGAAAAAAATCTACGCATATATTTTAATTTTGAATCACAAATAAAGGGCTTTTAAATTCGTGAGGTTGTTTTCTTGTTTCAAAAATAGAATAAAAATGTAGCTAATAAACGATTGCTTATTAAAATAATGAACTTTTTAGATTGTTTCAATAAAAGATGTATCTTTGCACCCTTAATTAATCGAGGTCGAGTACCTCAAAATTTAATCATACGATTATGTCAGTAAAAATTAGATTACAAAGACACGGTAAAAAACAAAAACCGTTTTACTGGGTTGTAGCAGCAGATGCTCGCTCAAAAAGAGATGGTAAATACCTAGAAAAAATTGGTACTTACAATCCAAACACAAATCCTGCAACTATCGAATTAAATCTTGATAGCGCTGTAAAATGGTTGCA
The DNA here is from genome assembly GCA_963511725.1 of uncultured Flavobacterium sp. Taxonomy (GTDB): domain Bacteria; phylum Bacteroidota; class Bacteroidia; order Flavobacteriales; family Flavobacteriaceae; genus Flavobacterium. The sequence continues at coordinate 330,816 of CAUPKA010000001.1, forward strand.
CAATGGTGCTCAGCCTACTGATACAGCAAAAGCGATTCTTTCTTACAAAGGAGCTTTATTGAAACACCACCTTGATGGAGGTATTCGTAAAGGTGCTTTGACTCAAGAGCAAGCTGATGCAAAATTAACTGCTTGGTTAGAAGCTAAAGCTGGAAAAGTTGATGCTAAAAAAGATGGTTTGTCTAAAGTGCAAGCTGATGCTAAAGCTAAAGCTTTTAAAGCAGAACAAGCTGTAAACGCAAAACGTTTAGCTGATGCTGCTCAAGCAGAAGCTGATGCTATTGCTGCTGCAACTCCTGCTGTTGAAGAAGAAGAAGTTGTTGCTGAAGCTGAAGAAGCTCCTGCTGCAGAAGAAAATAACGAAACAACTGAAGCATAATTTTAGTAGGCGACGATGCGTAAAGAAGAATGTTTCTATTTAGGTAAAATTGCCAAAAAATTTAGTTTCAAAGGGGAAGTCTTAGCTTATTTAGATACTGACGAACCTGAGTTATACGAAAACTTGGAATCAGTGTTTGTTGAATGCAACAAACACTTGGTTCCTTTTTTTATTGAAAATAGTTCACTTCACAAAAACGATTTCCTTCGTATTCGTTTTGAAGATGTGAGTACCGAAGAAGAAGCCGATGCCTTATTGGGTAACGATTTATATCTTCCATTAAAAATGCTACCTAAACTTACCGGTAACAAATTCTACTTTCATGAAGTAATTGGTTTTGAAGTAGAAGACAAACGCCTTGGTTATGTAGGTGAAATTCAATCTATCAACGATACTACTGCCCAGCCTCTTTTTGAAGTTCTCAAAGGAGATGCTGAAATCTTGATTCCTATGATTGATCATTTCTTGGTTAAAATTGACAGAGAAAACAAAAAAGTCATCATGGATTTGCCAGAAGGACTAATTGAAATGTATCTATAATTAGTGTTCAGTATTCAGTCGCAGTGTTTAGTTTTTGAAAAATCTAAAATCAACATTCGTTAATCTTCAATCTGAAATCTCTATGTCAAAATTCCAATTCAAGCAATTTTCTGTCGAGCATGACCGATGTGCAATGAAAATTGGAACTGATGGTGTTTTGTTAGGAGCATGGACTCCTGTTGATAACAATCCTTTTAGTATTTTAGATATTGGAACTGGAACTGGAATAATTGCCTTAATGCTAGCGCAAAGAAGTGCAGCAAAACAAATTGATGCTTTAGAGATTGACGAAGAAGCTTATGAACAAGCTACTGATAATTTTGAAAATTCCCCTTGGAATGACCGTTTGTTTTGTTTTCACGCTGGTTTAGATGAATTTGTTGAAGAGCCTGAAGATGAGTACGATTTAATTGTTTCCAATCCACCTTTTTATAGTGAAGATTATAAATCAAATGATGATCAACGGGACTTAGCCCGCTTTCAAGATGCAATGCCTTTTGAAGAATTGATTGAGGCAGCAGCTTTGTTGCTTTCTGAAAATGGAATTTTTACGGTTATAATTCCTTTTAAAGAAGAAGAGAAATTTATAGCTATTGCCAAAGAGTATGAATTATATCCTGTAAAAATTACACGTGTAAAAGGAACTCCTATCACGGAAACTAAACGCAGTTTATTGGCTTTTAGTCGAAATGAAATTACTTCTTTCCTTATTGAGGTATTAATTATCGAAACCGCTCGACATATTTATACTCCCCAATATGTTGAACTTACAAAGGATTTTTATTTAAAAATGTAAGAGCCTGTTTTTTCTTTTTTTTCTACAGCAAAAGTAGATTTTTCAATTTTATTGGGTGAAAATCTTGTTGGTTGACTTTTTTTGTTTGAACATAGTCTGTTCTCTTTCCAAAAAACTCTTTCTTCTTAACTTAATGACATTGAGCTAGAGGAACGTGGTACATAAAAGATTGGTTACATTAACTCCGTGAATTCGATTTGGTTTGGAGGAAAGGTGGTACGCAAGATTTTGGTCAGATGACCAAATTTACAATTGCTCCAACATTTGTTCCTACTGCAGTAAGAGATGTTTGAGCGAGGCTATAGCTTATTATAATAAATTTGCTACAGACAATCTTTATTGCCCTTATCTCGCGCAAAGCGAATTAAGAGCTGGGGACAATATTCGGGTGCTAAAGTGGAATGGCGGCTTTGGTAATAATAAAAAAGTTCCAATAATTTCGGATTCGAAAATCATACTATTATTGGAACTTTTATTTAAGTTAATTTGTGAAGCAGTCAGTTATTTTGCTATACAATAGGTGTTTTCTGGATCTACATCGCCATCTGGAAAGTTTTTGGCATGGAAAGTTCTTTTTATTGTAAAACAATCACCATCAATGCTAATAATGGTCATGACAATTTTGTCTCCCACTTCCATCTGCGACTCTACAAGCTTTTTAATACATGTTACTTCATATTCACAGTCGGTCAACCACTTTACGCTCCAAACCAGCTGAAGAACTCCATTGTCGTAACTTTCTTGAGTTGCACCTTTAATTACAAAAGTTTTTTTAGGATAATCTGGGTTATACGCTTTGATGTTTTTAAGTTTGCTGCAATCCAGTGTTTGAGAGTATCCTATTGATCCTGCAAATAATAATAAAATAAGTGTAATTTTTTTTTTCATAATTTTAGGTTATACTGATTTGGGGTAAAACAGTGATTTAGTCGTTTCGCAATATTACAAAATTGGATTGCTCTATCCAATTATTTATCTGCTCCTTTTGAGATAGATTCGCAAAAAGTTATTCATCTTAATTTTTTATTTGCGTTGAATGCAATTTTATAACTTAAAGCGTTTTTTTTAATTTTATGATAACATGATAATTAGAACATAGGTTAAAATAAAAATTCTATTAAAATTATTTTTACAACATATTGAATTAGTTTTGTTATATTTCTTTATGTAGATTTGTATTAACTAAAAAAGACATCATGAGACCCGATTTATTTCAAGCGCCTGATTATTATAATCTAGATGATTTATTAAGTGAGGAACACAAACTGGTCCGTGACTCTGCGCGTGCTTGGGTAAAACGCGAAGTTTCACCTATTATAGAAGAGTATGCTCAAAAGGCTGAATTTCCAAAACAAATCATAAAAGGATTGGGAGAAATAGGAGGGTTTGGTCCGTATATTCCTGTAGAATATGGTGGTGCAGGATTAGACCAAATCTCTTATGGTTTAATTATGCAGGAAATTGAGCGAGGTGATTCTGGTGTTCGTTCTACATCATCTGTGCAGTCTTCGTTGGTTATGTATCCTATTTGGAAATATGGCAACGAACAACAAAGAATAAAATATTTGCCAAAACTAGCCACAGGAGAATTAATGGGTTGTTTTGGATTGACAGAACCTAATTACGGTTCAGATCCTGGAAGCATGATTACCAATTTTAAAGACATGGGTGATCATTACCTTTTGAATGGTGCCAAAATGTGGATATCCAATGCTCCATTTGCAGATATTGCTGTCGTTTGGGCAAAAAATGAAGAAGGAAGAATATATGGTTTGATCGTAGAGCGAGGTATGGAAGGTTTTACAACTCCAGAAACCCATAACAAATGGTCGCTTCGTGCATCATCTACAGGGGAATTGATTTTTGATAATGTAAAAATCCCCAAAGAAAATTTATTACCCAATAAATCCGGTCTTGGAGCGCCACTTGGATGTTTAGATTCTGCTCGTTACGGAATTGCTTGGGGGGCAATTGGTGCTGCGATGGATTGTTACGACACAGCTTTGCGTTACGCTAAAGAAAGAATTCAGTTTGATAAACCTATCGCAGGAATGCAATTGCAACAAAAGAAATTGGCTGAAATGATTACTGAAATAACCAAAGCACAATTACTGACTTGGAGACTTGGAGTTTTAAGAAATGAAGGCAGAGCGACTACGGCTCAAATTTCTATGGCCAAAAGAAATAATGTAGATATGGCGATTCATATAGCACGTGAAGCTAGACAGATGTTAGGTGGAATGGGAATTACTGGAGAATACTCCATCATGCGTCACATGATGAATTTAGAATCTGTAATTACTTATGAAGGAACACATGATATTCATTTATTGATTACTGGTATGGATATTACTGGAATTTCAGCTTTTAAATAAAATCATAGAAATACTAAAATAATTATAAAATTGACATCAAAGCTTCTTGTAAACAGGAAGCTTTTTTACTTTTACACAAAAATAACAGCCCCCACATGAATATTGCAACAATCAACAATAATATCCAAACTCAAAAAGAACAATTATTAAATCATTCATTATATAAAAAAATTAATACTATTGATGATTTGCACTCTTTTTTGGAATCTCATGTATATGCAGTTTGGGATTTTATGTCGCTATTAAAGGCATTACAAAACAAATTAACTTGCACAACAACGCCTTGGTTTGCATCGCCATATCCTGAAACTCGGTATTTAATCAACGAAATTGTATTGGCGGAAGAAAGCGATTTAAGCATTGATGGCAGGCATTTAAGCCATTTTGAAATGTATCTTGAGGCTATGCAGGATTGTGGGGCGAAAACGACCGATATAGAACAGTTTTTATCAGAGGTTAATTCATTTCAGAATATATTTGTTGCTATTAAAAAAAGTGATTTGCATCCAAATATAAAGGCATTTTTAGATTTTACATTCAAAGTTATTGAAGAGGGAAAGCCTCATGAAATAGCTGCTGCATTTACTTTTGGACGTGAAGATTTGATTCCAACCATGTTTACAGAAATTTTGAAGCAATTTCAATCCAAATTTCCGGATTATAAATTAAATAAACTCCTTTATTATTTTGAAAGACATATTGAATTAGACGCAGATGAACATGGTCCAATGGCTATGACAATGATAAAAGAACTTTGTGGTGAAGATTCGAAAAAGTGGGCAGAAGTAGAATCTATTTCAATTTTAGCTTTAGAAAAAAGAATAGCTCTTTGGGATGCAATCGAAGAGCAAATTATTCTAAAACCCGAAATGGCTTAATGTTTTAGAAAGTGAGATAATCGTCGCACTTTTTATTTTTCATTGATAGTCATTATGTTTTTTCAGAGATGCATAATAAAAAAACTCAAAGCCTTATAAAGATTAAATACTTGATAAGGCTTTGAGTTTTTTTCTTGTGTGCTTGTGAAATAGCTATTTATTTTCCATTAAAAGTAGTCATGGTGTTTTCTAAACCAGCTGTTCCAAATGATTTTATGATTTCGGAAGCGAGTTCCAGCCTTTCGGGAAGCTTTGCCTTTTCGTTATCGTCCCAGTCTCCTAGTACATAATCTATTTGTTGTCCTTTTTTAAACTCGTCGCTGATGCCAAATCGGAAACGGGTATACTCTTGGGTGTTTAGTACAAGATTGATGTTTTTGAGTCCGTTATGGCCTCCGTCGCTGCCTTTTTTTCGAATGCGAATGGTTCCGAAAGAAAGATTCAAATCATCGGTGATCACAAAAATATTTTCTAGCGGGATGTTTTCTTTATCCATCCAGTATTTTACGGCTTTACCGCTCAAATTCATGTAGGTGTTTGGCTTGAGTAATAAAAAAGTTCTGCCTTTGTGTTTGTATTCGGCTAGTGCGCCGAGTTTTACGGTTTCGAAAGCGAGACCTTCTTTTTTAGCTAAAAAATCGACCACTTTAAAACCAATATTGTGTCGGGTGTTTACGTATTCGGAGCCAATGTTGCCTAGGCCAACGATTAAAAATTTATTACTCACGTTTTTATATTGTTTTTGGTGTTCGTGAACCTCCGGTTTCATATTGTCTATATTCTCTTCTGTTTTTGCTGATGAAAACAGGTTTTGGATCCATTTTATCATGGTGCAAAAATAGTGTAAAAAGAATAAAGAGGAAAGAGTCAAGAAGAAAGACTAAGAGAATAAAATTATTTTAGATTCTAAATTCTAAATTTTGGAATTTAACTTTGATTTTTTTCAAGATTATGTTTCCAAAAATGTACTATGCTTCTCTTTAGTCCCGATGGGAGGGAAAATCCTTTTGTTTTTTTCTTTGAAAAAATAAAAGATTTGGAAGGACAGCGGGAATCCATGCTTCCTGAAAATGCCTAATCTTTCACTTCAAATCAAAAAAAAAAGCACCAGTCGTGAAACTGATGCTTTTGATATAGATTGAAAAAGTATTATTTTTTCTTTTTTGCAGGAGCTTTTGCTGCTTTTGCTGCTTCTTGAGCCGCTTTCATAGCAGCACGAGAAATCTTCACTTGACAAATTACTGTATTGTCTGGGTGCATGATTTTGAAGTTTGGTGTTGCCACTTTAGTAACGTATAATTTGTTACCCATGTCAAGAGGCGTGATGTCAGCTTCAACAAAATCTGGAAGATTTTTTGGTAAAGCTTTAACTTTTAATTTACGAGTATTCAAACGTAAATCTCCACCTGCCATAACTCCTTTTGATTTTCCAATGATATGAACTGGAACTTCAATAGTGATTTCTTTGTCCTCAAAGATTTGAAAGAAGTCAATATGTAAAATTTTGTCAGATACTGGGTGTACTTGAATGTCTTGTAAAACAGCGTTGAAAGTTTTACCATTTCCAAGTTCAATCACAACTGTGTGTGCGTTTGGAGTGTAAACCAAGTTCTTGAAAGCTATAACTTCCGCTGAAAAATGAACTGCCTGACTTCCTCCGTATAATACGCAAGGAACCAATCCAGCATTACGTAAGGCTTTAGTTGCTACTTTGCCCACGCTTTCTCTTTCTGATCCTTTAATTGTAATCGATTTCATTGTAAATATTTATATAGTTATTAATTAAACTCTTGTTTGAAGCTTTAGGCGAACTGTAGCTTATTGCTTAAAGCTTACAGCATATTGCCTTTACATTAAAAACTTCCCGCTAATGGAATTGTTGTGATGTACCATGTGCATTACTTCGGCAAAAAGCGGTGCACAACTCACTACTCTTATTTTATTAGATTGCTTTTTTAACGGAATAGAATCGGTTACGATTAGTTCCAGTAATTTTGAATTTTCTATTTTTTCGTAAGCACCACCCGATAAAATGGCGTGTGTACAAATTGCTCTTACGCTTAAGGCTCCTTTTTCGATCATTAAATCGGCGGCTCTCGCCAAAGTTCCTCCTGTGTCAATCATGTCGTCCACAAGGATAACATTTCTTCCTTTTACTTCTCCGATAAGCTCCATCGTTTCGATAATGTTGGCCGCTTTTCTTTGTTTGTAACAGATAACCACTTCAGAATCTAAGAACTTTGAATAAGCATAAGCTCTTTTTGATCCTCCCATGTCTGGAGAAGCAATGGTTAAATCGCTAAGTCCTAAACTTTCTACATATGGTAAAAAGATAGTGGATGCAAAAAGATGATCTACTGGTTTCTCAAAGAATCCTTGTATTTGATCTGCATGCAAATCCATTGTCATTATTCTTGTTGCTCCAGCAGCGTCTAGTAAGTTTGCTACTAGTTTGGCTCCAATCGGAACTCTTGGTTTGTCTTTTCTGTCTTGTCTTGCCCAACCGAAGTAAGGTATTACAGCAGTAATGTGTCTTGCAGATGCGCGTTTTGCAGCGTCAATCATTAATAATAATTCCATTAAATTATCTGCAGTTGGAAAAGTGGAGCAAACAATAAAAACGCGTAACCCTCTGATAGACTCTTCGTAAGAAGGCTGGAATTCTCCATCACTATAGGTTGACATGGTCATTTTGCCTAAAGGGATTCCGTATTCTTTTGCAATTTTCTCTGCAAGATATTCACTTTTTGAACAAGCAAAAATTTTAGCTTCTGGTTCTAGGTGTGACATTTAATTTGTTGTTTTGTAGTTAGTTGTGAGTATCGTTTTTAACGAGGTGCAAATTTAGAAAATAAAATTAACTCTGAAAGGAAAAATTTAAGTATTTTTATTAGAATGTTTAAATATTTTTTTTACATTTGCACCGTGTTAAAGGAAAAGATAATTGTTAATATTGATTGTCTCTTTATTGCGTTGAAATAATTGTTTATTATTTCATGTCTAGCTAAGCCCGGATGGCGGAATTGGTAGACGCGCTGGTCTCAAACACCTGTGGGAAACCGTGCCGGTTCGACTCCGGCTCCGGGTACGTAAGCGGAAAAGCTGTCAGAAATGACGGCTTTTCTTTTTTTATAACCTTCCGAACCCTTGCTATTCCTAGTCAAAACCTCAACGACCTCATTCACTTTAGCGGTTCGACAATCATCATTTCCGAAAATCAGCTTTTGAGTAAATATTGAACCCGCTACTATTCTTTTCCCATCATAATCGCCATTAGCAAACATTATATCTAAGTTTGAGAGTAGTTCTAGTCCTGAATCAACGTATGTTTTGATTGAATCGGTTCTCTTGCTAAGTATTTCGATTTCATTATTGACTTCATTAAGCTGTCCGTTGATACGTTCAATGATACTATTGAATCTTTCTTTAGTGATGTCCTTGCTTAAAAGCAAGTCTTCTGTATCTTCGATTTTGGATTTTAAAACCTTTTGAAGTTCAATTTTGTTTTGCAGTCGAATGGTTCTATCTCCGTTTATTTGAGATTCAGAATCCTTTAAAATATCAGAGAACAAATCTTTTATGTTTTCATTTATTTGCAAGTTTAAAAGAATACTTCCAATCCTAACATGTGCATCTTCGACCGAAACTCTGGTTTTACACTTGTTTCTACAATGGTAATACGCATATTTCTTAGTTCTTCCCGTTGAAAGACTGCCAGTAATTTGGCTTCCACATATCTCACATGTTAGAAAATCTCGTAATGGAAAGTCTAGGTTTTTGTGTGCTGGTTTTGTTCCGTGCCATCTTTTACCTTTGAAGATAGCTTGTACTTTGTTGAATGTATCCAAGTCTATCAATGCTTCATGTTTGCCTTTTACCTCCATTGCGGATTCCTTTTTGAATTCAGGTACTTTAATCTTACCTATATATACAACGTTTTTAAGCAATTCGCTAAAAGCACTTTTTTCAAGTTTCATTCCTTCTTTTTTGAGTTTCTTGCGAATCGTTTCAACTGATTCAATATTCATTGCAACCTCAACAAATGCTTTTTTTACGAAAAAAGAAAATTGATTTGGTTTCAAAGTTGATTTTTTGAATTCATCTCGAAAGTTATCATATCCGTATGGTGCTTTTCCTGTAAAATATCCCTCTTTCTTAGCTTGGTATGTTCCGCTAATGGTTCGACTTGAAATTTTATCTCTTTCGACCTCTCCAGCTGTTAGATAAATTGAAAGTACCATTTTGTTGTCTGAATTGGACATGTCTAAATACTGCTCCGTAGCATTCAATTCAATCCCCATTGAATCGAACTCTCGCAAGACTGTTAAGGCTTGTTCCGTATTTCGTGAGAATCTATCCCATTTGACAAATAGTACTTTGTGAATTGCTTTCTTGTTAGCTTTTGCGTAAGCTTTCAAGTTTGTCCATTCGGGTCTCTTGAAGTTTTTAGCTGAGTGGTCTTCTCTATATGACTTAACTAGATTGTATCCCATTCTTTCGCAATGGCTCATCAGTGTTTGTTCTTGGTAGTCAAGACTAAATCCTTTTTGTGCTTGTTCGTCAGTGCTTACACGACTATAAATTATTACGTTTATGTTTTCCATTTTACTTTTCTGTATTTTTATTGTTAATTTGATTACGGCACACTTCTGCTAATTTGTAGAGTGTGTTTCTGATAATTTCAATTTCATTATCAGTATATTGTATTCCTTTTTTGTTTAATTTTTTTTTGCATTCAGTTATACTTAACACTTTGTTTCTCAGTCGCCATTTTCCAATTTTTTTATTTTGACGGTGGAATTCTCTTTATTTTTGGTCACAGCAAGACCATGTCTGAATAAGTCTCATAAACTAATTTAGATAAACTGGACGTATAGAATCTCCATTTCGAGCGAAATAAGACCAATAGCGAAATAGACATAAATGTCTATTGAAAAATTTTGTTTTGTGCTGAAACCACTTTTTGAAATACAAAGTGGAAATTGAATGTTATCGTCTAAACAGTTAGAACTGTCCTCATGCGATTCTGAGTAAATTACTAAAAAGAGCTGATTTAAGAGTCAGTTTATGGCTTTTTAAGAATTATATACAAAAGTACTATTTTATTCCGAATAATGCAACTAATATTTGCGTTAAGACATCGATACAAATAGAAAAGCCACAGAAATTGTGGCTTTTACTATACAACTTTTACCTGTTAATCATATTTCATCAACAGAGTTATTTTTGTCTGAAATAATTATAATTTGCTTTTTTATTAACGTTGAAAAAGAAAATCCTTCTGGCTTATTTATATTAAATTCTTCAAAAGCATACATTAAAGCAGAATTCAAAGCAAACACATCTGAATCATTAACCAATTCTTTTTCACATAAATAAAATAATTCATCCATAAACTTATCCAATGTAAGTCCAAAAAAATTATCCTTAGCTAACACTATTTTGCTCTTTCCTTTACCTTTCCAGATAATTTCTTCATTTTCTACATCGATTTCCCAATTCCCTATTTTCATAATTTTATTTTTTAGAGTGATTATTACAAGATTTAATTATTTAACAGGTGGGTCAAATTTATACAAAACCCCTTTCCTGTCCCCACTTCTAATTACATCATAAAAAGATTTACCATCAAAAACTAAACTTCCATTTTCCGTTATTAAATCGTTAAAAGTACCAGACCATAAAGCCCAATCATAATTATTAAATCCTAAGCCATCAATATTTATTGAGTATAAATGATTAGCTGCCAAACCATATAATACATTTCCAACCAGTGTTAATGAACCATACCATCTATTACCAATCTTTAATTCTAATAAATTTGCAAAGCCCGACCCATCAGTATTAATTTTAAAAATATTCCCGCTTCCACTTCCTCCTCCAATGGGAGTCATACCATATAAAACATTACCATTGATAATTAGCGACCCGTGCGCATTTCCTCCATCCTTACCTCCTGTAAATTTATGAAGAACAGTATAATTTGTACCATTCATATCTATTTTAAAGATAGTTCCATATCCTTTAATACTACCAGCAGTCTCACTACTAGTCATTCCATATAAAACATTGTTATTTATTAACAATGAACCATAGGGAAAGCAATCTTCATTAGCAGTAAAACTATGCAAAACTTTAAAATTTTTTCCGTCCGTGTCAATTTTAAATATAGTTCCAGAGCCAAGATACTCATTCTTACCAGCCCCTCCCTGTTTCGTCATCCCATACAATGTATTACCATAAACAACCAAAGAACCGTATGGAGCAAGAGCATCATTTGGATTATCTGCTAAAAATTTATGTAATACTTGGTAACCACTCCCGTCTGTATTTATTTTATAAATTTCATTACCGTATGTTGTCATACCGTATATAGAACCATTGTTTATTAGTGGAGAACCACATGGAGAAATATACTCAGGAAAAGCATGTAAAAGAGTATATGCAGTCCCATCTGTTTTTATTGAGTACAATCCATTATTTGCAACTCCATATATAAGACCTGATGAATGAGTTAATGAACTAATATTGGAACTATTGGTGGAAGCTTTAAAATCATGTAAAACTGTAAATTTTGCTACACTATTTGTTGGTGTTCCAGTTGTTGGCGTTCCAGTTGTTGGTGTATCTGTAGGCGAAGTGGAATCAGGATTAGAATCTATCTCGCTAGAATCGTTTGAACATCTAACAAATAGCATTATGCTAATCAAAATCATAAATTTAATTAGTAGAGTTTTTTTCATAAAATTTATTTTAAAATTTAGTATTGAGTGATTTAGATTATTTTATTAGTATTCCCACCCCTTGTCTAAAGTACATTCAGTGTCACTATTAATTGAATTATTGTCTTTAAATTTTATATAGGTCTCTCCTGTACCTCCATTTCGTGAATAACACAAAACTTTATAAGTTCCATAACTACAATTACCGAGATTTCTAAATTTGTTATCAGCTTCGTTTGTTTCAACACTTCCAATTGATAAGGCAACTGGAGTTTGTTCTTCCCAATCATCTGTTACGTTATCTGATGAAACTCCGTTGTTTGACATGATAAGATGTGATTTCCAGCATTTGATTTCTGTATCTGTTATTTCAAATCTATAATATGTTATAACACCACCGCTCTCAACGGTTTCGTCATGCCATTTTCCAGTAACAAACTCCTTAACTTCTTCTGTAGAATCAATGTCAATCCCACTTTTGCAACTTGTCAGTCCAATAGCTAGGAAAAAGAGAGAAAAAATAGGAAATTTAATAAAATTTAAAGGTTTTTTCATTTTTTTTTAAGTTTTAAATTGTAGGTACAAACATATAAAAATAATTCTATTATATAGTACACTATATTATAGAGTACCACAAAAAAGACAAAATATTGAGATTTGGTACATGGAAAAAAAAGACCAAATACCAAATCTTGAAGAATTAAAAGCAATCGCAGAACGATTAAAAGAATTGAGAAAATCGAAAGGATACTCAAACTACGAACATATTGCGTTTGAATTAGGCATGAGCCGTTCGGCTTATTGGAGATTAGAAACTGGAGCAAATTTTGAACTTAAAACACTAATAAAAATTTGTAGATTGCTAGATATTAGTTTAGAAGAATTCTTTCAAGGCATCAAAATACCTAATTCCAAATTCACAAAATAAGTTCAAGAGTTCATTTTTAGACCATGCTTCAAAATGGCACACCTTTTTTAGTTAAAAGCCTGGGTTTTAAGTGTATAATTTTGCCAGTCTAAAAATATACACTATATTTGTCCTGTAATCAATTATAAGCCAAATGTCAAAAGTAAAATACATCCGAGTTTCAACCGAAGAGCAAAATACAGGTCGACAAGAAGTAAACGCCAAAGAATTCTCAAAAATATACATCGATAAAACATCGGGAGCTATCCAATTCATTGAAAGAAAAGAAGCTAAAAAGCTTTTAGCAGACATCGAAACTGGGGCAGTTACGGAAATTCACATTGCATCAATTGACCGCCTTGGTAGAAACATCATCGATATTTTAACCATGGTAGAGCTTTTCAATCAAAAATCTATAAAACTATTTGTAGAGAATATCGGAATGTTTTCACTAATCGATAACAAACCGAACCCAAGCTTTAAAATGATTGTAAGTGTTTTAGGGAACGTTGCCGAAATGGAGCGTAATAACATGCTAGAACGCCAACGCCAAGGAATCGAGCTTGCCAAAGCCAAAGGCACTTATACTGGTCGCCTTTTTGGAACAAAAATGACCAACGAAGAAATTCTTACCAAATACAAGTCAGTTGTCCGTGAATTAAAAAATGGCGAATCCCTTAGAAGAGCTTCAAAAATAGGCGGTTGTAGCTTAGGAACAGCGCAAAAGATTCAAAAAATTATTACAGCATAAGTATTTAAAACAAAAAGGGTCGTGCATTGCACAACCCTTTCATTTTTTACGAAACACTTCACGCATCCCTTCGATGGAACGCTCCTTTTTAAGCTCTAAAACGATGTTTCTACAAATAGACCACAGAACATATACAGGAGCATCTGCGTACCAAAAGGAACAAATATGTTCCTAAAAATCTAAAAAAAATATTTTTACGATACCTCGCTTACGTATCAGAAGACCCCATATTTCAAGAAAGCACACCCTCAAAAAGCTTAGAGGTAACGAGACTAAAATATTTTGACTTCAGTGAGGGGCGGGGGTATCATCCCAATTGCTCTATTCTTTTTCGAATTCCTTCAATTTCTTTTTCCAGTTGCAACTTCTGTAACTGTTTTTGTAACTCTTGTTTACGCTGAGGTTCGTTCTCAATCTGAATTTGCAATTGTTTTAATCTGATTTTATCATCCGTTGTTATCGTTTCCATCTTTTAGGTAATTTATCAAATACTCCTCTTCAAAAAGAAAATGAAGTTCGTTATTCTTTTTCAAAAGATTATACTCTTGAATCAAATGCCAATCATCTAAAATTGCATCCTCTTCATAAATTCTAATGCAGTAATTGACCAACATCCTACGAAGCTTTGGATTGTACTTAAAGTCTTTAATTTCTATCATGTTTAATTTGATTTTTTAATGTTATTATCTGACTACCATCTTTCATTATGTAGTCCTTCCAGCCATTTAGGTCATAAATCACGCTTTCGTGATAACTTATTCTGCTAAACCCAAGCTTAAAGCAATCGAGGAGTTTTTTCTTGTTTGAGCATTTAACGAAACAATGTAAGTGATTTCGATTATTGCTTTTCTTTTGCTCTACCACATAATTAATCTCTAGTACGTCATCTCCCATTTGCTCATAAGCAAACCTCATCACTACATCAATGTCAGATTTAGTATAATCGACACATGGGTCGATACTCAGAGCATAGTACTTATTCTTTCTAGTTCGTTGAGGTTTAAACTTCGGCACAAGCAAATGATGTACTTGCCATTCGCCATTTTTATTTTTGTAAAGTGTAGCTTCGCTACAACTCTCTGTTAGTTTGCTGATTATTTTTCTAACATTTCTAGCACCCATGTCATATTTGATGCTAATTTCTTTTACTGTTAAGTATTCATTTTGTTGCATTTCTGTTATTGATTAAACGCATCATATCTATTAGGGAATGGCTTTAATTCCCTTTGGATATGTTATTTTATAATAAATATGTCGGAAAGTTGGAAAAGTTCCTTCGGACATAAAATATTTATTCACAATCATAATTGAATCGTGAAAATTGTAAATAGTTTGGGTAAATGTTTTTTAATTGGTCAGAACGACCGTAGTATTCTAAGGGCTTTTGTTGCTCGTCAATAACTTATAAGCATGAGACAATTTCTTCAAATCTTCAATGAAAAGATTCGACAACTCAACTGTAACGGGTACAAAAACCTCTTCGAAAGAAGAGGTTTTTTTGGTTTCAGATGGTTTCTAGTCTTAAGTAATGCTGTAACGATGAGTTTTGTAAAAGATGATTCAGCGTGTTCTTATTTTAATGCAGTATAAAGAGGATTTGATGTGTTGGTTGGTAGTATTGCCTTTTGTTGAATCTTGTAGTGTAATTTATTCTTTATTGCTGTATTGAAAGCTTAAAAGGTGTGTAGGTTTAGTTTTTGAAACCTAGTGGATTTTGATGTCAGTGGTTTTGTTCTTGTTTACTATTTATAAGAATGATTTTTTTTTTTTAAAGTTATCAATAAAAATTTTTGACAATTTAATTGTGATAGGATAAAGCTTGTTTGGTTTAAAGAGTGTTTTTGTGTTGAACATTTATAATTTTTAGCTTAATAAATGGGTATTGGTAGGTTTTTTGGGCGATAGAAGGGTGAAAAGCTTTGTTGGGTTTTGTAAATAAAAAAAAACACCAATCTCGTAAGGGATGGTGTTTTTTGTTTGTTTTTATGGAATTATTTAAAATTTGAATTTTCGAAATAATCCAAAAAAAAAGCTGCATCAAATGCAGCTTATTTTTTCTAGTGTAATTTAAAATTACTTAGCTGGAGCTTCAGCTGGAGTAGCAGCAGGAGCAGCAGTAGTGTCAGCAGCAACAGCAGTAGTGTCAGCAACTACAGCAGTAGTGTCAGCAACTACAGCAGTAGTGTCAGCAGCAACTTCTTCAGTAGCAGGTGCGTCAGCTTTTTTACATGATACAACAGTTAATACAGCAACAACAGCTAAACTTAAAAATACTTTTTTCATCTTAATTTAATATAAAGGTTAATTATTAATTCGTGGCAAAGATATAAAATTTTTAATATGTAAAATATTTTTTCATTTATTTTTTAAAAATAATTTTCTATCAGGATGTTAGCTTTTTGATTTATGGAATAAAAAATAAGTAAAAAATGATATTTTTTAAAAGATTCTCAGATTTTGCTGAGTTTTGCACTTCTAGTTTGATGATACGTTTTTTGTGTTTGAAATGTTTTTGTCAGCTTTTTATGTGAGTAATTTGGGTTAAAATACAATCGGTAGCTCCCTTGTTTTTTTGTACAAATTCGGAGCAGATTTTTCCTTTTTGATGTCTTGTTTCTGTGTCTTGAATTAGTGATGAAAAAACAATTTCGAGTTCTTTGAAATCTTTTATAGAGACGCATCCTTCATTGTTAACCAGTTTGGTGGCCTCATCGAAATGAGAAAAATTAGGTCCTATCACTATTGGAATTCCAAATGTAGCAGGTTCTAAAAGATTGTGTACGCCTGGGTTTCCAAAACCGCCACCAACATAAGCAATGTCGCCATAACTGTAAATTTTGGTTAGAATGCCTATGGTGTCTATTATAAAGACATTAAATTGTGATAGGTCTTTGTTTTCTTTTGCCGAAAATAAAACTGTTTTTTTTGTGATGCTATTTTGTAATTGCTGAATTTGTTCGGGTTTAATATTGTGCGGAGCAATGATGAATTTTACATCATGTTGGCAGGAATTAATGTATTCTACCAGTAATGCTTCGTCTTTTGGCCATGAGCTTCCTATAACTATAGTAGTTTTATTGTTTTTAAATTGTGCAATAAAGTCTAAAGTGTTGTCTTTTTCTAAAATCGTGACAACTCTGTCAAATCGTGTGTCTCCAGAAATGGTAACATTGGTTTTGCCTAGCTGAGTGATTAGTTTTTTTGAATTTTCATTTTGAACAAAAAAGTGAGTGAAGGTGTTTAATGCTTTTCTATAAAATCCTCCATACCATTTAAAAAACAATTGCTGTTCTCTGAAAATACCAGAAATTAAATAAGTAGGGGTTTGTTGTTTTTGCAGTTGATCCAGATAATTGATCCAAAATTCATATTTAATAAAAAAGACAAGATCGGGATGGACTAGTTTTAAAAAACGCTTTGCATTTTTTGGTGTGTCTAGCGGGAGATAAATAGTCGCGTTGGCAACTGTATTGTTTTTGCGGACTTCATATCCTGAAGGCGAAAAAAAGCTAATGACAATTTTGTGGTTAGGGTATTTTTCTTTGATTTTTTCAATCACAGGCAACCCTTGTTCGTATTCGCCTAAAGAGGCGACGTGAAACCAGATGGTTTGATCTTGAGACGATATTTTTTGTTCTAAAATCAAAAAAACATCCTTTCTTCCATCTACAAAAAGCTTCATTTTTGGGCTGAAAAGAGCTGTTATTTTTACTAAAAACTGGGCTAATTGAGTGGTTAAATTGTAAAGAAAATGCATCAGTAATTTTTTTGTAAAAATACATTTTCTTTATGTTATTTTCTTCCTTAAAAAACGTTTAAATTTTGGCTGTCAGGAATTCACTTTTTATTTCAGTGGAAAAATATTTTTTATTGTGGGTTTGATTGGTTTAAACTCATTAAATAACTATTTTTGTTGTGCTTATTTCAGATGGTTAAATTGTGATGAAATTTGTTCTTAAAATCAAATTTATTTCTATTAATTGTTTCTGTGAAAGGCATAGGATACTAAAAAAGAATACATGAAAAAAATACAAATGGTTGACTTGAAAAGTCAATATGATAAAATTGCTACAACTGTAAACGCTTCTATTCAAGAAGTTTTGGATACCAATACTTATATAAATGGACCGCAAGTTCATCAATTTCAAAAAGATCTTGAGGATTATCTTGATGTTAAGCATGTAATTCCTTGCGCTAATGGAACTGATGCTTTACAAATTGCAATGATGGGCTTGGATTTGAAACCAGGTGATGAGGTGATTACTGCCGATTTTACTTTTGCAGCTACTGTTGAAGTTATCGCTTTATTGCAGCTTACACCTGTTTTGGTAGATGTTGATGTGGTAAATATGAATATTTCTATTGAAGCAATCAAAAAAGCAATCACGCCAAAAACTAAAGCAATTGTGCCTGTGCATTTATTTGGCCGTGCGGCTAATATGGATGAAATTATGGCGATTGCAAAAGAGCATAATCTTTATGTAATTGAAGACAACGCCCAAGCTATCGGAGCCAATTATACTTTAGCTGACGGAACCAAAAAGAAAGCTGGAGCTATAGGTCACGTGAGTTCAACTTCTTTTTTTCCTTCTAAAAATTTAGGATGTTATGGTGATGGCGGTGCTATTTTTACAAATGATGATGATTTAGCACACAAAATTAGAGGTATCG
Source organism: uncultured Flavobacterium sp. (assembly GCA_963511725.1). Lineage (GTDB taxonomy): Bacteria > Bacteroidota > Bacteroidia > Flavobacteriales > Flavobacteriaceae > Flavobacterium. The sequence goes on from CAUPKA010000001.1 coordinate 348,835, forward strand.
TGAACCACGGAATGTATGAGCGTTACCATCATGATGTAGTAGGAGTTAATTCAAGATTAGACAGTATTCAGGCTGGAGTTTTGAATGCTAAATTGCCTTTCTTGAACGAGTACAATACGGCACGTCGATTAGCAGCATCAAAATACAATGCCGCTTTTGAGGGAAATAAAAATATTGTTGTTCCAGCATTTGATTTGAATGGAGACGATCATGTTTTTCATCAATATGTGCTTCGAATTATCGATGCCGACAGAGATGCGCTGATGCAGCATTTATTGAATAAAGGAATTCCTTGTGCTATTTATTATCCAATTCCATTGCATTCGCAAAAAGCGTATTTGGATGTGCGTTACAAAGAAGAAGATTTTCCAGTAACGAATCAATTGGTAAAAGAAGTGATTGCATTGCCAATGCACACCGAATTAGACGATGAACAAATCAAATTTATAACGGATAGCGTTATTGAATTTCTGAATTAATTTCAATATAGACGCTATTCATAGCGTCTTTTTTTATAAAAACAAACATGAAAATATTAGTAACAGGAGGTTTAGGTTTTATTGGTTCGCACACTGTTGTTGAATTACAAAATCAAGGTTTTGAAGTGATTATTATTGACGATCTTTCAAATTCTTCGATAGAAGTTTTGGACGGTATTGCGGCTATTACCGGAGTTAATACTGCTTTCGAAAATATAGATTTACGCGATAAACAAAAAGTACAGGATTTTTTCAAAAAGAATCAGAATATTTCAGGGGTAATTCATTTCGCAGCTTCAAAAGCAGTTGGGGAAAGTGTTGAAAATCCCTTGCTTTATTATGAGAATAATATCCATACTTTGGTTTATTTGCTCCAAGAATTGCAACAGCAACCAAAGGCTAATTTTATTTTTAGTTCATCTTGTACAGTTTATGGTCAAGCCGAAGAAATGCCAATAAACGAAGGAGCTTCTATTCAGATAGCGATGTCACCTTATGGGAATACCAAGCAAATAGGGGAGGAAATCATAACGGATACAGCTAAAGTAACGAATATTAGTGCGATTTTGTTGCGTTATTTTAACCCAATTGGAGCTCATTCTTCGACAGAAATTGGTGAATTGCCATTAGGAGTTCCACAAAATTTAGTGCCATTTATTACACAAACTGGTTTTGGTTTGCGAAAAGAATTATCAGTTTTTGGAGATGATTATCCTACACTCGATGGTACAGCTGTTCGCGATTATATTCACGTAGTCGATTTGGCGAAAGCCCACGTTATTGCTTTACAGCGTTTATTGAACAAGGAAAACTTAGACAAAGTAGAAACGTTCAATCTGGGAACAGGAACAGGAAGTTCAGTTTTGGAAGTGATTCAAGCTTTTGAGAAAGTGAGCGGACAAAAACTGCCTTATAAAATTGTAGGCCGTAGAGAAGGAGATATTACTTCGGCTTACGCCAATACCAATAAAGCGAATAATGTTTTGGGCTGGAAAGCAGAATCAACATTAGATGAAGCGATGGAAAGTGCCTGGAAATGGGAGCAGAAGATTCGTTCTTGATTGGTATTAAGATTTTAGTACTAAGTATTAATACAAAAAATAGAATCCTAAATTATCAATTGATAGTTTAGGATTTTTTGGTTTAAAGAATTAGTTGTAAATTCGTTAGATAAATTATGACCTATGAATCCTAAGAAAGCAAATCCGAAAATAACCATAGTAGAAGAGCCCTCTGTGGTTTATGAAACTTCGAAAGTTAAATTCAAAGGAATTAATAGAGCTACTTTTGATTTTGATGAAGAAGTTAAAAATGGTTATACACCAGAAGAATTTAAAGCTGAAATGCATAAAAGAATAAAAGCATATCCTTGGAAAGAGTAATTTTTAAGGACAAGGTTTTAGATTATTTTGATGAATTAGTTTATACCCTTTTCAAGGAAGAATATTTTAGCTATTCTGAGAATGCTCAACTTTATGTTGATAAAATTGTAGATTTTATAATTTCGGGAATAAATAGTTTTCCGCATAAAGCAACTCCCCAAAAACTCCAATATCTAGGCTCCAACTACATTTTTTATAAATCCAACACCCGAACGACTTGGTATGTTTTCTTTGAAAAGAAGAATACAGTTTTCTTAATCACGGGAATTATTAATAATCATTGCGAAGAAGCAAAAGAACTTTGAAAACAAAAAATCCCCACAAACATAAGTTTATGAGGATCCATTCTGTTTATATAACTGAAATCTAAATTATGCAATCTGAAGTCTGAAAATTAAGCATTCGCTGTCACAGCTTCTTTGTCAATTTTTCCAATTAATCCAGCTAATACTTTTCCAGGACCAACTTCGGTAAACAATGTCGCGCCATCGGCAATCATCTGTTGTACAGACTGCGTCCATTTTACAGGAGCAGTCAATTGGATAATTAAGTTTTTCTTGATCTCTTCAGCATCAGAAACTGCAGAAGCAGTTACGTTTTGATACACTGGGCAAATAGGAGCAGAGAATGTAGTTGCTTCAATAGCTGCAGCCAATTCTTCTCTTGCTGGTTCCATCATTGGCGAGTGAAATGCACCACCTACTGGCAATAATAAAGCACGTTTTGCGCCAGCAGCTTTCATTGCTTCACAAGCTTTTTCTACTGCAGAAAATTCTCCTGAGATTACTAATTGTCCAGGACAATTGTAATTTGCAGCTACTACAACTCCATCAATAGAAGCGCAAACTTCTTCAACGATATTATCTGCTAATCCAAGAACTGCTGCCATTGTTGAAGGTGTTATTTCGCAAGCTTTTTGCATCGCTAAAGCACGTTGCGAAACTAATTTTAATCCGTCTTCAAATGATAAAGCGCCATTGGCAACCAATGCTGAAAATTCGCCTAAAGAATGTCCGGCTACCATTTCTGGTTTGAAATCTTCCAAAGTTTTAGCCAAGATTACAGAGTGTAAAAAAACAGCTGGCTGCGTAACTTTAGTTTCTTTCAATTCTTCGGCTGTACCTTCAAACATAATGTCTGTAATACGGAAACCTAAAATGTCATTCGCTTTTTCGAATAAGTCTTTTGCTAATGCTGAGTTTTCATATAAGTCTTTGCCCATTCCTGTGAATTGTGCACCTTGACCTGGAAATACGTATGCTTTCATCTTTAGTTTTTTTATCGTTTTTATTTGTCAGATGGAATGCCAAAAGACATTTCATATTTTAAATTTTAAAATGGAATGATTTAATAATTAAATCGGGATGCAAAAGTAGTATTTTTTTAGGATTTATATCAAAAGATAAAAGTGAGATAAAACAAAACCTCCATACTTGTTATTTAAGTATGGAGGTTTGTATGTGTAGAAAATCAGTTTTTTGCGAAATGATTATAATTTTATCAATTGCAATTCGATGTTTAAACGAACTTCTTCGCCTACCAAAACACCGCCAGTTTCTAAAGCAGAGTTCCAATTCAATCCCCAATCTTTACGGTTTATTTTTCCAGAAATGTTTAATCCCGCTTTGGTATTTCCCCAAGGATCTTTCATCAAACCGCTGAATTCTGCAGGAAGTTTTACTGATTTTGTAACGCCTCTTAAACTCAAATCTCCAGTCAATTCATAATCATCACCATCTTTAGTGAAAGAAGTTGCTTTGAAAGTTAGTTTAGGATGGTTTTCTGCATCAAAAAAGTCACCGCTTTTTAAGTGATTGTCTCTATCAGTATTATTGGTGCTAATAGAATTGATGTCTGCTGAGAATTCAATGTTTGCATTTTCGAACTTATCATCTTCTGTTGTGATTGTAGCATCATAAGTTCCAAATGTACCTGAAACATTAGTAAACATCATGTGTTTTACTTTAAAACCAATTTCTGTGTGTGTTGGATCGATTGTCCATTTTGTAGTTGCCATAATTTTATTTTTATTGTTTAAATAATTTATTTGTTTCATTTTGATAAGACAAATTTACGGCAACAATAGAGGTAAGGCACTTAACCTAGATTAAGAAATGAAAAAGAGTATATTAAATTGTTGTTTGTTGATTATTAGTGAATTGTATCGATGTTTAGATGTCGATTCGAATTTAATGTGATATCAGTTCTATATTAAAGAAAGCTTTTCTTTCCACTTATTGAGATTCGAAGAATAAACCTCACGGTATTTGGCTATGATGTTTTGATGTTTCAATTGAAAGTCGTTATTCATTTCGTAGTTCCAATTATTATCTCTAAAAATGGTTTCAAAATTAAAGACATCTCCAGCCAACATTTTATAATCGGTAACTAAATCTTGGTATTGTTCTAAATTAAGGATAGGCTTGATTTCGCTTTCATAGAAAATTAGAGCTGTTTCGTTTACTGCTAATCCTTTTTCTACCCAAAATTGATTTAGCGCCTCTTCTTCGTATTTGAAAAAATCAGTAATGCACTTGTCTGAAAACCAATAAGGAAGTTTAATGTTGGGTCGGTTGGATTCTGATAATTCATTGGAATCAAACTGTAATTGAGCATTAGGAATCATCGAGGAATTGTATAAATACCATTCTGAATCCATAATTAAATAAATGAGTTTTTTTGTTTTTAATTTGGATAACCAAGTTCTATACCGAACAAATTGATTAGGAAATAGACCGGGGTCAATAACCATTTTGTGTACTTTGTCTCCATTTTGGACTTGTATTACAGGAGCAACATGATAGCGCCAGTCAATTCTTCCAGTTGGAGAGATATTTTTTTCATCGATAAAAGAGATTAATTTACTATCGGAAGTAGAGTAAACAGCGGGGGCAAAGACCCAAATTTTCGCACAGTGAACGCCTTTGGAAGCTAATAGTAAACTGATATAATGAGAAATATTATGGCAATTCGCTTGTTGATAACCAAAAGGTATTTCAGAATTTACAATTTCTGAAAATAGATCTTTTGCTGAATTTAAATCCAGTATCGATAGTTTTCGTGGCGTTAAAAGGGGATGCTTTTTGATTGTAAAATGTTTTAATTTATTGGTGTTACATCTACCTCAACTTTTACTTTGTGATCGCCGGAACTAAAAATAATTCCTTTCATGGGTGATACATCAGCAAAATCTCTTCCATAAGCTGTTACAATATGGCGCTGTTTCGGAATCATATTGTTGGTTGGGTCAAATTCGCACCAGCCCATTTCAGGAATATAAACGGATATCCAAGCGTGCGAAGCGTCAGAGCCTTCTAATTTGGGTTTTCCTACAGGAGGTAATGTTTCGATATAGCCGCTCACATAACGGGCTGGAATCCCCACGCTGCGTAAACTGGCAATCGCCAAATGAGAGAAATCCTGACAAACGCCTTTTCTTTCCTTAAGAACAGTTTTTAGTGGTGTATTGACATTGGTTGAACCTGATTTGAACTGAAATTCAGTATATATTTTTTTGATTAAATTTAATACAGCTTCAAAAAGAGGCACATTTGGAATTAGACAGCTTTCTGCAAAAGCGACAATCTCATCATCCCAAGTGATAAATTGGCTAGGCAATTGATATTGTAAAACTTCAATTTTGAGAGCGCGATCGGTGGTGAATTTTAGTCTAGCTTCTTCGCAAGTAATCGGGTTTAAAGGTTTTGCTGCATTGTCCAATACTTCGACTTCGCTGGAAACGGTAACTTTTAGCGATTTGTGTGATTGGTGAAGCGAAAAATAATGCTGAATGTTTCCAAAATAATCCTTTCGGGAGTATATTTTAGAGGGTTTGGGCTCAATTTCTATTTTGAAATTTTTGCAAATTTGTTTCGCGGAATTTTGTGGCTGAAGACACAAAATACTTTGATAATTGTATACCTCATTTGCGTAGGTATAAAGAGTTTGATGTTTTAATTTATATTTCATCAGTATCTATATTTTCAAGAGTGTCTAAAACAGAATGCTGCATCACGGAATGATTAAAATACAAACTGGATAAGTTGTTGGAAACATTACATATTAGTTCAAAAACATCTGAAAGAGTTTGGTCTAATTCAGGACGAAATTGAGTTGTTTCATCGACTTGTATTAGAATGTCTGCATCAATTAATTTAACAATCGTGCTGGCTTCTAAAGCTGATTTTTCGGCAATACTCAATCGATTTGGTTCATTCGTTTTGGGTAATTTCGAGAGATAATGAGTAAGAGTATTTAATAAAAATGAAAGTGTATAAGTTAAGTTTTTCTCTAAAAAAACCATATTAATCACAGCTTTTAAACTAAAATGCGATTTGTAAATATTTCGATATTGTGCCAATAAATGATGATTTTCTAATATAGCTTCCATCAAAACAACCTCTTCTTCATGACTTTTTTTGTAATTGAAAGTAGAACGTAAAACCGAAATTAAAGATAAAATGCGTTCTACATTTTTCCCTGCTTCCATCAGATAGAAACCGTTATCTCGAGGTAATGTTTCGTATATGTTTCCATAAAATGAAAAAAGACGAATATGCAGTCTGTCTAAAGCATCATTTACATTATTGATGTTATTCGTATTGGTGTTTTTAAGTGCAAAAAGGCTGTCTTGGAGTAAAGTGATAATGCGTCGAGTGTCGTGATTCCATTTTTCGCTAACTTGGTTAATAGTGTTAAGCAATGACTGCATATTATAAACTACTGAACCTGCTTTTTTGGGATCGTTAATCAAGAGAAGCAACTCTGTAATTGGGTTTATAAAAATAGTTTCGTTGTCAAATACTTCTCCGTCTTTGTCTTCTTTTCCAACAAAACCAGGATAGGTCTGTGTAAGATGAGTAAGTGATTTTAATAAAACAACTAAAAATTCGGGCTGTTCGTTACCGTGTTTGACTACGTTTTCGTTAAGTCTGTTTAGAATGATTTTTAGAAAACTGCGCAAAGCCATCGTTCTTTCGCACAAGCGCCCTAACCAAAATAGGTTTTCGGCATTTCGGCTGGTCAACGAATTGTTTAGCTGGTTGTTGGTGTTTTTTCGCTCAACCGATTTTTCTTGATATTCCGTTGGTACATTCGTTATAATCCAAGTGTCTTTAGATATTCCGCCCAATTGGTTCGAAATTTCAAATTTGTCTTTAACCGCAGAACTTCGTGTTAAACCGCCTTGCATTACTTTATAACCATCTTCTTCGGCAACTAAAAAAGCACGGATTGCGGCATATCTAGGTTCTATTGATCCGTTGACAAAGGCTGGAGTTGTGGATAAACTTACCTCTTCCTGCGCCACAAAATCTTTAGGGTTTTTGAGAATTAATTTTTTTAAATCTTCAAGCTCTTCTTTGTTTAATAAACGAGCATAAATGGATCTGAAGCCTTGTTTTCTATTGGTTTTCTTTATGATCAATTTTGGTAAATTGGCTAAAACAAAATCTAATTCTTTGGTTTGACCGCACCACCAAGTAGCAATCGAGCTGATTAATAAAGGCTCTTTGAGCAGAAATTTACAAGCATTCTGCATAAAAGCCATAAGGCCATAGTTTTCTAAAATGCTCGTTCCGGGAGGATTAAGAACCGTGACATTTCCTAAACGAATCACTTGCAGTAAACCTGCAATTCCAAGCAAAGAATCTCTGCGTAATTCCAATGGATCACACCATTCGTCATCCAATCGTTTGATGATAATGTCAACCCGTTCCAGTTGATCGATAGATTTTAGCCAGACAAAACCTTCTCTAACAACTAAATCATTTCCTTGTACTAAGGTATAACCTAAAAAAGAAGAAAGATAAACGTGCTCAAAATAGGTTTCGTTTCCAGGACCGGGAGTCAGGAAAACCACATTTGGATTTTCATTGGAGTTATTGCCTAATGAATCGACAGTTTGCTGCAATTGGCTAAAGTAGGGCGAAAGTTTTTTTCTATAGGTTTTTTCATTCAGTTCAGGCAAAACCTTACTCATTACGACTCTGTTTTCAAGAGCATAGCCTGGTCCAGAAATTGCTTGAGTTCTATTGTCTAATAGCCACATTTTACCATCGGGACCACGAGCCAAATCAACTGCATAATTCAATAATCCTTTGTCTTGTTTTTGAATGATGTCAAAACAAGGCAGTAAAAAACCGGCATTGTCAAAAACTAATTCGGCAGGAATAATGGCGTTTTTGATTAAGGTTTGGGGGCCATAAAGATCTTTTAGAATTAAATCTAATAAGCGTGCTCGCTGTTTTAAACCTTTTTCAATGATTTTCCATTCCGATTCGTGAATTAGAAACGGAATAGGGTCCAATTTCCAAGCACGATTCGATTCCTGATTAGCACCGTAAACATTATAAGTAACTCCGTTTTCTTTTAATTTTTTTATGATTTCCTGATTGCGTATTTCTAGTTCATCAATTCCAATAGATTCTAGGGTGTCAAAAAGCCCTTTCCAATACGGCTTTACTTCACCATTTTGGTCAAGCACTTCGTCGTAAGAATTGATTTTTTCTTTATATGAATGGAGGAGTCCTAATGAAATATCTTGAATCATTTGTTAATTGTAAATGAATTACGTCTTTATAATTGGCAAAATAATAGTTTTAAAGCGAACAACAATGCAATTGTCTTATTCTTTTGCTTTCCAATAATGTCTTAAGTCTAAAGTGTAAGGGTATTCAGGGTTAATGAGTTCTATAGGGGTGTCAAGTCTTAGATCTGATTTCGATTCTACTAAAAAACGAGAAGTTGCGGTACTGTTTGAAATCATTTCTTTCTCTTTTTCCATATCCTCAAGTGCTGCTGATGGGGTATGTCCAAAATCCCAAAAGCGGCTTATTTTTCTTGATTCAGCTTCAAAACTATTCACAGGTAAAGTGTCAAAACTTCTTCCTCCGGGATGCGTTACAAAATAAGTGCAGCCACCAATTACTTTATTGTTCCAAGTATCGACTACGTCAAAAACAAGCGGTACATCAATCCCGATATTTGGATGCAATGCAGATGGCGGATTCCATGATTTGTAGCGTATTCCTGCTACGTATTCTCCTTTGGTTCCAGTACTTCTTAATGGAATTCGGCATCCTTTGCATAATAAAATATGGCGGTCAGGCACAATTCCGGAAACTTTTACCTGCAGGCGTTCTAATGAGGAATCTACAAATCGAGAAGTTCCAGAACTAGAAAGTTCTTCGCCAAGTACGTGCCAAGGTTCGATGCCTAATCTGATTTCTAATTGGATATTATCAATAGTCACGTTGCCGTGATGCGGATATCTGAACTCGAAGAAAGGATCAAACCATGAAATATCAAAATTATATCCAGCATCTTTTAAATCGTTTACCACATCAATCATATCCAAATAGGCGAAATGAGGCAATAAAAATTTATCATGAAGTTCGGTCCCCCAACGGATCAGTTTTTTCTCATAAGGGTTTTTCCAGAATTTTGCAACCAAGGAGCGAACCAATAAATTTTGAACTAAATTCATGTGCTTATGAGGAGGCATATCAAAAGCTCTTAGTTCTAATATTCCCAAACGTCCTGTTGATGATTCAGGAGAGTATAATTTATCGATGCAAAACTCTGAACGGTGTGTATTTCCAGTAATATCTGTCAATAGGTTTCTAAAAATTCGATCCACCATCCAAAAAGGAACTTCCCTGTCTTTTGGAATTTGTTCAAAAGCTATTTCCATTTCATAGAGACGCTCGTCACGGCCTTCGTCAATACGCGGCGCTTGGCTTGTTGGCCCAATAAAAGGTCCAGCAAAAAGGTAGCTTAAAACTGGATGGTGCTGCCAATAGGTAATTAAGCTTCGCAATAAATCAGGCCTTCTCAATAGCGGGCTGTCCTCGGGTCTTTCAGCACCTAATGTTACGTGATTTCCTCCTCCAGTTCCGGTATGACGGCCATCAACCATAAATTTATCGGTACCTAAACGAGATAGAAAAGCTTCTTCATACAGTGCCGTTGTGTTATCCACAATTTCTTGCCAAGATTTGGCTGGATGCACATTCACTTCAATCACGCCAGGATCTGGAGTAACCATCATTTTCTCCACTCTGTAATCCGTTTTTGGCTGATATCCTTCAATTCTTACGGGCATTTGCAATTTTTCGGCGGTGTTTTCTATCGAAGTAACTAAATCTATATAATCTTCTAAATAATCAGTTGGTGGCAGAAAAACGTACAGCATTCCATCGCGTTCTTGTACGCACATTGCCGTAATAAAAGTGTCGATTTCAAATAATGAGGAATCTGCTTCCTTTTTATCCTCTTTTTTCGAAGTTGCTTTTTTTATAGTTTCAAAAATTTTTGAGATAGTTCCGTAACGGTTTTTTACTTTTTCGGAGTAATCTCCTAATGGTGGTAAATCTTCAAATAAACTTCTGTCAACAACCGTTTCTCTCTTGTTTTTGGAAACTTTTGGGAGCGAATCTAAAGGCAATCGCAAACCGATTGGAGAATTTCCAGGAATTAGAAAGCAATTCCCTCTTCTAAATTCCCAAGCGCAGCTTTCCCAATTATTCTGATAGTGATCTTTTCGAATAGGCAACACAAATCCTGATGGATTATTCAATCCTTTTTCTAAAACCTTCGCAAGATTATGGCGTTCAATAGAATCTTTTAAATTCACTTTCAACGGGTCTAAATTCACTGGAAGTTTTCCTTCTTCGAGAGCCCAATAGATTGGATCTTCGTAAGTAGGTAATATGTTTCTAGTGTCTATTCCTAAAAATTTGGTTAATTCGACAGCAAATTTTTCGGCATCGTGAAAAGTAAATTGCGTTTCTCCTTCTTTGGCTACTAAAGTATCATTTTTCCACAAGGGAAATCCGTCCTTTCTCCAGTACAATCCATATTGCCAGCGGGGAAATAATTCTCCGGGATACCATTTTCCTTGACCAAAATGCAGTAAGCCTCCGTGAGCAAATCTTTGTTTTAGGCGAAGTGCTAAATCGTATGCCAGTTTTCGTTTCAGAGGGCCATCGGCTGTTGTATTCCATTCGGCTCCCTCAAAATCATCAATAGAAATAAAGGTCGGTTCGCCGCCCATTGTCAGGCGGACATCCCCTTCAATTAAATCTTTCTCAACAACATTTCCTACCGCCATGATCTCTTCCCATTGTCGGTCAGAATACGGTTTGGTTACCCTTGGGTCTTCATGAATTCGGGTTACTTTATTTTCGAAATCAAAACTTACTTCGCATTTTTCTGTAGCGCCCGTTACTGGCGCCGCGCTTTGATAATGAGGAGTACAACATAATGGAATATGTCCTTCGCTTGCAAAAAGACCAGAAGTAGGATCAAGTCCAATCCAGCCTGCGCCGGGAAGATAGACTTCAGCCCAAGCATGTAAATCGGTAAAGTCATTTGCGGGTCCTGATGGCCCGTCAAGCGATTTTATGTCTGGTGCTAATTGCACGATATAACCAGAAACAAAACGTGCGGCCAAGCCAAAGTGTCTTAGAATATGAATTAACAACCAAGCAAAATCCCTGCAGGAACCGCTTTTTAGCCTTAATGTTTGTTCGGGTGTTTGTACGCCAGCTTCCATCCGCAGATTGTACGCCAGCATTTTATAGACTTCTTGGTTTACGTAAACTAAAAAATCATTTATTTCTATCGAATCATTTAATTTTATGGTTTCAATATATTTTAAGAATGTTGGACTTTCTTCACTTAATTTTAAATAGGCAACTAATTCTTGTTCGAGTGCGCTATCATATTTAAATGGAAACTTCTCAGCATATTCTTCTACAAAATAATCAAATGGGTTAATGACTTGAAGTTTTGCAATAACTTCGACCTCGACTTTTAATTCTTTGATTTTATCGGGAAAAACAATTCTAGCTTGGTAATTTCCAAAAGGGTCTTGTTGCCAATTGATGAAATGATCCTCCGGACTTATTTTAAAAGAATATCCTTCTATTGCTGTTCTTGAATGCACTGCTGGGCGAAGCCTGAAAACATGAGGAAATAATTTAACGCTTCGGTCAAATTTATAAGTAGTCTTGTGTGAAATGGCTATTTTTATGGACATAAGAAGTTTTTTTTATGACATAATTTGATTTATACAAATATTGAAAAAAAACCACCATTTAACGAATTTTAATGATAATAATTTATTAAAAATACGCTGGAATACTCTTAAATAAGTAATTTTAAATCTTTTTATTGATAATATATTAATGTGGGTAGTTCTGAAATAGGTCAAAAAGGATTAAATGTTACCGTAATGTATATTTATAGTTGATACAGCGTTATTTCATTTTGCCTTTGTAACTTAGTACATAAATAATATTACAAATTAATTGAGTTGATTAAGCAGCATAATTAATTTAATCGAATTCAAATAAAACGATATAAACATGTCAAACATTGGATTAATCATAGAAGAACGAGCAGCCGATATTGGAAATTTTCTTGTGGGCAGGCTGTTGCCTTTTCGTGAAAAACGAGCAGTAGGGCCTTTTGTGTTTTTGGACCACATGGGACCAGCCCAACTCAAAGATTATCAAAATTTAGATGTGCCACCGCATCCGCACATCGGGCTTTCAACACTTACTTATTTGTTTGAGGGAGCTATATTGCACAAGGACAGCGTGGGTACCGAAATGGAAATCACACCAGGTGCAGTCAATTGGATGACAGCAGGAAAAGGAGTGGTGCATTCGGAACGAACACCAGAGTACTTGAGAACGACCGATAAAAATCTTCATGGTTTGCAGATTTGGGTTGCACTGCCAAAGGAAAAGGAAAACATTGAACCTTCATTTGTTCATGTTGAAGCCAAAGACATCCCAGAATGGCAACAAGATAATGTTACTGTAAAACTAATTGCCGGTGAGGCTTTTGGAAAAAAATCTCCTGTCCCTGTTTACAGCCCTTTGTATTTTATAGAAATTAAAAGCACTGCCAAAGCGACCCTGAATATAGGCAAAGACCTTTTTGGGGAAAGTGCCTTGTATATTCTGGAAGGCGAAATTACAAACGATGGCAACACCTATGCTTCAAAACAAATTTTGGTTGCCAAGGAAAGCAGTCTTTGTCAGTTTGAAATGAGTGAGAACAGTACCGTCTATATTTTTGGAGGCGAACCATTTCCCGAAGAACATTTCATCTATTGGAATTTTGTGCATTCCGATAAAGCTGTAATCGAAAAAGCGAAGCAGGACTGGATTGATCAAAAGTTTCCAAAAGTTCCCAATGAAACGGAGTTTGTACCCTTGCCACAACCCAAAATGAGGTAATTTATTTATCAAATTCTAAATAGTAATTAGGGCATGTCCCAAGGATCGGGCTCTCCGCTGTATTGTTTTGACTTGATCGTATTCAAATTAAAAATTTATATGGCTTATATGTTTTAAAGTGTATTCGATAAAATGCTGTTATTTATAGGATTAAGCGAGGTTTAATTAAAAATAAAAGATATGAAAGTCTCTGTTACCCGAAAAAATATAATATTTCTGCTTTATTTAGCACATGAAAATATAGATTTTAATTTAAAAAGAATGCAAAAAAGAAATGTATTTCTTTCACATAGTGGGCTTTGTGTGTTTTAAAAAAGTGAAACCCCTATTTTTGAGCTTACAAAATCTATGTTGAAAATAATTCTAACTAACGGGTTTTATAATTAGATTGTTTTTATAGAATGTTTGAGCACTTAATGAACAATTGTTACCTTGCATTTGTTTTGTGAAGCAGCAGATAATGTTAAATATAGAAACCAACTCAATACTTTTTTATGGTTTCTTAAAAATATAATTTTTTAAAATGACCGAAAAAGAAAAAATGCTTTTGGGCGAAGTTTATTTTGCCAATGATAAACAACTTACCGAGGAACGCAACAAAGCCAAAAAATTATTGCACAAATTGAATGTCACCGAATATCTGATGAATGGAAAATCACGTGCGATTCTAAGAGAGCTACTGCCAAATTCACATAAACGATTGTATATAGAGCCACCATTTCACTGTGATTACGGATACAATATTCATTCGGGTGAGAATGTGTATTTCAATGTCAATTGTGTGGTTTTGGACACGATGAAAGTGACGATTGGGAACAATGTTTTCTTTGCGCCGGGAGTACATATTTATACCGCGACCCATCCGCTAAATGCCATTGAAAGAAGAACCGTCGAAAGTTCGAAACCTGTATCGATAGGCGATGATTGCTGGATAGGAGGGAACTCCGTAATTTGTCCGGGAGTTACTATTGGAGCTGGTTGCGTAATTGGAGCGGGATCTGTAGTCACAAAAGATATTCCCGAAAATTCATTGGCAGTTGGAAACCCTGCCAAAGTGATTCGGAAATTGAATGAAGATTAATCTTTTTTGTTCATGTAAAAACCCAATGCTCCCGATGGACATTTATTGATAGTTTCGATAATTTTTTCTGTTGTTGAATTTTCTGGGGTAATCCACGGCTGTTCTTTCGGTTTAAAAACATCTGGATTATTGTGTACACAATTTGCAGAATGAATGCATTTTCCTGATTGCCACACAATGGTTACTTCGCCATTTGTGTATTCTTTTTTGATGTCTTTTGGATCCATGGCTAAATTGAGGTGTTAATGATTGTTTTCCCTTTAAGCAATTTTGAAATCGGGCATTTATCAGCAATGATTAGTAATCGTTCCTTTTGCTCGATACTAACTTCTCCCGAAAAAGTAATGTTTCTCCTGATTGTTGTTTTTAATTCACCTTCTATTGTTTCTTGATATAAATTTAGTGAAATATTTATCTCGGGGATTATCCATTCTTTTCGGTCAATGTACATTCTTAGAGTAGAAAGGGTACAGCCCGCCAATGAAGCCATTAAAGTCGAAAACGGATCCATTCCTAAATCTCTCCCGCCCACATTTTCGGGTTCGTCCATAAGGAATTGCCCGTTTCGCCAAGTGATGTTGCAAAGGTATTTTTGAGTGCCGATACGGCCAAGTATGTCATTTTCGAAAAGATCTTCCATTATAATACGTCATTAAATTGAGGGTTTCTATCAAATGTTTTTTTAGCATAAGGACATAACGGAACAATCTTCCAATTTTTTTCTCTTGCTACTTCAACGGCCTTTTCCACTAATTTTTTGCCTAATCCTTTTCCGTTAAATACGGGAGATACTTCGGTATGGTCAATGATGATTTTATCTGGGCCGGCAAATACAAAAGTCATCAAAGCTACTTTTCTGCCCTCGGAAGTAATGTTGAAATTACCTTTCTTCTCATTGAATTCTATATTTACTGTTTCGTCCATGGTAGTTTTTTTGTTAAGTTGCTAAAGGTTTGAGAATCTGAGATTCTAAGTTTTTTAAATTCTATAAATTGAACTTTCTTTTTTATCTTAGAATCTCAGTTTCTTAAAAATTTTGTATCTATATGTTTTAAATTAGTGAGTCATCGGGATTTCCATTAACAGAAATTTCGCGTCTGTTGTTGCTTTGATGTCCAAGGTTTTGAAATCAGTTATTCCTAAACCATCACGAGTTTCTAATTCTTGACCGTCAACAGTTATTGTTCCGGATATTATAAAAACATACATACCGTTTCCTTCTTTTTTAAGCTCATAGTTTTTAGAAAAACCAGCTTCGAAATCGGCTAAATGAAACCAAGCATCTTGGTGGATCCATACTCCAGCATCATCAGGGTTTGGAGATAATATCTGAGCAAAATTATTTTTTTGTTCAGTAGCATCATACGTGATTTGTTGGTAACGAGGTTCTACATTTCTAGTTTTTGGGAATAACCAAATTTGAAAAAGTTTTGTGCGTAAATCTGCGTTTGGATTGAATTCACTGTGTTGGATTCCGGTTCCGGCACTCATCACTTGTACATCGCCAGTTTTTATAGTCGATTCGTTTCCCATGCTGTCTTTGTGGGCCAAATCACCTTCCAATGGAATAGTAATAATTTCCATATTGTCGTGCGGGTGTGTGCCAAAACCCATTCCAGCGCCAATGGTGTCATCGTTTAAAACGCGTAACGTACCAAACTGTACTCTATCTGGATTGTACCAGCTCGCGAAGCTAAAACTATGATATGCATTTAGCCATCCGTGATCTGCGTGTCCTCTTGTATCTGCTTTGTGTAAAACTGTAGTTGCCATGATATATAAATTTAGTGATTTTTGTTATACAAATTTACATCCGATGGCAGCGATTTGCACTTAACCTAGATTAAGAAAGATCAAAAGTGTTCAGTGTTCAGATTTTTAGTGTTCAGTTATGGGTTTTGACAGAAGAGAATTCATAAAATAAATTAGCCGTGAGTTTCACTAATTAGTGAAACTCACGGCTAATAAATATTATAGACTAAGCCCTTGTTTATTTTAGGTTAATCGCTTTTAAAAAGGATTTATCCAATTACAACTTCTATTTATTGATTGTATTTTGTTTTGTATTTTTGATAAAGCCTAGTTTGGTGTGATTCTAAGTCAATTTTTCTTCCTTGAATAAAAGCCTCCGTCAATTTATTGGTACGCATATCCAAGGCATCTCCTTCGGAAATAAACAAAGTAGCATCTTTTCCTAATTCTAGCGTTCCTAATTGATTATCAACTCCCAGTAGTTTTGCCGTGTTGGAGGTAATTAATTGTAGCGCTTGTTCTTTGTCAAGTCCGTAAGCGGCACAAGTTCCAGCAAGAAACGGCAGATTTCTGATGTTCATGCGTTCCATGTCTCCACTGTTTTCCAAGCCAACAATGATTCCGTTGTCAACCAGTATTTTTGCCATTTTATAAGGCATATCTATATCTTGATCGTCTTTTGTCGGCATGTCGTGAACATTTCTTAAAAACACGCCTATTTGATTTTTTTTCAATAAATCAATCACTTTATAAGCTTCAAATCCTCCGACAATAACGACTTTCTTGATGCCAATTTCTTGTGCCAGCTGTATTGCATCAACAATTTGTTTCTGTTCGTTAGCCGAAATAAACAAAGTTTGAGTGGCATCAAATATTCCTTTCATTGATTCTAAAACGATGTTTCGGTCTTTTGAAGCTGCACCCAAATAAGCTTTTGCGCTAGATAAAAATGCTCTTATTTCATTTACTTGTTTGTCATAATCTTTGTTTTCGGTTAGGTTTCCTGGGTCGGTCCAATCACCACTTCTCGAAGCAATGGAAGGAAAATTTAAATGGATTCCGTCATTTTCTTTAATCAAAGCATCTTTCCAATTCCAGGCATCCAGTTGAACAATTGAAGATGTTCCTGAAATTCTCCCTCCGTTTGGTCTAATTTGGGCAGTCAAAATCCCATTTGGGCGACAAGTCTCAATTACTTTTGAAGCTGCGTTGTAAGCTATGATGCTTCTTACGTTAGGATTCATATCGCCAATTTCAGCCTCGTCATCTGAAGCTTTTACTGCATCAATTTCGACCAATCCCAAAGTCGAATTTGGAATTATGAACCCTGGATAAACGTGTTTTCCTTTGGCATCAATTGTAATATCAAAAGAGGTACCAGTTCCCATCGTTTTAGAATCGGAAATCATAGTGATTTTTCCGTCTTTGAAACCAATAGCGGAATCCTCAATTGTCTTTCCGTTACCCAAATGAGCCGTAGCATTGAGAATCAATATTGATTTTGTCTGTTTTTGAGCTGGTGTTTGTTGTGCATTTGTGTGTACAGTGAGACTAAATGCAACTAGTATGATTATAGCTATTTTTTTCATTTTATTGTTCTAAAGTGTCACAGTTATATTCAATTTTCTCTTTTTTCTTAGGCTCTTGCAAAGGAGATCCTTTTGTTTTTTCCTGTAACAATTGTCCAATTAATTCATTTCTTTCTTTAGCAATAGATAATCGTTGTGCTTCGTCTTTTTGAATGTCAAAATAGACTACTCCATCAATTATTGTTTTCTCCGCTTTTGTATAGATTGACAATGGATTGTTGTTCCAAAGTACCAAGTCGGCATCTTTTCCAACTTTTACACTTCCAACTTTGTCGTCTATATGTAAAAGTTTTGCAGGGTTTAAGGTCACAAATTTCCAAGCTTCTTCTTCGGAAATGTTTCCGTATTTCACCGCTTTTGCTGCCTCTTGATTCAATCGTCTTGACATTTCGGCATTATCAGAATTGTATGCAACTACTACGCCTTGATTATGGAGAAGTGCCCCGTTGTACGGAATTGCATCGTTTACCTCAAATTTGTACGCCCACCAATCTGCAAATGTCGAAGCACCAACGCCATGAGCTTTCATTTCATCGGCCACTTTGTATCCTTCTAAAATGTGGGTAAAAGTGTTTACTTTAAAATTAAATTTATCGGCAACATTCATAAGCATCAATATTTCTGACTGCACATAGGAATGGCAGGTTATGAAACGGTCCTTATTTAAAATTTCAACCAATGTCTGCATTTCTAAATCAACTCTTGGTGCTTTGGTTTTGTCTTTTTTTCCATTCGAGTTATAAGTCTTCCATGAAGTTTCGTATTCTTTTGCACGCTGAAAATAATCAGTAAATACTTGTTCTACGCCCATCCTTGTTTGAGGAAAACGAGTTGGATCTGTAATTCCAAAATTGGATTGTTTTACATTTTCTCCTAAAGCAAATTTGATGAATTTAGGCTGATCTTTGTATAGCATTTCCTCTGGTGACAGTCCCCATTTCCATTTTACTATGGCCGATCTACCGCCTATTGGGTTTGCTGAACCATGCAACAATTGTGATGTGGTCACTCCTCCGGCCAAATCTCTGTAAATATTGATGTCTTCAGAGTTAACAACATCTTGAATAGTGACTTCTGCACTGGAGTTGTGTCCAAATTCGTTCACTCCTTTAGAAATGGCAATATGTGAGTGCTCATCAATAATACCGCTGGTAAGATGTTTTCCCGTGGCATCAATAACTTTTGCAGAAGCGTCAGAAATATTATTTCCGATGGAGGCTATTTTCCCGTTTTTAACTAATACGTCAGTGTTTTTTAGAATGCCGTCTTTTTCATTAGTCCAAACAGTGGCGTTCTTAAATAACAACGTTTCCTGTACTTGTTTTTGAGCGTTTCCAAAAGCAATATTAGGATAAGTGACAGGGACAATTTTTATTTTTTTAAAGGCAGATGAATCTACTTCTTCTATAAAAAGAGCAGTTTTTAGTGCAGACCATTTTACTTCTTTTCCATTATACAAAACGGCTTTTCCAGAAAGATTTTTTGGATCTTCCACAAGTCCAGTTAATCGGATAAAACTTGTTTTGATTGAGTCTTTTGGGTTAACAATAACCGAAATCCAATTGTTTGAAATCGCTAGTTTTGAATTTACTTTTTTAGAGTTTGCCGTAATATCTGACTTTGGATTGTTGATGTCGCCACCAATTATCCATTTGTAAACGTCTTTGTCAATTGTTAAGTCATAATTTCCTCGGATATCTTTGGCATTAATATCATTAACTACATATTTGTTTCCTTGAACCCAGTTTTCAAATAAAATTGTTTTTTCATCGAAAATGGCTCCAGATGTGATCAAGAAATTGGCCATGCTTCCCACTTTTAAATTTCCGAGTTCATTGCCTTTTCCAACTAAAGAAGCTGGGGTTGTAGTTAATGATTCTAATGCTTTGGTGGCATCAAATCCATATTTAATTGCTTTTAAAAGATTAGTTCTAAAATCTTCAGTCTTTTTTAATTTATCTGTTGTTAAAGCAAATACAACTCCATTGTCTGATAAGACCTTAAGGTTTGTTGGCGCTTGGTTCCAAAAACGCAGATCTGCCAATTCCATACGATCGGCTTGATAAGGATTTGAAACATCATACGCTTCTGGGAAATTAATTGGTATGATGAATTTTAAATTAGTCTTTTTAATTTCCTCTATTCTTTCAAATTCGTTTCCAGAACCTTTTAAGACATAATCAAAACCAAATTCTTTGGCTAATTTCGAGGCTCTCAAACTATTCAATTTGTCTTCGGTGGTAAATATTTTTACCAATTTTTCGTTGTCGATTAAAGCTTTTAATGATAAATCGGTAGTGGTTGCGTTGCCGTTTTTATACCAATTTTCATCCAAATATAACTGGCGAAGCAATGCCATAGATCCCATCAATGAAGATGGATAGGTTTGGTTTGTAAGCACACTCTTGGTAAAAGCAAAATGGTTTGTGATTTTATCCGATAATAGGCGAGTGCTTTTGTTATCGTTATTAAGAGCCACCAAGATGCCTGTTCCTCTGGCAATACCATCTTGAACGTGCGATCCCACAACGCCAAATCCAGCTTTTAATAATTCCTCCGATTTCGATTGGTCATAATTAAAAGTGTCATATGCATTTACTTCTGAGCGAATGCTTTCATTCCAGTAATAACCTATTCTTTTTGTGTCATACAAAGGGTTTCTTTCGTTAACATTGGCTCTTTTTAGTGGTTCTATTCCAAAGCTGGTATAGATATCGATGAATGAAGGATAAATTGATTTGCCCTCTAGATTTACAGTTGTACAATTTTTAGGAATCGAAATCGAAGCTCCAGTTGCGACTACTTTTCCATTTTGAATAAGTAAAGTCCCTTTTTCTATAATTTGTGTTGGCGTTATATAAATTTTAGCATTTATAAAAGCGGTATAATTGTCGTTTTTATTGTGAATACTTTCATTATTTGGAAAGTAGTCTTGCGCACTAATTTTAGGGATAAATAGTCCGAGAAAGAAAAGGAGTAAGATTTTTTTCATAGGTTGAATAATTGTTTTTTGTTGGGTATTGTTATTGTTTTGTATTATTGGTTGCTAATTTAATAAAATAATACAGTTTTTTGATTTTAATTTGGGATTAATTTATTAGGAGTTTTAGTTAATCGGGAGTTTTATAAGGAGATTGTTAATTATACTCTTAGATTACTGCAAATACTCGTTGAGTGTAATTATTCTCAACATATAGAAACATAGATTCTGTAAATTTAAAAGTAGGTGTTTCACTTATTCAATACACACATAGCTCTATGTGAATGAAATGTGTTTCTTTTTCGTAATCTTTTGCACGTAAAATCTATGTTTCTATGTGCTAAATAAAATTTTTCATGAATTACACTCAACAGGTTACTGCAACAGTTATTTTTTAAGTAATCTGGATTTCATTTTGCTGAAAAACTCTGGAGTTACCCCAAGATAGGATGCAATTTGCTTTTGGGGAATATTATAAATTAAATCGGGGTATTTTTTGCAGAATTTTTCAAAACGCTCCTCGGCGGTTAAGCTTAAATTATCCATTAATCGCTGTTGATGCGCTACCAATGAATTCTCGGTTAGAATCCTAAAAAAACGCTCGAGCTGCGGTATTTCTTTATACAGAATTTCTTGATTCTCTTTAGACAATATGATTACTTCTGCATCTTCTATGACTTGAATAAAAAGGTTTCCCGGTTTTTGCGAAAGCAAACTATACATGTCGCTTATCCACCAGCCACTGCAGGCAAAACTCAAGACATGTTCTACAATATTGTCATTGATGTTGAAACTGCGCAAAATACCCGAATTTACAAAATAAGAATGTTTGCAAATTTCTCCCGAATTAAGCAAAACAGTTTTGGCTTTGTAATGCTGCGTTTCTGTTTTAGACAAGAAAAGTTCCTGCTCCTCTCTGGTTAGCGCTACATGTTGTGCTATGTTTTTGAGTATTGAGTACATTTATTTCTTTTCGGGAAGCAAGGTGAAAGTAGTTACTTTAAAGCGGTCATTCACTATCGTTCCTGTAACCTCTGCTTTTCGGATAGTTTCGCAAAAACCATCTTTGGCATGTGCATCTCCATGATCGTCAATTTTGGTGCCATCCACAAAATAGGCTTTCCCGTCGATACGAACGGCTAAATCACAGCCTTTTCCTTTTAAGCCAAATTGGCATTCGCCACAGGAAACTTCAACTATTTGAGGCTTTAAAGGTGTTTTTTTGTCTTGGGCACTTGACAATAGTGCTGTAAATAATAATACGATTGAGAATAGATTTTTCATCTTAGAATAAATTTAAAGCCCTAAGTTAAGGATTTTAGTTCTAATTCTAAATGGAATAGTTTTTAAACATATAAATCCATAACAATCGTGAAAGACGAATATTAAATGAGGCCATAAATACAATGACTGCAGTAATAATGCCAATGATTCTTAAATCAAAAGTTTCTGTAAAAAACTGATGTGCAATTAAATAAGTGGCAATTCCCTGCGCTACGGTTAAGCCATAGTTTACATACATGGCACCAAAGAAATAGCCAGGTTCTTTTTCGAATTTAAAATGGCAGTGAGGACAATATGGATTCATTTTTGGAAAACCAATATTTAAAAAGATGTTTTTTTCGTTAAATACTTTCCCCTCAAGACAATGCGGACAGTCATTATTTAGGATATGGACAAGTGTGTGTGACATGATTTTAATTTTTATCAAAGGTATTTTATATCCGTATCACAAATGTTTTCTATATTCGCTAATTATAGCACAATAAAGACATCAGGAATTATGAGCAAATATCCAATTTATTCGATTCAGCGATTCAATTGCAATGATGTCAATAGTGATTTTTATATTAATACCTTCAAAAACCACTTGATTGATCACAGTTTTGTCGAAGAACCGCATAGGCATAATTCGTATGTGCTGGTTCTTTTTACCAATGGATCAGGAACGCATAATATCGATTTTGATGCTTTTACGATTCAGCCGGGAAGTATGTTTTTTCTGCAGCCTGGACAAATGCATCATTGGAGTTTGTCTGATGATATTGATGGGTTTGTTGTGTTTTATTCTCAGGAAATGTATAATCTTTATTTTCGCCAAAAGACTATAGATGCTTACCCGTTTTACTATTCATTAGGGAATTCACCCGAAATGGTTTTGGATATTAAAGAAACTAAAGATATTGAACTTTATTTTCATAATATGCTTGAAGAGTACCAAGGGAATAAAATGATGAAGCATGACAAAATTATCAACTTATTAGATAGTATTCATATTGAAATTGCCCGAAAGTACAATGAAAACAATGTCCTGCAAACGCATTCTTATAATGTGAAAATAAGAGATTTTAATGCGCTTTTGGGAAACCATTTTTTAACAGAAAAGACGCCAGCATTTTACGCTTCCCAACTTCATATTACACTAAAACATCTGAACAGGATTTGCAATGAAATCTTAAAGAAAACCACTACTCAGGTTATTACCGATAGGGTTATTCTGGAAGCCAAACGAATGCTGATGGATAAAAAAAGAACAGTTAATGAAATTGCTGCAGCATTGGGTTTCGATGACTATTCCTATTTCGTCAGGCTGTTTAAGAAGCATACTGGAATGACACCGACAGCTTTTCGAGGCTTGAAGAAATAATGAATGTCTAGTTTATCTTATCGCTAATCAGGCTGCTCAGCATGTCACGCTCCCGTTTCAGAATTTTTATTTCGAGTTCTAAGGCGGTAATCAGCTCATCTTTACTTTTATCAGTCACTTGATTTGACGGAAATTCTTTTGGCAGTGATGCCCCAATGTCTGCAAAGAAATTGTGCTGCAGCAAGTGGCTTATCTTCAAAAGGATGTCGGTGCGAATCCAAGATTGCTTAAGGCGAGCCTCGAAATTTGCCGAATTCAGACCCAAAGCCCTAGACAATGCTGCTTTTGATACATTGTTTTCTTTAAAATAATCTTGTAGCAGCTTTCCAATGTGTATACTATTCTTCATTGTTTAATTAAAATTGAAAGGAAATTATATAATAATATTAAATTAACCAGTTGGGTGAAATTATATTTAATGATTAAAACTTATGTTTTTTTATAGTTAATCTTAACGATTTTGTCATTCCGACGAAGGAGGAATCACATAACGTAATTAGCAGATGTGATTCCTCCTTCGTCGGAATGACAA
>CAUPKA010000002.1:0-326060 GCA_963511725.1 uncultured Flavobacterium sp.
ATGATTAAAACTTATGTTTTTTTATAGTTAATCTTAACGATTTTGTCATTCCGACGAAGGAGGAATCACATAACGTAATTAGCAGATGTGATTCCTCCTTCGTCGGAATGACAAAACATCAGATATTGCTCTTTTTTGATGATCTCACCCAACGGGTTAATTATAAATATAAAATAATCCAATGCTATCTCCCTCTTTTTTGGAGAGGGTTAGGGCGAGGATAAATAAATAAAACTATTTTATATTTCTAATTGGTATAATTTCAATTTTTTACTATCCAAAAAAAATACCCGCAGCTGCGAGTATTTGGTTGTTCTTGAGTTCGAATTAATACGGCTCAAAAAACTTTTTATACTATAATGTGAATCAAGGGTTGGATATGTACCTTTTTGGTTTTCAGCAGAGGTCTAACAGATTTTTAAAACCTGTTAGGCCTAATCAGAAGAATAATAGTGTGTTAATACACTGTTAGTAATTCAGCGGCTTCTTTTGCTTTTTCGACCACTTCTTCAATTGGAGTATCTAGAGTGTCATTGACTAAAGCTACGCCCATTCTGCGGTAGGGTCTTGAGGTGGGTTTTCCAAAAATCCTAAAATCGGTTTTGGGTAAAGCAGCGATTTTTTCTATTCCTGTAAAAGTAGGATTTGTTGAATTTTCGGATGCCAAAATCACGGCACTTGCTCCTGCTTTTTCTAAAGTTATTTCGAAAATAGGCAAGCTCAAAATAGCACGTAAATGCAATTCGAATTCATTAAAGTTTTGCGTTCCTGCCAAAGTAACCATTCCG
Source organism: uncultured Flavobacterium sp. (assembly GCA_963511725.1). GTDB lineage: Bacteria > Bacteroidota > Bacteroidia > Flavobacteriales > Flavobacteriaceae > Flavobacterium. Next base: position 789 of record CAUPKA010000002.1, read on the forward strand.
GTGTCGTGAGGTCTCGGCGATAATTCAGAGAAATAAACGCCGTCATCGGCAAGGAAAAATTCCACGCCAAATAATCCTGCACCGCCAAGAGCTTCGGTTACTTTTTCGGCCATGTCTTGTGCTTCGTATAAATCTTTGTCGGATACTTTTGCAGGTTGCCAGCTTTCCTGATAATCGCCGCGTTCCTGTCTGTGTCCTATTGGCGCACAAAATAAAGTAGGGTTGTTGTTTTGAACCACGGTCAATAAAGTAATTTCCGAATTGAATTTTACAAAAGCCTCGACTATCACTTCTACTACATCACCACGCGAACCTTCTACGGCGTATTGCCAAGCTTTATCAATATCGGCAGCTGTTTTTATCGTTGATTGTCCTTTTCCGGAAGAAGACATTAATGGTTTTACCACGCATGGCATTCCAACGGCTTCAACACCTTTGCGCAATTGATCGGCAGTTGTGGCATAGCGGTAATTGGCGGTTCGCAATCCGAGTTCTTTAGCTGCCAAATCCCGAATGGCTTTTCTGTTCATGGTAAAGTTTGCCGCTTTTGCAGAAGGAACTACGGTAATGCCTTGTTTCTCGTAATCATAGAAACGCTCGGTTCGGATGGCTTCTATTTCGGGAACGATAAAATCGGGCTGGTGTTTGGCTACGATTCGGTCTAGAGCTTCGCCATCAAGCATATTGATGACTTCGAAACCGTGAGCTACTTGCATGGCTGGTGCATTTTCGTAACTGTCAACAGCAATTACGGTTTGCCCGATGCGTTGAGCGGAGATGGTGAATTCTTTTCCTAATTCGCCAGAACCGAGGAGGAGTATTTTCGACATGTGTTATCGCTATTTTAGTTTAGATTGGCTGAGTTTGACAATAATTAAACTTGCCAAAAAAGTGATAAATATTAAAAAAAGTGTAATTGGAAAAATCTATCCAAATATTCCAATCCAAATTTAACAAAAAAACCGATGCTTTTTTTCGAAAAAGCATCGGTTTTTTGTTTAGATGTATTTTGTAATAGTTGAGAATTGAAGTTACTTTTCTATCATTAGATTTTCGATTTCGCTTTTAAGCTTTGGAAGATGATTAATTAGAATAGACCAAATATTTTCATCAGAAATATTATCATAAGCGTGAATTACTTGATTTCTTAATCCAATGATTGCTCTTGCATTCGCTATTTTAGATTCCATATCTGTATCACGAGTTATGATTCCGTTGATAGCTTCGCCAATAATTTCTAGATCTCTTTCAATTGCTCTTTTTAGCATTAAGTTATTTCGATATTTGAAAAAATCTTTTTCTTCATTTACAAAATAACTATCAATTTCATCAATAGCCATTTTTATGTCAAACAACCATTTCAGGATTCTCTCATCCATAAATAAGTTCTTTAGATTTGTTTATTGATTTTATTAGAATTGGATTTTTCAGTGTTTGCTCTTCAAGTAGATCTACTTCTCTTCCAAATAATTTTTTTAGATTTTCTTTTAGATTTATATAGTTGTCAAAATATTGAGATAATTCGATTGATTTAAATTTGACTAGAAAGTCAATGTCACTTTTATCATTAAAGTTTGAATTTAACGCTGAACCGAATAGATACATTTTGTCTACATTGTGCATAGAACAAAGTGTTTTTAGACTATTGATATTTCTTTCTATTAAAATCATGTTCAAATTTAGGAAAAAAAATGATGCTTTTCTAAGTGAAAGTATAGGTTCTTTATTTTACAACTGAAAATCTTCTTATTTGCCCTTTTGGGTTAGGGATAGCAGTGAAAATCCTTTTGTCCCGATTTTTTTTCGGGACAAAAGATTGAAACGGATAGCCCGCCCGCAGGGAACCCCATAAAAAAAATAGCTTAAAATTTAAAGCGGTAAAACTTTAAACCTTAGGCTATTTTTAAAACTTTAAACTATTTTAATTTATGCAGTAACTTCAGTAAATGAAACTGCTTCTTTGATTCTTCTTAATGCTTCTTTCAAGATGTCTTCGCTAGTTGCATAAGAGAAACGGATACAATCTGGATTTCCAAAAGCATCACCTGTTACAGTTGCTACGTTTGCTTCGCCCAAAAGATACATAGAGAAATCATTGGCATCTTTGATTAATGTTCCTTTTAATGTTTTTCCGAAGAAAGAAGAAACGTCTGGGAATACGTAGAAAGCTCCTTCTGGAACGTTGATTTTGATTCCTGGAATTTCTTTCAACAAACCAACAACTAAATCTCTACGGCTATGGAAAGCCTGAACCATGTGGTTTAACACGCTTGGGTCAGCATCTAATGCAGTAATTGTAGCACGCTGCGCTGGAGAATTTGCTCCAGAAGTTACCTGCCCTTGAATTTTTGTACACGCTTTTGCGATAAATTCGGGTGCTCCGATATATCCGATTCTGTATCCTGTCATAGCAAAAGCTTTTGCAACTCCATTTACAGTAATTGTTTTTTCTAACATTCCTGGGATAGACCCAATACTGCAGAAAGTCCCTGAGAAATTGATGTGCTCATAGATTTCGTCAGCAACTACATAGATATTTGGATATTTTTCTAATACTTTAGCCAAGGCTGTTAATTCTTCTCTGTTGTAAACAGAACCACTTGGGTTACAAGGAGAAGAGAACCACATCATTTTTGTTTTTGGCGTGATAGCTGCTTCCAATTGTTCTGGCGTGATTTTAAAATCAGTATCTACAGAAGTTGGAACTTCTACAGGAACTCCGCCTGATAATTTTACGATTTCAAAATAAGAAACCCAGTAAGGTGCTGGCAAGATAACCTCATCACCATCGTTTAACATTACTTGTGCAATGTTATATAAAGATTGTTTTGCTCCTGTTGAAACCACAATTTGAGATGGTTTGTAATCTAAATTATTGTCTCTTTTGAATTTTCTGCAGATAGCATCTTTCAAGTCACCGTAACCATCAACTGGAGAATACGTGCTGTAGTTTTCATCAATTGCTTTTTTAGCGGCTTCTTTGATAAAATCTGGCGTATTGAAATCTGGTTCACCCAAACTTAAACTGATAATGTCTTTTCCTTGTGCTTTAAGTTCTCTAGCTAAGGCAGCCATTGCTAATGTTTGTGATGTAGCTAAGTTGTTAATTCTGTCTGAAAGTGGATTGCTCATTAAATTGTAATTTTTTGGTTTATTCTTTTTTTAGATAATTATTTATAGTGCGGGTTCTAGACCCAATGTTCTTAAATGTTTGAAATGGGCAACAACAGCTGCTGTCATTGTTTTGTATTCGTAATAAGGCAATTGGCATTCTTTGGCTGTTTCTTTTACGATTTTTGCAATTTTGCCATAGTGAACATGGCTAATGTGCGGAAAAATATGGTGCTCAATTTGGTGGTTTAATCCTCCTGTGTACCAGTTTACGATTTTGTTTTTTGGTGCAAAATTTACTGTTGTGAATAATTGGTGTATTGCCCAAGTGTTTTCCATTTCGCCTGTTTCGTTTGGTTGTGGATTGGCAGCTTCGTCAACTACGTGTGCCAATTGGAATACGATGCTCAAGATTAATCCAGCTGTGTAATGCATGATGAAAAATCCAACCAAAACTTTCCACCAAGTGATTCCGATAACCATTGGCAAAACAATCCAAATTGATAAGTAAATTACTTTTGTGATGATTAATGTTGTCCAAAGCACTTTAGGACTTTTTGGCTCGCCGTAAGATAATTTTCTTTTTAGGTAATTCCTCATTTGCTTGAAATCAGTAGTAATCGCCCAGTTGAAAGTTAATAAGCCATATAAAAACACGGCATAATATTGTTGAAATTTGTGGAATTTATGCCATTCTGCTTCTTTGGAGAAACGCATAATTCTTCCCGCTTCCAAGTCTTCGTCATGACCTATGATATTTGTATAAGTATGGTGTAATACGTTGTGCTGTACTTGCCAGTTGTGTACGTTTCCTGCTAATACATATATAGTTCCTCCCATGAATTTATTAACCCAGCTTTTGGTTGAATAAGATCCGTGATTAGCATCATGCATTACATTCATCCCAATTCCTGCCATCCCGATTCCCATAACAATGGTCAATAGAACGTGTGCCCAAAATGGCATGTCAAGAGTAAGTATCAAAAAATAGGGAACAAGGAAGACTGTAAAAAGAATTAAGGTCTTTAAATGGATTTTCCAGTTACCTGTTTTCTCTATGTTGTTTTCTTTGAAATAGCTGTTAACTCGTGAATTAAGGGTTCTAAAAAACTTTAAATTGTCTTGCTTTGCAAATGTAGGAGCGGTATTGATCATATAATTTTTTGAATATTTGCAAAGGTAACCAATATAAATTTTCAACATACAATATTGAGTTAAATATTTATAAGTGAAAAGCAGTACTTTTGTTAAAAATTTTTAAGATGGACGAGATTCTAAAGTATTTTCCTAACCTATCTGATAATCAGATAGAACAGTTTCAAAAATTGGATTTTTTATACCACGATTGGAATGAAAAAATCAATGTTATTTCTAGAAAAGATATTGATTCGTTATACACTAAACATATATTGCATTCTTTGGCTATTGCCAAAGTAAATAAGTTTGAACCAGGAACTTATGTTTTGGATGTAGGGACTGGTGGTGGCTTTCCGGGTATTCCGCTTGCTATTCTTTTTCCGGAAACCCGTTTTTATTTAATTGATGTAATTGCCAAGAAAATAAAGGTAGTTCAAGCCGTTGCTGAAGCTTTAGAATTAAAAAATGTAAAAGCCGAACAGCTTCGTGCCGAAAATGTAAAAGGGGATTTTGATTTCATTGTAAGCCGAGCGGTGACCAATATGCCGGATTTTGTTTCTTGGATAAAAACCAAAATCAAGAAGCAAAACAAGCACGAATTGAAAAACGGAATTCTGTATTTAAAAGGCGGTGATTTAACCGAAGAATTAAAAGATTTTCCCAAAGCGACCGAATATAATATTTCTGATTTCTTTGAAGATGAGTTTTTCGAGACGAAGAAAGTGGTGCACTTACCGTTGAAGTTTGTGGTATAAGTCAGAAAGACGAAAGTTCGAGAGTCATAAAGTAAAAAGCCGAATCTTAAATTTAAGATTCGGCTTTTGTATTTCAATGTGTTGGAGTAGTATAATTTACGAACGAACTCCATTCATCCTCTATTATTTTCCGCTCATGTACTTTTATTTGCTCAATCTGTATTAGAGGAATACCTTTACAACAGCACTTAAAACTTTTCTATTGAAAATAATTACAAGAATATCTGTGTATTGGAAAATTCAGCTCATCGGATGGATTACCACTTCTTTGTACTGGGGATTTTCAGCTTTTTTTAACGGTAATTTTATCTGGGAAATAGGCATAGCAGATTTAATACTGGATGTGTCTATTGGTATTACGCTGACGCATGTTTACAGAAATTTTGCTTTAAAAAATGGATGGAATAAATTAAATCTGAAAAGGTTAGTTCCGAAAATTGTGCTTAGTGTTTTGGTGCTTTCCTTATTGTATATGTTTTTGATTGTTGGTAAACTTTATCTGGTACGTTTGTTTATTTTAAAAAGTTCACCCGTTTCATTTTTAGAGTTTTTAAAATCTACACAGTTACAGATTTTTATCACTGGTACCAGATTAATGTCTATTTGGGTATTGGCATACCATCTTTATCATTATTCAAGACTTGAAATAGAAACGGTAAAGGAAAATGCCCGATTGGCGATTATAATAAAAGAGGCACAACTGAATAACCTGAGCGCACAGCTTAACCCACATTTTTTTTTTAACTCATTGAATAATATAAAATTCTTGGTATTGGAAAATCCACATTCGGCCAGGAGAGCAATTGATCTGTTGTCCGAGTTGCTAAGGAATTCCTTAAACAGAAATGTTGGGAGATTAGTATCCTTAAATGACGAAATTAACCTTGTCAAAGATTACCTGGAATTAGAGAAAATAAGATTTGAGGAGCGTTTGCAAATAAAAATTGAAACAAGTTTAGACTTATCAAAACATTTAATTCTCCCTTTGAGCATTCAGTCGCTGGTGGAGAATGCGATAAAACACGGAATTGAAAAAAGGAAAAGTGGCGGATTTATTAATGTAAAAGTTGAAATGGAGAACAATTTTATAAAAATCAGTGTTCAAAACTCGGGAAAGTTAAGTACACAGATTAAAGATTCTGGTATCGGATTAAATAACCTGAGAGAGAGATTATTGTTACAATATAACGGAAATGCCTCTTTTGAAATTAAAGAGATGAAAGACGAAACGGTTTTGGCAACTATTTTACTTCCATCCGAATGAAAAAGATAAAAGTTATAATAGTTGATGATGAACGTTCGTCACGGGAAGAACTTAAAAGAGCATTAAAAAGCTATGAAGATTTTGTTCTTATTGGCGAAGCTGAAAATGCCGATGATGCTAAGGATTTGATCGAAACGAAAATGCCTGATTTAATTTTTTTAGATATTCAAATGCCTGAAAAATCCGGTTTCGATTTATTGGAGTCCTTAGATAATGTGCCGGCAGTACTATTCACCACAGCTTATAATCAATATGCAGTGCAAGCATTTGAAGTAAATGCTTTAGATTATCTAATGAAACCGATTAGGGAGGAACGTTTTGCAAAAGCAATTGAAAAAGTAAGGAGTACTATAAGCCTGAAATTTTCTTTAAATAAATCTGAGGAAAAAGATCGAAAAATTTTCATTAAAGATGGGGAGAAACGATTCTTTATCCAATTGGATGAGATTTATTTAATTGAATCACTTGAAAATTACACCAGACTTTTTTTTCAAGGTCAAAAAGCATTGCAAAGGCGTTCTCTGCGCCAATGGGAAGAAATGCTGGATGAAAATATTTTTTTTAGAATAAATAGAACTGAAATTATAAATACCCATTACATACAGGAAGTAAATAAGACAATTGGAGGAAGGTTACAGATAAAACTAAAAACTGGAGAATTATTAGAAGTATCCAATCGTCAATCAGCCAAGTTTAAAAATAGCAAGGGGATTTAATCCATGAATTTTGATGTTTTTTCAATGCTTGCAACCAATCTTGTAAGCTGTTAACACCTACACTATTTTCAGATTTATTGAAATCTTCAACACTGCAAAAGGCATAAATTTTTAAATAAAACACTTATAAAAATATTCAATGAAACCAATTTTAAATTTTGTATTTCTTTTTTTAATGTTGTCAAATGCATTTTCACAGCAAACAAGTGCAACAAAATCAGAAGATGTAAAAAGTGCTTATGATATTCAAGACAGTGTGATGATTAAAACCCGAGATGGTGCATTTATATCAGCAATGGTAGTTCGGAAAAAAGGAATCACTACTCCAAAACCTGTCATCTTTCAATATACCATTTATGTTAGGGACAAAGGCAGAGATATCAAATCCTTAAAAGAATCGGCAGACAAGGATTATGTAAGCGTAATCGCCTATACAAGAGGTAAACGATTTAGCCCAAATGAAATATTTCCTTATGAAAATGACTCGAATGATGCTTACGATGTCATCGACTGGATTAGTAAACAAGAATGGTGCAACGGAAGCGTTGGGATGTATGGCGGTAGTTATAATGGGTTCACACAATGGGCAGCTTGCAAAAAAATGCATCCTGCACTTAAAACTATAGTTCCTTATGTCGCCAATAGACCTGGAATGGGATTGCCAATGGAAAACAATGTATTTGTAAATCCCAATTATGAATGGTCGTTTTATGTAGGGAATAATAAATATTTAGATACCGTAGCGGGAAATGACAGGCAACGTTTTAGAACAATGCAAAATAAATGGTGGCAAACAGGTGTAGCCTATAAAAAAATAGACAGCATTGATGGTAGTCCAAATAAGTTGTTTCAGCGATGGATAAGCCATCCTTCTTTTGATAATTATTGGCAGAAAATGGCACCATACGGAAAAGAATTTGCGCAAATAAATATTCCTGTATTAGCTTTTGACGGATATTACAACGATTCTCAAAATTCAAGTTTGTATTATGTAAGAGAACTTCAGAAATATAATCCACAAAATCCAGTCTACGTAATCATTGGTCCATATAGTCACTTTGGTACTCAAGTTGGAGGCGAACTTAATTTGTATGACTACAAGGTTGATTCAACAGCAATAATCAATATAAAAAAAATAACATACGAATGGTTTGATTATATTCTAAAAAACGGCACTAAACCAGAAATACTGAAAGATAAAATTAACTATGAAGTAATGGGCGCAAATGAGTGGCGAAGTACTTCCTCTCTTGTTAAAATGGCCAATGGTTTTCTCAAGATGTATTTGACAGACAGCAAATCAGGGGAATTTTATGCTTTAACGGATAAAAAACCAATTCAGAAAAATTATTTGTACCAAGAAGTCAATTTTGCAGACAGAGAAACGCAAAATAATGAGTATTATCCTGATCCCATCATTAGGAAAGAGATTGACACCAGCAATGGATTTATTTTTATAAGTGAACCTTTGAAAGAATCGATGTTAATTAATGGTTCGTTTTTAGGGGAAATAAAAGCAAGCATCAACAAAAAAGATATGGATATTGGTGTTACCTTATATGAAGTAATGCCAAATGGAGACTATTTTCATTTGTCTTATTTTTTAGGCCGTGCCAGTTATGCCAAAGACATTACAAAAAGGAATTTGTTGAAACCAAATCAAATAGAATCAATTCCTTTTTCGAATACGCATTTGGTCAGTAAGCAATTGAGCAAAGGAAGTCGTTTGCTTGTAGTTATCAATGTCAATAAGAATCCATTTTCTCAATTGAATTATGGTACAGATAAAGAAGTTAGCGATGAAACTATTGAGAATGCAAAAGAGCCGTTAAAAGTAAAATGGTATAATGATAGTTATGTAAAAATTCCAATTTGGAAGTAAAAGGTTCGGTTAATAACAAACCCCACAAGAATTCAAATAAATTGAAGCCCTGTGAGGTTTAAATCTTAAATCACAAATCGTTAATCTACAATCATAAATCTTATTCTCCTAAAAACGGATATCTGTAATCTGTTGGAGTAACAAATGTTTCTTTGATCGTTCTTGGTGATGCCCAACGCAATAAGTTTAAAGCAGAACCCGCTTTGTCGTTAGTTCCTGATGCTCTTGCTCCGCCAAATGGTTGCATTCCTACAACAGCTCCGGTTGGCTTGTCATTGATGTAGAAGTTCCCTGCAGCGTTTTGTAAAGCGGTTGTAGCCTCTTCGATAGCGTAACGGTCTTGACTGAAAACTGCTCCAGTCAAAGCATATTCAGATGTAGCATCTACTAGTTTCAATGTTTCAGCCCATTTCGCATCCTCATAAACAAAAATCGTCATAACAGGTCCGAATAATTCGGTTTCCATTGTAGTATAATGAGGATTTGTTGTTACGATGATAGTTGGCTCAACAAAGTAACCAACAGATTTGTCGTAATTTCCTCCAACGATAATTTCGGCATCTGCATCTTTTTTGGCTTGGTCAATAAAACTGGCCAATTTATCAAAAGAGCCTTCATGGATTACAGCAGTAATAAAGTTGCCAAAATCTTCCGGAGAACCCATTTTCATTGATTTTGTATCGGTAATTAATTGTTCTTTAACAGCTGGCCATAAGCTTTGCGGTACATAAGCTCTTGAAGCTGCAGAACATTTTTGCCCTTGAAATTCAAATGCGCCACGAACGATTCCTGTAGCTACTTGTTTTGGGTTGGCACTTGGATGAGCAATGATAAAATCTTTACCTCCAGTTTCTCCAACTATTCTTGGGTATGTTTTGTAATGGTGAATGTTTGTTCCAATTTTTGCCCAAATATCTTTGAATACGTGTGTTGAACCTGTAAAGTGGATTCCGGCAAAATCACGGCTAGCCAAAATAGTATCAGTAATCATCAAAGCATCTCCAAAAACGACGTTGATAACACCGTCGGGAACTCCCGCTTCTTTGAATACATCGATAATAACTTTGGCAGAAAAAACTTGACTGTCACTTGGTTTCCAAATCACAACGTTACCCATCATGGCAGCACTTGCAGGTAAATTAGCAGCAATAGCCGTAAAGTTGAAAGGAGTAATCGCGTAAACAAAACCTTCAAGCGGTCTGTATTCTAAACGGTTCCACATATCTGATGCCGATTTTGGCTGGTCTGCATAAATTTGAGTCATAAATTCTACGTTGAAACGTAAAAAATCAATCAATTCACAGGCAGCATCAATTTCTGCTTGGTGGATATTTTTGGATTGCGCAATCATTGTTGCCGCATTTATTTTTGCTCTGTAAGGACCAGCGATTAATTCAGCCGCTTTTAGGAAAATTGCAGCTCTTTGTTCCCAAGCCATATTTGCCCAAGCTTCTCTAGATTCTAATGCGTTGTCAATGGCATTTTCAATATGTGATTTTTCAGCCAAATGGTAAGTTCCAACGATATGTTTATGATCGTGTGGAGCAGTCATGTTTCTGGTGTTTCCAGTTCTAATTTCTTTATTTCCAATATACAATGGAACATCGATTTTGGAATTCCACATAGCTTTGTAAGTGGCTAGAACTGAGGCTTTTTCTGGAGAATTTGGAGCGTAACTTTTTACAGGCTCGTTTACCGCTTTGGGCACATTAAAAAATCCTTTTAGCATGTCTTTTATAATTAATTAGTAAGCAATTATATAATTTGATGCAAAAGTACAAAGGAATGATTTGATTTACGCTAAAAAAGTCACAATTAAAGTCAAATTAATTTAACGCAAAAGGGGCGCACATTCTAAAAGTAGGAACAATTACTCTAAAAGATTTAGTAGTAGTAAAATTAATCATGTTGAAATATCCTTTCATCGCACCATATGGAGATGATAATAAACAACCTGAACTGTAAGTATGCTGTTCACCTGGTTTTAAAACTGGTTTTTTTCCGATAACACCTTCTCCGTCCACATACTCTAAATCATTTAGAGAATCAAAGATTTCCCAATGGCGGGAAGTCAATTGAACAGAATCTTTACTGTGGTTTTCGATGGTAATTTCATAACTAAAGGCAAAGTGAATCTTGTAGTTTTTGAAGTACGTTCCCTCAAAACTAGTCAATACCGAAATTTTAATGCCTCTTGTTATTTGTGAAACCATGTTAATGAGCTAATTATGTGCTATATGTTGACAAATCTACAAAAAAAATGAATAATCTATTTAAAAATTTTTAAAGTTTTCTAATTTGTTATATTTAATGAATTGGCAGTGCCTTTTCCAATGACTTTTACGTATCTATCTGTGTTTCCTTTGTAGTAAACCAATACGGTATAATCATTTTCAGTTTGATAGAAATTTCCATCAATTGCGTTCTCTGAGTCGATAAATCCTTTATTATTTACTGTGATATACTGATAGTTAGTAAAACCTTGCTTGATTAAAATTGCCTTTTCATAAAGCCCTTTTTCAGTGTTAAAATCCATTTTGTTTTCGGGTGTTGCGCTGTAATTATTAAACATTCCCATTACATAAATAGAAGAACTTGGATTAGCCAAAGGAGCTGACAGGCTAAAATAAACCCAAGAATAGTCGGATTCAATTTTATAGTTTTCTCCGTCTAATTTTCGTTCGCTAAAATTTCCGTTAAGATCGGAATAGTTGGAATAGGGAAAACTAGCTTTAGCATTATTGGTAAATAAATGCGTATTATAAATGCCACTATCAGAATTAACGAAACTAACATAATTATTAGCATTTTTGATGTCTTTGGAATCAAAATTTAAAAATTCATTGCCAGCCCAAAATTGAGTTTCTTGGTCATATTTATAAACAAAAACATTGCCTATGTTGTATTGTGGAACAATATTCTTAATAACGTTGTTGAAATTGCCGTTTTGCAACAGTACTACTTTTAGATTTTGAGTTGGATTTTGCAATAGAAAATCATCAGTGTTAATTTCGAAATTCAGGTTGTGCTTCGAATATATGTTTTTAACGGTTCTAGGTTTTCTTATTTTTAAAGGAACAGATACCCTATTTTCATACAACACAAAATACCTTTTTAGGACTACTTCTTTGTCAGAATTTAAAATGGTTAGTACATAATTGCCGCTTAATTTTATTTTGGTGTAATTATTAGGGATTGATAATCTGTAGTGTGTAAAAATCTGTAGCGTATTGAAAGAGTTTACATATTCCTGAATTTTTTGACTGTCAAAACCAGATAAATAATCGCTTTTTGGAATATCAGTTGGAATCCAATTATAGTCGCAATGGGTGATTTCGTAATAGTAATCGGCTTCATTTCCAAATAAATCATCGAACTGAAACTCAAAGGGGTCTCCTAATCCAAATATAGGAACAACGTTTTGACTGTTTTGAACGAAAGAAGCTGTTTTAATATTATAAGGAGGCGGTATTTCAGTCTGAACTTGGGCTGTTAAGGTTAAGCAGAAGAAAGAAAGAAGTAAAACGGCTATTGATTTCATTATTGACTATCGTTCATGAATTGTAAATATACAAATTATTGTGAAAAGTAGTCTACGTCATTGCGAGGTACGAAGCAATCTCACTAACAAGAGCAGTTCTTGAAAATCATTGGAATGGATATACTGGAAGAGGTTGCTTCGTACCTCGCAAAGACAGACGAACCGCCGATAATATAATCATTGGCTACTCCAACATAAATTCCAAATTCTCTTCAATTTCTACACTCATATAATTTTCGTCTAAGAGAGAATCGGCTAGTAGTTTTTTGCTTTCCTGCAGGCGAATGATTTTTTCCTCAACGGTGTTTTTGGCGATAAACCGAATCACATTTACTTTGTTCAATTGTCCAATTCGATGCGCACGACCTATTCCTTGTTTCTCCGAAAAAGGATTCCACCAAGGATCTAGGAACACAACATAAGAAGCTTTCGTAATATTAAGTCCAACGCCACCAGCTTTCAAAGAGATAAAAAACAACAAAGGTTTTTCCTGTTCCTGAAAACGATTGACTTGAAATTCTCTTTCCTTCAAAGGAGTTTCTCCCGTGAGTTCGCAAAAATCGATTTTGTTTTCCTTGCACCAAGTTTTATAAAAATTCAAATTGGATACAAACGAACTGAAAACAATTGTTTTTTGGTTGGATTGCACCAAAGTTTCCAAATATCTGGTTACGGCAATATATTTTCCTGAATCCATTTCGGATTTGGAATCAATCATTTTGGGATGATTGCTCAATTGTCTCAAACGCATCAACGTATTGATGATATTGATTTTATCAACTCCAGAACCATCAGTTTTTAATAACGAGTTGCGAGCTTTGGATTTTTCTTCTTCGTATAATTTTTCCTGTTCAGGCTCCATTTCGCAATAGAAAATTTGCTCGGACAGTTCCGGTAAATCTTTTAAAACCTGTTCTTTGGTACGGCGCAAAATAAAAGGGCTGATGAGATTTTTCAGTTCCAATAAACTACTCTCGTCTTGCTTTTTCTCGATTGGGAATTTATAATTTTCTGCAAAAAAGGAATAACTCCCCAGTATATTCGGGTTGATAAATTGCATTTGCGACCATAAATCATCGAGGGAATTTTCTATTGGTGTTCCGCTCAGCGATATTTTATGGTTTGCTTTTACTTGGTTGATTGCCTTAAAAATTTTGGAGTTCTTGTTTTTGATGTACTGGCTTTCGTCCAAAATCAAATACCTGAAATTGTATTTTTCCAAAATAGAAATATCTCTCGAAACGATCGCGTAACTGGTAAAAATCACGTCGTATTTTTCCAGTTTTTTAGAAAGCATTTTTCGGTCGTTACCGACGTATTGCACTCTTCGGAAATGGGGTGTGAATTTACGGGCTTCGTTATACCAATTGAAAACCAAAGAAGACGGCAGAACAATTAATGCTTTTAGGTATTCTTTTGGTGTTACAATTTCGTTTCCAAATAAATCCAGCTGAACGTCTTCGGCTTTTTCAAATTCCAGTTGTTCTTGTACGGCAACCAATGTAGATAAGGTTTGCAGTGTTTTTCCCAATCCCATATCATCGGCTAAACAAGCTCCTAAACCATTATTGTAATGTTCCAAAAGCCATTTGACTCCTTCAATTTGATAAGGTCTCAAAGTTGCTTTTACCAATGGAGAAGGTTGGTATTCAATTTCGCTTTTTAAAATGGCAGAACCTTTCAATTCGGGAATTCCTTCCAAAACAGCAAAATTACTTTTAAGTAAAGTAAGATTTCCGTTTTGGATTTTTGCTAATTTTGCTATTGGACCATAAAGCGTCATCCATTCCAGCGGAATCAAAAAATAGTTGCCGTTTGGCAAAAGAAAGAGTCGGTTTCGGCTTTTTATGTTTTCAATAATTTCGCTGAAATTAAACTCAAATGACTCGCAAACGACAATCATTTTAATATCAAACCAATCGCTTTTTATTTCATTCGAAAATTGAATTGTTACTTTTTGAGTATCAATTTTCTTGTTGTCAATTTTTAAATCTTTAACCGAAAAACCCGAAGATTCGAGAATTTGCTGATTTTCTATCGCCCATTGAATGGTTGCGTATGGATCTTGTTTTTCTGCTTTTGGCGAAAGCCCAAACAAACCATTTTCGGTTTTAATTAAGCCAATTTCTAATAATTTATTTTCAAATAATGCTTCTTCGGATGTTCTTTTATATTGAATTACTTTGATCTCATCCAAATTTCGAGTGTCAATTTCAGAATGGATTTTCTTGGGTTTGCTATTGTCAAAACAAAAACCGTCATAATCGAATAAAAGATTTAGAAAGTATGTGTTTTTAAAAAAATCGTGTACCAATTGAAGCGAACTGGAAGTGATTTTATTTTTTAGTTCAATTGCAAATCCGGTAGCTTTTATATCTGCTTTTTTTGCAATATCCTTGATGAATTTCTCAAAATAGTCAGGAACCAATTTAGACGGAATCTCAATGGATTTTTTCGTCAAAAAAGGAGTGATTTTTTTAGTGTTGATGTCTTTTAGTCGGTGCAGTTTATGGTGGGCAATTAACCATCCCGGTTCGTCTAAAAGAAGAGTAATAGTTGTGTTTGAAGGGTAGAATGTCGTTGTCTCGTCCTTTAAAAGTAACGTATAGGAAATTCCGTTTTCGTGTTTTTCAAATTCAAGGCTGGTTTCTAATGCTTGGTTTTTTGAGACAATTCTACTAATGCGGAAATCTTTTTCTTTTCCCATATTCAGCGAGATCGGAAAATCGTCTTGAGAAACTAAAGAGTAAAACTGGTCTAAATTGGTTTTCATGAATTGCCGAATCCCAAATTCCAGTTTGCTGTCTTTAAGTAAATCCTCAATAGTCTTGGCAGATTTACTGTTTTTGTTGAATTTTTTAAATATTATTTCGGGTTTGAGGGCTTCACAAACTGATAGAGCTTTTTGGGTATTTGTGTCTAAATGGTCAAAAACAATTCCAAAACTTTGAAGTACTTCGGGACTCGCTTTCTTGTCCAGATAAGTTATAGCTTCAGAATGTCCTACAATATAAGCAGTTGGAATGTGTGTATTTAGTCTTTTTTCAAAACTAATATCAAAGCAGAACTGAAAGGATTTTTCGGTTTCCAAAAGTAAAAGGGTATTTGATTGTTGTTAGATCCTTTAAAAGATAAATTCCACAAATTTGCACCTATTGATTTGTGTAAATTTGTGGAATTTATATAGTTTTTAACTTATTGTAAAATAATTATTTAAAACAAACAGGAATGATTTCGCCTTTTGCCAAACAATATTTTTCTACCAATTCGGGAGCAATTTTATTCGTGTAATCTTCTTCGACAACGGTAAAACCAATGCTTCTTAGTTTGTCAAAATAATCACGCCCATAAATGCGTACGTGGTCGTATTGTCCAAATATTTTGGCTCGTTCTTTTTGGTCGGTAATTGTGTCGTCAGCAAAGGTTACGGCTCTTTTCAAATCTTGAGGGATTTGCAAAATAGCCATTCCGCCCGGTTTCAAAACACGATATAATTCCTGCATCGCTTTGGTGTCATCCGGAATGTGTTCCAATACGTGATTGCAAAGAATAACATCGTATTGATTGTCTTCAAAAGGCAAATTACAAATGTCTGCCTTTACATCTGCCAATGGCGAAAACAAATCGGTTGTAGTATAATCCAGATTTTTTTGCTTACGAAACATTTTGTAAAAAGCTTGTTCTGGCGCAAAATGCAATACTTTCTTTGGAGTCGTAAAAAAATCGGTCTGCTCGTTTAGGTACAACCAAAGCAAACGGTGTCTCTCCAGCGAAAGCGTACTTGGCGAAAGTACATTATTGCGTTGTGTTTCGTACCCATAAGGCAAGAATGATTTGAAACTTTTCCCGTCAATTGGATCAGTATAAGTGTCTCCTTTTAGAGTAAAAGCGATAAAAGGGCGTGCGACATAACTTAAACGGATAAGAATGGGACGTGGGATTGTATTGAGTATTAATTTAAAAAGGTTTTTCATAGTTATTTCACAGAGACTCACGAAGAAAACACAGAGATTCGCTAAGTTTTTTTAAAGATTCGAAGTTGAATTTATAAATCGTTTTATATTGTTTCTTAAAATTTTAGAATTGTAATTGATTAATAGACCTAATGGATAATTTCCTAATTTTAAATAGGTGAGTATTTGTGCAAAATGGACTGAGGTAAAACTTTCGACGGTTTTAATTCAATAACTAATTTGTCTTCAATAAGTAAATCAATTCTGTACCCTTGATCAAGCGTGATTTCTTTGTAAATTAGAGGAAGAGTTATTTCTTTTTCAACTTTCAACCCTGCTTTTTTAATTTCATAATAAAGACATTGCTGATATGCCGATTCTAAAAGACCTGGTCCTAACTGTCTATGAACTTCAATTGCTAGCCCTATTATTTTATACGAAAGTGAGTCTAAATCCTCAGAGATTTTTGATAATTCTTCGTTCATTTTATTGCTTTAATATTTAAACTAAAATCTTTGTGAATCTCTGCGACTCCTTTGTGAATCTTCGTGAAATTATATTACCAACGGCACTTTTCTAAACTCATCTTCTTCATTGCTCACAATTCCCAATGCTTTGTACACATAAGCAAACGTTGATAAAATCTCTGGTTTACCGTCTATAATGGCCACGTCGTGCTCAAAATGGGCAGATGGTTTTCCATCAGCGGTGGTGATTGTCCAACCGTCTTTGTGCTGTTTGATGTTTTTGGTCCCCATATTGATCATCGGCTCAATGGCGACAACCATTCCTTCGATGAAAAGTTTACCGCGACCACGTTTACCGTAGTTAGGCATTTCGGGATCTTCGTGCATTTTTTGTCCCACACCGTGACCAACGAGTTCTCGAACCACACCATAACCGTGTGCTTCGGTATATTTTTGGATAGCGTTTCCAACATCTTCTACACGGTTTCCTACTCGTAATTCGCGGATTCCAACGTACAAAGATTCTTTGGTTATACGTAGTAATTTTTTAGTTTCTTCGGCTACTTCGCCAATTTCAAAAGAATAGGCGTGGTCTCCGTGAAATCCGTTTTTGAAAGCGCCACAGTCAACCGAAATCACATCGCCGCTTTCCAATGGTTTATTGTTCGGGATTCCATGCACCACTTGTGAATTTGGACTCATGCATAATGAATTCGGGAAATCATAAAGTCCAAGGAAACTTGGGACAGCTCCGTGGTCACGAATGAATTCTTCGGCTCTTTTGTCCAGATATAATGTGGTAACTCCTTCTTTTATTTCAGAAGCAATCATTCCTAATGTTTTTGATACGATTAATGCACTTTCGCGCATTAATTCTATTTCCTCACGGGATTTTTGAATAATCATATTTTCGAATTTTCAGTGTGCAAAAGTACAATTTTAAAATTATTTCTTTATGTGTTGGGTTTGATTTAATTTTCAGTTTAACCACAAAGTTCGCGAGGGAGGCGCAATGTCCGCAAAGCTTAGCGAACTTTGCGGTATTCTTTGTGAACTTTGCGGTTAAATTTTAAAGGATAGTCGTAAATTAGCAATAAATCAATCTGTTACAGTATGAGTGCATCTTTAGATCAGGAAAACAGTAAGAAAGAACAGGATTTGGATAGGATGAAAAGAAATGCATTGATTCTCTTGGGATTTGCAGTGGTTCTTTTTGTGGTTGCGAATGTCTATAAATATGGCTGGCTGAAAGCTTTCAGCGAGGCGGCGATGGTCGGTGGTATTGCCGATTGGTTTGCGGTCGTAGCCCTGTTCAGACATCCGCTTGGGATTCCGATACCGCACACGGCTTTGATTCCAAGCAACAAAGACAAAATAGGGGAGAATCTGGGGAATTTTGTTTCAGATGAATTTTTGACAAGAGAAAAATTAGAAGTCAAACTTGAACAGTTTAATGTTGCAATAAAAGTTTCGGACTGGCTGATTGATGAGAAAAATGCTAATATAGTTGCTACTTTAATTGTGGAAAATGTGATTCCTGGTGTTTTGAAAACCATAGATAACGAAGAAGTGCAGCATTTTATACAAGGACAATTCAGCGATAAATTAAGTAAAGTAAATTTTGGAGAATGGATCGCTCTTGGTTTGGAATCATTGGCGAAAAGCGAAAAACAAGAAGTGTTAGTGACCAATGTCTTGAAAACGCTGATTGTTGAATTGGAAAACAATAAGCACGTGATTGAAGAAAAAGTAAAGAGTTCGACTCCCTTTTTGTCTTTTGGTTTGGCTGATAAAAAAATTACCGAAGGCGTTTTTAATGGTTTGTATGATTTTCTAGAGCAGGCAAGTCATACTGAAAGTGTTATCCGCAAAAGAATAAATGATTATGGGATGAATTTTATAACCGAGTTGAGGGATTCTGCCGAAATGCAGCAAAAAGTCAATGATTTGGTTCTTGGCTTTACCAAAAAAGAAGAAGTGCAGGATTATATCAATGGAATTTGGATTGAAATCAAAACGGCAATTGCCAATGATTTGGCTCTTAAAGAAGCATCAACAATCAAAAAAAGTATTACTAATATGATTCAGAGTTTTGGTAAAGGAATACAAAACGATCAATTGATGATCGATAAGATTAATGATTTCATCAAGAATGATGTACTGTCAGTGCTTATCAATAACAAAAAGATGATTGGCGACTTGATATCGTCCACGGTGAAAAGCTGGGATACTGATGAGGTTTCTAAAAAATTAGAACTGGAAATCGGAAGCGATCTTCAATACATTCGGATTAACGGGACTCTTGTGGGCGGATTGGTTGGGCTTTTAATCTATGCTGTAGATTGTTTGTTGCATAGTTTCGTGCTGTAGTTTTCAATAAAAATAAAAGAGGCTGATTTTTAAAATCAACCTCTTTTCGTATTTTCAAAATTTGATATCTTTTATAACAACGAATGACAAGTCATTGCTGCTGGCTGTTCGATTCCCATCAAAGCAAGAATAGTAGGAGCAATGTCTCCTAAAACTCCATCGTTGATCGTTTTTAAATCTTTGTCCACAAGGATGATTGGCACTGGATTTGTTGTGTGAGCAGTGTTTGGTGAACCATCAGGGTTAATCATGGTTTCGCAGTTACCGTGATCTGCTATTACGATAGTTGTGTAATCATTGGCAAGAGCTGCTTCGATAACTTCTTTTACGCAGGCATCAACAGCTTCACATGCTTGTATTGCTGCACTCATAATTCCTGTATGTCCTACCATGTCGCCATTGGCAAAGTTTAAACAAACGAAATCAACTTCGCCTTTATTCAATTCAGGAACTAATGCATCTTTCAATTCAAAAGCGCTCATTTCTGGCTGTAAATCGTATGTAGCTACTTTTGGAGAATTTCTCAAAAGTCTGGTTTCTCCTTCAAAAGGTAATTCCCTTCCGCCAGAAAAGAAGAATGTTACGTGAGGATATTTCTCTGTTTCGGCGATACGAATTTGTTTTTTGTTGGCTTTTTCCAAAACTTCACCCAATGTTTCGGTGATATTGTCTTTGTTGTACACCACTTTTACATTCTCGTAAGTTTCATCATAATTGGTAAGCGTCACATAGTACAATTTCAATTTGTGCATGTTTTGCTCGTGGAAATCTTTTTGCGAAAGCGCTTCGGTCAATTCACGTCCTCTGTCTGTTCTAAAGTTGAAGAAAATAACCACATCGTCTTCTTCAATTATAGCAAGAGGTTTGTCGTTTTCATCTACCATAACCATAGGAGCGATAAATTCATCTGTCACATGGTTTTTGTAGCTTTCTTTTATGGTTTCATAAGCATTAGTCGAATGAGTACCTGTCCCATTTACAACTAAATCATAAGCGAGTTTAACGCGTTCCCAACGTTTATCACGATCCATTGCGTAGTAACGACCAATAATAGAAGCTATTTTTACAGGAGTATTTTTGATGTGATTTTGTAAATCTTGAATGTACCCTTTTCCAGATTTTGGATCTACATCACGACCATCGGTAAATGCGTGAATGAAAACCTTGTCCAATCCATATTCTTGAGAAGCGTCAATTAATCCTCGCAAGTGAGAAGTATGTGAATGAACCCCACCATCTGAAACTAATCCTAAAAAGTGTACTTTTTTATTGTTCTCTTTTGCGTAAGTGAAAGCATCAATTAAGACTTGTTCTTTCGCAAGCGTTTTATTTGCTACGGCCAAATTAATTTTGGCTAAATCTTGGTACACAATTCTACCAGCTCCAAGATTCATGTGTCCTACTTCACTGTTTCCCATTTGTCCTTCTGGCAAACCAACGTTTAATCCATCGGTGCGAAGCTGTGCGCTAGGGTATTTTGTATAGAGACTATTTATAAATGGAACATTTGCATTATCAATTGCAGAAACTTTCGGATCAGGAGATTTCCCCCAACCGTCTAAAATCATTAAAATTACTTTTTTATTCATGGTGTGAAATTTTTTGCAAAGATAAACCTTTCGCAAAAAATAGAAGTTAGTCAAAACCACTATTATACATAAAAAAGAGAAGTGCAACAAATACTTAAAATTGTGTTGCAAAAAGTGGTTTTTTCTAAAAAAAGTGCAAAAAAAATCTTTAAAAAGCGACAGTTTAGACTGCCTTTTTTGAGGATAATTTTATCCTATAAAAAACTAGGATTTATATGCTTTATAATATGTTTTTGACTTGATTATAATCGATGAAATATTTTACGCTTACAGATAGAACATGGCTTAAATCTTGATTGTTAAGCAAGCCTGTGTAGTTGTTGCCAAAATCTTTCTTAATTAAGTTGTCATATTTAGTAGCATTGCTTCTGTATAAAATCGTTAATTGGCTTCCTGGAGCAAACCACCAATTGTACGATACGTCCAGATTTCAAGTATTTAAATTTAAATTTTTATTTTCGTCATAGGTATCATTAGGAGTTAGTCTTCCATTGTCTTCCAGATTTAGGAAGTTTAGGTTCTCAGTGTATGACCAATACTAACGAGCCGAAAGATTAGAATTCATTTTACTGCTCAAAGAGTGTTTTCCGTTGAGAGTGTTGGTGTAATTAATTACATTTCGATTTGCATAGATTATAGAATTGGATGGTAAAGTTTCGTTTTGTGAACTACTGTCAACATAACCTTTGTTATTGTTTTGACGGAAAAATTAAAATCAGAGTTTAATACTAAACGGTCGTTAAAACGGTATCTAGGTCCAATATAAAAGCCATACGACATTCTTTTGGGCTCATTTAATATTGCAATTGAAGGATTTAGGTCAAATGCAAATTTGTTGTTGTAATTGGTGGAAATCGAAAACCAACTGCCAAATCGGGAAGGGTCAATACTATATCGTCTCTCAGTTCTAGGTTCTTAAATCTATTTTTAATAAAATGATGAATAGATTTAAAAAGACTCTGCTTATAGACTGTCGAATTAAATTAGTGTTACAGTTTTTGTGAAAAAATGATTAAAACTTGTTTTTTATAACATTGTAGTCAATATAATAGCGCATGCTAATGGAGATGATATTCGTTAAGTTACTGCTAAAAATACTTGAAAGATTATTTGAGATATTTTTTTCGACTTGATTGGTTTCATCTAAAGCGTAATTGCGATACAGTATAATCATTTGGCTACCCGGTGCAAACCACCATGAATAAGAGAGATCTAAATTCCAGGAATTAAAGTTTCTGTTTTTGTTTAGATTGTAACTTGAATTAGGGGTTAGGCTTCCATTGTCTTGCAGTGTAAAGAATTCACGGTTATCAGCATAGGACCAATAATATCGAGCATCAAGATTTAAAGCCATTGTGTTGGTTATGGCAAATTTTCCAGTGAGTATATTGGAGAGAATTTCTCTATTTCTTTCTGCAAAGACGATGCCGTTATTGTCATATCCAACTCGGCCTCTATCATTTTTTTTATTAGTGTATTCCAAAGCGTATTCTAATGAAAACTGATTGTTAAATCGGTATTTTGGATTGATATAGATGCCATAAGTCTGTCTGTTTTCTTCGTCATATTTTACAAAAGAAGGAGTTGCGTCAATTGTAAATGCATGGTTTTTGTTCCATTCAAATCCAAAGTAGGATGATAGTCTTTTGGGAACATATACATAGCGGCCATACACGCGGGGTTCATAAAAGTCATAAGTTTCCTGAGGTGTATAAAGTAAAGAAAATTCATAATATGTATTGTTTGTAGAAGAGGCTTCGATAGTGGTTTTTAAATAATCTTCTTGATATTTTCCTGTCGTATTTTGAATTTCTAAATTGGCTTCTTGTGTTATTTTAAATGTGTTAAAAACGGTAGTAGGGTTAAGAATCCTATAACTTATATTGCCATAAGCTGCGTGATAGTTGGTGTAAAAAATCAATCCAAGGTCATTGACATCATAATTTTCGGATATATATTTTCCTGAAATTTCGTAGCGAATTTTTCCGCTTGTTTTTTCAAAATTCAATACTGTTTTATAGCCATTATAATCTTCATAGGTGTTTATAGTACTGTATTTAAAATCCCCATTTAAGCTGTAGCTGTTTTTTTTTGTATTCAAGTCAAACAAAAGTCCCGAAACGTTGGCATCTCTAAATCCGCCGTTACGAATTGTGTTCGTATTGATAAATGTTATGGAGGAATTTTGGTTAAAACGTTGGTCTAAAACCATTATGTTGTAATTAGCAAGTGGCTCAATGGTTTCTTTTCTGGTGGCCGAAGTTATAGTGTCTTTTATTGTGGCGTATGTTTTTTCTGTGATGGCATTCAAAAAGCCAATTCCTAATCCCTTCGTGGTACGTCCAGATATTTTAATAGCATTGAGTAAGTTTACAGTGCTTGGATAATCTGTGATTTCTTCATTTTTTTTCAGAATAGGTTCAGTACTTGGGAAACCTCCTATTCTTCTAGAATAGAATAGATTTCCTTTAGTAAACAAGTCGGTTCCTTCGGTAAAGAAAGGCCTGTTTTCGCCCAATTTCTGTTCGAATGGCTCAAGGTTTAAAATCGCATTATCAAATTTGGTTTGCCCAAAATCTGGCACCAAAATGGCATCTAGCGTAAAAGCATCGTTGATTCCATATTTAATATCTAAACCGCCTTTAAATGTATTATCTGATTGGGTATTGTCTTTTTGGCTGTAAAAAGAAGCATAAGGGATGAAGAACAATCGGGTTGGAGTTTTAATGTTTTCGATGCCTTCTAATATTCCATTTTGTGTGAGTTCGGCTCCAATTTTGGTATCAATTAGATTCCAAGAGTAAATTTGTACATCACGCTCTATATTTCTAAGAAAATTGATACCCCAAGTTTGTTTGGTTGAATTTGAAAATCGTATAGCTGCATACGGAATTTTCATTTCTACAACCCAGCCTGTATTTGTGATAACTGCTTTACTATCCCAAATTGCATCCCATGAAAAATCTTTATTGTCTTGAGTTGCGATGCAGTCTAATTGAACACCTGCAGCTGTAACATAAAATCTAAAATCTTGTTGCCCATCATTAAATCCATTAATAAATACCGAAAAATAATCACTAACCCCAAAACTGTCTCTATTAGTAATTTCTTTTTTTATTTTCTCAGGTTGGTCATCGTACATGACTGCCGATATATAGACAGCATCATTATCATATATGACTTTTACCTCTGTTTTTTTATTTTCCTTTATGGGTTTGCCGTTATCGGGCTGATACATGACGAAATTAGATGCAGTTTTTGCCAATTCCCAAGCTTCTTCATTTAGTTTTCCATCGATTGAAATCCTTGAAGTAATAGAATTCGTATGAATAGTTTTCTTTTGACAGTAGAACGAGGTACTGTATAGAATTATTAAAAACACAAGAAAATTACGGGGAATAATCATAAAAAATGGTGATTTTTATCAAAAGTAAGCAATTTTGTTATAAAATTTTTGTTTTTAATAAAATCTTTTCGCTTTAAATACCGACAAAATGTTAAAGTTTATCGACAAAATACACTTTGTGTTTTGATAAGTGATTATTATTTGTATTTTTGAGACCCCTAATTAATTATAATGAATAGATTTACAGTGGTTTACAAATCAATCTTTGCGTTGGTTCTTGTTTTTGTTTTATTTGCATTTAAAGGAAATTTAATAAACACCCATAAAATTATTACAAAAAAGAAAATTGTTTCGGTTTTGAAATCAAATATTGATGCCAAAATTGAAAACGTTTATAATGCTTTGCAATCAAATCAATTTGAAATGCCAAATCAAGAATGTTTTGGTGAAGCTTTGAAAGGATTTTATTCGCTGCAGGAAAAAGGAATAGTAAAAAGCAATATTTTGACTCTTGTTGATTTTAGTTTGTCATCCAATGTAAAGCGCCTTTGGATTATTGATTTGTCAAGTAATTTGGTGTTGTTTCAAACATTGGTAGCTCACGGAAGAAATACAGGAGAGGAATTTGCTAATAATTTTTCAAATACGCCCGAATCTTTCAAAAGCAGTCTGGGTTTCTATGTAACAGGAGAAGTGTATAAAGGAAAGCACGGTATTTCTTTAAAGTTAAATGGTTTGGAAAAAGGTTTAAATGATAATGCGCGCAATAGAGCAGTTGTTCTTCATGGCGCTGATTATGTCTCAGAATCTTTTATAAAGAATCATAAACGATTAGGAAGAAGTCAAGGATGTCCTGCTGTTCCTGTAGAATATGCTTCAGAAATTATAACGATGATTAAAGGGCAGTCTTGTTTGTATATTTATCATCCTTCAATTCTTAAATCAAAAGAAAATAATTTAATTTCGTAATTGGGTATATAAATCGGCATCTAAATTGTAAATGTCGGTTCTAAAAATCAATTCGTTGTCCTCACTCCACGCTGTCCAATACCATAAGTATACTGCATAGCGTTTTTTTATGCCTATAAACAGCGTCTTTTTTGTGGTAACAATAGAGTCTATTTTTTCTTTTGAATACTGCTCGGGATTGTCTAATACTAGCTGAACTAATTCTAGTGGCTCTTGAATTCGGATACAACCCGAGCTCAAAGAACGATTATTTCGTTCGAATAAATTCCGATGATTGGTGTCGTGCAGATATACGCTATGGTGGTTAGGAAAGTTGATTTTCACGACTCCCAGTGAATTGTAATAGCCGGGTTCCTGCACATAACGATAACCATTCGGTTTTTTTTCATCCCATTTTAAAGGATCTATTTTATTGTTTTTTGAGTCATAAATACCAATGCTTTTATCGTTTAAAAAATTTCTGTTTTTAATCAATTCAGGTATGATGTCCTCTTTTAGAATAGTTGGAGGTATCGTCCAAGTTGGATTAAAAACAACAGTTTGCAATACCGAAGTAAGTACCGGTGTTTCTCTTTTTGCTTTTCCTATCACAATGCGCTTGCTCATTATAATGTTTTGATCTTCTATTACATTTAAACTGTAATTAGGAATGTTGATTAGAATATAGTTTTGAGCAAATGATTTTGCAAACCATCGCCAGCGTTCGAGATTGGCTATAATTTGATGTTTTCTTTCTTCTTTGGTAAAGTTTAATGCAGTTATGGTGCTTTTGCCAATAATGCCATCAGAAATTAAACCATGACGAGTTTGGAATTTTTTAACTGCTTTGACGGTTTCTTTATCATAATAGGAAGTGATACTGTCATTACTTTCTAAATCTTTCCAATACAATAGTTTTTTCTTGATTTCAGTAATTGCGGGATTGGTAGCGTAGGGTTTTATTTTTTCATCAGAAACAATGGAGTCGGTTTTGTCTTCTGGAAATTCATTTATTAGTGATAATGCTTTTATTAATTTTCCATATGTCAATGCCTTAGGTTGGCATTTTTGTATTTCACCTACTAAAGAGTCTTTTTCTAAGGCGTTATTTAAAATGGTTTTGATGTCTAATTCCTTAATGTATAAATCCCAGTTGTTGTACAGTTTTTTTGGGTTGAGCTTTCCGTTATGCAGGTGGTTAAGGTATTTTTGAAAATTATATGTGAGCAATAAATCATAATTTACTTGTTCGGATTCATCGAATTCGGTAAATTTTTTTTCTAATTCCAATAATTTTGAAATAGAGTAGTCTGATGGATTTAGTCCTTCGGATTCGCAATTTTTAATTGTTTCAAGGATTATTTTTCTGTTTTTTTCAGACTGCCATACGGTTTGATTGTCTCTAGAATTATAAAAATCAGTAACTGATTTGTTTTTAAATGGACTAATTAATGCACTGTCAATTTCAATGATTTCTCCTTCTTTATCATTAGAAACAGATGTCTTGAAAGTATCCAAATTTAGTATGGATTCTTTTTTGCAGCTTTGAAGTGCTAGTAAGACAATAATAAATAAGCAGTATTTATTCATTTCTCTTATTTGTTTTTTTAAACATTAAGTAATGTTCGCTAGTTCTTGTGGTTAATTATCAAATGCAAAGATGCTATTATTAATTTAAAACACCGATAATTCGTATTAAATTATTCTTCATAAAGCCATCCGAAATAATTTATTTCAGATAAATTTCCCAATTTTGATTGTATTTACTTTTTTGAAGCCTCCTTAGTAGCCCAAATTAGTTGTCTAAAACGAATATTGTTTTGATGTTTTTGATGAATATTAAATAAAATAAAAGTATAACATTTTAGTTTTAAAATGGTTGTAAATTATATTGAAAAATGTCAATTTATTTTTTGAAAAAAACTTGCAAATAACTGTTTTTATTATTTATCTTTGCACCTCAATAATGCGAAAGTAGCTCAGTTGGTAGAGCTCCAGCCTTCCAAGCTGGTTGTCGCGAGTTCGAGCCTCGTCTTTCGCTCTAGAATCAATTTTTTGATTTAAGGGTAAATTTAATGATTAATGCGAAAGTAGCTCAGTTGGTAGAGCTCCAGCCTTCCAAGCTGGTTGTCGCGAGTTCGAGCCTCGTCTTTCGCTCCAAAACCTCAAATTTTATTTGAGGTTTTTTTATGCCATTTTTTTTTTTTTTTTTTTGAACCATTAAGAAATTAAGTTACATTAAGAGTTTTTACACTTAATTTTTCTTAATATCTTAATGGTTTATTTTTTTAACGTGAGTTTTAATTTAAAAAACTTAAATCACTGCCTGTTTCCAGTTCTTCGGGTAATTGATTTTGTCTAAAAAGACGGGCTTGTAAGTTTCCTTTCAGAGTAATTTTTTCTCCTTTTACATCCAGCCAGCTTCCTTCTCGCAGGCCTAATACAGGCAATGAGTTGAAGGCGTGAAACTCTTTTATTCTGGTTTCTCTGGTTTCTCCCATGTGTTTTGATTGATTGTCAGCATCTAAATAATGAGGATTCAAATTGAAAGGAATTAATCCTAAGGTTTGAAAACTTGGAGGATAAATAATAGGCATGTCATTGGTGGTTTGCATCGTTAACCCGCAAATATTGCTTCCGGCACTAGTTCCTAAATAAGGTGTTCCTTTTTTAACGGTTTCTGCAAGTGTATTCATCAGATCGTTTTTGTACAATTGAGTAACCAGCAGGAAAGTGTTGCCTCCTCCTGTGAAAAAACCTTCAGCGTTTTGAATGGCTTCCTTTTGATTTTCAAATGTGTGAATGCCTTTCAAAACGATATTTATTTTGGCGAAAGCTATAGATGCCTTCGAGGTGTATTCATCGTGCGTGATGCCACCTGGTCTTGCAAATGGTATAAAAATGATCGTTTTGCAGTCTTTAAAATGCAATTGCAGTTCGGGTAATAAATAGTCTAAGTATTCTCCATCATATAAAGTTGAAGTGCTGGCAATAATGCAATTTTTCATTTTTTTTATGTGTAAATATTCTTTGTAAAGGTATAAAATGATTGCTTTTTAATTAACAAACTTTTACAAATGCATTAGTAATTAATTTGGATAGGTTTGGGATAATTTTACATTTTGTAGATGAAGTTTGGATTAAGATTTTTTGGGATATATCAACTAACAGATTGCTTGTGAAGAATAATTTTACTTTTTTGTTTATTTCTTTTTTTATTATTCAGTTTATTGTTGCTCAAACAAGTGTTGAGAAATGGGTAAATGGACAAGTTACTACTAATGCTGTTTCTCCATTAGAGGGTGTGAATATAACAAATACTTCAAGTAAAATTATGGTAGTTTCCGACGGATATGGTCACTTTTCTATTTTGGCCAAAGAAGGAGATATTCTAAGTTTTTCGGCGGTTAATTATGAGACTTTGCGAAAAATTATTAATAAAAAGGAATTTACTATTGGAACTGTAATTGCTGATTTAACTCCTCGAAGCATTGAATTGAATGAAGTGGTTATTAATAAATATCCAAATATAAGTGCCGAAAATTTAGGGATAATTCCGAAAGATCAAGTCAAGTTAACTACTGCAGAAAGGAGGCTGCAGACTGCTGGTGATTTTAAACCAATACATTTGTTAGGTCTTTTGTTAGGTCATTTAGAAGTTGATCCGATTTTGAATGCGATAAGCGGAAGAACCAAAATGCTAAAAAAAGAACTTTCTGTCGAAAAAAAGGAATTTCTGATGGTAAAGCTAGAGAGCTTATTTGAAGATAAATACTATTTAAGAACCTTAAAAATACCCGAAGAGCTTATTAAGGGATTTCAATATTATTGTATAGAAGATCTTGATTTTGCAAGATCATTAAAGGAGAAAAACAAAACGATGAGTATGTTTTTAATTGTTGGATTGGCTTTACAATTCAATAAAAATCAATTGAACGATAAAAAATAATCCTACTCGATTTTGGAAAAAAAAATATTAGCTGCTATTTAATGAAAAATAATTTAATTGTGTTGTTTGTAATCTTAGGCCAATGTCAGTTTTTGACAGCTCAAACTAATGTTGAGAAAATCATAATTGGTACTGTAGTTTGTGATGCAAGAAATCTGGAAGGAATCAGTGTGATTAATTGCATGAATAAAATGATGGCTGTTACTGATAATGATGGCTGTTTTTCAATCTTGGCTAAAGAAGGAGATATACTGAATTTTTCGGGTATTGATTATAAGTATTTGAAAAAGTATGTTTACAGGTATGAGTATAAGTCGGGGACTATGGTGGTTGACATGGTTTTTAATAGTGTTGAATTGGAAGAGGTAATCATAAATAAAAATTCGAATATAAGTGCCGAAAATTTAGGGATAATTCCTTACGGACAAGTTAAGTTTACTCCACAAGAGAGAAAATTATATTCCAGTTCTGGTGGAATTTTTGGGCTTTATAGTATTATTTCTGGCGAAAGAGAAACTCTTAAAAAGAATGTTGAAATTGAAAAGAAAGTGCTGCTTTTGAAAAAAATGGAATATATGTTTGCAGATAAATATTACATCAAAACGTTGAAAATTCCTGAGGAACTAATCAAAGGATTTCAGTATTATTGTGTTGAAGATTTGGAATTCGTAAAATCATTAAATGTTAAAAATAAAACAATGAGCATGTTTCTGATGACAAATTTAGCCTCTATTTATAATCAAAATAGAGTTGATAAACAGGAATAATGTAAGGGATATTTCGTTTTTATGATTTTAAAATATGGTTTTGTGGATTTTCTGTTTGGATGCGGATTTAATGAAAAAATAAATATACTTCTTAAACTTAAGTTTTAAATAAAGTTGTAATTTTAATAGGTAAAAAAACGTAGTTTTGGATTTAAGATTCTATTAACTGGTTAATCACCTAAGCAATTATAAATGAAAAGTATATTAAAAATATTGGTTTTGTTTTTGAGTTGTCAATTTTGTTTTGGTCAAATGTTAACTCGAAAAGCATTACATGGGAAAATAGTTAATGATTCTGCTGCGATTGAAAGTGGTTTGGTTTTTAATGTAAATTCACAAACAGGAGATTTAATCGACAGTAAAGGATTGTTTAGTATTTTGGCCAAAGCCAATGATACTTTAGTTATTACAAGTTTGGGATTTAAAAGTGAAAAAGTAGTGGTTAAAGTTTCGGATTTTGGTTCTTCTTTTTATAAAATAAAATTGCATGCAGTTGCTAATGAGCTACTTAATGTGGTTGTTTATGCTAAGCATGTGCAGCAACCTGAATTTGGAAATACTCAAAAAATTGTTGATACTCAATATTATGATGATTCACAATCGTCCCCAAATAATATTTTAATAATGCCATCGGGTACTGGAGATCCAAATGCTATGGATATAATCCGTGTTTATCATAAAATTTTTAAAGATTTATTCAAAAACAATCCAGAAAAGTCTGATTTTGTTTCGGATGTTAGTTTTACGAATGTTGCTATTCACAGTGTTAGCTACTCTTTTTTTACAGATAAATTAAAAATCAAGGACGATCAAATCGGGCTCTTTCTCTTGTATTGTGAAAATGACCCTAAATCAAAAGCCTATCTAGATCCCAAACAGCAGTTTGAGATAATGGATTTTTTAATTAATAAATATGATGCTTTTAAACATATTGCTTCTGTAGAAAAATGAAAAAAGGAATAGTTTCGGTACTTTTATTGGTTTTTGTCTTCTCGATGAGCAGTTTTGGTATGCATAAATTTTATATGGCTATTTACCAAATCAATTATGCTCCGGAGAAGAAAATGCTTCAAATTACAACTCGTATTTTTGTAGATGATCTCGATAAGGCTTTAGAGAAAAAATACGGTAAAAAGTTTTTTTTGGGAACAAATAAAGAGACTGCTGAGTCTTTAGAATTATTAAAAAAATACCTGACAGAGACTTTTTCTTTAAAAGTCAATGAACAATCAAAAACTATGAATTTCTTAAGTAAAGAAATGGATGGAGATGTCTTGGTTTGTTATTTAAGCATTAAGGATATTTCGAAAATAAATACAATCGAGATTTATAATTCGATATTAATTGATTGTTTTGAAGCGCAACAGAATATTGTGAATGTAACAGCGTTCAATGTCAAAAAAAGCTTTCTTTTTACTGATACATCTACTAAACAAGTGTTAAAATATTGATGGTTAATGGCAATTTTGTTAAAAAATGTTATTTTCACCGTTTAAAAACAACTCTAGTTTTAGTTTATGAGAAAATTTTCATTTTTATTTATTCTTCCAACAATTTTATTGGCGCAGGAAAAAGCAGTTACTCCGGCTGTTAAACAAGGTAAGTACGACACGAACAAATTTAGTCAAATGTATGATTTATTGGCAACGCCCAATATGTTTCGTACAGCATCGGGTGCGCCAGGACCAGCTTATTATCAACAACAAGCCGATTATAAGATTGATATAGAGCTTGATGATAAGAATGCTAAA
Organism: uncultured Flavobacterium sp.; assembly: GCA_963511725.1. GTDB lineage: Bacteria > Bacteroidota > Bacteroidia > Flavobacteriales > Flavobacteriaceae > Flavobacterium. Next base: position 32,335 of record CAUPKA010000002.1, read on the forward strand.
CTAAGCGGATCAGAAACAATTACCTATTATAATAATTCTCCAGACAATTTAGAATATCTGTGGGTGCAATTGGATCAAAACCAAGGAGCTAAGAATTCACAATCTCCATTAGTTAAAAATGATAAAATAGAACCTGTTTTAACTCCGGCTAAATTTGCAAGCGAATATTTAAAACAAGATTTAGAACGTGGTTTTAATATAGAATATGTAAAAGATGCCAAAGGGAATTCGATGTCTTATACCATCAACCAAACTATGATGCGTATCAATTTGGTTACTCCAATGAAACCAGGTGAAAAGCTTATCTTTTCTACAAAATGGTGGTATAATATTAATAACTATCAAAAAGAAACAAGCAACGGGCGTTCTGGATATGAGTTCTTTGAAAAAGATGGAAACAAATTATACGTTATAGCTCAGTTTTATCCTAGAATGGCTGTATACAATGATGTTGAAGGATGGCAGAATATGCAGTTTTGGGGAGGTGGTGAATTTGCTTTGCCATTTGGAAATTTTGATGTGAATATTACGGTTCCTGCAGATCATGTTATTGATGCAACAGGAGAATTAATGAATAGAAGCGAAGTGTTTACGGCCGAACAAGTAAAAAGATACGAATTGGCTCAAAAATCATTTGATAAACCTGTGGTTATTGTAACGCAAGCGGAAGCAGAAGCAGCAGAAAAAGGATTTTCGGACAAGAAAAAAACATGGAAATTTAGTGCTAAAAATGTTAGGGATTTTGGAATTGCAACTTCAAGAAAATTCATTTATGATGCTATGGCAGTGCAGTTGGGAAGCAAAGTGGTTATGGCTGAATCTGTTTATCCAAAAGAGGCTAATCCGCTTTGGGGTGAAACATCTACAAGAACAGTTGCGCATACTTTAAAAAGTTATTCCTCACATACTTTTGATTACCCTTATCCAAAAGCGGTATCGGTTTCTGCAGAAGATCAAGGAATGGAATACCCTATGATTTGTTGGAATTATGGCCGTCCGGATGAAAATGGAGTCACAAGCGAGCAAACGAAGAATGGAATGATCGGTGTTGTTGTTCATGAAGTTGGACATAACTTTTTCCCAATGATTGTTAACTCAGATGAGCGTCAGTGGACTTGGATGGACGAAGGTTTAAATTCATTTATGGAATATATGGCAGAACAAGAATTAGGTACTAATTATCCTTCTCGACGTGGTCCTGCTAAAAATATTGTTCCTTATATGAGTGGAGACCAAAAACTTTTAGAGCCTATTATGTCTAATTCTGAAAATATCATTCAATTTGGTAATAATGCTTATGGTAAACCAGCAACTGGACTTAATATATTAAGAGAAACTATTATGGGACGTGAGCTGTTTGATTATGCATTCAAAATGTATGCAAACAGATGGAAGTTTAAACACCCAACTCCAGAAGATTTCTTTAGAACAATGGAAGATGCTTCAGCGGTAGATTTGGATTGGTTTTTTAGAGGCTGGTTTTATTCAACAGACTTCGTAGATATTGGAATTAATAATGTAAAGCAATACTTTGTTACCGAAACTCCAACTGTAGCTCTAAAAGAAGCCAAAGTTAAAAAAGGGCGTTTTGGTTTTGAAAAAGGACCATTTGTTTATTTAGTTGATGGTGATAATTCAGAATTGAATTCTTCTTCGAAGAAACCAATGAAACTGGAAGAAGTAAAATTGCTTTCCGATTATGTAGATCAAAATGTTGCTCCAGATGATAAAGTAAATTTGAAAAATCCCAAATACTTTTACGAAGTAGAGTTCAATAAACCAGGAGGAATGCCAATGCCGATTATTGTTCAGATTACTTATGAAGATGGAACAGTAGATAATTATAAATATCCAGCACAGATTTGGAGACAAAATAATGAAACGGCAAAGAAAGTTTATGCTACTTCAAAAGTAATAAAACAAATTCAAATTGATCCAAAATTAGAAACCGCAGATATTGATGTGACCAACAATTCATGGCCAAAAGTAGAAGTAAGATCTAAGTTTGATTAGTAAATAAGTGACTAAGTTTCTAAGATGCTGAGTTTCTAAGATTTTTAAAGCTAAATACTGCCTTAGAGTCTTAAAAACTTAGCATCTTTTATTTAAGACAATTTTAAAAGACAAAGTTTTAAATTTTAATATCTTTGCTTTTTTAAATACAAAAAATATGTTTGGAATAGGAGGAGGCGAATTAGTTTTTATTTTGTTTATCGTATTGATGCTTTTTGGTTCCGATAAAGTGCCTGAAATGGCGCGAACAATGGGGAAAGCAATGGCGCAACTTAAGAATGCAACCAATGATATCAAAAGCGAAATTCAAAAAGGAGCCGAAGCCAATGGTTTTGATCAAAAAACTTTGAATGATTTGACTGGTGGTATTAATTCTGAAATTAACAAAGCAAAAAACAGTATTTTGGGAGATACTTCAGATACATTCAGTGGGATTACAGATACATTCACTTCCGAAGTAAATAAAACCAAAGAAAGTGTTGCGAGCGGTACAACAAATCCAGATGGTTCTTCAATTTTGGATGATATAACTGGGCCAGTAAAACGTCAAATGTAATGCTCGAAAAAATACTTGCTCTAGATACTCAATTATTTATTTATCTTAATGGTTTAGGATCTGAAACCTATGATGGATTTTGGCTTATTATTACTAAACAAGTCAATTGGATTCCTTTTTTTTTGTTTTTATTCTATCTTATTTATACAAAATTAGGAATCAAGAAAACAGGCTATCTATTGTTATTTGTTGCCGTTTTAGTATTGGCAACAGATCAAATTACCAATCTGGTTAAATATACCTTTCAACGCGCAAGACCTTGTAATAATCCCGAAATAAATACTATTATAAGAGTTGTTCAATCACGTGCCTCTTTTAGTTTTTTTTCAGGGCATGCTGCGAATACTATGGCTGTAGCTGCTTTTTTATACCTTATCTTCAAGAAGCAATTCAAGTATTTTGGGTTACTGTTTCTTTGGCCATTAATCTTTGCTTACAGCCGTATTTATTTAGGCTTGCATTACCCGTTAGACATTCTTTCAGGCTATCTATTCGGATTAATTACGGGTTATCTGATGTATAAAGTTTACCAATGGTACTCTAAAAGAGATGAATTTAAGATTCTAGATTAACGATTTTTAATTTGCTTCGCCAATTCGCTATCGCTCGGGTCAGATTTTATGTTGTGCTTAATTTAAAAATTGCAATTGTTAAACGTTAAAGTACCCTGCTAACTGTAAGACCATCACGAATAGGCAATAAAACCGTTTCTACTCTTGGATCGTTTTTAAGCAGTAAATTATATTCTACTAAGACTTTGGTGCTAATGTCATTTGGGTGTATTGGTTCCAATACTTTACCGCTCCACAATACATTATCGGATAAAAGAATGCCTCCTTTATTCATTTTAGGAAGAATCATTTCAAAATAATTCAGGTAATTTTCTTTGTCGGCATCGATAAAAACCAAATCAAATTTCAAATCAAGATTAGGAATGATTTCTACGGCCTCTCCTAAATGCTGTATTATTTGTTTCCCCCAAGGAGATTTGTCAAAATGTTTGCGTTGAAAATCTACCAATTCTTCCTTTATATCAATGGTATGCAATTGTCCATTCTCTTGCATGCCTTCGCATAAACACAAAGCGGAGTAACCTGTATATGTTCCTATTTCTAGAATATTCACAGGTCGGATTAATTTAGATAACATACTCAAAACCCTTCCTTGAAAATGACCGCTCAGCATTCGCGGTAACAATATTTTCTGATAGGTTTCTTTGTTTAAAGCCGCCAATAATGGAGGTTCTTTTTCAGAATGCTGCTCTATATAATCTTCTAAATCTTGGGAAATGAAATGCATTTTGTGTCTTGTTGGAATTTGTTGCAAAGTTATTCATTAAAACAGATATAAAAAAGGAGTTAAGTAGCCAACATAGTATAATGTCGTATTTTTAAATTAAATAAAATTATACAACAGGTTGATTTTAAAGTGTTATTCATAATATTGCTTGTTTTGACTTTAGGACTTTTAAACTTTCGACTTATTTATATTCGATTTTATGAATGTTTTGAAGGTGCAGTTTTAGATAATTTATACCAAAAACGTCAAATTTGACGGCAACAACGTCAAATTTGAGTTCTGCAACCTCATATTTGACGAAAAAAACGTCAAATTTGACCTTGATAATGTCAAATTTGACGTGGTATAATGTCAAAAATGACGTCATCAACGTCAAATTTGAGTTATGTAACCCCATATTTGACGTTGATGACGTCAAATTTGACGTTTTTTATAATTTATGCAGAACGAAATGAATAACAAATTCATCTTTTACTTTGATTATACCTCCCATTTTGGTTGGGGGTTCAAGTGCAATATCCGAAAAATTTACGGTCACGCTCCCTTCAAGAGATTCTTTGCCGTTTTTTAGAACTAAGTTTTGATATGAAAGTGTTTTGTCGGTTATCCGAAAGTTTAAACTGCATTTGTAATTGATTCCAAAAGGTTTTATGTTCGTAATTGTAACAGTACTTTTTGGGAATTTTGTTGCCTTAACAGTTGTTTTAAGGTCTTTGTCCATAATTCTGTTGCCACATTCAAAATTATTCATTAAAATTTCTGATTTCAAACTGTTTTTAACGTTTGAGTTTAAATAGATGGAATCGTTCATAGAAAAGGAATTGGAACAGTTGAATTTGCCAACAGTCGAATTTCCAAGAATTTCTATTTCCAGTTTGTCAATGATGATGGTATTTGGGTCAATTAATAAAGAAATGGGTTTAGCACTTCCTAGTGAAATAAGAAGTACTAAACCCATAACTATAATTGATATTCTGTTCATGTTTTAGAATGAAATAGTAGCTTCAAATGTTACACCGTTAAATTTACCACCGTAGAAATCATTTGGCTGACCTCCTACGAATTGAGCATAGTCTTTGTAGTTTTGGTTGATATAAGACAATTTTGCCAAAATGTTTTTAGTCATAAACCAGCCGCCTGCAACTTCTAATCTGTTTACTCCTACTTTATCAGTATCAGCATTTGCCAATTTTCCGCTTACTAAGTTGTATTTTGCACCAACATAAAGATTTTCGTTATTTCCAAAACGGTAAAGCAGGTCAGCGGCATATTGATTTACTGTACGAGTATCATCAGTACCTTTAAAATCTCCACCTTGAGCAATTTCAATTGTCCCGAAGAATTCTAAACCTTTGTATTTTACAAATGGATTCACCATATAGGATGTAGCCCAGTTTCCAAATGCAGGATTGAAATTACCAGTATCTTTATTTGCAGTAGGATCTAATAAATTTGATGCTGGATATCCAGGGTTTGTATAAACAGTTTTTGGGTTTTGTGGTGTTGTATTATCGTCAGCATAAGTTGAACCCGCGTGTGTCATCACACTATAAAAACGGCTTCCAGCTCTGTCTGAAGAGTATAAGTTTCCACTTGAATTTGCTGTGTGGTAATAAGATCCTGTAAGTCTCACTCTCAAATCTTTGTCAATTTGTTTGTCATATCCAAATTTAGCTATGATAGTTGGACTAATCGTTGTATTCTGGTCAGGTTTTACTGCAGTTGGAGTTCCAGGAATGAATGGAGCAACATTTTGATTTAATTTTGAGTTAGTTACTCCTAACATACTAACCCATCCGCTGCGTTTGTAATACACTTCAGCACCCATTTCTGTTGTAAATGCATCCATGATATTGTTGCCTATAAAAGGATTCATTAATGCATTTCCATTATCAGATCTTCTAAAGTGAGCATCACCATAATTGTTTTCCATTTGCCCAATTTTGATTGTGGTATATTGCATTAAATCTTCTAAAAAGTGTTTTTTAATGAAATCAAGTTTGTCTATTTGTAAATAACCTCCTTTTACCCATGTCTCATTATGGTGTCTTGCAGCAAGGTATAAGTCTAAGTTTACGCGAACTCCATCAGCTAATTGTGCTCCAAAAGTCATATTTGCTGTTGGTAATGTAAAATTATTTGATAAATTGTTCAAAGAATAAGCTGCATTGGTTCCTGTTAAATTTGAGTGATCATTAAAGGAATTTAATGCTTGAAATTGTAATGCGAAAGCACCTCCCAAATCAACACTCAGTCCCTGGTATTCTACAGTGTCTTTTTTTACATCGAAAACGTTTATTCCATCTTTTCCTCTGGAGATTTGATTTTGAATGTGTCCAAATGATACTTGGGCATTTGCAGCGGTCATTGATAATAGTCCTACTGCTAATAAATAAATTTTTCTCATGGTTTATGGTATTTAATTAAAGTTTAAATTGAATTTTATTGTTAAGTCTTCACCAGTTTTTATTGTACCAAACATTGCAGTTGGTGATTTCAGGCCAAACTCGGTAAAAGTTATTTTGTTTGAACCTTGTATGTTCACTATTCCATTTACTACAGTAGTTTTTACTTGTGTTTTTACTACTTTAGAAACTCCTGCAATGGTATAGGTTCCAGTAAGATTCCATGTGGTTTCGTTTACTTTTTCGGTAGATTTTAAAACATATTTTATGTTTTTGAATTTGTCTGTTTTTAAAGTTTCATAAGCTACTTTGTCCATGCTCTTTTTTTCGCTTTTAATGCTTTCAGCCGGAAGAGTTATATCGATACTGGTAATATCTGCTAATTTTGATTCCGTCACGGTAAGATTTGCTGTTCCAGTTTTTGAGGCCGATTTCATTTCCCAATCGTGTAATGATGAGGTTCCCAATACAGAAAAACTTGTTTTGGTATCCAAAGTGTAGTTTTTTTGTGCGTTTGCTGATAAGACCATTGCAAACAATGCGATTGAAGCAATAATCATTTTAAGTGTTGATTTCATAACTTTTTCTTTTAAAATAATTGTAATAAACTTTTTCTGTTAGTAGTAAAATTTTGTATTAAAATCGATTCTTTATTTCTACTTGTGCAAATGTATTACGGAATTAGAATTAGGGATATGATAAAAATCATGTTAAGAAAGGCATGAAAATTGTATTTTCATTAGAAATGTAGTAATGTTGCTAATTATATCCTTTTATTGTTGTTTTTTATTGAGTTTGTTTTAAATATTTCAAAAGCTAATATGTTGTGTATATGAGATTTTAGGGTCTTTTTGTGTGTTTGAATTAAAGGATGATATACTCTTTTATGTGGTTTTGGTTTTATACTAATTTTTTTGATTTTGATTTTAAAGTGTTTTGTATTTCTTTCAAATATTTTTGAACTGAATAGAATATGTAGGTTTTAACAATTTTGATTGGTTGTGTGACTTTTAGAACAGAAAAAGGAAAGGTTTAAATGAAATTATAAATCATGTTTCTTTTGATCTATTGAGTATGCATAAATTGAGTTTATAAAAGGTACAAGCGGTATTTGAATGACATTTGCTTAAAATTCTGTTATCAAAACAACATTTAAATAAATAGTCATTAAATTTGCAGCATGCAAATTGAGAAAAAAGACATACGGGCATTATCGAAAGATCAGTTAAGGGATTTTTTTACATCCAATGGAGATAAAGCATTTCGAGGGAATCAAGTATATGAATGGTTGTGGAGCAAAGGAGCACATAGTTTTGAAGACATGAGCAATGTTTCCAAGCAAACACGTTCTATGTTGGAAAATAATTTCGTAATTAATCACATCAAAGTAGACACTATGCAACGAAGTGAAGACGGTACAGTTAAAAACGCTGTTCGTTTACATGATGGTTTAGTGGTAGAAAGTGTGCTGATTCCAACTCAAACAAGGACTACTGCTTGTGTATCGAGTCAGGTGGGTTGTAGTTTGGATTGCAATTTTTGCGCTACTGCAAGGTTAAAGCGTATGCGGAATCTGGAACCGGCCGAAATTTATGATCAAGTTATTGCTATAGATAAAGAAAGCAGGCTATATTATAATCATCCATTATCCAATATTGTTTTTATGGGAATGGGCGAACCACTAATGAATTACAATAATGTTTTGAAGGCGATTGAAATGATTACTTCTCCAGAAGGGTTGGGGATGTCTCCAAAAAGAATTATGGTATCTACATCGGGCATTCCTAAAATGATAAAAAAAATGGCAGATGATGAAGTAAAATTCAAACTAGCTGTTTCCTTACATTCAGCCATTGACGACATTCGTTCCCGAATCATGCCTTTTAGCCAAAATTTTCCTTTAGCAGATTTGCGTGAATCGTTAGAATATTGGTACCGAAAAACAAAGTGTAAAATATCTTATGAATATGTAGTCTGGAAAGGAATCAATGACGATAAAGCCTCGATTGATGCATTGGTGAAATTCTGTAAATATGTTCCCTGCAAAGTCAATTTGATTGAATATAATCCAATCGATGATGGGGAATTTCAGCAGGCTTCCGAAGAGTCTATAAATGCTTATATAACAGCATTAGAATCTACAGGGATTGTTGTGAAAGTGAGAAGAAGCAGAGGGAAAGACATTGATGCGGCTTGTGGTCAATTAGCTAATAAAGAAGCATAAAAAAAAGAGGCGATTGCCTCTTTTTTAGTTCGAAAAATGTAGGTTTAGTTTCCAAAACCAATTCTGCAGCCTAATTGAAAATTAGGAACGGTTTCTTTTATAGATTGTGGTGTAATAGTGTAAGTAACTGTATTTCCTGTTCCATAATTATCTTCATAGGTATGAAAATCGTGTTTTACACTTGCAAAACCAATACCAAGCATGTATTCAAAAGCAATGTTTGAATCTGAAAAAACTTGTTTAGAAATAGTTAATGCTAATCCAGTCTTGTTTCTTGAGTCTTTTTCGGAACTTAAATTTAACTCTCTGTAAGAGTCGGGTTTGTAATCTCTATTATTAGTTCTCGTAAAAAATTGTACTCCAAAAGCCCATCCTTCAATTGCATCGTAATCAGATGATGGGTAGTATTTTATGCCTGCTCTAAAAGAGCTTCCCATAGCAGCTTTAGTTTCAAAAGTACTTCCTTCACCGTCATATCCTTCGTCAAAAATACCAAAGTTGTCGTACAAGCCATAAGTCGCAGCGGCAGATACTTCGGCGCTTAAGCTTTTTAGAAATCTATATTCGCCAATAATTGGAAATTCACCAGAAACAAAACTAAAAACATCTGTTTTTACTGTCCATTTGTATGTATCAGCAGTTGAAGACGATGCAGACGACGATGAAGGCGAATAAACTTTAATTTTACTAGTAGATTGTTCTGTTACGCCATTTGTTTGTGAGTAAACAAATGAAGAAAATAATAAATTTAATAATATGATCTTTTTCATAATAAATCTTGTTAATTTTTTTGCGAATGTATATATATTTGCTTTAAATAAATAAAAATAAATTAAAAAACATGAAAAAATTATTACTTGTTTTATTTTTGAGTATGCAAGGTGTTTATGCTCAAGATATTACGTTGAAGTGGGCAGAAAAAATACCTACTAAGGCCTATGTCTCTATATTAGGAGGTAAAAATGGATTATATTATACAACTTATGTAAATAAAAAAGATGAGTTAATAGGAAGGACGTATGATCGTAATTTAAATCTTAAAAATGAAAAAAATATTTCATTTAATATGGAAGATAAAAAATATTTATATGAAGGAGCTTATATTTTAAATAATGGAATTTTACATTTTATAAATGAAACTAGAAGAAAAGAAGATAAAAATTTTCTGTATTCTGGTTTTAGTGACTTTAACTTAAAGACTTCGGATAAGCTAAATGTTCTTGATGAAGTAAGTGATGATGATAAGATTGCAAATTTTGGATTACGAAGTATCTCTCCAGATTCTACCAAAGTTTTGATTTATCATGAAAATATTGGTAAAAAAAGGGAACCAAATGTTTTGGTATATAAAGTTTATAATTCGGGTATTACTGATGTTGTAAATGACGGGATGGTATCATTACCTATTAAGTCTAAAAACTATGATACTGAGGAAGTTCGTGTGGATAATTTAGGGAATGTATATGTTCTTGCTAAAATTATTAAAGAAAAAAGCGAAAAAGAAAAATATCATAGTGAGTATTACTATAAGTTAATAGTTTTTACAAAGGATAAATCGGTTAAAGAATTTGACTTTGATTATGCTGAGAATGATATATCATATATTGATATGATCGCAGGGAAAAACAACACTTTCTTTTGCACAGGATTTTTGACAAATTTAAAAGGAGGAAAGAAAAAATTATTGTCTGATGAAATGTTTTATGTGGCTTTAGACTGTAATACATTAAAATTGGGCGAATCAAAAATGCTAAAAGTTGAGGGGCTTTATCCTGATGAAATTAAAAACCGTGAGGATTTTGTACCTTATAAAATCAGAAAAATTTATCAAAAAAGTGATGGTGGATTTTCAATTGTTGCAGAACAATATAAACTAATAGTAACGACGCATACTAGCCAATATGGTACAAGTACTTCATATACATATTACTATTGTGATATTGCTTGTATTCAAGTAGATAATAAAATAGCTGTGACATCCATAACTAGAGTTCCTAAGTACCAAAGAAATGCCGGGAATCCATCTGTTATTTCAACTTTTAAAAATAATAAGACTTATATTGTTTATGAAGATTTAACTTCAAATCTTCAAGCAGTAGACGATAAAAAAACCAAAAGGAGTTCCAAGTCATTTCTTTCATCAGATTCTAAAAACTCTTTGTTTTTATTAACAGTTGATTCAAAGGGAGAACCTAACAAAGAAATAATTTATGGATATAGAGAAAGTGATCTTAGGCCTAGAATTCTTGCAAGTCGAGAAATTAGTAATGGTGAAATCTTATTGAATGCTGACAATCAAATTGGTTTGTTGAAAATTGGCAAATAATCAAAGAACTCCTACGGGAGTTTTTTTTATGATTTTATTTTTCACTACTTTTGTTTGCCAATGAATATTACCACACAAATAAAACAGCCAATAGTTAACGAAATGGAACTTTTTGAGAAAAAGTTCTACGAATCGATGACTTCCAAAGTGGCACTTTTAAATCGCATTACTTACTACATTGTCAATAGAAAAGGAAAACAAATGAGACCTATGTTTGTTTTCTTAATGGCAAAAATGGTGTCAAAAGGTACTGTCAACGAAAGAACATATAGAGGCGCTTGTGTAATTGAATTGATTCATACAGCGACATTGGTTCATGATGATGTGGTAGATGACAGTAATCGTCGCAGAGGTTTTTTCTCTATTAATGCACTTTGGAAAAATAAAATTGCCGTATTAGTTGGTGATTATTTATTGTCCAAAGGATTATTGCTTTCCATCGACAATGGTGATTTCGATTTATTGAAAATAATATCTGTAGCTGTTCGAGAAATGAGCGAAGGAGAATTGCTTCAAATAGAAAAAGCAAGAAGACTTGATATTACCGAAGCTATTTATTACGAAATCATCCGAAAAAAGACGGCTACACTTATTGCCGCTTGTTGCGCTCTTGGAGCGAGATCCGTTGTGGATGATGAGGTTCAGGTTGAGAACATGAGAAAATTTGGTGAACTCATCGGAATGGCTTTTCAAATCAAAGATGACTTATTCGATTATAGTGAAGAAGCGATTGGTAAACCAACCGGAATCGATATTAAAGAACAAAAAATGACGTTGCCTCTTATCCATGTTCTTAATAATTGTACTCCAAAAGAAAAAAGCTGGCTCATCAATTCGATAAAAAACTACAATAAGGACAAAAAAAGAGTCAAGGAAGTGATTGCTTTCGTAAAAGATAATAACGGCTTACTTTATGCTGAAAATAAAATGGTAGAATTTCAGCAAGAAGCGCTACAGCTGTTGAATGATTACCCCGAATCCGACTATAAAGCAGCACTTATTCTAATGGTTAATTACGTTATCGAAAGAAAAAAATAATTCAGATGATGAATTATTAATATTTTTTTTGTTAAATTCGGCGTTAATTTAATAATAAAATATGACTATTTTGCTTGTAATACTTTCGCTTGTTGTTATTTTAGGTGTTTATCTGATAGTACTTTATAATAGTTTTGTATCAAAACGCAATATGCTCAACGAAGCTTTAAGCGGGATAGATGTTATTCTAAAAAAACGATTTGATTTAATTCCGAATTTGATTGAAACAGTTAAAGGATATGTAACCCACGAAAAAGAAACATTGTCCAATATTGTAAATCTTCGTAGTCAGGCTTTAAGTACTAATAACGCTGATGAAAAATTACAATTGGATAAAAAACTTAGCAATGCTGTTGGAGGTATTTTTGCCTTAGCAGAAAATTATCCTGATTTAAAAGCCAATACAAACTTTCTTAGTCTGCAGGAAGAATTGAGTGCAATCGAAACGGAAATAGAACGATCAAAACGATATTATAATGCAACCGTAAGAGATTACAATACTGCCGTAGAATCTTTTCCAGGCAATATGGTTGCTAATTCTTTTGGTTTTCCAAAGAAAGACTTCCTTGAATTAGAAGATGAAAAACAGAGAGAAACGCCTAAAGTTCAGTTTTAATTATTTTGTAATATGCTCCTAAGAAAAATATTCTTTGTTCTTTGTTCTATTTTTTTCTATCAATCCCAAGCCCAGGAAAGAATTTTAAATTTTGATGTTAAAGTTCAAATTGAAAAATCAGGCGACATTCAGGTTGTCGAAAAGATTACTATAAAAGCAGAAGGAAACGTTTTTAAACACGGTCTTTTGAGGACTTTTCCATTAATTCGAAAAAATAAAGACGGCAATGAAATCGATGTAAAATATGAAATAAACTCCATTAAAAAAGATGGAAATATTGCACAATATTTTACAAATGAAGATGGAGAGGAGTGGAAAATTTATATTGGTGATAAAGATGTAGAATTAGTAAGTGGTATTTATGAATATCAAATCAGTTATACTGTTCCTTTTCAGATTGGATATTTTGATAAATATGACGAGCTGTATTGGAATGTAACAGGAAATGGCTGGGATTTCCCTATTGATAAAGCAACTTGTTGCCTTTATTTCCCATCTGAGAATAATAAATTTGAAAATTTACATTGCTATAATGGTTTGGCAGGATCCAGAACTTCTAATTGTACTAGTTCCTTAAATTCTAACAATACTATAGTTACTTTTTCGGCAGTTCATCTTAAAGAAAATGAAGGTTTAACAGTTGCTGCTTCATTTGCTAAAGGAATTGTTGATCCACCAACTTTTGCTGAAAAATCTACTTCTTTTTATAAACAAATAAAAACATATTTGTGGTCTGTTATTTTTGGAATTGGCATGTCGCTTTTCTTCTTTTTTAATTGGAAAAAACATGGAAAAGATTCGCTTAAAAAATCAACAGTTCCTGAATTTTCACCTCCTTACGATTGGTCTCCTGCAATTGTAGGTTATGTATATCACAGAGAAATTAAGGATAATACATATATGGCATCGATTATAAATATTGCGGTAAAAGGTATTGTTAAAATTTGTTCGACAAAAGAAAATGGAACTTTTAGTGATAAAACGACCTATGAAATAGAAATATTAAACAAAGAGTTAGAGATTTTAAACGTAGAAGAACTGAACATAGCAAGTACTTTTTCAAAGAAAAATAAAATAAAAGTTGAGGATTCTAATTATATAATTTTTGAGGAAGCCTATTCTAAATGGCTTGAGGCTGTAATGAGGCAAATAAATTTAGAAAATTTTTACCAAAATAATACTCGAAAAAAATGGCTTGGTTTTGCGGTTTTATTAATTGCAGGATTGGGCTTTGAGATGTTTTCTAAAAATAATGGATACATTAATTATGCTTTTTATGCGGGATTGATTCTGGTGTTGTCTGGAGTAACTTATTGGTGGTTTTCGAAAAAAGAAATAAGAGTTGGTTTAATGGTTTTAAGAGCAGTCTTAACATTCTTTATTGCTGCACCAGCAATGGCAATATTTTTAATGACAATTCCTTTTTTAAATGCAATACAAATAATAGTTATAGGTGTTGTTATCCTGATTTATATCTTTTATATAATGAATCTGGGGAAATTCACAGAAGAAGGTGCAGAAGTGCTTAATAGAATAGAAGGATTCAAGCTATATCTAGAAACAGCAGAAAAAGACAGAATGAATATGTTGAATCCGCCAGAACTAACACCGCTATTATTTGAAACATTGTTTCCCTATGCAATAGCACTGGGGGTCGAAATAGAATGGGGGAAACAGTTTGAAGAAGTTTTAGAGTTAGCAAAATACAATCCAGATTGGTATCAAGGAAATGATACGATTTATAGACGACCAACACTGTTTTTATCAGGTTTCGGAAATTCTGTAGGCGGTGCAAGAGTCGATCCAAGCCCACCCAGATCCTCAAGTTCTTCCTCTAGCGGAAGTAGAGGAAGCTGGAGCAGCGGAAGTTCTGGTGGCGGAAGCTCCGGTGGTGGCGGTGGCGGTGGCGGTGGCGGCGGTTGGTAAAATTTAGAAATCAACAATTGCTTTTAAAAAATATTTTTATTGAGAAACCTTGCAATATTTATAGTAGTGCAAGGTTTTTTATTTTCTATTGAGTTTGATTTAGATTATCTTGTATGAGCGAAGAAAATAATTATAAAATTAGAAAAATTGTTAATTAAAAAAAAGAACACTCATGGTTTTGATATTCAGTAATTTGATGTTTTTTTGTATGGATTTAGATTTTTTTTTAAAATATTTATATTGTGATGCAACCATTTTGCAACTTAACTCGTCTATGCTAATAGAAGTCTGTTACTAAAACAAAACCAGAACGCTTATTAATGAAAATTATTCATTTATATCAGGAAGAAACTGAAATCATAAAGTTGGCTGTCGAAAATAATCGGCAAGCGCAGCAACAGATTTATAGTCGGTTTTCTTCAAAAATGCTGAGTGTTTGTCGCCAATATATTAAGGATATTCAATTGGCCGAAGATGTTATGATTACCGCTTTTATGAAAGTGTTTGTCAACTTAGGACGATTTGAAAATAAAGGAAGTTTTGAGGGTTGGATAAGGCGTATAATGGTCAATGAATGTATTTCATTTATCCGAGTTGAAAAAAAAATAAACTTTGTTGAGGATGAAATTTTTTTTGAAGAAAGTTTTAATAATATCGAAAGCCATTTTTTGGTAGAAGATATCCAAAGTTTGATAGACAGTTTGCCTGATGGTTATAAAATGGTTTTCAATTTATATGCTATTGAAGGATACAAACATCAGGAAATTGCAAGTTTGTTAGGGATAAATGTAGGGACGTCAAAGTCACAGTTGTCACATGCGAGAAAGATGCTGCAAGAACAGATTAATAATTTAAAAAATTATTGTAATGGAACCGAATAAAATTGAAAAACAATTCAAAGAACAATTAAATTCCCGGGAGATAAAACCTTCAGAAATGGCGTGGAATAAATTAGATGCGATGCTTACTATTGCTGATGATAAACCAAAACGCTATTTTAAATGGATGTATGTTGCTGCAAGTATTTTTGGTTTTTTATTGGTTGGTACGGTTTATTTTAGTCATTTTGAAACTGTAGAAATAAATAAGGATGCACCAATTGTCTTAGAACAAAAAAGAAATATAAATAATTTAGAGGAATCAAAAATAATAAACAAAGGTGTTTTACGCGAACAAATTCAAAAACAAGTAGCGAAGACGCGAATAGTTGTTGCTTACAGTAACGACCCAAAAAAGCAGCTAAATCAACTCAAAAACAAAGAGGAGCCTTCGATCATCAATCATTCAAAAGAGAATAGTGTAATAGTTAATTCTTCTGAAAATAAGAATTGCCAATCGACTGCTAAAAATAAATACATTTCTGCAGAAAAATTATTAGCAGAAGTTAGTGACGCTAAATTCGAAACAAAAGCTACTGACGAAACAATTGAAAAAACGAGAAAAGCTATTTCAGTAAATCCAAACGATTTATTGTTAAATGCTGAAAAAGAATTAAATCAATCTTTTAGAGAATCTGCATTGGAAAGATTTAATAAAAAATTTAATGCTGTAAAAACTGTTTTAGTTAATAGAAATTACGAAGAATAAATAAAAATCATCAATCATCAATCAAAAAACGAAATCATGCAAAAAATTATGTTGTTTACAATAATAATGATAGTTGCTATGGCAACTAAATTAAATGCCCAGAACAAAGGCAGCTATAAACATATTTTGGACTGGACTTATTGGCAAAATGAACCAGAAAAATATGAAATGAATCTTGAAAAGAATCCTGAGTTTGGTAATCAAAACATCTTTACGATTAAATCTGTTAAAAGTGAAATTAAAGGTTTTGGAACTCTTATGAAAACCATCAAATCTGATTTGTATAAAGGAAAAACTGTAAAAATGACTGGTTATGTAAAAGCTGAAAACGTGAAATCTTGGGCCGGAATGTGGATGCGTGTTGATTATTATTCAAGTAATGTTCTCGCTTTTGATAATATGGAAAAAAGAGGTATAAAAGGAACAACAGAATGGAAAAAGTATGAAGTTGTTTTATTTGTTCCTGCAGAAGCAACATCTATTTCTTATGGAGTTTTATTAGACGAAACTGGCCAAATTTGGTTTAAAGATATAACGCTTGAAGTTGTTGGAGATACTGTTCCAGAAACGGGTCCGAATAAAGGACGAGAACACAAAATAATCTCATTTGAAAGAAGAGCAAAATCAATTGCTGGGCAAATAAAAAAAATAACGGATTATGAAAAAAACGCTTTAAAAACTGAAATAGATTCATTAGATAAGGAAGTTGTAAATGGAATGATTCCTAAAGAAAAAGCTGAAAAACTTAAATTAAAAAAAGCTGAAGTTCACGCTGCTAATATTGAAACAAATGTCGCTATTGAAGAAAGTAAATTAAATCAATTAGTACAGGATAAGGTTGATGGGAAATTAGATGAAGAAGCTGTCATTTATAGAGATAGAACCAAGGTAATTATAGGGACTAATACTGATTCTATTGGCAAGTATTGTAGAGAATTTAATATTACTGCAATGAAATTTTATAATGGACAAGAAGAGAAACAAAACCGTCAATCAAAACGGACCACAAGTCAGTTTGTGTTTGCATTTGGAACAAATAATTTGGTGACAGATAAACAAGTTGCCAACTCGGATTTTAAGTATTTGGATTCTCATTTTTATGAATGGGGACTAACTTATAACACTAGGATTTTGAAAGAAGATAATTTGTTGCATTTTAAGTATGGAATCTCATTAATGTATAATAATCTTCGGGCTACAGACAATCGTTACTTTGTTAAGAATGGTGCAGAAACGAATTTAGTGACGAGTACAGTGCATTTAGACGAATCCCGGTTTAGAAATGTTTATGTCATGGTGCCTCTGCATTTAGAGTTTGATTTTACAAAGAAAGAAATACGTGATGATGTTAGTTATTTTAGAACTCACAAAAGTGTGCGAGTTGGCTTGGGTGGCTATGCTGGATTTAGAGTAAAATCAAAACAAATCCTATGTTTCGATGATGCCAGCGGGAATGATGTGAAACAAAAAACCAAAGGAAATTATAATGTAAATGACTTTAATTATGGGTTGAGTACGTATGTTGGATATAAGTCAACAAGCTTGTATTTAAAATACGATTTACAGCCTTTGTTCGAAAATAATGCAGTTGATCAAAACAATATTTCGTTAGGACTTCGTTTCGATTTTAATTAGTCATTTTTTTATAAATTTCTACATATTCTAAAGCCCTGATCCGCTCCTTTGCCATTTGCTTGGTAATTGGCACGAAATGAGTTTTCGCAGCAAAAATCAGCTCCAATCCAGCCGCCGCCTTTCCAAGCTCTTCCAAAAGGTTCGTTATTGGGGTTATTAGTATTAGAATCAAAACACCATTCTCTAACATTTCCAGACATATCATGGAGTCCTAGTTCGTTTTCTGATTTTGCTCCGACAATTTTTGTCTGACAGTGATTAGCTTCTATAGTTGACCAATTCCAAGTACCGTTTAATGGTTTGTCTCCTGAGTTTTTCCACGTCCATGCAATTGAATTACAATCGTTACTGCCACTGTATTTATAATGTTTGGTAAGTTGCCCGCCACTAGCGGCATATTCCCATTCTTTTTCTGTTGGCAAACGGTATCCATTGGCTTCTGGAATGAAGGTGATTACCCATTTTACATCGTCATTTTCGTTATTGTTATTAATATCTTTTTTTGTTTTGTCAATACTATAATATTTTTCCAAGCCTTCTATTTCGCTTCTATTATTACAATATTCAATACAATCGTACCAGCTAATGTTTTCAACAGGTAAGTTTTCACCCAAAAAAATAGAGGGATTTTTACCCATAGTCTTTTTCCATTCTTTTTGAGTAATTTCATTTATACCCATATAAAAATCGCTGATATTTTCTTTTTTAGCATAAAATTTAGAATAGATATTTTTGAATTCACCTCCTTTTACCAATATAAAATTGTTAGGTGTTTCTTTAGTGCAAGAGCTAATGATTAGTAAAACAAATAAGTTTATAATAGATAGAGTTGTTTTTTTCATTGATATAATGTTGTATGCGATAATTATGCCTTTAAATATAAATAATTTGCAGATGAGGATTTATAGTAAAAAATGCTGGATTTTTTACTTCCAGCATTTTAAAACAATATTGTATTATATATGTCTACCAAACAGTAGCGTTAATAGAACCTGTTTTTCCGCCAAAAGCTTCAATAGCAAGTACTTGATAGTTAAAAGCTCCAAAACCATGTCCACCATTGCTTTTCCAATTGTTAATGTGGTTCTCCATATTAATAGTTTTGTTAGATCCTGTAGAAGAACCTCCCCATTTATCAATATATTGCCAAAAAGTTGCGGTTCCAATGATTGAAGGAGCATTAACTCTTTGGTTTCTTACAAAATTATAAGTGTGTCCATCACTGCTTACATTATTTACAGATGAACCATTTATATTATTCCCTTTTTCACAAATATAATATTCAATTAATGGACTAGTCGTCCATCCGTAGATACCTACAAAATCGTAACTTCCAGTTAATGATCCAATATTATATCCTATTGTTTTATTTGACCCAGGATTCCATCCTTTTCCTCCAACAACATCATTACATCCACTGTAAGTTATTGAATAATTACCGTTTGATCCGTTTGTCAAATTGGCTGTACCACCTTCTTGATATAAAGTCCAGTAAAAGCCATTGACGGTACCAGTACCGCTTTTTGCAGTTAAATTAGTTGTGTACCCGCCTGTACGCACACCTGCAATTTTTTCTGGATTGCTAGTATTTGTGTCATCAGATGTGCAGCTTGCTAATACAAGCAATAAAGATGCCAATAGGCAAATTCCTTTTTTTGAAAATTGGTTTTTTTTCATTTTTTTGGTTTTTATAAGTTAAATAATACGGTTATACGCAACCGATTGTTTAGCAAATGTAATTAAATATTTAAATAAAATATAAAAATTTTAGTAAATTTTTAATATACTCGTATTTTTAGTCATAAAATATTAATGTATTCTTAGTTGATGATTCGGTTTTTAAAGGGTTTACAGTGGTTTCAAGTATTGAGAATTTTAAGACAAAGCAATCAATTATTAGTTATTAGGCATACTTATAATTGTTAATAGAGAATAATCCTGTTTGTCAAAATAATATTTCGTTAGGGTTTCGTTTTTAATTAGAATTAGTTAAGTTTTTAGTATAAAAAAGTGCTTCCATCTTTGAAGCGCTTTTTTTTATTTTGAATTATAAAGTTTGATTTGCGTATTTTTGTAACTCTTCGAATTTTCGCAAGGATTACTATTAAATATTCTCATACGTTTTGATATCACAAGCAACCATAGATACTGTTTTTGAAACTGCTCGAGTAGAGGAGGTTATTGGAGATTTTGTACAGTTAAAAAGAGCAGGAAGCAATTTTAAAGGGCTGAGTCCGTTTTCGGATGAGCGTTCGCCTTCCTTTATGGTGTCTCCTGTAAAAGGAATTTGGAAAGATTTTAGTTCAGGAAAAGGAGGAAATTCTGTTGCTTTTTTAATGGAACACGAACATTTTACCTATCCGGAAGCTATTCGATATTTAGCCAAAAAATACAATATTGAGATTGAAGAGACGGTTCAAACAGATGAGGAAAAGTTAAATACAGATGTTCGTGAAAGTATGTATTTGGTTTCTGAATTTGCCAAAAAATATTTCCATGACATTCTTTTAAATTCGGAAGAAGGGAAAGCTATCGGTCTTTCCTATTTTAAAGAGCGTGGTTTTACTAATGATACGATCAATAAATTTGCTTTGGGTTATTCCCCAGAAACTTGGGATGCTTTTACCAAGGAAGCATTAGGGAAAGGCTATAAAATGGAATTTCTCGAAAGTACTGGATTGACCATTGCCAGAGAAGATCGCCCTTTTGACAGATTCAAAAGTAGGGTGATGTTTCCTATCCAAAGTATGTCGGGAAGAGTATTAGGTTTTGGTGGCCGAATTTTAACCAATGATAAAAAAGCTGCTAAATATTTAAACTCTCCGGAGAGTGAAATTTACCATAAAAGTAAAGTACTGTATGGTATTTTTCAAGCGAAGCAATCTATAGCCAAACTGAATAATTGTTTTTTGGTCGAAGGATATACTGATGTTATTCAGTTTAATCAGGCTGGAATTGAAAATGTTGTAGCCTCTTCGGGAACTGCTCTTACGCCAGATCAAATACGCTTAATCAATAGGCTGACCAAAAACATTACCGTTCTGTTTGACGGTGATGCTGCAGGACTTCGCGCTTCTATTCGAGGAATTGATTTAATTCTCGAAGAAGGAATGAACGTAAAAGTTTGTGCTTTCCCTGATGGAGAAGATCCGGACAGTTTTGCACGAAAAACATCTTACGAAGATTTAATAGCATATTTAGATGAGAACGCTAAAGATTTTATTCAGTTCAAAGCATCACTTTTGATGGATGAGGCTAAAAACGATCCAGTTAAGAAAGCTGATTTGATTCGGGATATGGTTACTAGTATTTCTAAAATTCCAGACAGGATTCAGCGAGAAATTTATATACAGGAATGTTCTAGAATAATGGATATTTCGGAACAGGTTTTGACCAGTACATTAGCTCAATTAGTTAAGAAAGACGTTGATGAAGTTGGAAAAAAAGCAAAACAAGAGCAAAAAGCTTTTGAAGTTGTAAAAAATGACAATCCCGTTCAAACTGCAAAAGTTGATGTTTTGTATCGCTTGGAACGCAAAATAATTGAAATATTACTATTATACGGTAATAAAACTGAAGAATTCGAGGATGTTTTTTTGAGAACAAATGATTCGGGTGAAATCGAAAATGTAACCGAAAAGAAAGAATATAAGGTTTATCAAAGAATTTATTTAAGCTTGCAGGAAGACGAAGTGGAATTAGCAAATCCATTGTTTCGTGATATCTTTAATGACTTGATTCAGTATTTTCTGCAAAATGAAAATTTAGAAATTGAAAGATACTTAATGCATTTAAATTCTGATTTTGCTCAAGAGGTAACAGATATTTTAATGGAGGATGAAAGGCTGGTACTGCATAACTGGATTGGACAAAATATCATTCCAAAAACTAAAAATGAAACTATTAGCCAATATGTGTCAGAAACTATTCTAACAATGCGATGGTATTTAGTAGATAAAATTATAGAAGAATTAAAAAACTCTGTATCAAATGAACCAGGTTCAGATAATACAGAGTCTATGTCTTTAGCAATGGACTATTACAAACTAATTAATTCTTTTTCAAAAAAATTAGGAAGAGTAATGTCTCGCTATAGTTAAACGATTTCTAAAGTTTTAGCTTTATTTACTAAATCTACTAGATTTGTAACGTTTAATTTTGTCAACAATCGTAGTTTGTAAGTACTGATTGTTTTCTCGTTAAGTGATAAGATTTCAGCGATTTCATGGTTTTTCTTACCATCGCTCAAATAACGCAATACTTCAACTTCACGATTGGAAAGTTTTCTGTACAAACGTTCGCTTTTGCTTTGTTTTGCAATCAAAGCAATGTTTTTCATGACTGCTTCATTCATGATTATTTTTCCTTGGTTAACTTTGATGATCGATTGACCCAAAGTTTCCAATTTTTCGGTTTTGTGAACAAATCCAGAAACTCCTGCTTTAATAGCATTTGGAGCATAAATTTGTTCTGAAAGCCCGCTGTAAAAAATAATTTTTGTTTTTGGAAAATTTTTCAAAACCGATTTGATTTCGAAAATACTTGATAAGCCTTCAAGTTCTAAGTCCAATACAAGCACATCTATTTCTTTACTAAGAAGGATGTCTTTTACCATAGCGAAATTTCCAACGTTTGCAACGATTGAAATTTCTGAATGGTCTTTGAAGTACGATTTTATTCCAAAATGTACTACAGGATAGTTATCTGCTAAACAAACTTTAATCATGGTATTTAGTTTTAGGATTGTTTTTGAAGATATAAAATTAAAAAAATATTTTCATATAAGTCTAATTTTTCGGACAAATTATTTTTTTTTAACAGTTTATTATGCAAACAGGTATAGGATTCATTTTATGTTGGTTGTTTTTATTGAGTTTTTTGTAAATTTCATAAACAGTTTTTTGACGTTCTGTAAATGTATTTGGGTCTGTTTTTGAGTTATTTATCTCCATTGCCCATTCTAATTCATCATAACTTGCGCCCAATTGATCTTCATCTGTTCGGTCATCACCAAATAATCCGTCAGTAGGAGAGGCTGTTAATATAGATTCGGGAATTTTTAAATAGGCTCCTAATTGGTATACTTCGGACTTCATTAAATCGGCTATTGGACTCAAATCAACGCCGCCATCTCCATATTTAGTATAGAAACCTACTCCAAAATCTTCTACTTTATTTCCTGTTCCAGCAACCAATAAACCATGAATGCCTGCAAAATAGTATAAAGTAGTCATGCGTAAACGTGCACGAGTATTGGCAAGAGATAAATTAACAGCAGTTTCGTTATTAATTGTAGGAACTTCATTTTTGAATGTTTCAAAAACCGAAGTTAGGTCGGCAACAGCGTTAGTTACATTTGGAAATCTGTTTTTTAATTGCTCAATATGTTCTCTAGCTCTTGAAACATGGCTTGGAGCTTGGTGAATTGGCATTTCAACGCAAATTACTTTCAAACCTGTTTGAGCACAGAGCGTTGAGGTTACTGCCGAATCTACACCGCCAGATATTCCTATAACAAATCCATTTACTTTTGAATTTTCAGCGTAGCTTTTTAGCCATTCGACAATATGAGTATTTACTTTTTCGATTTGTAGGGTTCTTTTTTTAGTCATAATAGTTTAAGTTTTAAAAAGCAGGGATGTATATTTGCAAAAAAATAAGTGACATAGCCTTAAGTTGCTTTGGAAACAAATTTAAATAAAATAATAGAATTGAATAGAGGATGTTTGGTTTGGGTTGAAAAATCTTATGAAGATTTATGAATTATTCTCTAAAAGCGTCAGGAAACTGATAAATAAACAAAATAAATATGAAATCGCCATCAATAACAAATTTACTAGAAGTAAATACCTATAAATTAAAAGGCGATAACATATATGACCTATTAAAAATAAAATTTACATATATGAAATTATTTCTCTTAACGATAGTTTGCAGTTTGCTTTTGTTGTCTTGTGACCAAAAAAGTAAAGTTGAAAAGGTTATCGAAGAAGCACCAGTTGAAACTATTAAAGTAGCGCGTTTTGATAAGCTGTTTTTTGAAACATCGCCAAAAGATTTAGATAAATTAAAAAAACGATATCCATATTTCTTTTCGCCAAAAACAAATGATACAGTTTGGATGAATAAAATGAATGCGCCAATTTGGAGAGAAGTTTATGCTGAAGTTCAAAAGAAATATCCAACAACCGAAGGGATTCAAAGCGATGTTGAAGCCTTGGTACAGCACATGAAATATTATTTTCCAAAAACAAAAACACCTAAAGTTATTACGCTGATTTCGGATATGGATTATTCGAATAAAGCAATTTATGCCGATTCGTTAATTATAATTTCATTAGAATTGTACTTAGGAAAAGAACATAAGTTTTATACTTTTCCTAAATATATAAAGCAAAATTTTGAAGAAAGACAAATGATGCCCGATGTAGTGACTAGTTTTTCTCTTGGGAAAATTGCTCCTCCAACAGAGAAGAACTTGTTATCGCAAATGATTTACTTTGGTAGGGAGCTTTATTTAAAAGATATTTTGCTTCCAGAATATACAGATGCTGAAAAGATGGGATACACTCCAGAGCAAATTGTTTGGTGCCAAGAAAATGAGAGTTATATTTGGCGCTATTTTATTGAAAAAGAAATGCTTTATAGCGATGAACAAAGACTGACTTCTAGATTTATCGATCCATCACCGTTTTCAAAATTTTATTTGGAAATAGACAATGATTCTCCTGGAAGAGTAGGAGTCTGGATTGGTTGGCAAATAGTGCGATCGTATATGGAAAATAATAATGTTGCGGTAGATAAGTTATTGAAAACTGATGCCAAAGAAATTTTTGAACAATCAAAATACAAACCCAAGAAATAATGTCAGATAAAAATACCTCAGAAATTAAATTTTTAGTCGAATTAGATGAAAACCGCGTACCAGAAAAACTTTTTTGGACAGCACAGGACGGCGGAATAGAGCTTTCAGAGTCAAAAGCGATTATGCTAAATGTTTGGGATCATAAAACCAAAGAAAGCATGCGAATTGATTTGTGGACGAAAGATATGCCAGTAGATGAAATGAAAATTTTTTTCCACCAAACATTAGTGGCTATGGCTGAAACTTTTAAAAGAGCGACTAATGATGAAAAAATGTCGGATACAATGCTTGACTTCTGTGATTATTTTGCAGAGAAACTAGAATTGAAAAAATAGTTTTCTAAAAACTAAGGAATTAAAAAAAATCCCAAAACTATTTAAAATGTAGTTTTGGGATTTTTTTATATCTAATTAAGTCTTTTTAAAACTCCGATTGATTCTTAAATACCTCTTGATTTACTTCGTCTATATAACTTAGAAGCTCTTCTTTTCCTGTAGATTCTGTTGCCGATGTAACGAAGTACTGTGGCATTTCGGCCCAATTGTTGGCAAACATTTGTTTTTTGTAAGCTGCAATATGAGAGTCTATTTTTACTCTACTAATTTTATCGGCCTTAGTAAAAATAATGCAAAACGGAATTTCACTTTCACCCATGTAAGACATGAATTCAATGTCAATTGTCTGCGCTTCATGACGAATGTCAATTAGCACAAAAGCGCAAACAAGCTGTTCTCTTGTCTCGAAATAATCAGTAATGAATTCTTGAAAAACAGATTTTGTTTTTTTGGAAACTTTGGCATAACCATAACCTGGTAAATCAACTAGAAACCAATTGCTGTTGATTAAAAAGTGATTGATAAGTTGTGTTTTTCCAGGTCTTCCAGATGTTTTTGCTAATTTTTTGTGATTAGTCAGCATGTTAATTAATGATGACTTTCCAACATTGGATCTACCAATAAAAGCATATTCGGGCAAAAAATCCTTTGGACATTTGCTTACATCTGAGTTGCTTATAACGAATTCGGCAGTATTGATTTTCATGTTTTTGAGTGTAAAATTCTCTGATCGATTAGTGTTCGGCCAGATGGGTGTGTGTAAGCCAGTCTTCCAAATGTGTGTTAAATTCTTCTGGCTGTTCCATCATCGCAGCATGACCACATTTGTCAATCCAGTATAACGTTGAATTTGGTAATAATTTATGGAATTCTTCAGCTACATCCGGTGGTGTAACTTTATCATTTTTTCCCCAAATAATACAAGTCTGCACATGCATTTTTGGTAAATCTTTGGCCATATTATGGCGAATTGCGCTTTTGGCAATAGTCAATGTCTTAATTAATTTTATGCGGTCATTTACTGTGGCATATACTTCGTCGATAAGTTCCGGAGTAGCTATTTTTGGATCATAAAATACATCTTCGGCTTTTTTCTTAATGTATTCGTAGTCACCTCTTTTTGGGTAACTGTCTCCCATAGCACTTTCGTAAAGCCCTGAGCTACCTGTGATTACAAGTCCTGATACTTTTTCAGGAAACATTTTGGTGTGGTATAATGCGATATGTCCTCCAAGTGAATTTCCTAAAAGGATAACTCTGTCTAATTTTTTATAGGTAATGAAGTTTTTTACATAGACTGCAAAACTTTTTACATTCGTTTTTAATATGTTCTGAGTGTAAATAGGTAAATCGGGAATGATAATTTTGTATCCTTTATTAGAAAAATAACTGGCTACAGCATCAAAATTACTAAGTCCTCCCATTAAACCATGTAAGATGACAATCGGAATTCCTTCGCCTGCTTCGTAATATCCGTATTTGCCTTCTTTTTTGTAATATTTTTCCATGTTTTAAAATAACAATTTCAATTTTTCACAAATATAGGGTTTAAAAAATTAAAAAGAATTTTGGGGGCTGTTTTTTAACCTTTTATTCTTACATGCGCAAAAGATGCTTTTTGAGTCTCTTTTTATTGCTTTTTTAACGATTAAGAAATATTTTTTTTAAGCTTTTAAGAATATGCTTTAGTAATCAAAAATAGACGCTTTTTGTTAAATTATACCCTTTCTTACAAATTATCGATTCTGTAGCTAATACTCTGATAGTGTATAAACTAAGCGTTTTTGGTCAAAAGTGGTTAAACTTATTAACAAAGTGGTATATTGTGGTAAAATGTGGTAAAATTTTATATATTTTTGCTTAATACAATTAACACTATTCACTTGGACACAATTATAGGGACATATGAGTGTAAAGTCGATGCAAAAGGACGGGTTTTATTACCTGCTCCCTTAAAAAAGCAATTGGCTTCCTCGCTTCAAAACGGTTTTGTTTTGAAGCGTTCTGTATTTCAGTCCTGTTTGGAATTGTATCCTATGGAAGAGTGGGATTTGATGATGAAAAAAATCAACAAACTTAATCGTTTCGTTAAAAAGAACAATGATTTTATTCGTCGTTTTACCGCAGGAGTAAAAGTGGTTGAGATAGATGCTTTAGGCAGATTGCTGGTTCCTAAGGATTTAGTGGTTTTTGCCAGTATTTTTAAGGATGTGGTTTTTTCTTCTGCAGTTAATATTGTAGAGATTTGGGATAAAGATTTGTATGAGAAATCGATTGATGGTGCAGATGTTGATTTTGCAGATTTAGCCGAGGAAGTAATGGGTAATTTAAATGACGACGACAATGGAATATCATAATCCAGTATTGCTACATGCTACGGTAGATGGCTTGAATATAAATCCAGATGGAGTTTATGTGGATGTTACTTTTGGCGGAGGCGGTCATTCCAAAGAAATATTGAGAAGGCTGGGGCCAAACGGAAAATTGTTTGCTTTTGATCAAGATGAAGATGCTTTGGCAAATGCTTTACCAGACGAAAGATTTACATTAATTAATGAAAATTTTAGATTTATAAAAAGGTTTTTGCGTTTTCATGGCGTGAAAGAAGTAGATGGAATTTTAGGTGATTTGGGAGTTTCATCTCATCAATTTGATGTGGCAGAAAGAGGGTTTTCAACTCGATTTGATGCTGAACTGGATATGAGAATGAGTCAGAAAAATGATTTGAATGCCTATCGAGTGGTCAATGAATATGATGATGCCAACTTGCGAAGAGTGTTCTTGGATTATGGCGAGTTGAAAAACGCATCAGCTTTGGCAAGAACAATTGTAGAAGCTAGAGAACATAAGCTTATAAAAACCACTGATGAATTGAAAGAAGTCTTGGCGAAATATTTGCCGGAAAGAGTTCGAAATAAAATATTGGCGCAAATCTATCAGGCGATTCGTATTGAGGTGAATCAGGAAATGGATGTTTTAAAGGAATTTTTGGAACAGTCATTAGAAATTTTGAAACCTGGCGGAAGATTAAGCGTGATTTCTTACCATTCATTAGAAGATAGATTGGTAAAAAGATTTATAAAAAACGGAATGTTTGAAGGAGAACCTGAACGTGATTTTTATGGCAATTTCTCTGTTCCTTTTAATACAGTAGGGAAATTGATAGTTCCGGGTAATGAAGAAATCAAGTTGAACAATAGAGCTAGAAGTGCCAAATTGAGAATTGCAGAAAAAAAGTAGTGTATAATGAAGGGGGGAATTTATAACATATTAAAAGCACAGTTTCTTATAGATGATAATGCAGTCAAAAATTGGCGCTTTATTGTCTTTGTGATTTTACTTGCTATAATAATGATTGCCAATACACAGCGTTACGAACAAAAAGTATTTAAGATTGTTGAATTGACCAATAAGGTAAAAGAACTGCGCTCTGAATTTGTAGACAGACGTTCTGAATTGATGAAACTTAAAATGGAATCCACGGTTTCGGCTAAAATGGAAGAAAGACAAATTTTTCCATCAACGGTTCCTCCGGTAAAAATTGAAGTTAGAGAACCTGAAGAGAAAAATTTCTTAGAAAAGTTATGGCAATAGAAGATAAATATATATCCTATAGAACCTACTTGGTTGCCTTTTTCATCTTTTTGATGGCAATTGCTATTGCTGTTAAGTTAACTAATATTCAATGGGTCGATGGCGATCATTACAGAGAATTAGCCAAAGAAAGAACGGTTAAGAATTTTGTTATTCCTGCCAATAAAGGAAATATCTATTCAGCAGATGGGAGTCTTTTGGCAACTTCAATTCCGAATTATGCAATTCGTTTTGATGCAGTTGCGCCAAAAACAGAAACTTTTGAAAAAAATGTAAAATTGCTGTCGGATTCATTGGGAATGTTGCTAAAAAAATCAAGTAGTACAATTCAAAATGAATTAAGAAAAGCCAGAGAACATAAAAATAGATATTATTTAATAGCGCAAGGATTGAGCTTTACCCAATATATGAAAATAAAAGGGTTTCCATTATTTAATTTGGGAGCATACAAAGGCGGTATTATTATTGAGCAAAAAACGATTAGAGAATATCCAATTGGGCAGATAGCTAAACGCAGTATTGGTTATGAAAGAAAAATGCCCGAAGGATATTCAGACGGAAAAGGAATTGAGTGGGCGTATAGCAAATATCTTAACGGAAAAGACGGGAAAATATTAAAACAAAAAATTGCCAAAGGGCAATGGAAACCCATTCGTGATGTAAATGAAGTAGAGCCTCAAGACGGTTATGATGTAATTTCAACCATAGATGTTTATATACAAGATATTGCACACCATGCTTTATTGAAACAATTGGAAGAATATGAAGCAGATCATGGCTGTGTAGTAGTAATGGAAACTAAAACAGGTCAGGTCAAAGCGATTTCAAATTTAGGAAGAGGTAATGATGGTACATATTATGAGACTACCAATTATGCTTATGCTGAGTCTCACGAGCCTGGATCGACTTTTAAATTGGTCGATTTAATTGCAATATTAGAAGATAAAGTGGCGGATACAAGTACAGTTTACGATAGTCATGGAGGCATAATTACCTATTCTGGCCGCAAGGTGAGAGATTCTCATGAAGGAGGTTATGGTAAAATATCTTTGGCTAGAGGTTTTGAACTTTCTTCGAATACAGTAATGGTTCAAGCGGTATATAATAATTACAAAAACAATCCGACAAAATTTGTAAATCACGTTAATTCATTTGGATTAAATAAAAAATTGGGATTAGCTTTTAGAGGTGAAGGAGTGCCTTTTATACCACAGCCAAGTGATAAAAATTGGTCTAATATTACTCTTCCCTGGATGGCATTTGGATATGGAGTTTCGGTTACGCCATTGCAAACATTGACATTTTATAATGCGGTTGCAAATAATGGTGTGATGGTAAAACCAATGCTGGTTACAGAGATAAAAGCTTGGGACAAAACCATAAAAAAATACAATACCGAGGTGATGAACCCAAAGATTTGCTCAGATGAAACATTAAATAAAGTTCGAGCTGTTCTTGAAAATGTGGTGAAAAAAGGAACAGGATCTAAATTGTATTCTAAGGATTTTTCTATGGCTGGGAAAACAGGTACTGCACAAATGAATTATGCGCAAAATGGAGGAATGGATAAGCATTATGCTTCTTCATTTGTAGGTTATTTTCCAGCGGACAATCCTAAATATTCTTGTATAGTGGTAGTTCACAAACCTAATACATCTGGAAATGATTATTATGGAGCCGATGTCGCTGGACCAGTATTTAAAAGGATAGCTCAAAAAATATTTACTGATACACCTTCAACGAATGTTATCAAGAAATTGGATCGTCCCAATCCAAAACAAGAAAGTAATTATAATGCTTACTATGCAAAAATGCAAAAAAAGCAAAATGTAATTCCAAACGTAAAAGGAATGGCTGGAATGGATGCAGTTGCCTTATTAGAAAATTTGGGATTGAAAGTTAAAGCTGTTGGAACAGGGAAAGTGAAAACGCAATCTCTTCAAGCGGGACAGAATATAGTTAAGAATTCATCAATCCAATTGGAATTATTATGAGTGTGCTAAAAGATATATTATATAAAGTAGCAATAGAATCAGTAACTGGTTCTACAGAAATAGCTATAAATCAATTGCATTTTGATTCAAGAAAAATTGAAAAAAATGATGTTTTTGTAGCAATTCGCGGTACTATTTCAGACGGTCATGATTTTATAGAAAAATCAATCGAGCTTGGTGCAGCTACAGTCATTTGCGATACACTTCCAAGTAATTTGATAAATGGAGTAACTTATGTTTGCGTAAAAGATACTAATGCAGCTTTGGCTTTTATGGCAGCCAATTTTTACGGTAATCCTTCACAGAAATTAAAGTTAATTGGTATTACAGGGACAAATGGCAAAACTACTATTGCCTCATTGCTGTATCAATTGTTTAAAAAAGCAGGTTTTAAAGTAGGATTGCTTTCTACAGTAAAGATTTTAGTTGATGAAGCTGAACACAAAGCCACTCATACTACACCAGATTCTATTACTATTAATTATTTTCTTAATGAAATGATAGAGGCAGGTGTCGAATATTGTTTCATGGAAGTTAGCTCGCATGGGATTCATCAAAAACGTACTGAAGGATTGCATTTCAGAGGTGGAATATTTACAAATCTATCTCATGATCATTTAGATTATCATCCAACTTTTGCGGAATATAGAGATGTTAAGAAATCTTTTTTTGACCATCTCCCCAATACTGCTTTTGCATTGACCAATAGTGATGACAAAAATGGTCCAGTAATGCTCCAAAATACTTCTGCCCGAAAATTGACATATGCCTTAAAAACCTATGCTGATTATAAAGCGCAAATTCTAGAAAATCAACTGTCTGGTTTGCTGTTAAAAATAAATGGCAATGAAGTTTGGGTAAAATTGATAGGGACTTTTAATGCTTACAATCTTTTGGCAATTTACGGAACTGCTGTCGAGCTTGGCTTAGATAGTTTTGAAGTTCTCCGATTGATGTCGGAATTGGAAAGCGTATCGGGACGATTCCAGTACATTGTTTCCAATACCAATATAACAGCTATTGTAGATTATGCTCACACTCCAGATGCTCTTGAAAATGTTTTGAATACAATCAATGATGTGCGTACTAAAAACGAGCAATTGATAACTGTTGTGGGATGTGGCGGTAATAGAGATACTGCAAAACGCCCCGTTATGGCTAATATCGCGACAGAATTGAGTGATAAAGTAATTATAACTTCTGATAATCCTAGAAATGAGGAACCAGAAGTAATTATTAAAGAAATGGAAAAAGGGGTTCAGGCTCAAAATTTCAAGAAAGTTTTGTCAATTACCGATAGATTTCAAGCAATTAAAACGGCTTGTCAATTGGCACAACCAAACGATATTATATTGATTGCTGGTAAAGGGCATGAAACTTATCAGGAAATCAAAGGGGTACGTCATGATTTTGATGACATGAAGAATGTAAAAGAAATTTTAGATCAACTATTAAAATAAAAACAATATGCTATACTACTTATTTCAATATTTAGACAAAGTAATGGATGTTCCTGGCACAGGAGTTTTTCAATACATCACTTTTAGATCCTCTTTGGCATTATTGTTATCGTTGTTGTTGTCTACTATTTATGGTAAACGCATAATTGGTTTTTTAAGCAGACAGCAAGTTGGTGAAACGGTACGTGAACTTGGATTGGCAGGACAAAATGAAAAAGCGGGTACGCCTACAATGGGTGGTATCATTATCATTTTTGCAACCCTTGTTCCTGTTGTGCTTTTTGCAAAACTGCATAATATTTATATTGTTTTGTTAATAGTTACCACCTTATGGATGGGAACTATTGGTTTTATTGATGATTATATTAAAATATTCAAGAAAGACAAACAAGGTCTCAAAGGGATTTTTAAGGTTTTTGGTCAGGTAGGTTTAGGAGTAATCGTTGGTTATGTGCTTTATTTTAGTCCGGCAGTTACTGTTAGAACGGATACGGGTAAGGTTGATGTTTTTAAACAAACCACCGAAACCGTTGTTAAGCCAGTTTCATTGGAAGAAAAATCAACTGCAACTACAATTCCTTTTTTCAAAAATAACGAGTTTGATTATGCCGAAGTATTAGCTTGGACAGGCGAAGGTTATGAAAAATGGGCTTGGTTAATCTTTATTCCAGTAGTGATTTTTATTATTACTGCAGTTTCAAATGGTGCTAATTTAACCGATGGTATTGACGGTTTGGCTGCCGGAACTTCTGCAGTGTCCGTTTTTGCCCTTATGATTTTTACGTTTGTGTCAGGAAATATTATTTTCTCCAATTATCTGAATATAATGTACATACCTAATTCTGGAGAAATGACCGTTTTTATAGCTTCTTTTCTTGGAGCATTAATTGGTTTTCTTTGGTACAACTCCTATCCAGCTTCAGTTTTTATGGGAGATACTGGTAGTTTAACTATCGGAGCTATTATTGCGGTACTGGCTATTGCAGTACGTAAAGAAATGCTTATCCCTTTATTCTGCGGCATCTTTTTGGTCGAAAATTTTTCAGTTGTACTGCAGGTAAGTTTTTTTAAATACACGAAAAAGCGTTTTGGAGAAGGACGCAGGATCTTTTTAATGGCACCGCTTCATCATCACTATCAAAAGAAAGGATACCATGAAAGTAAGATAGTCACGCGATTTTGGGTAGTTGCAATTATGCTGGCCATTTTGTCTATTGTCACACTGAAATTGAGATAATATATGAGGCTAGTGATATTAGGAGGAGGAGAAAGCGGTGTGGGTACAGCAATCCTTGGAAAAAAACATGGCTATGATGTTTTTGTTTCCGATTTCGGAAAGATAAAAGACAGCTATAAAGAGGTATTGATTATTAATGAAATTCCTTGGGAAGAAGAAAAGCATACGGAGGAATTAATCCTGAATGCTGATGTAGTGATGAAGAGTCCCGGGATTCCTGACAAATCACCTATCGTAAAGAAATTGAAAAGCAAAGGGATTTCTATAATTTCTGAAATTGAATTTGCAGCACCTTTTACAAATGCAGTAACCATTGGAATTACTGGAAGTAACGGTAAAACGACCACAACGATGTTAACGCATCATGTGTTGAAAGCAGCAGGATTGAATGTTGGATTAGCCGGAAATGTAGGTAAAAGTTTTGCTTGGCAGGTGGCAGATAATAATTATGATTTCTATGTTATCGAGTTAAGCAGTTTTCAGTTGGATGGAATTGTAGATTTCAAACCGCATATTGCTATAATTACAAATATAAGCCCGGATCATTTGGATCGTTACGATTACAAATATCAAAATTATATCGATTCAAAGTTTAGAATTACAACAAATCAAACCGAGGAAGATTTCCTTATTTATGATGCAAATGATGAAGCCATTTTAGAATGGTTAAAAAATAATACCGTAAGGGCAAAATTAATTCCTTTTTCGTTAACAGATGAATATAGCGAAGGAGCATATATAAAAAATAACACAATGGAAGTTAAGATCAATCAAGAGGAGTTTGCAATGGAAACGGAGTACATCTCATTAGAAGGAAAACATAATTTGAAAAATGCTATGGCAGCAAGTTCGGTGGCTAATATTTTGAAAATTAGAAAGAGTACTATTCGTGAAAGCATGTCCGATTTTCAAGGTGTTGAACATCGTTTAGAAAAGGTTCTTAAAATTCAAAACGTGCAGTATATCAATGATTCTAAAGCTACTAATGTGAATTCAGTTTTTTTCGCTTTAGAAAGTATGAATGGACCTACTGTTTGGATTGTGGGAGGTGTTGATAAAGGGAATGATTATCATGAATTAATGTCACTTGTTCGGGAAAAAGTAAAAGCCATTATTTGTTTGGGAATTGATAATAAAAAAATTATTGATGCCTTTGGTAATGTGGTTGATATTATGGTTGAAGTGAATAATATGAGCGAAGCTGTTAAAATGGCACAACGCTTATCCGAAAAAGGAGATACCGTTTTATTGTCTCCAGCATGCGCAAGTTTTGATTTGTTTGAAAGTTATGAGGATAGAGGAAGACAATTTAAACAAGCGGTTAAAAATTTATAAAAGAAAAGAGTTTAAAAGTTTAAAGTTTAAGGTTGATGTCACTCAACTTTAAACTTTAAACAAAATAAAACTTTAAACAAAATAACATGATGAAAGAGCTAATTAACAAGTTAAAAGGAGATAAAGGCATTTGGTCATTCGTGATCTTATTGGCTTTGTTTTCGTTTATGCCTGTTTTTAGTGCCAGTAGCAATTTGGCTTATTTAGGTCATGGTACGGGTAATACTTTGGGTTATTTGGTGAAGCATTTAGCTCATATCTGTTTTGGTATATTGATTATTTATTGGGTACATAATATCCCTTATCATTATTTTAGAGCAATTTCCAAAGCTGGATTGCCAGTGGTTTGGCTCTTATTAGGATATACTTTGATTAAGGGGACGGTAATTGCTGGTGCCAATGCGAGTCGATGGATTCAAATTCCTTTTGTCGGATTGTCATTTCAAACATCCACTTTGGCAGCTATCGTTTTATTCATCTTCGTGGCTCGTTATTTGTCTAAAACTAGAGAAACTCCAATTACTTTTAAATCTTCGCTTTGGGAGCTTTGGACTCCGGTTTTTATAACTCTAGTATTTATTTTGCCAGCCAATTTTTCTACTACAGCCTTGATCTTTTCAATGGTGCTTATGCTTGTTTTTATTGGAAGATATCCTTTGAAATACATCTTTTTTATCATTGGTTCTGGAATATTGCTGCTTACTTTTTTTGTATTGATGTCAAAAGCATTTCCTGATTCAAGATTTTTTAGCAGGGTAGGAACATGGGAAAGCCGAATAGAAAATTTCACAAGCAATAAAGCTGATGAGGACGATTATCAAATTGAAAAAGCGAAAATTGCGATTGCTTCTGGGCAAATATATGGCTTAGGACCGGGCAAAAGTGTTCAGAAAAATTTCTTGCCACAATCCTCTTCCGATTTTATTTATGCCATTATTGTCGAAGAATATGGATTAGTAGGGGGGTTAGGGGTTTTGGTTTTGTACTTGCTTTTATTATTTCGATTTGTTGTCGCTTCCCATAAAGCGAATACCCTTTTTGGGAAATTAGTGGTAATTGGTTTAGGTTTTCCAATGATTTTTCAAGCCATGATTAATATGGCAGTTGCGGTAGAATTATTACCAGTTACGGGACAAACTTTGCCTTTGATAAGTAGTGGAGGTAGTTCTATTTGGATGACTTGTTTTGGACTCGGAATTATTTTAAGCGTGACTAAAAAAGAAGAAGAGATTGCCCAAGAAAAACTGGAAAAAGAAAAAAGAGAAGAAATTCTTCAAAAACTTATAGATAGACAAATGGAAGCAGATCTCGAAGAGGTAGATTTTAAAAAGGTAAATGACAATTTTGACACAAGCAATTATTCAATTACGGATAATTCAAAGAACCCAATGAATGCAGTGTTAAAATAATTGGGTTTATTAGAATTATAATAGAGTACACAGTTCGTTACAATTTAGTATTAAAAGAAGCAACTTAGAAATTTTCAAAATGGCAAAGCATAAATTTATCTTAAGTGGAGGCGGTACAGGAGGTCATATTTACCCTGCTATAGCAATTGCAAACGAATTAAAATCTCGTTTTCCAGATGCCGAGATTTTGTTTGTTGGAGCCAAAGACAAAATGGAGATGCAAAAAGTGCCTCAAGCAGGTTATAAAATTAAAGGGCTTTGGATAGCTGGTTTGCAGAGAAAATTGACGATTCAAAATGCAATGTTCCCTTTTAAGCTTCTTGACAGTTTATGGAAATCGAGAAAAATTATTAAACAATTCAAACCTGATGTAGTTATTGGAACTGGAGGTTTTGCTAGTGGCCCATTGTTGAAAATGGCTAATAGCATGAATATTCCAACAGTTATTCAGGAACAAAATTCATATCCTGGGATTACTAATAAATTATTGAGCAAAAAAGCGAATAGCATTTGCGTTGCATACGAACATTTGGAAAGATTTTTTCCTCAAGATAAAATAAAGATAACCGGAAATCCTGTTCGTCAAGATTTATTGGATATTCAATCTAAAAGAGATGAAGCTATCACTCATTTTAAATTAGATGCAACTAAAAAAACATTGTTGGTTCTGGGCGGGAGTCTTGGAGCTAGAAGAATTAATCAGTTAATCGAAAAGGAGTTAGATAAACTACTTTCGTTAAATGTTCAAGTTATCTGGCAATGCGGGAAATTTTATTTAGAAGATTATAAAAAATATAATAAATATAATGTCCAAGTTGTTGCTTTTATCGAAAGAATGGATTTGGTTTATGCAGCAGCAGATGTTGTGATTTCTAGAGCTGGAGCATCCTCGGTTTCGGAGTTGTGCATTGTGGGAAAACCGGTGATTTTTATTCCATCTCCGAATGTTGCCGAAGATCATCAGACTAAAAATGCTCAGGCAGTAGTGAATAAGAAAGGAGCGATTTTGCTCAAAGAATCACAATTGGATGAAGACTTTAGTTTGGTTTTCGAATCTTTGATAAAGGATCAAGGAAAACAAGATCAATTGTGTGAAAATATAAAGTTATTGGCTAAGCCTAATGCAACAGTTCAAATCGTTGACGAAATTGTTAAGTTAATCGAATAAAAAAATCAATTGTTTGGCAATTCTGTTGAATGTAAGAAGGATGATAATAAAAAATAAAGCAAAATGGATTTAAAACAGATACACAACGTTTATTTCATAGGAATCGGAGGCATCGGGATGAGTGCTTTGGCTCGTTATTTCAAAGCCATTGGGAAGCAAGTTTCGGGTTATGATAAAACACCTTCAATTCTTACTAATGAATTGATTGAAAGCGGTATTGATATTCATTTTGAAGATAATATCAGTTTGATTCCAAGTAATTATTATGTTGAAAATACACTGGTTATTATTACGCCAGCTGTTCCATTTACACATTCCGAGTGGAATTATTTTATGGAACGTGGGTACGAATTGAAAAAAAGAGCCGAAGTTTTAGGAATTATTACCAAAGATACTTTTTGTTTTGCTGTAGCAGGAACACATGGTAAAACAACTACTTCTAGTATTTTGGGGCACATTTTATATGAAAGTGGTGCAGATGTTACTGCTTTTATAGGAGGAATAGTTGAGAATTACGATTCTAATTTAATAGGAAACGGTAAAACAGTTACAGTTGTAGAAGCTGATGAGTTTGACCGTTCCTTCTTGCATTTGCATCCAAACATTGCATGTATCACTTCAATGGATGCTGATCATTTGGATATTTATGGCACAAGTGAAGCTATTGAAGCATCGTTTGTTGAATTTGCAAATAAGGTAGAGGATAAAAGCAAGCTTTTTATAACTAATGAATTACCTATTAAAGGAGTGGTTTGTGCGGTTAATGATAAAGCGGTTTTTGAAGCTTTTAATGTAAGAATAGAAAATAGCAGTTATGTTTTTGATGTAAGAACTCCAAACGAACTTATTAAAGATTTGCGTTTTGGATTGCCAGGCAAGCATAATTTAATGAATGCTTTAATGGCACTAGCCATGGCAGTAACATACGGCACCCCGACCGATGCTATTGCCAAGGCTTTAGGCTCTTTCAAAGGAATAAGAAGACGTTTTTCATATCAAATTAAAAGCGATAATTTAGTATATATAGATGATTATGCACATCATCCAACCGAAATAAATGCCGTTCATCAAGCGGTTAGAGAATTGTATCCAGGTCAAAAGGTATTAGCTGTTTTTCAGCCGCATTTATTTAGTCGCACAAGAGACTTTGCTGATAATTTTGCTAAAAGTTTATCTGCTTTTGATGAAGTTTTTTTGATGGAAATTTATCCAGCCCGTGAATTGCCGATGGAAGGAATTAATTCTCAATGGTTAATGGATAAAATGACAAATGGACATAAAAAAATAGTGAGTAAAGATGATTTAATTTCTGAAATTGTAACTAATGATGCCACTGTAATTGTAACGATTGGAGCGGGTGATTTAGGTGAAATGGTTCCTTCAATTAAAAAAGCGCTATATGAAAGTCTTTAATTGGAATAATATAAGATTATTGCTGATGTTTTTCTTGGTCGTTTTTCTTTTTTCGTTTACGTCAAAAAGAAATTCTAAGAGAAGATTGACTAAAGCTAAAGTTGTTTTTATAGGTGATAACTCTCTTTTTTTGAAAAGCGAAACGGTTAATAAATTGTTGATAGAAAATAATTCGAATGCTAAAACCATAAGGAAAGATAGGCTAGATTTGAATAAGCTGGAGCAAGTATTAAATGCTCAAGAAATGATCGAGAAGGCAGATGTGTATGTGAGTATCGATGGTGTTCTAAAAGCAGTTGTAAAACAAAAGACGCCTATAGCTAGAGTCTTTAATGACGAGGGTTCCTTCTATATTGACAGTGAGGGAAATACCATGCCTTTATCGGCGAATTTCACGGCTCGAGTTCCACTTGTTTCTGGGGAGATAAACAAGAAAAACAACAAAGATTTATTTAAATTATTTAAGATAATTTATGATGATGCGTTTTTGAGAAAAAACATCATTGGCATACAAATTATGTCTAATGGTAGCTTATTAATGCAGAACAGAAATTATAATTATCAAATTGACTTCGGTGGTTTGATAAATATAGAGAGAAAATTTCAAAACTATAAAGCTTTTTTTCAAAAAGTAAGTTTGGACAGTTCTTTGTATAAATATAATAAAATTGATCTCAGATTTACGGAACAAGTAGTTTGCACAAAATAATAGAAAATGGAAAAAGAGAATATTGCAGTAGGTCTAGATATTGGGACGACGAAAATAGTTGCCATGATAGGCAAGAAGAACGAGTATGGAAAACTTGAAATTTTAGGTGTTGGTAAATCTAAAAGTTTAGGTGTTGCAAGAGGTGTTGTAAATAACATTACGCAAACTATCCAATCGATTCAACAAGCGATTCTTGAGGCTGAAAATAATTCAGGCTATAAAATAAAAGATGTTGTAGTAGGTATTGCGGGACAGCATATTCGAAGTATTCAACATAGTGATTACATCAGCAGAAGCAATCCTGAAGAAGTTATTGGAGGAAATGATATTGATTTATTAATCAATCAGGTTCATAAATTGGCCATGTTGCCAGGGGAAGAAATTATTCATGTATTGCCTCAAGAATTTAAAATTGACGGACAATCTGATATTAAAGAACCAATAGGAATGTATGGCGGAAGGCTGGAAAGCAGTTTTCATGTGGTAGTAGGGCAAGCATCATCTATTAGAAATGTTGGAAGATGTATCCAGAGTTCAGGTATCGAATTGTCAGGATTGACATTAGAACCATTAGCTTCATCAGATGCGGTTTTGAGTCAAGAAGAAAAAGAAGCAGGAGTTGCACTTATCGATATTGGAGGAGGAACAACTGACTTGGCAATTTTTAAAGATGGAATTATTCGTCATACAGCTGTAATTCCTTTTGGAGGAAATGTAATTACTGATGATATTAAGGAAGGTTGTTCTATTATAGAAAAACAAGCCGAATTATTGAAAGTTAAATTTGGTTCTGCTTGGCCAGGAGAAAATAAAGACAATGAGATTGTTTCTATCCCAGGTTTAAGAGGCAGGGAACCTAAAGAAATTTCGTTGAAAAACCTTTCGAAAATAATAAATGCGAGAGTTGTTGAAATCATTGAGCAGGTTTTTACCGAAGTAAGAGCTTATGGACATGAGGATCCCCGCAAAAAACTGATTGCAGGAATTGTTCTAACAGGCGGTGGTGCTCAACTGAAACATATCAAACAATTAGTAGAGTACATTACTGGAATGGATACTCGAATTGGTTATCCAAACGAGCATTTAGCAGGTAATTCAGATGAAGAGATTTCAAGCCCGTTATATGCTACAGCAGTAGGTTTGGTAATGAACAGTATTGAGAATAAAACTCAAAGTGCTGTAAAAATGCAAGCAACAATAGTTTCCGAAAAAGTAAGTTATTATAGAGAACCAGAAGTAGAAATAAGAGAAGAAGTGTACGTTGAGCCTGAAAAAGTACTTCAAGTTGCGCCGATAAAAGAAGAATCAACCGAAAATAAAATAAGAAGATCGTTTTTTGATAAATATGTGGATAAGATAAAAGAATTTTTAGATAACGCAGAGTAGTAATAAAGAATAAAAAAGAATATAATAAATTATCAGAATTCCTTTTTGCCCCAAGCCTAGAGTAGTTAGTGATAAAGTTAATAAAAAATTAAAACCCCATATGATGCCAAGCAACACAGAATTTGGAAGTATTTCATTTGATTTACCAAAAAATCAATCAAATGTAATCAAAGTAATTGGAGTAGGTGGAGGCGGTAGTAACGCTATAAACCATATGTTTAAACAAGGTATTAAAGGCGTTGATTTCATCGTTTGTAATACAGATTCTCAAGCGCTTGAGAATAGTAGTGTGCCTAACAAAATTCAGTTAGGAGCAAATTTAACCGAAGGTTTAGGAGCAGGTGCAAATCCAGATGTAGGACACCAATCGGCTATAGAAAGTATTGCTGATATTGAAAAAGTGTTGGATGTAAATACTAAAATGGTATTTATTACAGCTGGTATGGGTGGAGGAACAGGGACAGGTGCTGCCCCAGTTATTGCTCAATTGGCCAAAGAAAGAGATATATTGACAGTTGGGATTGTGACTTTACCTTTCTTATTTGAGGGGAAAGTTCGTCAAGAACAAGCGCTTATCGGAATCGAAAAGTTGCGCAAGCAAGTTGATTCATTAATCGTTATCAATAATAATAAATTAAGAGAAGTATACGGAAATCTTGGTTTCAAAGCTGGATTTTCAAAGGCTGATGAAGTTTTGGCGACAGCCTCAAGAGGGATTGCCGAAGTAATTACACATCACTATACTCAAAACATCGATTTACGTGATGCAAAAACAGTATTGTATAATAGCGGTACTGCTATTATGGGATCTTCTGTTTCATCTGGTGAAAACAGAGCAAAAGAAGGTATTGTTGCTGCTTTAGATTCGCCGCTTTTAAATGATAATAAAATTACTGGAGCCAAAAACGTATTGTTGCTTATCGTTTCTGGAACTAATGAAATTACTATCGACGAAATTGCCGAAATTAATGAGCATATCCAATATGAAGCAGGTTCAAATGCCAATATTATTATGGGTGTTGGTGAAGATGATTCACTTGGAGATTCCATCGCGGTAACTATTATAGCTACAGGTTTTAATGTGGAACAACAGAACGAAATCGTAAATGTTGAGCCTAAGAAAATAATTCATACACTAGGAGAAGAGCAAAGAGGAGTTTTTGATTTGTCAGCAAAGACTGTTGCTGGTTTTAGTTTAAATAATGAAACAACAGTTGCTGCTCCTGAGGACAGAGTGGTTTTCGATTTAGTTGAAGATGTTACTCCAGAGCCAGTAATTTCGTCTATCAATGAAGACGAATTAATTGGAATGACTGAATTTATCAGAAATTTGGATGTGACTTTTGAAATCGTTTCTCCTATGAAAGAGATT
Source organism: uncultured Flavobacterium sp. (assembly GCA_963511725.1). Lineage (GTDB taxonomy): Bacteria > Bacteroidota > Bacteroidia > Flavobacteriales > Flavobacteriaceae > Flavobacterium. Next base: position 74,237 of record CAUPKA010000002.1, read on the forward strand.
GATTTTGTTATTACAAATCCAGTGATTGAAGCAGTTAGAGAAGTAAAACCAGAGCCAGTTCGTTTTGAGGAAAAACAAGAACAAACTGCTTTCTCATTTGATTTGCCAATGAGCAAGCCAGAACCTGTTCAGGCGAAAGAAGAAACAAATAACTTCTTGTTTGAATTAACAAATGAAACTCGCAATATTAAAGTTGTAGAGCCTGTGCAATTTGTGCCTGTAACCGAATTATCAGATAACGGTGTTATTAAATACTCGTTAGAAGAATATATGGATATAGAAAATGATTTGGTAGAATCTAAGCCTGTGGCCAGAATTGAGGAGGAAGTGATTCCAGCTGAAATGAATATCACAATGAAAAAAGTGTCTGAGCCAGTAACTGAGACTCCTGTTCTGGCAAACAATTCGCCTGTTGACATGACAATCGAAGAAACGCTAAGATTCAGAGCCGAAGAAAGAAGAAGAAAATTGAAAGACTTCAATTATAAGTTTCATGACAATGTTTCAAGAGTAGATGAATTAGAAAGAGAGCCAGCTTACAAAAGATTTGGTATCGACCTTAATAGTTCACAAATAAATAATTCAACTTCAAGAATATCAGTAGGAACAGATAGCAATAATGATTTGCAATTGCGTTCTAATAATTCATATCTGCATGATAATGTAGATTAACAATGCCATTTTTTTTAAAATAGCCCGAAAATTCATTTTAATTTTCGGGCTATTTTTTGACTATAAAGCATCAATCTAGTAGTTGTTATTGCCAGTAAAATTTTCTAAATTTGTCGGGCCTTATCCAGCTGAACAAGGTGATTTGAGATTATAGATTTAAGATTGCAGATTTGTGATTGAATATCCTTTTTCATTTCAAAAAAAAAATATAAAATCAATCCCGATAGCTATCGGGACTAAAATTTAAAATATATTATGAGTTTATCAATTCAAATCATGGACGAAATCAAAACCGCCATGAGAGCCAAAGATACAGTTGCACTAGAAGCATTAAGAGCTATAAAATCAGAACTTTTATTAGCACAGACAGCTTCGGGCTCAAAAGAAGAAATATCAGCTGATGATGAAGTTAAATTGCTTCAAAGATTGGTTAAAACCCGTAAAGAAAGTGCTAGAATATTTACGGAGCAAAATCGTTTGGATTTAGCAGAACCAGAATTGGCACAAATTGCAGTAATCGAAAAATTCTTGCCAGCTCAATTAAGCGAAGCAGAAGTAGAAGCAGTAATTGCAAAAATCATTGCCGAAACTGGAGCATCTGGAATAGCATCTATGGGGAAAGTAATGGGATTGGCATCAGCTCAATTGGGCGGAACTGCTGAGGGAAAAACCATTTCTACCATCGTAAAGAAATTATTGGTATAAAATAAAATAGGCTGTTGGTTAACGTGTTTTAAGTCTAAACTCGTTAATCAACAATCTAAAATCAACCGACTGCGTAGTTCAACTGGATAGAATATCAGATTTCGACTCTGAGGGTTGCAGGTTCGAACCCTGCCGTGGTCACTTTTTAAAATTAAAAGCCTGCAAAGTATTGATTTTGCAGGCTTTTTTTGATAAAATTATCTTGACCGCAATACTTTCTTCAACAAGTTTTTACGGTAATCATTGCTCGGCTATAAAATTTATGAAGCAATATGGATTCATCCCCAACATATTTGATAAGAGCAGGTTTAACAGATGTTTGCACAAAGTTGATGAACTTTTGTATGAGATATTTTAGTTGATAAGTTCGTGTTTTATTTTTTTGTGAGATGGATTATATAATCGATTCTTTTCCTGTTGCAGTTTGCAATAATATGGGGATTGCAAATTGCAAAAATGTTACAGGAAAAGAAATGGAGAGGTTACATGCCAGTATGTGAAGTTACTTTTAAGGTGTTAAAGTGCTGTTGTTGAGTATAATAAAGACCATTTAATGATGTAAACATATTCACTTCAAAACCTAAATCAATTTTATTTACTGTCAAGCCAATTTTTGAAAGAAATTCCACGTTCCCTGCTCACCAATATAATTTCATTAACTGCAGGATTGAGTTCAAGTTTAAGTTTATAATCAAAAGATTGTGATAGTTTGTGGATTGATTTTAAGGAAACAATATAATTTCTGGTCACTTTAAAAAAATCATCAGGATTTAATTCTTGTATTAATTCATCGAGTGTTTGCTTGATAACATATCTTTGGTTGGAATGTGTAGTGAGATGTACTATTTTATTTTCAGAGCTGAAATAAGCAATATCAGTACTGGGTATTGTAATAAACAAATCTTTATAGCTAATTAAAAATCGTGATTTGTAAATGTCTTTTTGTAAACGCATATTTTTTAAGATATCGACAACACTCGTATCAAGCTTGGGAATCATGAATCTTTTAATTCTTTTTATGCTGAAGTCCAATTTTTTTTGTTCGATAGGCTTTAAAAGATAGTCTATACCATTTACTTCAAATGCTTGCAATGCGTACTCGTTATAAGCAGTTGTGAAAATCACATACGACTTAATATTCACCTGGTTAAAGATTTCGAAACTGATTCCATCAGTCAGGCGTATATCCATAAATATTATATCAGGGCAGTTTTCTTTTTCAAGCCATGCAATACTGTCTCGTACAGTTTGTAAAACTCCGGTAATTACAATTTCTTCTTGTGATTGTAAAAGCATTTTTTGCAATCGTGTTGCATTTGTAGCTTCATCTTCTATAATTAAAACGGTTATCATAAGTATTTTAATTGTTTAATAAGGGAACCCGAACTTCAAAAATAGCTTCTAAATCATCTACTACAGGAGGCATAGTACCTAAGAGTTTATAACTCTGGTAAATATGCTTCAGACCAATTCCTTGGCCGGGTTCTTTGGTAAATTTAGGAGATTTGTTGTTCTGTACTATTATCCATTGGTCTTCATAACTTATACGAATAAGAAGTGGAGCAGTTGTGGAGAAAGAATTATGTTTTATGGCGTTTTCAATTAAAAGTTGCAGTGTCAAAGGAGCAATAAATTTATTTAGATGATCGATGTTATCAGCAATATCTATGACAATAGAAGCCCCGTATCTGATTTGATATAAAAATAAATACTCTTTTATAAAATCGAGTTCTGTTTTTAAAACAATCATATTTTTATCCCTGTTGGATAAAACATAACGATAAACTGCCGAAAGATTGGTAATATACTGAACAGCAGTAATCTGGTTTTCTTCAATAAGTGAAGTAAGAGTGCTTAAATTATTAAAAAGAAAGTGTGGGTCTAATTGAAGTTTCAGGGCATTAAGCTCAGATTGTAATGCTTGTTTTTTGTTTTCAACAGCTTCAAGTTTACTCTCATTCCATTTTATAAGAAGCTGTTCGGCCGTAAAACCTGTAGTTATTAATATTGAAAATATTAAACCAATAATTAGTGCACGTCTTAAGAGAAGGTCGTCATATCCATATTTTTGAGGAAGATCTATATTAAAAAACAGCACAACTAAAGTACTTACGATAATGATGTGAAGCAACAACTGAAAGATAAACCTTGGCATGCTATTTTTTTTCGAAACCGATTTGTTATTGAGAATTTGAGACAGCCACAGACCGCTTTCAAATAATACTACTGTAAAGATTAAACAAAATAATCCCTCGGTAATAAAATCAATTATAGTATAAAACTTCCATCCTTGAAGATTACTTTCGTCAGAATTTAGGAGTATTAAAATTAGATAAAGGAAAACAGCAAAAACTGGATACCCGTATAAACGTAGATATTTATAGTGCCTTGAATACATCATATAAAAATAACAATAAAAGTTTAATGTCTCGGTATGATTATTAAATCTAAAATAATTCTTCGCAGTGAATTTCAATTTTATGAAGTTCTGTTATTAAAAATTCAGAGCGGCTTTTATCGCTCTCAACTCTTAAAATTTTGTCACAATCTTCTAAGTCAAAATTCCATTTAGCACCCAAAAGTATTCTATTAAGGACAGGTTTTACTTTTCTTAACTTAGATTTTGTATTAACATTGGTTTTGTAGACTGAAATTATCATGTACTAAAATAATTTTAAAAGCTGAAAAGATATGATTTCAATCCCAGCTGCATACTCATACCGCTTAAATGCGTGTCTGATCCGGAAGGTGCCGTGGGAAGTGTAGAGGCTTGTCCTTCAAGGGAAACAATAAAATACCTGTTAAATACATAATTAACACCCACACTTCCTGAGATATAAAGATAATTACTAGTTTTAGTAGTGTAACTTATAGTATTTTCATTTATTAGCGATGTTTTAGGAGAATCAATAAAAGAAGTACCTGATCCAACCATTACAAAAGGTTGCCAATGTTTTATTTTGCATTGATATCCAAAATTTATGCCTATAGTGGTGCTATTTGCTTTAGAATCTATTATTGAATTAAAACCATTTGAACTTTGGATAGATTTATAAGAGACAGTAGTTTGTCCAAACTGTAATTTAGCCAAATAATGCCCTTTATAGTTGAGTTGAAGGAAAGTTACTCCATTAGAGCCAAGTTGATTTTTATCAGCAGGAAATCCTTTACTTGATTCTTTAAAAGGAGAAAATATACCAAAAGAACCTCCAAAATCAACTGAGAATTTTTTAGAGGAATCTGGTTCAATTTGTGCTAATAGAAGTGTCGTACAAAATAGTAAAATACTCGTGAGTAACTTTGTCATTATTGTGAATTTTAAGATTGATGACGAAGATAGTTTCAGGTTAATGATTGGTATTGAAATAATTTACCCAACTAGTTAAATTGGCTACTGAATTTAAAAATACTAGAACTCAGATTTCTGTCCTATTTAATTTAAAGAGAATAATATATATGCCTTGAATTTATATGGTATGAATGTGCTAATAAAATACGCTGATTGTTTAATTCGATTATAAAAACCAATATACATTATGCTTTAAAAGTTGATAGTACTTAAATGAATTAGCGGGATAAATAAGAGATTTGGTTCCGGTCAATTTGATCCTCATGAAAACTTTGAATTAAATATTTTTTTTAAACCGCGGTTAGTTTGCTTAAAATCTAGAAATTTGCTAGTAAAAAGTTCGATTTTTGTACCAAGAAGTTCAAATGTTTAAAGCAAAATTGTAAATAAATTTTATGATTTTGCTTTTTATTTATTTATATTTAGCCTAGCCCAACCTACCAATTTACTTATGGAAAACATTCCTCTTCTTTTTACTTTAATTGTTTTTCTTGTGGCTTTTGTCCTTATTCTTCGTAAAATTTTTATGTTTTTGGAATATTGTTTTGGGTTAGTATTTGACAAACCCTTCTTTGTTCATTTTTGTCCTTTTCCAAAGAAAATCAGCCCCAATGCACTTCATTTTTTAAACACTCAATTTCCATTTTATATTCGTTTATCAGATAAGGAAAAAGTGTATTTTGAGCATAGAATAGCTTGTTTTCTGAATAAATATGAATTTATCAGTCGAGAGAATTTTGTAATCACCGAAGAGGTTAAAGTTCATGTTGCCGCCACATTCATTATGTTGTCTTTTGGTATGCGGGAATATCTCTGTGAAGTTTTTGATAAAATAATCATTTATCCGTCAATCTATTTTTCTAGGATTACTAAACAATATCATAAGGGAGAATTTAACCCGAATACAAAAACTGTTGTATTCTCTTGGGAAGATTTTCAAAAAGGATTTGATATCTCTTCCGATAATTTAAATCTTGGAATACATGAATTTGCCCATGTTTTGCATCATCATGGATTAGAAGACAATGATAGCAGTGCGGTGCTTTTTTCTAGAATGTATGCTTTAATTAACGAGGAAGTAAACGATCCTGTGTTTAGAGAGCAATTAATACAATCCAATTATTTCAGGATTTATGCATTTACTAATCAATTTGAATTTCTTGCTGTGATTTTGGAGCATTATTTTGAAACGCCTTTGGAATTTGAAAAACGCTTTCCTGATTTGTATGAGAAAGTGAGTTTGATGTTGAATATGAAGCTGTAATGTCTTGAAATTATTTTGATTAACACCTGATAATCATCATATTTTCTGCAAATTTTCATTTATAAATTTGAATATAATTTTAAAGAGAAAATGTTATGAGACAGCATGTTCCAGTATCAACTATTATGACCAAAGATTTGGTTAAACTAACGATCAAGGATGATTTAACGAAGGCTGAATCTCTTTTTAAGCATTACAAAATCAGGCATATTCCTGTAGTAAACGGAGCAACCATAATTGGAATGCTGAGCTATACCGATTTGTTGCGCATTTCTTTTGCAGATGCAATTGATGATGATGAAGAGGTTGTAGATACCACCGTTTACAATATGTTTACCGTAGAGCAGGTTATGGCTAAAAAATTAATTACCATTACACCAGAAACAACCATTAAAGAAGCTGCTGAGATATTAGCAAAAAAAGAATTTCACGCTTTGCCTGTATGTGACGGTCACGTATTGGTTGGAATAATAACGACAACTGATTTGATAAAATATTTAATCAATCAGTATAATTAAAATTAAGTGTTTACTAGTGAAGAAAGTCCCAATCAAGTTTGTTTGTTTAATTGGGACTTTTGTTTTTTTGTTAAACTGCAAGTAAATTTTTTAAATCAGCTACTGTTTGAATTGGGTCTTCAGCTCTAAATACAAAACTTCCTGCAACAAGCACATCGGCACCAGCTTCTACTAGCTGTAAGGCATTTTTATTGGTCACGCCACCGTCAATTTCTATAAGTGTTGATGCTCCTTTTCTGGTAATCAAGTCTTTTAGTTTTTTTACTTTTACATACGTGTTTTCTATAAAAGATTGTCCTCCAAAACCTGGATTTACGCTCATGATGCAAACCATGTCAATATCATTGATTACATCTTCCAGTAAATCAACATTCGTATGTGGGTTTAATGCTACTCCCGCTTTCATTCCTTGAGCTTTGATGGCTTGAAGTGTTCTGTGTAAGTGTGTACATGCTTCATAATGTACGGTCAAAATATCGGCACCTAAATCTTTAAATGTTTTAATGTATTGGTCTGGATTGACAATCATCAAATGCACGTCAACAGTTTTTTTTGTATGTCTTGTAATAGCTTCAAGTACTGGCATTCCAAAAGAAATATTTGGAACAAAAACGCCATCCATGATGTCAATGTGAAACCAGTCGGCTTGACTGTTGTTGATCATTTCGATATCACGCTGTAAATTAGCGAAATCAGCAGCCAAAACTGATGGTGCAATAATTGTATTCTTCATTTGTAGTTTTTTTGCAAAGGTAATATAAAAAATAAAACTCCGGTAATCAGCCGGAGTTTCAATCATCAATCAAAAAACGAACAGTTAATCAGACTGTTGTTCACGTTGTATTAAAAGATTTAAAAAATGAATGTCTTTAAAAATTTTAATTTGGGGGATATTTTAATATTAACCTAAGTATGTTTTTAAAATTTTACTTCTAGAAGTATGTTTTAATCTGCGGATTGCTTTTTCTTTAATTTGGCGAACACGCTCGCGAGTTAAGTCAAAAGTTTCGCCAATTTCTTCAAGAGTCATTGGGTGTTGATCACCAAGACCAAAATATAAACGCACTACATCAGCTTCTCTCGGAGTTAATGTTTCTAGTGAACGCTCAATTTCAGTACGCAATGATTCGTGAATTAATTCTCTGTCAGGATTTGGAGATTCTCCAGAACGCAAAACATCATAAAGATTTGAATCTTCTCCTTCTACAAGAGGCGCATCCATAGATAAGTGACGGCCAGAATTTTTCATAGACTCCTTAACGTCATTTACGGTCATGTCTAGTTCCTTTGCAATTTCCTCAGCAGATGGCGGACGCTCATTAGATTGCTCTAATAACGCATACATTTTGTTGATTTTATTGATAGAACCAATTTTGTTTAATGGTAAACGAACGATACGGGATTGTTCAGCCAAAGCTTGAAGAATCGATTGACGAATCCACCATACAGCATAAGAAATGAATTTGAAACCACGAGTTTCATCAAAACGTTGTGCTGCTTTTATCAATCCTAAGTTTCCTTCATTAATTAAATCGGGAAGTGTTAATCCTTGGTTTTGGTATTGTTTGGCTACCGAAACAACGAAACGTAAATTGGCTTTTGTTAATTTCTCTAGGGCTCTTTGATCCCCGGCTTTTATTCTTTGTGCTAATTCTACCTCTTCGTCAGCGGTAATAAGGTCAACTTTTCCAATTTCTTGTAAATATTTGTCTAATGAAGCGGTTTCACGATTAGTAACCTGCTTGGTGATTTTAAGTTGTCTCATGTTTTTGTCTCCTCAATTTTTTAAGTGTACAAGTTGTTATACGTATGGGGTTTCTAAAAAGTTACAAAAAGTTTACTTTTTTTAATCAAATCGATCTTTATACTTTTTAAACAAGCTATTCATTACCAATAATACAATTCCGACACCAAGCAGAACTAGTGCTCGAATTAAGAAATCAGAATTGGATAAATCGAAGAACATCAGTCGAATAACACAAAGTCCAACTAATGATAAGGAAACGTATCGAAAGTATTTTTCTTTAAGTATTATTCCTAAAATTAATAAACCAAGCGCTTCCAAAATCCAGAAAAAAGTTAAGATTCCTTTATCGAAAGATAAATATAGAAAGCATCCAATGCTTAATGTAGCTGGGTAAATCAATAGACTGTTTTTGAGTTTGAAAGTTTCCACCCATTTAGATGCTAAATAAATGTAAACTCCTAAAAGCGAAAATATTAATAGATAAACGGCTAAAAATTTAGATTGATAAAAGTTAAAACTCAAAAAGCCTAAATGTAAATTGGCCAGCAAATAATAAATAATGCTAATATTCTTTTCCTGACTTATTTTTTTGTGATAAAAATAGAGATTCAAAATAGCTGCTGTGGCCCAATATACTGGAAGCCATTTGTGTTCCAATTGGGTAAACATGATGATGGAAAGCCAAATGTTTAGTGTAATTTGATAATTAGTTTTCATCGAGCTAATGGCTTCTTTTCTGTTTAAAAGAAGTGCTAAAACTAAACCTAAAGCGACACTTGAAAGTTGTAAAATCCAATCTGTCAGGTCGAAATTATTCAATTTGTTAACGCTATAAGATATTGAAACCAAAATAGCCAGCATTGCAATTACTAGTACAAAATAAATATGGATTTGGATTTTTTTACTGTTAATCAAATAGTAATTAAGTAAAGATAAAATCATAAACAGTATTGGCAGATAGCTTATTTCTACTTGTATGAGCAATAATGTAATGATCCATAAATTTTGAATATATGGCAAAATGGCAATAAAACGCTTTCCTTCCTCTTTTTTGCTTTTGAATTGCAAATAAGAATAACCAACAGATAATAAAATAGCTGCTGTTTGTGTTGCGTAAATAATGAGTTTCTCTTTTTCATTAAAATTGTCAATAGCAACAAAAAGAGTCAGAATGATGTTTCCAATTAATAAAAGAAAAGAGTAATTAGAAAAACGTTTGAACTCTTCAAATTTTTGGAATGCAAGGAATGATAGAATTGCAAAACCTATAAAATAGATAGATACATATTCCATTTGAATGCAGGAAAACCCAAATAGTGCAATAGTAAAGAGCAGTAATTCTGAATTTAATAAATTGTAGTTAGCCCATTCACTGATGGTTTTTTCTGATTTGTTTCTGATTTTTTTAGCAAATAAAACGTAGATTTCGATAATGGCAATTCCTAGGCAGGTCAATCCAATTTCAGTGTTTGTTAAATTACCTGAACGATATAGCAACAGTAAACTTCCAATTATTGTAAACAAATAATAGAATAAGTATAATACTCTTTGATTGTCTGAAGTTAAACTGTTTTTTTTGAAATTTAACCATAAGAATTCATGGTTAAGTACTGCAATTCCAAACAAACTAAAGATTTGAGCGACTGGATGAATTTGCAAATATTTGTAACTTAAAAGCAATAAAAGTGCATTCAGGCCAACAATCCCGAAGAATCTAATGATGAAATCATTTTTGTAAAAATCTTTAACAAACCAGTTGAATGAAACTATAGTTAAGAAACACAATGCAAAAGTCAAATCAGTATAGGATTTTGTTTGAGTGTGTATAATGAATAAGCCGATAAATAATGCCAGGGCATAAAATAGAAATCTTCCAATATCGAAGGTTGGAGTTTCGAATTTTTTCTTCAAGAAAGTCCAAATTACAGCGATTCCAATTACAATATAATAGAATGAATTGTCTGCTAAAACAGTATTGGCTTTTAAGATCACAAATACCGAAAATGCTATTGCAAGAATTCCGTTCAAACGCAGGCTTTTTTCGCCATAGAGAGGATCAACTTCTGAGAATTCTTTTTTTATAGCACCTATAATAGGAATTGAAATAGCAATTATTGACAAGAGAATCGTTGCTGTAAAAGCGTTTGTGATTTTCGCAGTATTCAAAGCATTGTTGACAAGCAGAATGCAAAAAATAATCAAACCTGCTCCAAACAAATGATTGATGCTTAGAAAAATCCTGTGGAGTAAAGTTTCCTTTTCTTTGTACACTACAAATAGGCAAACGAGTATCAAAAGATATAAAATACAAGCAATTATGTCAATGCCAACTTTCCAATCGTTCAACATAATAACGCTAAGTGCTAAAAGTACAAAGGATACCATTCCGTCTAAATGATACAGCCAATAGACTCTCTTTTTGCGAGCACGCAATGCAATTACCAAACAGATTATCGCACCAAAAAACAATACAAAAGTTTTGAATTTACTTCCAGTTGAATGCAGCAGTAGTCCAGTTGCAAACAGCATCCAATTGATTAAATGAGTTATAAAAGCAGGCTTGTCAAAATGGGTGTTTTCATAAACGCTGCGGTATTGCATGAACATACAGCTTCCAGCAACTGTAATGATTCCAAGGATAGCAATGATGTTTTCGGCAGCTGTCAGTTTTGTGCCTTGAGCATTAAACCAAATGTCAAAAATGATAAAGGTCGTAATTACAATCAGTAAGTGATATTCCCATTTTTCTTTGTATGAAAGTATAATTCCTATAGTACAAGTTATGGCAGCCAAGATAAATGTAATTAATAGTTTCTCAGGGATAACACATAAAATCAATATGCTCAAAATGACATGGAGGGATAGAAAAGTCTGTTTTTTTATAATGTAACCAATGTGTAAATTAATTGCAATTCCAAGAGCGATTAAGGAATATCCAGCTACGGTATTGGTAACAAAGGTAAGCTGTGGTATTTGGGAAGCACCAAAAGTTCCAAATAAAAACAAACTCGCACCTGCGCTTCGAAGCCACAATCCAGTTTTAACCCATTTTTCTTTTTTCTTTAAAATATAATATGAGCCTGCTAATAAAGAAGCATACAGCCAGATAATTAAAATACGGAATAATGGCGCTACTGTTAAGGCTGTATAAATGCTTAAATAACCAATTCCGAGTACCATAATTGCGGTTCCCAAAATTCCAGTCCAATTGTCTGCAAATTGTTTTTCGGCATTTTTTAAGAATTTAGAAAAAGCACTTTCTTCGTATATTTCTTCTACTATTGGGGTCTGTTTTTCTGGTATAGGTGTAGTTTTGCTTTCGTAAGTAAAAATTTCTTCTTCAATTTTGTTTGTTGAAATGACTTCATTGCTGTCAATACTTTCTTCTTCTGGTATAATAGTTTCAATAATAGGAGGGAAGTCTGCATTTTCTTTGATGGATTTTATGACGCTGTCTTCAATGCTTTCTATGAGAGGTTCAATAATTGGTTCAATTTCTTGAGGCTTTATTTTTTCAATTATCGACGAGCTATTTTCGATAGTAATTGTTTTACTTTCAATAGCTTTTTTGATTTCTGATATTTCTTTTCGAAGTCTGCCGTTGTCTTCTTGATAGGATTCAATCAAGGATTCTAGATAATCGTTGCTCTTTCGAAGATTGAAAAAATTATTGAATAGAATAACGACACAAATGAATAAAACAAAAATAAAAAAGGCCATAGGTTTGGTTTTGATTTTTGAAATATAAGGATTTATTCGTGTTAAAAATATAAATAGCTTAAAAACAGTAAGTTTTTTTATAAAATAAAATTCCCTGTCTCTAAACGCTGAAACAGGGAATTCTAATTAATCTATTATTAATTTGTGAAAAATAATTTCGTAAGAATATTTTTCAATTAATAAAAAAAACTTTTCGACGAAACGAATTACAGCCTATCATACTGACAACATGAATGAAGATTATCATAGTCAACTTTGGTTGATTTCACCGAATCAGTATCGTGCCCAACTTTGGCAATTGCTTTTTTTACATCAGATAAAGAACATTTCTCTTCGTTGATAATCACACTCAACTGATGTGTTTCAATATTCCACGAAGCAGATTTCACTCCCGGAACCGAATAAGCCGCTTTTTGAATTCTCTTCTGGCATTGTTCGCAGTTACCGTTTACTTCGGTAGTATATTTTGCATTTTTATTTTTATTTTCTTGGCCTTGAGCCGAAAATGCAAAAACTACCATTAGTAAAATTAAAAATACATTCTTAGTCATATTACTCTTTTTTCCGAATTCTTGAATATTTGTTTTCATTTTATTTATATTAAAATTTGTTATTGAAATTGTTTTTTTGATATTGATATTGTCATTAATCTTATTTTATTTTAAACCTCAAGCCCGCATAATACATCTTTCCAAATACAGGTGCATAAAGAATAGTTGCATCAAAATTAGGACCAAAAGGATTTTGCGCATCCACTATAGCTGGATTTTGAGTATAATTTCCAATGTTCTCTCCTCCTATGTACACTTCAAAAGTACTAGAAAACGTTCTTGTAATTTGAGCATTCATCAAAGAATAAGCAGGAGACTGTTCTGGGAGCTGATAAGCAACAGGATTGGAAGCCGTATATGGCAATTGCTGTTCTCCGATCCAGTTGTAAGTGAAATCAAATTTCCACTGTTGTCCTTTGTCAAGAGCATGAGTTTTATAGCCTAAATTACCAAAGAAACGTTGCGCTGCCTGCAATGGCTTTTGATATTTACCAGACAAATAATCGGTTTTAATATCATAATATTTGTATGCTGAACGCAATTCCAAATTCTTGGCCAATTCGTAATTAAACTCCAATTGAAAACTATTGGCATACGAAGCACCATCCAAATTATGAAAAACCACTGATTGCGGACTCTCCATAATATCTACTACAACTTGATTTTGGAAATTGGTTCTGTAAAAATCGGCTGTCACATCTCCGTTTCTATCAAATAACCTGAATCCCTGCATAAAACTAACACCATAATTCCACGCAATTTCCGGATCCAATCCATACAATTTACCTCCAGCATCTACAATATCAAATGTTCTTGAACTGGCAAACAAGGTTTGATTTTCGGCAAAAATATTGGCAGGGCGTTTCCCTCTACCTACAGAAGCTCTAAGAACTCCCTTCTCCCAAGGATTGTATTTCATATGAACTCTTGGCGTAGCAAAAACTCCCAAACGATTTCCATAATCTACTCTACCTCCAAGAATCAAGCTAAAATTATCCTTATTATCAAAAGTATATTCAAAAAAAGCACCAACAGTGTTATCAATTCTGCTATAATCTGTTGCATTCACAAACTCGGAATAATTATCATAAGTGAAATTCAAGCCAGTTGCAAACTTATTTCTATCATTGTCGATAATAGAATTAAAAATCAAATTAGAGTAAAAACTGTTTTGCCTGATATTGTAACCATTCAAACCAAAATAAGAATCTTGATTATAGCTGGAGAAAGCATTTTGGAAACCGATACTTTGAAATGGCTTATCCTTAAAAACATATCCAATTTTTGTGGAAATATCTACTTTTTTGGTATCAATTTCAGAACCCCAATGATTAGTAGTCCCTTTGTCGGTATCAGGATTAAAATCCAATTGTCCCATTAGCTTAGTATCATCCATAAATTGGAAATTAATAAAACTAACCCAGCCTGTTTCTGCATTATAATATTGATAGCGATTAAGCAGATTGATTTGTTTTTGCAACGGATTATCCAAGAAACCATCCTCGTTTTTATCCATTTTAGAATCTCGAATATTGCCATGCAGCAATAAGCTAGTTGCCCATTTATCAGACAATTTCGCATTAAGATTGGCATTTAGCTCAAATCGGGAATCAGTAGAACCGTAAACGTTTAACAAAACAGGAACTTCGGTTAATGGTTTTACCAATTCGGTATTAATTTGACCCGAAATGCTTTCGAATCCATTCACCACGCTTCCAGCTCCTTTGGTAATTTGAATGCTTTCTATCCAAGGGCCTGGTGTAAAACTAAGTCCATACGCTTGCGAAGCTCCTCTAACGGAAGGAACATTTTCTTGAGTCATTAACAAATAAGGACTTGTAAGCCCCAACATTTTGATTTGTTTTGTCCCAGTTAAAGCATCCGAAAAATTGACATCGATGGAAGGGTTCGTCTCAAAACTTTCGGCTAGGTTACAACAAGCAGCTTTAAGCAATTCATTTTTAGTGATTAAAGTTGTATTTCCTGTAAGCGTGTATGATTTTTGCAATCCCTTGTGTTTGGATTGCACTTTTATTTCTCGTAAGGTATCTTGTGAATAAGCTTCAAAAGAAACCAACAAGAGCAATAAAAGCAATATTGTTTGATTTTTCATGATGTATATTATAATGATTAAAATGCATGTCAAAACACATAAAATGGTTTCAACTCAATTAAACATTATAACTTATCGTAAAGGAGATATTGGCTGTACAGCTTATAAAGTGGCGGTGCATTGGCATCGCAATAATAAGAAAGCGACACATTATTTTTAAAACTAGGAACAGCATTAAAAACTGTAGACTGATATTCTGGAACTAAAAAAGCATAATCAAATTGAAAAGAAAAAGATTTTATAATTTTATCATCTGCTTTTTCTTTAAAAACAATTTTCTTGTCTTTGCAACAGCTTTCTTTTTTGACAGCTTTTTTTGAACAGCAATCTCCATCTTTTTGCATTGATGATACCGAAGGCAAACTCAAAGAAACAGAAGCAATCTTACTGCCGCAATAATGCACATTAAAAGCCAATCCGACATTGGAACTCAATATCAGAAACGCTAAAAATAAACTTATGTGCTTTTTAAATTGCATACTGCAAAATTAATATTATTAATCTACTAAAAAAACCAAACTCTTGTTAAACTTTTTAAAAACAAAAATAGACTATAATTCAAAGACCTGTCCCATCAAAGGAACCACACATTCAAAATCATATTTTTCTTTTATTTTCATTCTAAGTTCATCGGCAGGTTCATTTTCTCCGTGTACCAAAAAGACTTTTTTTGGTTTTTCTTCTAAATCTGAAAGCCAATTAAGCAAATCTTTTTGATCTCCATGAGCCGATAAGCCTTCTATTCCCACTATTTTGGCTTTTACTTCGAAATATCTTCCGCGTATTTTTATATCCTTTGCTCCTTCTAACATTTTTCTTCCCCGAGTTCCTTCGCCTTGGTAACCAATAATAATTACTGTCGTTTCGGGCAATTGAATGTAATGTTCCAAATAACTCAAAACCCTACCGCCGGTAACCATACCACTTGCTGCAATTACAACTTTTGGCTGTTTATTATAAATCGTATCAACTGTTTCTTGATAATCTGAAATTATGGTAAACATTTTACACATAGCGGTAAATTCTTTTTCATTTAACCGATGCCATTTCCTATGATTCACAAAAAGTTCTAACATACTAATTCCCATTGGAGTATCAATAATATAAGGAATATTTGGAATCCTGCCTTCTTCCTTCAATTGCCAGAGCAAATACATTACGCTTTGGGCACGTTCTACGGCGAAACTCGGAATTATGATGGTTCCTCCATTATTTACGGCAGTATTAATATACATTTCAAGTTCTAATTTGGGATCTGTATCTGGATGAAGTCGGTTACCGTAGGTGCATTCAAGAAAAATATAATCTGCCTTTTTGGGCTTTGTAGGAGGAAACATCAATACGTCATTGTCTCGACCAATATCGCCCGAAAAAACGACCACTTTTTTTTCTAGTTGAAGTTCAATTGTGCACGCTCCCAGAATGTGTCCTGCGGTAGTAAAAACAGT
Organism: uncultured Flavobacterium sp.; assembly: GCA_963511725.1. GTDB lineage: Bacteria > Bacteroidota > Bacteroidia > Flavobacteriales > Flavobacteriaceae > Flavobacterium. The sequence goes on from CAUPKA010000002.1 coordinate 90,324, forward strand.
CTCAATTTCGGCATCCAAAGCAATACTTACATTGGGTTCAATTATTTTAAAATGAGTAAAAACTTTTTCGGCTTGAACCACTGTGTATAATGGTTCGGCTATTTCATGCTTAGAAAACTTTCCTTCATTTGCCATCTTGGCATCTTCTTCTTGAATTTTGGCACTATCCAAAAGAATCAATTTAGCAACAGCTGCGGTTGGGCTGGTACAATATATTTTACCTGTAAATCCTTGATTTACCAACCGAGGCAACCAGCCACAATGATCCAAATGTCCGTGGGTTAACAAAACAAAATCTATAGTAGAGGGCAAAATAGGCAACGGTTCCCAATTAAGCTCCCGCAAAGATTTTAGTCCTTGAAATTGTCCGCAGTCTATCAAAATTCTAATTCCATTACTTTCTACCAACGTTTTAGATCCTGTTACCGTGCCTACTCCACCAATACTTGTAATTTTCATTTTAATACTATTTAAAATTTAAAATTAATTTCGACACTTAAAATTATATAACCCTACACAGCTCTGAAGCTTCTTTCATTACATTTTTAATACGATTAGGACTCAAACCTATTTTTTCCAAATAGCTTCTATTATTGACGATCTCGCGAACTAAAATAACATCCAAAATCAATAATTTCTCCTTTTCCGAAAGAGTTAACGTTGTTAAACAAGTTATGGGATACAACTGACGGTTGCTGATTTTGGATTTTAAATTATCGGTTTTTGGATAGTCCCAGCTCAACAAGTTGAGACCTGAACATTTTGCAAAATCAACAGCATCTGAGGTAAAACGACTATTGGTAACAATCCAACATTTAGAAACGCTATCATTTCTGGAAAATATCTCATGCTTTTCATCTTTTAAATCATTAAAACGGGACAAAATATACATAGGCACTTTCACATCGGTAGCAACATCCTTTCCTACGTGAAACTTACACTCGACCATGGCAATACCACTGTTATTCTTAACTAGAACATCTATTTCATGCGAAACACATTTGCCCCTCAAAATCAAATTAACTTTAGTTTCATAATGTTCCGAAGTAAAAAGTCTGGCAATGAATTTTTCGAAAAAAAAACCTGCAGGTCCCAATAATCGAATAGCTTCTCTTAAATTATATCGAGCCGCATTCGAATTGGAAGTTTTTTTAAGAAGTCTAAAAGCCGTTTTAAAAATATGTTTTGTAGAAATCCCATCGTGAACATCTTTTTCAATAAGCTGCAAAATATCGTCAACCATTGCAGGCGTCGCTCCTGATTTCAGTAGAGACTGTTTTAATTTTGCACGATTAAAATCAACAATAGCCCCAGAATGTTTTACAATTTTCATTTCTAACTAATTCTTTCATAAGTCACTTAAAGGTAAGAAAAAAAAAGAATTATTTTTTTAGTTTTTGAAAATAAAACGCTGGCACAAAAAGAATTACAAACAAAGGCTGAATCAAAAAGCGTCTCACGTAAAAAAGGATTAAATTTTGGTCACTTTTAAAAAAGTAAATAATAAAAAAGAAAAGAACAATTAGAATCACAAAAAGGAAAACATACAAAACAGTTGCAAATGAAATCATCCCCCTATCATTAAAAAGGAAATAAAGTATGCCTAACGAAAAAACCGTATTTAAAGTAAAACGAAACAATAATCCTAAAAACAATAATCCTGAATCAAACTCAGGCAAAGGCAATTTCAAATAATCTCCATTGAAATAAACCAAAAAAGGATCATAAAACAATTGACTTTCAAAAACTCTTACAAGCATTAGCAAAGACACTAATACAAGTGTGAAAAAAATACGCATTTTGTTTTGAAGCACTTTATTTAGCATATTTCGAAAATTTATTAACCCAAATTACCCATAAAACAAAAATCGCCCCATAAATTATCGCTGGAAATAAGACACCATGCAACAAATGCTTCTTCTCAGGAAAATAATACATCAAAATTATTAATAGAGCAATACGCAATACATTTAGAATATAAATCAATAAAGTTCCGCCAAAAATAAAAAAAAAGGTATTCTTTAAACTTCCTGAGAAAGCAACAATAAAAGAAATAAATAAAATAATAACGCTTATTCCGTTGCAGCCTTCCACTATCCGAACAATATATTCATTTTGAAAATACATTCTAACAAAAGGCTCGTTAACAACACTTTCAGCTTGAATACGCATAAAAAACCATGAAATCACTTTTTCAGAATTATGAGCAACTACTTGCGTTATTGTATCTACTGTATTGCCTCCGAAGCCATTCAGAAAAAACTGATAGAGGAACGTTAGCAAAATATAACAACCAAAAAAACTAGCTAAAAAAACTAAAAAAGGTTTATATTCAATAAGGTATTTTTTCAAAATTATTTTTTTGGCAAATTTATGCAATTAAAGAATTAGCTTTAAATACTTTTGTATAAAAAAATAAAAAATCATGCCTTTTCAAGAATTACAACCGAAAGTAACTGAGATAACAACAAACACAACACTTAGCAGAGACGAAAAGCTTTTATCAATCTGCCAACTCTTGAGTGATTCTATTTCTTACTACAACTGGGTTGGCTTTTATTTTGCCAATCACGAGACCAAAACACTGCATCTTGGTCCTTATGTAGGTGACGAAACAGATCATACCGTTATTCCATTCGGAAAAGGAATATGCGGCCAAGTAGCAGTTTCCAACAATAATTTTGTCGTTCCTGACGTAAGCGCACAAAACAACTATATTGCGTGTAGTTTTACTGTAAAATCTGAAATCGTAGTTCCTCTTTTTGTAAATGGCGAAAACATTGGTCAAATTGACATTGACAGCCATGTGATTAATCCATTTACGGAAGAAGACGAACGTTTCTTAGAATTTGTTAATCAAGAGATTTCTAAATTATTTTAAGATTACATAGTAAAAAAATAAAACAGAATACAAAATAAAAAACGAAAGGCTGGTCAGTTTAATGACTAGCCTTTTTTTTATAAAAAATATCAGATTTAAAATAATTGTAATTTTATATTTACAAAACAAAATCATACTTTTACGAAAATCTTATTCAACTAAAAAACATTAACCAAACCTAAAAATGAGACTAATTTTATTTTCGATATTATTCCTTTTTGTGCCAAAGCTAGCATTTTCACAGACTTCCCCAAATGATAAAGCTATTTTATTGGATTCGCTCTTCACCGAAACAAGCAATCAAGATTATGTCTATATCAGAATAATCAAAGATTACAAAACAAGAAAAAAAAGCTACGAAATTAATGATTATTATAAATCAGGAAAAATTTTTATGAACGGAACATCAACAACAACTGACCGCTTGACAAAAGAAGGGCAATGTGCTTTTTTTTACGAAAACGGAAATAAAAAATCAGTTTTAAATTTTGTAAAAAACCATCCAAATGGTAAAGAATACAAATGGTATGAAAACGGAAATTACAAACTGGAAGGAGAATACATTTCAGACAATACTGACAAAAAGGAGAACAATAAATATAAATACAAAATCAACCAATTTTGGAATAAAGACGGAGTACAAAAAGTAACAGACGGAAATGGCATCTATGAGGAAAATGACGAGAAATTTTTTGGAACCGGGAGCATTAAAGACGGATTTAAAGATGGCATTTGGTCTGGCTGGATAATTAACCCCAAAATAAAATACACAGAAAACTACAAAGACGGCCAATTTATTTCGGGGAAAACAGTGGACGAAAATAATATAGAAAATGTTTATACAATTTTAGAAAAAAAACCAGAACCCAAAAAAGGAATTGAGGATTTCTATCAATACATAGGTAAAAATTATACAATGCCATATAGTGCCAGATCTTTGCCTTTGTCAGGCAAAATTTACGTCAGATTTACAGTCGGCAAAGACGGTAAAATAATAAATCCAAGAATAATCAAAGACATAGGCTATGGAACTGGTGAGGAAGCGATACGTGTTGTGACAAATTGTGAAAACTGGAATCCAGGAGAACAAAAAGGACAAAAAGTAAATTGTCTTTACACTTTACCTATTACAATCCAAAGTGCGCATTAAAATAATTCATAATGAAACAAAAACTAATCCATACTTTATTTCTACTAATTACGATAGTTAATTATTCCCAATCAGAAAATGATAAAAAAATATCTTTGGCTTCTAGTTGGGTCATCAGAATAAATTTAAATAATTATTTAATGAATCCAGATAATGAAAACCCTAATCAAGATCAAGCAGACTATAGAATAATTCGAAATTATGAATTAAACAAATCTCCATATATTATTAATGATTATTACAAATCTGGAGTTTTACAATGCGAGGGAAAATCAATTGACAAAGATGTCTTGTGGAGACAAGGAGAATTTATTTTTTATTACGAAAACGGCAACAAAAAAACCGTCGCCAATTTTAGTTATGGTATTCAGGAAGGCAAAGACTTAGAATATTATGAAAATGGAAACAAGAAAGAAGAAAAAACGTGTATTCCCTATTCTAAAGATAATAATTCTACATACAAAATCGATCAATTCTGGAACATCAACGGAACGCAAAAAGTAGTTGATGGCAATGGCGATTATGAAGAAAGTACCAAAAATTATTTTGGTTCAGGAAAATTAAAAAATGGATTAAAAGACAATGTTTGGAAAGGCTGGACTAGAATACCAGAGAACAGATTTACCGAAACATACCAAAATGGCAAGCTAATTTCAGGAACAATTATCGATGAAAACAATATCGAAACGGCTTATACTGTTCTAGAAAAAAGAGCGCAGCCTAAAAATGGTTCTCAACATTTTTATAAGTACTTAAAAAAGAACATTAGTGTTCCTAATAAATTTGATTATCTCGTAAATGAAACTTTTATACGATATGTTATAGATGAAGATGGAAAAATTACCGATCCAAAAATCATAAAATCAATGAATACTAAATTGGATGAAAAAGCAATAAAAATTCTTTTAAGTTATGAAAATTGGATTCCAGCTGAGCAAAGAGGACAAAAAATAAAAACCACATCTAGTTTACCTTATTCTTATTTTATACTAGATTCAAAGTAATCTGAAATAATTCACAATTCATAATTCATAATTCACAATTATTATTTACTTTTGCACCCGTCTTACAATAGCTGTACGGCATACATAAAAATCATTAAATAATATTCGAATGTATTTAACTAAAGAGATTAAAGAAGAAATCTTCGCTAAACACGGAGGAAAAGCAGAAAACACAGGATCTGCAGAAGGTCAAATCGCGTTATTCACTTACAGAATCAGCCACCTTACTGAGCACTTGAAAAAAAATCGTCACGATTTTAACACTGAGCGTTCATTGGTACTATTAGTAGGTAAAAGAAGATCTTTGTTGGATTACTTGAAGAAAACAGAGATTAACAGATATCGTGAGATCATCAAAGTATTGGGTATTAGAAAATAATCAATATATGAAAAAGAGGTGCGAAAGTGCCTCTTTTTTTATTTATCCTTTAAGATTTAAAAAAATACTTTAAATTTAGGGATTGTTATCAATTTTTCAAAGGATTGACTTTAAATTAAAAAAAGTTTGGTTTTTCATTGGGTTTTAGGCATTAACTACGCAACAACTACAACTAACAACACAACTAAAACCCATTGTATAATCAATTAGAAAAAAATTTATGATTCCACAATTATTTGTAGAAAGTATCGATTTAGGTGATGGCAGAAGCATCACAATCGAGACAGGACGTTTAGCTAAACAAGCAGACGGTTCTGTAGTAGTAAGAATTGGGAAAACTGTTATTTTAGGAACAGTTGTATCCTCAAGAAAAGCAAGTCCAGGTATTGATTTTTTACCGTTAACGGTAGATTATCGCGAAAAATTTGCAGCAGCTGGTCGTTTCCCTGGAGGTTTCTTTAAAAGAGAAGCTCGTCCAAGTGACAACGAAGTATTAACAATGAGATTAGTTGACCGTGTTTTACGTCCGCTTTTCCCAAGTGATTATCACGCAGAAGTTCAGGTTATGATTCAGTTAATGTCTCATGATGATGAAGTTATGCCAGATGCATTAGCAGGATTAGCAGCTTCGGCAGCACTTGCATTGTCTGACATTCCTTTTGAAACTTTAATTTCAGAAGCCAGAGTAGGAAGAATTGACGGTAAATTCATCATCAATCCATCTCGCGCACAATTAGAATTGTCGGATATCGACATGATGATTGGAGCTTCAACAGATTCTATCGCAATGGTAGAAGGAGAGATGAAAGAAATCTCAGAAGCAGAAATGTTAGAAGCAATTAAATTTGCTCACGAACATATTAAAAACCAAATTGCTGCACAAGAACGTTTGCAAGCAGCTTTTGGGAAGAAAGAAGTTCGTACGTATGAAACTGAAAAAACAGACGATGCTATTTACGCTAAAGTAAAGGCAGCGGCTTATGATAAAATTTACGCTATTGCAAGCAAAGGTTCAGCTAAACACGAACGTTCGGCTGCATTTGATGCTGTGAAAGAAGAAGTAAAAGCATTATTTACTGAAGAAGAATTGGCAGAAAATGGAGATTTAGTTTCTAAATATTTCTACAAAACCAATAAAGAAGCGGTTCGTAATGTAACTTTAGATTTAGGAACTCGTCTTGACGGAAGAAAAACTACAGAAATCAGACCAATCTGGTGTGAGGTAGATTATTTACCATCTGTTCACGGTTCTGCATTGTTTACACGTGGAGAAACTCAAGCATTGGCAACAGCAACTTTAGGAACATCGAGAGAAGCAAACCAAATTGACTCACCATCTGAACAAGGAGAAGAAAAATTCTACTTACACTATAACTTCCCACCATTTTCTACAGGAGAAGCTCGTCCATTGAGAGGAACTTCAAGAAGAGAAGTTGGACACGGAAATCTTGCTCAGAGAGCTTTGAAAAACATGATTCCTGCTGAAAATCCATATACAATCAGAGTTGTTTCTGAAGTATTGGAATCAAATGGTTCATCTTCTATGGCTACCGTTTGTGCTGGAACATTAGCTTTGATGGATGCAGGTATTCAAATGATTCGACCAGTTTCTGGAATTGCAATGGGATTGATTACTGATGGTGATCGTTTTGCCGTTTTATCTGATATTTTAGGTGATGAAGATCATTTAGGGGATATGGATTTCAAGGTAACTGGAACTTCAGAAGGTATTACAGCTTGTCAAATGGACATCAAAATTGACGGGTTGAAATACGAAATCATGGAGCAGGCCTTGGCTCAAGCTCGTGATGGACGTTTACATATTTTAGGAAAATTACTTGAAACTCTTGCAAAACCAAATGCAGATGTTAAAGCACACTCTCCAAAAATCATCACTAGAACTATTCCCGGAAACTTCATCGGTGCTTTAATCGGACCTGGAGGAAAAGTAATTCAAGAATTACAAAAAGCTACTGGAACTACAATCGTAATCAACGAAGTGAACGAAGAAGGTGTTATCGAAATCTTAGGTACAGATCCTGCTGGAATTGAAGCGGTATTGGCTAAAATCCAATCTATTACTTTCAAACCACAAATGGGAGAAGCTTACGAAGTTAAGGTAATTAAAATGCTTGATTTTGGTGCAGTAGTAGAATATTCAGCAGCGCCAGGAAATGAAGTATTGCTTCATGTATCTGAACTAGCTTGGGAACGTACTGAAAACGTTACAGACGTTGTTAATATGGGTGATGTATTCCAAGTTAAATATCTTGGTATGGATCCAAAAACAAGAAAAGAGAAAGTGTCTAGAAAAGCACTTTTACAAAGACCTCCTCGTGAGGAGAAAAAAGAGTAATCAGATCTTAGTTTACTAAAGGTTTAATTCATAATAAACCCCGTTTCAAATACATGAAACGGGGTTTTTCTATTCCAAAAACAAACAACTTTTAACAATAGTATCTAAATAAAAAGCACTTTTGAATTTCAAAATTAAAATTCAAAAGTGCTTAAACAACCTGTTTTTTTTAATTAAACAGGCAATATTTTAAAAGAACATATATTAACATTTCCGCCTGTTCCTGTAGCCGACACATTAAAAGCACCTTTAGGTTCGCAAGTGATTGATTGACTATTACTACCATTCAATGGACAATCAAAATTGACTGTAATTATTGCATTGCCTATTTTCCATGTAGCCCATCCTGTAGTTCCAGAAGGAGATGAATCACGACCTTGGGAACCAAAAGTCGAAGTATCTGATCTTGGAGTGTCAACTGGAGAATTAATCCATTTTCCCCAAGACAAATCAGAGCCTGTAAGTATCATATCCTGATTTGTAAAATTAATTACCGTAGCTCTAACTTGAAGATACTCATACATTACATGAAACTCTTCATTTGCTTCTACCGTGTTGTTTGGTTTAATTTCTGACATAATTTCCAACATTTATATTTCCTACTCGTAAAGCTTTTCGGATACCGCCTCGTTTTTTTAAGTGGGTTCTGCTCCACTTTATTTATTATTCTCATCCATAATTTGCGAAGACACTCGCAAAAAATAGACTATTAAGGAATTTAGCTTGCAATAAATATTCAAAAACAAAAACTGGGTAATTCTCTTATTTTCAAGATCAAAGCTATGTCAGAAATTAAGTTTGAATTAAAAAAATGCCATTAGACGAAGATAGTTTGTAATAAAAATGACAAAACCAGTTATAAAGCCTGTTTTTATTAGTATGCATATTATGACGCTTGGATATATCAACTGAATTACGCAAAAAACATTTTACTCTTAGGGACATTTTCGTGCCAAGTTTTTCAGATTTAAATAAACAGACATTGGTAGATGATTTATTTAATCGACATTTCACCTTATTATTAAAGGCAATATCTTTTATCTTTTTATAAGTACTATTTTTCCTGATTAAAAGAAAAAATATCTCCATTTTTAACAGAATAAATCAACTGTGTTCTAAAAAATAATAAATTCTTTACACAATATTCAAAGAAAAAAAATATCTTTAACCAAAAAATTATTAACAATTAACTCAAAAATTATGACCAAAAAAATCTCAGATCCATTTCCAGGTAAACCTTACCCAACGATTCAAACTACCAAGATCAATTCGGAAGCATTTACATTTAAACAACCTAAAAATGTTACTTATCCAGTAGCTCCATTAGTCTCCGCAAGATTCTACACTCCAAAAGGTGGTCCATTGACTCTGAAAGTGAGAGCAACACTATATATAAACTCTAAGAATCCTGACGCCCCTCTTGTAGAAATTCCTAAAGAAAAAGGAAACGTTTTGACCATCAATTACGATTATGATTTCTCTATGGAAACCCCAGAAACCTGTGATGTGTGGTATGTAGAATTAGACTATACCTCTCCTACAGTGGGAGATATAAGAAAAATAAAATCTTTTATGATAAACTTAGATCCTGAGACTTCTAGAGGAACTGAGACAGGAGTGGTGCATTAATATAAATTTTAAATTAATACACAGAAAAAGCTAATTCAATTTACATCGCTTAATTCTATAAATAATAATTAAGCGATGTACTTTATCATAAAGTAGCTCATTTAAAATTAACGAATTACTTGAAATGATCAAATTTAAACTATTTTTAATTACATTATATTTAATCACCCCTTCATTTCTTTTTTCTCAAGAGAAATCGTCTAATATTGTTTTCAATAAAACTCTTAAGAAAAAAGCAACAGAGTTTAAAGACGAATTTAACTTCAACAAGGCACAAGTATTTTTCATTAAACATAACTATGATTCCACTTTAGTTTATTCCATGAAACAATTGAGTTCTAAGAGTAACGTAGAACTTGTCGACTATTGCCATTATTTTAGAGGAAGTTGTTTTAGAGAAAAAAAACTATTCAAAGAATCACGATCAGAATTAAACTTAGTTAGTATAAAATTTAAATTCTACCCATTAGTCAGTAAAGATTTAGGAGAAATTTCATTAGAATTAAAAGAATTTGAAAAAGCAATCTATTATTTTAAAAAAGTCGAAAAACTGGACTCTTCAAAAAATCAAGGATATAAAAAAAGTCTAATTTACATAAATTTAGGCATTTGTTATTTACATCTTAATCTGTTTCCTAAAGCAGAAGAATATCTTTTTAAAAGTAAAGTATTGCAAGAAAAAGAAAAAGACACTGCATCGCTAATATATTTGTATTTGGATATTGCTAATTTATATTACGTACAATACAAAGATGCACAAGCCATTCCTTATTTTGAAAAAGCCTATTTTTTATCCAAAAAAGTTAAAGATTTTGACATAAAAAGAAAAGCTTCAAAAAATATGGCTGTTGTCGAAGAAAACAAAAGCAACTACAAACAAGCTTTAGTCTACCGAAAAGAATCAATCCAATGGAATGATTCACTTAACAATCAAAATAAAGTCTGGGCACTTGCAGACTACGAAAAAAAATATGCCGTAGCTCAAAAACAAAAACAGATTTCGGTACTCAAAGTTGAGAACAAATTAAAAGAAACGCAGCGTAAGACTATGTTTTTTTCAACACTGGGTTTATTATTGCTGTTATCAGGAGGTATTTATGCTTATGCCCAAAAAGTAAAAAACGCAAAAATCATCTTCAACCAAAAAGTGAAATTAGACGAACTCAACGCTACCAAAGATCAATTGTTTTCTATAGTGAGTCACGATTTGCGTTCCTCAGTAAATGCTTTAAAAACAAGTAATTCTAAATTAACCGCCTCGCTAGAAACCAAAAATTACAGCGAACTGGACCGTCTCCTGCATCAAAATAACGCAATTGCAAACGGCGCCTATAGCCTGCTCGACAACCTGCTCCATTGGGCATTGTTACAAACCAAGCAATTGTATTTCTATAAAGATTCAGTGCATCTCTATTCTATCGTGCAACAAATAGAATACAACTACAAACCTTTATTGCTTGATAAATCCATCACTTTTGAGAACACAGTTTTAAAAAATAGTTTTATCTTCGTAGATCTCGATTCGCTAAAAATTATATTGCGCAATTTGCTCGACAACGCCATTAAATTCTCCCCTGTGAATGGACAAATCAGCTTTTACACAGAAGAAACAAATACTAATTTTTGTCAACTCGTGATTCAAGATACTGGTTTAGGAATGACACAAAACACTATTAATGAGTTACTCCAAGATAATGAATTATTAGCAAAGAAAAAAAACTCTGAGATTATTGGAACGGGTTTAGGAATGCAATTGTGTAAACAAATGATCAAGAAAAATAGCGGTTCATTAGCCATAGAAAGCGAAATCAACCAAGGAACTAAGATGATACTTTTGTTCCCAAAAACTGAACAAAATGGATAACATCAACGTACTTATCATAGAAGATACCCTAGAGCAAAGCGATGCCCTGAGCAAAGTTTTACTGGATAACAATTACAATATCGTGGGCGTAGCAAGAAATTATACAGATGCCCTTACTTTATTTTATAAAAATGATGTTGATATCATTGTCATCGATGTTTTCTTGGATGGAAAACCAGATGGAATTACTTTTGCCGAGACCATAAACATTGTTCCAAATGCCATTAAACCCTTTGTTTTTTTGACCAGCTCACAAGACCGTCAAATTTTTGAAAGAGCCAAACTCACCAAGCCCTTTAGCTTTTTAATGAAACCTTTTAATGAATTAGAAATTATATATGCCCTTGAAATGGCTGTCGAAAAATTCTACTCGCAAACCAATATTTTTTTGAGTGAAGACCAAGATACCGTAATCGGCAATGATTATATGTTTATCAAAAAGAAAAATACGCTTAAAAAAGTATCGTTAAAGGATATTATTTACATCGAAGTCGAGGATCGCTATTGCAACATCATTACCGAAAAAGAAAAATTTGTCATCCTCATTTCGCTAACCAAGATTAGTGAGTTGCTCGATAAAAACAAATTCATTAGAACACATAGAAACTACATCGTAAACTCCGATACTATAGAAGAAATAATCCTTGCAGATAATCTTGTCATTCTCAAAGGAAATCGCAAAATTAATCTTAGCGACAACTATAAAGATTTTATCAAAAAAATAAAAATTCTATCGTAAAAATTCGCTTATTAAAATAAAACAAGAAATCTTCTCCCTAACTGAGAAGTTTTTTTTTATCTATAAAACAAGAAACTATAAGAGCAAAATTGATGCATACATTAAGAGCATTTCATGACAAAAAAATCCAACTTCATAACATCAGCACAAAAAAAAAGAGCCTTTCATTATATATTTACTCATCTAAAAAATATAAATAACCATGAGCCTAGAACTTAATAACGACATGAACATGCGATTAAAAACTTTTTTAAACAAAATAAATCCTTGGATAGGACTTTTAGTGTCATTATGCATTATAATACCAAGTCTGTATAATATCCTTGATGCTCCATTAACAATTACAAAAGATCACTTTATCTTTGCTGGTGGCTTACTCTTTTTTGTTATATTTTTAAAAGAAATATTTGATAGAATTGTCAATTTAGAGGGGATGGATTAAATTCTCTATGTTCAGATTATTTGTTTTTACACGCAAAAACATTTAGATTTTTTAGACACATAGATCATGCTCTTGACTAAGTCCCTTGCTTTTCAAAAAGAAAAGGCTATTGTGAGAGCAATTGGACGATCAGGACTAGAGATAAACACAATATTTGTTTATAAATTAATTGTATTCAAGTTCAGAGTAAAAATGGCTCTTGGCCTAAATTAATGGAATTGTGTTTTTTAGTCATTTCCCAGGTAATATACCATTTTTATGAAATTCTCGGGATTTCTATAACCTCTTGCTCTGGATCTTGCTAATTGCATCACGCTATTCAATCCTTCTGAGACAGCATTTGTTATTCCAGTTTTGATTGATTTTACAATTCCATTATAGTGAGTTCTGATTGTTTTAATGAATGCGTTTATTGGTTTAAGCCCCTGCGAAGTTGCTTCTTCAATCCATTTTTCCAGCATTGGTTCAATTGCATGTAATTGTACATTCCATAACTGATCAAATTTATTTTTAATTTGGTATGCTATTGTTGTATTTAAAGTACTATCACTTAAATACTCGTATAATCTACTAGATTGATTTTCTGTTGATTTAGCTTCGTTTTTCAACTAAATGTATTTAGATTTTTTGAGAGATTCAACTGTTTTAACCTCTTCTAGGCGAACTAGGTTTAGAGTTTTATTCATCCCTTTTTAATGTGAAATCTATAGAAAACTACTTCAGTTCCTGCAAAATATTCTTTCTGACCAGCTTGGTAGGACACTGACATATCCATGCTAAATAATTCTTTCCCACCAGGATATCCACCATTATCCCAAAGCCAACCATAGAACAATTCAAAAACCTCCATTTTTCTTCCCTCTGTAACAAATATAACTTTACCCGTGTCTAAATCTGTAAAAATACTTATGTAATTATGCCCTCTTTTTATAGCTGTTTCATCTATACAAACACGCTTAATGTCTTTAAAATCAAATTTTTGAATTACATTTTTATCTGCCCAATAATTAAAAACGCGCCATAAATTATTATCGGGTTCACCCAATTCTCTGCTGATAGCAGATGCGGACATTTCTTTATACAAGCGAATAATTAAAGCCTCAAATTTAAGACTGTAATGATTGCCTCTGCGATCCCAAGGAGTAGAATGAACAACTTTTACACCATCCTTATTGCAACTTATTCTAGGAACTTTGATATTTAAATAGCAACGATAATCAAATAAATTCTAATGCCTTACACGTTTTACATTACCGTCGTGAACTTTGCATAACTCTCCACAATTGGGACATTCAAATCTTGAACCCCTTTCATATTCGATATAGACATCAATTACTTGTGTAGGATGTTGAACATCTATCTTTTTTAAAACCCATGGAGATTTAACTCCCAATAAAACTCCTAATCCTTCTAATTTCCTACCCCAAAATTAGATCATTTTTTAACTTTACACTAATTTAGGCGAAGGACCATAATTTCGCAGATTATAAAAAAGGCATCAAAAAGGTAGTCCAATTTGGTGTTTTTTGTTTTTGTTTTTTAATCGTTAATAAAACTTTAAAATGGGGGATTATATTGTGGTTCACCTAAATTATCCTTACTTTCACAGCCTAAATAAAACACAAGAATTTATGAATAATTTTGATTGGACCCAATTAGTAAATCCCGAATTTTATATAACTTTTACAATTGGTGGCATTCAACTGGGTTTGTATATAGTTTTGTTTATTGTTTTTGCCGAAACGGGTCTTTTTGCTGGTTTTTTCCTTCCTGGCGACAGTCTTCTTTTTCTTGCTGGGATTTATAGTGGTGAATTGGTTCAGAGTGTTGTTCATATTGAAAATGATTTCATAAATCTTGTATTACTTTCATCATTGGTGGCGCTTTCGGGTGTTTTAGGAAATATGGTGGGTTATTGGTTTGGTGCCAAAAGTGGTTATTATTTATACAACAGAGAAGATACATTTTTGTTTAAGAAAAAATATTTGCTTCAGGCCAAGGAGTTTTTTGATAAGCATGGCGGAAAGGCTATTATTTATGCAAGGTTTTTACCAATCGTAAGAACTTTTGCTCCGATAGTAGCTGGTATCGGAACTATGGATAAGAAAAAATTCATGTTTTTTAATGTGTTGAGTTCAATTCTTTGGTCATTTATATTAATTTTTTCTGGTCATTATTTGTACGGTTTTTGTTTAGATCAGTGGGGAATTGATTTAAAAGAGCATATTGAAAAAATTGTCATCGGAATTATATTGGTTTCAACTTTGCCAGTTTTCTTAAAAATAATTAAGAAAAAAGTTGTTCATCATTAAAATTTAATAAATACAAATGAACCGTCTTGCTCAACTGAACAAGAGGGTTTTTTTGTGCTTTGTTTTGGATAATTTCAAAAAAGCAAAGTATTTCCCTTTAGCCCCGATAGGAGTGAAAATCCTTTTTGTTTTTTCTTTAAAAACAAAAAGATTGCAACGGATAGCGGGACCAATGCCTGCTGAAAAAGCCAAATCTTTCTGCTCCAAAAACAATTAATAGAATTTAGGTAAAAAGATTTAGAAATAAAAAATCCGTCGAGAACGAATTCAAGACGGATTTTATATTTAAAGGGAATGCTGATTTTTACATCATTCCCGGCATACCTCCACCCATGTGGCCTCCACCTGCATTTTCTTCTTTAATATCGATTAAAGCACACTCAGTAGTTAAAATCATTCCAGAAACCGAAGCAGCATTTTCTAAAGCTACACGAGTTACTTTTTTAGGATCGATAATACCTGCTTTTAGCATATCTACATACTCGTCTGTTTTGGCATTGTAACCATAATCACCAGTACCTTCAGAAACTTTTGCTACAACAACAGAACCTTCAAGACCAGCGTTTTCAACAATTGTTCTTAACGGAGCTTCTATAGCGCGAGAAATAATTTTAATTCCTGTAGCTTCATCAGCATTGTCTGCTTTCAAGGCATCAAGTGCTTGTTTTGCTCTTAATAAAGCAACACCTCCACCAGCAACAATTCCTTCTTCAACAGCAGCGCGAGTAGCGTGAAGCGCATCGTCAACTCTGTCTTTTTTCTCTTTCATTTCAACTTCAGAAGCAGCACCAACATAAAGAACAGCAACACCGCCAGCTAGTTTTGCCAAACGCTCTTGTAATTTTTCTTTGTCATAATCAGAAGTCGTAGTTTCCATTTGACCTTTGATTTGGTTTACACGATTTTTAATCATATCAGCTTCTCCAGCACCGCTAACAATAGTTGTGTTGTCTTTGTCGATAGTTACTCTTTTTGCAGTTCCCAACATTTCGATAGTTGTGTTCTCTAGAGTATATCCTCTTTCTTCAGAGATTACTGTTCCGCCAGTTAAGATAGCGATATCTTCCAACATTGCTTTTCTTCTATCACCAAAACCTGGAGCTTTTACAGCTGCAATTTTTAATGCGCCACGTAATTTGTTTACTACCAATGTAGATAACGCTTCTCCGTCAACATCTTCGGCAATAATCAATAATGGTTTTCCTGATTGAGCAACTGGCTCAAGAACTGGCAATAATTCTTTTAAAGAAGAAACTTTTTTGTCATACAAAAGGATGTATGGGCTTTCTAGTTCCGCTTCCATTTTTTCTGGATTGGTAACAAAATATGGAGAAAGGTATCCTCTGTCAAATTGCATACCTTCTACAACATCTACATAAGTATCAGTTCCTTTGGCTTCTTCAACAGTGATTACACCTTCTTTTCCAACTTTTGCGAAAGCATTAGCGATTAATTCACCAATTACTTCGTCATTGTTAGCTGAAATAGAGGCAATTTGTTTGATTTTTTCAGAATCGCTTCCTACTACTTTTGCTTGTTTAGCAAGATCGGCAACAATAGCTTCAACCGCTTTGTCAATTCCGCGTTTCAAATCCATTGGATTTGCTCCTGCAGCAACGTTTTTCAATCCTTCTTTTACGATGGCTTGTGCTAATACTGTTGCAGTTGTAGTTCCGTCTCCAGCTAAATCATTAGTTTTTGATGCTACTTCTTTTACCATTTGAGCTCCCATGTTCTCTAATGGATCTTTTAATTCGATTTCTTTTGCAACCGAAACTCCATCTTTAGTAACTGTAGGTCCACCAAAAGATTTTCCAATAATTACGTTGCGGCCTTTTGGTCCAAGAGTTACTTTTACTGCATTTGCTAATGCGTCAACACCACGTTTTAAACCGTCACGTGCCTCAATATCAAATTTTATATCTTTTGCCATTTTATTGTTTATTTGTTTATTCGTTTATTTGTGTATTTGATTTTAGATGATTGCTAAAATGTCGTCTTCACGCATAATCAAATAGTCTTTTCCTTCTAATTTTAATTCAGTTCCAGCATATTTTCCATAAAGTACTGTATCTCCAATTTTTACAGTCATAGTATGGTCTTTAGTTCCATTTCCTACTGCTACTACTGTTCCTTTTTGTGGTTTCTCTTTGGCTGTATCTGGAATAAAAATTCCTGACGCCGTTTTCGTTTCAGCTGCAACTGGCTCGATAAGAACTCTGTCTGAAAGAGGTTTAATGTTTAATGCCATGATTTTTTATATTTATATTAAAATTTACTGTTTTTATTCTTTTCAGAAATTATGCCATTGCAGGTAAACTGACATTTTTTCTTATAAAAAATGCCAGCTTTGACAGGCTGGCATTTTTGTATTTATTTGAACAAATTATTTTGCTGGAGTTGCAGGCGCAGGTGTGTTTTCCGCAGGTGCATTTTGAACTGGAGCATTAGTTTTTGGAGCTGCAGTTTCTGTATTGTCAATAATTTTTGAATCTGCATCGCTCAAAGTTCCTGTAAAACTCAAACCAGAAAGCAATATTAATGCGATTAGTATAGTTGCCAATGTCCAAGTACTTTTGTCTAAGAAATCAGTAGTTTTTTGTACACCACCTAACATTTGAGAACCGCTTATTGTAGAAGAAAGTCCACCACCTTTAGGGTTTTGAACCATAATTACTACGATCAATAGAAAACATACTATTGTAATTAAAACTAAAAAAATTGAAAACATACTATTTATTATTAATTGTTATTTTGTTGTATTATCCTAATATCTTTTATACGGTCTGCAAAGAAACTACTTTTTTCTGGATATTTCAAAATTAATATCTCATAAGCTTGTATCGCTTTTTGATATTTTTTTTGCTCCAAATAAACTTTGGCTAAAGTTTCGGTCATTAAATAGGAATTATCTTCTTTGTTGAGATCTAAGTTTGGAGTAAACACGATTCCGGGTTTTATTGGCGGAATCTTTGGGCTGGTTTCTATGAACTTATCTATTAATTCTGCTTTTTTCTTTTTATTTTCTTCAATAATTGGATCCGGTTCTATTGCCATACTTGTTTCTTCTTTTGGATTTTCTCTTATTATAGGCTGTATCCTCGAAATTTGAAGCCATTGATGAAATGAATGTGTTTCTGATTTTGAGAAATCTATTGGTTTACCAATTTCTAATTTTTTTTCTGTTTCTGTTGTTTCTTCCTCAATTCTTGCTGGTGGTGTTGCTTCTTTAATGGAATCAAGAATTGACTGCTCTGTATTTTTATCGATTTCTAATTTATCAATAAAGAGAGAATTGTTTTGAGCTGTATTAGCATTAGCCTCTTTTATGGAAGTAAGAATAGAGTGTTCCAAAGGAGTTGTCTTGATTATCTCGATTTCTTCCTTTTCGATAATTTGACTGTCAACTACATTTATATTGAGTAATTCTTCTATTTTTTTCTCGTAGGTCTTTTTTTGAATAGCTGTAAACGACTCAGAAGTTATAAAATCGAATAAAACACTACGATCCGTAGTATGTGCCGCTACTATTTTTAAAGCAAAATTATACTTGTAGCTATTTTGATTATAAAGACCTTTTAGGCGCAAAGCTCGCGCACTTTGAAAAAATGGAAATTCATCCAATACTTTTTCTAAAGCCACGGTTTGAGTTTCGTCGATTTCCTCAGGTTGGTTTAATAAATAATTATAACTACTAATGTTCATTTGTTTGAGTATTCTGTGTTTTAGAATTTAGTTTCCAATGTTAATGATTTAATTTTATACTGTCAATTGTTTTCTGCTAACTGAAAAACTACTGACTGATTATTCTTTTAAATTTACCATTTAGCTAATGATTCGTTAAAAATGTCTTGCGTAATTCTTTCGAAAATTTCTTTGATAGCGGCATCTTTCGTTGCTCCTGTTAATTGTTGTGCAGCTGGATAATCGTAGTAAAATTCAAAAGATTTATCGAAATCGTCTGCTTCTTTATTTTTATTTGTAAACCTTACTTGTACTCTAATTTTTAATCTGTTTTGTGCTGCTTTTTGATCGGCAGTTGCAGTCATTGGACTTATACGGTAATCAGTAATTTCGCCTTCATACGTTAGATCGCCACTGTTTTTAACTAAATGTAAATTCGTTTGATTTTGGATCAAGTCCTGCAGAGTTAAGGTAAAAGTTCTGTCTATACCAGGCTCAATCAAATCAGCAGTATTTGGAAAAAAGTTAACTTGGTACGTCTTTGCATCAATTTTACCTGTTCCTGTAAAGTTGTAAACAGAACAGCTATTGGCAGTAGCCAGAATAACAAGCAGTAATATTAAGTGTATTTTTTTCATAGTGCCTTAGTGAAATGCTTTTTGAAAGTATGCTTGAAAAGCAAATATTTTTTCAAAAGTAACCTTTTTAGGTATTGAGTTTTATTTTTTTTTACAAATCAAATTGCTTGATTTTTCGATATAAAGTACGTTCCGAAATACCTAATTCATCTGCAGCGGCTTTTCGTTTTCCTTTGTTTTTTTCTAATGATTTTTTAATCATTTCGATTTCTTTTTGTTCCAGTTTTAATATTTCTTCCTCTTCAATAGTCTCGGCAAGAAGGTAATTGTTAGATTCCTGTTCTTCGTAATTCTGTTCCATGTTTGGATTCGATAGGAACGGAGTTCTTGGTTCTTCTTCAAAATCTATTTCGCTGTCTTCTTCTTTCGAACCGTATATTTTTTTGATAAGCGATTT
The DNA here is from genome assembly GCA_963511725.1 of uncultured Flavobacterium sp. Taxonomy (GTDB): domain Bacteria; phylum Bacteroidota; class Bacteroidia; order Flavobacteriales; family Flavobacteriaceae; genus Flavobacterium. The sequence goes on from CAUPKA010000002.1 coordinate 109,799, forward strand.
ATTGGTTTCCTGAACTTTAGAACTTCCATTTTGCATTAATTCCAAAGTTAATTTTTTCAAATCATGCAAATCACTTTTCATGTCAAAAAGGACTTTATATAAAATCTCCCTTTCGGTATTAAAATCGCTGTCGTTTTTTTTGTCTTTTATAACAGACGGTAAATTGCTGTCTTCTCTAGGCAAATACGTTTGTAATGTTCCAGCCGTAATATCCCTGTTGGTTTCCAATACTGAAATCTGTTCTGCAACATTTCGCAATTGACGGATATTACCGCTCCAGCGAAACTTTTGCAAAAGCAAAATAGCAGCTTCATCCAGTTTCAACGGAGGCATCTTGTATTTGTTGGCAAAATCGGCAACAAATTTTCTAAACAATAAATGAATGTCTTCTTTTCTTTCTCGAAGGGGAGGCAAGGTAATATCAACAGTGCTTAAACGGTAGTACAAATCTTCTCGGAATTTTCCTTTTTCTATTGCTTTAAATAAATTGACGTTAGTCGCCGCTACGATTCGGACATTCGTTTTTTGAACCTGAGATGAACCTACTTTTATGAATTCACCATTTTCTAAAACACGCAGTAAACGCACTTGGGTGGTCAAAGGCAGTTCTCCCACTTCATCAAGGAAAATAGTACCGCCATTGGCTACTTCAAAATATCCTTCACGTGTGCTGGTTGCTCCTGTAAAAGCTCCTTTTTCGTGTCCAAAAAGTTCACTGTCAATCGTTCCTTCCGGAATTGCACCGCAGTTTACTGCAATATACTTACCATGTTTTCGGTGTGATAAGGAATGGATAATCTTTGGGATGTTTTCTTTTCCCACACCACTTTCTCCAGCCACCAAAACCGAAATATCAGTAGGGGCAACCTGAATGGCTTTTTCTATGGCACGATTGAGCTTTGGGTCATTCCCAATAATCTCAAAGCGCTGTTTTATTGATTGTACTGTATCCATTTAGTGTTTATTGTCTCTAATTACACAAATTAGTATTTGTTTGAATAACTGTTCAACTCGTATTTTTACTATTGGGGTTTTGTTAGCGTATCTTTTTGAATAGCCGTTTTTTCAACTTTGTGTTTTGGAAAATAGGTTCTGATAACATAGAATGTTGTTCCAAAAGCAATAACAAAAGTAATTAAAGCGATAAGTATATTTTTTTTGGTCATTGTGCTTTAGTTTTTTAAACTCTTTTTTATATCGATTGAATTAAAAAGCAGTCTTAATTCATTGTATTGATTGTCATTTATATCAACTCTTTGTAAAAGAAATGCTCTGTTTTTGTTTGTATAAAATAAAAACATATCTTTTTTTTCTTCAATTTTAATTAGGTTTTTCCAAAAGTGTTTTACTTCAAAAGTATCTCCTTTTTCCTGAACATACTCATTGTTGAAAATATATGAGATTTCTTCTTTTAAACGAGGGTTTTCACTTAGTTGCTTCTTAATCAGTCTTCTAAACGAATAATAAAGAAAAACAGGGGCTAAAATAATTACTATTCCAAAAGTTGGAAAGTCACTAATTGTTTTGTCGTAATTTCGGGATAGGTTAAAATAATAATCCAGAAAATTAATAACTCCCACAAGTAATAAGAAAGAGTAGATGAAGACATACCAAGGTTTGTATAAAATATAAAAGTTTCCTTTTAACGAACTACTAACGTTGAAACTTGGTTTTACAATAATCTCTTTTTCCATGATTTTATAGGTTGATTCTTTAATAGTTCTTTATATATAAATATCTCAAGTTATGATTATATCCTGAAACTTGAAAAATGAAACAATTTAATTCATTTCAGAAAGTTCAACCGCTTCTCCTTTCAGAGTTCCCGATGTACAAGAATTAATTCTCACATTCACAAAATCACCTATTTTATAATTCTTTTTTGGGAAAACAACAGTGATGCTTTGTGAATTTCTACCAGAAAATTCCTCAGTCGATTTTTTCGAAACTTTTTCAACTAATACTTCAACCGTTTTTCCAATGAATTCCTCAGAGCGCAACCAAGCATGTTTTTGTTGTAAATCAACAATTTCCTGTAACCTTCTTGCTTTAGTAGTTTCAGGAACATCATCTTCCATTTTTCTTCCTGCCAAAGTTCCCGGACGTTCAGAATAGCTGTACATATAACCAAAATTATATTTCACATATTCCATCAAACTCAGCGTATCTTGATGATCCTCTTCTGTTTCTGTCGGAAATCCCGAAATCATATCTTGTGAGATCGCACCGTCTGGAATAATGGAACGAATTTTATCAATCAAAGTCATGTATTCTTCTCTCGTGTGCAAACGATTCATTTCTTTCAAGATTCGATTGCTGCCCGATTGTACAGGTAAGTGAATGTGTTTGCAAATGTTTGGATATTTGGCAATAACATGTAAAATGCTTTCGTGCATATCCTGAGGATTGGAAGTCGAAAAGCGAATGCGCATTTTAGGGAAACCAACCGCTACCATTTCCAGTAATTGATCAAAATCCACCGCCGTTGCTTTTTGCATTTCGCTTGCATCGGTAAAATCCTTTTTCAATCCGCCGCCATACCACAAATAACTGTCTACGTTCTGACCTAAAAGTGTAATTTCCTTAAATCCTTTGCTCCACAAATCCTGAATTTCGTTCATAATGCTTTGTGGTTCACGACTGCGCTCACGCCCACGGGTGAAAGGTACCACGCAAAATGTGCACATATTATCGCAACCTCTCGTGATAGAAACCAATGCTGTAATTCCATTGCTCATCAATCGAACTGGTGAAATATCACCATACGTTTCCTCTTTGGATAAAATTACGTTTATCGCATCACGGCCTTCTTCGACTTCACTCAATAAATTAGGTAAATCTTTGTAGGCATCAGGTCCTACAACAAGATCGACAATTTTTTCTTCTTCGAGAAACTGGCTTTTCAAACGCTCGGCCATACAGCCTAGAACTCCTACTTTCATCTTCGGATTAATGCGTTTCACCGCATTGTATTTTTCCAGACGCTTGCGTATTGTTTGTTCCGCTTTATCCCGAATGGAACAAGTGTTCACTAAAACCAAATCGGCTTCTTCTAGCACTTGAGTCGTGTTGTATCCGTTTCCGGACAATATCGAAGCCACAATTTCACTGTCCGAAAAATTCATAGCACAGCCATAGCTTTCTATAAAGAGTTTTTTGGTGTTCTCTGGTTTATGTTCTAGAACAAGGCTGTTTCCTTGTTTGCTTTCTTCAATTATCTTTTCCATAGGGCATTTTCAAAGCGCAAAGATAAGGCAAATAGAGTGATTATGACAAGATGTCAGCCGAAGAATTAACAAAATTTAAGGATTTTAGATTAATGATTTTAGAATGAAGACTAATGATTTTTTTAAGAACTAATTTTAGGAAGATTTGGCTGATCAGTATCGTCAGTTTTAATATCTGAAATCAAAAATCGTTAATCTTCATTCTGAAATCATTATGGAGCTAATTCCCGCTTTTCGTTACAAGTCCTCGCAAAAAAAAGTAAAGCTTCCAAAGTTCCAGAAAGAGCTTCCTTTGGTCGCTTTTCTAGAACAGGAAACTTTTACTTTTTTCGCTCCGGGCTTTTCACTCCACTCGGGGCTAGGAGTTCCGTTTTCAGAATCATATTTTATGTTAAAGAATAAGTTTAATCTGCTTTATGAAATTCGAAATTCTTTCAACAAAAATCCATTAGCTATTGTTTTAAAATCGACCAATTGGTTTTGAACCCAGTTTTCGTCATGTCCTAATTCTTTTGCCAGTAAACGAGCTACTTTGTCAGCACAAGAAATTGCGACCCGCGCATCCAAAAACAACAACCGAACACGTCTCGCCAAAACATCCTCTACCGTTGTAGCCATTTCATGTCGAATAGCCCAGACAACTTCGGCCAAAGTGTAATTGTAATTATGGTGTAGTTTTTCTTTTAATTCAGGTTCGTTTTCCTGTAGCTGAAGTATGGCTTTACTATCCGTTCCGTAAATAAATAAGTGATTTTCAAAATCTATAGCGCTATTTTTCTTATTTCCGTGAATAGCCAAATGTTCGGTTACACATTTGCTGTTTGGTAATTGATGTACCGCAATTGCTTTATCTACGATGTCTTCGGCAATTTTTCGATAGGTTGTCCATTTTCCGCCGGTGATAGTAATTAATCCCGTTTCGGAAACAATTATTTTGTGGCTTCTGGAAACTTCTTTAGTGCTTTGGTCTTTTTTCTCAGGTGCTGCCAAAGGTCTTAACCCTGCAAAGACCGAAAGAACATCGGCTCGTGTTGGGTTTTTTGTCAAATATCTTTGCGCTGTTTCCAGTATAAATTCTATTTCTTCTTCCAAGGCTATTGGTTCAATATCTGATTTTTTGACCAAAGTATCCGTGGTACCTACTACAATTTTATCATGCCAAGGAACTGCAAAAAGTACTCTGCCGTCACTAGTCTTCGGAATCATTAAAGCATGGTTGCCAGGTAAAAAAGATTTGTCAAACACCAAATGAATACCTTGACTAGGGACGATATATTTTTTATAAACTGTGTCGTTCATTTTCATAATCGCATTGGTGAATACTCCTGTAGCATTAATCACTGCTTTTCCATATATGGCGTATTTCTCTCCTGACTCTTGATCAGCAACGATAACACCTATGACTTGGTTTTTATTATCCTTTATTAATTCAATAACTTTAAAATGATTGAGAACGCAAGCTCCTTTTTCGATAGCGGTTTGTGCTAGATTAATGGCTAATCGCGAGTCATCAAATTGCCCGTCATGATACAGTACGCCACTTCGCAGTCCTTTTGCTTCAATGGAGGGGATTAATTCTAGTGTTTTTTCTTTGGATAAATATTTAGAACTTCCAAGGCTTAATTTACCGGATAATAAGTCATAGATTTTTAGGCCAATAGTATAAAAATAGCCTCCCCACCAATTGTAATTTGGAATAATAAAAGATTCGTTTTTAACCAAATGCCCTGCATTTTTTCCCATTAAACCTCTTTCTTTTAAGGCTTCTATGACTAATGAGAGATTGCCTTGTTCTAAATAGCGAACGCCTCCATGAGCTAATTTAGTACTCCTGCTTGAGGTCCCTTTTGCGAAATCCACCGCCTCCAAGAGTACTGTTTTAAAGCGTCTGCTTGCGGCGTCTACAGCAACACCAAGACCATTGGCGCCGCCACCAATAATAATAATGTCCCAATTTGGGCTTTCTTTTAGTTTTTTTAGCTGTTCGATTCGGTTCATTGGATGATTCTGTAGGTTGTATTTGGTCTTTTGTAGTAAAATTAACTAATTAATTAAAAGCATTTACTTTTTGAAAATTTAAATTTGTTTTTCTTTTTTATACCTATATATAAAGGTGAAATAGAATTGTATATTTTGTTGTCTTAAAGGTATTTCTTGCGTTTAATACTTTTATCGTTTTATGGTAAGAATTAGAATTGAATTATATAAACGAATGAAAATTGAGGTGCTTTGTATAGTTTAATTTGTCCATTTGCCGATTTAATGTGTTTTTAAAATCATTGAAAGGTTGATATTTAAAAAAAAAAATTACTTTTGCGATTCAAATAAAAGCAAAATGGCAAAGAATTTAGTGATAGTTGAGTCCCCTGCAAAGGCAAAAACAATCGAAAAATTTCTAGGAAGTGATTTTCAGGTAGAGTCAAGTTATGGACACATAGCTGATTTACCTTCTAAAGAAATTGGTGTTGATGTCGAAAATGGATTTAAACCCAAATATGAAGTTTCCGCGGATAAAAAAGCATTGGTATCCAAATTAAAGACTTTAGCTAAAAATGCCGATATGGTATGGCTAGCAAGCGATGAGGACCGCGAGGGAGAAGCTATTTCTTGGCATTTGGCAGAAGAATTAAAACTTAAAAAAGAGAAAACTAAACGTATTGTTTTTCATGAGATTACCAAAACGGCAATTCTTAAAGCTATTGACAATCCTCGTGAAATTGATTATAATTTAGTTAATGCACAACAAGCTCGTAGAGTTTTGGACCGTTTGGTTGGATATGAGCTGTCACCAGTACTTTGGAGAAAAGTAAAAGGCGGTTTGTCTGCAGGTCGTGTTCAGTCTGTTTCTGTTCGATTGATTGTTGAAAGAGAACGTGAAATTCAAAATTTTACTGCTGTAGCATCTTATTCAGTTGTAGCTGAATTTGTTAATGAAGCAGGGAAATCTTTCAAAGCAAAACTTCCAAAAAATTTCAATACTAAAAAAGAGGCCGAAGATTTCTTAAAACAAAATATCGGTTCTATATATAAGGTAGCAGATTTAGAAACTAAACCTACCAAAAAATCCCCAACAGCTCCTTTTACAACTTCAACTTTGCAACAAGAAGCGGCTAGAAAATTATATTTGCCTGTTGGAATCACTATGCAGTTAGCACAACGTTTGTATGAAGCTGGACTTATAACGTATATGAGAACGGATAGTGTGAATTTATCAAAAGAGGCTATGGATGCTGCTCAGGCAGAAATTATCAAGTCTTATGGGAAAGAGTTTTCGAATCCTCGTACTTTCGTGAATAAAAGCAAAGGAGCGCAGGAAGCTCACGAAGCAATTCGACCTACTGATATGTCTCGTCATACCGTTAATATTGATAGGGATCAAGCGCGTTTGTATGATTTGATTTGGAAGAGAACTTTAGCTTCTCAAATGAGTGATGCTAAGCTGGAACGTACAAATGTTAAGATTGAAGCGAATAATCACGATGAAATCTTTACTGCTTCTGGTGAGGTTTTACTTTTTGAAGGATTTTTGAAAGTATATCTTGAAGGTCATGATGACGATGAAGAAGAGCAAGAAGGAATGTTGCCAGCAATGAAAGTCAATGAGAAACTTCAAAACAATTATATTACTGCAACCGAAAGATATTCCAGAGCAGCGGCAAGATATACCGAAGCTTCTTTAGTAAAAAAATTAGAAGAGCTGGGAATTGGCCGTCCTTCTACTTATGCGCCAACTATTTCTACGATTATCAATAGAAATTATGTAGAAAAAGGAAACCTTGAAGGTTTAGAACGGAATTATACGCAACTGACTTTGCAGTCTGGTAAATTAGGAGAGAAGTTACTTAAAGAAAATACAGGTTCTGATAAAGGAAAATTAGTTCCTACAGATATTGGTACGATTGTTACGGATTTCTTGGTTAAGAATTTTGGGAATATTTTGGATTATAATTTTACTGCCAAAGTAGAGCATGATTTTGACGAAATAGCCGAAGGAAATATTGAATGGACAAAGATGATGCAGGAGTTTTACGATAAATTTCACCCAACAGTGAAAGATGTTGAAGCTAATGCAGATAGAGAAAGTGGAGAGCGTATTCTAGGGGTAGATCCAGAGTCAGGCAAACCTGTTTCGGTTCGTTTAGGGAAATTTGGGCCAATGGCTCAAATTGGAGATGCCGAAGATGAAGACAAAAAGTTTGCCAGTCTTAGACAGGAACAAAATATTGGTAATATTACTTTAGAGGAAGCCTTGAATTTGTTTTTGCTTCCAAAAAATTTAGGTATATATAAAGGAGAAGAAGTGGAAGTAAGTAATGGCCGTTATGGTCCTTATGTACGACATGGAAGTGTTTTTATTTCTTTGCCAAGAGGTGAAGATCCATTGGATGTTTCGATGGTTAGGGCTCAGGAATTAATCGATGAAAAAGCCATTGCTGATGCGCCAATAGCTGTTTACAAAGGCGAAGGTGTTCAAAAAGGGACTGGCCGTTTTGGTCCGTTTATCAAATGGAATGGTATTTTTATAAATGTAAACAAGAAATACGATTTTGATAATCTTTCTCAATCAGATGTGGAAGCTTTGATTGAAGATAAATTGCAAAAGAATATTGATAAAGTTCTTCATAATTGGGAGGACGAAGGAATATTGGTTGAAAAAGCACGTTGGGGTCGTTCAGTGATAACAAAAGGCAAAATAAAAATTGAGTTGAGCAAAGATGTTGATGCAACAAAATTGACATTAGCTGAGGTTCAGGAAATGATTGCCAAAAAGACGCCAGTTAAAAAAGCAGCAGCTAAAAAAACAACAGCAGCAAAGAAGCCTGTTGCTAAAAAAGCTGTGGCTAAAAAGAAATAGAGCATTTGATTTAGTTAATCTTGATTTTGCTTCAAGAAGTTGTAGAAATTAAGATGATAAAGAAATAGATAAAAATGGAGTTTGATTTTTTAGTACCATTAGATAGTGAAATTCTAAAGTATATACAGGAGTTATCTGCTCAGCATTTAGGTAGCAAAATTGTATTGCATACTAATGATTCGATTCCTGATTTAGATAAAATTGATTTTGCGATAATCGGTGTTCTTGATAATAGAGGAGATCGAAATGCTAAAGAAGATGTTGATTTAAATGCGATCCGAAAAGAATTATATGGTATGTTTCCAGGGAATTGGAAAGCAAGTATAGCTGATTTGGGAGATGTTCTTGCAGGAAATTCAACTGAGGATACTTACTTCGCAGTAAAAAAAATTGCATCTAGATTAATAAAAAGAAAAATCATCCCAATAGTTATAGGTGGGTCACAAGATATAACTTACTCACTTTATAGGGCTTACGATGATTTGGAGCAGATGGTAAACTTGGTTTCTGTAGATAGTAAGTTTGATTTTGGAAAAGAAAATGAAGAAATAAGCTGTGATTCTTTTTTAACAAAAATAATTATAGACGAGCCTAATAACTTGTTTAATTTTTGTAATATTGGCTATCAAACTTATTATAATTCTCAAGAGGAGATTGACTTGGTTGAGAAACTGTTTTTTGATGCTTATCGATTAGGAGAGGTTTCAAATAATATCTCAATTTCAGAGCCTATTTTCAGAGATGCAGATTTAGTAAGTATTGATTTAAGAGCTGTAAAATCATCAGATTCGGGTAATTTTGTAGATTTTAATCCGAATGGTTTTAATGGTAAGGAAATATGTTCTTTGTCTAGATATGCAGGCATAAGCGATAAGGTAACCTCATTTGGGATTTTTAATCATAATAATTCCAAACAAGAAGCAGTAATTATTGCACAGATTTGCTGGTATTTTATCGAGGGGTATCATTATAGGTCAAATGAATATCCTTTTGGAAGCAGAGAGAAATATTTAAAGTATATTGTGCCACTTGAAGAGGAGGATTTGATTTTCTTTAAAAGTGATAAAACAGATAGATGGTGGATAGAGATTCCATTTGTTTTGAGTTCAAACAATAAATTGAAGAAAAATACGTTATTACCGTGTTCATATGAAGAGTATTTGGCAGCTTGCAATCAGGAAATGCCAGAAAGATGGTGGAAAGCGCAACGGAAAAACGTTTTGTGATTTTTTTAGTTCTATAAAATTAATAGTTTTTTAGTAAAAGCGTTAATTTTATATGAATATTTGAAATAATTGAGTAATACTTACATTTTTTTTAAAAGTATGTTTTTTGTCGGTGTTATTTGACTCTTGGGCGATAAAATATTTTTTTTTAAGAATTTTTAACATACATTTGACCAAATAATTTACGGCTATAAAAAGAATTGTTTTTTTAAAAAAAAATAAATAGGTTTACAGTCTGATAATAATGAATAGATAACCCCAATTTTTATGAAGAATTTCATTGCATTTACGGCAATTTTAACAGTGTTGATTAGCTGTGGTAGATCAAGCGACAAAGGTGAGTTGGTTGGTGTAAAAGGAGCAAAGTGGCATCCTGAAAAACCTTATGGAATGACACTAGTGCCTGGCGGATCGTATATCATGGGTAAATCTGATGATGATGTTGCTAATGTTGGTGACGCGCCAACAAAAACTGTTACTGTTAGATCATTTTATATGGACGAAACAGAAATTACAAATAACGAGTATCGTCAGTTTGTGGAATGGGTTAAAGATTCTACAATTCGTTTGCGTTTGGCTATTTTGGCAGAAGATAGTGGACAGGGTTCCACAACTGATGGAAAAGGTAAAGGAAAAAATTCAGGCAGTATAGCTGATTATTCTTTTAATGATTCTGATCCAGAAAAAATGACCGCATACGATAAGTATATGTATGATAACTATTATAGTATTGGTACGGATAAAGATGCAAATGCTTTTAAAAGATTGAATAAAAAAGCAAAGCTTGTAAAAGATGTTAAAAAATACCCAGATGAATATTATGTTGAAGTAATGGATTCTATGTATTTGCCGTTAGAGGCTTCATACAATGGTTTAAGAACCATGGATGTGAACAAGCTTAAATTCCGTTATAATTGGATGGATATTCAAGCGGCGGCAAAAGCAAAAGTTGGTAAAAGACAAGATTTTATAAGAACCGAAGAGGTAAAAGTATATCCTGATACAACAGTTTGGATCAAAGACTTTAGTTATTCTTATAATGAGCCTATGCATAATGATTATTTTTGGCATAAAGCTTATGGAGAATATCCAGTGGTTGGTGTAACATGGAAACAAGCAAAAGCTTTTTGTGAATGGAGAACTTTAAATAAAAATATTTGGTTAAAATCTAAAAAAAGCCACTTTGATAATGTGAATTCATTCAGATTACCTACAGAAGCTGAATGGGAGTATGCAGCCAGAGGAGGTCTTGAATCAGCCACTTTTCCTTGGGGTGGTCCATATACAAAAAGTGACAGAGGATGTTTCATGGCTAATTTTAAACCTAATAGAGGTGATTATGCCGCGGATCAAGCTTTGTATACTGTAGAGGCTAAATCTTATGAGCCTAATGGGTATAGTTTGTATAATATGGCAGGTAATGTTTCTGAATGGACAGACTCTGCTTATGATTCAAATTCGTATGAATTCATGTCTACAATGAATCCAGCAGTTATAGATAATTCAAATAAGCGTAAAGTTGTAAGAGGAGGGTCTTGGAAAGATGTTTCTTATTTCTTACAAGTTAGTACACGTGCATTTGAGTATTCGGATTCAGCAAGAAGTTATATCGGTTTTAGAACAGTACAAGATTATATGGGTACTCAGACTACTAAAAACGGTAAAAAATAATAGAATTTCCTAAATCAATTAAATAAAAATAACCTATAAATTAACTTTAAAATTTTTAAACGATGGCTATATTGAGCAAAAAAGCAATGAATTTTACCTATGGTATGGGAGCGGCAGTAGTAATTATTGGAGCACTTTTCAAAATTCAACATTATCCTGGAGCAAGTGCATTATTAATAGTTGGTCTTTGTACCGAAGCTTTCATTTTTGCTCTTTCTGCATTTGAACCTGTAGATAATGAATTAGATTGGTCTTTAGTTTATCCAGAATTGGCTGGAGGTGAAAAAACTGAAAAGAAAGAAGTTGTTTCTGATGATGCTGACGGAATGTTATCTTCAAAATTAGATGCTTTATTAAAAGAAGCAAAAATTGACGGTGAATTAATGAATAGTCTTGGAAATAGTATTCGTAATTTCGAAGATGCTTCGAGAAATATTTCTCCTACAGTTGATTCAATTGCTGCAACAAAAAAATACAGCGAAGAATTGTCTATGGCTGCAGCTCAAATGGAATCTTTAAATGGTTTGTATAAAATACAATTAGAAAGTGCTTCTAGAAATACTGAAGCAAATAAAGAAATTGCTGAAAACGCAAGTAAATTAAAAGAACAAATGCAATCAATGACTGCAAACATTGCTTCTTTGAATAATGTTTATGGTGGAATGCTTTCTGCAATGAGTAATAAAGGATAATTAGTTTTTTTAACTATAATTAAATTTTTAATAAATAAACTAATTAGAAAAAATGGCAGGAGGAAAATTAACCCCTAGACAGAAGATGATTAACCTTATGTATTTGGTTTTCATCGCAATGTTAGCATTAAATATGTCCAAAGAAGTTTTATCTGCATTTGGATTAATAAACGAGAGATTTGAAACAGCAAATGGTTTGGCGTTAACTTCGAATGAAGCTATTTTAGCAGATTTGGATATGAAAGCTCAAGATAAACCTGAGCAATATAAAGTCCCTAATGAAATTGGTAAAAAGGTGGCCACTGCTACGGCCACTTTTTATAAATATGTAGAATCACTTAAATTAGGTTTTACAAAAGATATTGCAAGAGAAAAAGATGGTAAATTGCCATATGAAACTATGGATAATTCATCAAAATTAGATGAATCATGGTTTAGTGGCGATGGTTTATCTGCAAAAGGTAAGGAAGTTGTGAAAGCAGTTGAGGATTATAAATCAGCTATTAAATCTGCGTTGGGCACTGATCCTAAATTTAATGATATCTTAACTGAGTTTAATATTAAATTTAACAGTGGTGATATTAAAGATAAAGAAGGTGTTACTAAAAATAATTTAGATTATAATTTTAAGCATTTTCCATTAATTGCTTCAGTTGCAAAATTAACAGCTATTCAAAATGATGTTAATACTATTGAAAATCAAATTTTGGGAAGATTAACTGGTTCAACGGCGGTGGCTGCTGCATCGATGAAAAATTATACTGCTATTGTTATTCCTGAAAAATCAGCTTTCTTTGCTGGTGAAGCTGTAAAAGGAAAAATTGTTTTAGGACGTTTTGATAAATCTACAGTTCCAACAAAGGTTGTTGTAAACGGAGGTAATTTAAACTTAGCAACAGCATTGCATGATGGTCAAGTTGACTTTAGTTTTGGTGCTGGGAATGTTGGAGAACACGACATCAATGGTAACTTTACTTTTATGGAAGATGGTAAGCCAGTTGCGATTCCAATTTTAGGAAACTATGTTGTTGTTCCAAAACCAAATTCAGCAACTATTTCTGCAGATAAAATGAATGTAGTTTATAGAGGTGTTATTAATCCTATGACTATTTCTTTTGCAGGTATTTCTCCTGATAAAGTAAGTGCTTCTGCACCGGGACTATCTTCTGCTGGTAAAGCGGGTGCATATAATATGAATCCTGGTCAAGGTTCTGAAGTTGTAATTAATGTTACGGGAACATTGCCTGATGGTTCAAAAGTGTCTGATAAAAGATCTTTCAGAATTAAAGGAATTCCTGCTCCAGTTGGTGCAATCGCAGGAGATGTTGGAATTGTTAAAGGTGCTAAATCTCGTTTAGAAGTTTCTCAAGTTTCTGCTAAATTATTAGATTTTGATTTTAATGTGAATTTAAATGTTGTTGGATTTACTTTGAAAGTTGCTGGACAAGCAGCAGTAATAGTTTCTGGTGATAGAGTTAATGCACAATGTAAAACGGCTTTGGCAAGAGCAACAAGAGGTGATCAAGTTACGATTTCAGATATCAAAACTAAATTAGTTGGGTCTGATATTATGCTTTCTAGAACTGCACCAGTAATTTATGAAATACAATAATATTTAAGTCGAAATTTAACCCACTTAGATAACTTAATAATTGATAAAATGAAGACTAAAAATTTAGTAGTAGTTATTGCATTAGTTGCAGGGAGTTTTTCTTCATTTGCACAATCTAATTTGCTTAATGCTAAAACTCCTGAGCAAATAGGTGTAAAGACTAAATCTCAAATATCTCTTGATAATGATAAGCCTTTAGCTTATGGCTATGTTGATGATAGAGATATATTAATGGGAAAAACTACTTGGGAGATAATTGATTTGAGTGAAAGATTTAATTTTCCTCTTTATTTTCCAATTGATTCTACTAATATAGGAAAAGACAGAAGATCATTATTTGATGTTTTAATAAAAGGTATTAAAACTAATAAAATAACTGAAGTGTATGCTGATGATTATTTTAATACTAAAAAGACATTCAAAGACATGAGCAGTTCTTTTACTTACATCGATACTACAAATGCTGGTAGAGAAGAAGTAAATGCGAATAGAAATTTGTATTATCCAAAAGAATCTGTAACTTATAAAACAGTTAAAGGTAAAAGAGTAAAAGTAGTTGGTCCTCCAGGTCCTGGTAAAGTTTTAGATCCTCAATTTATTGATAAAAGAGAGCTTACTTCTCAAGATATTACTGGTTATAAATTGAAAGGATACTGGTATTTTGACAAACGTCAAAGTGAATTGAAGTATCGTTTGTTAGGTATTTGTCCTATTGCTCCTGAAGCAAGAGAAGTAGGAAGTGAAAATCCTGATTACATTGATTTATTCTGGATATTTTATCCATCTATTCGTGATTATTTGCATCAATATTTAGCTTTCAATGAAAAGAATTCTTCAATGCCAATTTCTTTTGATAGAATTTTAGATTCACGTCAATTTAGTGGTGTGATTTACAAAGAAGAAAATGTTTATGGAGATCGTTTGATTACTGAGTATGTGAATGAAAACGCTCTGAACCAATTATTGGAATCAGATAGAATTAAAGATAAAATTCGTGATTTTGAACACGATATGTGGAATTACTAATTTCATAGATTATTTTAAAAGAAACTCTTACTTTATTTAAGTAAGAGTTTTTTGTTTTTTTTAATATTTTTTATTATTCATGGTTGATTATATAATTATTGGAACTGGTTTGGCTGGAATTTCATTTTGTGAAGTAGCATTGTTGCATGAAAAAAGTTTTCTAGTTTTTAATAATGACTCTCAAAATTCTTCGAAAATAGCTGGAGGTTTATATAATCCTGTTATTTTAAAACGATTTAGCGAAGTGTGGCAAGCTCAAGAGCAATTGGAATTAATGGCTGATTTTTATTCTAATTTAAGTAATAGAATACATGAAAAGTTTGATTTTAAAATACCCATATTAAGAAAGTTTTTCTCTATTGAGGAGCAAAATAATTGGTTTGCCGCTTCTGATAAAAAAGCTCTAGCTCCTTTTCTGTCAACTTCTTTATGTTTTAATAAATATGAGGGTATTGACTCTCCATTTGGCTATGGTGAAGTATTGCAAACAGGATTTGTTGATACAGCATTATTAGTCTCGAAGTATCAGGAATATCTTGAATCTTTAAATCTTCTAAAGTCAGAATCTTTTGAATATGACGCATTGATTATAGAAGAAGATAGAATATTATATAAGAATCTTGAAGCTAAGCATATTGTTTTTGCAGAAGGGTTTGGTTTGCATGCTAATCCTTTTTTTAACGAACTTCCTTTAGATGGAACCAAAGGGGAATTGTTTGTAATCAAAGCATCTGATTTGAAACTTGATGTTATAGTGAATACGAGTGTCTTTATTTTGCCATTAGGCAATGATTTGTTTAAAGTTGGAGCAACCTACAATTGGAAGGATAAAACTGATTTACCTACTGAGGAAGGAAAAAAGGAATTGATTGATAGAATTAAAGAGATAATTTCCTGTGAGTTTGAGATAATAGAACATTATGCAGGAGTAAGGCCTACAGTTAGAGATCGTAGACCTTTAGTTGGAACACACAATAATTATAAAAATGTGCACGTATTAAATGGTTTGGGGACTCGAGGTGTTTTGCTTGGTCCGGCTATGGCAAAAGCGCTATTTGATAATATCGAGAATGATATCCCTTTGGATAAAGAAATTGATATTAAAAGATTTACAAATAAGCGAAAAGGAAAATCTTAATTATGTTTTAGTTGTTGGGTCATAAGAAACAAACATATTGATATAAATGTTTCTGGACCATCTCAATACTATCGGAAACAATATAATTAATGTGGCAATAATTGAGATAAAGGAAGTTTTTATACTGGTTTTAAACATAAGATATGATACGATAAAAGTTGCAATTCCAACTGCAACATTTAATCCATAACTAACATACATTGCTCCATAAAAGAAAGAAGGCTCTATCTGATATTTAAGTCCGCAATGGCTGCATTTTTCATGCATTTTGAGAATTGAGCCAATATGTAATAGGTTTTTATCTACATACATGCTCTCATTCATGCATTTCGGGCAAGTTCCTGTTAAAATGCTATATAATTTGGATCCTTTTTTTAACATTTGCAAAAATTTAATTTTTCTGTTTTTTAGAAAGACCAAAATTACTAATTCATAAAGGAATAAAATAATAATACATGCTTAATATACATAATTTATCGGTTTCGTTTGGTGGCTCTTATTTGTTTGAAGAAGTAACTTTTCGGTTAGGAGCTGGAGACCGTGTTGGTCTAGTAGGGAAAAATGGTGCTGGAAAATCTACGATGCTTAAAATGTTGGCAAAAGATTTTGCACCTGATTCAGGGGTTATTTCTCAAGAGAAAGACATTCGTATGGGGTTTTTGCGTCAGGATATTGACTTTGAACGCGGGCGAACTGTTTTGGAAGAAGCGTATGAAGCGTTTGTTGAAATAAAAATTGTTGAGAAAAAACTTGAAGAGATTAATCATCAATTAGTTACTCGTACCGATTATGAAAGTGAAGAGTATGGTCAAATTATTGAAGATTTATCTGATTATACCCATCGTTTTGATTTATTGGGTGGATATAATTATGTAGGTGATACTGAGAAAATACTTTTAGGTTTAGGATTTAAAAGAGATGTTTTTAATAATCAAACAGAAACTTTTTCTGGAGGTTGGAGAATGCGTATTGAATTAGCAAAATTACTTTTGCAAAATAATGATGTATTGTTATTAGATGAGCCAACGAACCACTTGGATATTGAAAGTATCATTTGGTTGGAAAGTTTTTTGCGTAATTATCCAGGTGTTGTAGTTATCGTTTCTCACGATAAAATGTTTTTGGATAATGTTACCAATAGAACTATTGAAATATCTTTAGGAAAAGCATACGATTTTAATAAACCATATTCTCAATATTTGGAGTTGCGTCATGAAATTCGTGAAAAGCAATTGGCGACTCAAAAAAATCAAGCCAAGAAAATTGAAGAAACGGAAAAATTAATTGAGAAATTTAGAGCCAAAGCTTCTAAAGCTTCTATGGCGCAATCTTTGATCAAAAAGCTTGATAAAGTGGAGCGAATTGAAGTGGATGAAGATGATAATTCAGTAATGAACATCTCGTTTCCTGTTTCAAAAGAACCAGGGAAAGTTGTTGTTGAAGCTGAAAATGTTACCAAAGCTTATGGTGACAAAGTGATTCTGAAAGACATTGATTTATTAGTGGAAAGAGGAAGTAAAATTGCCTTTGTTGGTCAAAATGGTCAAGGAAAATCTACTTTTATTAAGGCTATCGTTAATGAATTTGAATATGATGGAACTATTAAATTAGGGCATAATGTTCAATTGGGCTATTTTGCGCAAAACCAAGCTGAATATTTAGATGGTGAAATTACGTTGTTAAGAACGATGGAAGACGCTGCGACCGATACCAATCGTTCGAAAGTACGTGATATGTTGGGTTCTTTTTTATTCCGTGGCGATGATGTAGATAAGAAAGTAAAAGTACTTTCTGGAGGAGAGCGAAACCGTCTGGCGTTGTGTAAATTGTTGTTGCAACCTATCAATGTGTTGTTGATGGATGAGCCGACGAATCACTTGGATATTAAATCTAAAAATGTCTTGAAAGCCGCTTTGCAAAAGTTTGGAGGAACTCTATTGTTGGTTTCTCACGACAGGGATTTTCTTCAAGGAATGTCAAATCTTGTTTATGAATTTAAAGACCAAAAAATCAAGCAATATTTAGGTGATATCAACTTTTTCTTAGAACAGCGTAATTTGGAAAATATGCGTGAAGTGGAGAAAAAGGATATTATAAAAGCGGCAGCTCCAAAAGAAAGCAATAAAGTTTCTTATGAAGATCAGAAAAAGGGTAAAGCTTTGCAAAATAAACTGAGTAAAGTAGAAAGTCAAATCAAGCAATTGGAAAGAGATATTCAGCATGATGATAAAATGTTGGCTTCCAATTATGATAAACATATAGAAGATGCTTCTTTTTTTAGTGCTTACAATAAAAAGAAAGCGGAATTAGATAAACTGCTTTTGGACTGGGAAGTCGTTCAAGAGGAAATAGAAAACGCTGGTCTATAAAATCAGCCCAATTGATTTTGAGTGCATAATAGCTTCACTGCTGTCTTTAAAATAACAAACTGAAACTTCAAGATTTTCTAAGTTTTTCAAGATTGATCTTGTTGTTTCTTTTTGATGTTTGCCTGTTTGTCTAATGTAGACAGCCTTTACGGTAACAGGGAATATTTTACAAATTCGTTCGTATAAAATAGGATCGTGTTGAGAGTCATCTCCCAATAAAACATATTTTAGATGAGGATAGAATTCTAAAACGTGTTTTATTTTTTCGAATTTGTGATTGTGATCGCCTCTTCCGCTCATGAGAAAATCTGCAAGACCTGTTTTAATATCTTTCAATAAAATAACAGCTCTTGGCAATTGATGAATTTTAGTAAATTTTACAATAAAATTATATAAATTCCATTCACTGCTTGAAATGTAAAAAAAAGCATTTTGTTCATCTTTGTTGTTTCTGCCGGCTGAACTCAAAGCTTGATAATGCGGAACAACATCTTTAAAGACTCTACGATTATTCACATTTTTAAATAATAAAATGTATAATTTTTTAAAGAAATTATGCGTGTGGGAAACCAAAAAAGTATCATCAATATCGGATATAATTCCAAGATTTCCTTTATGAGGCCTAATAAAACTGCCTTTTGATACAATAGTTTGATTTTCATGCTTAATGCTCACTTCATATTCCATCCAACCGAAATTAAATTCTTTTTCAAGCGGAATGCAAAAATTAAAATAACCGTCATCTAAAGTTTTGGTATGGATTATTGAATCTCCATATTTGAGATATACATCAAAATTTTTAATCGTTTTGATTTGAAAAAGATTAACTATTGAGGTAGCATTTTTAAAACTTTTCTTTTGAAAATCATAATTATATTCTGTTTTAAAAACATGTCCCATTACAATTAATTCTTGTTCATTGGCATAACCTCGATATAATTGTAAAATTGGTTTCATTAATTATGTACTTTTATGGAGCTGTAAATTAATTAATTATAATCGATTTTAAGGAGGTAATTGTGAAAAAGAATATCATATTCGTTGTGAATCCTATTTCGGGAGATATTGATAAATCAGATTTATTGAATGCTGTTGAAGAATTTTCAGCTATTAATAATTTTAATTTATTGGTTTATGAAACTGTTGGAGAAAAAGATGTGCTGGCAATACAATCGCTTTATAATGAATATAAACCAGATCGTATTGTTGTGGCAGGAGGCGATGGGACTATAAAAATGGTTGCCGAAGCTATGGAAAAACACGATGTTATTATAGGTATTCTGCCAGCTGGTTCAGCTAATGGATTAGCAGTAGATTTAAATTTGCCAACTACGATTGAAGAGAATTTGAAAGTAGCTTTTCTACATCATTATATTGAAATGGATATGATATGCATTAATGGAAAAAAGTGCATTCATTTAAGCGATATTGGCATTAATGCTGATCTGGTTAAGAATTATGAAGAAAGCGATACGCGTGGCTTTTGGGGTTATGCGATGCAGGCTTATACTACTTTGGTAGATTCGGAAGAACCTTTTTTAGCTTCTATAACTGCCAATAATCAGATTATAGAACACACTGCCAGAATGATTGTCATTGCCAATTCTCAAAAATACGGAACAGGCGTTACAATCAATCCAAATGGAAGTATGAACGATGGTAAATTTGAATTGATTATTTTAAAAAGTCTTGATTTGGTATTGCTTGGGATGATTATTACCGGAAATATGCCAATCGATTCTGATGATATTGTAATAATTTCAACAGAAAAAGCATTGGTAAAAACAGACCGGCCAGTTAATTTTCAAATTGACGGAGAATATTGTGGTGTTCAAAATGAATTGGAAATTCACATTTTGCATGAACAAATGAAAATTGCAATTCCTTAAATCTCTATTTATTTAAACGGATTTCGTTCTTGCCAAACGACTTTTGGTTCAAGAGAATTAAAAGCTTTTTCAAAGACAAGATCTGCTACCGGACTGCTGTGTTTTGCAAATCCAAACATTTCCATTGGCTTTGCCCCAACAGAACTCTTGATTTCTAATGCTGTTCTTGCAAAAATTATTTCTTTGAAACCTTTATTGATCGAATAGGCAACCATATCATACAGCATATTCAAATACAGCATTTTTTCTCTTTGGATAGTTTCATCATATCCCAAGAAATAAGTGTCGATTGTATCACCATTTTTAATCAAAGTATTAAAGCCAATAAGTTTCCCATTGAGAAAATAGCCGTACAATAAAAAATTGTCTTTTAAAACTTCTTTAAAAACTTTAAAATGATTTTTAGTTAGAAAAAAAGTATTGAAAGGCGCATTTTGGGCTACATGATGGTATAAATTATAAATGGTTTCTTCATGAGCGATAATATCTTCAAGATGTAATTTTCGCTTTTCAATATCTTCAGCCTTTTTTCGGGCTCTTTTATACTGGTCACGGTATTTTTTGAGTAAGGAATTTATATAATCTTGTTCAGCCTTCCATTCAAATGGAATTTTGAAGACCATATTAGGCTGTATACTGTATTTGTATGTGTTTTTAAACAGATTTGAATCAATTTCAAATTTCTCTATATCTTGTTCTGTGTAGTCTTTAAAAGTAGTTATATGTACTTTTTTACCAATTGATTTGAATTTATGTTTTAATTCATTTGATGCCTTTTTTAAAGTTTTTATGCCTTCAGCTTTAGATATGCTATCCGAAAAAACAAATGAATTTTGGCCAGTAAGCATATTATTGCCAATTAGTAAAACATGCGAAGCAAAACTTTTTAAAATGAATTTTCTAGCCGTGGCTTTCATGCACCGATCTCTTTCTCCAAAAGATTCCAGATTGTTTAAATCTAAAAATTGGGATATTGCAATGCCTACTAATTTCTGCTCTTTAAAAAGTCCTATATAATGACAAGTCATGTTACTTGGAGCCGATTTACTTAGGATTTCAAAATATTCTTTGGATAAAAAAATATTTTGACAGCCTAGTTCGTTCCAATTTTCGGGAAGCTGTGCATTAGTTTCGTAAATTTGATAAGAAATAGCAGTTTTCAATTTAGAAAAGTATATAATTCAAATTTAGCCAATAAAATTAAATTTTTATTGAATTGTTTTATTTTAACTGTTTTCATGAATAGTTATTGGTTAAAGGCAGGTTATAGTGCTGTTTTGTTATTATTTGCAATTACAATCCAACTCACTTTAAATAATAAGAGATGAAAACATTTACAGAAGAATCAGCAAGTCCTTTTTTGGATAATCTAAAAGATTGGCATTTTAAAGAAAATGCAATCGAGAAAGATTTTAAGTTTAAGAATTTCACACAAGCACTTGGTTTTATTGTACAAGTGGGAGTGTTGGCAGAAAAGATGAACCATCATCCTGAACTTTTTAACGTATATAATAAAGTGAATATACGGTTGAATACTCATGACTCGGGCGGTGTTACTACAAAGGATATTGAACTTGCCCAGCAGATAGAAAATTTATTTTAATAAAAAAGCCTTATTTCTAAAAATGTAGAAATAAGGCTTTATTGTTTTGATTTACATCCATCCACAAATTATAGATCCTATAATAGTCAAGGTTACGATCCAATATCCTGCATGAATCCAAATATATTTCCAAGATTTTCTTTCGAATAAACCGTTTATTGCAATTATTGGAAAAGCAAAAAACAAACCAGATATGAATCCATGCAAAGCGCCATGCTTGAATGTTCTATAAGCGGTGCCGTAATCGGCCATAAAAGCTTTAAAGGATGGAAGTGCTTCACTAATTTTTGGTGGTCCGCCAATCATTCCTAAAGCACCAGTTTGATGAATCGTAAGAGAAGATTCAACTATGACTATTAAAAGAGAGAAAATATAGGTCAGACCAAAAATCTTCAGCATATTTCCTTTTGCCAGTTCCTCTTGCGTGAGACCTGTTTCCTTCATCCAGACAGTACCAAATACTTTAGGATTGTACCAAACAAATCCAACTACCAATGTGGTTAATGCGCTTACAAAAATTGCAATCCAATTCATTTCCATAATTTAAAGGTTTTAAGGTTATAACTTCAAATTTAATTAAATTTTTAATACGAAGCTATATTTATTGAATTATTGTAGCTATTGGATTTCAATTATGTTTAAAAACTGTATTTAATCGGTTAAATTTGCATTTTAGTGATTTTTAGAGTTATTTTATAGTGTTGAAATTAAAAATAGAGATTATGAAAAATGTTATTGTATTATTTTTAACGGTTACTTTTTCAATTTCCTTATTAGCAAATATTTCTAATAATGAAAAAGATATTTTGATTAAATTACACCAGAAAACGAATGGTAATCAATGGATTATAAAATGGGATTTGAATGCTCCTGTTTCTACTTGGCATGGAGTGAAAATTGAAAATGAGAAAGTCGTAGGCATTAATCTTTCTAATAATAATTTAGTGGGGACTTTGCCGAATGAGATCGCTAATTTGAAAAATTTAGTAGAATTAGATTTATTTAAAAATCAGATTTCAGGAACAATACCGCAAAACATAGGTAAATTAAAAAAATTGCAAGAGTTAAATTTATCGTTTAATAAACTGACAGGTTCTATTCCAAATTCAATTTGTGAAATCCAGAATTTAAAAATTTTAATGCTTTTTATGAATAATCTTTCTGGGGAATTGCCAAGTAAAATTGGTAATTTAAAAGAATTGGAGGTGATTTCTTTATTTAATAATCAATTATCTGGTGCATTTCCTGTGTCATTATATGAATTAAAGCATTTAAAAGAATTATCATTGAGCAGCAATAAATTTTCAGGACCTATTAGTAAGAATATTGAAAATTTAGCTTCATTGGAAAAATTAAGTTTATTTGATAATAAAATGAGCGGGCAAATACCTTTCAATATTGATAAGTTAGAGAATTTAGAAAGAGTGAATTTAGCTTATAATTCATTTTCTGGTTATGTGCCTAATACTTTGGCTCAAAAAAGAGATTTCAATCTTACAATGAGAAACGAATCTGGTCTTGCTGTTAAATTAGAAGTTGTAAATACATCCAAAGGAATTTTGGCAGTAGATGAATAATTAGTTCGATATAGTTTTTTATATAATTAACTTTTTTGAGCGCTATAATTTTTAAAATTATAGCGCTTTTTTAATTGATATAATTCAGTAGAATTTATTCTAATTCATTCCTTAAAAGAGATATATCGAGAAAAGAAAGTGTTTTAAGATTTGTATTCTTTAATGAAAATCCTACGTTATAATTTTTTCTTAAATTATTTTATCAAAAACAAATTAAGTTTACTGTGTTGATTTATAAGTATTTGTTGTTTTGTTTGATTTGCATCTGTTTTTATTAATTAACATTTTTTTAGTGAATACTTTCTTTTTTTTTGGCAATTAAAAATTTTAACCTATATTTGTCTATAGAAATAGTAGAGTTTTAGAAAACTATATAAACAACTAACACTAAAAATTGTGAAGACTATCAAAAACATTCCTTTTTTGATCCTGCAAGAATCTGTATCATTCGACACACTTCGTCGAATGTGTTGTTGCTGTTAGCGTTTTTCAATTCATCCCAATTTACATTTCCGAATAATCTTTTTAAAGTAATTTATTGTAATAGATAAACTATTTTGGATGTTTGTTTATGTGTCTTTTCCTGAAAAAAACAATTCAAATACTAATAATTAAAATAGAAACAAAATGAAAAAACTAATGTGTTGTAGATAAAAAAAAAGCCATTTCTGCGGCAACAGAAATGGCGAGTTTAAAAAAGAAATGTTCATCTCAAAAAGGATAGAAAGCTGATTTAATCTGCCTTCAGGACTCCTTATTTATTAAACCAAAACAAAGTAATGAAAAAAATATTATATAATCTTTCTTGGCTAGGCATTTTTCTGATTTCATTTGGAATCCAGGCACAAGATACGAAGCCTCTTATTCAGTCTAAACTTGACGGAACCGTAGTTAACAAAATCACTAATCAGACTATTTCAGGAGCTACTGTAACTATTAAAGGAACCACACACGGAGTGGTGACAAATGCAGAGGGGAAATTTTATTTTCAAACAGGGCAAAAATTCCCATACACTTTAATCGTAACCTATATTGGATATAAAAAAACAGAGTATATCGCTGATGGAAGCCCTGTTACTATTAATTTAGAAGAAGATCTTCAAGAATTAAACGAGTTGGTAGTGGTAGGCTACGGCACTCAAAAAAGAAAAGATATAACGGGTTCTGTATCCTCAGTTCCAAAAGCAAATTTAAGTCAAGTTACTTCTTCGGCAGACAATTTACTTCGTGGGGCCGTGGCTGGTGTAGTTGTTACCCAAAGTTCTGGACGGCCTGGAGCAACTTCTAGCGTTAGAATTCGTGGAGGAAGCTCTATCACAGCAGGTAATGAGCCTCTTTATGTTCTAGACGGAATATTGATTTACAATGACAATAGCAATGGTACAGCGGGAGTGGCAAATGCTGGAGCAGGAGTCAATGTTCTTTCTACAATCAGTCCAGGTGATATTGAGTCGATTGAAGTATTGAAAGATGCCTCTGCGACTGCTATTTATGGTTCACGCGGTGCTAATGGCGTAGTTATTATCACTACCAAAAAAGGTACAAAAGGACAAGATATTATTTCGTATCAAGGCTATTATGGATTCCAAAAAGTCTCCAAAAAACTGGATCTGTTAAATGCAAGTGAATGGGCTAGTTTGCGTAATGATGTTCAAGCAAGCATTGGGCAGGCGCCTTCTTTTTCTCCAGCTCAAATAGAAGCACTGAAAACTTCGGGAGATTATGACTGGCAGTCGGCATCTTTTAGAACTGCTCCTTTACAAAATCATCAATTGTCATTTTCAGGCGGGGATGATCGTTCCAGATATGCGGTTTCTGCAGGTTATTTTGATCAGGAAGGAGTTGTAATTGGAAGTGATTTCAGACGAGTTTCACTTCGTGCTAATTACGAAAGGAATTATTCCCAAAATTTTAAATTTGGCGTGAATGCTAATTACAGCAATTCATTATCGAATGGTATAGGTACTAATGGCGGTGCAAGTGCAGGAAGAAATCCTAATCCATTAGTTGCCATTTTGTATCAGCCTCCAGTAGTTCCTATTTACAATGCAGACGGATCTTATAATTTTACTAATAATCCTTATGCGACTGCAGTCAATGGAATTATAGCCAACCCGATTAATGATTTGGAAAACACAACAAATCAAACAAAAATTGATAGAATTCTGACCAGTTTGTTTGGCGAGTATAAAATCAGCAAAGAAATTACGGCTAAAGTTGCAGTTAGCGGAGATGTGATTAATACTAAGCAAAACTACTACGCTCCATCTAATACTGGAACTGGTTCTGGCACTAAAGGCTTGGCTTCGGTGGGTGACAGATCGGTGAGTTCTGTATTGAATGAAAATACGCTGAATTACAACACTCGTTTTGGAGAAGACCATAAGTTCTCGGCTTTGCTAGGATATACGCTTCAATACACTCAGGGTGAAGTGGTAAATGCAGGGTCAAACACTTTTGTGAATGATGCTAATACTTACAATGCTTTGCAAGATGGTGTGGCTGTAAAACCATATAGTGACGCATTCGAAAGCGTGCTGAAATCGTGGTTAGGAAGAGCCAATTATTCATACAAAGGGCGATACAATTTTACTGCATCATTCCGTGCAGACGGTTCCTCAAGATTTGGTTCGGAATCGCTTTGGGGTTATTTTCCTTCAGCAGGTTTTTCTTGGAACATAACCGACGAAGATTTTGCTAAAGACTTTAAAGTCGTAAACGATGCAAAACTGAGATTAAGCGCAGGGACAACAGGAAATCAGGAAATTGGGAATTACCTTTCTTTGGCTTCAATAGGTTCTGTTAATTATGCTTTTGGAGGGACATTGCAAACTGGATTGGCACCAACCCGTTTGGCAAATCCAGATTTGAGATGGGAAAAAACCACTCAATATAATATTGGATTGGATTTAGCATTATTGGACAGAAAAATAAATTTTGTTTTTGATGCTTATTACAAGAAAACAAGCGATTTGCTTATCAATGTGCCAGTTCCATTGATTTCTGGGTATTCTTCAGTACTTCAGAATATTGGGGGAGTTGAGAATAAAGGTATCGAAATTGGTTTAATTACTGAAAACCTAAAAACAGAAAATTTTTCATGGAATTCTAATTTTGTTTTTTCTGCCAATAGAAATAAGGTACTTGAAATTGGAAATGGCGTAAATCAATTTTTTCCAGTAGTTCCAAATGGTTCTTTGCTGCAGCAACAGCCAGTAACGGTTAAAGTGGGATTACCGCTGGGAACTTTTTGGGGATACAAAACAAATGGCATTTTTCAAACTCAGGAAGAAGTTAATACACAGCCTAAAATTAACAGTCTTGCCAATACAAAAATTGGAGACAGAAAATACGTAGATACCAACGGAGACGGAGTAATTACGGCTCTTGACAAAGGAGATCTTGGAAGTTCACAACCAAAATTTGTTGGAAGTTTCAGTAATACGGTTGCTTATAAAGGCTTCGATTTGAATTTTTCTTTCCAAGGAGCTTATGGCGGTAAAATATTTAACGCCCTAAATCAGCAATTGGAAATTTCTACTCTTGGAACTAATGCTGCAGCTACTTTATTAGATCGTTGGGCTCCAACTAACCCAAGCAATGAAATTCCTAGAGCGACAAGTTCTCCATTAGGAATAGTTTCGGAACGCTATGTAGAAGATGCTTCTTTCTTAAGATTGAAAACAATCACTTTTGGATATACTTTCCCAAAAAGCGTTTCCTCAAAAATTGGAACTAAGAGCATAAAAATATACGTATCTGCCGAAAACTTATTTACATGGACAAAATACACAGGCTATGATCCAGAAGTAAGTTCTTATGAACAAAATAATTTATATCCCGGAATTGACTTTGGAGCGTATCCAAATTCTAAAACATTCATCACGGGCTTGAACGTAACTTTCTAAGTAAAAAAATATAACAATGAAAAAGATAATACTAATATTCATACTAAGTGCTGGTCTATTTGTATCGTGTACGGATCTGGAGGTAACGCCAACCTCTTTTATAACCGAAGAAAACTTCTTCATAACACAGGACGATGCTGTGGCCAGTGTAACTGCAGTTTATGCCTCTTTGAGTGTTGACCCAGGAGAACAAAGCTTATTCGGAAGAAATCTTTATTTCTTGACCGATATGGCTTCTGATTATGCTGCAGCAGGAGTTTCGGCAACAAATCCTCAGGTAAGAGCATTGAGCAGTTTGACGCATGATGCGACTTCAGATCGTGTTCAGGTGGCTTGGCGCCAAATTTATGCAGGTATTAACAGAGCCAATGTGTCTATTGATAATATATCTAAAGTTTCAGGTTCGGAAGTTGTAAAAACCAGATTGATTAATGAAGCTAAATTCATTAGAGGGTTATTATACTTTCAGGCAGTTCGTCTTTGGGGAGGAGTGCCAATCGTTTTACATGAACCAACTTCTATTAAAGTAGAAAGTTTGAAAGGGCCTAGAGCAACTGTAGATGAGGTATATGCTCAGATCATTAAAGATTTAACAGATGCTGAAAGTTTGCCTCCTACTTATCCTGCCAATGAGGCTGGACGTGCAACTTCGGGTGCTGCAAAAGCTATTTTGGCAAAAGTATATTTGACTAGAAAAGATTGGCCAAATGCAATCCTAAAATCAAAAGAAGTGATTAATGGCGGATACGGATATGCACTTTTCGAAAATTTTCAAGACCTATTTACGAAAACAAAAAAGAACGGAAAAGAACATATTTTCTCTGTCCAATTCGAACCAAATCAGTCAGGAAACGGTTCTAGCGGCAGTACTTTTCAAGCAACAGCTTTTACAGGATTTACTGCTACAGAACCAGCAGATATTGTTTCGGATGTAGCACTATTTTATGATATTTATGCTGAAGGTGACGTCAGAAGAGATGTGAGTTATAAAAAACAATTATTAAATCCAGCTACTGGAACACTTTATACTTTTCCAAAACCAATTTTCGCCAAATATTTGGACGTTACTAATCTTGGGACACCTGGTAACGTGGCTATTAATTTCCCAATAATCCGTTATGCTGATATTTTATTGTCATTGGCTGAAGCCATTAACGAAAAAGATGGAGCAACAACAGAAGCGATTGAATATGTAAATCAAATAAGAAGAAGAGCTTTTGCAAAACCAATCTTAACACCAGATGTAACGGTAGATTTAGTGGGACTTACCAATATTCAATTAAGAGAAGCGATTCGCGAAGAGCGTAAAAAAGAATTTGTTCAGGAAGGACAAAGATGGTTTGACTTAGTTCGTTGGGGCACTTTGGTTACTGAAGTAAAAAAAGTTACAGCCAAAAACTCAGTTTCGGAAAGAAACAATTTGTATCCAATTCCTCAAAGTGAGCGTAATATTGATCCAGTAGGATTGCCACAAAATCCAGGTTATTAATTTATAAAAACTATAAAATGAAAAATTTTAAATACCCTAGCATCATCAAAAATCCGCAGAAAGGGTTTTTAATCACTGCTTTGCTTGTTGTTCAATTTGGCTTTGCCCAAAACAAATCCAATGATGATTTCAAAGGAGTTATTGGTAAAACATTAGCTGAATCAAAAGAATATTGGCCAGAACCAGTAAAAGCGCCAGCAGGTGCACCGAATGTTGTGTGGATTTTGTTGGATGACGTAGGATTTGGTGCTACAAGCGCATTTGGAGGTTTGATCAATACACCAACTTTCGAAAAATTAGCGAATGCTGGTTTACGCTACACCAACTTCCACACTACAGCTATATGTGCACCAACACGTGCCAGCTTATTAACAGGCCGTAATGCGCATGCAGCGCACGTTGGTGGATTTTCTCATTCCTTTACTTCTGCAGGTTTCCCTGGTTGGGATGGTAGAATTCCTTCTTCAACAGGAACAATTGCCGAAATTTTACGTGAAAACGGATACAGTACTTTTGCCGTTGGAAAATATGGCGTTACTCCCGATGAAGACGCTACTGATGCAGGTCCATTTGACAGATGGCCAACCGGAAAAGGTTTCGACCATTTCTACGGATTCTTGGGTTCTGAAACAGATCAGTACAATCCTGATTTAGTTGAAGATCAAACATGGCTTAACGGAAATTCAACTCTAAATAGTTCCCAAAAGGACAAATCCAAAAATGAGTTTACGGCAGATCTTGGAGGAAAACATTTAAGCGAATTGATTACTGATAAAGCGATTACTTATATTGATCGTCAGAAACATGCTGCAGTAAATAAACCTTTCTTTTTGTATTATGCACCAGGAGCCACTCATTCTCCTCACCAGGTGGCAAAAGAATGGAGCGACAAATACAAAGGAAAATTCGATGAAGGCTGGGATGTTTATCGTGATAAAGTAATTGCAAATCAAAAAAAATTGGGATTGATTCCTGCCGATGCAAAGCTGCCAACTCGCGATTCTTATGTAAAAGCATGGAGTACTTTAACGCCAGATGAAAAGAAATTATATACCAAATTCATGGAAATTTATGCAGGATATCTTGAATATACCGATTATGAAGTAGGTAGAATTGTAGAGCACCTTAGAAAAATTAATCAGTTAGATAACACTGTTTTCTATATTGTTTTAGGAGATAATGGCGCAAGTAAAGAGGGAACTGCCAATGGAACAATAGATCAGCCTTTGTTTACGAAATTTTCTGGTTCAGGAACAAAAGAAGAGGAGCTTAAAAAGAATCTTGCAAAAATTGATTTATTAGGAACACCTGATGCTGTCGAAGGAAATTATCCTTACGGTTGGGCATTGGCAGCAAACACTCCTTTTAAAAACTTAAAGCAAGATGCACATTCTGAAGGAGGTACCCGAAATCCGTTGATCGTTTATTATCCAAAAGGAATCAAAACTCCTGGAATACGTAATCAATATGG
Organism: uncultured Flavobacterium sp.; assembly: GCA_963511725.1. Classification (GTDB taxonomy): domain Bacteria; phylum Bacteroidota; class Bacteroidia; order Flavobacteriales; family Flavobacteriaceae; genus Flavobacterium. The sequence goes on from CAUPKA010000002.1 coordinate 139,552, forward strand.
TCATGTAAATGATATTTTACCAACAACTTTAGAAACAATTGGAATTCAGGCTCCAAAAGAAATCAAAGGAATTGCACAAGATTCGATTCAGGGTACTTCACTAGTATATTCTTATGCAGATGCAAAAGCACCTTCAAGACATACTTTGCAATACTATTATATTTTTGGCTCAAGAGCGCTTTACAAAGAGGGTTGGAAAGCTGCAGCAGCACATCATCCTGATTTTATTGATGTTTTGGATAATGGGGCTTTGACCAAAAGTACTGGACCAAGTAATTATGATAATGATGTTTGGGAATTGTATAATTTGAATGTTGATTTTAACGAAAGATTCGATTTGGCTAAAAAGAATCCTGAAAAATTGAAAGAACTTCAGGCTGAATTTGATAACCAGGCTAAGAAAAATAATGTCTATCCTTTTATAGACTGGATAGATGTGTTGAGACAGCGTACCCATAAAAATTATAAAAAATAACTATTTTCAGAGCTATTGAATTCTATGTTTAATAGCTCTGATAATTCTAGAAAAATGAGAGTTTGGACTATTGTTTATTTGATTCTATTATCTATTTTGATGATTATTTTTTTTGTAATTCGTTTACTGAAAAGACTAATAGAGAAACCAATAAAAGACAAAATGAACAACAGCTATTCTTAATTCTTGAATTTTAAATTTGTTTTAAAATTATACTAAATCTATAGAATTAAGTAAAATTAAAATATTTAATTCGCTCAAAATTAAAGAAATATTCACCCGGAAGTGGGTTCATTAATAATCTATAAAAACAAAAAAATATGAAAAAAATTAAACTAAATTCAAAACTTAAAACTCCCCAGAAAGGACTTTTGATTACTGCATTGCTTGTTGCACAACTGGGCTTTGCACAAGAAAAGCAAGAAGAATTTAAAGGTACAATTGGTAAAACCTTAGCCGATTCTAAAGAATATTGGCCAGAACCTGTAAAAGCTCCAAAAGGCGCTCCCAACGTAGTTTGGATATTACTTGATGATGTGGGATTTGGTGCTTCCAGTGCTTTTGGTGGTTTAATTGAAACGCCAACTTTTGATGCTTTGGCAAATAACGGACTGCGTTATACCAATTTTCATACGACAGCAATTTGCGCGCCAACTCGTGCGGCATTATTAACAGGAAGAAATTCTGGAAGAGTTCATGTTAGTGGTTTTTCACACACTATTTTATCAGCAGGTTTTCCAGGTTGGGATGGAAAAATTCCATCGGATAAAGGAACAATTGCTGAGATATTGAGAGATAATGGTTACAACACTTTTGCGGTGGGAAAATACGGGGTGACTCCTGATGAAGACGCTACCGATGCAGGTCCTTTTGACAGATGGCCAACAGGTAAAGGATTCGATCATTTCTTTGGATTCTTAGGTTCTCAAACTGATCAATACAATCCAGATTTAGTAGAGGATCAAGCGCATGTTAAACCTGACGGAAGACATTTAACCGATCAAATTACGGATAAGGCAATTAGTTATATCCAAAAGCAGCAAAAAGCAGCGCCAGGAAAGCCATTCTTTTTATACTATGCGCCAGGAGCTGTTCATGCACCACACCAAGTTGAAGCTTCTTGGAGCAATGCTTATAAAGGAAAATTTGACGAAGGCTGGGATGTGTACCGTGAAAAAGTATTGGCAAACCAAAAGAAATTGGGTGTAATTCCTGCTAATGCTGTATTACCAGAACGTAATGCACTTATCACTGAGTGGAAAAAATTATCTCCAGATCAAAAGAAAGTATATGCAAGATTCATGGAAGTATATGCTGGATATTTGACTTATACCGATCACGAAATTGGAAGAGTGGTTAATTATTTGAAAGAAACCAATCAATTGGATAATACCTTAATTTTTGTTGCTATTGGAGATAATGGAGCTAGTAAAGAGGGGACTCAAGTAGGTACAATCAGTCAAAATCTTTTTGCTCAAGGGGCTTCTGACGAACAAAATCTTCAATCGAATTTAGAGAAAATTGGAGAAATTGGTACAGCAAAAGGTTTGAATACCAATTATCCTTTAGGTTGGGCGCAAGCTACTAATGCACCTTTCAAAAATTGGAAACAAGACGCACAGTCCGAAGGAGGAACACGCAATCCTTTGATTGTTTTCTATCCAAAAGGAATTAAAGAAAAAGGGGGTATCAGAAACCAATACAGCCACGTAACGGATATTCTTCCTACCACATTGGAAATTGCAGGAATCAAAGCTCCTGAAAAAATTAAAGAAATTAAGCAGGATATTATTCAAGGTTCGTCTTTGTATGCTTCTTTAAATGACGCTAAAGCTGAATCATTACACAAAGTGCAGTACTATTATATTTTCGGGAACAGAGCTATTTACAAAGACGGATGGAAAGCTGCCGCAGCACATCCGGATCCATTTACCTTACTAAAAACTGCGGGTAAAAATCAGTCGTCAGCATCAAGCAATTTTGACAATGATGTTTGGGAATTGTACAATCTGAATGAGGATTTTAACGAACGCAATAACTTGGCTCAAAAGCATCCTGAAAAATTAGCGGAGCTTAAAAAACTGTTTGATGAACAAGCCAAAGAGAACAACGTTTATCCGTTAATCGACTGGCAGGATGTGTTGGGAAGAAAAATACATAACACTACAGGTGATAAAAATCAAAATCTTCAGGAATTGATTCATAAAGCAACCCAAGCAGGAAGCTCAAATTAATAACTCAATCTAGAATTCAGGTCTTTTATTAGAATTTAAAAAGACCTGATTCTTTTAAAATAAAATAAATATGAAACTAATAGATTTTCAAATAATAGGGAAAAAGATTATCGTTGGGATAATCGTCTTTTTAGTGCCACTAGTCATTTTGGCTGGCGGTTTAGCATTAGTAAATCAAATTTTAAAATAAGAAATCATGGCTTTAGATCAAAAAAAACTAACAAGAGACTTGGGTATAAGTCTTTTCATCTATAGTTTGCCGGTATTGGCAATTTACCTTTATTTTAAACTGAATAATGGTATCATAGCAGAATCACACATTTCGTTACCGTCATTTTTGGAATTTGCAAAACCCGCATTCGAGAACATCCGCACTTGGGGATTGATTGTTTTTATGCTGATTTTGGGAGCAGTTGAATTTGCTGCAGGTTTATATGACGATCAATGGACCGGCACGGAACGCAAAATAGATATTATTTGTTTTTTGGCTCCAAAATTGCTTTTGCCTCCGGTAATCGCTTTTTTTAGCTTAACTGCGTTACCGTATTTAATTCCTGATCTTGCCAATACATTATCTTGGGTTCCTTTTTGGGGAGGTTTTTTCCTAATTGCAATTGCTGATGATCTGACCCAATATTGGTACCATCGTCTGCACCACCAAGTACCGTTTTTATGGCGTTTTCATAGAACTCATCATTCAGCTTCGTACATGGGAATGGCGATGGCTTCGAGACAAAACTTTATTTACACCGTGTTCTTCTCTCAGATTTATTTGACAGCAACGTTAACGTTTTTAGGTTTAGGATTACCAGCTTTGTTTGTTACTGTGATAAAAAGCATCATCACTTTGGCTGCGCACTCTAGTCTTGCTTGGGACAAACCGTTTTACAAATACAAAGCATTACATCCAGTTGCTTGGGTCTTGGAGCGTCTTATTTCTACTCCGGCTACGCATCATGCACATCATGCCGATACAAGCGGTGATGGCATAGGGCATTTTAAAGGCAACTTCGGAAATATGTTTTTCTTATGGGATGTGATTTTTAAAACAGGTTTAATTACACGTAAATTCCCTGAATCATACGGAACTAAATCATACAAAAGTGAAGAGTGGTATGCACAATTCCTTTGGCCAATATTCAAATCTAAAATTGAAGGAAGTCCTTTGGCAGATGGAGTTCGTGCACTTCCAATTACTCAAAAGAAGGATACTGTTCCTGTACAACAAAATTATTACGAGCCAGTCGAATCATAAAAAAATAGATAAAAATGGATATCTTAAAAAACAGTATTACAGCAATTGTATTTTTAATTACAATTTTTGGTTTTTCACAAAATAAAAATGAGGTTACCTTAAAAATAGATTCTTTTTATGCAAAAATTAAGGAACAAAAAAATCCACAAATAATTGATGCTCGAAGTCCCGAAGAATTTGCAATAAACCATGTCAATAATGCGGTAAATTTTAATTTGGAAACGAAGAATTATACCGAATTTGCTGCAAGATTAGATAAATCAAAACCAGTGTTTATTTATTCAATTGGTGCAGGAAGAAGTGTTCAATTGGAAAAAGAATTATTAAAAAATGGTTTCTCTGAAGTACACGATTTAGAAGGAGGAATAGCTGCCTGGATAGGTGGTGGGAAACCATTTTATACCAATTTGAAAAGTAAATTGACATTGGCAGAATACAAAAAAATCATCGCTGATAACAATACAGTTTTGGTAGATATTGGTTCTCAATATTGTGCCACTTGCAAAAAAGTAAAACCTGTTTTGGAAACCATCAGAGCGGAATATGGAACCAATTTAAAAATCGTAGAAATTGATTTGGAAGATAATCCTCAAATCATAGTTGATCTAAAAACGGTAACCGTTTTTCCAACTTTGATTTTATACCAAAATGGCAAAATAGTTTTCAAGAAAGATGGCTTAGGCGATTTGAAAAAAGACGTTGATGTGGCTTTAGTGCGTTAAATTTTTTTTAATATACTGAGTTCGATTATAATTTTATTTTGAAGGGATTTCATATTGTAGCAATATGAAATCCTTTTTTAATGTTCTATATTTTTGTTTTTAAATGGAATTGTTATATAGTTTATTTTGTGTAAAATACTGTATTTCATTATTTTGTGATTTTATTAAAAAAAAATATTCTTTTAGCACAAAAAAAATTATTCAAAATTTGGAAATATGCATTTTTAATATACCTTTGTTCTATCAAATTAGTAGAATTTTATAAACATTCTAAAACAGAAAAAATTGAAGACAATCCAATACATTCCTTTTTTGAAAATGCAAGATCTGTTTGCATATGGCAATCCTTGCCTGATGTATTGTTGTTGTTAATTCTTTAATTTTATCCATTCAAATTTTAATAAAATAAATAAAGTTCCTGATTCGTTTGGGTACGCTTATAATGTATAGTATGAACATAAAAAGATTTAGTTTGATTGTGGCAATTGTTTTGTCGGGTTTGTATTCAGCTTTTGGGCAGGAAAGTAAAGCTGTGGCTGCCGTCACTGCAACAAGCTGTGAAGCGATGTGCAAGGCCATTACTTCCAAAAAAGCATTGTTGCTGCAATCAGTTGGAAACAATTCTAAAGGAAATACCGTGGCTTCTGCCAATGACATGGTTTGGGTTGCAGGGGGAGAATTCAATATGGGAACCAATGATTATCCCGATGCCAAACCGGTTCATAAAGTGAATGTAAAAGGGTATTGGATTGATGAACACGAAGTGACAAATGCTCAATTTGCTGCCTTTGTAGCTGCAACTAAATATGTAACAATTGCCGAAAGACCATTGGATCCAAAGGATTATCCGGGTGTTCCGCTTGAAAATTTAGTGCCAGGTTCGGCAGTATTTGTGGCTCCGACAGGAAAGGTGTCTTTGGATAATATACAGCAATGGTGGCAATATGTGCCAGGAGCGAGTTGGAAACATCCATCTGGACCAGAAAGCAGTATTGTTGGTTTAGAAAATAATCCAGTAGTTCAAGTTAGCTATTTAGACGCTAAGGCTTATGCAGAATGGGCGGGAAAACGACTTCCAACAGAGGCCGAATGGGAGTTTGCTGCCAGAGCAGGAAGACCTCATACTAAATATTATTGGGGAACGGAACTCAAGCCGAATGGCAAATGGGCTGCTAATATTTTTCAGGGAACATTTCCAAATAACAATACAGCCGAAGACGGTTTTGCAAATGCGGCTCCAGTAAAATCGTTTCCTAAAAATCCATTTGGGATTTATGATTTGGAGGGGAATGTCTGGGAATGGTGTAACGATTTATACAGTGATGATTATTATAAAAGCAGTGCCAATGATAATCCAAAAGGACCTTCTGTAAGTAATGATCCCGAAGAGCCAGGAGTAGAAAAACATGTTCAAAGAGGAGGCTCTTATTTATGCAGCGATCAATATTGTATCCGATATGTGGCAGGAAGCCGTGGAAAAGGAGAAACAACAAGCGCTTGTAATCACTTGGGATTTCGTTGTGTAAAGGATAAATAATAGAAATGAAGTAAAAAATAATATAATGTTACAGAAAACAAAACAATTGAGAATTCACGAAGACTGGACAGTTGTAGTCTTAGGATTTTTGATTATCGGAATCTCTCTTTTTATTTATTTGCCTACGGTTCCTGTATTCAAATGGTCGAATGTCGCAGATTTACAAAAAGATGTACTTAATTATGAAAATCTAAAAACATTATTTCTGCAATTCGTTTATCTGGTAAATATTGGACTTATAGGTGTTTTTTTAGTAGGCAAATCGGTTAAGAATTTTTTACTGGGTTTTCCTGTAGTGTATGTATTAACGGTTATTGCTTTGATCCTTGCTGGAAATACATTTGTCAAAGGACTCAACTTGGAAGCTGTAATTTTTAGTTTGGCTATAGGTTTATCTATAGGTAATTTTTTCAAGCTCCCAGAATGGTTTCGTACGGCACTTTCTACCGAAATTTTTGTAAAAATCGGATTGGTATTATTAGGAACCAGTATTATTTTTTCAGATATATTGAAAGCGGGTTCTTTCGGATTGATTCAGGCTTTGGTAGTGGTTTTATCGGTTTGGTATTTTGCTTTTTGGCTCTGTAAAAAACTAAAAGTAGATGAGGAATTAACAATGATGATTTCCAGTGCCGTTTCTATCTGTGGCGTTTCGGCAGCGATTGCAACATCAGGTGCTATCAAAGGGGATTCCAAAAAACTGTCTTATGTCATTTCGATGGTATTGGTAACCGCTATTCCAATGATGATTTTTATGCCAGTTATTGCCAAGTATTTTAATTTTCCAGAAGAAGTAACTGGAGCTTGGCTGGGTGGCAGTATTGATACTTCGGGAGCTGTTGTAGCTTCGGGTTCGTTGGTTGGGGAAACTGCTTTGAAGATTAGCACGATTGTCAAATTTTCTCAAAATGTATTGTTAGGATTAGCAGCTTTTGCCATATCTGTTTATTGGACGTATGCTCAAAATAAATCATCGGATGCCGTTGTGGCCAAACCAACTTTAGGAGTTATTTGGGAGCGTTTTCCAAAATTTGTAATCGGTTTTATTGTTGCTTCTTTGGTTTTTTCTTTTTTAATACCAGCAGAAACAAGAGATACCGTAAAAGACAGTTTGAAGAATCTGCAGGGAATTTGGTTTGCTTTGGCTTTTACCAGTATTGGATTAGAAACTAATTTCAAAGATTTGTTTAATAATAACAGTAAAAAACCATTGTACGCCTTTTTGATAGCGCAGCTGTTCAATATTATTATCACGCTCATAATTGCCTTTTTATTGTTTGGCAAATAATAGAAATAAGCTTGCCAGAATAATTTCAAAAAAATGATTTTCAAAATATAAAAATAACCGATATGGAGTCTTTTTATCAAGAAATAGCCAAACAGCATCAAGATTTATTGATTTTGCCAAAAAAGAAATTAATCCACCATTTTATAGATGAATTATTTTCTGTGTTGTTTTCAAACACGTCAAAATCTTTTGGTGATGTAACTATCATTCAAGATAAATTCAAAGAATTAGAGTTACTGTTTAATGAGCTTGTATTGGATTTTACGCCTAAAAACGGGAAAAGCCAACAGCAAACCCAAACGTTTTTTGAAGAATTACCCGGTTTATATCAAAAGGCATTAAACGATGCCAAAACTATTTTAGCAAAAGATCCAGCGGCAAAATCTTTGGAGGAGGTTCTGTATACGTATCCAGGTTTTTTTGCGATAGCTATTTACCGATTTTCGCATCAGGTTTGGAATCAGGATTTAAAACTTTTGGCACGGACTATTTCAGAATATGCGCATAGTAAAACCAGTATAGAAATTCATCCCGGAGCACAAATTGGCGATGATTTTGCCATCGACCACGGAACAGGAATTGTAATTGGTGAAACCGTAATCATTGGAAATAATGTACAGATATACCAAGGAGTTACGCTTGGTGCCTTGAGTGTGAAAAAAGGTGAAGCCTCTGTCAAAAGGCATCCAACAATTGAAAATAACGTAATTATTTATGCCAATAGTACCATTCTTGGAGGACAAACAACCGTGGGCAGGGATTCTATTATAGGAGGAAATGTTTGGCTTACCTATACTATTCCGTCGAATTCTGTCGTGTATCATAAAAACGAAATAAAGATCAAGGACAATAATCCTTTTCCAGAACCTATTTTTTATTCGATTTAAAAAATAAAAATTAAGGTCTTTAAAATTGGGAACCATTAAGAGATTAAGAAAAATTAAGTTATTCCTTATTCTTTATGAATCTTAATATCTTAATGGTAAAAAAAATTAATGTTCGAACTATTTATAGTTGAGCCTAAAAACAAAAACATCATGAAATATCAAAGCATTTTAGAAACTATAGGGAATACACCCCACGTAAAATTGAACAAGCTTTTCCCAGCGCACAATGTCTGGATTAAATTAGAAAGAGCAAATCCAGGTTCAAGCATCAAAGACAGAATTGCTCTTGCAATGATTGAAGATGCAGAGGAGAAAGGCTTGTTAAATCCGGATTCTGTTATTATAGAGCCGACTTCTGGAAACACAGGAATTGGACTGGCACTGGTAGCAGCAGTTAAAGGATATAAAGTGATTTTGGTAATGCCAGAATCGATGAGTATCGAAAGAAGAAAAATAATGAACGCTTATGGTGCCGAATTTGTCTTGACACCAAGAGAAAAAGGAACTGCAGGCGCTGTAGAAAAAGCACATGAATTAGCTGCTTTAACTCCAAATTCATTCGTGCCGTTACAATTTGATAATCCAGCAAATGTTGCCGTTCATGAAAGAACAACAGCTCAAGAAATTTTAAATGATTTTCCAGATGGTATTGATTATTTAATAACCGGAGTTGGAACTGGTGGGCATATTACTGGAGTTTCAAAAATTTTGAAGCAACATTTTCCCAAACTGAAAACCTTTGCAGTAGAACCTTCTTTGTCTCCTGTTTTGAGTGGCGGATTGCCTTCACCGCATCCGATTCAAGGGATTGGTGCCGGATTCGTCCCAGCAGTTTTTAATAGGGAATACATAGATGAGATTATTACGGTTGAAAAAACAGATGCTTTTGCTTTTTCAAAAAGAATAACCAAAGAAGAAGGAATTTTTTCAGGTATTTCTACAGGAGCGTCTTTGGCAGCTGTTGCTAAAAAGTTAAGTGAAATACCAAAAGAAGCAGTAATCCTGACCTTTAATTATGATACTGGAGAAAGATATTTATCCGTAGATGAATTATTTGATACCGCTTTATAATCGTTTAGCTGATTAATTTTAAAGATTAAAAAAAGAATTTATGTTGTTGCTAATTATTTGTAATTCATTAAATTAGCGTGACAGTGTTTTTGTTAAATTAAATTTCAAGTATAAATATAAATTAAAACAAAAAAATGGCAGAAGTAAAAAAACAGCAAACTGCGTTAGGAGACGTAGCTGCAAGACAATTAGCAATTGCAACGCGTTCGGTGCCGACAATGGCAACAAGTCCAAGATGGCTTACTCACCTTTTGCACTGGGTTCCGGTAGAATCTGGAGTGTATCGTTTGAATAAAGTAAAAGATGCAAACCACATCGAAGTAGATTGTTCTGCGAGAGACGAGAGAATTTTGCCTAATACATTTGTGGACTATATTGATAATCCTCGTGAGTACAATTTGGCAGCAGTTCAAACTATTGTAGATGTACACACTCGTGTTTCAGATTTGTACAGCAAACCATACAACCAAATTTCAGAACAATTGCGTTTGGCTATCGAAACGATTAAAGAACGTCAGGAAAGTGAATTAATCAACAACAAAGAATATGGTTTGCTAAATAGTGTTGCGCCTTCGCAAATTATAAAAACACGCACAGGAGCTCCAACTCCGGATGATTTAGATGAATTGTTGACAAAAGTTTGGAAGGAACCTGGTTTTTTCTTGCTGCACCCATTAGCTATTGCAGCTTTCGGGCGTGAGTGTACGCGCCGTGGCGTACCGCCTCCAACAACTTCTTTGTTTGGATCTCAATTTTTGACTTGGAGAGGAATTCCGCTTATTCCATCGGATAAATTGCCAATTAAAGATGGTAAATCTAAAATCATTTTATTGCGTACAGGAGAAAGCCGTCAAGGTGTAATTGGTCTTATTCAGCCAGGGTTGCAAGGGGAGCAGTCTCCAGGATTATCAGTACGTTTTATGGGAATAAATGAAAAAGCCATTGCTTCTTATTTAGTATCACTTTATTGTTCATTGGCAGTAACAGTTGATGATGCTATTGCGGTATTAGAAGACGTAGAAATAGGTAAGTATCATGAGTACAAATACTAACACAGCGGGACTGTCAAATATTGATGACTTGGAAAAGTTAGCCAATGAGCTGTTCAGTGCATTGCCCAACGAATTTCCAAAAGAAATTTCGTTGAGTCCAAATGCCAGTGAACATCCTCGCGCCACCAAAATTGCCGAAACGCTTCTTGCAGCCGGTAATTTAGGAGGAGTCGAAACGGTATTTCCAGTAAGTAACCACGATACTTTGGCAGCACAATCTGGATTTGCACCATTAGCAACTCCGGCTGTTTCTGCAAGTCCGATAGGTTCCGTACAGACACCGCCTTCATTTGGTGGTTTTGGAGGCTCGCCTTCGGTAGCACAGTATGGAAAATCACCTGGTTTTGGAGGATATTCCAATGCTTTTTCTGATTCTAGTATTCAAGATATTTCGCAATTAAGCGATTTGAATTTGGATGTCCACGAAGGATTTTCTTCTGCTCCAGTTTCAGGAAGCGGAGCCGATCCATATGCTGTAAATAACGGCAATAATATCAATGCAGATAATCCGCAAACGGGTTTTAATGATCCCAATCTGAAAAATAGCGGAGGCAATTCTTCATCAAATTTGAATCAGAATTATTTGCCGTTCGAATTGGAGCATTCTTCTTTTGAAGCGGAATTAAAAACAGCTTTGGAGGCTCTAAATTCCAGTTTTGGAATTCCGCCTTTGGTAACAGCTCCAAGCATAATTGACACGCCGAGTTCATATTATTTTTTGAATGAAAACCCTTTTGGTTTTGATTCTAAAAAGAGTGCTGTTGCTCCAGTAAATCATAATGAATTTGGTGGATTGGGAGGCTCAAATTTCAATGCTCATTTAATTAAGAAAGATTTTCCAATTTTGAGCGAAACGGTAAATGGAAAGCCATTGATTTGGTTTGATAATGCAGCAACAACTCAAAAACCGCAATCAGTAATTGACCGGGTTAGCTATTTTTATGAACATGAAAATTCGAATATTCATCGCGCTGCGCATGAATTAGCTGCGAGAGCTTCGGATGCTTATGAAGCGGCTCGTGAAAAAGTGAAAGTATTTCTGAATGCCAAATCCGTAAACGAAATTGTTTTTGTTCGTGGCGCAACAGAAGGCATCAATTTGGTGGCTCAAAGTTGGGGAGATCATAATTTGGTTGCGGGCGATGAAATTGTTGTCAGTAATTTAGAACATCATGCCAATATAGTGCCTTGGAAACGTCTAGCCGATAAAAAAGGCTTGAAGTTAAGAGTGATTCCTGTTGATGATGATGGGCAAATTTTGTTGGACGAATATGCAAAATTGCTGAATTCTAAAACAAAATTGGTAGCGTTCACGCAAGTTTCGAATGCTTTGGGAACAGTAACTCCAGCTAAAGAAATGGTAGAAATGGCTCACGCCGTTGGTGCTAAAGTACTTTTGGATGGCGCACAATCTGTTTCGCACATGAAAGTCGATGTTCAGTATTTGAATGCCGACTGGCTGGTTTTCTCTGGTCATAAATTATTTGGACCTACAGGAATTGGCGTTGTTTATGGCAAAGAAGATTTACTGAACGAAATGGAACCTTACCAATCAGGCGGAAATATGATTCAGGATGTAACTTTTGAGGAGATTAAATACCATAAAGCACCGAATCGTTTTGAGGCTGGTACTGGTAATATTGCCGATGCCATTGGTCTTGGAGCAGCGATTGATTACGTTTCGAAACTCGGAATAGAAGCAATCGGGCAATACGAACATTATTTATTGGAATATGCTACCAATTTACTGAAACAAATTCCAGGCGTACGATTAATTGGAACAGCTGCGAATAAGGCTAGTGTTCTGTCTTTTAATCTGCAGGGTTTTACCAATGATGAGGTTGGTCAAGCATTAAATAAAGAAGGAGTTGCCGTGAGAACTGGGCATCATTGTGCACAGCCTATTTTGAGAAGAATGGGAGTAGAAACCTCTGTTCGACCGTCTTTGGCATTTTATAACACTACCCAAGATGTGGATGTTTTTATAGAAACGCTCTGGAAGTTAAAATCCGGAAAAAATAGAAATATTAGATCAAGAACCGACAATTTCTTGTATAAAGTTTAAACTTGGTTAGTTTATTTTACTTGATTTTTTTTTTGTAAGTGCAGCAATTCATTTTTGAAGTGCTGCACTTTTTTTGTAATTATATTATTGGCAACTTTTAATGGGATAAATACTTCTTTTGGAGTATTGCACTGGATTTGTAATTGTTCGTAATTTGTTATTCGATTTATACTGTTATAAATTGATGATTTTCTTGTTTTTACCATCATATAATAGGTAAGAATAAAGAGAGAATCTATGAATTGAGCTGTAAATAATTATTGATTGCACAGATTATTTAATTGGAAAGCACAATTAGTGTGACTATTAGCCTAGAGAAACCTTATTAAATTACTTCATAATATTGGTTTTGATTAATTTATAAAGGAAAACGCTATTGAGCTTGTTTAAAGTTCATGAATTAAATTAAAATTTTTAATATAAAACAATAGACATGAAAAAACACATTATTTTTTTATTAGTTATCTTTTTTGCTGGCAATTTATTAATTGCTCAAAAATTGAAGTTTGATCTCGATGACCCTTCTTATGGTTTTCTCGAACTAGCTCAGAAATCAAGCAGTACAGCTGGAAAATCAGTTTACTTTCTCAAAGAATATAAACTTGTAAATACTAAAGCAGAAAGTGATGTTTACGCAGATGTTTCTGAAAAAGATAATGTTGTTACTATTAATTCATTTTATACTTCTAATGATAAAAAGGCAATAGCGTATGAATTTATTCGAAAAAATGGAAAATTAGAATTGAATGCGCTTTCGTTTTTAAGTGAAGAAGGTACATTAGTGGCTGGTGGGCAAAATCTTAGTTCAGCAAAAGGATTATTAATAGTAAGGCCTGGATTGTTTGAAGTAAGGATTTTTATTTATAGAGATGGAAAACGTCAAGAGAATTTCTATTATTATGTGAGTCAAATAAATAATAATATTCAAGTTGCTTCAGCAAATGACATGTTGCAAGGTATTTTAAACGGTGTAGGAGATTTAATTGTACCAACTATTTACACAGAACTGAAAAGTTTGAATAATGACCTTTTTATTGGAACAAAGGCATCAGATAAAACAGGTGTATTTGACATAACTGGAAAAGAAATAATACCTTTTAAATACGATCAAATTATAAGTATAAAACTAAATAGTTATAATGATGTTGTTCTTCAGTTTCAAAAATCAGAAAAAGATTTTGACTTCTTTTATATAATTGATAAAGATTCTGATAAGAAATCAAAATATGGGATTTATAATAAAAAAGGAGTGATGATATCGCCTCCTGTAAATGATTTTATTTCTTTTGATTTAGAATTGGCACCTGTTAAATCCGAAAGCGGAAAATATGGTTATATAAACAAATTTGCTGAACTGGTTATTCCATTTCAATATGCAGATGCTAATAGTTTTTCACAGAGTGATAAATTAGCGCCTGTAACAAATGACGAAGGTAAAATGGGGTATATTAATACAAGCAACGTGTTAGTGATACCATACAATTATTATTCTGCATCACAATTTCAGGGAGGTAAAGCATGGGTTATTGAAAAAAGCGGAAAGAAAGGATATTATATCGATACTTTGGGAAATAAAACAGAATAATAATCACAACGATTTCTATTCTCTCAATGTTGATAAATTTAAGATTAATGAGAAGAGATAATCCAACCACTCGAATATCACAGTAAATATCCCGAATAACGGATTTATAAATAGTACCCATAAACGAGAGCAGGCAATAAAATTTTAAGAAGCTACAGCAATAAAAGGTTGTAGCTTTTTTGTGTTTTATAGAGGTGTGAAAAACGATATAAGTCAGTAAATCAAGTAACTCTTATTGATTTAATGCCTTTTGAAAATAAAAAAAATCAAAGACCACTAATGAAAATGTCGTTCTTTATATCTGTAAATTAATTGTTTTATTTACTTGAATTTTTTATAAGTGCAATAACTCACTTTTGGATTATCGCACTTTTTTTGTAAGATATATTACTAGTAACTTTTTTTTTCTGTTAATTAGTCGATTTTTTTTGTTTGTTGGCGAAGTTTTTAATTATTTTTGGCACAACTAATCTTAACCGAAGTAAATGAGTAATAAAATTACCCTACTAATTTTTACTGTATTCTTTTCGTCCTCTGTTTTTGCAAATTTTTCAAAAGCAGAAAAGGAAGTATTGATAAAATTAAACCAAGCCACCAATGGGGCTAAATGGATTAATAAATGGGATCTTTCTTTGCCAATGGAGAAATGGTATGGTGTGAAAGTTGTTGATGATAAAGTTGTTTCGATAAATTTGAACAACAATAATTTGACAGGGCGTATTCCTGTTGAAATTACTACTTTGCTGAATCTGCAGGAATTAAATCTAGGCACCAATTTATTGAATGGCGAAATACCGCTCAATATAGGGAACATGAAAACGTTGGAAGTATTAGATCTTTCGTTTAATAAGATGACAGGTTTTATTCCTCCTTCGATTTGTACGCTTCCAAATTTAAGAGTATTGTTGCTTGATCGTAATATTTTTTCAGGTGAGTTGCCTCCGCAGATAGGGAAACTATCCGCGCTTGAGTATTTATCTTTGTATGAAAACTCTTTTCAAGGATCTTTGCCTCTTTCTTTTTACGAGTTAAAATCTTTGAAATTACTTTCTTTATACAGCAATAGATTCACAGGAAAATTGAGCCCTTCAATTGGAAATTTAGTATTGTTAGAAAATTTGAATCTTTTTGATAATGATTTTAAAGGTCAAGTTCCAGTAGAATTAGAAAAATTAACCCGTTTAAAAAAATTGAATATATCCTATAATTTGTTTTCAGGTTTAGTGTCCAATAAATTATCACTATTAGATAAATTGAATATGACCATGAGAAACGAAATAGGAAATGTAATTTCTTTACCTATTAAGGGGTAAAATTATTCCGAAAAGGAGAGTAAAGAGATTAAGAAGATTGTTTGTTTTAATACATTTAGTTAGATTGCCCTGTAACTTCATACATTACAGGGTTTTTCGTTTTTTAGATTTATGATAAATCAGCTAGTTGGGTTTTATTAAAAAAATAAACACAAAATACTGAATATTTTATACCTTAATGGATCGGTGAAGTTATTTTAATAATAGCTTTATGTTATAAATTTGATAATTTTTACCCTGCTATTATATCAGTTTTCTTTTTTTATTTAATTTTACTGAGAATTCAGCTGAAATAGTAGCTGATGCGAATAAAATTTAATTCATCCACATTTTAATATTATATAATTATGGTAGTACAGTATCAAGGAGAACAAAATGGAATTTCAACAACATTTTTTTTAAGAATTATCGGAAATAATTTATCAAAAAGCAGTTCAAATTATCAAATAGATTTATTGGCGGGAGATAAAGCACTGCCAATTTTTACAAGTTTAATTCATCAGAGTTTGTCTAATTGCTTGAAAGAGATTTATTTGTTTAGAAAGCACAATAACATTGTTTTTGATGCTTCTTCAGAAAAAGTGGCGCCAAAATTAGTTCCATATGATTTAGTTTTATACAATGCCCACAAGCAAGGATTGTTTAGATCTTAAATTATTTTTCCCATGTAATATAGAAAGACTGTTCAAAATTGAGCAGTCTTTTTTTTTGCTGTTCGTTTTGGTAAAACTGCTTTGTCCTTTTTGCAATATGTAAGTTATATGCTAACTTAATGCAAGTTTATTATTTCCAATGGTTACTATCACTGAAATTTTTAAAAGAGGTTTTTCAGTAGCCTACTTCAAATAACTTTACTCTTTATTTTTAGAGGATAAGCCAAAAGCATTATTGGTTGTATTAATTCCCTGCTTCATTTGGGCAGTCTGTCTATAGTTTTGAATGATGCGTCCATCATTTAAAAATTCATTCGTCATAATTTTATATCTAATTCTGCATCCAATGCATATATCGATGCCAGAAGCAAAAAACTAAAAGTAAAAGGCATGATTATTTTTGTGTAAAATATTGATTTTTAGTTTTTTTGATTGATTTGGTTTAGTTAGTTTTAATGGGAGATTTATTATTTTAACATATAATCTCCCTGTTTTTATGCGTATTTTTTGATTTAATAAGCAGTGATAATTTAATAAATATATGTCTAAAATGAGTAGAGAGTGTTTGAAAAGTAAAAACCATAATTCCTTAATAAGTGTTATTTCTTATTTCGTAACGCTGTTTTTTTTAGTGCCTAATGCGTATTGTAAAAATGGAGAAAAAACAGAAAGTTCAAAAGCTGTAATCGAAAGGCTTATTGGCAATCGTGCGAATGAGTTTGATTTGAGCATTGTTGAAAACAAGAATCCGTCCGAATCGGATTGGTTTGAAGTGGAAACAATAGGAAACCGAGTAAAAATTAAAGGGACATCTAATACGGCAATTTGTCACGCAGCGTATAATTTCCTTAAAGAAATTGGAGCTGTTTTGGTTAGTTGGGAGGGAAATAGAATTGATTTGCCTAAGACATGGCCAAAATATTCAAAAAAACAATCTACGCCGTTTAAATATAGGGAGTATTTAAACGCTTGTACATTTGGTTATACGACTCCATGGTGGGATTGGAAACGATGGGAACAAGAAATAGATTGGATGGCGTTTCACGGCATTAATCTGCCTACAGCATTGGAAGGGCAAGAAGCAGTTTGGCAGCTATTATGGAAAGAGTACGGACTAACAGACAGTCAATTGCAGGCACATTTTGCAGGACCTGCATTTTTGCCTTGGCAGAGAATGGGGAATATAAACAGTCTTGAAGGGCCATTACCGCAAGACTGGATGAACAAAAAAGAAAGCGTTCAAAAGAAAATACTGCAAAGGATGAAAGCATTAGGAATGCATCCTGTTGTGCCGGCTTTTAGCGGTTATGTGCCAAAAGCATTTGCAGAAAAACATCCAAACTCAAAGATTAGCGAATTAAAAGATTGGTCAGGAGGAGGTTTTGCAAGTACCTATTTGTTAGATTCTAAAGATCCTTTGTTTAAAGAAGTTGGAAAACGTTTTATAGAAATTTACACGAAAGTATATGGACAAGCTGATTTTTATTTAGCCGATTCTTTTAATGAAATAACACCGCCAGTTTCCAAAGAACACAAATATGAGGAGCTGTCAGATTATGGGAAAACCATTTTCGAAACCATTAATGAAGCTTCTCCAGGCGCTACTTGGGTTATGCAAGGCTGGCTTTTTGGAGATAACAAAGAATTTTGGACTAAAGAAGCAACCAAAGCCTTTCTTAGTAAAGTGCCTAATGACAGATTAATGATTCAGGATTATGCAAATGATCGATACAAAGTTTGGGAAAACCAAGAGGCTTTTTACGGAAAGCAATGGACTTATGGTTATGTGCATAATTATGGCGGATCAAATCCTGTTTATGGAGATTTAAATTTCTACAAAAATGAGCTGACAAGCTTGTTGAAAAATCCGAATAGAGGAAACCTTGCTGGCTATGGTGCAATGCCAGAGGGATTAAATAACAACTCAATAGTTTACGAATACATTTATGATCTTCCGTGGTCTCAAGGAAAGGAATCAGTAAATGATTGGTTGCAGCAATATTTGAAAGCCAGATATGGTAAAAAAACTTCTGCTCCTGTTTCTCAAGCATGGCAATTGTTACTGGAATCGGTGTATAGCACTAAATATTGGGAAACTCGCTGGTGGAATGACAGAGCTGGAGCTTATTTGTTTTTTAAAAGACCTACGCTAAAAATAACTGAATTTAAAGGGAATCCAGGAGATAAAGAAAAGCTAAAACAAGCTATTGATATTTTGAAAAAAGAAGCCAAGAACTTCAATAAAGAAAGTCTCTATAATTATGATTTAATAGACGTTTCAAGACATTATTATTCACTTCGAATTGATGATTTATTGATGGAATGCGTTAAAGCTTATGAGTCAAAAGACATTGTAAAAGGAGATGAATTATTTAAAAAAATAGAAAAACAGGCTTTGGATATAGATTCTATGATGTCGGGACAGCCTTTGAACAGCTTAAACAATTGGTTAAAATCGGCTTCTGATTATGGAAGTACTCGTGATGAATCCAAACTGTACATAAAAAATGCAAAAACATTAATAACACTGTGGGGAGGAGAAGGACATTTAAATGATTATGCATCCAGATCTTGGCGCGGAATGTACAAGGATTTTTATTGGCCAAGATGGAAAATGTTTTTGCAGGCATTAAAAGAATCAGCAGTCAATAATAAACCATTTGATGAATTGAAGGAAAGAGAATCAATAAAACAATGGGAAACAAAATGGACTGAAAGCAAAGAAATGTATTAGAAGTATTAATTAATATTTAATCAAAAAAATAAAAGCAATGTTAAAAAGCGATATAGACAAAGCGACAAGTTTTGAAAAGCGATTTGAAAATATAGGAACTGCAGTTTATGAAAATTCAGTAATAGGTTCTAAGTCTGTGGCTAGAGAAATAGCAGATTTAATAAGAGAAAAGCAGTCCAATAATCAGCTGTGCGTATTGGGCTTGGCTACTGGCTCCAGTCCAAAAAGCTTATATGCGGAGCTGGTTCGTCTTCATAAAGAAGAAGGATTGAGTTTTAAAAACGTAGTATCATTCAATTTAGATGAATATTACCCAATGGAACCAGATTCGATTAATAGTTATGTTCGGTTTATGAAGGAACTGTTGTTTAATCACATCGATATTTTACCTGAAAATGTTCATATTCCTGACGGTACTTTATCGAAAGAAGCAATAGGGGATTACTGCAGCAATTATGAAACTAAGATTGAAGCGCTTGGAGGTATCGATTTGCAGGTTTTAGGAATTGGAGGTAATGGTCATATCGGGTTTAATGAATCAGGTTCGTTGCAAAATTCAAAAACGCGTTTGGTAGCCTTAGACCATATTACGCGAGTAGCGGCAAGCAAAGATTTTTCGGGTCTAAATAATACACCAAGGACTGCGATTACTTTGGGAGTAAAAAAAATTATGGAAGCCAAACGAGTTATACTGATGGCTTGGGGCGAAGGAAAATCAAATATTATTAAATCTTCTGTAGAAGGAGAAGTGACCAATCAAGTGCCTGCAACTTTTTTGCAGGAGCATAATAATACCACTTTTGTTTTAGACAAATCTGCGGCTTCAAAATTAACACGAATCAATACGCCATGGCTGGTTGAAAATGTGAATTGGACAGACACTCTTATTCGAAAAGCTGTTCTAGGTTTGGCTTTGCATTTGAAAAAGCCAATATTAATGCTCACTGATGCCGATTATATTGAGAATGGGATGAGTGATTTGCTCGCAGATTTGGGTCCGGCTTATGATATTAATATTGAGATTTTCAATAAACTGCAAAATACCATTACGGGATGGCCGGGAGGCAAACCAAATGCTGATGATAGTAAACGCCCCGAGAGAGCTGAGCCAGCAAAAAAACGAGTTCTTATTTTTAGCCCACATCCGGATGATGATATTATAAGTATGGGAGGAACCTTTAAACGCTTGCATGAACAAGGACATGAAGTGCATATAGGGTATCAAACTTCGGGAAACATTGCTGTTGCTGATGATGAAGCCTTGCGATTTGCCAGTTTTGTATGCGATTACAATGATAAATTTAAAATTGAAAGTGTTGAAGCTGATGACATTTTCAATAAATCAGTTCAATTTCTTAAGAATAAAAAAAACAGTGAAATTGATATTCCTGAAGTTAGAAATATTAAAGGCTTGATTCGAAAAGGGGAAGCCCAATCTACGTGTTATTTCGTTGGATTGCCTGATAGCCAAATTCATTTTATGGAACTTCCTTTTTATGAAACAGGCACGATTGAGAAAAAGCCATTGTCAGAAGAAGATATTCAAGTAACCATGAATCTCATTGACAAAATAAAACCGCATCAAATTTATGCAGCAGGAGATTTAGCAGATCCGCATGGCACTCATAAAGTATGTTTGGATGCAGTTTTTGAAGCGGTAAAAAGATTGAAAACAAAAGATTACATGAAAGACTGTTGGGTTTGGCTATACAGAGGAGCTTGGCAGGAATGGGGGATAGATGAAATTGAGATGGCCGTGCCAATGGGACCAGATCAAGTGCTGGAAAAGAGAAAAGCTATTTTTAAACACCAATCACAAAAAGACGGAGTAGTTTTTCAAGGTTCAGACAGCAGAGAATTTTGGCAGCGCGCTGAAGATCGAAATAGAGAGACCGCAGATTTATATCATAAGCTTGGATTGTCTCATTATGCAGCGATGGAAGCTTTTGTGAGATGGATATATTGATCATCGAATTGAATTCTGCTGTAAAAATAAGTCTTGCAAGCCTTGTGTTTACTAGGGTTAACAAAAATATCCATGTTTATGAATAACCTGTCCATTCCTTAGCAAAACTTTAATATTAGTTTCGCTTAACAAATTAACCATTAACTAATTTAATATAATATGGAAAAACTTAAAATTTTATTATTTGCCTTTTTTGTCGGCCTCTCAGTTAATTCTTGGGCCCAAAAAACAGAAGTGTCAGGTGTGGTTTTGGATGAGAAAAGTATGCCGTTGCCTGGAGCCAATGTGCTCGAAAGTGGTACTACTAATAGTGCTATGACAGATTTTGATGGGTCATTTAAGATTTCTGTTTCAAATAAAAATGCCCTATTGGTAATCTCTTT
This sequence comes from uncultured Flavobacterium sp., assembly GCA_963511725.1. Lineage (GTDB taxonomy): Bacteria > Bacteroidota > Bacteroidia > Flavobacteriales > Flavobacteriaceae > Flavobacterium. The sequence goes on from CAUPKA010000002.1 coordinate 160,772, forward strand.
TGTTGGGTTTGTAGACCAACGACTCAAATTAGATGGAGCAAAAACTAATTATACCGTTAGATTATCTTCAGTAACTACCAGCCTAGAACAAGTTGTAGTGGTTGGGTATGGGAAAGGATCTCGTAAAAATTTAACATCTGCTGTTACTTCTGTAAAAGCAGATCAATTGAATAATGGAGTAATCGCAGACGTTGGTCAATTGTTGCAAGGTAAAGTTGCAGGTCTGAATGTTTCGGCCAGTGGTGATCCAACCAAAGCTTCATCTGTAGTGTTGCGTGGTGCTTCTACATTAAATAGTTCTCAAGGACCATTTTATGTTGTAGATGGTATTCCGGGTGTTGATATTTCGATTATTGCGCCAGAGGATATCGTTACTGTTGATGTCTTGAAAGATGCTGCAGCAACTGCTATTTACGGTAATCGTGCTGCAAATGGTGTTATTATGGTAACTACAAAAAGAGGAAGTAAAGATAAAAGTCAAGTTAATTACAGTAATTATTTTGGTTTTGAGAAGGTTGCAAACCAGCTTGACATGATGGATGCAAATCAATTAAGAGCATTTACGACCAAAAATAATTTAAGTTTTACTCCTGAAAATGACAAAGGAGCTAATACGAATTGGCAAAAAGAAATCCTTAGACCAGGGTATGCTAACTCAATGAGCCATAATCTTTCTATGAGTGGTGGTGGTGAGCACGGTAATTATTTTGCAAGTGTAACCTATATCGATAAAGAAGGAGTTCTTCAGGGGAATAACTTTTCAAGGGTAATCGCGCATTTAGCAGTTGAACAAAATGCTTTTGATGATCACGTTAAATTTGGTTTGAATGTGACAAACTCAAATAGTATCTATAACAATGTGCCTCAACGTAACGCTGTGCTTTTACAATCAGTTAGTCACCTTCCTGTTTCTCCTGTTAGAAATCCAGATGGATCTTATTTTGAAAATTTCATAGCAACTGGTTATTTTAACCCAGTAGCGATGATTAATCATGCTGATGATGATACGAAAACCAATAATTTTGTTGGTAGTTTTACAACAGAAGTAAAACTTCCTTTCGGATTCACATATAATTTGAATCTTTCCTACCAACAATTAAATTCATTGCATGGTGAGTTTTATGATAGTTATTATCAAAAATACAACAGTTCCAATTTCTACAACAATCCTGATCCACCTCAAACACACTCATTAATGAATTTTGGTGTAAATGGATCGGCTTTAAGAAATTCATATCAAACTAGCAATACTATTATCGAAAGTTTTTTAAACTGGGATAAGACTTTTGGTGAGCACAAGATCAAAGCTGTTATTGGTTATTCTTGGCAAGAAGATGTTTTGGGAGATGGATTCCAAGCCACAAACACAAACTTCCCTGTAGATGATGTAAGTTATAATAATCTTGCTTTAGGAAACTATGCTTCAGTTTCAGGTTATAGAGTTGATTTTGGAGATAGCAGAGCGTATCAGAAAAAACGTTTGATTTCTGAATTTGCACGTTTGAATTACAATTACAAAGATAAGTACCTTTTACAAGGATCTATAAGAAGAGATGGTGGATCAGTATTTGGAACAAATAATCAGTGGGGTTATTTCCCTTCTGTAGGTGGTGCGTGGAGAATTGACAAAGAAGGTTTTATGAAAGACCAAAATATTTTCACTGACTTAAAACTTCGTGGAAGTTGGGGAGAAACTGGTAACTCTTCTGGATTCAATGCTTACACTGCACAATTTATCTCAGGAAGTCTTGGTACATTTTATTATAATGGACAACAAACAGGTGCTTACGGACCAAATCAAGCAGCTAACCCAGATTTGAATTGGGAAAAAACGGCTACTGGAAATATTGGTCTTGATTTTACTGTATTAAAAGGAAAATTGTCTGGTTCTGTTGAGGTGTATGACAAGAAAACAACGGATATGATTTATAATTATGCTGTAAATCCAGTGCTTGTGCCAGTTGGGACTATTGTAGCCAACGGAGGTGATATGTCAAACCGTGGAGTTGAAGTTAGTTTGAGCAGTACTCCAATTAGAACTGAAAAATTCAGCTGGACAACTAGTCTTAATTACTCACATAACGAAAACAAAATCACTAAATTGACAAATCCATATTTTATCGGAGGAGATTCAATAAGAAGGGTTCAACCTGATGGTGGCGGACAAACAGGAAGTACTTTGCAGATTTTTAAAGAAGGAAAACCTCTTGGACAGTTCTTTACGCTTCAATATGCAGGAAAAAATGCTGGTGGTGTTTCTCAGTATGTTGCCAAAGACGGAACTTTAACAACAAATCCGCAAATTGGTGTAGATTACCATTATGCAGGAAGTGCACAGCCTAAATTTTTAATGGGATGGGATAATAATTTCACATACAAAAAATTTGATTTGAATATATTTTTTCGCGGCGTATTTGGTAATAAAATTTTCAATGCAACCCGTGCTGATTTATTCAGACCAAGTACTGCAATGACAAACAATATTCTTGTAGATGCTGCAAATGAATCACCAAATGATATTAACGCCTATAAATATTCAACGCGTTTTATAGAAGACGGAAGCTACATTCGATTAGATAATATGACTATTGGCTATGATTTTGGTAAAGTTGGTAAATACATAAAAAAGATACGTCTCTATGAGACAGTAAATAATGTGTTTGTTATTACCAAGTATTCTGGAATTGATCCAGAAGTTGAACAAGGTGGAACTGCGCCAGGGGTAGATTCAAATAACTTTTATCCAAAAACCAGAACCTTTTTGTTTGGTGTAAACGTGATATTCTAAAAATTAAATTGTAAACACTATGAAAAATATATTAAAATATATAGGAATTCCAATACTTATAGTTGGTTCATTATGGTCTTGCGAAAATCTTGACGTGCCAATTACGACCCAGCTTACGCCAGATGTATTCCCACAGAATTCATCTCAGTATATTCAAGCTTCTGGCGCAGTATATACTGCCTTTCGTGGAGATTTTGCATTTTCTTGGTGGTGGTCACAGTCTCTAACTACCGATGAAGCCATTATGCCTGCACGTGGTGGAAACTGGTTTGATAATAGAGGTTATGCTTGCCAGCATTACCATGATTGGACTGCAGACAATGGAGTTGGTCCTTGGGGTTGGGCAGAAGCTGTTATCGGAACGAGCAATCAGACCATTTCAATTTTAGATAAAACAATGCCTGCTGGTTCAGAAAAATCAACAATGATTGCTGAATTAAAAACAATGCGTGCCATTACTTATTTTATGATGATGGATTCTTATGGAGGTGTACCATTAGACACAGTATATGGGGAATTTAGCTCTAAAGCCAGATCTAGCCGAATTGAAGTTTTCAATTTCATAGAAAAAGAATTGAAAAAAGCAGTTCCTAATTTAAATCCTGCATCTGGAATAACAACATACGGCAGACCTAATCAACAAACGGCCAATGCTATGCTTGCCAAATTATACTTGAATGCTGAGGTTTATACAGGAACGCAGCGTTACAATGATTGCGTCTTGGCTTGTGATGCTGTAATTAATTCTGGATTGTATGCTATTGAGCCTAGAGCTACTTATCTACAGATGTTTTATCCAACTAATGGTCCTGCAATGAAAGAATTTATTTTTGCTGTGCCTTATGATCCTGCAGCTATAACAGTAGGTTTCAATGGACAAATGTATCATTCACGTTATGATGTGCCGCGTTCTGAAAGAGCTAAGTTCGGTCTTGCTTTTACGCCAAGTGCGCCTAGAAGTACTTTACCTGAATTTTATGCAAATTTCGACGATGTCAATGATATTCGTAACAAACAATGGCTCACTGGCTTGCAATTCTTGAATGATGGTGTTACTCCGGTGAGAGTTACTACAACAAAGAAAGGATATGACCAGTTCTATACAGGAACAGATGGTGGTGCTGCTTATACCTATCAGGTTGATTTAACTCCAAATATTGTTCTTCGCCAGAATCCTGCTTTGTTCGATTGCGGAAATGATGAAATTGCTTGGAATATGGGTTACAGAAATGTGAAATTTTATCCAGATGCTACTTCTACAAGCCGTAATCAGAATAATGATGTGCCATTTTTACGCTATTCAGATGTTCTCTTGATGAAAGCTGAAGCAATTCTTCGCGGAGGTAGTCCAACTTTGGGGCAAACAGCTCTTTCATTAGTAAATACTGTACGTTCTAGCCGTTCTACTTCTGCAGCATGGACTAGTGTAAGTTTAGAGGATCTTTATAAAGAAAGATCTCGTGAATTTGCTTGGGAAGCATGGCATAGAAACGATATGATTCGTTTTGGTAAGTATGAAGGTCAATGGGGATTCAAAACAAATACAGACACTTATCGTCGTATTTTCCCGATTCCAACTTATGCTAAGGCTTTAAATCCTGCTCTAATTCAGAATCCGGGTTATCCACAATAAAAAATTAGTTTTAAACAATAGCTGCAAGCACGGTTTAATTCTATTACTAAAGAGGAGAGGAAGATTAAATTTCTTCTCCTTTTTTAATAAAAAGTTTAGAAAGTCTCATTTTTCACTCTTGAATATTAGGATGATTTTTTTAGGCTTTATTGTTTTTCTGTTATCGACTGATAACAAAAAAAATCAAATAATCTCTTTGCAAACCTTTTTTTGAATTGATTAATTGGTCTCTAAAAACCAATTCAATTGATACAAATGTACAACCCTCATGAAGTCCTATCAATATAAATAGAAGACATGAAATTAAATAAAATTTATAAAGTTGGATACATTGGAATAAGTCTTGTCCTTATTTTATTAGTGTCATGCAAAACCGGAAAAACAGCTTCTCATCCAAATGAACAATTGGTGGATAAGGTGTATCCTTTGCTCGATACTGAAAACTCAAGGTGGTTTTTCTTTTCCTCTGCAAGCCGACCGTTTGGAATGGTCAATTTAAGTCCAGATACGGCAATTAATGGTGATTGGGGAGGCGGATATAAGTCCAATATAGATACAATAAAAGGTTTCAGTCATATTCATGAATGGCAGATGTCTGGGGTTTCAGTAATGCCTGTAGTAACTTCTACAGCCAATAAATTAGCTGTTTTTACTGATTTTTATTCTAAATTCAGTCATCAAACAGAGAAAATAACGCCGGGTTATCATTCGCTTATACTGGATAGATATCAAATAACTGCCGAATTAACCAGTACCAAAAGAGTAGGTTTTCATAGGTATACGTTTCCTGCTGATGCTCAAAAATCTATTCTTTTTAATCTAAACACAGTTTTGGGTCCTTGCGACAATACCAATGGGATATTAGAAAAAAATAACGACTATGAACTTTCTGGCTCATTAGTATTAAGCACTAATTTTAGACGTCCAAAACCAGTAACGGTATTTTATAAAATTAAATTTAATGAACCTATTAATTCGATAGAGCGCAATGCTACTACAGGTAATTATTTGGTTAATTTAGGTAAAGCCGACAAGAAAATATTGATGAAAGTAGGCATTTCGTATACTTCGGTTGAAAATGCTGCTATTAACATTAAAGAAGAATTACCGAATTGGGATTTTGACAAAATAGTTACAGAATCAAAAACCGAATGGAATAATTTGTTAGGTAGAATTAAAGTGGAAGGCGGAACAGAAACTGATCAGAGACGATTTTATACAGATCTTTGGCATGCTCTGCAGGGGCGAAAAATGATTAGTGATGCCAATGGAGCCTATCCTGACAATACGGGAGAAAAATTCAGAATTGGACAATTGCCACTGAATGCAGACGGAAAACCAAAATTCAATCAATACAATTCGGATTCGTTTTGGGGTGCCCAATGGACGATAAATACACTTTGGGGGCTTGCTTATCCTGAAATTATGGATGAATTTGTGCATTCTTTAATGCAATATTATAAAGATGGTGGCATGATTCCGCGCGGTCCTTCTGGCGGAAATGATACGTATGTAATGACAGGAGCTTCAACTACGCCTTTTATTGTTAGTGCCATCCAAAAAGGATTAGTAAAAGAAGATTTAGAATCCATTTATACAGCACTGAAAAAGAATCATATGCTAAATGGTATTATGGGAAAAGCGGGATACGAACACAATACAAATAGCGGAGGAGGATTAAAATATTATATGGAAAAAGGCTTTGTTCCTTATCCACTCCCAGATGGTGAATTTGGTAGTCATCAGGATGGTGCCAGCATGACTTTGGAATATGCGTATCAAGATTGGACTTTGGCACAATTGGCCAAGAAATTAAATCACGAAGATGATTATAACTATTTTTTAGCCAGATCTAAAAACTACCAAAATATTTTTGACAAAACAGTAGGATGGATGCGTCCTAAAAATGTAGATGGAAAATGGCTCGAAAATTTTGATCCTTATAAATATGAAAATGGATTTATAGAATCGAATGGAGCACAATCTACATGGTTTGTGCCTCATGATATTGACGGATTAGTAGAATTAATGGGCGGGAAAGAAAAAGCAATAGAAAAATTAAATACTCAATTTGAAACTGCAAAAAAGCAAAAATTCACCTCTGGCATTTCCCATGATGCAGAATTACATCCTGAATTTAGTCGTATTCCAATCAATTTTGGCAATCAGCCTTCTATACAAACAACCTATATTTTCAATTTATTAGGAAGACCTGATTTAACACAATATTGGACCAGAAATGTGGTAAAAGAAACCTTTAGCGGATTAGCGCCAAATACAGGTTACAATGGCGATGAAGATCAAGGTTTAATGGGAAGTTTGAACGTATTGCTTAAGATTGGTTTGTTTCAAATGAATGGAGGGACAGAGGAAAATCCAGAATATTTGATAGGAAGTCCGTTATTTAATAAAGTGACAATTCAATTGAATCCAAAATATTATGAAGGCAAAAATTTTGTTATTGAAGCCAGTAATAATAGTGCAGAAAACGTTTATATCAATAGTATTAAATATAACAATACGGCTGTGGATAAGTTTAATATTTCTCAAAAGGATATTACAAGCGGCGGGAAATTAATTTTAGAAATGTCCGATAAACCTAAAAATTAATGTTTGTAGGCTTAAAAAAAAACACAAATACTGTCGAAACAATTTTGAAAAATTACAGTTAAAGAAATAAAATATGCAACTGAAAAATCATAGTAGATTTCTAATATTTTTAGGGATAGCATTATGCTTCTACATGGAGATAAATGCCCAAAATCAGCTTCATAATTATGTAGATCCTATGATTGGGTCAGAAGGGGATGGCAGAGTATTTATTGGTCCTTCCTGTCCTTATGGTATGGTAAAACCAAGTCCAGATTGTACCGTGAGTCCTAATAGCGGTTGGTTGCCGTTGCCAAAGGAAGTGACAGGATTTAGCCAAGTTCACGTTAGTGGAACGGGTGGTGGTCAAAAATATGGGAATATTCAAATCATGCCATTTTCGGGAACTTTAGATAAGTTGGATCAAACTTCTCATAGAGCTGAGGAAAATGTGAAATTGGGTTATTATGAAACGGTTTTCAAAGAAAATCAGATAAAAACTGAAATAACAACAGCCGAGAAATCTTCTTTTTATCGCATTATGTATCCCAAAAACGCATCTAAAGAGTTAAAGATTGATCCCGGTTTTTTCTTGGGTGAAAATCCTGAACCCAACGCAAGAGAAGCACAACAATTTGTTGGTTCCCAAATAGAAATTGTTTCAGATACTGAAGTTAGAGGATATAGCAGGATAAGAGGCGGATGGAATAACGGTCGTGCTTATACCGTTTACTTTTGGGCAGTTTTCGATCAGCCAATTGCAAAATATGTTACTTGGAAGGACGGTAAGTTTTACGCGAACCAATCGGCTCAATTTGATTCAGGAAAAAAAACGGGAGCTCTAGTTTCTTTTGGTGCAGCAGGAAAACAAGAACTGAACGTGAAAATCGGAATCTCGTTTTTGAGCGAGCTGAAAGCAAAAAACAATATTGAAGCAGAAATCCCGCATTGGAATTTCAATACCGTTTTAGCATCCTTAGAAAACAAATGGGAGCAATTATTAAGTCGCATTAAACTTTCACCTGATACTTCGGTAGAGTACAAAAAAATGTTTTACACAGGTTTGTACCATACGATGATAATGCCTGTTGATAGAACAGGGGAGAATCCGTTATGGGAAAATGATGGACCATATTATGATGATTTTTATACTATTTGGGATACTTTTAGAACATCCAGTCCTTTGATAACGCTGATTGATTCCAAGCGTCAAGTCGAAATTGTCAATGCGATGCTAAATATCTACAAGCATGATGGCTATTTGCCGGAAGGCAGAAGCGGTAATGATAACGGCCGTACTCAAGGCGGTTCGAATGGAGAAACGGTTATTGCCGATGCTTTTGTGAAAAATCTAAAAGGAATTGATTATGAACTGGCATTAAAAGCATTGCTGAAAGATGCTGAAGTTCCTCCGGGTGGAAATGAAGAGAAAGAAGGCCGTGCCGGATTAGTGGATTATTTGCGATTGGGCTATGTGCCATTTGGAGTTGGTCGTGCTGGAAACTGTACGATGGATTATGCCTACAACGATTATAATATTGCTACAGTTGCCAAAGGATTGAATCGTATGGATATCTATGAAAGATATATGAAACAATCCGAAAATTGGAAGAATTTATGGAGAGCAGATTATGAAAATAATGGAGCCAAAGGTTTTATATTGCCCAAAGATGCCTCTGGTAATTGGCTGGATGATGTTGTTTTTGGGGAATCCAAAATTCAAAAACCAACTTATAAATATACGCCTACAATTACAGAATCGCCTTGGTATGTTTGTCATTGGTGCGTGTTTTTTTACGAAGGAACGTCTTGGGAATATTCATTAAGTGTTCCGCATGACTTGCCCGAAGTAGTTCGTAAATCAGGTGGTGATGTGGCTTTCCAAAAAAGATTGGATACTTTTTTTGACACTAAATTATATGATGTTTCTAATGAGCCTTCTTTTTTAGCGCCGACAATGTATCATTGGATTGGAAAACCCTATTTAAGCAGTGACAGAATCAGGGGAATCATTAAGGAGAGTTTCAATACTTCCCATGCAGGGTTGCCGGGTAATGATGATTCGGGTGCGATGTCTTCTTGGTTGGCTTTTCACATGATGGGATTGTATCCAAATGCTGGTCAGCCTTATTATTTATTGAATACGCCTTTAATTAGAGAAACTACTTTGCAGTTGGAAGAAGGTAAAACTTTTAAGGTTATGGCCAAAAATTTAAGTGACACCAAGAAGTATGTAAAATCGGCTTTGTTGAACGGAAAGCCTTTTAACCAAGCATGGATTTTGCACGAAGATATCGTTAAGGGAGGCGAATTGATTTTAGAAATGGATTCAAAACCTTCGGCTTGGGGAACGACTATTTTACCACCAACAAAATAATCAAGAGATGAAGAATATATTTTTAGCAATCGTTTTTTGTTCACTTTTCCAAGTAGTGAAAGCACAAGATATACCCACCATTAAAAACAAAACCGAATTAAATTACGTCTGTAAACTGCATGGGCAAACCAGGACTTTGACGCTAACGGCCAAAATGACTGCAGATACGCTTGTGTTCAATTTGAATACCAAAGGCGTAAATAACAGCACTATCACAATTAGGCAGGAAGCATTGAAAAAAGGAAATGCCTTGAGTTATAATCAAGGCGAGGATTTAGAGGTTTTAGTCTTGAAACCAACCGAAACATTTTTCATGATTTCGCGGTCAGCCTATCAGGATTTACTAAAAAACAACAAGTTTATTTATAACAATACAACCTATGTTTTAGATAAAAATAAGGATAAAAACAGTGTTTCGATAGACGGAAAATCGGTTGATGCTTTGCATGTGATTGCCCAGATCGATGAAACCGAAATGTGGATCGTAAAAAACGCGGATTTCCCTTTAATCTGCAAAATAACTAAGAATCCGCTTGGTATAAATTGGACATTAGTGAAGATAGTTGATAAGTAATATCATTCTATAAATCCAAAATTACTGAAATAAAAACACAAAGTTTGTCATTCTGAGGAACGAAGAATCACATAACGTGAGTGTCTGATGTGATTCTTCGTTCCTCAGAATGACAAATAGTTACTTTAATATTTTTAATATAAAATTGGTTTAATTGGCGCATAGTTTTATATCTGACCTTCATTATTAAGTTGAATACGTAAAAAAAATATCCATATGAAACATCAAATGAGCCGTGGGGAATTTATCAGACTATCAAGCCTGACATTGGCAGGAGCTTTGGTTAGCGATCTCGTTTCTGCAAATGATTTATTTTCAAACAACAATAGTGCCGATGAGGATATTCAATTAATGAAAAAACTCATTTTGAATAATGATGCTAAAGTCAAAAGCATATTAGATAAAGCGCCGCTTGACCCAACCATAAGAGTACGTAATTTTCGCCCAATAGCAAGCTCCATAGCAGTTATGGCTGCTTCAATTTCCAATCCGAAATCCGAATATTATAAGTCAAAACTTTTGGCAGATAAAATAAATCAGGGAATAGATATTTTGTTGAAAGAGCAATATCCTGATGGTACACTGGACGCGGGAGGAAATATGCAGTCTCCTCCAGATACCGCTTTTATTTTAGAAAATATATGTCCGGCAGCAACAGTATTGAATCTTGAAAAGCAAAAAGATTTAGAGCTGTTGAGAGACAAATTGAAAAAGTTTATTACAAATGCAGGTGAAGCCATGGTTACAGGAGGTGTTCATACTCCAAATCACAGATGGGTTATTTGTGCCGCTTTGGCAAATATCAATTCATTGTATCCAGATGCTAAATATATCCGGAGAATTGATCAATGGTTGGCAGAAGGTATCTACATCAATGAAGATGGAGATTATTCAGAACGAAGCGGCGTTTATTCTGCAGTGATCGACAAGGCGTTAATTACGATGTCAAGACTGCTGCATAAACCAGAATTATTAGAGATAGTCAGCAAAAACCTGACGACTTATTATTACCGCACAGAAACCAACGGAGATATAGTTACGGTTAATTCCAAAAGGCAGGATCAATTTATGAATTTGACTATTGTTAAATTTTATTCGGCATACCGTTATATGGCAATTCATACCAATAATCCAATGTTTGCTCACATGGTTACTGTTATTGAAAATCTTCCAACTTTTATAAATGAAGTGCTGTCGGATTCGTTAGTTTTTTTTATGGAAAACAGCGAGCTCCGAAAACAAATACCTGTTGAAGGCAAGGTAGATAATGATTTTGAAAAGTTTTTTGCAGTATCTAATTTGGCAAGAATCAGACGCGGAAAAACTTCTGTGACACTATTTGGGGGTAACGATAAACCGATAATAGTTGTTTCGGGAAGATCTTCAAATCCTAATTTTTTGATGTATAGAAAAGGCGATGCGATACTAAAATACATGCGTCTTTCTACTTCGTTTTTTAGGCTGGGTTACTTTAGCAGCGACGGTATTGTGAAAGAAGGAAATAAATACATTTTGAAGGAAATCAAAGAAGGAGATTATTATCAGCCTCTTGCCGAAGAATTCCGTAAAGCGGATGGAGATTATAATTTATCCGAATCGGCAGATGGTCGATTCTGGAATAAAATGGACTTTGGTTCGCGAACCAAAAGCAATGTAAAAAAGCAGGTTACGGTAATTGAAATAACAGAAAATAATGGAGCGTTAGATATCGATTTCAAAGTGGATGGTCCTCCAAATGTTGAAGTGACAATCGAAATGTGTTTTAATGAAGGAAGCAATATTTCCGGAGCAATACCCGATGAAAAAAAGAACTATTTCCTGAAATCTGGATTAGGAGCGCTTTCTGCAGGAGCAGATACGATACAATTTGGTCCGGGAAAATGCGAACATTTAAACGTAGAAAATTTGGACAGTGAAGAATATACGTATCATCAAGGCAGTTTACGCACAAATGGAGACCATGTTTATATTACAGGATTTACGCCTTTTCATTATAAAATGACAATTTCTTAATAATAACGAGGAATTCTTCATGTATTTTTGAAAGGTTGTTTTAATTTTACGAAAATTAAAATTAATCCATAAATAATAAAATTATGAAATTATCATTTTTTGCTGCTGTGCTGTTTTGTAGTATTTGTTTTGGGCAAAATAATACAGACACCAGTTTGTATATGAAGGCCGAAAAATCTGAAAAAATAACGTATCTGACTGACATAGGTTCAGAATCGGGAGATTTATATAAAACAATAGGACATCACGGGCCTGCAATCGAAAACGAATGGATGGGATTGAGAATCTATTTTAGCGATAAAGTGGCTATCGACGTTTATAATAAAGCAAAAGCGGGTTTAGAGTTGAAAAAAGCACAATGGTATCCAACTCCGGAACAACAAAAAGAAGGATGGGGAGCTGATTATTATAAAGTAGCATCAACAGTAGGTTTAGGAGGAGTGAAACTTTGGGACGGAGAAAAAGTAGTACCGTTGAATCCAGTAACGAATCGTTTGGCTCGTGTTGGTAAAACAGACACCACTTCATGGATGGAAATGATTTCTAGAGGAGTTCCTTACAAAGGGAAAAAAGTAGATATTCTGGTTCGTGTAACCGTATTTTCTGGGAAAAGAGAGGCTAAAGTAGAAGCCGTTAGCTTAACTGGAGAAAAAGTGCAATTTGCTACTGGTGTGAATTATTTTAAAGATTTTCAAACAAAAAAAGGAACCAATTATATTGCTGTATGGGGAAAACATCCGGAAGACGTTGCTGCTGAAGTTATAGAAATTGGCGCTGCAATAATGTACAATCCTAAGGATTATGAAAAAAACACAGATGACGGAACACAGTATTTGTTAATCTCAAAACCAACTAAATCTTTAGAAACAAAAATCATTTCTTCAAGTGCAAGAGAAACAGAATTGAACACTTTGGATAAATTAGAAGCTTTTATAAAAAGTAAGATTATTTAAAAAAAATGCTCCCAAAAGTATTGAAATAAATCATACGGGATAGATCATCAAAAAGGATTAATTATTACAACAAAAATAGAAATTAAGAGTAAGTAATGGCTGTAAACACTCAAAAATATTGTCTTATCCTATTAATTTTAGGTGTCATTATTTGCAGTTTTACAAATGATGGCGTACGTCTTAATGATATTCAGGTTATTGGTAGCCATAATTCCTATAAAATGGCTATCGAGGAACCTTTGTTCAATTATTTATACAAACTGGATTCTTCAAGAGCAAAATCACTGCAGTACAGCCATATTCCTTTAGAAGAGCAACTGGATTTAGGATTGCGAAATTTAGAACTGGATGTTTTATATGATCCCAACGGTGGTTATTACTCGAATCCAAAAGGATTGGAAATAGTGAAAAATTTAGGGCAGGAACCTATAGCCTTTGATAAAGAGCAAAAGCTTAAAAAGCCAGGTTTAAAAATGTTTCATATTCAGGATATTGATTTTAGAAGTCATTATCTATTGTTTCGAGAAGGTTTATTGGCTCTAAAAAACTGGTCTGAAAAACACCCGAATCACACGCCGATTTTTATTTTGATGAATACAAAAGATGATGTTATTGAAAATTTGCGTAAGCCATTGCCTTTTACGACAAAAGCTTTGGATAGTATTGATATAGAAATAAAAAGTGTCTTTTCTAAAAGTCAGTTGATTACACCAGATTTGGTAAGAGGGAATTTTAAAACATTAGAAGAAGCAATTCTAAAAAAAGGATGGCCTGAATTGAAGAACGTGAAAGGACGTTTCCTTTTTGTATTAGACGAAAAGGAAGATAAAATCAATCGGTATTTAGAGAACCATGCCTCGTTAAAAAACAGGATTTTATTTGTCAATAGCCATGAGGGAAATCCCGAAGCTGCATTCCGAATCATAAACGACCCGATTAAGGATTTTGACTATATTAAAGAATTAGTTTCTAAAGGTTATATGGTTCGCACCAGAGCAGATTCTGATACCAAGCAAGCTAGAGCCAATGATTATATTTCGTTTGAAAAAGCCAAAGCATCCGGAGCACAAGTAATTTCAACTGATTATTATCTGCCATCCAAATTGTTTAAATCGGATTTCAAGATTTCTTTTGAAAACAATACTTTTGAACGAATAAAATAATTAGAAAATAAAGCTATATGTTAAGAATATCGGGTTTGATACTGCTGTTACTTTCTTTTAATGCCTGTAAATTGCAACAAAAAGAAAGGAAAGCTCCTTTGCAAATTGCTTTCATTGCCGATGTTCATTTACAGGATATTTTTCCAAAATTTGAAGATAATAATTACAAAGGCATTAAAAATCCAGTAACGGGCGAATATGCGAATATCAGAACGATGAGTTCGCAATTGCATTCCACAAGAATTTTCAACGAAAATTACTTTGCCTTTATTGAGGCTTTAAATGAGATCTCCAAAAGAGGAATCAAACAAGTGGTGCTTCCCGGTGATTTTAGTGATGACGGACAACCAATACATGTTCGGGGATTAAAAAAAATACTTAACGAATACTCCAAAAAACACGGTCTGTCATTTTTCGTGACAACAGGAAATCATGATGCGGTTAAACCTTTTTCTCAAGAAGCGACTAAAACCGATTTTTTGGGCAAAGACGGGAAAGAACAAATCATCAGCAGTTCCAAAACCAATTTGAAAGAGCAGGAAAATCAATTGGAACCCATCATTACTTCCGATATAAAAAACGGAGGATACAAAGAGACCTTGCTTGAAATGGCCGATTTTGGTTTTTTTCCAAAAAAAGAATTTTTGTATTGGGAAACTCCTTTTTCAAGTTATGCTTATGAGGGGTACAATTTTGATACAGCTATAAAAGAATCCATTTTAGAAAAAAGAACTTACGCTGTTAAAAATACTAATTTATCCCTTCCCGATGCGAGTTATTTGGTTGAACCTGTAAAAGGAGTCTGGCTTTTGGCAATCGATGCCAATGCGTATGTTCCTAATCAAAAGTTATCGGGTTTGTTGAATAACCCAAATGATTTTTCTAATGCCAGCATCGGTTATAACAATGTGCTCACGTATAAAAGCCATTTGATAGAATGGGTGAAAAAGATTTCGGCGGAAGCCAAACAAAAAGGAAAAATATTGATTGCCTTCAGCCATTATCCGATGGTCGATTTTAACGATGGTGCGTCACCGGAAATAAAACTTCTTTTCGGTTCGGACAAGATGCAATTGTCAAGAGTTCCCAATGAAGTAGTTGCTGAAGCATTTGCGGATGCGGGAATTCAAATTCATTTTGGCGGACACATGCACATCAACGATACGGGAGTTCGAACAACTGCCAAAGGCAATACTTTATTCAATATTCAAACGCCTTCGTTGGCAGCATACAAACCGGCTTATAAAATCCTGACGATACATTCTAATTATGAAGTTGAGGTTGAAACAGTCGTTGTTGGTTCTGTTCCAAAATTCAATAGTTTATTCCCTTTTTATGAAGAAGAATATGCTCATTTGCAAAATATAAAAAGCCCGAATATTTGGAATAAAGACATTCTGAAAGCCAAAGATTATGAGGAATTCACCCAATGGCATTTGAAAGAATTAGTGCGTCTTCGGTTCTTGCCAGAAGATTTTCCGGTAGATTTTTTAGCCTCTATTCTAAAACTTTCCGGTAAAGATTTATTGCAGATCAATAAAAATACTTCAGAAGTTGACAAAGCATTATCATCAAACCAATTAACCCTTCAGGATTTTGAATCATGGACAGGTTTTGACATGATATTCGATTTTTACCGATTAAAAAACGCCGATGAATTAGCCAAGCCGGAGATAGGAGCCAATAGGCTGAAACAGTATCAGATGGTATGCGAACAGCTTGAAAAATCGAATAATGAGAAGTCAGTTTTATGGTCGAAAATAGTTCAAAAAATGATGAAAGGACAGCCGTCTAATCATTTTAAAATCAATCTTATAAACAATAAAATTGACCGAGTAAATCCTTAGAGTAACTTAATATTTTTTTGCTCAAAAAATTGTAAATTGCATATGTAATTCCTTTTATGACATGAGCATGACTATAAATTGGTCGCAACCACAAATGAAGATATGCGAACTGCATATGACCAAGAAAAACAATAAAAATTACATATGAAATCAAATCCCTTTATATTATTATTTTGTTTAGTCAATTTTTATTATTCTCATTCCCAGAATATAAAATTTGATCATTATAATGATAATAATGGTTTGTCCCATAATTCGATTAGGCATATTGTCCAGGATAAAAATGGGTTTTTGTGGTTTGGTACTTTTTCCGGCCTGAACCGTTTTGACGGGTATCAATTCAAAACATACTTGAGTACTTCCCCAAGTGAAAACAGATTGCATAATGATGATATCACAGCCTTAGAACTTGATAAAACATCCAATAACTTATGGATAGGAACAAGAAAAGGATTGACACTTTATAAAATCGACACCAACGAGTTTATTACTTTTTTGCCACAAGCAAACGATCCCAAAAGTTTACCGGACGAAGAGATTAGATCGGTACATGTAGACAGATTCAAAAGGGTTTGGGTAGGAACCAAAACCAAAGGTGTTTTTATGTTTTTTCCAAAAGAAAACAGATTCGAAAAAGTTTCAATCTCTGGATTTGAATATGTAAACGAAATTTTTGAAGATAAAAAGGGGAATATTTGGGTTGGAAGTTATGAAAAAGGTTCGGTGGCAAAAATTGCTTTGGATGGTAAAGGCGAGATTGTCCGCATTAATAATTATACGCTAACTGTCCCTAATTCAGCCGAAAAGAACCCGTACATCAATTTTATTTTTCAAGATGCCAAGTTTGATATTTTTATTGGAACCCGTGAAGGTTTATATAAACTCGATAAATCAAAAAATGCATTCGTAAATCTGTATATAGAAAATAAAGAAACCAGAAATAATTTAGGTCCTTATTTCTTGTCGGTGGCTCAGGCTCCAAATGGGAAATATTTGGTTGGGACATTGGGAGGTTTGCTCGTGTGCAATCAAATGGAAGATATTCAAAAAGGGAATTATAAATGGTATTATTCGGTATTGTCTGATGAAACATCATTAGTTGATAATTTAGTTTCGGCACTGTATTTTGATGCATCCGGAGTGCTGTGGATTGGCACAGAAGACGGATTAGATAAATACGACCCTTACGAAAACCAGTTTGTTCTCAACAAAGACATATCCCGTCACATCGGTAACCAAGCCCCGCGTATCCGAGGCTTTGCTAAAACTTATGACGGAAAAGTAATTGTCGAAACAAGGCATGATGGGCTTTTTATATCCAATGCGAACGGTTTTGTTCCCCTGTATGACAATAATAAGGACTTGGCGAGCATCTATTCTGATGATGGAAAAATATTTTACTGCGGACTTTGGAATGGAAATGTGTTGGTTTATAATTATACGACCAATACCTCAAAAGAAGTTAATGTGGGATTTAGCGAAACACCCGTATTTGCTTTTAGCAGGATTGGAGAACAAACGATTATGATTGGATCTTTTGGCGAAGGAGCAGTTATATTAGATGCCAAAACATTGAAGACACAAGTTTCTGCAGGCAAATTACTTCCAGATTTTCAAATTAATGGCATAGAGAAAGACAAAGCCAATAATGTTTGGTTGGCAACAGAAACGGGTGTGGCAAGATATAATATGAAATCCGGGCAAATTAAAATATATAAGGAGATTTACGCAAAAGAGAAAGGCATACCGCACGATGATAATATTAGTGATATTCTGGTAGATACCAAAGGAAGAATATGGGCTTCTACACGTTTTGGCCTATGTCTTTATCAGCCCTCAAAAGACAATTTTAAACCCATAACCAATCCCAAGGAACTCTCAGGAAAGTGGATTACGGACATGCTCTCGGACACTAATGGGAATTTATGGTTGAACATTAATAATAATACTATTGCAAGGCTTAACACTAATTTGAAAGATGTTAATGTTTATCATGTAAAAAGCGGAAACAGACTCGATGTTTTCAGCTCTGGTGGTTTTTTTAATTTTAATAATTCAAACATTTATTTAGGAAGTAAAAACGGCATTATTTATTTTTCGCTCGACAAAATAATAAATAATAAATGGTCTCCAATGCCCATTATTACTGAATTCAAGATTCAGAATGAAGAGATTTATCCCGGAAAGGAAATTAACGGGCAAGTACCGCTTTTAACCGATTTGAATTATAGTAAAGAAGTGGAGCTTAGCTATAAAAATCGCGATTTTTCGATTCAGTTTTCGACACCTTCCTTTACAAACGAAAAGCTGAACAAGTTTGAATACATGCTCGAAGGTTTTGACAAGAATTGGATCGCGACCAACAGTAATTCAAGAACAGTTCAATATACCAATCTTTATCCGGGTGACTATGTTTTCAAAATAAGATCCAGCAACAGTGACGGACATTGGAGCAAGACAGCTTCTTACCAAATAAGTATTCTGCCTCCTTTTTGGTTGACGGTACCTGCATTATTGTTATTTCTTTTACTATTGGGCGTTATTTTTTACTTTGTTAATAAAGAGATTAAAAACCGAATCCGATTAAAACAAGAATTGCTGACAGAAAAAGTAAAACGAGAGCAAGACGTTAAATTAAACAATGAAAAACTTCGTTTTTTTACCAATATTTCCCATGAGTTAAGAACGCCTTTGACCCTGATTTTGGGCCCAGCCAAGCAATTGATGGACGAAGGCAATGCAAGCGAATATCAAAAAAGCAGGTATAATCTGATTCATCAAAATGCGAACAGGATGCTAAACCTGGTCAACCAAGTGCTGGATTTTAGAAAAGCGCAGGCGGGAGAATTAAAACTGAGAGTGTCAGAAACAAATATTGTTGCCTACTCCAAAAACATTTTCGATTCTTTCAAAGAACTGGCTTACAACAAAAACATCCGATTGGGTTTTACAACAGAAAACGAAAATATAGTTGGCTGGATAGATAATGACAAGTATGATAAAATTCTATACAATCTTTTGTCAAATGCCATGAAGTTTACAAATAATTATGGCAATGTCGATTTGTTTCTAAGGCTAAAAGACGGCGAAGAAGGTCTGTTGGTTATTGAAGTAAGCGACAACGGAATAGGAATTCCTTTAAAAAGTCAGGAAAAAATATTTAAACGTTTTTATCAGGTGACAAACAGCAAAGAACACAATACCGGATCGGGGATTGGTTTGTCATTGGTAAAATCGTTGGTTGAGCTTCATAAGGGAATTATTAAAGTAGTTAGTAGCCCTGGAAATGGAAGTATATTCACGGTTGAAATTCCAATTGACCGTAATTTTTATAACGATAAAGAGGCCTTCGAATATGTTGTAAAAAATGACAATCACAGTATGTCTATTCCTGAAAAAACGATAAAGAAGATACTTCAAAATACAGAATTAAAACAAAAAATATTGGTTGTTGAAGATAATATCGAACTCCGAAAATATTTAGTTGATTATTTATCTGATTATTACAAAGTTTACGAAGCCGATAATGGTGAGGAAGGACTGAAAATTTGCCGACAAATTAAACCAATTCTCTGTGTTTCGGATGTCATGATGCCGGTTATGGACGGACATGAATTTTGTACAGAATTAAAAAAGGATGAGTTCATCAGCCACATACCAGTTATTTTATTAACCGCACTTTCTGAAAATGAAGATAAGGTAAAAGGATATGGAATCGGTGCTGACAGCTACATCGTAAAACCATTCGAGCCTTCGTTGCTTATAACAGTCATCGAAAACATTATTAAAACAAGATTAGAATTAAAGGCAAAATTCTCTGGCGAAGTAGAGAGCAAGATTGGCCTGCTAACCCATTCGCCGATTGACGAGGAGTTCATGGAAAAAATTACGGGTTTAATAAATGATAATTTGAGCGAGATGGATTTGTCAACCGAATTCCTATGCGATAAACTTGGCGTAAGCTCTTCAAAATTATATCGAAAAATTAAAGAATTAACCGATTTGGCTCCCAATGAGTTTATTCGAACCATACGGTTGAAAAAATCGGCGGAACTTTTAAAAACCAAGAAATACAACGTTTCCGAAGTTACCGATTTAGTAGGATTTAATGATCCATTGTATTTCAGTCGATGTTTTAAAAAACAGTTTGGTTTTCCTCCAAGCAAGCTGATTAATTAAATTTGGAGCAGAAAGATTTAGCTTTTTCGGGAAATATAGTCCCGCTTTCCGTTGCAATCTTTTGTGCCGAACCCCGGCACAAAAGGATTTCCACTGCAATCGGGGCTAAAGGGGAATATTTGGTTTTTTTGCCATCATCCGAAAAAAGAAAAACAGCCCCAACAGCAACTTTTTTAACATCCCAAGAATCCACAAACTTGTCATGCTGACGAAGGAAGCATCACATCAAGAAACTCCGCAGTCAAAAGCGATCTAGAAAATGAGATTCCTCCTCCGTCGGAATGACAATATTGGGTGTAAGTATTGTGATATTTCGCAATGTGAGTTTATCGTTTTTTCTTAAAAAAAACAGCTAAAATAGAATTCTATCCATGTTTTTGATGTATTCGTCCATTTTGTTTCCTAATGGTAATTCTATTTTTGTCTTATAACTTTTTAATTTAAATCTTATGAAAAAGCCTATAGACACTGATAATCCTTTGCATAACATGGATGAATGGGAAGACGATTTGTTATTGCGATATCCAGATCCATCTGAACCTATAAAAGAGAAAGAAGAATTTAGAAATTATGTCGATTCAGAGCGAGTAGAAACGGTTAAAGAGTTCTACAGAATGAATCATACCTATCAAACTTATGATTTTGTATGCAGTAAAGAAGAAGAATTTCTGCAATTCAATAAAAAAGAAATGTCAATTTGGGAAGCGGTAGATTTCTTAAACACGCTTGTTGATGACAGTGATCCGGACATTGATTTAGACCAAACACAGCACCTTCTGCAGACTTCTGAAGCCATCAGGGCAGATGGCCACCCAGATTGGTTTGTGCTTACTGGTTTTATACATGATCTCGGAAAAGTTTTATGCTTATTCGGAGAACCGCAATGGGCAGTTGTTGGAGATACTTTCCCTGTTGGTTGTGGGTATTCAGAAAAGATTGTTTACCCTGAATTTTTCAAAGAAAATCCAGATTACACAGATGAGCGATTCAATACTAAATTGGGTATCTATTCTGAAAATTGCGGTCTTGACAAAGTAAAAATGAGTTGGGGACATGACGAATATCTGTACCAAATAATGAAAGATTACCTGCCGGATCCTGCTTTATATATGATTCGATACCATTCATTTTACTCACAGCATAAAGAGAATGCCTATGCGCATTTGATGAATGAAAAAGATGTCGAAATGTTTGATTGGGTAAGAAAGTTTAATCCTTACGATTTATATACAAAAGCGCCCGTTAAACCGGATGTAAAAGCATTATTGCCGTATTATAAAGAATTAGTGGCTAAATATTTACCGGAAAAATTAAAGTTTTAAACGGAGCTTCACTCTTTCTTTTCATTTTGTACTTCTTCCTGTAGCGGAAAATTAAAATAAAAATCAATGCATAAAATCAAGACTAGAATACTTTCATTGTGCCTGTTTATAACTTGTGGGACAATTGTTTTTGGACAAGAAAAAAGCAACAGAAACGATTGGGAAAACCCAGGAGTTTTTCAGATTAATCGAGAACCGGCACGAGCCTCATTTTTGCCTTATGCAGATGAAGCATCAGCACTAATCGATAATTATACAAGTTCGCCTTGGTACTTTTCCTTGAACGGAAATTGGAAATTCTCTTGGTCACCAACACCGGATGAGCGTCCGAAAGATTTCTATAAGCTTGATTATAGCACCATAAATTGGAAAGAAATTACAGTGCCTTCGAATTGGGAATTGAACGGGTATGGAATTCCAATCTATACCAACATTACGTATCCTTTTGAAAGAAATCCACCATTTATCAATCATTCGGATAATCCTGTTGGGTCTTATAAAAAAGATTTTGTCTTGCCTGGAAATTGGAACAACAGACACGTTTTTATTCATTTTGAAGCTGGAACATCTGCTATGTATATTTGGGTTAATGGAGAAAAAGTGGGCTATGTTGAAAACACAAAAAGCCCTGCCGAATTCGATATTTCTAAATATGTGAAAGCAGGAAAAAACAATCTGGCTGTAGAAGTTTACAGATGGAGTGATGGTTCTTATCTTGAAGATCAGGATTTTTGGAGACTTTCGGGCATTGACAGAAACGTTTATTTGTATAGTACCAATGATATTCGTATTTCCGATTTTTTTGCAAAACCAGATTTAGATTCCAATTACAAAAACGGAAGTCTGAATGTAGAAGTTAATTTGAAAAACTTGAGCTCGGTTGTTGTAAACAATCAAAAATTTGAAGCCAAATTGGTAGATGCTTCAGGTAAAAATGTTTTTACCAAAGATGTAAACGTAAATTTTTCGGCAAACAAAATTCAAACAATCAATTTCTCCCAAGAGGTATCCAGTCCTAAACTTTGGAGCAGTGAAGCACCTAATTTATACACTTTGCTACTTACGTTAAAAAACGAAAAAGGCAGTATCATAGAAACCGTTTCTACGCAGATTGGCTTTAGAAAAGTAGAATTGAAAGGGGGACAATTATTGGTAAACGGAGTTAGAATAATGGTTCATGGCGTAAATATTCATGAGCACAATCCCGTAACTGGACATTATCAGGACGAAGCAACGATGATGAAAGATATCAAAATGATGAAACAGCTGAATATCAATTCGGTGCGCTGCAGTCACTATCCTAATAATATTTTATGGGTGAAATTGTGTAATAAATACGGTTTGTATTTGGTTGACGAAGCTAATATCGAAAGCCACGGGATGGGAGTGGAAGGTCAGACTTTTATGAATCCAAAGACTCATCCAGCTTATCTTCCGGAATGGAGGGAATCCCATTTGGATAGAATTTACAGTTTGGTGGAAAGAGATAAAAACGAACCTTCGGTAATACTTTGGTCATTAGGAAATGAATGTGCCAATGGACCTGTTTTTCATGAAGCTTACAAATGGATAAAAAACAGGGATAATACTCGATTGGTTCAATTTGAGCAGGCTAAAGAAAACGAAAACACAGATATTGTCTGTCCGATGTATCCAACAATTGCGTACATGAAGGAATATGCGGCGCGCAAGGAAGTTAGCCGTCCTTACATCATGTGTGAGTATTCGCATGCGATGGGGAATAGTAACGGAAATTTTCAGGAGTATTGGGATATTATTCGCGGAAGCAAAAACATGCAGGGCGGATTTATTTGGGATTGGGTAGATCAAGGATTTGAAGCTACAGATGAAGCAGGTCGCAAATATTGGGCTTATGGAGGAGATTTGGGAAGCCAAAATTATACAAATGACGAAAATTTTTGCCATAACGGATTGGTTTGGCCAGACAGGACGCCGCATCCCGGGGCATTTGAAGTAAAGAAAGTCTATCAGGATATTTTATTTCGAGCCGTTGATGTCAAAAATGGAGTGATTCAAATCATAAACGATTTTGGATTTACAAATTTGAGTGACTACAGCTTCAAATACCAAGTTTTAGAAAACGGTAAAATTATAAAAGAAGGCACAATTGATGTCGCTTTGGATTCTAAATCAAAAAAGGAGTTTAAAATTGACTTGCCTAAACTACAATCAAAGCCAGGAGTAGAATATCTGTTGAATGTTTTTGCCAACACCAAAATTGGTTCAGAAATAGTGCCCCAAAATTTTGAAATCGCCAGAGAACAGTTTGTTATCGAAACGGGAAACTATTTTGCAAAAGCAGAACAAACAGCTTTTTCCTCAAAAGTTAAAGAAGAGAATGCCGAATTTGTTTTGAGTGCAGGCAATGTCGTAGTTAAGATTAGTAAAAAAACCGGATTGATTACCTATTACAGTTCAAAAGGAGAAGAATATTTTAAGCAATATCCGGAACCCAATTTTTGGAGAGCTCCAACAGATAATGATTTTGGCAATAAAATGCCTTTGAGAAACAATGTTTGGAGAACAGCAGGGAAAAACTGCACTGTAGAATCCATCCAAGCGGTTGAGGAAAACGGGAAAAGTTATGTTGTGGCAAAATTGAAGCTTAACGATGTTTCTTCGGATTATACAATCAAATATTCATTGAGTAATGACGGAGCTTTAGAAGTGCTTCCATCCTTCAAAAAAGGAAATAATCCATTGCCGGACATGCCGCGTTTTGGAATGATTTTCTCTCTCAAAAATGCTCAGGAAAACCTTGATTATTATGGAAGAGGACCTTGGGAAAATTATCCTGACAGAAACGAATCGGCACTCAAAGGGATTTATCAAAGTAAAGTAGCAGACCAATATGTGCCTTACACACGTCCGCAGGAAAATGGATATAAAACGGATATTCGTTGGTTTAAGCTTTCGAACAATAATGGTAAAGGGCTTGAAATAAAAGGACTGCAACCTATATGCATGAGTGCTTTGAATAATTATCCAGCTGATTTTGACTCGGGGTTAACAAAAAAGAATATGCATATAAGTGACATTACACCCAGAAAAGAAGTGGTGGTTTGTGTTGATTTAACCCAACGTGGACTTGGTGGAGACAATAGTTGGGGAGAACTGCCGCATGAGCAATATTTATTGAAGCAAAATGAATACAGCTACGGATTTGTGATAAAACCAATAGAATAAAAATCATGGCAAAGATTAAATTAGATTCCTATAAAGACATAGAGCAATGGCGCTACAAATCAATATACCTGATTATGTTTTTATTAATATGCTTTATAATTGGAAATTCCTAGGAGGTGCAAAAAGAGCTATGGGTTTAGAATATAGTTAATTAAGATTGAAATCAACAGTTAGAAATATAGTTTTAGTAAGGATAATATGGGTAATACTACAAATGGAAGATTGGTTTCTTTGGATGTGCTGAGAGGATTTGTCATGTTTTGGATTATGAGCGGAGAACATATTATTCATGCTTTGGCGAAAGCCTTACCAATTCCTGTTTTTATATGGATGTCCTCACAATTGCATCATACAGATTGGAACGGTATTACGTTTTACGACATGATATTTCCAACGTTTTTGTTTGTTGCGGGAGTTTCAATGCCTTATTCTTTTGATAAAAAAATGAGTATTGCAGGTGTGAAAACACCAATGGAATTACCGTCCAGCGAAAAACGAAAAATATACCTATCGATGTTAAAAAGAACAGGTATTTTATTGGTATTGGGATTCGTGGTCAATGGATTGTTGCGGTTTGACGGCTACGATCAAACCCGTTTTGCCAGTGTTTTGGGACGTATTGGATTGGCTTGGTTTTTTGCTGGCATAATCTATTTGAATTTTGATTTAAAAAAACAACTGTTGTGGTTAGCAGTGATTTTGGTTGGTTATTATGTAGTTTTAAAGTTAATGCCAGTCCCTAATTTTGGGGCTGGTGTTTTAACGCCGGAAGGCTCATTTTCAAGCTATTTTGACCAACAGTTTCTGCCGGGACGATTACACAGTAAAGTATATGATCCGGAAGGTTTGTTTTCAACGATACCGGCTGTTGCCACCGCTATGTTGGGAACATTTTTGGGTACCTTTTTGAAAGGCAGAGCCAATGACTTTTCGACAAACAAAAGACTATTGATAATGATTGCGTCAGCAGTTATTTTGATAGGGATTGGTATTCTTTGGAATTATGATTTCCCTATCAACAAACGCTTATGGACAAGTTCTTTCGTGTGTTTGGTTGGCGGATTCAGCATTTTGTTTTTTACTTTTTTTTATCTGCTAATTGATGTATTGGGTTTTCATAAATGGGCATTCCCTTTAATACTGATTGGTTCCAATTCGATTCTGATCTACATGGCATCCGAAGGTTTGGTAGATTTTAAACATACTGCGGAGTTTGTATTTGGAGGAGTCATTAAGTTTTCTCCGGTCATTTGGCAACCCGTGTTTACAACATTGTCAGTAACATTTGTGCAACTCGTTTTGCTTTATTTTCTGTACAAAAGAAAATGGTTTTTGAAAATATAAAGAGAATACATAATAAGCACCAATAACCACGAATAAATAACCGCCTTAATATTCGTTTAGGAAAGAATTGCTTCAAAGACTAAACATTTAGGCACCTATTAACAAAAAATAAACCAACCTAATTATGAATACATTACAGCTCGCAGATTATATAGTCTTCATTATTTATTTCATACTGGTTACAACCTATGGAATGTATATTTACAGAAGCAAGAAAAACACATCTTCTAGTTCTCAAGAATATTTTTTAGCCGAAGGATCACTTACTTGGTGGGCGATTGGAGCATCATTGATAGCATCCAATATTTCGGCAGAACATTTTATAGGTATGAGCGGTTCGGGTTTTGCACTCGGATTAGCAATTGCTTCCTACGAATGGATGGCGGCCGCTACATTAATTTTGGTAGCCATATTTATTTTGCCGGTCTATCTTAAAAACAAGATATTTACGATGCCACAATTTTTGGCAAAAAGATATAATGGTACTGTGAGTACTATAATGGCAATAATCTGGCTGTTGATTTATGTGTTTGTAAATCTTACTTCGATTATTTATTTAGGTGCTTTGGCTATTTCATCTATCGCCCCAATTAGCTTTCAAGCTTGTGTTATAGGATTGAGTTTGTTCTCTGTTATAGTGACTTTAGGAGGAATGAAAGTAATTGGATATACCGATATTTTTCAGGTTGTAGTGTTGATACTTGGTGGTTTGGTTACTACATATTTGTCTTTGGTATTATTGTCTGATCATTTTGGATTTGGCGAAAACGTGCTTAAAGGATTATCGATTATAGTAGACAAAGCTCCTGATCATCTCCACATGATATTTGATAAATCAAGTCCTCATTATGCTCAACTGCCTGGTATGTCTGTGCTTATAGGCGGTATGCTTATCAATAATTTGGCTTATTGGGGTTGTAATCAATACATTGTTCAAAGAGCTTTGGGAGCCGATTTGAAAACCGCCCGTAAAGGTATTTTGTTTGCCGCTTTTTTAAAATTGATGGTGCCTATTATTGCAGTTTTACCAGGTATTGCGATGTATGTAATGCATCAGCACGGGATGTTTCAGCAGGAAATGGTCGATGCTACAGGGACTTTAAAACCCGATCACGCTTATCCAACATTGATGAATTTATTGCCAGCTGGATTAAAAGGAGTGGCATTGGCGGCTTTAACAGCAGCGATTGTGGCCTCTCTGGCAGGTAAAGCCAACAGTATTTCCACAATTTTTTCTTTAGACATTTATAAAAAATATTTTAACAAAAATGCATCCGAAAGAAAATTAGTTCTTACCGGAAGATGGTGTGTCATAATCTGTATGGTTATTGCTGCTCTAGTTGCTCCGGCATTAAAATCATTAGACCAAGCCTATCAGTTTATACAAGAATATGTTGGTTTCTTCTCGCCTGGTGTTCTTGCTATTTTTTTATTGGGAATGTTTTGGAAAAAAACAACAGCTTCAGCTGGGCTTGCCGGCGCATTGCTGACAGTGCCTATTGCAGCAGTTTTAAAATTCCTGCCAATGTGGACAAATGGTGTTTTTCCTGATTACCCTTTTCTCGACAGAATGACAATTGCTTTCTTTATTATTGTATTGATAATGGTAGCAATTAGCCTTTTAAAACCTGAACCAAAACAGCATCATGAAACACACAAGATAGAAGTTGATACAGCACTGTTTAAAGTGTCTTCGGAGTTTGTTATCGGATCATTTATCATTAGCGGGATATTAATAGCTTTATATACTGTTTTTTGGTAACTTCATGTCGGATTAAGTAATTTATTCGAAAACGGATTGATTAAAATTTTAAATAAAGGATTTGAAAATAATCTTTTAATAAATAAAAGAAAATGATAAAGAAACCTATAATTGCGATAATCGTTTTTTGTATTTCATTGAGTGCCGTAGCGCAAAAAGTATATGATGTCAAAAAATATGGAGCCAAAGGAGATGGGAAAACAAATGATGCCGTTGCGATCCAAAAAGCTATTGATGCGTGTAATGTAACAGGAGGGCAAGTATTGATTCCGGCTCCATTTACGTTTTTGACTGGGCCTTTCAATGTAAAATCAAATGTGGATTTGCATATTGAGGGAGGTGCTAAAATTTTGGCAAGCCCGGATGAAAAATTATATATAGAAAGTGCTTTTCGCGAAAATAAAGGAGAAGGAACAATTTGGATTGGTGGCAAGAACATCGAGAATTTCACCATTAGCGGAAGCGGAAAAATTGACGGAAACGGAATTTCGTTCATGGGAGCCGAAGAGGAAGATGCTTATGTCCTGAAACCTTTCAATATCCTTGATCCGCGTCCTCATGTGCTTACAATTATTGGCGGAAAAAATATCAGGATAAAAGATGTTCATATAGGGAATTCGGCCTATTGGACCGTTCACCTTGTGGGTTGCAACGATGTTGTCATTAGCGGAATTACTTTATTGAACAGTTTGAAAGTTCGTAATAGCGACGGAATTGACATAGATCACAGTAAGAATGTCCGTATCAGTGATTGTTATATCGAAAGTGGCGACGATTGCATTTGTCTAAAAAACAGAAGGGAATTTGAAGAGTTTGGCGCCTGCGAGAATATTACGGTTACCAATTGTACGATGACCAGCAGCAGTTGTGCCATCAAAATCGGTTCAGAAAATATGGATGCCATTAGACAAGTCGTGTTCAATAATTGCATAATTAGAAAGAGCAATCGTGGGGTTGGAATTCAAAATCGCGATGAAGGAACGGTGAGTGATGTGATTTTTTCTAATATGATTATTGAAGGGAAACTAACGACCGATACTTGGTGGGGAAAAGCAGAACCAATTTATGTAACGGCTTACAGTCGTGCAAGCGGCAATCATAAAGATGCAAACTGGCGTTTTCCAAAAGGCGCTACCGAAGGAAAAGTGGGGGCAATAAGCAATATTTATTTTACCAATATTCAGTGTACGGGCGAAAATGGTGTCTATGTGAGCGGAGAATCGAAGGATAAAATTAAAAATATAGTTTTTGAAGGAGTGAATGTTTCTATCGATAAAATATCCAATTTTCCCGGAGGAGTTTATGATCGCCGACCATCAAAAATGGATGGTTTTGTAAAAGGAAGCACATCGGGGTTTTATTTTGATACTGCAGAAAATATAAAAGTTCAGAATTGTTCTGTGAATTGGGGAAAGAACAAACAGGATTATTTTAAATATGCTGTTGAAAGCAAAAATGTTGATGTTTTAAAAGTGAATAATTTAGACGGAGAATCTGCTTTTCCTGATAAATATGAAGCTGTGAAAAAGTAAAAACAAAAATGCAAAATATTTCCCTTTAGCCCCGATAGAAGTGGAAATCCTTGTGAGCCGGAGTTCGGCTCACAAGATTGCAACGTATAGCGGGACTCATGCCGGCAAAAAAAGCCTAATCTTTCTGCTCCAAATAATGAAAGTTTGGATAAATTAGCAGAACAAAAAGAATCAACTCATTACACAAAAATGAAAAATAACATAATTGCAAAAATTATCATTGGCGGTTTGCTGTTCAATGGCTTGAATGGATTTTCTCAAAAAACGACTTTGGAAGTTGACGTTGCCAAAACCATCACTAAAATTCAGCCAACGATGTTCGGGCTGTTTTTTGAAGACATAAATTTCGCCGCAGATGGAGGATTGTATGCCGAAATGATTAAAAACCGATCTTTCGAGTTTGATAAACCGTTAATGGGATGGGAACAGCCAAACACCAAAAGAAGTTCTTTGAATAAGCAATCGGGTGTTGCAACTCCCATTAATGTGTCGGAAAATAAAACCAATCCTAATTTCTGCCGAATTCTTGTAAATGATGACAAAGGCTATGCAATCATTAATGAAGGATTCAGAGGAATGGGTGTAAAGAAAGAAGCAAAGTATAATCTTTCCCTAAAGGCAGCTAATCATGATGGAGCCATCAAAAAAATAATCATTCAGTTTATTGATAAAGATAAAAAAGTGATTGGCGAGACTAGCATTGTACCAACATCGGACGAATGGAAAAACTATTCTGCACAATTTACGGCTACTCAAACCGAAGCAAAAGCCAAATTAAAAATAACCTTTGAAGGAACAGGAACTATTGATTTAGATATGATTTCGCTATTTCCGGAAGATACTTGGAAGAATAGAAAAAACGGCCTGCGTAAAGATATTGTTCAGCTTTTGTATGATATGAAACCAGGATTTTTGCGTTTCCCAGGCGGTTGTATTGTAGAAGGAAGAACGTTGGCAGACCGCTATCAATGGAAAAAATCGGTAGGTGATGTCGAGAACAGAAGAACGATGATGAACCGTTGGAATGTGGAATTCAGCCATAAACAGACTCCAGATTATTTCCAAAGTTTTGGATTGGGATTTTTCGAGTATTTTCAGCTTTCAGAAGACATTGGAGCGACTCCATTACCTATTTTAAGCTGTGGAATGGCTTGTCAGTACAATACCGGCGAATTAGCTCCAATGGAAGAATTAGATCCGTATGTACAAGATGCTTTGGATTTAATTGAATTTGCTAATGGTTCAGAAACTAGTTCTTGGGGAAAACTCCGTTCGGATATGGGACACCCAAAACCGTTCAATCTAAAATACATTGGTGTTGGAAACGAACAATGGGGACCAGATTATATTGAGAGATTCAAAGTTTTTGAAAAAGCAATAAAATCAAAATATCCAAACATAATTATCGTGTCCGGAAGCGGGCCGTCTCCAAAAGGAGAATTTTTTGATTATGGCATGCAGGAACTTAAAAAGCTTAATGCTGAACTTGTAGATGAACATTATTATGAAAGTCCGCAATGGTTTAGGGAAAACGCAGCCCGTTATGATAAATACGATAGAAAAGGACCGAAAATATTTGCTGGAGAATATGCTGCGCAAAGTGTTTCGGGAGCTAATCCAAACAACAGAAATAATTGGGAATGCGCTTTTTCGGAAGCCGCTTTTATGACTGGGCTGGAGCGAAATGCCGAAGTGGTTAATTTATCTTCGTATGCTCCGTTAATGGCTCATGAAGAAGCATGGCAATGGACACCGGATATGATTTGGTTTAATAATTTAATGGCATATGGTTCTGCGAATTATTATGTGCAAAAGTTATTTGCGACAAATAAAGGAACTGATTTATTAGCCATCACCAATGGAGGAAAACCATTAACAGGACAGAACAGCCTGTATGCATCTGCGGTAAAAGATGTTAATTCTAAAGAAGTAATTGTAAAATTAGTAAATACAGCAGCCACTGCTCAAGAGGTTGCGATTGATTTAAAAGGAAGTAAATTAGTGTCTAAAGGAAGTATTATAACGCTTACAAGTCCTAATTTAAATGATGAAAATACTTTTGCCGATCCTAAAAAAATAAGCCCAACAGAAAGCGAATATATTTTGAAAGGGGAGAAAGCACAATTGAACTTGCCTGCTTATTCTATTACAGTTTTGAAAATGAAGATGAAATAATAAATAATGATATATACTAAAAAAAGCTTCAGAGAAAATCTGAAGCTTTTTTAGTTATGAAAAAGGGAGTTGAGGTCTTAAATTTCTTCGAGTCCGTCAAACTTATTTTTTCTCAGAAACAATTTCGACAGGCAGTGAGCCTTGTCCTAAACCTTCAGCATCTGCTTTTATGGTTATTGTACCACTGTCTTTAGCAGCTTTAATAATAGCAATTGCTTTTCCTTGATAAGCTCTAGTTGCAGAACCTTGATAGCCTTCATGGCTTATGATGTTTCCATTGTCTACGGCAATAATTTTACCAGAATCAGTAATTGTGAATTTTATTTGATTATCGGCATTTGCACATCTAATTCCCTTCTCGTCTACAATAGTCGCAGTAATAAAAGACACATCGTCCCAGTTGTTTGCGATTGTAGCATTGCTTTTTGTCAGGATGATTTTTGCTGGTTTTCCAGCAGAGGTGTGTTCTTCTTGAGCAACAATTTTTCCGTTGTTTTTTCCAATTGCTTTTATCGTTCCTCCTTCAAAAGTAATATTCCATTCTCTTGGCGAATCATCAGCCGGTTTTTTTAATGCACCTAGTGATTTATCGTTCAGAAAAAGTTCCACTTCGTCACAATTACTGTAAACATTCACTTTGGCATTATCGTAAGTGTCAAAATCACTCGGTGTCCAATCAGAAACCCAGAATCCAGCGCCGGCATTATCTGATTTTCTGACAATATGAACCACTGGTTTTGATGACCACCAGCTGTCTCTTTGTAATGACTGTTGTTTCCAGTTTCCAGCTCTGTCAAATAAACCTTGATTGTTTGTGGTTTCGGGCCAATCAGCTTCTCCCAGATAATCGTAACCCGTCCATAAAAATTGCCCTGCCATGTATGGTTTGTCTCTCAAAGCCAGCCACTGAACAAGTACATGAGTATTTTCGGTACCGATAACTTTCCAAGTGGGATGCGCTTCATGAGCGGCAATTAATTCGTTTTCGCGGTAATTTTGTCCTACAACATCCATTTGCTCTGCAAAACCGCTCAGATATACTTTAGAATTAGCTGGTCTGAAAAGAGCCATGGTCACTGGTTTTGTGTTGTCGTATTTTTTTACGACATCTTCCTGCATTTTATAAGTTTTGTAGCCTTCCGGATAGCTAAGATCATCATGGATTTCATTTCCAATGCTGTAAATAACAATTGATGGATGATTCCTGTCTCTCAAAATCATGTCTTTCGTATCCTGTTCCCACCAGTCTTTGAAGTACAGATTATATCCTTTTTCACCATTATGTTTGGCTGCAGTCCAAGTATCGAAAGTTTCGTCCATAACCACAAATCCCATTTGATCGCACAAATCAAGAAATTCTGGAGCTACAGGATTGTGCGAGGTGCGAATTCCATTTACGCCCACTTCTTTTAATTTTTTCAATCGTTCTTTCCAAACGCCCAGAGGAACAGCTGCGCCAACAGCACCGCCATCATGATGCAGACAAACGCCTTTTATCTTGTAATTTTTATTGTTTAGCCAAAAGCCAGTTTCAGCTCTAAACTCAGCATTTTTTATTCCAAAAGAAATCGTCTGATTATCAACAAGTGTTTTACCTGAATATAATTTGGTTACAGCAGTATATAGATTTGGCTCTTCAATATCCCATAATTTAGGATTTAGAATTTCAATATCTTTAGAGAATTCGCTGATTTTATTTCCGGTGATATTTTCTTGGCTTTCGATTGATTTAACTATTTTTCCTTTGCTGTCAATAATGTCAATTTGTAATTTATAAGTTCCAGCAGTTCCGTTGTTTTCTATTTCAGTTTTAATGTTCACAACGGCTTTTTGTGCAGTCGGATTTGGAGTTGTAATTTGTGTTCCCCAATGTTTAAAATGGGTTGCATTTACAGCTACTAAGCGTACATGGCGATAAATTCCGGCACCAGTATAATAGCGGGAAGCGGGTTGGATTGTATTATCAGCACGGACTGCAATTACATTGGTTTTGCCTTTTCCAAAGTTTAAATAGGGAGTCAAGTCATACGTGAAACTGATATAGCCGTAAGGACGTTTGCCTAAATGTTTCCCATTAATCCATACATCGCTGTTTGCCATAACGCCGTCAAATTCGACAGTAAATGTTTTAGCAGTGTCGACAGTGTCTAATTCAAAAGACTTTCGATACCATCCAATCCCTGTTGGCAGATAACCGCCACCGCGGGCAGATGGATTTTCCCGGTCATAAGGACCTTCAATACTCCAGTCGTGAGGAACGTTAAGCGTTCTCCAGGTTTTGTCATTAAATGCTGGTTTTTCTGCATCTGCTATTTCTCCTATTGAGAACTGCCAGCTGGCGTCAAAGCTGATTGTTTTTCTCCCTTGAGAAAAAACGGCTGTAGTTGTAAATACTAAAATAAATAAGAAGCTCAGTATAAATCGCTGCGTTTTTGTTTTTTTAAAATCATTCATTTTTTTGGGTTTAAATTGTTTCTTTAATGCTTATTTTAAAATCTGATCAATTTTATTTAATTCTTCTATGCTGAAAGTGGTATTTTCTAATGCTTTAATAGAATCTAAAATTTGTTCAGGTTTGCTGGAACCAATTAATACCGAAGTCACTCTGTCGTCACGTAAAATCCAAGCCAATGCCATTTGTGCTAATTTTTGGCCTCTCTCTTTTGCAATGCCATTCAGCGCTTTGATTTTGTCTAATCTTTCAGGAGTAATGTGGTTGGCGTTTAGAAATTGCCCGCTAGTTGCAACCCTTGAATCTGCTGGAATTCCGTTTATATATTTGTCGGTCAGCAATCCTTGTGCTAGTGGAGAAAACGGAATACAGCCTACTTGTTCTTTTCCTAATAAATCCAAAAGTCCATCTTCTACCCAACGTTCAAACATTGAATATTTAGGCTGATGGATCAGGCAGGGAGTTCCCATTTCTTTTAATATTTTAAAGGCTTTTTCAGCTTCGGCAGGGCGGTAGTTTGAAATGCCTACATACAAAGCTTTTCCCTGCTGTACGATTAAATTTAGTGCTACCATAGTTTCCTCTAAAGGAGTTTCCGGATCTGGTCTGTGATGGTAAAAAATATCTACATATTCTAAATCCATTCTTTTTAGGCTTTGGTCTAAACTGGAAATTAAATATTTTTTGGATCCCCAATCGCCATAAGGGCCATCCCACATGGTATAGCCGGCTTTGGACGAAATAATCATTTCGTCTCTATAGTTTTTAAAATCTGATTTTAAGATTTTGCCTAAGCATTCCTCTGCCGATCCTGGAGGCGGGCCATAATTATTTGCCAGATCAAAATGAGTGATTCCATTATCAAAAGCTGTTTTTATCAAGTTTCTGCTGTTTTCAAAATCACTGTTTTGCCCGAAGTTGTGCCAAAGGCCTAATGAAAAAGCAGAAAGCTTAAGTCCTGAATTTCCACATCTGCGATATTCCATATTGGCATATCTATTTTTTGCTGGTTGGTAAGTCATTTTTATTAGTTTTTACGTAATCGTTTACGGAAATTATTTAAAATTTTTTAGTTCTTTTTTGAAGATTCTCTTACTATTAATGTTGGGGTCAGTATTCTTTTTTGCTGATTGATTTTCTCGCCTTTTTTTAAAATCAATTCATAGATGAGATTGAATGCTTCTTCTCCCATCTGGACTGTTTTTTGATCGACAGTCGATAGGGAAGGAGTAATGTGTTCGCCAAATAAGTCATTGCAAAAACCGATTACTCCAAATTGATTTGGGACTTTAATTCCATTTTCTTTTAATTCTTTTAAAGCACCTAGTGCAGTAAAATCTTCTGTGGCGAAAATAGCATCTGGTTTTTTTTCTAATTCTAAAAAATATTGAACACCTTTTCTTCCTGCTTCGATACTGATGTCGCCTTTGTAAATCAGATTGGGATCAAAATTAATGTTGTATTCATTTAAAGCAGCTTTGTAGCCTCGAATTCTTTCGGTGAAAGTTTTAATGTGTTGTGGTCCTGAAATATGAGCAACGCTTTTGTATCCTGATTTTATCAATGATTCGGTTGCCATGAATGCTCCCATATAATCATCAATGCAAACGGATGAAATTTCTAAATCATCATTGGTACGGTCAAAAAAAGCAATGGGAATGTTTTTCTCTTTGACCGATTTGAAGTGTGAAAAATCAGTCGTGTTTTTTGAAATGGAGGCTAAAATTCCATCAACTCTTGCTCCGATAAAAGTGTCAATTCCTTTTTTTTCGAATTCTTCAGTTTCGTTTGACTGATAGATAAGGACATCATAACCGTGCTGGCTTGCTAGATTCGAGATTCCATGAATTACGGAACCGAAAAATAAATGTTCTGCCGTTGGAATCAATACTCCAATAACTTTTGTTTTTCCAGAACGCAATGACGAAGCAATTTTATTAGGTCTGTAATCAAGACGTTCTGCGGCAGCTTTTACTTTTTTCTTGGTGCTTGCGCTTATTTCTGGATGGTCGCTCAATGCGCGTGACACTGTTGCTGGTGCAATACCTAATTCTTTTGCAATATCGCTAATGGTGATTTTTGTTTTCATATTTTCGTAATCGATTACGAAAATAGATTATTATTTCGAATCTGCGAATAGGACTGCAATTAAATTTGAAAATTATTCTTGTTTTGATTTGTCTAACAGTAATCTTATAAGTTTTTTTGAAGCTTTCTTTAGACAATAATTGCTCCAGTAATTTAATTTGTGTTTTTAATCTCTCTTTATGATAACAAAGAAGTCCAATACATGTCTTTAGCCCTGATCTAAACGATATCCTTTTTCTTTTTTCTTTAAAAAGAAAAAGATTTAGTGTAGAGCAGGTACCATCTTTCTAAAAATGACAAATCTTTCTGCTTCTAATAATCGAATTCAGATTATGTTTATTAATTTCTATATTTTAAAATTCTAAAAAAGATGTCATTAAGCCTTTATGCTGCCTTTGAGAAAAGTTATATAATTCCTAGTTTTACAATCCTATTAATAGTATGTATTGCTGTTGGTTTTGATGCCTGATTTTGATTTATTTGTCTGCGAATGAATTGCACTGTCTTTGTTTTTTTGGACTTTTGATTCAAATGCTCTTGCATTGTAAGTCTTACCATTAAATAGCTTACTATCGATTCTGCGCCTTGATTTAAATCTCGTTTATTTTCATACAAAAAAACCTCTAGAATAATTTAGAGGTTTATAAGTTGCTGGTCTTTATGTTTTTTATGAATTCTTTTTTTTATTTCGCACCAAAATGATAGCATAATCCGTATAAAAAAGTATCGACTACATTATCAGCGCCAACAATAACTCCTATATTTGGTGTAATTCTTACTTCTATTGCCCCTCCATAGGCAAGCTGAATTGTTGTGTTGTCAGCATACATTTGTTTTAAGCCGGTACCGCCAATTTTTACTGTTACTGTAACCCTTTCAAACTCTCCTCCTAATGAGCCATATATTGCATAAAAGGATTTTTCATCATTTACTATATCAAATTGAGTTCTTTCAAACGAAACTCCATACGTTAGGATATCAGTATATGAAACCCCTATCTCATAAGAGCTGGGTGATGCTAATAAACTGACTTGAGTGCCTGGATAATAGTTGTCATTATCTTTAGCGTATTGTTCTCTTTTTGATTGTGAGTTTGCTTGCGATGTTATTAAAATCATTAGTAATAGTAATTTTTTCATAACTATTCATTTAAAATGTTACTAAATCATTTTCTTTATTTTTCGATATGTATTGTTTGTTGTTGTCTTTCACTAATAAAGTAGGCAGTGTCAGAGAAATAATTTAAAAATTAAAAGTAAGTTCTGGGGTGACTGTTGCTTTAAATCTCTCGTTCAATTATATCTACATGTAAAGTTAACACATTAAGAATCAATACGTATAAAAAATAAATACAATTTTACTGCCTAAAATTATAAATGGTTAAAATAATTAAACAAGTGGTTGTGTTTTTTGTTTTATTTATTTGCGGAGTGAAAAGATTGGGTGTTTTTTTCTAAAAGAAAGTAGTAGCGGTTTATATTTTAAAAAGAAACCATCAACGAAAGTTGATGGTTTCTTTTTAATACCAGGGATTTTGCGATTAATTATTTTTTGAATTATAAAATCTTTTTCTAGGATAAAAGAGTAGATAGGGTATAAGTTTTACTGGTTTTAAAATAAGATTTACACTATAAATTTTGCAGGACAAAGTTTTCGCAATAGTCTTTTATTAATTGTCTTACGATTTTAAATTGTTCATCTATCTCTTCGTGTGTTCCTATTGCTTTTGCTGGATCGGGAAAATTATAATGAAATTTTTGTGCATTTGTAGGAAAGAAAGGGCAATGTTCTTTTGCGTGATCACAAACCGTAATTACATAGTCAAAGTGAATATTTCGATATTCATCGATATTGTTGGAAGTATGGTTTGAAATATCAATCCCATCTTCTTGCATAGTTGCGATTGCTTTTGGATTTACTCCATGTGTTTCTATGCCAGCGCTATAGATTATTGCTTTATCGCCTGCAAAATATCTCATATAGCCTTCGGCAATTTGGCTTCGGCAACTATTTCCTGTGCAAAGTACTAATATTTTTTTCTCCATGATTTTAGACTAATAGCCAAATAAAATTTATGATGCAGAATTTTGGGTCAAAGCCAAAAATAAGCTGTAGCACAATAACTGAAGTGACTATAATAATTGGTTTTTTATATTTAATAATTTTTTCTTTCATTTTAGCAACATACTGAATTTGGAGCGCAACAAACAGTGTTATTTCTTAATTCTGTTAAATTCTTTTTTTGCTTTTCGATTGGAATTCCGCAAGCATCTTGTGCTAAGCAAGCTGTCTTTTTGTTTTTAAGGATAAAAAACACTCCATTGAATGCTAGATCATATTTTCCAATCGTATCGTTTTGATATTCTACTTCAATTTCAGAATCCTCGATGCCTAATTTATCTTCTGAAAGTTTTATGATATGCAGTAATTTATTTGGCTTTAGGCGATGTTCAAAATCGTTTGCATCCCAAAGCTGGAAGTTCACGATCTTTTCATTTCGGATTGTACCGCCACAATCAATAAAGTTTTTTGTAATTATTCCCACTTCAGTTACGTGGAAATGATCAGGTACTAGAGTTCCGTTTTCCAATTGAAATTCAACATTTTCTAATGTCGTCAAAATTTCTTTAATTTCAGATAATTTCATGTCGTTTGTGTTATTGGTTAAATGCAATATTGCGATTATAGATGTTCAAAAAAATGCTTAGCAACATTTTGATTTTGAAATGGTTTGTGTAATTTTTGAAAAATAAGCATTTAAAATGTCAAGAGTTTTTTCGTTGATACAGTAACAGATTGAGTTTCCTGTAATATTTCCTTTAATGATGCCAGCGTTTTTAAGTTCTTTTAAATGTTGCGAAACAGTAGGCTGGGCGAGCGGAAGTTCATTGACGATGTCACCACAGATGCATTCGTTCACTTTTAATAAATATTCAATTATTGCGATTCTTGCTGGATGTCCCAATGCTTTTGCAATTGAAGCGATTTGGTTTTGGGCATCAGTGAAGTGTTCTGTTTTAGTTGCTCCCATTTTATTAGTTTAATATTGCAATATTACGATATTTATTTTTAAGTAAAAAATAAATTTTCACTAATTCTCTTGACTAGGAGAGCAGTATAAAGCAATCTAAATACAAAAAAGCTACACTTCAAATCAAATATAAACAAGAAAAACTTCAGAGAAATCTGAAGTTTTTCTTAGTATCGGAAAATCTTTAAAAATCTAATCAGTTTTTTGAGGATTATTATAGCATGTGCATTTTAAATTTCAAAATAGAATAATAAATTTCAAATTATTATTCTATTTATACTTACTCAAATCTAGGTTAAGAATAGTGCCTACTCTGCTAAACTCTTCATTAATGGTTGCA
The DNA here is from genome assembly GCA_963511725.1 of uncultured Flavobacterium sp. GTDB lineage: Bacteria > Bacteroidota > Bacteroidia > Flavobacteriales > Flavobacteriaceae > Flavobacterium. The sequence continues at coordinate 200,141 of CAUPKA010000002.1, forward strand.
TTCAAGATTAGTTGTTCATTTTTTATTGGATGATTAAAAATTAACTGATGTGCATGAAGCATCATTCCTTTCAGGTCATAATTCTCCAACCATAATTTATTTTGTTTGTTACAACCATGTGGACGACTTCCTAAAATGGGATGAAAAATATGTTTGAAATGTTTTCGTAATTGATGCATACGTCCAGTTTCAGGAATCGCTTCCACCAAACAATATCGTGACGTTGGTTGATTGTTAAATTCTAACTCAACTTCGGCATTTTGCAAACGATGAAAGTATGTTATTGCATTTTGTGTAACGTCATCATCATTGGTTAAATCATAATCAATCGTTAGTTCTTCTGGTGACCAACCGCGTAAAATTGCTAAATATTTTTTTTCGACTTCGCGTGTGGCAAAACGATCATTCATAATTTTCAAAACCTCTTTATCCAGCGCAAATAACAAGACGCCGGATGTTTTTCGGTCTAACCGATGTATAGGATAAACGTGTTGCCCTCCAATTTGATTTCTCAATTCTTGAATAGCATAAACTTTTGCATCGCGCGCATAAAATGATTTGTGAACCAACAATCCGCTTGGTTTATTAATGGCTATAATATATTCGTCTTGGTAAAGAATTTCTAACATTTGGCAAAAATAGAAGAGATTTCGATTAAAATCACTTTTATGAATTATTTAATTTTATACTTTTCCCCGCAGCCGGCCCGAGTGTCCCGCTCATGAACGCAACGAGATGTTGACAAAGAGGGATAAAACAAAAAAGCTCCAGATTTCTCTGAAGCTTTTCTAGTAGCGGGAACAGGACTCGAACCTGTGACCTTCGGGTTATGAGCCCGACGAGCTGCCTACTGCTCTATCCCGCGATGTGCGTTTTGTAATCTCAATAAGGCTACTTAGTAGCGGGAACAGGACTCGAACCTGTGACCTTCGGGTTATGAGCCCGACGAGCTGCCTACTGCTCTATCCCGCGTTGTTTCGGGTGCAAAGATACGCCGAATTTAGAGAAAAACAAGGAAAACTTTAAAAAATGTTTTATTTCCTGTATTGACTTGATATAACTACCTTTGCAAAATAAATTATAATAGAAATGTCACATAAAGCAGGTTTTGTAAACATCATAGGGAATCCAAACGTTGGGAAATCAACACTAATGAACGCCTTTGTTGGTGAAAGATTATCAATTATTACGTCTAAAGCGCAAACAACACGTCATAGGATTCTGGGGATTGTAAATGGGGAAGATTTTCAAATGATTTTGTCGGATACGCCTGGAATCATCAAACCGGCTTATGAAATGCAGGAATCGATGATGAACTTTGTGAAATCTGCTTTTGAAGACGCCGATGTTCTGATATATATGGTAGAGATTGGTGAGCAGGAATTGAAAGACGAAGCTTTTTTTAATAAAATTATACATTCGAAAATTCCGGTTTTGCTGTTGTTGAATAAAATTGACAACTCGAATCAAGCGCAATTGGAAGAACAAGTGGCTTTCTGGACTGCCAAAGTTCCTAATGCAGAGATTTATCCAATATCGGCTTTGAAGAACTTTAATGTTCCCGAAGTTTTTCAAAGGATTATTTCATTATTGCCAGAATCGCCGGCTTATTATCCAAAAGATCAATTGACAGACAAACCGGAACGTTTTTTCGTTAACGAAACGATTCGTGAAAAAATATTATTGAACTACAGCAAAGAAATTCCTTATGCAGTAGAAATCGTTACCGAAGAATTTTTTGAAGACGAAAACATCATTCGTATCCGTTCTTTGATTATGGTGGAACGCGAGACTCAAAAAGGAATCGTCATTGGTCATAAAGGTGCCGCTCTAAAAAAAGTAGGAATGGACGCCCGTGTGGATTTAGAGAAATTCTTTGGTAAACAAATCCATATTGAATTAGTTGTAAAAGTGAACAAAAACTGGAGAAGCAACACAAATATGCTGAAACGTTTTGGTTATAATCAGTAAATGTTGATTTGGTAATTCGGTTATTTGTTTAGTTGAATGTTGGAATGTAAAGTTTGAAATAAATATAAAATCAGTATTGGAGTTTTTCTCTAATGCTGATTTTTTTTTGCCACAGATTTTACATATTAAAAGGATTATCGCAGATGTTTTAGAAATCGGAGACATGATTTGAGAGTAGAGTTTAAAGGGACATAAATATAAAATCAGTATTGGAGTTTGTCTCTGATGTTGATTTTTTTTGCAGAGATTACACGAATTTTTGCAGATTCTTTTTTTAAGTCACAATATCTGCGAAAATCTTTTTAAATCTGCGTGTAATTTTTTCACGCAGATTTAAGCAGATTTTTTTGGAATGAATTATTGCAAATTCTTTTGAGATGAAAGCTTGATTAATTTGTGTTATGTAAACGTTTTTTAGCCCAGATCGAAATGGAAACCCCGCAGTGAAAAAAGGTTGTTGTTCCTGTGCTTGCTGAACGACCAAAGGAAGTTCCTGCATGCGCATTGGAACAACTCCTTTTTGAGCGAGGAGTTGCAATGGAGAGCTGGATTGGCTCCTAAAACTTTAGAAGCTATGAGTGTATTGGGATTTTGGAGGAAAGTGATTTGGATAGGATTATTTAGATTGTCAAATAGTTATAAAAATGGAAAGGGTTGAAAATCAAATAGTCTAAAAAACTAAAAATCCATATTTATACACTACCTTTGCACGCCGAAACTGCAAAGCAGTATTCGGAAAGAAGTAAATATTTGAATTTATATTATGAATAATATTGTTGCGATAGTAGGAAGACCTAATGTAGGGAAATCAACCCTTTTTAATAGGCTGATACAAAGAAGAGAAGCTATTGTAGATTCAGTTTCTGGGGTTACCAGAGATAGAAACTACGGTAAAAGCGAGTGGAACGGAAAAGAGTTTTCTGTGATTGATACGGGAGGATATATTCGTGGATCGGATGATGTTTTTGAAGGTGAAATCCGCAAACAAGTAGAATTGGCTATCGATGAAGCCGATGTTATTATATTTGTGGTTGATGTTGAGGAGGGGATTACCCCAATGGATGATGTTGTTGCTCGTTTGCTGCGTAAAGTGACTAAGCCTGTTTTATTGGCTGTGAATAAGGTAGATAATGCGATGCGTGAGAAAGACGCTCTTGAATTTTATAACCTTGGATTAGGGGAATATTATACGTTTGCCAGTATTTCTGGGAGTGGAACAGGAGATTTATTGGATGCTTTAATTGAAGCTTTTCCAGAGAAACCATTACCGGTTCAAGAAGAAGTAGTATTGCCTCGTTTTGCTGTAGTAGGTCGTCCTAATGCAGGGAAATCTAGTTTTATCAATGCACTTATTGGTAAAGAACGTTTTATGGTTACAGACATTGCGGGAACTACTCGTGATGCTATTGATACAAAATTCGACCGTTTTGGTTTTGAATTCAACTTGGTAGATACGGCGGGAATTCGTCGTAAAGCGAAAGTAAAAGAAGATTTAGAATTTTACTCGGTAATGCGTTCGGTTCGTGCGATTGAGTATGCCGATATTTGTATTTTGGTGATTGATGCGACTCGCGGATTTGAAGGTCAGGATCAAAGTATTTTTTGGTTGGCTGAGAAAAACCGAAAAGGTGTTGTAATCTTGGTAAACAAATGGGATTTGGTAGAAAAAGATACCATGTCTACGCGTGATTACGAAGAGAAAATCAAGAAAGAATTAATGCCGTTTACGGATGTGCCAATTCTTTTCGTTTCGGCTTTGACTAAACAACGTTTGTTGAAAGCTTTGGAAGCTACTGTTCAGGTTTATGAAAACAGACAACAGCGCATATCGACTTCTAAATTCAACGAATTCATGTTGAAAGTAATTGAAGCATATCCGCCGCCAGCAACCAAAGGAAAGTATGTGAAAATTAAATATTGCATGCAGTTGCCAACACCAACACCACAGTTTGTGTTTTTTGCTAATATGCCGCAATATGTTAAGGAACCTTACAAACGTTACCTTGAAAACAAGATTAGAGAAAACTGGGACTTTTCAGGAGTGCCGATAGACATCTACATCAGAGAAAAATAAAATTAAAATCCCGAGCAATCGGGATTTTTTTTTGGCTTTGTTTGCGCGTTTATACGTCTTGTTTCTTGATTTTTCTATGTCAAAAAGAAAATTTGTTAAATAAATGTTTAATGTACAATTAAACCTTTTATAAAGTTAGATGTCTTAGTTGTATTGTTTAATAAAATGTTTTATGTCTAAAATTTACTCTTCGTTACTGTTTGTACTATTCTTTTTTGCAGCTAATGCTCAAAACAATATTGTTATCAAAGGAACAGTCTATGATATTAATACTCAAAAGCCACTAGAGTCGGCTATGGTTTATTTTTCGAATGTTAAAGATTCTACGGTTGTCGAATATACGACTACTGATAAAAATGGAGTTTTTAAAATCAATACTAAAAAATACGATAAGCCTATTTTCTTGAAGATAAATTTTATGGGCTATCAGACATATACTGAGGAGCAGAATAAACTTTTGGAAAATAAGGATTTTGGGAAATTATACTTATCGCAAAACGAAACTGCATTAAACGAGGTTGTTATAAAAAATGATGCACCGCCAATTCGTGTAAAAAAAGATACTTTAGAGTTTAATGCCACTTCTTATAAAGTGCGTCCCGATGCTACTGTAGAAGTTTTACTGAAGCAATTGCCTGGAGTTGAAGTGGATACCGATGGAAAGGTTACCGCAAATGGGAAAGAAGTGACGCAGTTTTTAGTTAATGGAAAATCTTTCTTTGGGAAAGACGGAGCAATCCTGCTAAAAAATATGCCAGCTGACATGATTAATAAAGTTCAGGTTTCTGATTTTAAAACGAAAAAAGAAGAGCTTTCTAAACAAGAAGCCAGTTCGGATGATGCGAGTATCAATTTTACTATTGATGAAAAGAAAAATAAAGGGTATTTTGGAAAAGTAATGGGGGGTTATGGTTCCGATGACCGTTATGAAAATAGTTTTATATTGAATTATTTTCATAATAAACAAAAAATAAGTTTATTGGGTTCCGCCAATAACATCAATTCGACTGGTTTTGCGATGGACGAAGTATTTGATAATATGGGAGGTGGGAGAAATAGTAAACAAGCAACTCGAGCTACATCATCAGGGAAAGGGATTACAACAACTAATCTGGTTAGTTTTAATTATTCTGATGAGTGGGCGAAAGTTTTTAACACAACGGCAGGTTATGATTTTAAGAATACGATTAATGAAAATCAATCTAAATCCAGGCAAACCGAATTTTTATCTTCTACGAGTACTAATTTTACCGATTCGAATTCAAAAACGAGAAATGAAGGTACTGAAAATAAAGCCAACTTTGAGTTTGAATATAAAATAGATCCAACAACGAGACTTGTTGTTACGCCAAACATTAGTAAATCCCGCACCAATAGTAATTCAGAATCGTCTAGTACTGCTACGGATCAAGATGGAATATCTTTAAATGAAAGTAACGGGACTTCATATAAAGAAAATTCATCTACTAATTTTGGGAATACCATAAATTTCAATAAAGCTTTCGAAAGAAAAGCCCGTAATCTGAGTTTTGTTTTTAGTAATAATAATTCCAATAGCGATTCGGATGCTCTCAATCAGTCTAAAACTATTTTTCATCAAGGCAATAGACCTGATGATGTACGTCATCAAAATGGGAAAAGCAATAATACCGCTGATTCTTATTCAACCGAAATTGAATTTACAGAACCAATAACTGACTCATTGCGAATTCGTTTTGGTACAGAATTGGGATGGGATAGTGAGGTAAATGATTCTAAGACTTATGATTATGATGATGCTACTCAATCCTATTCTATTTTAAATAATCTGCAGACGAATTACATCACTTCAAGACAAAATTCGATTACACCAAGAGTGGGGCTTACTTTCGAGAAAAACAATTTTACTTTTACTTTAAATTCAAGAACATCTATTGTCGATTATGATAATCATTCATTATATCTGAATAAAGCCACCGATTTGAATCAGCAATATTTTCTGCCTTATGGCAATGCACAAGTTAGGTACAAGTTTGATAAGTCAAAATTTATTACTTTCAGATATAATTATTCAAGCAGCCTTCCATCTGCGACTCAATTAATGCCGGTAGCGAATTTGGCAAATCCTTTGAATACTGTTGTCGGAAATCCAGAATTGAATGTAAACAAAGTGAATAGCGTAAATGTTAATTATAGAAATTTTGATGTACGTACTCGTTCCGGGTATAATTTGTATGCAACTGGAGATTTTTATGATAGCGCAGTGGTTGCTTCTTCAATCTATGACTCAATTTCTGGAAAAAGAACAACTACCTATCAAAATGTTACTGGGACCTATAGAACTACTATTGGAGGAAACTGGGGGCAAAGTATAAAAAGAGATGCTCATGTTGTGCGATATGGTTTACGCCTAAACGGTAACTATTCTTTAGATAAAAAATTTACCAATGCTGTTTTATATAGTGCAAAATCATTGGGAATTTCACCAAATGTTTATGTTTCCTATGATTATGGTGAACTGCTTAGTGTCTCACCTTCTTATGGTCTGTCTTATAACGAATCAACATATAGCAATTCATCAATAAAAGGGACCTCAAATGTGGTGCATAGAATTAATATACAAACTACTAATTACTGGCCAAAGAATTGGATTTTCGGCAATGATTTTGGATATAATTATAATTCAAATATTTCAGGTGATTTCAAAAAAGATTTTTATTTATGGAATACCAGTTTGTCTTATGGTTTCTTTGAGAAAAAAATGACCTTAAAAGTAAAAGTCTATGATGTTTTAAATCAAAACCAAAGTGCTACAAGAACGATGTCGGCAACGGCCATCCGTGATGAGGAAAACACGGTTTTACAAAGATACGTGATGTTTTCGTTGACCTATAAGTTGGGCAGTTTTGGTGGGGCAAAAGAAAGACGTCCTCCAGGAGGTGGTAATAGAAGAGATAATATGAATATGGATTAATTTTATAAATCGCTAACTATATCAAAATCAGTTTTTTTAATGAACATTCAAGGAATTATCGATTAAACCATTTTAAAACAAAATAGTCTTATAGTTTTAATCTTAAAATTAAATGAATATGAAAAAGTTAATTATTGTTGCTTTATTGGTTATTAGTGCTTCTTCTTTTGCCCAAGAGCAAATTAAACCTGAGGAAAAATCAAATAAGCCAAAAAGAGAAAAACAAACTCCAGAACAAAGGAGCCAAGCTCAGTTGGATAAATTGATTAAAGAATTAAGCTTGAATCCTCAGCAGCAAGAACAAATAAAACCAATTCTTGCAGAGCAGACTACTAAAATGGATGCATTGAGAGCAGAACGAATGGGAGGCAATTCTAAAGAAATGACTGCCGAAGAAAGAGATGTTTTCAGAGCGAAAAGACAAGAAGATAGAAAAGCAACAAATGATAAATTAAAAGCAATTTTAACTCCAGAACAGTTTAAAAAGATGAAAGACATCGAAAAAGCCAATATGGAAAAAATGAGAGAATCCAGAGGGAATAGAGATAACGGAGACAATGGGGGCAACGATAGCAACGGAGATAACGGTGGCACTAGAGGAAATAGAGGAGAAAACTAATCGAATATTACCAATTTAGACAAAGAAAAGTCCCAAACATAAAAATTTTTATGTTTGGGACTTTTCTTTGTCTAATGTGTTTTGTAAAGTGTTTGGTTATTCCGAAAAATCTTTTTTAGGATGGTCATTATACCAATCCTTAAATTTTTTTGAGGTTTTGTGTTCCTCTTCATAAAAAGCGGTGAAAGCTATAAAGAGCGCCAAACCCAAACCAAAAAGATACATTGACATTACAACAGGGAGAAACAGAAACAAATCTGTTTGGCATATTGCTGTAAAAACGATGACATAGATTGTGGTAAACCACACTAATTTGATAACAAAATTTTTCATGACTATATCTTTTACGTAAAGTTATGTCATGTTTTCATGTGGTTTAGTTAACTGAAAGTCAATTATTTCATAAAAATTTAATGATTATTTAAGGATTTCTTTTCTTACGAAATTACATTAGCTTAATTAAAATTCCTATGATGGCTGCGATTAGAATAATATGAGGTTCTTGTATTTTTTTTACATAAATTAAAGTAAGAACGGTTGCTATTGCTATTAAGGCAGTTGGTATATCTACAATTGTTCGGATTGCAATAACGATTACAGCACCCACCAAAGCGCCAATAACTCCAGCCGTTATTCCGTCAACAAATGCTTTGATGCTCTTGTTTTGAGAAATCTTTTTGAAATAGGGTGCAGGAATTACCGTAAATAAATAACAAGGAAGAAAGACTCCTAATGCAGCAACGCTTGCTCCAGTAAATCCTGCTACTAAATAACCAATGAAACCTACAGTAATTACTACAGGGCCAGGCGTTATCATGGCGACGGCTACCGCATCAACAAATTGATTTTCGGTTAGCCAATGGTGTTCATTGACAACTCCCGCATGTAAAAAAGGAACAATTGCAAGTCCGCTTCCAAAAACAAATGCTCCGGCTTTGATAAAAAACCAAGCAAGTTCTCCTAATTTTCCAAGCTCAATACTGGAGAAACCAGCCGTACTGAGCAAAAATAAGGAAGCAGTCTTAGGGCGTTTAATCCATTCTGGCGGAGCTTTTACAATCATGTAGATGAATCCTAAAGCAACAAATAACAACAATTCTTCCTGTTGTGTTACAGCAGTAAGAATGGTAGCTACAATGTAAAATATCCAGAGCAGCCAATTGCTTTTTATAGCAGGAACTTCAAATTTGCTAATCGATTTAATAGTCAGTTTATAAGAACTCAAAACAATTATGCCAATTACAGCAGCACTTATGCCATAAAAAATTGCCTGCATCCACGGTAACCCACCATAAGCTTGGTATGCCATTCCTAATAAAATCACCATTATGAAAGAGGGAAGAACAAAGGCTAATCCAGAAACCGTTGCACCTAAAATACCGAAGTGTACAAACCCAATATAAATGCCCAATTGAGCTGCCAAAGGGCCTGGCGCTAATTGTGCCAGTGCTAATCCCTCTTTAAAATCGGAATCATTAATCCATTTTTTATTCTCAACTAAATCGCGGTGCATATAGCCAACTAAAGCTACTGGGCCACCAAAACCAGTTATGCCGAGTTTGAGAAAATATTTTATTAAATCAAGTAAAGTATAATTTCCCTTTTCTGTATTTATATTCATTTTGTTTCTAGTTATAAAATGATGTTTTTTCATAAAAGAAACCAACAAAAAACGGAATAGGACAACTTAATTAGGCAATTCTTTGTGTTTTTCTTTTAGTTTTATTTTATGAAAAAAGGTAAATCGAATAATATCTCTGTCAAAATAATCAACACCGCTTGCACGTTGTTGGAAACTGTTTAAATACCCCAATTCTAATGCAATGTTTTTGTTGACGCCGTATTGCAAAGCAGCGTAAATTCTGTTTTGGTCAAAAGTATTGCTAACAATTTTTTCTCCTGCATTGATCATTATTTCGTCGTAGACAATGGCTTTCAGATACTGGCTTTCTTTTTTCCAACAAGGAAATTCTCCCATTAAGCGGTATCTGAATCTCCAATTAAAAGTAGTTCCAGGCAACAAGCCTTCATTGTTGGCATTGTGAAAAAAACGTTCTTCCACTTGAAACCGTTGCCCCAATGTTATGTTACCATACTCGTGTTTCCAACTGATGTCCTGTTGTATTCTGTATTCCGGTATTCTAAAATCTTTAGTGTTTTCAGGAACTTGCGTAGCAACAGAGAAATAGGATACTCCAGCACCAAAGTCCACATCCTTATTGACTTTGTATCGCCCGTGCATTCGTATCAGAAATAAATTCTCTTCGAAAGGACTTATAAAAACCCGATTGTCAAATTCAGTATGTATGGACCATTTGTCGTTTATGGTCAATTGGTTATAATAACGTGTCCATAATAAACTTTGGTGATCTATATTTTTTTCTGTCTGAGCATCAGCAATAAAACATAGTAATAAGAGGCCAAATATTTTGATGCTTTTCATGAAAGGAATTTCAATTTTTGGCAAATGTAAACAAACTCTATGTTTTAAATAGAATTTATTTTTTTGCTAAACCAAAAAGCCTTTCACATAATCTTGGGTTAATTTTTCTTTTGGGTTCAAAAGAACCTCTTCTGTTGGACCAAATTCTATAATCTCTCCCATATAAACAAAGCCAATATAATCTGAAACTCGTCTGGCTTGGCGCAAAATATGAGTAACCAGAACGATAGTGTATTTATCTTTTAATTCTAAAAATAATTCTTCAATAGCTTGGGTAGAAATTGGGTCAAGTGCTGATGTAGGTTCATCTCCCAAAATAATTTCGGGTTCAATCGCCAGTCCTCTCGCTAAGCATAATCGCTGCTGTTGCCCGATTGATAATCGAGTTGCAGGAGATTTTAGTCTGTCTTTTACTTCGTCCCAAAGGTTAACGCCTCTAAGGTATTTTTCAACAATCTCGTCAAGTTCTTTTTTGTTATTGTTGCCATGAATCCGTTGCCCGTAAGCAATATTATCATAAATATTCATTGGTAATGGGAAAGGTCTTTGAGAAAGCAATCCCATTTTTTTTCGGATGTGGGTTACTTCAGGCTTTGGATCGTAAATGTTTTCGCCATCTACCAAAACTTTGCCATCTACACGCACATCGTTTTGACGGTCTAATAATCGGTTCATCGTTTTTAGAAGCGTCGTTTTTCCGCAACCCGATGGGCCAATTAATGAAGTTACTTTTTTGTCTGGAATGTCTAGATTTATGTTCTTTAGAATATGGTTGTCACCAATGTGAACATTTAAATTTTGGATGCTTATGTGTGGTTGAATGATCATATTTTATTTTTTGAAAGATTTTTGCTTGCTGTTTTTGCTACAATGTTGATGATTAAAACAATCATTGTCAATATAACCGCTGCAGCATACGCTCGGTTTTGAACTTCTTGAATAGGACTGCTCAATTGAAAAAAAATGGACAGAGGCAATGTAGCTGCGGGTTGATCCAGTGAAGTTGGGATGCTATCTGTAAATCCAGCTGTAAAAAGCACACAGGCAGCATCACCAATAGCCCTTCCGAATGAAAGTAATATTGCTGTTACAATTCCTGGGATAGATTGCCTCAATATGATTTTTGCAGATTCATATCGGGTGCCGCCAAGTGAGAAAACCGCATTCGACATATCTTCGGGAACTACGCGAACGACTTCGTCTATTGCGCGGACTAATATTGGAATTATCATTAGTGTTACCGTAATAATACCAGCAAGCAATGATGTTTTTAGTCCCATATAGACCATGATTGTGAATCCAAAAGCGCCATAAACAATGGATGGAATACCAAATAAGATGTCCGAACTTAATCGGGTAATCGTAGCCAATGTGGCATTTTTTTTAGCATACACATTAATGTAAATTACAATTGGCAGACTGATTATAAGTCCTAAAAAAGTTGAACCCAATGTAATATAAATTGATCCGACTATTGCGTTTAGAATACCGCCACCTTTGCCAATGTAGAAACCGCCTTCCGGAATTTTGGAAACCATGTCCCAGCTCAAGGATCCTACCCCTTTTGAAAAAAGTGTGTACACTATCATAAATAATGTACTGCTGACGATTATGGTACTTAAAATCATCAGAAATCGGAATATATTTTCTTCTATTTTTCTTGCTTCCATTGGGTTAGGTGTTTCTTTTTTCGATTCGATATAATATTACTCTCGAAATGGTATTAAACAAAAAGATAATGACGAATAGGAGCAGAGCAGCAAACATAAGTGCTGAATCATACATTGGAATAGACATCATTTCGCCATAATTATTAGCTATAAGAGCTGGTAAGGGATAACCGGAATCGAATATGCTTTGAGGGATTTGTGCCAAATTCCCGCAGACCATTAAAACAGCAATCGTTTCTCCAAAAGCTCTGGAAATTGCAAGGACAACAGCAGCTATAATTCCGTCGAAGGATTTTCGAAGCACGACTTTTTTAGTCGTTTGCCATTGTGTAGCTCCCAGTGATAAAGAAGCATTTCTCAATTCTTCAGGGACATTGTCAAATACCTCAATTATGATGCTTATGATAAGAGGAAAAATCATAATGGCCAAAACAATTCCTCCAGCCAATACGGAATAACCTGTAGCAAATTCTACAAAATGAGGTGCTATTCTGTCTTGAATTAACGGAACAATTACCAAAACTCCCCACACTCCATAAAGTACGGGCGGAATACCCGATAATAATTCTATTAATGGTAAGACTAATTTACGCACACGCGCATGTGCATACTCCGAAAGATAAATGGCAGTGAGTATGGATAAAGGCAAAGCAATTATAATAGAAATAGCTGTTACCCAAAGCGTGCCTACTATAAATGAATAAAACCCAAAAGCTTCTTTGAAAGGCTTCCACTCGGATGAGAATAATAAATTTGAAAGTGAAGTGCTGTTTAAAAGAGGTATTGATTTGTAGAACAAACCTATGGCAATTACAATTACCATAGAGATAGACAAGAGGGTAAAAGCTAGAAATGTTTTGCTAACCAATTTGTCTTTGAGTAATCTTATATTTTTCATTGGATTGAAATAAACCACCCGGAAAACCTTTTGAAAATTCCTCATGATTTTCAAAAGTAGTTTTGGGGTGGATTTTTTATTTAAAGTCCTAATTTTAATGGTGTCTGTTGATGATGGCATAATGGTACTATTTTTATCTTTAGCCCTGATCGAAACGATATCCTTTGCTTTTTTTCTTTAGAAAAGCAAAGATTTAGTGTAGAGCAGGACTCATGTTGCTAAAAATGTCTGATGTTGATGCTCCTAAAAAAAGAAAGGTTAAACGATATTTACTTTACCTTATCTAATTCTTTTTTTAGTTTTTCTTTCGAAAGTTTGATATATCCAGCTTCTGTAACATACTTTTGACCATCTGTAAGGATGTATTTGATGAAGGCTTTTACAATTGGATTACTTGGTTTTCCATTGGTAACAAAATACAAATCTCTAGCAGGAGGTGATGGGTATTTTCCAGCAACTATAGCAGCTATCAATTGATCGATGTCATTGTAAAAGTTTTCATCTGGGTCTAATTTCCCGTTATTGTTTAGATCGATAGGAACGGGTACAAGTCCATTAGTTGGCTTGTTAGTTTTTGTATCGTAGATGTAAACGATGTTGTTAAAACCTAAGCCCAATGGATCTCTTTTAACGGCTTCTGCCAATCCTGGATCTCCAAATACGGCAACTCCCTGTAAGTCTTCTTGCTTTTTACCAAAATAATGTGCCCAAGTTTCGGCAGCTCCAGCAGCGTCAGAACGAGTGTAAACATGTATCGCCGCAGTACTTTTGAAACCCAAAGTATTCCAAGTTTTGTATTTTCCGGTAATGAATATATTATTCAAAGCCTCTTTTTTTATACCTCTTTTATATAACACAGCTTTATAAGGGCTGTTTGCACTTATGGTTGGGATTACCGCATCTTTAGTTACAGCAATGGCAAATGCTTTCTTTTTGTATTCGGCATCATTTAAGTCACGAGAGACTAATCCAATATCTGTTACTTTGGATAAAACATCTGTTATTCCTTTTCCTGCACCTCCTGCTTGAATATCTATTTTAACTTTTGGATGTGCTTTTTTGAATTCTTCTGCCCACTTTACTGTAATAGGGTATAAAGCAAAAGCGCCTGAGATGCTTATGTTTCCTGATAAATCTTGAGCCGAAATTTTATTCGGGCTAAAGTTTACGGCGATTATTAGAAGTAAAAGCCCTAATAATCCTTTTTTATTTTTTTTCATCTTTTCTGTTTTATGTGAAAAACAAAAAATTAGCAGGATGTTTCATCCTACTAATTTTTTTTATTTTTAAATTTTTTATAGTGAGTAACGAAGTGTAATTCCGTATGTTCTTTGATCTCCTATTACGCCAGCATATTGTCCTGCATTTCCACCAGCAGGCAATAATTGCTCATAATAATCTTTGTCTAAAAGGTTACGTCCCCAAAAGTGAACAGATAATCCTTCGGAAGCGCGGAATCCTATGCGACCATTAAAAATTGCATAGCCAGGAACCACTAAATAAGTAGAGGCTGATGGGCTTGATGAGAACTCTGAACGGGCATAACCATCTAGAGCTATAAAGAATTTTCCTGTGTTAGCAAAGAATTTTGCATTTTTTGTATATTCTCCGCTTAAGCTTCCTGCCCATTTTGAAACTCCAGGTAAATCAGTTCCAGAAACATCTTTGTAAGCAACTTGAACTCCTCCAACAGTAGTTCCGGTTTCTTCTAATGGAAGCGGTGCATTTGTAAATTTAACATACTCACCGTCGCTATATGTTGCTGCTCCGGATAAATTGAAATGTTTGCTAAGAATAAAACTAAAATCCAATTCCACACCTTGCACACGTACTTCATCAGCATTAGCAAGATAACCGCGGTTTACTCCCAATTCAGCTGCCTGAACATTGGTTTGGTAATCTTTGATGTCTGTATTAAAGTATGTCAAGTTCAATATTGAATTTGCAACTGGAGAAGTTTTAACTCCAAATTCATAATGGGTAACATCTTCTGGCTTCACTGTTGCAAGATCACCCAAAGTTTGTCCCGCAGCCGGAGTAGGAAGTCCTGCAACATTCACTCCAATAGGTTTGTAGCTTTTTGCAAAAGTTCCATAAGCATTGATTTTATCTGATGCTTTGTATGATACAGTTATATTTCCAGAGAAGTCAGTATCATCATTATCTGATGAGAAGTTTTGATCTGTGTAAACTTTCTTTTTCAACGCAATTAATGCAGGATCAGTGGTTTGAAGTCCTCCGTATGTTTTACGGTCATAATCTGCATCTTTCTTGTCGTAGTTGTATCTTAAACCTGGTAATACATGCAGTTTATCTGTTACAGCCCAGTCTAATTGACCAAATACTGCAGCACTTGTTGAATGTATTTGAGCATTGGTTTTTATTCCATATCCTTCAAAAAGACCTGGGGTTTTCCATAATGCAGTATTTGCTGGAGTAAATGAGTCTTGGGAAAATCTCCATTGTGCGTTACCGGATTCTTCTGTACCTTTTGTTTTTGATGTCTGGTCAATATAAAACACTCCAGCAACACCGCTTATTTTAGACGTAATCTGGCCTGCGTAACGTACCTCTTGAGTAAATTGAGTTTGTCTGGAAGGATTTTGCGATTTTGCAAGTACCTGTAATCCTGTAAAATCCCTGTCATTTGATGGATCCCAAGTCCAGAATCTCCATGCAGTTGTTGAGGTAAGTGTTCCGTTTCCAACTTTCGTGTCCACATTAAGTGATCCTCCACCCAAATCCTGTCCTGAACGCCATGGGGTGTCATGGTCAATTTTACGGTCGAAAGCATTTAAGCTTGGAAGCTGGTAGTTTAAATCAGCAATAATTGCGTTAAATTGACGTTGTGGAACTCTATTTGTTGGAGCAACACCTGCAACTACTTGAGCATATCCGTCATTATGCTGTGTTGTGATATCTCCTGCTAATGTAATGTTTGTGTTTTCTGTTGGAGTAAAAAGCAATTGACCTCTAATACCTTGATTGTTTAGGGTATTTGTTGGCTTTCCTGTTTTAACATTATCTATTATACCATCACGTTGCGTTCCCGAAAATGACAATCTACCAGCAACTTTTTTACCCAAAGCTCCAGTAACAGAAGCCTTAGCCTGAAGATATGCATAGTTACCGTAACTCACTTCGAAGTCTGCACCTGAAGTGAAGCTTGGTTTGCGGGAAGTTATGTTAAAAGCACCTGAAGTTGTGTTTTTGCCAAACAAAGTTCCTTGAGGTCCGCGTAATACTTCAATTCTTTCTACATCGATAAAATCTAGAGTAGTTGCTGCAGGACGGGCATAATACACACCGTCAACATAAAAACCAACACCTGGATCGATACCGTCATTAGTTAGGCCAAATGGTGATCCAAGACCGCGAATATTAATCCCAGTATTTCTTGGGTTTGAAGAATAAAGCTGTACAGATGGAACCAATTCTTTTATACGGTTCACGTTGAAAGAGCCTGTTTGTTCAGCTTGCTTGCCCGTAACAACAGATACTGCGATAGGAATATCTTGTGCTTTTTCTATACGGCGTCTGGAAGAAACAACTACTTCTACTAAAACATTTTCGCCTTCAGGAGTTAAACTTATTTCTAAGGGAGCATCAGTTGGTTGACTGATTTTTATTTGACTTGAGGTATAACCCACATATTGTGTTAAAAGGGTAAAAGGCAGTTTTTCGTGAGTATCAATGCTAAATTTTCCATTGGCATCAGAAATGGTATTGTATTTAGTGCCTTTTATAACGATGTTAGCACCTGGTAATGGATTTTTTTGATTATCAGTAACAATTCCTGTTATTTGGCTTTGAGCCCATGAAGTTGAAAAAATGAAGAATAGTATTAAACTTGAAATTGATTTTATAAATATAGTTCTCATTATTATGTATGTTATATGTAATTAGTAGAATTTAAATTAAATTTTTTTTATAATCTAGCACATGCACATACAACACATTTTGATACTGTTTTTTTCTGTAGTTTGAAAACTTAGTGTCTTGTCGCTTTTCCTGACAAGGCTGCTTTTAGTTTGATTCGTTTGCATTTTTATAAATTTTGATTGTTAGTCATGTATTAAACTTGACGCAAAAATATATAAATTCTATCAATTTAGTGTGATTTAAAAAATATTTTTTTATTTTTTTACTAAAGAGGCTATTGTAATGCCTTGCATGGCTTTCAAAGTTTCGTCTCGAATCGTCATCAACCCGTGACGTAGATGGCATTCCGACTCTTCAACGCAATCGGAGCAACGTTCGTAAAAATTTAAGGATGCACAAGGTAATAATGCAATTGCACCATCAAAAAGACGGTGAATATCGGCCAAAGTAATAGTTTCTTTGTCTTTTAAAAGATAATATCCTCCATATTTTCCTTGTTTACTACCTACAAAATGACCTCTTTTTAAATCCAAAAGAATTTGTTCCAAAAACTTTTTTGGAATATTGGCTTCTTCCGCAATTTCAATGGTTTTCGAAATATGGTTTTCATCCTGTTGTGCTAAATAAAGAAGTGCTTTAAGAGCATATTTTGTTTTGTGTGAAAGCATATATTGTGTTTGTTGCTATTTATTTTAGCTAAATTAAAAATTAAAATAGATATTCTATTTTAATTTTTAATTTTTTGATAAAAAGTGTCATGCTTTGGCAAATTATAGTTTTTTAGATTTGAGTATTTATCGCTTATAATTTGATAACTACCGATTGGTATGAATATTAAGTTGTTTTTTTTGTTCTTAAAAATTAATTTTTTATATAACTATCCGTATTTAATACTGAGCCAAAATCTGTGGCAGAAAAAACATTTAGCATGTTTTACGGATAGTCATATTTTTTTATTTTAAATAAGATATTTTGAAAAACAATACAATCAACGCTCTTAATTCTCTGAGTTTTTTTACTATTTAAAAATAAACTTATAATATTAGGTGAATTTAAACAGGATATAAGTTGTATGTATCATTAATAACTACATCCCATCAGCTATCTTTTGGTACATTAATGTTACTGTGTTAAAATCTTTTGACATAGTGATTGTTTGTAAATTTACAAAATTCGCATTCTTTGGTGGATTAGAATCATTAAAATATTCTTTTAATGATTTCCAATTGTTATATACTTTTTCTAGTATTGCTTTTGTTTCTGGTGTGTTTTTTGATGAAATCGTCAAAATTCCTAAAGAATATTCAAAAGCATTGACTGCTTGCCTTGTTTCTTTATCTAAATTTTCATAAGAAACCCCCCATATTTTTAGCATGTAGTTTTTTGCCAATCTTTCTACAAGGACACTTAATTTATTAGACAAAAGGATTGTTCTTGCAATTTCAACGTTGTTATCCATTTGAATTTTTTCAGTTATTGTATCACATGCCACAACGATTTGTTTACTGTCATTCAATAGTGCTAAGCATTGCTCTTTATTAGGTTTTTCAAATATTTTAACTCTAAAGGGTGTCCATAGCAAATTTAATTCGTTCAGTACATTTTTTGTTTTATTTTGCGTTGCATAATTTGTTAAATAATAATAGTTTTCATTAAATAATGAAACAGTTTGGTCTAATTCTACGTTAGCTTTTTGTGAAGTTAGATTTGCGCCAATAAGTATATAATTTTTTAACATACGCTCGCAGAGCATGCGTTGCTGTCCTGCCTTATTTAAAGCGGCATTGGTAGAATTTTTTTGTGCCGAATTTTTTGTAAAAACTAATAGCAGTAATAATAGACAGATTACATTAATCTTTTTCATTTTTTTATAATTTTAAATAATAACCAATTGGAATAGTGTTACAGAAACACTGTTTAAAAATAGTATTTCACACATTGTTCGATTAGTGTAATATATTAATTTCCTATTTGCTGATGTGTTTTGGGAGGGTTAATTTAATAAAAGGAACTAAATGCTTTAAGCTTAAAAAAATTATGCCGCATTTGCAAAAGAGATAAACTACTTAATAGTGTATAATCTTGCATATGCGACAAAATTCAATTAGTGTTAATTTACTAATTTGTTAGTTGATTTTTAAATTTTATTCAAAAATACAAGCCAAAAGCGATTTTTAAAAAATCTTAATTTGTTATTTGTTTTTCATATAATCCACTCAAAGTAAGAATGTCTTTGATCATAAGTTTGCTGCTGCTATATACTGTTCCAGGTTTAAGATTACTTAAATCACCTAAGGATTTTTTCAAAAACATCCATTCTGATAGTTGGAATTTCAAAAGATTATTGATTTCTGTTGTGTTTTCAGGAACGGTCATTAGTGTTGCAATATTGTTGTCAATGTTTGCTTGACATTGAGCTAATTCTTTGTTTAAGTCTGGGTATGGTGTTCCCCAATATTTAGCTGTATATAGCATAGCAAAACGGTGTAAATCAGATCTTTGGTTACCACAGGTGTTAAATACTTTTATAGCTTTAGTATTGCTGCTCGTTGCCTCAATTTTTTGTAATACAATATTGCAAGCGTTACTAAGTGCATTAGCAGCATTCATGATATCAAGAGCTTTTCCACTTTCAGGTTGGTTAAAAACATCTGTTCTAAATTTTAGCCAAATACTTTCCTGTAATTTTAATGCATCTTTCAAGTCTTGTGATTTTGCGTAAATATTTAAGTCATGAAGGTTTTCATTAAATGTAGTGGTAGCGCCTTCCAAGTCTTCTGTGATGTCTTCAGCACGTATTCCAGATCCGATCAGTAAATAGTCTTTTGCCATTCTAAAGGCAATTGATCGTTGGCGATCGGCCTTATTAATAGCTTGTCCCAAAGTTATGGTTTGTGATTGTGCAGTAGAACACATAATAAAAATAAGTGCAATAGGTAAAATTTTTTTCATAATTAGAAAATTTTAAAAGGGTTAGGTTAAGAATTTGTTTTTTGACTTTGGTAGAGTCGGTATTATTTTGTTTGGGTAATCTTTTTTTGTCAGTTTCTGTTTAAAACTACAACACTAAACGGTTTGTGTAGCAATAATAGACATAGCATATAATTATTTGTAAAATAAAAAATTAAAAAATACTATCGTAATATTTCAGTGTAAAATGGGCCAATTTTAAATTTTGTGCAAATGTAAATTAAATTAAATATATTTCATAACACAATTAAAGAATGATTGTTACAATGTCTATTTGTCGAAATTAAATAATATAGGAAATTAAATATAGTTATTAAAAATATAAGTTTTTTTGTATTTATGTATTACTAAAAAAGATAAGTATTAACACTTAAATTACATATAAAAGAATTTAAATCAGAATATTTTCTAACTACTGTAAAACTTTAAAAAAAACAGTAAAATGTGATTTTTGTCTTGCGACAGATTGCAACGAACTTTGTAATTTCGCGGATTAAAATAGAAATATCAATTGATTATTTATAAAAAAAAAACCTCCCCCTTAGTTGTTTTTTTGTAATGTATTAAAGTGTTTCCTGTAAAAAAAAAACAAAAATGAAATCCCCCCAAAAAATCCTACTATCATTAATTTTAATGATAACCTTCAGTACTTATGCTCAAGAATTTGATGCCACCTTACAAATTAGACCACGTTATGAATTTAGAAATGGGTACCGCTCTTTTATTGCAGATGAGAATTCCCCTTCTCAATTCGTTTCTCAAAGAACTCGTTTGAGTTTGAATTTTAAACAAGATAAGTTTGTTACCCGCCTAGTAATGCAAAATGTTCGTGTGTGGGGAGATGTACCCGCTTCAACGAAAACAGATGTCAATGGAATTGAATTATCTGAAGCCTGGGCACAATATAATTTTGATGAAAATTGGAGAATTCGATTGGGAAGACAATCAATTTCCTATGATAATCAACGTTTAATGGGACTCTCTGATTGGGGCCAATCAGGTCAAAGCCATGATGCTGCTTTGGTTACTTTTCAAAATAAAAATAATCAATTAGACTTAGGATATTCTTACAGCGCTTTGTCCGAAACAGATGTTGTAACTCCATATACTGTTAATAATTATAAAAGCATGCAATTTGGTTGGTATCACACTCAATTAAAAAAAACAGGTGTGAGTTTAATATTTTTGAATGCAGGATATGAAGAGGCATTGCCAAAACCAGTACCAAATCCTCTACCTGAATTAAAGCAGGATTATATGCAAACTTTTGGAACGTATATAAACACTTCTGTAGAAAAATGGAATGGAACTTTTGCCATGTACGGTCAGACAGGTAAATACGAAAAAAATACTGTAAGTGCTTGGTATGCTTGGGCAACTTTGGGCTATAATTTTTCTGATCATTTTAATGCTGGTCTTGGGTATGAATTTCTTTCAGGTAAAGGTCAAGATAATTCGAGTACAATGGTTAAATCTTTTTATCCCAAAAACGGAACCAATCACAGTTTGAATGGTAATATGGATTTTTTCTATGTTTCTAATTATCAAAACAATGTAGGGTTGAAAAATTATTTTGTAAAACTTAACTATGTTGTTGGAAAATGGGATGCTATGCTTACCAATCACTTTTTCTATGCTGGAAATACAGTTTTAGATGCGTCTAAAAACAAAATGAATTCTTATTATGGTGTTGAAGAAGATTTTGTGATAAAATATTCTGCTCATAAAAATATAACCTTATCGGGAGGCTATTCTCAAATTTTCGGAACAAATACACTTGAAAGTATTAAAGGTGGAAATGCTGACCATACCAATAACTGGGCGTGGGTAATGATTAATGTGAATCCTCAGATTTTTTCTACTAAGAAATAATTGTATTTTATGTTGTAAAAAAGAGAGAGCTTTGAATTAAAGCTCTCTCTTTTTGCTTAATTAAAGTGGCTGTAGTCTAAATAAATGGTGTTATTTTTTTATTGTTTATGCTTATCTTTAACAGTGAGCTTTGAATTAATCAAAAATGTAAAGTCCCTACTGGACAACAGCATGTGCGTGAATTTTTAGCTACCAACATTTAAACCCTACGGGATATTGCTCCTTAGGAGCTAAATGTTGGTAGAAAAAACAAAATCACCGTGTCAATTGTCCATAAGGAACTATACAAGACTAATTTATATAGCTGTTTTTAATGGGAATAACAAATTTCATTAGCAACATTCTTTTAGACTACAGCCATTAAAGTTTTGTAATTCATTCAGAGTCTTGTTTTCAAGTTGTTCTTGTGAATTTGCGGGCATCCTTTAGTTTCGATAATTATTTTGGATGAATCCATACAAATGGGTCAGTTATCAGGGTTGTTCCAAGAAAAAGTTTAGTTTTTATGGTATTCAATGATTGCGATTAGATTCGTTTTTCTATAAAACACAAAAGAGAGTTCAGCTGAACTCTCTTTTGTGTTTGTATCATTTTTACCAGCCTCCGCTAGAACCTCCTCCAGAGAATCCGCCACCACCAAAACCACCGCCGAAGCCTCCGCCTCCGCCTCCGCTTCCAAATCCACCGCCTGATGATCCGCCAAATCCGCCTCCGCTACCTCTTCCAAGACTGCTTAGGAGGATAACATCCATTAGGCTAGGACCTCCACCGCCACGGTTTCCTGAATTGCCACTTCCGCCACCTTTGTTTTTGGACAGTAATACCAAAACAATAATCACGATTACAATAATTGGGAAAACAGGAAAATCTTTTCCTTTGGTTTGCTTGCGTTCTCCTTTGTATTTGCCTTTAAAAACATCAAAAAGAGCATCGGTGCCTTTGTCTAAACCTCGGTAATAACTTCCGGATTTAAATTCGGGGATGATGATGTTCCGTATTATTTCTCCTCCAATTCCTGCGGTTAATCTATCTTCAAGACCATAACCGGGATTGATGGCAATTTTTCTTTCGGCTTTCGCTAAAAGTATAATGACACCATTGTCATCTTTTGCAGTTCCGCCAATTCCCCAAGTTTGCCCCCATTTGGTTGCTAGTTGGCTAACATCTTCGTTTTTTAAACTTTCTATGGTAATCACAACAATTTGAGTAGTTGTAGAATCAGAATATTTGATGAGTTTTTCTTCGAGCTGTGATTTTTCCTGCGGACTTAAAACATTCGCATAATCATAAACCGAAGTTTGTAAACTTGGTTTTTCTGGAATTGTAAATTGAGCAAATAGAAAACTGCTGTTTAAGAAAACTAAAACATAAAGAAATAGTTTCAATCCCATTTTTGCTTTCAACTTTCGACTTTCAACTTTCGACTTTTGACTTATTTCCATTATCCTTTTGATATTTCGTTTGATAATTCATTAGTGTCGCCTTCTTGCCAAGGAAAATGCTCTTTAAGTTTTTCTCCAGCTTTCAAAATACCATCGATTAGTCCTTGCTTAAAATTCCCTTGTTTGAAATGAGCTATCATAACATCACGTGTGCTGTCCCAAAAAGTATTGGTGACAATATCGTTGATGCCTTTGTCTCCACAAATAACAAAAGTTTTGTCTTTGACGGCCAAATAGACTAAAACACCATTTTGGAGTTCAGTTTCGTCCATTCTTAATTCGTGAAAAACTTCCATGGCGCGATCATAGGCATCCAGCGAAGTTGTTTTTTCTATATGAACTCTAATCTCGCCCGAAGTGTTTTTCTCGGCTATACGAATAGCTTCGACAATTTCTTGTTCATCTTCTTTGCTTAAAAAATCTTCTACTTTTGACATGGGATTTTTTTTAAAAACACAGATTTCACAAATTCTCACAGATTGAAATTTGTGGAAATTTGTGAAATCTGTGTTAGATTTTATTTTTTTTAGAATTTTACTTCGACAGGCTTATCAGCACCTTCAACAGATTTGAAAAAAGGTTTTTCTTTGTAATTTCCTAAGAAAAAGCTTTGTGGCATTGCCAGAATGTAACCGTTGTAAATTTCTACAGATTCATTGAAACGAGTTCTTGCAGTCAAAATCTGGTTTTCTGTACTAGCCAATTCGTCTTGTAATTTCAAGAAATTAGAATTGGCTTTTAGTTCTGGGTATCTTTCTACGCTAACCAATAATCTTGATAAAGAAGATGATACTCCAGATTGTGCTTGTTGAAATTGAGCTAATTGTTCTGGGGAAATATTTGTAGGGTCAACAGTAACAGCAGTAGCTTTGGCTCTGGCCTCAATAACAGCTGTCAAAGTGCTTTTTTCAAAATCGGCAGCACCTTTTACAGTATTTACTAAGTTCCCGATAAGGTCATTTCTTCTTTGGTAGGCAGCGTCAACGTTACCCCATTCTTTACCAACTGCTTGGCTATGGCGTAATGCAGTGTTTTTTAATCCCATTACCCAAAAAGCTATTATTACTATTACTCCAATTCCGATAATCCAAGGCAAAAATCTTCTCATGTTTGTTTAATTTAAGGTTTGTTTATTTTTATTTATTGTTATTGCAATTCGTTTTTAATGCTAATCAGCTGCATTTTTATGGTTTCTAATTTACTGATAATTTCAAATTTATCCATGGTTTTCTTTTGGCCTTCTTTCAAATGGGTTTTGGCTCCTTCCAAAGTGAATCCTCTTTCTTTAACCAAATGATAAATAAGCTGTAAGTTTTTGATGTCTTCGGGCGTAAACATTCGGTTTCCTTTGGCATTTTTTTTTGGTTTCAAAATGTCAAACTCACTGTCCCAAAAACGGATCAGGGAAGCGTTTACGTCAAATGCCTTGGCAACCTCGCCAATGCTGTAATATCTTTTATCTGGTGAAAGTTCAATATGCATGTTTTTTTTAGTTTTTAGTTGTCGGTTTTTAGTTGTTAGCTATCTGCTGCTCACTAATCGCTTTTACTTATAATCTATATTCTTTGTTCTTTCTTCTAAATTTCTAATCCAACGATTGATTTTCCTGATTAGCTATTTTTGAAATAGCAACGTATTCCACCGCCGAAATATTGCCGTAATAAAAATTAAGAGGATTGACTACTCTTCCGTTTTTATGCACTTCATAATGTAAGTGTGGTGCTTCCGACCTTCCTGTGCTGCCTACATATCCTATAATGTCACCTCGTTTAACGGATTTTCCTGGCCTACAATTGTATTTGCTCAAATGTCCATAAAGGGTTTCGTAACCGTACCCGTGTCTTATTACAATATGGTTTCCATATCCTGATGCGGTATTATCGGCTTGCGTAACAACTCCATCACCTGTGGCGTAAATTGGAGTTCCTGTTTTTGCCGTAAAATCCATTCCTTCGTGCATTTTTCTAGCTTTCGTAAAAGGATCAGTTCGATATCCGAAACCCGAAGCCATTCGTTTTAAATTTTCATTTTTTACAGGCTGTATGGCTGGTATGGACGAAAGTAATTTGCTTTTAGCTTTGGCTAATTCTAAAATTTTATCCAATGATTTTGACTGTATCGCTAATTCTTTGCTTAATGCATCTATTCTTTCGGTCGTGCTGGTCACCAGTTTCGAATTGTTATAGCCCTGTAGGGCAGCATAACGATTTATTCTGGAATAGCCAGCTTTTCGTTCTTCTTCGGGAATGGCGGCCGTGTTGAAATAAACTCGGTACAAATTATTGTCTCGGTCTTCAATGTCCTCAATAACATCATCTACCTGGTCCATTTTTTTGTTTAAAATCGCATAATTCAATTTCAGATTTTCAATTTCACGTGCTTGCAAACGATCTTTTGGCGTATCAAAATAAGGCGTGTTCAATAATATGATGAAAGTCAGAAATCCAAACAATGCCGAAGCCAATAAAAAAAGAACGACATAGCCAAACTTTCTCCTCTTTCTGATTTTTATTTTGCGATAAGCCAGATTTACTGAATCGTAATAATATTTTACTTTCGCCATATTTTAAAATACCCTATTTTTGCAAATTAGTTAAAGATAAGTCGAACAAATTTAATAAATGTTTCAGTTGTTCGGGTCTTTTTTTAAATAATAAATATAATGTGCCTAATCCAGCTATCCGTTGCAAGTTCTCGTTTAGAAAACTTTTTTTTCTAATGAGCTGGCAGGAGCTTCCTCTGGTCGCTCTGCCTTCTCAAGAAAAAATAAGTTTCTAAATCTCGAAGCTTTCCACTGCTATCTGGGGCAGAAAAACGTTGATTCGTTGATTTGGGTATTCGTTAATGCGAAACAACCAATTAAACAATTAACCAATAACCGATTAAACAATAAAAATGAAATCACAAGACGTACGCAAGCAATTCCTAGATTTTTTCGAGAGCAAAGGGCATTTAATCGTTCCATCGGCTCCAATAGTTCTTAAAGATGATCCAACCTTGATGTTCAATAACTCGGGAATGGCACAGTTCAAAGAATATTTCCTTGGTTTAGGAACTCCAAAAAGCAACAGAATTGCCGATACTCAAAAATGTCTTCGTGTTTCTGGAAAACATAACGACTTGGAAGAAGTAGGAATTGATACCTATCACCACACGATGTTCGAAATGCTGGGGAACTGGTCTTTTGGAGATTATTTCAAGAAAGAGGCGATCCACTGGGCTTGGGAATTGTTGACTGAGGTGTATAAAATTCCAAAAGACATACTATATGTTTCGGTTTTTGAAGGAAATCCTGATGAGAATGTGCCTTTTGACCAAGAGGCTTGGGATATTTGGAAAACATTGATTGACGAAGACCGAATTATTCTTGGAAACAAAAAAGATAATTTCTGGGAAATGGGAGATCAAGGACCTTGCGGACCTTGTTCTGAAATTCACGTTGATATTCGTTCTGCTGAAGAAAAAGCTTTGGTTTCTGGAAAAGAATTAGTGAATGCAGACCACCCTCACGTGGTGGAGATTTGGAACAACGTATTTATGGAATTCAACCGTAAAGCCGATGGTTCTCTAGAAAAATTGCCTGCTCAGCATGTGGATACGGGAATGGGATTTGAGCGTCTTTGTATGGTTTTGCAAGGAGTTCAGTCGAATTATGATACGGATGTTTTTACACCGCTAATCAGAGAAATCGAAACGATTACGGGGACTAAATATACAATTAAAGCAAAAGACGAAGCGGAGGAAAAAATAAATATCGCAATTCGTGTTATCGCGGATCACGTGCGTGCGGTGGCTTTTGCTATTGCCGACGGGCAGTTGCCATCAAATACAGGAGCTGGTTATGTAATCCGTAGAATTTTGCGTCGCGCGATTCGTTACGGTTTTACTTTCTTAGATACCAAAGAGCCTTTTATCTACAAATTAGTAGAAACATTGAGTACTCAAATGAGCGGTTCTTTTCCAGAAATCCGTTCTCAAAAAGGATTGTGTTCGAATGTGATTCGTGAGGAAGAAAGCTCTTTCTTGAGAACATTGGATCAAGGATTAGTATTGCTTGACGCGGTTATCAATACAAATTCAGGTACTATAATAGACGGTAAAAAAGCATTCGAATTGTATGATACGTATGGTTTTCCAATCGATTTAACAGCATTGATCTTGTCTGAAAAAGGATTGGAATTGGACGAAAAAGGGTTTCAGGAACAATTGCAATTGCAAAAGGAACGTTCCCGCGCAGCATCCAAAGTTACGGCTGGAGACTGGAATGTTTTGGTTGAAGATGATGTTCAGGAATTTGTGGGTTACGACCGATTGAAACACAATGTAAAAATTACGAAATACCGAAGAGTAGATAGCGTGAAAGATGGTGAAATTTATCAGTTGGTTTTCAATTCGACGCCTTTTTACGGTGAAAGTGGAGGACAAACGGGAGATAAAGGATATTTGGAAGCTTCAAACGGAGACATTATTTATATTATTGATACCAAAAAAGAAAATAACCAAACGATTCACCTTGCTAAATCATTGCCGGATAATTTAACCGATAGTTTTACAGCTGTGGTGGATGGAATCCAAAGAGCAAAAACATCTTCAAACCATACAGCAACTCACTTGTTGCACCAAGGTTTGCGAAAAATATTGGGAACTCATATTGAGCAAAAAGGTTCGATGGTGCGTTCTGCTTCATTGCGTTTTGACTTTTCTCATTTCTCTAAAGTAACGGATGATGAAATTAAAGAAGTGGAAGATTTTGTGAATGCAAGAATTCGCGAGAGTTTGCCTTTGATTGAGAAAAGAGCGATTCCAAAAGACCAAGCGATTGAAGAAGGTGCGATGGCTTTGTTTGGAGAAAAGTATGGTGATTTGGTTCGCATGATTAAATATGGTGATTCAGTTGAATTATGTGGGGGAACACACGTTCCGAATACAAGTGATATTTGGCATTTCAAGATTACTTCAGAAGGAGCTGTTGCTGCAGGAATTCGCCGTATAGAAGCGATTACCAGCGATGCTGCCAAAGACTTTTTCGAATCACAATTACTTTCTTTCTATGAAATTAAAGAAGTATTGAAAAATGCTGTTGATCCTGTAAAAGCGATCCAAGCAATGCAAGATGAAAATACATCTTTGAAAAAACAATTGGAGGTTTTATTGAAAGATAAAGCCAAAAATATGAAAGGCGAATTGGCACAGGAATTGCAAGACATTAATGGTATTCAGTTTCTTGCCAAACAAGTTGATTTGAGTCCGGAAGGAGCGAAAGACTTAGCTTATGAATTGGGAACATTAGGAACTAATATTTTCTTGGTGTTGGCTACTGCCGATGCAGGAAAACCAATGTTGTCTTGCTATATCTCCAAAGAATTGGTTGCCGACAGAAAACTAAACGCAGGCCAAGTGGTTCGCGAATTAGGGAAATACATCCAAGGTGGAGGAGGAGGCCAGCCTTTCTTCGCAACCGCTGGAGGAAAAAATGCGGATGGAATTGCAGAGGCTTTGGAGAAAGCGGTTGAGTTTGTGAAGTAAAATTTAAGAATTTTTGCATGTCTTTAGAAGGACATTTGATATTGAATATTCCCTTAAATAATCTGTTTATACAGACTATTTAAGGGTTTTTTAATTATGTGGTTCGAATTGAAAATGTGTTCGTTTAAAGATTGCAAAATTAGAATCTTTCTTTTCTAGTTTTTTTTAATCATTTTTGAAAGAAGTAAGTGTTTTATTTATAAATGGTTAAGTGTTTTTTTTATTTTTGTGTGTATTATTTTATAAAAAAATGTAGTTTTTAATTTGGTTTTTTTATGGTTTTTTTTGTAAAAAATTAACTATATAATTATGAAAAAATTACTTTACTTATTTGGAGCTGCTTTATTAGTGCTTACCTCTTGTTCTAAAGATGATGAAACAGCTGGTGTAGCATCAGAAACATTATTGCCAAAAAAAATTATTATAACAGATGTTGAAGATGGAGATTCAGGAAGTTATACCTATACTTTAACTTATGATGGGAATAAATTGAAGGATATTTCGGTTTCGGATGCTTCTAGAACTGTTTACACCTACACAGGAGATGTTATTACCAAAGTTGAGTTGTTTCGTTCAAGCGTATTGGTATCTACGGATGTTTATGCATATGAAAACGGTAAATTAATTTCTAAAATCACAACTCCAGCTTTTAACGCAACTAGTCAGGAAAAATTAACTTTTGTTTATAATGCGAATGGAACCGTTAACGTAAATGAATCAGAAATAATCAATAAATCAGAAATTAAATACGATACAACTACTCTTTATACTTTTTCGAATGGTAATATTGCTTCATCAGAATATATCGATGGGGAAAGAGAAAAAATAACAAGTAAATATGATGACAAAAAAAGCCCTTTTTATAATATAACGGGGTTAAAACTTTTGTTGGATTTGGATAAACTTTCGTTGGGTGTGGAAAATGAATTGTATTTTGATTATTATTCAGCTAACAATCTATTAAATAGCACTACTGTAAATTATGATAGTTCAGGGAAAATTATTCAAACAGCAACTCTTGCTGTAACAAATAAATACAATGCAGCTGGTTTTCTTAGTGAAGCATTTTCAGGCGATTCTAAAGATTCTTTTAAAATAGAGATTACTTATTAGTTGCTTTAAAGGATAAAAATAATCCCCATTAATCATAGTTGATTTTGGGGATTTTTTTTGATCAATAAATGGGTTTTAAGCAGTATTTTTGAAAAAAAATAAAATGTACTTCACAACAAAAATAGATATCCCACAAAATCCTAATCCAATAGATTACAACTCCAAAATTGTCTCATTGGGTTCCTGCTTTGCGGAAAATATGGGAGGTAAATTTGATTATTTTAAGTTTCAAAGCACAGTCAATCCATTCGGAATTATTTTTAATCCAGTTTCGATTGAGGGAATTATTGATAGAGTGGTTAATGACGTTTTATTTACTGAAGAAGATATTTTTTTTCACAATGAGCGTTGGCATTGTTTTGAAGTTCATTCGGATTTAAGCCATTCGAATGCAACAGAATTATTGGAGAATCTGAATCAAATTTTGGTGGAAACGAAGAAGCAATTACAGGAAGTAACACATATCATTATTACGTATGGAACTTCTTGGGTATATCGAAATATTGAAAAAGATACAATAGTTGCCAACTGCCACAAAGTGCCTCAAAAACAGTTTTCCAAAGAATTGCTTACTATTGCCATTATTCAGGAAAGTGTCGAAAATACATTACGTTTGATACAATCTGTAAATCCCAATTGTAAATTCATTTTTACCATTTCCCCAGTACGCCACCTCAAAGATGGTTTTGTCGAAAATCAAAGAAGTAAATCTCATTTAATTACAGGAATCCAGAATCTGAAAACTGAAAACTGCAATCTGCAATTTGAATACTTTCCTAGCTACGAAATCATGATGGATGAACTTCGTGATTATCGTTTTTATGCCGAAGATATGCTGCATCCAAGTCAAATAGCAATTGATTATATTTGGGAAAGATTCAAGGAATCAGCTATTTCAGAAACTGTTTATGCGACGATGGATGTTGTTGAAAGCATTCAAAAGAGTTTACAGCACCGCCCGTTCAATCCCCATTCGGAGAGCCATAAAAAATTTAAAGCCAATCTTCAGTCGAAAATCGTTACTTTAGTGGGGCAATATTCATTTATGAAATTTTAATTATGTTAAAGAGAATTTTAGTTGGAGTATTAATTGTAGTGTCAGTAGTTTTGGCATTCAAATTTTGCGAATTCAAGAAAGGTGATGATTCATCTTTGGATTACAACACCAATTTGATCCAACAGCAAATCGTGAATGTTGGTAAACTTGTCGTTACCGAAGGACATTTCTCGGAAGTTGTGACCTATAAAAATCAGCAGAAATACATGATGGATATGCTTTCATTCGAGAAAAAAGCATTAGTAATTGTCAATGCCGATGTTACCGTATCCTATGATTTACACCTAATGAAATACGATATTGACGAGAAAAATAAAACCATCACAATTCTAAGCATCCCAAAAGAAGAAATAAAGATAAGCCCAGACATCAAGTTTTATGATGTAGAACAAAGCCAGATGAATCCGTTTACGGGCGATGATTATAATAAAATAAATAAATCGGTAAAGGCAAATCTTGCCAAGAAAATAGAGAAATCATCCTTAAAATCCAATGCCCAAAACCGTTTGATAAGCGAACTCTCCAAGATTTTAATTCTGACAAATACCATGGGCTGGAAACTGCAGTACAACGGCAAAGAAATCTCAAACGAAAAAGAACTGCAGCAGGATTTGAAGTTGTAAAGTTTATTTAAACACAAATTTCACGAATAATAATAATTTTAATTCGTGTCAATTTGTGAAATTCGTGTCGGTATTTTTAATGCGTCGTTTTTTCGTTCTCAAAAATCAATTCCAATCCATTCGAAATTAATTTCCCGATTTCTGGACGCTGTTCTTTTAGGTTTTCCAAATGTAAAATCACTTGTTGCATCAAATCCGTTTCGTTTCGTGTATTCAAAAGTTCAATCAATTCAATAGAAAGCAACCAGTCATTCGGATGATTCTCTTGCAGTTTTATAAAAATCGGTCCCAATGAAGTTGTCGTATCATTAGATTCCCGAATGCTTCTTACTGTTTGATACAATACTTCCAAGTTGTCTCTTTCGGCAGTTTGTTTGGCTTTAATGGTTTTGCTCGAAGGAACATGCGAAATCAAATCAAAACTGTTCACATCGGCAGGACCTGAAAAAGCTGAAACTAGTTTTTTGCCCACAGCCATATCATAATTTCCCCATTCTGGCTGAAATAAAACTGTGTCTCCGTGCGTAACTGTACAGTTTTTGAAGCAAATCAGGATAATCTCTCCGTGCAGATTTCTTTTGCCGGTAATAATCTCTCCAACCACTTTTATATCGCCTTCGAATTCGAGAGTAACAGTTTGGCCTTCATAAACGCCATATGCTTTTAAATCGCGTGGACTCATATCTTCAATCGCCAGATTGATGCCTTTTAATTTACCAATCGGACTTCCAAAACCTTCGGGATGCGTATTGGTTCCGTGTCCTACCAATTCTTTTTCACGATACGATAAAGCTGTTTTACCAGTGGTTTGAATGTAGATTGGTTTTCCGTGTTCTTCAATAACATTCGTAAATACGCCCGAAATCTGTAAGCCAGTACTCAATTCAACAGTTCCTAATGCTTTCGAATGGATCAGTTTCTCAACACCTGATAAACCGCCAGTGCGCAAAGCCATTGTATTGGCAAACTCTTCCAGAATCAAACTCAAGTAAGCAAAATCTGGAGTGACATAAAGCTGAGGCTGTAATTTGGTAATATCAAAGCTTTGATTGACGGCCGAAAAATCATAAGGAATTTTCTTCACATTATCCGTCATGCACCAAACGCTTTCGCCAATGGACGACAATAAGCCGGCACCATATATTTTTGGGTTTTCCAATGTGCCGATCAAGCCATATTCTACAGTCCACCAATGCAGGTTTCGAATTTGCGCCATTTCAGATAATTCGCCCATATTGTTCTGCAGGTCTTCCACCGCTTTTTCGGCAGCTTCAATTTCGCTTTTCGGAGTGCCTTCAGCTTCTTTCAAAATAGACAGCAACCGAATCGCCTCATACATTTCATAATCTTTATGAGATGAAATCGCTTTACAGCCTATTTCGCCAAAACGACGCAGGTATTCAGCATATTCAGGATTCGCAATAATAGGAGCGTGACCGGCACCTTCATGAATAATATCGGGAGCAGGAGTATATTCTATATGTTCGAGCTGACGAATATCCGATGCAATAACCAAAACATTATAAGCCTGAAATTCCATAAAAGCATTCGGCGGAATAAAACCATCAACAGCCACGGCAGCCCAGCCAATTTCGCTGAGTATTCGGTTCATGCCATACATGCTCGGAATATTGTCGACCTCAATCCCCGTTTTTTTTAAACCGTCCAGATAGGAACTATGCGCCACCTTCGAAAGGTAATTTACGTTTTTACGCATCACATAACGCCAAACCGATTGATTTATAGGAGTGTAATCACTATAATCTTGAGACTTGATAAACTGTTTTAAATGTTTGGGCAATCGGTCTAATAAGGGATTGCTTTTTATTTTTGAATTCATAACGAAAACGATATAGTTTGTTGCAAAATTACAATTTTTAGGAGCTATTTCCAGCTATTCGTTTCAATCTTTTTGTAAAAAATCATTTTTTGTAAGCCATTACAGGAGCTTCCTTTGGTTGCTCTGCACTGGCAACAAAAAAATAGATTTTTTACAAAAAGGATTTTCACTGCACACGAGCAAAGCAATCTGGGCTAGGGCTAATGGTATAACCTCGTATTTATAGTAACAATTTGCGAGACATTCAGTCTTTAACGAAGAAGTGTCTAATAGGATAAATAAAAAATACGTTTTCGCAGCATTAGTTTGTACCATCAATTTAGCACAAAGTAATAAAATGATAGCATTAATGTTAAAATGATTTTTTGTTTCAATAAAAGTTCTATTTTTGATTCATTGTAATCGATTGCACTAAATTAATGATTGATTAAAAACATGTATAAATTGCTCCAAATTATGAATAAAAAAATGCCAAATGCAATCTTCTGTATAGTCTTGTTGTTTTCCGTAACAGTACGTTCTTATTCGCAAACACATGATTTTTCACTAGTGGGTTACGCAACCGAAAACGGCGGGACTACTGGAGGAACGGGAGGTGCCGAAGTAATCGTAACCACTTTTTCCGATCTTAAAAAGTATGCCGAAACGAAAGATACTAAGTATATAATCAAGGTCTCTGGTGTCATAACAGGTTTAGGAAGCATAGCAAATAAAGACTATGTTGGTTCGATAAAAGTGGCTTCCAATAAAACCATTATCGGAATTGGTGATAAAGCTTTTTTGGATGGTGTAGGTTTTACTATTAAGGATGCCAAGAATATTATTATTCAAAATATCAAGTTTTCACTGGTTTCCATTGGAAAAGCAATTCCTGCCGGCTCAGAAGACATCCCAAAAATATACAGCAAATTGGGAGACGAAGGAAGACCTCAGATATTAGTAAATTCAGGAGATTTAATTTCAATTTATGGCATTAGCACCAATATATGGATTGACCATTGCGAGTTTTTCGAAGAAGATCCATATAAACAAACCAATCAGGATTTATACGATGGTTTAGTAGATGTAAAAGATAACAGTGGTTATATTACCATTTCTTGGTGTTATTTTCACGATCATCACAAATGCAGTTTAATCGGCAGTTCTGATAAAGACTTGTTTTCGGATAGAAAAATTACCTTTCATCATAATTACTACAAAACCATTCAGGAACGAGTGCCGTTGTATAGAGGAGGAACAGCACATTTTTTTAATAATTATGCTTACGATATTTATGGAGGCATCGTCAATTCACGTGTAAACGCTTGCGTGCGTGTTGAGAAAAATTATTTTGAAAAGTGCAAAAATACAGTGTATTCTAAAAACAGCAAGATTTCTGGAAGCGCAGAATGCATTGATAATAAAGAAGTGGATTGCATCAATCGTGAAGCGTATCCTGTTGCTTGCACAGCAGCTATTCCATACGATTATTCTAAATCACTGAACAATAAAACAGATGATGTGAAAAATATCGTTACAGCTTACGCAGGTGTTGGGAGGTTAAAGTAATGTCAAAAGATAAAAAACGCTCAAATGTATTATTAGTTAATTATGTTTGAGCGTTTTTTTATTAAGTTAAAAAAAAGGTTAACAAAATTTTTATTTAGCAAATATAAATCTAACCTAATGTGTTAGATTTGTAGATGAATATATAAGTTTATGTATTAGATGAATCCATTAAAAAATATTTTAAATCAATTAGATTTAATTGAAAATAAAGCTGTTTTCTTTAGAAACAAAGAAGATGGTGAGGTTTTTAATGGCTTTTCGTCGGATATAAATAAAAAATTAGAAGATATAAAACCCGATGCTTTTTATGTTTTCAATAAACAACCTTTTATTTTGTTTTTTGATTTAACATCAAATACTGATTTAGAAAAAGAAAATGAAATTCATAAAAAAGTATGGTCTTTTGATAATTCGCCTATAATTTTTGTGATAAAAGATTCTGATATTAAAGTTTATAATGCTTTAAGTTACAGTAAAAAAGAGAATAGTCTAGAAGAAGTTAAATTAATTGAAGGTGAAATAGAAGAGAAATTTTCATTTTGGAATTTACAAACAGGAGCAACATGGAAATGGTTGCAAGAAGATTATTTTGAGAAAAATAAACGCAAAGAGTCAAGAAAGAGGGTAAATGAAAAACTTTTTCAAAATATTAAGGAAGTTAGAAGGAATTTAGTTGATAAAAATAAAAAAGATAGCCTAAATGATAATGAAGCCAATTCATTGATTTTAAGATTAATT
Organism: uncultured Flavobacterium sp.; assembly: GCA_963511725.1. Taxonomy (GTDB): domain Bacteria; phylum Bacteroidota; class Bacteroidia; order Flavobacteriales; family Flavobacteriaceae; genus Flavobacterium. Next base: position 235,380 of record CAUPKA010000002.1, read on the forward strand.
TTTATAAGATACTTAATAGATAGAGATATTAAAATTGATGATAATTTTATTTCAGGAGATTCAACCATTGAAAAGAGGGTGAGTTTAAGTCAATTAATTAAAAATCCCAAAAAATTACATGAATTATTTTTAAAACTGGATACTAAGTTCAATGGTACTCTTTTTAAAGATTTAGCTATACCAATTTCTGATAGTCAAGCTAAATATTTAGCTAATGTCTTTAGTGGTGAAATAGAAGAACAAGGTTCTCTGTTTGCTGGTTATTATTTTGAAATTTTTGATTTTTCGATAATTCCAGTTGAAGTTATTTCGGGTATTTATGAATCTCTAATCGATCCCGAAACAAGAGATTTAGATTCAGCTGTTTATACACCATCTTTTTTAGTAGATTATATTCTAAATGACACAGTTGATAAGTATTTAGATGATAATAATACTTCAGGATGTAAGATTTTTGAAGTAGCTGTTGGATCAGGGATTTTTCTTGTACAATCATTACGAAAAATGATTGAAAAGGAAATTAAATTGAACGGAAAAGAAAATAAAAAGCTTTTTAGTGAGAGAATAAGAACTATCGCAAAAGATAATTTATTTGGAATTGATATTAATGGAGAAGCACTTAAGGTAACTTGTTTCTCAATTTATATAGCTTTATTAGATTACCAAGATCCAAAAGATATTAATATTTATAAATTTCCTGATTTAATAAATGAAAACCTTTTCGAAGCAAATTTTTTTAATGTAAATCATGATTTTAATGAAATAATTAAAAGTAAAAAAACACAATTTATACTTGGTAATCCTCCGTGGAAAAGTAAGAAAGAAGATAGTTTTCATACAACTTGGTTAAAGGAAAATAATAAAGTAGTTGGGAATTTTGAAATAGCACAGTCTTTTTTATTGCGTTCTAAAGATTTTATGCAAGATGATACGAGAGTTGCTTTAATTGTTACTAGTACAATGTTTTACAATGTTTCTAAAACTACTAGAGCTTTTAAAAAGGAATTTTTAACTACATTTTGCATCGAAAAATTTTTTGATTTATCTGCGGTTAAGCAATCTTTATTTGAACAACAAGAAAGCCCTACTTCAATTGTTTTTTATCGTTTATCACAAAACAATAATTATGAGACAAATGTTGTTAAACACCAAAGTTTAAAAGTGAATTCTTTTTTGAAAAATTTTAAAATGTTGGTTATTGAGAAGTTTGATAAAAAAAGAATATTACAAAAATATTTCATTGAAAATGATTGGATGTTTAAAGTTGCATTGTATGGGAATACTCTGGATTTTATTTTGTTTAAAAAAATCATCGGTAATAATTTGACATTAAATGATGTCATTGATAATAAAGAAGAAATATTTAAAGGTTCTGGAATTAAAGAAAACCCTAAAACAGGAGAGTTTCCATTTTTGATTGGTTCAAAATGTCTTGAAAACAGTGAGGTAGTTAACTATTTTATACCGAAAGGAAAAGGAAAAGTATTAAATTCGGAAGATGTTTTTTTACAAAGTGGAAGAAGGGAAGTGTTATTTGAGGGTAATCAAATTTTACTAAAAGCTCAAGTTGAAAATTGGTCTGAAATTATAATTTCTTATTCTCAAATTCCTTATGTCTTTAAGCATGATGTGTTTGGGATTAGTTCCACTAAAAAAACAGACGTATTAAAAATTATATATTCATCTCTAATTTCGGAATTACATTCATATTTTCAATTTCTTTCAAATTGTTCTTGGGGGATAGGAACAAGACAGGCTATAAGATTACAAGAATATTTATCATTTCCATATATTGAACCTAATAACGAAATAAAAGAAAAGCTTTTAGGCTTGCTAGACGTTTTTTTAAAACAATTTGAAGAATATTATGAAGATAAATTAAGGTCGGAATCTCTTCCAGTTGATCTAGAAATATTGAATGAAATCAATTCTACTATTAATAGTTTATATAAAATAACGTCATATGAAAAAGATTTGATAAACTATGTTTTAGATGTCTCTCGTTATCAATTCCAAGAAAGTAAGCAACAAAGATTTATTAAAAAAGTTGATAATGATAAAGTTTTTCTTGAAATGTATGCAGATGTTTACATACAAGAATTTGAAAAAATATATGATGATGAATTTATTCAAATAGAAATTTATTCTTTGGATTATTTTATTGCTATGAATTTTGTTTTTTTAAATGAAAAGCCAGCTGAAAAAATAATTTATTCAGATAATAAAAATGAAAAACAAGTCTTAAATTGTCTAGCGAATTCTTTAAGTATTTCTCAAATTACAAATGCGAAGGATTCAAAGCATAATTTATTTATTCAAAAAGATATAAAAGGATTTGAGGAGAATTCATTTTATATCATAAAACCTAATGAATATAAATGTTGGCACCGAGCAATGGCTTGGTATGATGTAGCAGAATTTAAAGAAGCCATACAAAAAGCAGAGTTAGAACGATTAAATTCTGATTTTCATGCTTAATGCTTCTAATTTTAAAACGAAATCTGAACGTTTAACTCAAAAGAGAGTTGAAATGGTAATGCGATATGTGATTTATTGCTTCCAGAAAATGATTAATGAGGGGAGAACATATGAAAAGGCTGGTTTCCTAAATGAGAATAATACGCGATATAATCTCGAAGAAGGTCTAAGCGAGAAAATTGTTGAAGAGTACTTAGGTATTTGGGACAATCTAAATTATTATAGAAATTACATTTCAGACAAACCTGATGTGTATTTATATTTTAATTATGAGCCGAAACAATCTTATACACAAAACAATACAATAAAAGATGATTTTATTGATATAAAAATACAAGAATCTGGTTTAAGTGAAATATGGGGTAGCAGTGGTAATCAGCAACAGATTCATCTTGCGATTGAATGCAAAGTTGTTGAGAATGGCTATAGTGAATATGTCTCTGATATTAAAAAAATGTGTGATCGATCTTTTAATACGCCTAGATTAAACTTTGAAGGGCAAATTGCATATATAACTAATCCAAGTTACACTCATTCTTCAGTAGTTTTAGGAGTTAATAAAAACTTGTTAGCAAATAGTCAAATAGATACAACTCAAGAATTAAAAAACAACATGCTAGATCAAAATTTTGATGCTAGTTATTTATCTATTCATAAAAGGAACCATAATAATCAACAGTTCTCAATTTATCACTTAATGTTTGATTATTCAAAAGTTGTAATAAACTAAAAAACCGCAATATTTCTATTGCGGTTTCTATCTTTAGAATATTAGAATATAAAAGAGTTTACAAAAGCGGATGTTTCCCTTCATGCCTGAAATACTCAATTTTATAATTGAACATTTCTGCCATATTCTGACCTCTTAGTTTGGCTTCTTCGGCAAGGGGTCCTTTAAATAAACTGTCCACTGTTTCGGTAAAAATTTCCATCCAGCGGTTAAAGTGTTTTTTCTCGACAGGAAGCTGTCTGTGAGGCGGAAAAGGACTTCCTGAATATGTGTGTTCTTCAAGCAAAATTGTTTGCCAAAAGCGGTACATTTTCTCTAAATGTTCTGGCCAGCGGTCACCTATTTTTTCGTTGAAAATGGCACCAATCAAATCGTCTTTCTGGACTGTTGCGTAAAAGGTATTGACTAATAATTTAATGTCTTCTATGTTTGATATGTCTTTGTTTATCATGATATTTTGATGTAAAAATGCTTCTCCAAAGATAGGTTTTAATTAAAAAATCGATAGAAAAGGAATTGTTAATTTATCCTATCAATTGGGTGAATAGATCATGTCTTTCATTCAGATAACGGTATTCAAATCCTTTGGTATCCATATTGGTTTTGATAGCATGAATATCATTTGGATTCTTCAATTCTAATCCCACAACAACCGATCCTACCTCGCGGCTATTCTTTTTGGCAAACTGAAAATAGGTAATGTCATCATCAGGTCCCAAAATGTCGTTTACAAATTCCTTTAAAGCACCTGGACGCTGCGGAAATTGAATCATAAAATAATGCATCAGTCCTTCGTAGAGCAAGGAGCGTTCTTTTATTTCGGCGGTTCTTTCGATGTCGTTGTTGCTCCCGCTAACAATGCAGACAACTGTCTTTCCTTTTATTTCTTCTTTATAAAAATCCAAAGCCGCTATCGTTAATGCTCCTGCAGGCTCTACTACCATGGCTTCTTCATTGTACAAACGCAGTATTGTGGTGCACACTTTTCCTTCGGGAACCAATATAATGTCGCTTAAGTTTTTTTGGCAAATGTCAAAAGTCAGATCGCCCACTTGTTTTACAGCCGCTCCATCTACAAATTTATCGATGGTGTCTAATGCGGTATTCTTATGATTGGCAATAGATGTTTTCATCGAAGGGGCACCTTGAGGTTCTACTCCTATGATTTTAGTATTTGGACTCAATTGTTTGAATACGGTCGAAAGCCCTGATGCCAGTCCGCCACCGCCTATGGGAACAAACACATAATCAATTGGTTCTTTGTAAGTGTTCAGAATTTCCAACCCCACAGTGCCTTGACCCGCAATAACTTCTAAGTCATCAAAAGGGTGGATGAAAGCTTTGTTGTTTTCGGTAGCATCTGCTACGGATTTTGCGTAAGCGTCGTCAAACGTATCTCCTGTTAAAACAATTTCTACGTAGTTTTTGCCAAACAGCTGCACTTGTTTGACTTTTTGTTTTGGAGTGGTTTTGGGCATGTAAATTTTACCCATTATTTTTAAAAGATGACAAGAGAAAGCAACACCTTGCGCATGATTTCCAGCGCTGGCACAGACAATTCCATTTTCTTTTTCGGCATCCGTTAAAGAACTCATTTTATTATAAGCTCCTCTTATTTTGTAGGATCGAACGATTTGCAGGTCTTCACGTTTTAGCAGAACTGTTGCTTCAAATTCCTCCGATAAATTTAAGTTTTCAATCAGGGGAGTAGAAGGCACTACATTTTCTAATTGTTTTTGTGCTTGTAGTATTGCTGTAAATAATTCCATTTTATTTTGTGTTTTGCTTTCGGAATCAAATTCTAATGACTCGATAATTTGTTGTTTATTGGTTTTCTCTATTTTCTAAAATAAAAAAACCTCCCGATGTGGGAGGTTTCATAAATTGTATATTGATTACTTATTTATATAGCACCTCGCCATAATTATCGAATGATAATTATAATAATGACAATGATGATGTTAATTAAGTTTTTCATTTTTTATTGCTTGTACTGCAAATGTATTCATTTTTAGAATGACTAAAAAAATAATCTATTTCTTTTTAGAAAGATCTGGAGGGTATTGTGCTAAAATTTTAGTCACTATATTAGTAACGATTTCGTCTTTTCTATCCATTTCTTTGCTAAGAGTTCCGATACCTTCACCTTGCCAAATGAGCTCTTTCTTTTTGGCATCTATAAGATCAATGTACAAAGTGCCTTCTGTAGTAGAGCTAACAGTTGTGTGCCCTCCATACATATAAGGATTCCAGCCATAGCCCCATCCATAACCCCAACCAGCATTGAATTGGTTTACACTGACTTCTTTGCGGGATTTAGTAAAAATATTAACTAATAAATCAGGGTTTTCACTTTTGGTCATTCCTTTGGCTTGCAATTGCTGATCAATAGCGTTCAGAATTCTTTTCTTATCCAAATCAGAAATCTCTACTTTATCAATGCCTGATTTCAAAAAGGCGAAAGTTTTGTATTGTTTAAAATCGGCTGATTTATCATAATCGGAATATACTTGTACGGAGTCACAAGAGGCAACTATGAAAAGTAATAATAGGGGTAAGAATTTAATAGTTTTCATCTTTATATGATTAATGTTGAATTAAATTTAATACAAAAACCGTACCAATTAAGCCAAATAAGTGTTAATTTTCAAAATAAGACTTCTCAAGTTTTTTTAGCCACTGATTATATAGATTCGCATAGATTTTAAAAATATTAAAGAAGGAATCTTTGTAATCTGTGATAAAATTTTATTTGTTAAGAAGAATCAATTAATTCAATAATGTATCATCTACTAAATTTGGTAGTGTCACTTTCAACAAAGGTTCGACTTCCATCGCACGTTTTATGGCAAAAATTGCGCCTTCGTTTCTAGCCCAGCTTCTTCTGGAAATTCCGTTATTGACATCCCAAAAAAGCATTGAAGCTAAGCGACGGGAAGCTTCTTTGGAACCGTCCAGTACCATTCCGAAACCACCATTGATAACTTCTCCCCAGCCAACACCTCCGCCATTGTGTATGGAAACCCAGGTGGCACCACGGAAACTATCTCCAATCACGTTTTGAATCGCCATATCAGCCGTGAAACGAGATCCGTCATAAATATTGGAAGTTTCTCGGTAAGGCGAATCGGTTCCTGAAACATCATGATGATCACGACCTAAAACAACAGTTCCGATCTCACCTTTGGCAATAGCCTGATTAAAAGCTTCGGCAATTTTTACACGACCTTCGGCATCGGCATAAAGAATTCGGGCTTGAGAACCCACGACCAATTTATTTTCTTGCGCACCTTTTATCCACTGAATATTATCCTGCATTTGTTGCTGAATTTCGATTGGAGCGGTTTTGGCCATTTCTTCCAAAACTTGACAAGCAATAGCATCGGTTTTGGCTAAATCTTCAGGCTTTCCCGAGGTACAAACCCAACGGAAAGGCCCAAAACCATAATCAAAACACATAGGTCCCATAATGTCCTGCACATAACTTGGATACCTAAAATCAATATTATTTTCGGCCATAATATCGGCTCCAGCACGAGAGGCTTCCAGTAAAAAGGCATTTCCGTAATCAAAGAAATACGTTCCTTTGGCCGTATGTCTGTTGATGGCCGTTGTGTGGCGACGCAATGTTTCCTGTACTTTTTCCTTGAATAAATCAGGATTATTGGCCATCATTTCATTGGCTTCTTCAAATGAAATTCCAACCGGATAATACCCTCCAGCCCACGGATTGTGAAGCGAAGTTTGGTCGGAACCCAAATCAATATAAAGGTTTTCTTCGTCAAATCGTTCCCAAACGTCAACCACGTTTCCGAGGTAGGCGATAGAAATGATTTCATTATTGGCTTTCGCCAAAGCAACTCTTTTAACCAAATCATCAATGTTTTCAACCACTTCATTAATCCAACCTTGGCTGTGGCGAATGTGGGTAATTTTGGTATTTACCTCGGCACAAACTGTGATACAGCCCGCAATATTTCCAGCCTTGGGCTGTGCACCACTCATTCCTCCCAATCCAGAAGTAACAAATAAGCCTCCTTTTGGGGAGCGTTTTATCTTTCTGAAACCGTTTAAAACCGTGATTGTCGTACCGTGTACAATTCCCTGCGGGCCTATGTACATATAGCTTCCCGCAGTCATTTGCCCGTATTGGGAAACGCCCAAAGCATTCATTCTTTCCCAGTCGTCTGGTTGAGAGTAGTTTGGGATTACCATTCCGTTGGTCACCACGACTCTCGGCGCTTCTTTGTGCGAAGGAAATAATCCCATCGGATGCCCGGAATACATCGTCAACGTTTGCTCATCGGTCATTTCCGATAAGTATTTCATCGTCAATAAATATTGCGCCCAATTCGAGAAAACAGCTCCGTTTCCGCCATAAGTAATCAATTCGTGCGGATGTTGCGCCACCGCATAATCCAGATTATTCTGAATCATCAGCATAATCGCTTTCGACTGCTCACATTTCCCAGGATATTCGGAGATTGGGCGGGCATACATTCTATAATCGGGACGCAAACGGTACATATAAATACGGCCGTAAGTCTCTAATTCGTTACGAAATTCAGGAATTAATTCGGCGTGATGCTTCGGCTCAAAATAGCGCAAAGCATTTCGAAGTGCCAGTTTTTTCTCGTCGTCAGACAAAATTTCTTTCCGTTTTGGCGCGTGGTTAATGTTAGCCTCATACGGTTTAGGCTGTGGCAATATAGTAGGAATTCCTTGTTGTATTTGTTCTTGAAAAGTCATTTTTTTTGGTTTTAAAATCTAAAATTAATTGTTCTAATGAGCAACAGTTGGGCGAGACCGCATTAAGTTAAGAGATTTTAGATTGAGGATTAACGATTTTTGATTTCAGATTTGGTATTGCTAAATATTAGATTGTCGATTTCACGAGGCTTTTACATCTGAAATCAAAAATCGTTAATCAAAAATCAGCAATCATTTTATTGTTAAATCCTTAACTTAATAACATTGGCTTCTATCCCTCTCGCATTCCATAAATCAAGATATTTTTCTTAATTTAAAGAAATTACCCACTAGGGATACCGTATATCCGACCTATGGTAGGACTTGTGGATTTTAATTTTATATTTTAAAGAAAGAATGTCCATTGTTACTATTGAAATATTTAAAATACTGTTTTCTTAGTCTGCAATCTGAAAACTGCAACCTGATTACTTTTTCAAAAGCCCTGTTTTCTTATCAAAACCATAAGGACAATGACGGCAACCGCTTTTGCAGCAATGGCCTCTTTTCAAATGGTATTTTTCGGTAAAGCATTTGTATCCTTCGGGAGTATAATAAAAATCTTCGCCTTCTATTAATTTATTTTCATTACTTTGCTCTGCCATTCTGTTTTTATACTTGAAATTTGCTGTTAGGCGATTGTGTTTTTCTTTGATTTTGACTCTATTATCAGTACAAATCTATAAATTTTATAAACAATGTTTGTGATTGTTGCCAAATATTTAATTCCTAAAGGATTTCGAGGGTTAACAATCTTTCCTTTCGTGTTTATGAAATACGCATTTGACTCCGAAAATAAAATACTCGTCAATCACGAAAAAATACACATCAAGCAACAAATGGAATTATTTGTTTTGCCTTTTTTTCTTTGGTATTTTGTCGAATATGCGGTACGTTTGCTACAGTATAAAAATGCCAATTTGGCCTACAGAAACATCAGTTTTGAAAGGGAGGCTTATGATAATGAACTCGATTTGGAATACCTTGAAACGAGAAGATTTTTTTGTTTTTTAAAGTATTTGCACACAAAAAGGAATTAGAAGCCTATTTAACCGCAAGGTTCGCAAAGAAAGCGCAATGACCGCAAAGCTTAGCGAACTTTGCGTAAATCTTTGCGAACCTTGCGGTTAATTTTTTAAAATCTATAAACTTTGAACCAAAAAATAACATACCAACTGCCCAATGGAATTTCTCTTGAAATAAAACGGGAAGATTTACTTCATCCTTTTATTTCAGGAAATAAATTCAGGAAAATGAAGTACAATCTGGTTCAAGCAAAAAAAGAAAATCAGCACACACTTCTCACTTTTGGCGGTGCTTATTCCAACCATATTGCAGCTGTGGCCTATGCAGGGAAAGAGCAGGGGTTCAAAACTATTGGTGTGATTCGTGGGGATGAGCTGGGAGATAAAATTGCCGAAAATCCAACCTTGAGATTTGCCCAAGAATGTGGCATGCAGTTCGAGTTTGTGACTAGAGAAGCTTATCGATTCAAAACAGAGCCTGATTTTATCGCCAATCTAAAACAAAAATTCGGCTCGTTTTATCTTGTTCCCGAAGGCGGTACGAATGAATATGCCATAAAAGGATGCGAAGAAATACTGACTGAGGAAGATTCCGTTTTCGATTTTGTTTGCTGTGCAGTTGGAACGGGAGGCACTATTTCGGGAATTATTAACAGTGCGTTGCCCAACCAAAAAATTTTGGGATTTCCAGCGTTAAAAGGCGATTTTTTAAAAGATGAAATTCGTAAATTTGCCACCAGAAAAAATTGGAAATTAATAACCGATTATCATTTTGGGGGTTACGGAAAGGTTAATGAAGAACTGATTCAGTTTATAAATCAGTTTTATAAGCAAACGGAAGTGCCTTTGGATCCAATTTATACGGGAAAGATGGTTTTTGGCGTTATAGATTTAATTCAGAAAAACTATTTCCCTCATAATTCGAAAATTCTATTGATTCACACAGGCGGATTACAGGGAATCCAAGGAATGAATTCAATTTTAAAAAGCAAAAATAAAACATTGATTGAAGTGCAATAGTAATTGCAAAAATCAATCTCAAATACTAAAATATGGTCAAGAAAATATTTTTATTTCTCCTGATTGCAACTCTTATAAGTTGTGGTTCTTCAAAATCAACAATTCAAACCACAAAAAAACCGGTAGGATGGAAGTATTCCAAACCAATTCAAAATGGAGGTGGCAGTAAAACAGTTTCTCAGTCTTCTTCCAAAACAATGTCGACCAGTGAAATAGTAAATGGATATATTGTACAATACAGCGGTGTTGCGATGAGCAATATGAAAACGTATGGAATTCCCGCCAGTATTATTTTGGCACAAGGAATTTTGGAATCTGGAGCGGGACAAAGCGATTTAGCAACAAATGCCAATAATCATTTTGGAATAAAATGCCATAACGATTGGACAGGTGATACAGTTTATAAAGATGATGATGTTGCGAATGAGTGTTTTAGAAAATACAATCAAGCTTCGGAGTCTTTCAAAGATCACGCCATGGTATTAACGGGTAAAACTAGATATGCCAATTTGTTTACATTACCCAAAGGAGACTACAAAGCTTGGGCAAAAGGATTGCGTGAAGCAGGATATGCCACTGATCCAAGATATCCTGAAAAATTGATTAATTATATTGAGTTGTATAATTTACATGAATATGATGCCAAAGTTTTAGGGAAAGCAAGCAAAAAAGGGGAATCTAAAAAGGAAGAAACCAAAGTGTTGATTCAGGATGATTTTGGTGCTGATCAAGCCAGTTTGTATGAAATTCAAAAAGGAGATACCTTTTATTCGGTTTCAAAAAAATTTAATTTAACGGTAGAAGAATTAAAACAGAAAAATAATCTAACAGAGAATGCGCTTTCGATAGGACAGAAGTTGATTGTTAAGTAAGCTGGCAGTATTCAATTTTTTTTGTCATTTCGACGAAGGAGAAATCACATAAGGTAGTAGCAAGTGCGATTTCTCCTTCGTCGAAATGACAAAGCGATGACGTTTTAATATATTCATTTTAAAAATCTAAAATCTAAAATCGTAATGATATACCAAAGAAGCAGTCAGCTTTTTGCTGAAGCAGAAAAAGTAATTCCGGGAGGAGTAAATTCACCAGTAAGGGCATTCAAAGCCGTGGGAGGAACACCAATATTTGTAAAAAGCGCCAAAGGAGCGTATTTGTATGACGAAGATGGAAACCGATTAATCGATTATATCAACTCATGGGGGCCAATGATTTTGGGTCATGCTTATGAGCCAGTAGTGGAAGCCGTAATTGAAAAAGCCAAACTGGGAACATCTTTCGGTATGCCAACCGAATTGGAAACCCAAATTGCAGCACTTGCAGTTTCGATGGTTCCTAATATTGACAAAATCCGTTTTGTGAATTCGGGGACAGAAGCTTGTATGAGTGCGGTGCGTTTGGCTCGCGGATTTACCAAAAGAGATAAGATCATCAAATTCGCTGGTTGCTACCACGGCCATTCCGATTCGTTTTTGATTCAGGCGGGAAGCGGGGCAGTTACCTTTGGAACGCCAAACAGTCCTGGAGTAACAGCAGGAACAGCCAAAGACACTTTGCTTGCCAAATACAATGATTTGGAAAACGTAAAAACTTTAATCGAAGCTAACAAAAATGAAATCGCAGCTATAATTGTTGAACCAGTTGCTGGAAATATGGGATGTATTCCACCAGCTAAAGGATTCTTGGAAGGTTTGCGCGAGTTGTGTACTGCAAACGGAATTCTGCTGATTTTTGATGAGGTAATGACAGGTTTTAGATTGGCCAGAGGAGGAGTTCAGGAATTGTTCAATATTAATGCCGATATCGTTTGTTTTGGAAAAGTAATTGGGGGCGGACTGCCTGTCGGGGCTTTTGCAGCGCGCGCCGAAATAATGAATTTCCTTGCGCCATTAGGACCTGTTTATCAAGCGGGAACTTTGTCTGGAAATCCATTGGCTATGGCAGCGGGATTAGCGATGCTGCAGGCATTGGACAATGATCGTGAAATTTTCAAAAGACTGGAAGAGAAAACAGCATATTTAGGCGCAGGAATCTACAGCGTTTTGAAAGCCAATAATGTAGTTTTTACAATCAATCAAATTGGTTCGATGATTTCGGTTCATTTTGATGCGAATCCAGTAATTGATTTTAAATCTGCTGCTTCAGGTGACAACGAAACCTTCAAGAAATTCTTCCACGGATTGGTTGCCGAAGGAGTGTATATTGCGCCATCAGCTTATGAAACTTGGTTCATCACCGATGCATTAACTTATGAAGATTTAGATTTTACCATTAATGCAATTGATAAAGTTTCAAAGACTTTCTAAATACATTTATACTAATCAAAATTCCACTCTTTTACCTGATTGGCTGAAAGAGTGGAATTTGTATTTAGGGTTCAAAGGGTATATTATAATTGATCTTTTTTTTCTCTTCTTCTGTCTTTAAATTTTTCTTTATTCTCTTTTCTTATAGTTTGCCATTTTTGATATTGATCGGCAGATAAGATTGCTTTCATTTGTTTTTCAGTATCTTCTTTTTCAGCTTTCAATTTGGTTTTAAGAGCTTCTCTTTCTGCTGTAGTCAATTTTTCGCCACTTTCTTTTCGAGATTCTTTTTGAGATTTCAGACCTTGTGCTTTATCGTTTTTCTCAGATAAAAGCTTACCAACAGCTTCCTTTTGTTTGGCATCCAAGTTCAATTCTTTTGTTAAGTGAGCCAAATGTTTTTCCTGACGCTGTTCTGGAGTCATTTTTATTATGTCTGAGTCACCAGGTTGTGGGATGCTTACTTGTGCAAATCCAGATACTCCAATTCCAAATACTAAGGCAATTATTAGTGTTTTCATATTCAATTTGTTTTTAAGTTATATCTATAGGACAAATATAAAAGTCAAAGGTTTAATGGTTTAACTTTTATTTATAAAAAGTACTATTTGTGATTGTATAAATTTTGTAACAAAAAGAAAGGCGAATGTTTGCTAACTTTTGTATGGAATATTGCCATAAAATCATTTCCGAATCGTATTTTTGAAAATCAATATAATCCACTGCACATGATTTCTGTTCAAGAAGCCTTTTCGATATTACAAGCTAATTTATCAGTTTTGTCCGAAGTAGAATATTCTCTTTTTCAAGCGAGAAAGCATATTTTAGCGCAATCACTTTCATCACCAATTAATATGCCTCCCTTTCGACAATCGGCGATGGATGGATATGCTTTGTGTTTGCACGATGGTTTGCAGTATGAAATTATCGGTGAAGTGAAAGCGGGAGATTCGCATACTGTTGAGTTGCTTCCAGGCCAAGCTGTAAAGGTTTTTACGGGAGCTGCAGTACCCGATTCGGCACAAGCGGTTATTCAAATTGAAAAAATTACAGCTAATGGAACGCAATTGATAGTTGACGAATTAGTATTGCCCGAAACCAATGTTAGGCCAATAGGAGAACAAATATCTGCAGGAGATTTGGCACTTGAAAAAGGGGTAGTTCTGAACGCAGCGGCTATTGGATTTTTGGCTGGGCTTGGTTTTACAAAAGTCAGCGTTTATCAAAAGCCAAAAGTAGGAATTGTGGTTACAGGTAATGAGCTGTCCAAACCAGGAACATCGCTTGAATACGGGAAAGTCTATGAAAGCAACGGAATTATGTTGCAATCGGCATTGATGGACGGCTATTATGATGCCGTTACTTTGTATGAAGTCAATGATGATTTTGAAAACACCAAAAATAAATTGCAAGAAGCCTTAACGGCTAATGATGTTGTATTGGTTTCTGGAGGGATATCTGTTGGAGATTATGATTTTGTGGCACGAGCTCTGAAAGAACTTGAAGTGGAAACCTTATTTTATAAAGTAAATCAAAAACCAGGAAAACCTTTATTTGCAGGGAAATTAAACGATAAAATGGTTTTTGCATTGCCAGGAAATCCTGCCGCCTGCCTGACTTGTTTTTATGTGTATGTTTTGCCAACATTGGCGATATTATCCGGAGCGGAAGCCAATTATCAGCAAGCTGTTTTATTGCCAATTGCTCATGATTATGAAGTAAGAAATACGCGCTCCCAATTTTTGAAAGCGAATATTAATAACGGAGCAACAGAAATTTTGTCTCATCAAAATTCATCAATGCTCAATTCTTTTTCAGTTGCCAACGGATTGGTTTATGTTCCTGATGGGAATTATGAATTGAAAAAAGGGGATAAAGTTGAGGTTTATTGGTTGTAGACTAATTTTAAAATTTTAGTTGTCTTTAGTGAGTGTTTTTTCAAATGCCTTTCTTTCTCCTCCTCTAAAATATACTTTTCCGCAATACTTGTATCCCGATTTTTCAAAGATATTCAGCATAGCAATATTGTCAAAATTTGTGTCTGCTTTGACGCTGTATATGTTATTGCTTAGAGCAAATTCTTCTATATATTTCAGTATTTTTTTTGCTAAACCTTTGCCTAGATAATTTTCTGAAAGAGCTACTCGGTGAAATACGACGAAGTCATTATTCGATAACCATTCGCCTTTTATTTTTACGTATTCAGGTTCGTCATTTATCAATACTGCAGTATATCCTATGATAGTTTCTCCATCTGTTAAAACAAATCCATAGCCTGCTTCTACGTCTTTTTTAACGACTTCTGAATTTGGGTAGCCGTCTTGCCATTGTTCGCTGCCATCTTTCTTTCTTCGGGCTATTGCCTGTTGTAAAATGTCCCATATTGCAGGAATTTCAGATGCTGTGGCTTTTCTAAAGGAATAATTCATTTTGTAAATATATAGTATTTAATTTTTTCAATTTTTAGGTTTTGAAAAGCATTTTGTAGTTATGTTTTATGGACACGGATTGCAAATCCGCATTATCGGGTTTGCTTATAAAGCATAAACCTGATAAAAACCCCTTGATTTTTCCGTAAATGTTTTTAAAATTTAATTCAAAAGCCAGTCCCGAAAACTTTTTTGGATTGAGAAGCGTATGGGGTGAAAAGACTTTGTTGGGCTGGAAAAATTAAATTTTGTTTCAGGCTTTAGGTTTCAAAAAAACATAAATGATTGTAACTTGCAATCTTTTAAAACAATAATTAAATATAATGAAGCAGCAATGTGTAATTTTTGATATGGACGGTGTAATCTGTCACACTAATCCAGATCATGCCAAGGCTTTTGAAGCATTCTTTGATAAGTACCAAATTTCTCACTCCCAGCAAGAGTTTGAAGAGCATATGTACGGAAAACATAATGGTTATATCATGACGCATTTCTTTAAGCGTTCAATTGCCGGAGAGGAACTCAAAAAACTGGAAGACGAAAAAGAATCGATGTTTCGTGAAATTTATAAAGATAAAGTAGAGACAATTCCATATTATCTGCAGTTTTTGGAGGAACTTAAATCCCATGGCTTTAAAACGGCTGTTGCGACATCTGCACCGCGAGCCAATCTCGATTTGATTATAAATGCTTTAAAAATCGAAAACAAAATGGACTCGATGATGGCAAGTCAGGACGTCCAGCATCACAAACCCAATCCAGAAGTGTATCTAAAATCGGCTGAACGCGTTGGTGTTGCCCCGTCTGATTGTGTTGTTTTTGAAGATTCTTTTTCGGGAGTTACGGCAGGTCTTAATGCAGGGATGAAAGTTGTTGGAGTTTTGAGTTCACATACAAAAGAGCAATTGCCTCCGTGTGACTTTTACATCAACGATTACAGTGAAGTAAGTGTGGACAAGATTTTGGATTTATTGAATGGTTAATTTTTTGTGAGCCTCTTCAAACAATAAATATTTCTGGGTTTGATTAAAGTTCTTATGACTCGCGTGAAGGATAGAAGTTAGCTACCGAAGTAGCACGGATAGCCTGACAGCATAAAGGAAAGGGAGCGACTCACCGCTGTGATGAGTAGCTCCCTTTTCTTTATGGTGGCACGCCCTAATTGAAATGATAAAGGTTTATTCCTCAGCTTCTATTGGGGATTTTTCTATTTGTGGCTCTTCATTGATGTCTATCCACGAAAGGAAAAATTTATACCCTAAGGTTAAAATTACTGCTCCCAAGAATAATCCAATGAAACCATTGAAAATAAAACCGCCGATAGCTCCCAGGAATATTACGAGCATGGGTGCAGGCGGATTGCCTCTTCCGAGGAATATTGGTTTTAGGATATTGTCTGAAATCAAAGTGATTCCTACCCAAACGGCCAGTATGGTTGAGGTTGTTGCATCGGTAACAGAGTACATATAAATGACTACTGGAATGGCAACGGGACCAATTCCGATTTGTATGATGGCAAGAAAAAGACATATAATTGTAAAAATTCCAGCAAAAGGAACTCCTGCCAAAAAGAATCCAATTCCAATCATTAATGCTTGAATTAAGGCTACGCCCAAGAATCCTTTTACTACGTTGCGTATGGTAATTACAGTGACTTCTGCATAGTGTTCGCCATTGGAACCTATAAGTTTTATGAAAATGTTTTTGGAAACTTTGACTAATGATTCGGAATACAATAATAATCCCATGGCAATGATAATCGATATGATAAATTGCAGGATGCCTTTGCCAATTCCTGCTAAAGAGAACAATAGCCATGCGCCGGCTACTTTTAATTGTTCGGAGTATTTAAGAGCTACTTTGGAAATGTCTTCGGAGGCCGATGCCCATATTTCGACTATTGGTTTAGTTATGGTTGGCCAGTTTTTGGTGGTTTCTCCTGGTGGTGGAATCAAGTGCTCATTGGTTTGGTAATAATGGGCGAAATTGCTGATTTCTTCATATAAGGATTCTGTTATGAATATGCTGGGAACGACTAGTAGAGTAAGTAATATCAGGGCAACAAATATGGTGGCTAATATTTTTCGACCTTTAAATAATCGGACTACCCTTTCGTAAATCGGACTGAAGGCTATGGCAATAACGATCGCCCAAATTATTATTAATACGAAAGGTTTTAAAATATCATAACACCAACCGATTAACAGGAAGAGCACACCAAGACGAATAATGGTATCTGCAATTTTTTCGAAATTGTATCCATAGAAATGTGAGTTGTTCTGATTCATTTATGGTTTTTTGCTTGAATATAAAGGGAAAGGTATTATTGTGCTAAACTAGTTAAAATGTTGTGATTATTGTTGTTGAATGATGATGTCTTTTGTAAAAAGTTTATGTTTTTTGCAGGTGGAGGTTAAAAAAGTTTAAAAAAATAATGAAAGGTTTCTCTATAAAATACATTACGGTTTCGTATTTTTACTAAATTGAGAGCAGGATGTATTTCAATGTTTCCTAAAGTCATTTTTTTAATTTTTAATTATCTCCAAATGAAAATAGCGCTTTATAGTAATGAATTTCCACCCAATATTTATGGCGGAGCAGGAGTTCATATTGATTTTTTGAGTCATGAATTGGCCAAATTGGCTCAAGTTGAGGTTCGGTGTTTTGGTGACCAAAAAGAAAATAAGGACTCCATGCATGTGGAAGGAATCAATTCCTGCTTGACAAAAATGGTTGACCCAGAAAATGAACACATCAAGATGTTTCATAATTTAAGCCGAAACGTAGAAATGGCTCAAGCAACACCAAAAGCCGATATTGTTCATTGCCATACTTGGTACACGCATTTGGCTGGTGTTTTTAGCAGAGAATTATTACAGGTGCCATTGATATTGACAACGCATAGTTTGGAAACGCATCGTCCTTGGAAAGTGGAACAACTTGGGAATGGTTATTTTATGTCCCGATGGATTGAAACGAACGCCTATAAAACTGCCGATGGCATTATTGCAGTTAGCGAACAAATGAAAACCGATGTGGTGGAAGCTTATGGTGTTGATCCCAAAAAAGTAACCGTAATACACAACGGAATCGACCCCGAATTTTATAAGCCGACTTTTGATAATGATTTATTGAGAGAATACGGAATTGATCCAACTATACCATTCGTGCTTTTCGTTGGTCGAATTACGCGCCAAAAAGGGATTTCGCAATTGATAGAAGCGGCCCAATATTTTAATGAAGATTGCCAAATAGTGCTTTGCGCCGGAGCTCCCGATACCGAAGAAATTGCGCTTGAAACGTCAACGCTTATCGACCAATTGAAAACTAAAAGAAAAGGCGTAATCCTGATTTCGGAAATGCTGCCTCGCGAAAAAGTCAAAGTGCTTTACAGCCATGCACGAGTTTTTGCATGTCCTTCTTTGTACGAGCCTTTCGGAATTATCAACCTCGAAGCAATGGCTTGTGAGACTCCTGTCGTTGGAAGCCACGTAGGCGGAATCCCAGAAATAATTGTAGAAGGAGAGACAGGGTATTTGATTCCGCTGGAAAGTGTTTCAAGGACCAATTTCAATCCGTTGAATCCAGTCGATTTCCAAAAAGCATTCGCCACTAAAGTAAATGCATTATTAGATAATGAAGATTTGGCAACCGTAATGGGTAAAGCAGGTCGAGTGCGAGTGTTAGAAAAATTCAGCTGGGAGTCTATCGCCAAAACAACCTTTAATTATTATCAGGAAGTGATAGCCAGATTTGAGAAGGAGCAGGCTTAAAGCTAAGAAATACAAGATTTTTTTCACTGCAGATTAGCAATTTTATAAAATTAAAAATTCTTCAGGATACGTTGTGAACATAATTTTTTTATCAAACCATTAAGACATTAAGATTAATTAAGAAATCCTTAGAGTCTTAATTTCCTTAATGTCTTAATGGTTAAAAAATAAAAAAACTAAATTGTTTTATTTTTTTCTATATAAAAGACCAATTGAACCAAATTAAATCTGTGAATCTGCGGTTATTATTTTGTCTTAGCTTGTTCTATGCTAACCCTGTACCACACATTCAGGAGTTATAATTGTTTTAGTTTCTGGGATATATTCTACTTTGCCTAATTCGATAATTTTTTGAGCTACAGTCCCTTTTTCAAATAATCGAATGAGTCTGAAAACACCACTTACAAGATAACCAGGATTCGAAACTAATCGAGCTATTTTGGTAACTTTAACATCCCTTTCCTGTATCGAGGCTTCTCTTTGATTTTCGGGAAGAAGAACAAATTCAGTAGCGTATTTCCATGCACCATCTCTAGCGGTTTTCATACTGAAATCAATAAAGAAATTGTCTATTTTGCCAGATAATTTCAATATATAGGTTAGTGTTGGCCAGATTTCAACTAAACATTTTTCAACTCCTTCTACTAGATTGCTTAAAATTTCATTGATTTTATTATAGTCAGAATGTAAGTCAAAAATGCTTTCAGGAGTACTGACTTGTGCACAGGCGATTCCTAAATCTAAATTCACATGAGCATTGATTCCTAGCAGTAAATGCTGTGCAACAATTGGCCAATATTCTTCTCCTTTCGTAAAAGAAAACTGCCAGCATTCGGAAGGTTTTTCTTTGGCTTTGAACTGATAATAAGCTTTTAAATACCGATTGGCAAAAATCACATCTATTTTTTCCATTCGTTCGGCATCTTCAAACAAACCGTTTTCGATACCATGTTTTATTTGCAACGTAACTTCTCTGTATAAAGTGGCAAACAGGCCTATAGCACTTTGTTCTATTTTTGATTGCTCTATTATTTCATCTAAAGATTGAATAACTTCGTTTATAGTTGCGGCTTGTTTTGTGTTCATTTTTAATTGATTATGGTTAAACGGGTGAGCGAATATAATTATTTTTTGTTTTTGAATGTGTTTTTTTTTGGAGTAATTATCTTTCTGTTTTGCAAATAAGTTCAAATATTTATTTGGACCGGAAAGATTTGGCCTTTTGGGAAATATGGTTTCCCGTTTTTCGTTTCAATCTTATGTGCCGAACCCCGGCACATAAGGATTTCCACTTCAACCGGGGCTAGTTAGGCTATATAGTGATTTGTCAGTAACAAAACGTTTTTCTTCATAGCCCACGGTTTTAACCGTGGGAATCGTATTGTAAATATTTAATTTTCCTATTTTATCTCCAACGGTCGAAACCGTAGGCTGTCTAAAAAAATTAAAAAAGAAGGAGTCGCAAGTTATTGCAAATAATCAATATTAAATCTGTGGAAATCTACCTAAATCTGAGTGCCATTTTGTCTCACTCATTTTTATAACAAAAAATAAAGCTAGAGATTGTTTTTTTATTTTTTTGAAAAAATCATTTCGTTATATTTGTAAAAGTATAACGAAAAGCATTGACTTTGAAAATCAAGAGTAAAATTTGGATTGAAACCGACGAGGGAATTCTCATCAGCGAAGGGCGTATTCAATTGCTAAAGCTGATAGAGTCCACGGGTTCGCTTAATAAAGCAGCCAAGGAAATGAATATTTCGTATCAAAAAGCGTGGAAATTAATCGACGCTTCAAACAAAGCTTCCAAAGAACCTTTGATTGCGACTCAAGTGGGCGGGAATAAAGGAGGAGGAACTATCATAACTCCTTACGGGAAATCGCTTATTCAGTCTTTTGAGAAAATCAATGTTGCCTGTTGGGAATTTCTGGATTTGCAGCTTAAAAAACATTCCTTATAAACTCAGAATATGGAAAATAAAATTACAGCAATAGTATTGGCAGGCGGAAAAAGCCAGCGCATGGGAACCGACAAAGGTTTCTTGGAATTGAACGGAAAGACGTTTATTCAGCATATTTGCGATGCCTTACAGCCGATTGTGGATTCCAATATTTTGATTGTTTCAGGTAATAAAGAATACGACGCTTTGGGTTTAACCAGAGTTGAAGACATAATTGAAAACAAAGGTCCAGTGGGCGGACTTTACACAGCGTTAAAAGAATCCAAAACTAAAGTAAATCTGGTTCTGAGTGTTGATGTGCCTCTAGTTTCGACCGAATTATTACAATGGCTGATAAAAAGCCATGACGAAACCTTTATGGTTACGCAAACTAAAAGCGGAGAAAAAGCAAGCCCGCTGATTGGGGTTTACGACCGCTCGATGCGAATTGTTTTTGGCGAGCACCTAGCCGGAAACCAGTTGAAATTGCGACAGGTGATTGAGGATATCAAACACCAAACCATCGAAGTTCCAGAAAAATGGAACAATCAAGTGCAAAATATAAACACACAAGAAGAATATCAAAAATTAATAAAATGACCATAACGCTAAAATATTTTGGTTTACTCGCTGATATTACGCGATTGAAAGAGGAACAATTCAGTTTCGATCAAGAGGCTATCTCGGTTTCTGCATTAAAATCAAAAATTGAAAGCAGTTACCAAAACATGCAAAACACAACCTATAACATTGCGGTTAACCAAACGATGAGCGATTTGCAAACGAAAATAAAAGATCAGGATGTAATTGCTTTTCTGCCACCGTTCGCGGGAGGTTAGTAATTTGAGATTGCAGATTTGAGATTACAGAAATCTGAATTGAAAATAATTAAAAAGGAAAACTTATATGAACTTTTATTTCGTCTAGAATTTAGAAACCCTAAAAAGGGAACTTATATTAACTTCTATGACTTATATGGTTAAATTTTTTTGAATGTTTTAAAATAAAAAATGATAAATTCCAAACGCTATTCCAGACAAATAATTCTCCCAGAAATAGGAGAAACGGGTCAGCAAAAATTACAGAACGCTCGTATCTTGGTAATTGGTGCAGGCGGTTTGGGTTGTCCTGTTCTGCAGAATTTAGCTTCGGCGGGAGTTGGAACTATCGGAATTGCAGATGGAGATGTAGTGGAAGAAACCAATTTGCATCGTCAACTGCTTTATACTTTAAAAGATAGCGGAAAAAGTAAAGCCGAAACAGCGAAGAAAGCCATTTTGGAACTTAATCCAGAAATAACAGTAAATGTGTTTTCTGAATTTTTAAATTCACAAAATGCTTTCGAAATCGTTCAGGATTATGAAATTATAGTCGATTGCACTGATACGCTTGCTGTTCGTTATTTGATAAATGATGTGGCTATTGTTAAAAAGATTCCAGTAGTTTATGCTTCGATTCATAAATTTGAAGGACAGGTTTCAGTATTCAATTATAAAAACGGACCAAGTTATCGCTGTTTGTTTCCCGAGCAGGAAGGATTGAATAGTATTCCTAATTGTGCCGAATCCGGAGTTTTGGGTGTTTTGCCTAATACGCTCGGTACACTGCAGGCTACCGAAGTGCTTAAGATAATATTAGAAATCGGTACGGTATTATCAGGCAAATTATTGATTTACGATGCCTTGAATTTTCAAACCCAAATTATTGATTTTGCAAAAAATCCCAAAGCAATTGAAAAAGGATTTATAAACGGAAGTTTGCTTTTGAACAGAAAAAAAACTCTAGAAGACTTGACTCCCAAATCATTTTTAGAAAAATGCAGTCAATTAGGAATCGTTGTCATTGACGTTCGCGAATTGGATGAAATGCCCGAGTTTAAAGGAGAAAATATCATTCGGATTCCTTTGAGCGGATTAGAAGAATACAGTAAGAAATTGGATAAAAATCAAGAAATTGTTTTGTTTTGTCAAACGGGTCAGCGAAGTATGGCAGCGATGAATTATCTTCAAAAATCAGGATTTGTTGGAGTTTTTCATTTAGGAAGAGGAATAGAATCTTTGAAAAATCAAATTCAATAGCAATATCAATTTTAAAATTAAAAATATAACTTTAGTAATGTCAACATATAAACCAAAGAAAAGTTCTTTTATTCAAGGGCAGATAACATCAGAGTTCATAGGGAATTCAATTGCCAAACACCAAAGTAAAACCACAATTGGTGCCCACAATATTTTTCTAGGCCAAGTTCGCGCCGATGTGATTGATGGGAAAACAGTCGCTGCTATCGAATACACCGCTTACGAAGAAATGGCAGAGCAAACGTTCTACGAAATTAGAGAAGCAGCTTTCGCCAAATATGAATTGTCTTGTTTGCATATTTACCACAGTTTGGGAACGGTTAAAACAGGCGAAATATGTTTGTTTGTCTTTGTTTCTGCTCCAAGACGAAAAGTGGTTTACGAAGCTTTAGAGTTTTTGGTGGAAGAAATAAAAGAAAAGACAGCTATTTTCGGGAAAGAAATTTTTGAAGACGAAAGCTATACTTGGAAAAAAAATATATAAAAATGGAACGCGGATATTATTAAGTAAGAAATAAAATGATTGCTGATTTTTGATTAACGATTTTTGATTTCAGATGTAATAGAACTCCTAAAATCGATTATCTAATGTTTAGCAATACCAAATCTGAAATCTAAAATCAGTTAATCCTTAATCTAAAATCTCAATGGTAGACATCACCCATAAAATAATCACACAACGCACGGCTACAGCCCAAGCAATCGTAAAAGTAGGTTCACCGGCAACAATGCAGGCCATTTTAAATAAAACCGTTCCAAAAGGCGATGTATTGGAAGTAGCAAGAACAGCTGGATTATTTGCTGTAAAAAATACTTCGAACTCCATTCCGGATTGCCATCCTATGCCGATAGAATTCACGGGAATTGAATATGAACTGCTCGAAGATTCGGTATTGGTAAAAGTAACCGTCAAAGCGATTTATAGAACAGGAGTAGAGGTCGAAGCCATGCATGGAGCTTCAATTGTAGCCCTGACAATGTACGATATGCTAAAACCTATTGATAAACAAGTCGAAATTTCGACCATAAAATTATTGCACAAAAAAGGTGGGAAATCCGATTATGGAGTCAAAGAAGGCCTTGATTTATCGGTGGCGGTAATCGTTTGTTCGGATAGTGTTTCCAGCGGAAAAAAAGAAGACCGAGCTGGAAAAGTAATTTCAGATAAAGTCAAAAAACTAGGGTTAAACGTTTCGAGTTATTCCGTAATTCCGGATGAGGTAGTCGATATTCAAGAAACGATAAATAAATTGTGTTCCAGCAATAAAGACTTGATTATCCTTACTGGTGGAACAGGCCTATCGAATCGAGACGTCACTCCCGAAGCCATTATTCCAATGCTTGACCGACGCATTCCAGGAATCGAGGAAGCCATTCGCTCTTACGGACAGGATAGAACGCCTTATGCAATGTTGTCCCGAAGCGTGGTCGGTTTCAAAGGCGATACGTTGATTATGGCTTTACCGGGTTCCACTGCTGGAGCCAGTGAATCTATGGATGCCGTATTTCCTTCCATATTGCATTTATTCAAAATATTAAATGGTTTCAACCATGGAAAATAAAACAAATCCGATGCAGGACAACCACGGCAGAGCGCACAATTATCTCCGTATTTCGATTACAGAACATTGTAATTTGAGATGCACCTATTGTATGCCAGCCGAGGGGATTGCGCTTACACCAAGAGCGCATCTGATGACTGCAGACGAAATTGTTACCATTGCCAAAACTTTCGTAAAACTAGGCGTGACCAAAATTCGATTGACCGGAGGCGAGCCTTTGGTACGAAAAGATGCCAAAACCATCATCGAACAATTAGGGAAACTTGGAGTCGAATTAACATTGACAACCAACGGAATCTTGGTTCATGATTTCATAGATACATTCAAGGAAGCCGGGATTACAACTTTGAACGTCAGTATCGACAGTTTGAAAAAAGACAAATTCAACCAAATCACCCGCCGTAATTATTTTGAAAAACTAATTGAGAATCTCGATCTGCTTGAGGTAAACGGTTTCAAGGTAAAACTAAATGTAGTTGTTATCAAAGAGTTTAATGACAACGAAATTATCGACTTTATCGAAATGACCAAAGACCGAAACATCCAGATTCGGTTCATAGAATTCATGCCTTTTGACGGGAATCAATGGAACAAAGAAAAATTGGTATCCTATGCCGAAATTCTTTCGCAAGTCAATGCTTTTTATACCGAACAAAAAGTAGAGCGCACACAAGACAAGCCAAATGATACCGCCAAAAATCACAAAATTGAGAACTATCAAGGCAGTTTTTCGGTAATCAGTTCCGTGACCAATCCTTTTTGCAGTACTTGTAATCGCATCCGTTTAACTGCCGATGGGAAACTAAAAAATTGTTTATTTTCGAATACCGAAACCTCCTTGCTTGATACCTTACGTGCGGGAGAATCAATCGAACCGCTTATCTTTCAAAACATAAAATCAAAATTCGCCATGCGGGGAGGAATGGACGATGACGCTAAATTCCAAAACCCGCTTCTTTTTTCTCAAAACAGAAGCATGATTAAGATTGGGGGATAAAATCAAATTACTTATTGGGGCGTGCCACCATAAAGAAAAGGGGCCAAATCATCGCAACGGTGATTCGGCCCCTTTTCTTTATGCTGTCGTGCTATCCGCGCTACTTCGGTAGCCAGCTCCTATCACTCACGCGGATCATAAGATATTTAGCAAAAAAGGGATACTTTTTTAAGAATATCATTTCTGAAAAGTGTCTTTATTATAAATATTGTTTATTATTTAGTAATTTATTATTTACAGATATCCAGTTTTTTATATCTTTATGGGTATAGTTTTAAATATAAGATGTTTAAGGCATTCTGAAAAAGACTTTTCAAGGAATGTTTACTTATATTATTTATTAAAAATAAGTTTTGATGACCAATTATTTCAATTCAGTTTGTAATAATTTAACCTATTTATTTAGCTGATAAATATCATGTTTTATTTTTTCTTTCAAGCTTAATTTTACATTTCAATAAAAGGACTTTTTTGTCTTATTCTAAAAAATAACTTGCTTTTGAACTGATCAGGGCAAACGCATGAGTTTTAAAAATAGCCGCAGATTCGCAGATTTATTTCGAAAAGCAGAATTTTGTGATTTTAGAGAAATTAATTTGCGCTAATTCCACTGAAAGTGGTTAATTCGGTATAGAAATTTTTATTAAAATCTGCGAATCTGCGGTAAATGTAACTCATGCGTTTGCCTTGTTGAACTGATAATTATAATAAAATAAACAAAATTAATAGTATATGAAAACATGGTTAGATAAATGGGATCCAGAAGATGAAGTTTTCTGGAAAAAAACAGGCAGTAAAATAGCTTGGAAGACATTGATAATTACAACTTTGTCATTAATAATGTCTTTTGGTTCTTGGTTTATGATGAGTGTAATAGCAGTGAAATTGCCAGGTCTTGGTTTTCCATTTTCTAAGGATCAGCTTTTTTGGCTGGTTGCCATTCCTGGATTAGCAGCAGGATTTTTAAGAATTATACACACCTTTATTCTGCCTATTTTTGGGACAAGACATGTAGTAACCGTGGCAACTTTACTTAAATTAATTCCAGCAATTGGAGTTGGATTTGCGGTAATGGACACCAATACTCCATTTTGGGTATTTGTTCTTTTGGCATTTGCCACAGGTTTTGGAGGTGGAGATTTTTCATCCTTCATGCCCAGCACAAGTTTATTTTTTCCAAAAAGGCTCAAAGGAACAGCATTGGGAATCCAAGCGGGAATTGGAAATTTTGGTGTTAGTTTAGCTCAGTTTGTCACGCCTCTTATTTTGAGTGTTAGTATCTACGGTGCTTCATCGGTATTTACAAGCATCGATGCCAAAGAAACGCACAAAGTTTTTATAGACTCAACAATTGGAAAACAAAAAGAAGTTTTTGCAGCTTTGGATACCAAAACGCAAAATAATATTTTGGCAAATGTGAAGAAACCGGTATTGGATTCGGTTATTGCGGCAACGGGTTCGAATGAAAATGTCGATGTTTTTACAGCTTTGCCTCAAAAAGTAAAATCCAAAGCGATTGCTAATGCGAATCCTAAATTGGCCGAAAAAATAATAAACAAAATTAGTCCCGAAAATGAGGCGGTCAAAAATATAAACATCTACATTCAATCGGCAGCATTTTGGTATTCCGGATTTCTTTTGGGCTTGGCACTTGTCAGTTGGTTGTTTTTAAGAAGCATTCCAATGCAGGCTTCAATAAAAGAGCAAATGGATATTTTTAAAAATAAACATACTTGGTATTGTACGATTACTTATTTGATGACTTTTGGAACATTTGCAGGATTATCGGCAGCATTTCCTTTGATGATTAAATATTTGTATGGTGATTTTCCTGATGCCCCGGATCCATTAGTTTACGCTTTTTATGGTCCATTGATTGGTTCTGCCAGCAGAGTTGCTTTTGGTTTTGTAGCCGATAAAATAGGAGGAGCCATATTGACGACAATCACAGGAATCGGAATTTTGGCAGGAGCCATAATTTTGGTTACCCAAGGTTTGGTTTCGCCAACAAGTATGGATCAGTTTCCGCTGTTTGTAGGGGTAATTTTAGCAATATTCTTTTTTACTGGAATTGGTAATGCGGGTACTTTTAGACAATTCCCTATCATATTTTCAGAGAATCAGCGTCAGGCTGCGGGCGTGATTGGATGGACTGCTGCAATCGCTGCTTTTGGTCCTTTTATCTTTTCGATATTCATAGGAAATAATATTGCAGCAAATGGAACAGTCAATCAGTTCTTTATAGGCTTGATTGTTTTCACTATATTAGCTACAGCAATTAATTGGTGGTTTTACAACCGTAGAGGATGTGAGAAACCAAGTTAGATTATTTACTGCCTGAATTATGTAAATTCATTCATAACTGCAATAAATCAGATTGCCAACTCGTATAAATACAAAGGATACAGCGTTCAGAACTGATATTATAACATATTTTAATTCATTTGTGTTTTGAAAACTACTTAAGTATTTTAACTTAGTTTTTGCTTTTGCTAATTTTGTAATAAAATAAAACATTGGAATAAATACCAATAAATATAAGGAGGCTCTAGCGCAATGTCATTAAGTTAAGAGATTTTAGATTGAGGATTAACGATTTTTGATTTCAGATTTGGTGTTGCTAAATATTAGATTGTCGATTTTACGAGGTCTATTACATCTGAAATCAAAAATCGTTAATCAAAAATCATTAATCAAAAATCATTTTGTTATTTAATCCTTAACTTAATGACATTGGGCTCTAGCGATAACAGGCATACTAAGCAATTACTGTGGGCCTCTAAAAAACAATAAATTTCTACGTATATGAAAAACAAAACCTATAACATCAAGGCATTGCTCATTGCAACGGGACTTTCGGTTTTTATGATTGTTCTGGTGTTTTATGGTTCCCGAAAACTGCAAAATTTTGATGCGGCACTGGTAACTTATTTATTTGGGACGGTGTTTGCTTTCTTCGGGATTGTGTATCGTTATACGGTTTGGTTGCAGAGACCGCCGACTTGGATTTATTTCAAAAGAGGAATTACGTATTTGGTAACGGGTAAAGTGTTTTCGCATTTTTGGTTTGCCACGAAAGAGTCTGTAGAGAATATTGCGTTTCAGAAGTTTATTTATCCTAGGGGAAAATACCGCTGGATGGCGCATTTTATGATTGCTGTGGGATGTACTTCGGCATTTTTGATAACGATACCGCTTACTTTTGGATGGATCCACTTTGCTATGGCTCCTAATACGATTTCTACTTATGAAGCGTATTTTTTTGGGTTTAAAGTAATGGATTTTGAACTGGGTTCGATAATTGCTTTTTTGACTTTTCACGCTTTGAATTGGTCATCATACTTGGTTATTTTTGGATCACTGTATTATTTAAGAAGACGTTTGACAAATCCGGGGTTGATCGCCACTCAGTCTTTTGAGGGAGATTTGTTGCCTCTTATTTTATTGATAGCCATTTCGGTTACGGGATTGGGGCTGACGTATTCGTATCAGTTTATGAAAGGATTTGCGTTTGATTTCTTAGCTGTTTTACACGCCGTTACGGTAATTATGTTTTTAATTTGGATTCCGTTTGGAAAATTTTTTCATATCATTCAGCGACCTGCACAAATCGGGGCGCATATTTACAAAAAGCAGGGAATGAAAATGGGTATGGTAGTTTGCCCTCATACGGGTGAGGAGTTTGCGACAAAACTACATATTCAGGATTTGAAAACCGTTACCGAACAATTGGGTTTCGATTTTTCGCATGAAGACGGGACGTCGCATTTGGATTTAAGTCCTGAGGGGAAAAGGTCTAGACTGGCTCAAGCGCATTTGAAGGCTAGAGTGGAAGGCGGGAATTTGTTTGGATAGCTTTTGAAAGTTAGAGAATAGAAGGCAGATTTCAGATTTAAGAAAGCAGATTGAAAATAGAAAAAAGAGGTTAGATTTAAGAAGGCAGATTTCAGATTTCAGAAAGCAAATAAAAAATAGAATAAAGAAGATAGATTTAAGAAGGCAGAGTGGAAGAGAGGGAAGTGTTGAAAGAAGAAAAAGTTTTTATTGAAAACTGATGTTGATTACGACTGCGTGAGGGATAGGAATAAGCTACCGAAGTAGCGTGGATAGCCCGACCGCAATAGAGAATGGGCCGTATAATCGCAAACTAAATTAGGTCCATTTTCTATTGTGGTCACGCCCAAAGGAGGAGGATTTTAAATTACAGACTTAAGATTTTAGAAAAAAAGAACAGACAATTGTAAAGAAATAAAAATGGCAAAATTACCAGTTGCAGAGGAGAATATAGTAAAGCATTTTGGGCCCACGCTGAATTATGCGCCTAAGGACGGATATGTGGGCAGGGATGAACCAGATGAGGCTGTGAAAACGCATTGTTGTTTTTGCGGGATGCAATGCGGAATCCAATTGTTGGTGAAAGAAAATAAAGTGGTGGGTTTTGAGCCGTGGATGGAATTTCCTTTTAATGAAGGAAGGCTGTGTCCAAAAGGGGTGCAACGCTATTTACAGAATAACCATCCCGACCGATTGATGTCGCCTTTGAAAAGAGTGGAAGGACAGGGTTTTGTGCCTTTGGATTGGGATGAAGCAATGAACAAAACGGTTTCAGAGATCCAACGTATTCAGGAGAAATACGGGAATGACGCGTTCTCGATGCTGTCGGGAGTTTCGTTGACGAATGAGAAAAGTTATTTGGTTGGAAAATTTGCCCGCGTGGCTTTGAAAACCAAAAACCTAGATTACAACGGACGTTTGTGTATGGTTAGTGCAGGTGCGGGGAATAAAAAAGCGTTTGGACTGGACAGGGCTTCGAATAATTATTCGGATTTGGAATATGCCGAAGTAATTATTGTGGCAGGTGCCAATATCAGCGAGACATTCCCAACATTGACGCACTGGATTTGGAAAGCGCGTGACCGCGGTGCCAAAATTATAGTGATTGACCCAAGGATGATTCCGCTGGCACGAACTGCCGATATTCATTTGGATGTTCGTCCGGGAACTGACTCGGCTTTGTACGGCGCAATGCTAAAATATTTGGTGGATCACGATATGCTGGATCACGATTTTATAGATAATTATACTTCGGGTTTTCAGGAAACGATAGATGCCGTAAAAGACTATACACTGGAATGGGCGGAGGAAGTGACGGGAATCGACAAAAATAAAATACGAGAAGCGGCCGAATTGTGGGGCAAAGCCAAAACGAGTTTCTTGCTTCACGCTCGTGGAATTGAACACCACTCGAAAGGGGTGGATAATGTTTTGGGTTGCATCAATTTGGTACTCGCAACAGGAAGAATCGGTAGGCCGTATTGTGGTTATGGAACCATTACCGGTCAAGGAAATGGTCAAGGAGGTAGAGAGCATGGTCATAAATGCGATCAGTTGCCGGGAAACAGGGATATTGAGAATCCAGAACACCGCAAGTATATTTCGGAAGTTTGGGGAATCAACGAGAAAGATATGCCTGGGAAAGGGCTTTCGGCTTACGAAATCATCGAAGCCATTCATCGTGGGGATATTAAAGGATTGATTTCGATTTGTTTCAATCCATTGGTGTCTTTACCAAATAGCAACTATGTTCGTGAAGCTTTAGAAAAACTGGAATTTTATGTATGTATTGACTTTTTCTTGAATGAAACTGCACGCCACGCCGATATTGTGCTGGCAGGTTCTTTGCAGGAAGAGGAGGAGGGAACCACCACATCTGCAGAGGGAAGAGTGATTCGTATTCGTCAGGCGGTAACGCCTCCGGGAATGGCTAGAACAGATACTTCAATTATTTTGGAGTTGGCCAAACGTTTGGGAGTGAAAGATAAATTCACGTATGAGAGTAGTGAAGCCATCTTCAATGAATTACGCGTAGCTTCCAAGGGAGGAACGGCTGATTATTATGGAATTACATACCAAAGGATCGAAGACGAAATGGGTGTCTTTTGGCCATGTCCAACAATAGGTCATCCCGGAACACCAAGATTATGGGAAGATAAAAAGTTTAAAACACCTGATGAGAAAGCACATTTTAATCCCGCACCGTACAAGCTTCCGGGTGAAGTGACCGATGCGGATTATCCTGTAATTTTGACAACAGGACGTGTGGTGTCCCAATATTTGAGCGGTACACAAACCCGAAGAATTGGTAAATTGGTAGATCAGTATCCGGAACCGTTATTGGAAATTCACCCTAAACTGGCTCAGCAATTCGGAATCAAACAAAGAGAATTAATAAAAGTTTCTACCCGACGTGGGGAAGGAATTTTTCCAGCAAATATTGTGGAAACCATTCGGGAGGATACTGTTTTTATACCGTATCACTGGTCAGGTAAAAAATCGGCAAATCAATTAACGCCGGGGACATTGGACCCAATTTCCAAAATACCGGAGTTCAAGGTATGTGCCTGCCATTTGGAACCGCTCAAGGAAATAGCTGGGCCATCAAAAGAATCAACAGCGTATGCAAGTGTTTAATCTATAAAAAAGTAAATATGAATTACACCAGTTTCAATAAAAACGAGGAATTTTTTGTAGATATGCAACGTTGCATTGGCTGTAAAGCCTGTGAACTGGCTTGCGCCGAATGTGAGACCAACGGTCAGGAATCTTTAATTCACGTGAATTATGTGGATAGAGCTTCGACTGTGCAAACCACCGTGCAGGTGTGTATGCATTGCGACGATCCCGTATGTGCCAATGTATGTCCAGCCGATGCGATATCGAAAGACGAAAACGGAATCGTACATACCGCCAATACCGAAAGATGCATTGGTTGTTCTAATTGTGTTTTGGCCTGTCCGTTTGGCGTGCCTAAAAAAGAAGAGTCTTATGACTTGATGATGAAGTGTACGATGTGTTACGATAGAACCAGCATTGGCAAAAAACCAATGTGCGCGACAGTTTGTCCAAGCGGTGCTTTGTTTTTTGGCACAAGAACCGAAATCGAGGAAATGCGTCCGAACAGTACACCTATCAATACGTTCATATTTGGTAAGGAAATAGTCAATACCAAAGTGAATATCATGATGCCGAAGGGAAGTACTGAGCTGATTATATATTAGAGCCCCCTAACCCCCGAAAGGGGAAACTTCGCGGGGATTTATACTTTTTAAACAATTAAACTTTCTCACAACATAAAAAAATGTCAAAAGAAGATAATTTAAATAAAAATTGGAAGAAAGATTTTCCAATTCTCAAACAGCAGGCGACCAATGTAAGCCGTCGTGATTTTGCCAAATTTCTAACGCTTGTTTCGGGCGGACTGATGGTTGGAAGCGGGCTCGTAGCGGCCAAAGCTTATTTGCTTCCCAAAGAGGAAGTAGAGGGAGAGCATTTTGTATGCAAAAAAGATGAGGTTCCAGTAGGTGGCACACGCGCTTTTGTAATCGAGGGAAGCACCATACCATATATATTGATTCACCTCGAAAGCGGAGATTTTAAAGCCTATGAGCAAAAATGCACCCATCTTTCGTGTTCGGTTTTTTACAAACCCGGCACTGGAATCATTCACTGCCCGTGTCACGAAGGCTCATTTGATGCCAAAACCGGAGATGTTTTGGCTGGACCGCCACCAAGAGCTTTGCCAAGTTTGGAAGTTTTTTTCAAGGAAAACGATATTTATGTCAAAGCTTCACACCAAGAAGAACATGCCGTTTAAAAAAAATGAACCATTAAGGAATTAAGTAATATTAAGCTAAAACTTAATATTACTTAATTCCTTAATGATGAAATAAATATTTTCCTAAAATCCACAGCTATGAGTACTTTTAGAACCAGTCAAAATCAAGCGAATCCCAATAAGCTCAACAATATTCTTTCGACCTTGATATTCATATTAATTTTGAATGTCACCATTCAGATTTGGTTGTTGTACGCCTCGTTAAATAACGCTTTAGAAAATAACACAGAAATTTTAATACCAGCATTTGTCGCCTCATTAGTTCTGTTTTTAATAGGCTTCAGTTGGCTGTATTACCTGCCATCAGGAAATAAACCGCAACAAAAATAGTGACTAAAAAGCCTTTGTTTATTAAAATTCCAGTTTAACGACTGGGATTTTTTTATGCTTAAGATTAATCGAACTCAGGTTATAGGTTAAAAATAACTATTTTTTAATTAACTGCTTTATGCCTTAACTTCAGGAAATTTTAAACAAAAAAATACCGAAGCGTTAATCGAGGGCACTGAAAAAGTCCCTTGAATAAGAAAAATGAAAATAACTAAAAAGGAGCGGAAACACAATGGTTTCGCTCCTTTTGGTTGTTATAAACCTCTTGTAATCTAAGAAGATTAAATTTGACTAAAAAAAGACAATTAAATAAAATCAAAGCCTTATTTAATCGCTTTTTTTAATGATTTTTGAAAATGGGGACTTTTTCAGTGGCCTCCGTTAATCTTCGGTATTTTTTTATGATCTTTTTCTAAAACTCAAATTCTCCAATGAGAATTTTGCTGTCTTTTTCAAGTTTATTTTCTTTCTGACTCTGGAAAACTGCAATTTTTCGTTCTTGTCTTCCATCAGAATAGTACAGGTACACTTCCGCCATCACCGTTGTTGGTCCGGAAAGTATATTCTGTCTCTCACCGAAAAAATTGGTTTTAATTTTATATTTCCCTTTAATAGCTTTTTTTAGCAAAAACTGTTCAGGACCAAAACCC
Source organism: uncultured Flavobacterium sp. (assembly GCA_963511725.1). Classification (GTDB taxonomy): domain Bacteria; phylum Bacteroidota; class Bacteroidia; order Flavobacteriales; family Flavobacteriaceae; genus Flavobacterium. The sequence continues at coordinate 269,119 of CAUPKA010000002.1, forward strand.
TGAGTGAAATCATTACTTAATCTACCCCCAATTTCCGTAGATTTATGGGAGTATGAACAGTCTTCGCCTCTCGGATCTGTAACCCAAAGATCTATATCTGTATTGTCTTTATTCCAGTTGATTACAACGCGGATGTCTATCGGGAGATTTGCTTTTAGACGATCATCTATTTTGCTTGCATCAACATTTTTGTTTTGGTTCAAAATGTTATTGATTTCCATAATCAAAATCTCTTCAATACCATTGTCTCTAACAGAAATTTCATCGGTATATTCCTGATAAAGCATGGATTTATAGACATTAAGAGCTTCTTGAGGTTTTTTATTATCAATCAAAGCCAATGCATAATCTCTGTGGCTTTGAGAATCGAATGGTCTCCATTCTAGAATTTTCTGGGTAATCCACAATTCTTTTTCATAATGACCTCTCTGTTTTAGCAGATAATATATTGTTTTGTATAATTCTTCATTTTCCAGATCAAGCTCTGCTAATGTGCTTAAAACTTTTAAAGAAAGTGCTTTATCTCCTTTTTTGAATAGCAATTTAGAGACATCAAAATAATAAGTTACCTGCTTTTCATATTTAGGACGATTTTCAAGATATTTCTGGTAAATCAATTCAGATGATTGTAAACTCTGAAAATCTTTCATATACTCTTCGGTACTTTCTACATCAACTAAAGTTATTTTACCTTTGGGTTTTGTTGAGGTGGCTATGGCGTTATCTTCTGCAACACTTGAATTACCTGTACTAACAACAACAACTTCTTGTAATTGATCTTTATTTGATGATTCGCTTATCAATTGTTTAGAAATTGTAGGGTACTGCTTTTTTTCGGCAGGTTTAAATTCGGTATTCCACCAAGTTATCAGTTCACGGGTTATATCAAAAGATTTGGATAGAAGATTTTTTCTTTTTTCTAAAATTCCCCTTTTATTTTGCGAAACGATTTTGTTGTATTCTGATAATAATTCTTGAGGCGGTGTAATTCCGTAACGTACATAATCATTAATGTCATCCAATACAATAAGGCTGGTGTTTTTACTTACCACCCCAAACTGTTCGCTCAGATTTTTGATTTCTTCGCGATTTTGAGTCGAATTTAGTTCAAGGTCATTAATTTTTCTTTGTGCCCAAAATTGTGCAATTGGCCATTTATCTACTTGCACAGCGGTATTAAAATCTACAGGTACTTCATATTTCTTATTCCCTACGGAAAAAAGAGCGGTGAGTTTACCCAAATTTGGAGATGAAATTCCAAATATATTGACTGGCTCATTTACTGCAGTTCCAACATTTGGAAATAACTCCTGAATAGTAGCATTTTCTTTAAATCCTAAAAATTTAACGGGCAGTTTGTTGTATGTTTTTAGAGCAGATTGAGTGTCTAATTCATTAAGATTGATAAAATTCCCTCCTGATTGTGACGCTAAAAGTTTAAGCAGATTAAAATCGGAAGTAGGCGTACTTACAATACTATTGAGTGGTTTTTTGAATTTTAAAGTTAAATCACCAAAATTTGAAATTCCGTCAGAAAATAAAAGATATTCTTCTATTTCTGGAATTTCTTTTAATGCACCAAAGTCGGTTCCACCATCGTATTTCAAGTTAATAATTCTATTTTTTAATGCACTCCAGTTTCCTCCAGCAACAGTAAATTCTTCTGTTTTCTCCAGTACATTATTTAAAAGAACAAAAGATACTGAGATATCTTTGTTGCTCGAAAAATAGGCATTAAGAAAGTCAAGTTCTTTTTGATGGTTTCTCTTTGATCCGCTGAATGAATTATCCCAAATAATGGCAATTTTCTGGGATTTCGGCTTTTCTTTCACAGGAAAACCCATCGAGACACTGGCTGCAAAATAAAATTTGTCACCAGAAGCTTTCTGTAGCAAAACATTGGCAGACTGATTTACTTTTGGGATTGATATTTTAAGACTTTCGTTTGGAGTGAAATTTTCTTTACTAATGGCAGCCACCCATTGATTTCCTTGTTTCTGGAAAGCAAAACTTCCATCTGGATTTTCCGTAATTTTGGGAATTACCAGACTTTCATTAATCAATACTTTCAGATTAAATTTTGGAATACTGACTGCATTGGCAAAACTTAAAAAATATTGATAATCTGAAGCGAAATTTTTTAGTTCCTGATGATAGGTAATCTTAATGGTTCTGCTGCCTTTCACCGGAATTGGATAAATTCTTGTTCTGAAATTATTTCCATCTACTTTTTCAATAATACCTGGATCTATATTTCTTTTTTCAAGACTTTCAAATACTTCTTTAGCTCGTTCTTTCGGAACAGGAACTGCATCTCTTAAGTTTCCGTTGATATCTAAAGCATAGCCGCTTATACTTACTCCTTCAGGTAATGGAATGGTAAGTTTACCTTCTAAAATTCTATTGCTCGGATTGTAAAATGTGTAAATTGCTGTTGTTGTTGCAAGATTTCCTAAAATCTTGGTCTCAATTTTTGCTTCTTGCAGAATTACTGGATGGTTTTTCTGATTTTCGACATCCAGAGTTGGAATCTGAGAAAAAACTGCACTAAAGAACATTAATGCACATATGGTAAAAATTTTATTCATATATAGATAATAATTTATTTTTATTGGAATATGGAATTAACTCCAATTTTATTATTTTTAGTTGAAGTCGTTGAACTCTGTTTCGCATATCTTCAGCGATGATTGTGACTAATTTATGGTCATACTCATTTCATATTAAAAAAGTGATTTTTTATTTGATTAGGAAGAAGGAAAACTAATTTTCTATGGGCTTTTAATGCTTCAAGATAACTTCCAATTAGAAAGCGTGAATATGCTTAGCAACAATTCCAAAATTAAAACCCTGTACCTGATCTACTCCGCTGAAATTGACTGCAATCAGTTGGCCACATTCATTAAATACCGGTGCGCCACTTGCGCCATGTGTAGAAGTGATACTGTATTGAATTTTATTTCCGTCTGATTCTTTACTTATTTTACCATCATAAAGTTGCACTTTAATGCCTGAATCTGTCTTTGCCAAATCCATTCCCAAAGGATAACCAATCATTATCGCTTTTTGTCCGGGACTTAAAGATGTATCATCCTCGACTGCATTGTCAAGATTGATGATGTTTGCAACACTTTCTGGGGTTTTATGATCAGTTAGTTGTAAAATGCCTAAATCAATATTGCTATCTTCAGAAATTTTTTGAATCTCGCAACCAAGCCACTCTTCATCAGAATTATGAAGTGCAACCGCAATATCTATAGTTTTTATATATACTTCAATATCTTCTTTCGATACATATTCTTTCACCGGAATAGATGCTGCAATATCTGTTGATACTTTCGAAGTATCTGTTTCTGTATCACTTGAGTTCACAAATTCTTCACCCGCTGGGGCTTCTCTTGTTTCTTCATCTGTTTCTTCATAATCGCCTTCACCCTCATTTTCGTCATAAGCAGAAGCAATTTTCCAGTTTCTTTCAATAAAACTTTCATACTCATCTTCAGAAACATCAGTAGTAAGAATTGAAGCAATTTTCAATCTTAGATTTCTTATAGTAGTATTTACTTTTTCCTGCTCTTCATCTGATGAATTCCATGGCTGTAAAACATGACTGTTGGTCAATATTTTCCCGTCTCTATCTACAAAAAAACCAGTTCCGTAAACAGTTTCTTCTTTGGCTTCCTCAGCAGTAAGCTGAAATTCTTTTCCATTGATTTTTGCAAAATAACCATATCTATGTTTTATAATCACAACTGCGTCTTTGTATTCATTATACACTTTGGTATCTGTGTCTAAACAAACATTAGTAGCTTGATTTTTAAAATATTTAAAGCCAAAAAAAGTTGCTGTTGAGAGAATGATTATTGTAATGAGAATAATTTTGTAAGGACTTCTTTTTTTATTATTGAGGTCCTGTAAATCTTTGTTGGGGCCGATTTTTCTAATTTTCATTTGTAAATAAGTAGTTTTTATAAATATTGATTCTAAAGTGTCAATCCGCAAATTATTGATTTCTGCTGTTAATAACATTTCAAAGGTAGTAATTTATTTATTAAATGGTATAGGTGAAATGCCTCATTAGTCTTTTTTTAGCAATGAAGTTTTAACTCAAATTGCATCAGTAACGTTTGATAATGTTAAGTCGTTGCTCATTGAAAATAATATAGAAAAAAAGCGGTTTGTTGGTTTGAAAAATAGTCGAAAATTATTTTTTTAAACTCTATAGGTAAAATTATCTCATTTCGAATAGGTTTCTATTTTTGTTTTGCGGGGGCACAAAAGTTGATATGCACAAAAGAATAAAGGATGAAATGGAACGGAAGAAAAATCATAAATTAAATATTCGATTGAAATGAATCTGTTAAAATGTTCTTTTATGATGTAATTATTTGATAATTAATTTTTAAATTTATTGTCCAAATTTTTTAAAATCATATACCAATGGGGACAGCAGATTTTACCACTACGATATTAGTTGACCAAACTCCCGAACAAGCTTTCAAAGCCATCACTAATGTTCGCGGATGGTGGTCCGAAGAAATTGAAGGAGATACCGAGAAACTTAATGATGAATTTACATACCATTATGAAGATATTCATTATTGCCAAATCAAATTGACCGAAGTAATTCCAAACAAAAAAGTGGTTTGGTTTGTGAAGTACAATTATTTTAAGTTTACCAAAGATAGAAGCGAGTGGACAGGAACCAAAATGAGTTTTGAAATCTCCGAGAAAGACAACAAAACAGAAATTCGGGCTACACACCATGGATTAGTGCCGGAATTCGAGTGTTATGACATCTGCAGTAATGCTTGGACTCAATACATTCAGCAAAGTTTAAAGGATCTAATTATGACTGGCAAAGGTCAGCCAAACGCTACGGGTAAGCCGAGAACTGAAGACGAAAAAAAAATTAGTGAGGCAAGGTAATTTTCCTTTTTTGAATAATTTTGGCTTAATATAATCTCAACCTAATATTGTCTTTCCTGTAAAAGTTTGAGTTGTGGTGTTTAATTACAATGAAGTTCTCAATTTACCTTTTAAAACAAAAAAAAGTCTCTCAACATTCTCCTGTCAAGGGACTTTTAATATTTGTTTTCAAACGATTTATTTATTGTTTAATATCTTTCGATTCAAATTTCACGAATCCGCCACAATTGCCGTTACGGTCAATCGATTGCTGAACGATAAGGTTTCCGATGTCAATCATATTATTCAATTCATACAAATCGGTGCAAACGAGATGATTTTGTATCTTCTCATCAATTTCGCTTTGCAGGTTTTTGAGTGCTTCTTTAGCTTTCAATAAATCCGAATCAAATCGAACGATTCCCGCATTCTGGCGCATCAATAATTGCAGTTTTGCCTTTGTTTGGGCAATGTATTCGGGATCTATTTTTGTTTTGTTTTGGAAAGGCCAAGCAGGGATAATGTTGGCAGTTTTTGGTTCGATAAAAGGATTTTCGGCCAAGTAATGGTATATTTTATCCGAATACACCAACGCTTCCAATAACGAGTTTGAAGCTAGTCTGTTCGCTCCGTGCAAGCCTGTTCTGGAACATTCGCCACAGGCAAATAGATTTTCAATCGATGTTTTTCCGTTAATGTCAACAACTATTCCGCCACACAAATAATGTTGGGCAGGAACAACAGGAATCCATTCTTTTTCAATATCAATGCCTACTTTTTTGCAATGTTTATATATCATTGGAAAGTGGTTTTTGAATCCGACCATATCCAAATGGGTACAATCTAAATACACGCATTCGTCCCCTGATTTTTTGAGTTCTAAATCGATGCTTTGGGAAACAATGTCTCTTGATGCCAAATCGCCTCTGGAGTCATATTTAAGCATGAATAAATCGCCTTTTTTGGTTCTCAAATGAGCACCAAAACCACGAACAGCTTCTGAGATTAAAAATTTGGAACCACTCCCTTTGTCAAATAAAGCTGTTGGGTGAAATTGGATAAACTCCATGTCTTGGATTACAGCATTGGCGCGATAGGCCATTGCAATTCCGTCTCCAGTTGCTATGATTGGGTTAGTAGTGTGTCCATATAAATGTCCAATACCGCCAGTAGCCAGTAAAGTAAAATCGGATTGGTACGTGATTATTTCGTTTGTCTTTTCGTCAAGAGCATAAGTGCCTATACAACGATTATTTTGTGTAATTAATTCTAATGCAAAATGATGGTCTAGAACTGTAATGTTCTCTTTTTGCATTACTTGTTCCAAAATCGCACGCTGAATTTCATGACCAGTTTGGTCTTTATGATGAACTACTCTGTTTTCAGAATGACCTCCTTCTTTGCCTAAGTCAAAAGTTCCTTTGGCATTTTTATCAAATTGAGCTCCCCATTCAATTAATTCTTTTAATCGTTTAGGACCTTCGGTTACAACCATTTTAACTACTTCTTCGTCACACAGTCCATCACCGCAAATAAGGGTGTCTTCGATATGTTTTTGATACGAATCCTCGGTTTTGTCGGTAACAATAGCAATACCGCCTTGTGCATATTTGGTGTTGGATTCGTCAGCATTTGCTTTGGTTACAATGGTAATGTTTCTGTCGGGAAAACGATTGGCCATTTTGAGTGCAAATGTCAAACCTGCTACTCCAGAACCTATAATTAAATAATTGGTTGTAATCATTCTTAAGATAATTCGAGCATACGTTCGATAGGGATTAATGCTTTTTTTCTAATGTCATCCGGGACATTAACTTCTGGTGTTTCATTCAATAAGCAATCGTACACTTTTTGAAGCGTATTCATTTTCATGTAGCCGCATTCACTGCAAGCACAAGTGTTGTCTTCGTTTGAAGGTGCAGGAATCAGTATTTTATTTGGTACTTCCTGTTTCATTTTATGCAAAATACCAGCTTCGGTTGCTACAATAAATTTGTTGCTTGGATTGGTTTTTACATAATTAATCATTCCTGCGGTAGAGCCAATATAGTTTGCCGTTTTCAAGATATGTGTTTCCGATTCTGGGTGCGCAATGATTTGTGCGTCTGGATTTTGTTTGTACAATGCCACTAGTTTGTCTAGCGAAAATGCTTCGTGAACCACACAAGATCCATCCCAAAGCAACATTTCTCTACCAGTTTGTTCCATTACATATTTTCCCAGATTTTTATCCGGAGCAAAAATAATAGGTTTATCTTTTGGAATAGATTCTACAATTTTTACGGCATTCGAGGAAGTAACTACAATGTCTGTCAGTGCTTTTACTTCGGCAGAACAGTTTACATAAGTGATTACAATATGGTCGGGGTGGGCTTCTGTAAATTCTTTGAATAAAGGAGCAGGACATGATTCGGCTAGGGAACAGCCCGCTTTCAAATCAGGCAAAATTACTTTTTTAGTAGGATTTAATATTTTGGCAGTTTCGGCCATAAAATGAACTCCTGCGAAAAGGATAATATCGGCATCTACTTTCATTGCTTCTTGGGATAGTCCCAAGCTGTCTCCTACATAATCTGCCACATCTTGAATATCGGATTCTTGATAATAATGCGCTAAGATTACCGCATTTTTCTCTTTTTTTAATTCCAATATACGTTCTTTAAGACTTTTCATTTTTTTAAAAACTTTTAATGGTGTTTTTTTTAATCGAAGATTAATTCAATGCAAATATAAGGTAAAACTTTGAAGCTACACGTTTCTGAAAGCTTTCTAAAAGTCTCAAAAAAAATGTTTTTGTTAAAAAATTGCCTTTGTGGTTTCTGCAACCCGCAAATCTATTACAATATGTTTCTTAGGAGTATGACATTTATCAGTTTTTAAGCAAATTAGTATGGTGATATTTGTACAATGTTTAATAGACCAATTTTTACATTTATGACGACTAAAAAACCATTACATACTTTTCATATTCCAGTGATGGGATTGGCTTATACGATCGATAGCCCGATACGTGTGGCACAATATGGAATCTCCTCAGTTGTTTCCATTATCGATGACGATTTGATTGAAAGAATGAACGCTTTTTACAGCGAAAAGTTCAAAATCCCGTATCAGGAAATCACAGAAAAGATCCATGATTATCGTGCAGAACGTGTTACTTCCTATTTGAATTTGATGGACACTATCGTAAAAGATAAATTCGAAAAATTCAAAGCAGAATTAGCTGAAAGCAAGCAGGCTTTGGAGAATTATATTGCGATGCTGCCGAATAAATCGGAAATTAAAAAAGGACTGCAAGATTTAATTGACGACGGAATTGCTTTTAAAGATATCATCAAAAATTACCTTGAAGAGAATCTTTCCGCAGGAGAAATTGATGTTAATATCATGACCAAGGTCGATAAAGACAATTTTAATAAAAATGAACAATTACCGGTTGAGTTTAATGATGCCCATGCTTCTCTTCGCGGTTTTGCCAATAGTAATTTGTCATCATCAGTTGTGCTTTCGGCGGGGATGAATCCTAGACTGTACGCTTATTTTGAAAATTTTCCTGTTTTTTATCCAGATGCCAATAATAAATTGCAAAAAAAAATTATACTGAAAGTAAGTGATTTTCGCTCGGCAATGATACAAGGAAATTTCTTGGCCAAAAAAGGACTTTGGGTTTCGGAATACCGTATAGAGTCAGGTCTAAATTGCGGTGGACATGCCTTTGCTACCGATGGGTATTTGTTGGGACCTATTTTGGAAGAATTCAAACAAAAGAAAGACCAATTAATACAATCAGCTCATGAGCTGATGGTAAAAGCATTGGAAATAAAAGGATTATCTGTTCCTGAAACCCCATTAGAATTGAAAATTACAGTGCAAGGAGGCGTAGGAACGGCAGAAGAGCACGACTTTTTGTTAGAATACTATCAAGTAGACTCTGTGGGTTGGGGCTCGCCATTTTTATTGGTTCCCGAAGCCACTTCTGTAGACTCAGCCACTAGAACATTATTGGAAAAAGCCAAAGAAGATGATTTTTATTTGAGCCATATTTCGCCTTTGGGAATTCCATTTAATGCAGTGAAAGGAACTACGAACGAGTTTTTTAAGCAAAAACGTATTCAGGAAGATAAAGCAGGAAGTTCTTGTCCTAAAAAGTTCTTGGCTTTGAGCAAAGAATATGGTCCAAAAGGAATGTGCCCAGCTTCTAAAAAATATCAAGATTTAAAATTGGAGGAATTGGATGCAGTTAAGGATTCGTTGTCTAAAGAAGCTTTCGATAAAAAGAAAAACAGCATTACCGAAAAATCGTGCCTTTGCGTAGGTTTGGCTAATGCATCTTATCTTGAAAATAACATAAAAATTAAAGGACAATCCCAAGGAGTTGTTATTTGTCCAGGCCCTAATTTGGCTTATTTTGATAAAGAAGTTTCTCTTCTGGAAATGGTAAAACACATTTATGGAAATGCTTCCGTGCTTAGAAATAAAGAACGTCCAAATGTAATTATCAATGAATTGAAAATGTACATGGATTATTTGAAAAATGAAATCAATGAATTTTCAGAACAAATCACGGCTCCACAAGCTAAGAAACTGAAAGCTTTCAAAAGCAATTTGAATGAAGGAATTGAATATTACCAATCATTAATTACTTCCAATAATTGGTTTGAGAAAAATAAACAAAATATTGAAAGACAATTGAAGCAGTTTAAGATTGAACTGTTTGAACTTTGTATCCCCGAACTGGTTGCGGTTTAATTCATGAAAAGGCTTGATGAAAATCAAGCCTTTTTTTGTTGCAATTTCTTGAGATGTTTTATTTAGAAAACTAAATTTATTCAGTTATAATCTTGAAAAAGTGTTTCACCTTTTATTAGCCAAGCAAATCCAAAACTTTCAATAGCCAAGGTTTCCATCCAAAAGGTCAATGGAAATGCTTTAAAATAGCTTGGATGTATTATTTTGAGTGAACCTGCAAATAATATAAGCAGAGCCAAAAGCATCAAAACACCGCAAGTTCTGTAAATTCGGTTTCGGATGGTTTTTTGTATTCCTCTTTCACTTGGTGGTTTGTTAGATTTTGTAAACAAAAAGAAAGACATATAGGATAGGCATAAAAAAAATAATGCTGCAGCCGAGTAATGAAAATACATTCTAAAATGGCTTACTGGCAAAAAAGTAACTGAGTATTTTGCGACTGGATCACAACATTCTTTGGTGATATTATTAGTTGGAAATAAAACCACCAAGAGCGCAAAAAATCCTGCAAACAGAGAAATATAGAAATCTACAGGTTCTTTTCCTTTGTAAACAATTAGAAAAAAGGACAATAGACTTAAGATTATGACAAAAATGCCACTCACTCGTGTATAGTAATAATGGCTAATGGATTCTAAAGGATGTTGCAACCCATTGTCAACGTATAGGAATAAAAATAAAAGTAAGGGCATTGCCATTCCCAAAACACCAATAATCTTGTGGAGAGTCAAACTATTGGTGAGCCAGATAGAATTTTTTTCTTCGTAATCTACTTTTAAAAGAGTGGTTAAGTTGGATTTCTTAGATTTATTCATGATAATTTGGGTTTAAGATCAGATACTTAACTAAAATATCATGTAAATATAAGATTACTTTTTATTAGTATCGCAAAAAAGTATCCCCAGTCTTAATCCCCAATGCCAATTCCTCTAGATTCGTGTTTTCGAGCATAAAAGCCAATTCGTTTCGAATGGATTTGAATTTTTCATGCATCGGGCACGGATGGTCTTCAGAACAATGCGTCAGACCTAAACCACAACCTGTAAAAACGCGGTCGCCTTCCAAGGCATTTACTATTTGGGCTAGTTTAATTTCTTTCATTGTCTCTCTGGGAATTTCGAAACCGCCACCAACTCCTTTTATGGAATTTATTATGTTATCTTTCGATAATATTTGAAGAATTTTTGCAGTAAAAGCTTCGGGGGAATCAATTTTTTTGGCAATGTCTTTGAGTCCAACTCTTTTGTTTTGATAAGATTGTGAAGCAATGAAAATTGTGGCTCGAATGCCATATTCGCAGGTTTTGGAAAACATAATCGGTTTTTTACAAATTTAAGAAATTAGTTTTATTCTGGGTATTAAATGCTATAGTTTTGAATGTTTAGAAGGTGTTTTTTTGCTTTAAGCATTAGATTTGCAGTTATAAATAATAGGCCTAAAGGCAAAGGAATACTGGCTATAAATAAATTTAGATAATAATCTGGAAATGATCCTTTGTTCAAGAATAACCAAATGCCTTGAAGGAATAAAAGGATTTCTGTCGCAACAAATCCTAGTAAAAAAATCTTGATTCCCCATTGCACTATTTTTTTTTGAGAATTTATAAAATTATTCTGCAATGCAAATCCAAACAGAAAACCTGTGATTATTCCCAGCATTGTTAAGTGGATGTATCCAATGACAAAATTTCGGATTTCATGGGATACATATGCCAATTCGGGAACTAAAACCACTAATTGAATGATGACTTTCAAAGCTAATGAAAAGAAAGCAAATCGGTAAACAGTTTTTTCTAAAGACCCCATGGGCGCAAAGTATGTTTGGAATTTTGGTCGAATAAGTTGAATAAAAAGTACCGCTGAAATTAATTGCAATAAAATACCAACGACATTTATCCAATAAAAAATAGGATTTGAGAGTGACCAACTCACAGGCAGAGCCAATGTTAATGCCGTTCCAGTAACTAATAAATTATAGAATTCGCGAAATTTTTTCTCGTCGGCATTTAGTTTTGATTGTTTGAAAAACAAAGCCAAAACCGCAAATAGAAACCAACCGTTAAATTGAAAATGAAGAAAAAACTGAATTGCAATTTGATAAAAAGCACTTGCTTTTCCCATTATTCCTACTGCGGGACCTAGACACCAAACACCTAGCGTGGATAAAACCATAAAGAACAAAGACGTCCGCAACATTTTTTTTTCGAGGAAAGTGTTTGGTTTTGCATCTTTCCAAATCAAATGGACAAAGCAATAACTGCAAAAAATATGCAAAGTAGAAAAAAGGATGGAAGCAAAGGCATATCCTTGAGCCGGAAAATCAATCATCATGCCAATAATAGCCACTTCTGTAATCCAGAATAATCGATTGTAAATGGGTTTTTGCTGGGCTTCTTTGGGTACAAAAAAATAAATTATCAAACAGTATAACATCAAATAGACCCAGCCCAACATCGCAACATGAGAATGACCATGCATTAAAAATTGAAAATTGACTCCTTCAATTGGGGCAACATACATCAAACGAAGCAGTAACCCCATGAGTGACGCGATAAAAAAATTGATGAAGCAAGTTATTATCCAGGACTTTTTCATAGTTATTGGGGTGTTATGCACAACGATTTAAAAACCTCCGAAACGGACAAAGGATCCGAAAATAAGCATCAAAACTCCAATTAAAGTAACAGAAACTATGTGAAAAGTCATTTCGGGCAATTTACCGGAATCTGTTTTTAGTTTGGGTAAAACTCGGAACTGGGCACTCAAGGCAAAAGCTACTGTTAGCAACAATAATGCTAGTTTTGAAGAAATTACTTTTTCGATCGGAGTTTCAAATTGAAACCAATAGTCGAAAGTTACACCATATTTGTACGCCATTAAAACTCCTGTGATTACCAGTAAAGCTAAAGCTGACATTCCAACTGGCTCGTATTTTTTTTCGTAGTTTAAAATGATTTTTGGGTCTTTTTCCTTAAGGGCTTTTGGCAAATAAGCAAAGCAGAGCAACAAATGCCCTCCAACCCATATGCTAGCACTCAAAAGATGAATAATTAATAAAAGATGATGATTCATATGATTTTTGCGTTATAATGTATTTTGAAATTATCCTCTGAAATGTACTTTTATTTTTTCTGTCGAAAGATTTTCGTTTTCCAATTCCTTGAATGAATATCCTAGTTTTTCTATCGTGTTAGCTCCATTCATAAAATGCTGAATATAATAATTCCCTGTATAACCTTCCTTTTCTAAATAGGAAATCATTTCTGTAATGTTTTCTTTGTTTAGCAAATCGGAATGTACGGTTGTACGAACTTCAAAAGAGATATCACTTTTCAGTAATAAATGTAATGACTTTTCGAAGGGAATAAAAAGTTTCGATTGTGTTATCTTTTCAAAATTTTGAGGCATTGCTTTAAAATCCAGTGCCGCATAATCGATAAGTTGTTTTGTTATCAGTTCTTCCATTACTTTGGGTTGCGAACCATTAGTGTCTATTTTTACCAAAAAACCCATTTTTTTGATTTCGGCGATAAACGAAATACTCTTTTTATGCAGTAAACATTCACCTCCGCTAAAAACAACGGCATCCAGTAATTGTTTTCTGCCTTTCAGAAATTGAATTGCATTTTCAAATGAAATAATTCCTTTTCCAAAAACAATTTCGGGATTATAACAATATAGACATCTCATATTACAGCCTGCAAACCAAAGTATGCAAGCTGATTTATGCGGGTAATCTAATAAAGTGAAAGGTGTTAAACTGTAAATAGGTCTAGCAATACTTTCCTTCTGTAAAATGAGTTCGTTGTCTGTGTTCACCTTTTTTTCCTATGTTAAAGCTTTCTACGGGTCTGTGGTAGCCCATCACTCGTGTGTACACCAAACATTTGGTGCGTAATTCTTGATTTTGCTCTAGAATTTGATTTGTTGTTAGTTTCATGTTTTTTAAAGGTTTAAGGTTGTTTAAAGTTTAAAGGTTTAATAAGGTAAGGTTGGTTTAAAGAATTTAGTGTTTAAAGGTTTGAATTGCCTCCAGCTTTAGCTGGAGGATTATAATTGCAATAATATGGAATGGCTTTAGCCAAAATACACACTATGCTCTTGGCTAAAGCCATTTTGCATTCATTCCTTTTCCTCCAGCTAAAGCTGGAGGCAATTCAAAATCAGATGGAGATTGGATGGATATTTTTTAAGAACTTGTAAAGCTTGTTTTTAAACCAAATTAAACAATTCTTAAACCCTTTTATAATTCAATGAACTTCGCATTTTCCCTCAATTATGATTTCATCACATTTCGGGCAATACTCGTGTTCTCCGTTCAAATAACCGTGTACTGGACAAACGCTAAACACTGGCGTTACAGTTATATATGGCAGTCTGAAATTGGTAATCACTTTTTTGACAAACTGTTTACAGGCTTCTGGAGAGCTTATTTTTTCGCTCATGTATAAGTGTAAAACGGTTCCTCCAGTGTATTTGCACTGCAGTTGATCCTGCAGCATCAAAGCTTCAAATGGATCTTGTGTGAAATCCACAGGGATTTGAGAGCTGTTCGTGTAATAAATGTTTTCTTCCTGTCCTGCCTGAATAATATCGTCAAAACGTTTTTTGTCTTCTTTGGCAAAACGATAAGTTGTTCCTTCGGCAGGAGTGGCTTCCAAGTTGTACAGATTTCCGGTTTCCTCTTGGAATTCTTTCATTCTGTTGCGAATGTGATCCAGAATTTCAGACGCAAATTCAATACCGGTTTCCGAGGTAACATTGTCTTCGTCATTGCTGAAATTTTCAATCATTTCATTCATTCCGTTCACTCCGATAGTCGAAAAGTGGTTTCTGAAATGTTGCAGATATCGTTTGGTGTACGGATACAATCCACGATCATACATCTCTTGGATAAACACCCTTTTTTTCTCCAAAGTCGATTTAGCGATATATAGAAGTTGATCCAGTTCGGTGTATAATTTTCCTTTATTCCCTTTGTTCAAATAGCCCAAACGCGCCATGTTGATGGTTACCACACCAATACTTCCCGTCATTTCGGCACTTCCGAAAAGGCCGTTTCCGCGTTTCAATAATTCACGCAGATCCAATTGCAGACGACAGCACATACTGCGAACCGCATTGGGTTTGTATGCATTCTCATTTTCAACCTGATTGCCGTTTTCATCCAAAACATATTGACTTCCGATGAAATTTTGGAAATAAGAAGAGCCGATTTTGGCCGTGTTTTCAAAAAGCAGATCGGTATTTTCTCCGTCCCAGTCAAATGCTTCGGTGATATTTACCGTTGGAATAGGGAAGGTAAACGGCTGTCCGTTTGCATCACCTTCGGTCATTACGGTATAATACGCTTTGTTGATGAGGTTCATTTCTTTTTGAAAATGTTCATAACGTAAGTCGGTTACTTTGGTCACGCCTCGTTCTTTGGCTCTAGCCAAAAGATCATTGTCACGATTGTCTTCAAAGATGTGATAGTCATTTTTGGTCGGAATCTGTGTTTTTAAATCGTCCGGTACAATCCAATCCAAAGTGATGTTGGTAAATGGCGATTGACCCCATCGTGCTGGAACATTCAGATTGTAAACAAAACTTCGTACTGCCTTTAGAACATCATCAAATGCTAAATTATCTTTGAAAACATAAGGAGCAAGGTAAGTGTCAAAAGAACTGAAAGCCTGAGCTCCCGCCCACTCGCTTTGCAAAATCCCAAGAAAATTTGCCATTTGCCCTAAAGCTTCTCTAAAATGTGATGGTGGTTTGCTTTCTACGCGACCTCTCACACCATTAAAACCTTCGTTGAGTAACACACGCAGACTCCAGCCCGCGCAGTATCCCGTGAGGCAATCCAAATCATGAATGTGAATATCACCGTTGCGGTGCGCATAACCTTCTTCTTTGGTATAAACTTTATCCAGCCAATAATTGGCTATAATTTTCCCCGCCACATTATTGACCAATCCAGCATTCGAATAGGAGGTATTGGCATTGGCATTGATCCGCCAATCCGTTTGTTCTATATACTCTTCAATTGTCTGTGAACTGTCCACATAAGTAGTGTCGTCATTCAATCCCTGTACATGCTCGCGTTGCAGTTTTCGGGTGTGGCGAAACAGCATAAAAGAGCGCATCACATCAAAGTATTCTTTTTCGTAAAGCTTCTTTTCAATCATGTCCTGAATCTCTTCAACAGCCCATATTTCTTGGTCTTCCAGCTGGATAATAATATTTTCAAATACACTTTCATCAACAGCTATGGAAACGCTTTTGAAACCTTTTTCAATTGCATCTTTGATTTTATGACTTTCAAATGGTTTGTATTTACCATTTCTTTTGATGACGTAATTCCCCATATTTGTTGATATTTAGTGTTAATGTTGGTTATAATTGAGCTGAAAATTCTTTTTCGAGCTTAGTTGCTTTTGGGAATAAAATATTGTTTTCCAAATGGATGTGTTTGTGCAAATCCTGTTCGAATTCCTGCAGCATTGCGAATGTCACTTTATAAGTATTACATCCATCAGCAGGAGGTGTATAATTGTTGCTTAATTCTACGATTTTTCTAAAACGTTCTCCTTCGGCATCGTGTTCGTGCATCATCATAGCGATTGGATTTTCGACTGTTCCAAAATGTGGCTGCTCAATTAATACATCTGAAATAGAGGCTTGAACCATTTTTTTGACAAAAGGAAACAAAATCAACTCTTCTTTTTTCATGTGTTGCGCCAATTCTCCTGCACAACCTTTGAATAAATCATTAATTTCCAATAATTCTGGATGATTGGCTCCATGCACTCTGCTTAATTTGTCTAAAAATTGAAGCAGAACAGGTGTTTTTTCAACAACATAACGATGATGCGTTTTTTCAATATAATCCGCTAATAAATCGATTGGCCATGAATTAAAATCAATTCCAGAATCGCTTTTTTGAGCTAAAACAGCTTCAATTTCTTTCAATAAATCATCAGGATTTACTGCTTTTTTCTCACAGGCTTCTTCAATACTTCTGTTTCCGTTACAGCAAAAATCGATACTATATTTTGAAAATAAAGCGGCTGTTCTAAAATCTTTTGCTACGTATTGACCTATTGTAATTTTCTCTAAAGTTTCCATAATGTTGTTTTTAATAATTAAAATTTAGAATGCAAATCTAGGTAGTTTTTTAATAAAAGACAAATTTATCCTTAATTAAATATATTATTTTTTTAGTTGTTTAAATAATTGAAAATTAATAGAATGTAATTTGAAGGTCTTCTTTTTTTGACTATGTAATTTTACAATTTTTTAAAAACTAAAAATATGATTTTTGTCATATTAGGAATAGTAGTTAAGAACATTTTAGTGTTGAAAACTTATCTGGCTGACAATTTTAAAAGTTTATTTTTTATATCGTATGAAGAGAAATAAATAAAATTTTGAAAATAAATGACAAAAATCATAATAAAAGACAAAATTATCTTTTATATTTGCAAAACAATAAAAGATAAGTTTGTCTTTTATTGAAATGATAAGATTTATTAACTAACAAAAAACAGATTATTATGCTTTCAAAATCACAAGCACGAGCATTTTTTCTGGGAGGAACATTGGTCACCTTTTTAATCTTTATAGGATTGACTATTTATTCGTTCATGCCCAGAAATGATCAAACCAACTACAAGGCTATTAACAAACAAGTAGTGAGGGGAAAAGAAATTTGGGAACAGAACAATTGCATGGGTTGCCATTCCATTATGGGTGAAGGAGGCTATTATGCGCCGGAACTGACAAAAGTACTGGACAGAAGAGGCGAAGGTTATGTTAAAGCAGCTTTGATGTCGCCAATTCCCTGGGCACCAAACGGACGAAAAATGGTCGCCTATAACATGAGCGAGCAGGATGCAGATGCAATGGTAGCTTACTTCAAATGGATCGGAAAAATTGATTTGAATGGCTTTGACCGCATCGTTTCTCCATTAGCTAAAGAAAATAATTAAATACAAGAAATATGAAATCGCCATTAACAACGAGTTTGCGGGAGCAAACACCAATAAGTGAAAGGCGATAACATATTTGACCTCTAATAAATAAATTCTACAAATATGAAATATAAATCACAAAAAGTAGCCTATTGGTTTTTTGCCCTGTGTATGCTGCTGTTTTCACTGCAGATTGTCTATGGTTTTATCATGGGATTTGACCGAATAGGTGTTCAAGCACTGCACGATGTTATTCCGTTTAATGTTGCCCGAGCGGTACATACCAATTTATTGGTCGTTTGGCTGTTAACCGGTTTTATGGGCGCAGCTTATTACATCATTCCCGAAGAAGCGCAACGCGAACTCATAAGCGTAAAATGGGCTTATGTACAATTAATTTCCCTTGCTGTTGTAGGCGTTGTGGCCATTGTGGGCTTTCACTTCAATCACTGGGAAGGCAGAAAATTTCTTGAGATTCCGAGAGAATTGGATTTTCTGGTAGTTATTAATGTATTGCTGTTCTTAGGGTTGATTTTGGGAACGCTTTACAAAGGAAAACGCAGAACTACAACCGCATTGGTATTAACTATGGGATTGCTATTTGCCGCTTTATTGTACCTGCCGGGAATGATTTGGTTTGACAGTCAGGTAATGGATTCATTCTTCCGTTGGTGGGTCGTTCATTTGTGGGTTGAAGGGGTTTGGGAATTAATTATGGGAGGTATTCTTTCGTATTTATTGATCAAATTGACAGGTGTTGACAGAGAGGTAATCGAAAAATGGCTGTACGTAATCGTCGGACTAACATTCCTTTCGGGAGTTTTAGGAACAGGACATCATTATTACTATATAGGAGTAAACAAAATTTGGTTAATCGTTGGTGGAATTTTCTCTGCGCTAGAGCCTTTGGCTTTCTTGGCAATGGCTTTGTTTGCCGTGAATATGTACCGAAAAGGCGAAAAAAGCCATCCCAACAAAATCGCTTTATTCTGGACAATCGGTTCTTCTATAGTGTCATTCGTAGGAGCTGGATTGCTTGGTTTTGCTCACACTTTACCGCAAACCAATCTTTATACTCACGGAACTTTGGTAACTGCCATGCACGGACATTATGCTTTTTGGGGTGCTTATGCGATGATTGTTTTGGCAATAATCAGCTATGCTTTGCCGAATTTAACTGGCCGAAAAAGATACCAAAGCGCAACAGGAATGGCCGCTTTTTGGCTGTCGAATGTTGGGATGTTAGGAATGACAGTTGCTTTTGGAGTTGCGGGAGTCGTACAAGTATATTTAGAACGAAAAATGAAAATGGAGTTTATGGTCGTGCAAAACGAAATCAGCATTCACTTCGTAGTATTGTTGATTTGCGCAACAATGTTTGCCACAGGAATAGGCCTATTTATTTATGATTTCTTCAAATACGGACGACCAACGGATGAAGCATTAGATTGCTGATTTTTGATTAACGATTTTTGATTTCGGATGTACCAGCCCACGTAAAATCGGCAATCTAATATCTCGCAACAACAAATCTGAAATCAAAAATCGTTATTCCTCAATCTAAAATCTCTTAACTTAATAACATTTGGGCGTGACCCCGCGGATAAAAGGGGCTTACTTATCGGATCGCATATACAGCCCCTTTTTCCGCGGGGTCGGGCTATCACGAGCGCTATGGCGCCTTGCTCTATCCCTCACGCAGCTTCACGGATTTCAAGATGTTTTTTGTTATTCATTGGCTATCCTGCAAGGTTTTTTTCCAAACCTTGTAGGTATGATTACTGAATACAAGATACCTACAAGGTTTGGAAAAAAACCTTGCAGGAAAACACAAAAAAAAAACTAACCGAGCCCTTTTTTCAGCCGGAACGTTTAAATAAAAGTTTTTCGAATTTCCATTTCCATAAAAACGATTGTTTTACGTTTCGGTTTTTTTAAAAGAATAAATTAAAAAATATGTTAGTAGATACTTTAATAACAGCACCCTATTACCACACAGTAGGCAAAGAAATAGAAGTCTTTGAACATTCCTATAAAAATAAAATTCCTTTTTTATTGAAAGGCCCAACAGGAACCGGAAAATCCCGTTTCGTGGAGTATATGGCGCATCGATTGGAAAGAGATTTGATAACAATCAGTTGCCACGAAGAAACTTCCTCAACCGATTTAATTGGAAGGTTTATCATCAAAGGAGCCGAAACAGTTTGGCTGGATGGTCCATTGACCACTGCCGTAAAAGAAGGAGCGATGATATATCTCGATGAGGTTGCCGAAGCCCGTCCCGATGTAATTGTAGCGATTCACTCGCTGACCGATCACCGCAGGGTTCTTTTTATCGATAAATTGGGAGAAACCATCAAAGCGCACGATAATTTTATGCTTGTTGCTTCTTTCAATCCAGGTTATCAAAGAGGATTCAAAGAACTGAAACCTTCAACCCGCCAAAGATTTATCGCCGTTTCTTTTGATTATCCGGAGCCGAAAATTGAAGCCGAGATTTTGGTCAATGAAACCAATATTGACCATGATACTGCTAAAAAGTTAGTGGCCATCGGTAACAAAATTAGAAATCTAACCGAATTGGGATTGACCGAAACAGTTTCGACACGACTTCTCGTAGATGCAGCAAAAATAATCCACAGCGGATTGCCAAAACGATTGGCTGTTCACGTTGCCGTTGTTGAGCCTCTGACAGATGATTTGCAAACATTGGAAGCATTGAAAGATTTGTGCAATTTAATGATCTAGGTCATTGCGAGGAACGAAGCAATCTCACTATCATGGGGGGCTTGCTGCTTCAAAAAACACACACAAACAAAGTCATTGCGAGGAACGAAGCAAACCCACTAGGATTAAGTTTGCTACTTCAATATCATTTGGAATTGAAAGAACCGCAAAATTACACAAACAAAGTCATTGCGAGGAACGAAGCAAACCCACTATCAAAATAAGGCTTAGTAAATCATAGAAGTAGATATACGAAGTGTGATTGCTTCGTTCCTCGCAATGACTAAAAAAGGAAAAAAAATGGGTTTCGAGATAGATGAATACTTAGTTGGGAAGTTTTTCAAGCACTTAAAAAGCAGAAAAAAAATAAGTCCCGAAATAGAAGCCAGAACGGTTACTCTTGCCGAGATTAAACCGCGTCTGACTATTATGGCGCGTGCTTTGACAGGAAATCAAATCGAAATATTTCCTGCCGAAAGGGAAGGAGGATACAAAAATAATAATTTTTTTCTTCCGATTTCGTTTGCCGAATTCCCTACTCAAGAAGAGAATCTTACTTTTTATCATTTTAGAATACTGTATCTAAGCGTGCAACAGCGTTTGAATCACAATTGGACAGCCGAAGAAGCCGAACCGGAATTATCCCTTTCACAACAAAAATCATTGGAAACCTCCGAAGAAATTCTTTCTGTTTTGTTTGAAGAATTTTCGATAGACAGACAGTTTTTGGCGGATGCCAAAAATCATTTCATTCAAAAATCCTCTACTAAAAAAGGTCCTGAGTTCTCTTGGCTTTTTGGCAAATGGATGAAAAATGAAAAGGTTATAGATAGTGAAAATGTGTTGCAGCATTTCTCGGACAAGACCAAAAAACCAAATGAAATTCAGCCTTTAACGACGCTGAAAGCGAAAGCTGTGGAGGAAGTTATCACAGTAGAGCTAGACAAAAAGCAACAGGAAGATTATGTGATGCTGCATAATTTTGAAAAAGTGGAAACTGCCGAAGAATTCAACGGAAACTGGCGTGATTTTGACGGATCGGATGAACTCGAAGATCATCAGGATGCGTTGGAGGAACTGAATATGAAATACACCGTTCGCGTTGACGATACGGCACATTCCGTTTACCAATCTGATTTTATGGAAAATACTACGATCTCCGAAAGTGCTTCCGTGGATGAAAAAGGATATCACCATGCCTATGATGAATGGGATTTTAGCAAAAACAGTTATAAAGAAAATTTTTGTAAAGTATATCCAAAGTCACAACTCAAAACAGATGTCGATTATTATAAAAAAACAATAGCAAAAAATGCATCTACCTTGATGGGCTTGCGCAAAATGCTGACGAATGTCGACAATAAAATGCAACAGCAAAAAAGGCAAAATCAAGGCGATGAATTTGACATCGATGCCATCACCGATTTGTATGTTGATGTGCATTCCCGAAGAACACCTTCGGATAAGATTTATGTTTCGAATAGAAAAAAAGAAAAGGATTTGTCGATTCTGATTCTTTTGGACATCAGTCTTTCAAGCGACGGTTACGCGGCTGGAAATAGAGTGATCGATGTGGAGAAAGAAGTTTCGATTTTGTTTGGGGAAATCCTCAACGAATTCAATATCGATTTTTCTATTGATAGTTTTTATTCCAAAACCAGAAATTATTCGACTTACCTAACCATCAAAGATTTTGATGAAAATTGGAATGTTGCCAAACACAAAGTAGGAGCAGTTGAACCCAGCGGTTATACCCGAATTGGAGCGGCATTGAGACACGCAGGCGTTCGTCTCGATAAACGAAGCACCAAAAACAAATGGGTAATCCTGATTTCTGACGGAAAACCCAACGATTACGATAAATACGAAGGGAAATATGGAGTTAATGATGTAAAACAAGCGCTTCGAGAACTCAATTCGAAAAACATTAATTCCTACGCATTGGCCATCGAAGCCGAAGCCAAATATTATCTGCCACAAATGTTTGGGCAGAATCACTATCAGATTTTAACCACTTCAGTTGAGTTATTGCAATCGTTAGTGAAATTATACGAAAAGATAAAACACCAGAAATAAGAATACAATAACCATTTTTCTAATGAACCATTAAGAGATTAAGTTTCATTAAGTAAAATGTTGAAATAGAGATCGAAACTTAATTTTTCTTAATCTCTTAATGGTTAAAAAAAAAAATGAACCATTAAGAGATTAAGTTTCATTAAGTAAAATGTTGAAATATAGATCAGAGCTTAATTTTTCTTAATCTCTTAATGGTTTTAAAAAAAACTTTTAGAAAAAAGAAATGGTTCAAAATAAAATTTAATTGAAATGACAGAAACAGTTCAAGCACCCGAATTACAAGAAGGTCATCCAGTTTGGAATTACTTTCAGGAAAAAGAATTAATAGTGTCTCTTTTGGAAGAGATAAAAAGCGTTGACCCATCGATTGATTTACCAAAATACACCAACATATTCAATCAGTTGCTTACGATAGAGAAGCGATTTGCCCGCAAAGAAAATCAGCTTTTTCCATTTTTGGAGAAGAAAGGTTGGGTCGGTCCATCACTGGTAATGTGGTCGTTTCATGATAATTTAAGAGAGCAGTTTCGTTTGATTCAGTATTATCTCAAAATGAATAATCCTGAAAAAATAGTGACCAATACACCATTTTTGGTGGACGGAGTCTATAGACTGATGGGAGTGGAAGAAAACGTCCTGTTCCCAAATGCATTAGAAATTCTGACCGAAAATGATTGGATCGAAATGCGCAAAGGTGAAGAAGAAATTGGCTGGATGTTACAGCAAACTCCACCGCCTTTCCCAAAAATGGAATACATCCACCCAAGTCAGGATTTCACGCAAAGGGAATTGCCTTTTTCGTTAGAAAACACTTCGCATTATGACGAGGGTTATATGACGGTAGAGCAGGTGAATCTGCTTTTCAGAACGATGCCGTTGGATCTGACTTATGTGGATGAAAACGACAGAGTGATTTTTTACAACAGAGGCGAAGAGCGCGTTTTTCCTAGAAGCGCTGGAATCATTGGTCGTGAAGTGAAGTTTTGCCATCCTCCAAAGAGCGTGGGAACAGTTCTAAAGATTTTAGACGAATTTCGAAAAGGAACTCAAAACGAATCTTCATTTTGGATAAACTATAAAGAACGCCTGATTTACATCCGCTATTTTGCCGTAAGGGATGCCAATAAAAATTACAAAGGCGTGATCGAAATGTCTCAGGATATTACAGATATCAAGAAAATTGAAGGCGAAAAAAGGCTGTTGGATTGGGAATAGAAAGATTTCTGATTTTTGATTAACGATTTCTGATTTTAGATTTTGGAGCGGAAAGATTAGGCGTTTTTGTTAAGATTGTCCCGCTTTCCGTTACAATCTTTTCTTTTTTAAAGAAAAAAAGAAAAGGATTTTCACTGCAATCGGGGCTAAAGGGAAAGATTTTTCTTTTTTGCTATCATCCAAAAAAGAGGAAAAAGTAATAATCAACTCCGTTTTTCAAAATCTAAAATCTTTTATCATTTCTCTATCGTTTACAACAAAATCATAAATCTAAAATCGTTAATCTTCAATCTAAAATCAAATATGAACACAATTAAAATAAATTATAAAGACATCTATTATCCGCCGGGAGGAATTCTGATGTGGATTATCATTTTTTTAGAACTCATTACGTTCGGAATGATATTGGTTGCATTTGTGTATTACGGAAGCGAAAATACCACCGTATTTCACGAATCACGTATGCAATTGAATGCCACTTTTGGAGCTGTAAACACCGTTTTTTTATTGACAAGCGGTTTTTTTATGGCCAATGCTGTGCATCAATTTAAAGAAAATAATATTCAGAAATCATCTGTGTTTTTTAAGTTGGCAATGCTGGGCGGTTTTTTATTCTTGGCACTCAAAAGCGTAGAATATTACCATAAAATCGAAAGCGGAATTTCATTGGACACCAACATGTTTTATACCTTTTATTGGCTCTTAACAGGATTTCATGTCATCCATGTGATTATGGGATTGGTTATTTTGGGCTGGACAAACTACGGAATGAAAAAGAAAAATTCAGATACCGTTGTTGAAGATGTTGAAGCCTGTGCCGCTTTTTGGCACATGTGCGATTTAATTTGGTTGCTTTTATTCCCTATACTTTATTTATTTTTTTAACAATGAAAAATTCATTAATTTTAATCTATATATCGATGTTAATTATCACTATTACAACGGCTTGTGTGTCAAGTTTCTTTGTTGTATCAGCTTTTATTACCACTTTGATAATGTGTTTGGCTGCTTTTAAATTTCTATTGGTTGCTTTTCAATTTATGGAATTAAAAAAGGCGCATTCGTTTTGGAAAATCAGTTTAATAATAACTTTAGGATTGCTTGTGGTTTTAATTATTGGGATAAAATAAGGGTCTTAAAAAAAAGTTAAGAACATGATATTTGTCATTAATTTTTTAAACATCAAATTTTAATTTTACAGTACAATAAAAAAAGACAAAACTATCCTTAATGTGAAAAACCACTTTTTAAAACGAAACAATTATGAAAAAAACACTCCATTTTAGCAAGCTTTATAAAATTATTGCTTTTGCATTATTTGCAACGGTTAGTATTTTTTCTTGTGCTAAAAAAGATGAAGCCCATGATGCCGATTATTACGAAAAAATTAAAGTCGAAGGACAAAAAGAAGCCGAATTGACAGCGCCGCCATTAGTTCCAAAACCTGTTGGAGACCGACCTGCTATGCATTTGGTAGTCAATATGGAAATCAAAGAGCAGGAAGGTGAAATGGTGGATGGAACCAAATATGTTTATTGGACATTTGGAGGTTCTGTGCCAGGAAGTTTCATCAGAACAAGAGTTGGCGATGAAGTGGAATTTCACTTAAAAAACCACCCGGATAATAAATTGCCCCACAATATTGATTTGCATGCCGTAACAGGACAGGGAGGAGGAGCATCTTCTTCAATTGTTGCGCCAGGACATGAAAAAGTATTTAATTTCAAAGTTTTAAACCCTGGATTATACGTGTATCATTGTGCAACTGCACCTGTTGGGATGCACATCGCCAATGGAATGTATGGGTTAATCTTGGTAGAACCAGAAGGCGGTTTGCCTCCAGTTGACAAAGAATTCTACGTGATGCAAGGAGATTTTTATACCAAAGGAAGTTATGGCGAGCAAGGAGTACAGCCTTTTGATATGAATAAAGCATTGAAGGAAGAACCGGATTATGTGGTTTTCAATGGTAAAGTAGGATCAATTGCGGGAGATAATTCGCTTACTGCCAAAGTTGGGGAAACCGTTCGTATCTATATGGGTAATGGTGGGCCAAACTTAGTTTCCTCATTCCACGTAATTGGTGAAATTTTTGATAAAGTTCATATCGAAGGAGGTGATGCAATCAATACAAATGTACAAACAACTATGATTCCTGCAGGAGGTTCTGCGATAGTTGAGTTTAAAGTTGATGTGCCTGGAACATTTATTTTGGTCGATCACTCTATCTTTAGAGCCTTCAACAAGGGCGCTTTGGGAATGCTGAAAGTTTCAGGTGAAGAAAATAAAAAAATCTATTCGGGAACTACACAAGAAGGAATATATTTGCCTGAAGGCGGAAATATTCAAAATATGCCTGAAGGAAAAAAAGAAGCCAAATCAACTGTTGCTAAAACATTGCCTGAACAAATTAAATCTGGAAAAGGAATTTTTGGAACAACTTGTTTTGCTTGTCACCAATCCGAAGGACAAGGAGTGCCAAATGCATTTCCGCCATTGGCAAAATCGGATTATTTGAATGCTGATCCTAAAAGAGCAATTCAGGCATTAATCAGAGGATTAAGCGGAGAAATTACTGTAAATGGCAAAAAAATAAACAGTGTAATGCCAAGTCAAAATTTATCAGATGATGAAATCGCCGATGTTCTGACATATGTTTACAGCAGTTGGGGTAATAATAAAACAGTTGTAACGCCAGCAATGGTAAAAGCGCAGAGAAAATAATAAACACAATTTTAAATATTTAAAAGTCATGAAAAAGTACATTTTAGGAATAGCATTAATTGGATTAAGTCTGAAAGGTTTTAGCCAAGATGCAAACAAAGGAAAAGGAGTTTATACCAAAACCTGCATTGCTTGTCACCAAGCAACAGGTGCAGGAATTCCTGGAGCATTTCCTCCATTGGCCAAATCGGATTATTTGAATGCTGATGTGAACCGTGCCATTAAGCAGGTAATCAAAGGGTCAAATGGTCCAATTACCGTTAATGGAAAAAAATACACAACTCCTATGCCAGCTCAAGCTTTGAGTGATCAACAAATCGCCGATGTACTTACTTACGTATATTCAAGTTGGGGAAACAGTAAAAAAGTGGTGACTGTAGCGATGGTAAAAGCCCAAAGAAAATAATAAAACTAAAGCAAAAAGAGCCTCAATGTTACAGCTGAAAAAAATAATAACCTTCTTTTTATTGTTGATAGATGTTACTCTTTTTGCTCAAGAAGTTAAAATGGTACCCATAAATGAGGGGACTTTTGTTCCCCTTTATGGCGCTACTACCAAAAAGCCAGTCAAAGTAGAGCCTTTTAAGTTAGATGTTTATCCAGTAACCAATGAGCAATATCTTGCTTTTGTAAAAAAACACCATGCATACAGCCGTTCAAAAATGAAAGGATTATTTGCTGATAAAAGTTATCTGTCTCAATGGGAAAGTGATTTTAGTTACGGAAAAAATAATCTGAATAATGCTCCTATAACTAATGTTTCGTGGTTTGCTGCCAAAAAATATTGTGAGTGCCAAGGAAAACGTTTACCCACAATGGATGAGTGGGAATATGTGGCTATGGCCGATGAAAAACGAACCGATGCCCGTACCAAAGAAGAGTTCAACAAATATATTTTATCTTGGTACGAAAAACCCAAAACCTATAGTAATCCTATTGGACATACTTTCAAAAATTATTGGGGTGTTTACGATATGCATGGATTGGTTTGGGAATGGACAGCAGACTTCAACAGTATTTTTCTTTCTGGTGAATCCAGAAAAGATAAAGACACCGACAAGAATCTCTTTTGCGGAAGCGGATCAGTAAATGCTACTGATTTAATGAACTATGCAGCTTTTATGCGCTATGCTTTTAGAGGAAGTCTGAAAGCAAACTACAGTACAAAAAATTTAGGTTTTCGATGTGCCAAAGATTAATGACAGCTTTCGAGATCCAATAAAAACCAAACAAAATGAAATCAAAGTTAGTCCAAAAGTTAAAAGGAATTCTTGAAAAAGGATCGCCTTATTTACTTGTTTTGCCTATTTTTGCACTTTTTTTAGCTTTTCAAAGCTGTAACAAAAAAGAAAATGTTGTTAAAGAGAAACCTATTTCGGATTTGTCGATTTATAATTTGCCTTCCAAATGGACCAATCAAAACGGACAGAATATCGAGATGAAAGACATGAGGGGGAAAGTGTTGGTCATGGTTATGATCTATACTTCCTGTAAAGCTGCTTGTCCAAGATTAGTTGCTGATATGCGCAATATTGAATCTCGTTTGCCTGACGATATTAAGGAGAATGTCAAATTGGTATTAGTCAGTATTGATCCGGAAGTGGATACTCCTAAACGCTTAAAAGAATTTGCTGTTGCAAATAAAATGGATGGCGAGCAATGGGAATTCCTGAGATCGACCGAAGAAAACACAAGGGAATTTGCAGCAGTTTTAGCTGTCAATTATAAGAAAATTGCTCCTTTAGATTTCTCACATTCGAATATCATAAGCGTTTTTAATGCCGAAGGAGAATTAGCATATCAACAAGAAGGACTAGGCGTAAACTCAGATGAAACAATCAAGAAAATAACTGAAGAAGCGATTAAACTAAATTAAAATTTCACGAATGAAGCTATTTAAAATAATGACACTGGCAGTTGCGTTAATGGCCAGTATGAATACTTTTGCCCAAGAATTTGATGTTAACTTACAAATCAAGCCCCGTTACGAGTTCAGGAACGGTTATAAAGCTCCAATTCCTTATGGAGAAACTCCAGGGCAGTTTATTTCAAGCAGAACGCGTTTGAACCTGAATTTCAAACAAGATAATTTTGTCACTAAATTGACGATGCAAAATGTCCGTACTTGGGGGGATGTAGCGCCAAATA
This sequence comes from uncultured Flavobacterium sp., assembly GCA_963511725.1. Lineage (GTDB taxonomy): Bacteria > Bacteroidota > Bacteroidia > Flavobacteriales > Flavobacteriaceae > Flavobacterium. The sequence goes on from CAUPKA010000002.1 coordinate 297,623, forward strand.
CCAAATCAGATGTAAACGGTATCCAAATATTTGAAGCTTGGGCGCAATATAATTTTAATGAAAAATGGAGTACTCGTATAGGTCGTCAAGTGATTTCGTATGACAATCAGCGTATTCTTGGTGAAGGTGAATGGGCGATGCAAGCACAAAGCCATGACGCTTTATCAGTAACATATAAAAAGGGCAAAAGCCAATTAGATTTAGGAGGTGCCTATAATGCCAATGGCGAAACAGATATTGCGACACCTTATACCGTTGCAACTTATAAAGCGATGCAGTATGCTTGGTTTCATACCGAATTTGGAAAACTAAACATGAGTTTATTGTTTTTAAATACAGGTTTCGAGAACAAATTAACCCCGCCAATTCCAACTCCAACTCCCGAATTGAAAGTAGATTATATGCAGACTTTTGGAACATATATGAATACCAAAGGAACATCTTGGGATGGAAATCTATGGTTTTATGGACAAACCGGAAAAAATGCTACTCATACAGTAAGCGCTTTTGATGCTGCGCTTAATTTTAATTATGCAGTGACCGACAAGTTTAAAGCAGGTCTTGGATATGAATTTCTTTCAGGAAAAAGCCAAGCTGACACTAGTACAGACATAAAATCATTCTCTCCTCTTTTTGGAACAAATCATGGACTGAATGGATATATGGATTATTTCTACGTAGGGAATCATAAAAATTCAGTAGGCCTTCAAGATGCTTTCCTGAAATTTGGATACAATGTCAACAAATGGCAGTTTGCTTTATTGCCACACGTTTTTAATACTGCCAATACGGTTTTGGATGCCACTGGCAATGAAATGAACGACTATCTAGGAACGGAAATCGATTTTACTGCCGGTTATGCCGTTCATAAATTTATTAATGTTACAGGAGGATATTCTCAAATGTTTGCCACAGATACCATGCAAAGACTGAAAGGCGGTGACGTAGATCATACCAACAATTGGGGTTGGTTATGCATCAATGTAAACCCTCAGATTTTTTCGTATAAAAAATAATTAATAATTCTTCTATTGAAAAAGGAGCTTCATTTGGAGCTCCTTTCAATAGAATTAAATGTTTTGCTGTTAATTTATATTTTAAACGAAAGTTTAGAATATAAATATATATTTTTGCAACGTGAAAAAAATGATATTCATAATAGTGCTAATGATGCTCATAAAACCGATATTTCCGGTTGTTGAGTACGTGGTCAACTATGAGTATATTTCGAAAGTGCTTTGCGAAAACAAGGCAAAACCTATGATGCATTGTAATGGGAAATGTCATTTGATGAAAGAATTGGCAAAAGCATCCGATGCTGAAAATCCAAAATCATCAGATAAAAAAGGTTCCGTTCAACCTACAGAAGTGTTGTTTTTTGAAGAAATAAAATCTTTTAAAATAAACACCGTTTTTTCTTCCAATATTAAAAAAGTAAACCAAAGCTATTCGGACTTATACTTCTATTTGAATAGCGATGCTGTTTTTCGTCCTCCTATTTTCATTTCTTAAATTTTACGCACATTTTAAAGATTTTGTCTGTTGTCTCAACAGATGAGTTTTGTATGGCTTGCATTAAAATGAATCATTTTGATACAAATCATTACAATTCGTTGTATAAAAAAATAAAAAAATAAGAAATGAAATTTCAAATAAAAAAAATAATAGCAGTAATAGCTATCGCACTTGCATTGGGTTCTTGTTCAAATAATGATGATGAAATAATAACAGGAGAAGGAAAATTAGGAGTAGAATTTGATAACGTTTTTGGGAGCAGTAATTTGATTCTAAACACACAAAGCAACGTTACTTCACAAGGAGAAACACTGAAAATTTCGGATGTAAAATATATTGTAAGCAACATTGTCCTGACTAAAGCAGACGGGACTATATTTACTTATCCAAAAGCTAAAAGCTATTTTGTAGTTGATGAAGCTGATGCTGAAACGCAAGAAATAGAATTAGAAAACTTACCTGCTGGCGATTATACAAAAATTAAATTCGGAATAGGTGTCGATAAAGCCCAATTTGACTTAGGAGCATCCGGCCAAGGAGATTTTTTAGTAAAAGCTCAAGATGCAGACATGCTGTGGTCTTGGAGTGCTGGTTATAAATTTGTGCTTTTTGAAGGTGTGTTTACTTCATCAACTGTAACCACAGTGGCTCCGTTCATGGTTCATACAGGACAAACAGGGACAGACTACAATTATACCGAAGTAACTCTTGATTTACCTACCAAAGCATTGGTAAGAACCAACATTACCCCAGACGTTCATATTTTTGCAGATGTTGCCAAAATTATTGACGGAAAAAATAAAATCAAGCTCTCAGATAATAATATGGGAGGAATGGGAGCGATGATAATGGGAGGTGCAAACTTGCCGTTGATTACTGCTAATCTTTCTAATATGTTTACTGTAAATCACGTTCACAACGACTAAAAAGGATAAAAGCGGTTGGTTCTTCTGGCCGCTTTTTATACAATAAAATATGCAGGAAAAATATTTAGTATTGCTCATTTTACCTTTCTTTTGGAGTTGTTCTCAGGATGAAGACGATGTGTATCAAAACATCCCTTTGGCAGTTGAAGTGCCTTCTAATTTTCCGCCTTTGGCTTATGATTTAGCTAATAATCCCCCAACAGAAAAAGGTTTTGAATTAGGAAAAAAACTTTTTTATGATGGCAGGTTGGCATCGGATGGATTGGTTTCCTGCGGGTTTTGTCACATTCAGCAGGACGCATTTACGCATCACGGACACACAGTAAGTCATGGAGTAGATAATGCTGTTGGTACCCGCAATACACCTCCTATTCAGAATTTAGCCTATCAAACAAGCTTTATGTACGATGGAGCCACAGCGCATTTGGATTTACAGCCCGTAATTCCATTTACGAATCCAGTTGAGATGAACGGTAATTTTGGTAATGCGATTGCCATGATGAAAGCTGATCCAGAATATCAAAAATTGTTTAAAATTGCTTTTACCGATGGAGAAATTAATTCAGAAAACATGCTAAAAGCTTTAGGACAGTTTATGGTTATGGTAACATCATCAAATTCTCGTTTTGATAAATACCGACGTCAGGAATCTGGCGGTACGCTTACTCAGGAAGAATTGGATGGATACGCTGTTTTTAATGCAAAATGCTCATCTTGCCACGCCACCGATCTGTTTACTGATAATTCGTTTCGAAACAACGGATTGCCTGTAAATCCTGCCGTTAATGACGTAGGTCGCTATCGTGTTACTGAACTGGCAGCCGATTATTATAAATTTAAAGTGCCAAGTTTACGTAACATCGAGAAAACGGCTCCATACATGCATGACGGACGACTGTTTACTTTAGAAGCAGTTTTGGAACATTATAATTCAGGTGTTGTTGCATCAGAAACTTTAGATCCAATTTTAAATAGAAATGGCGCATTGGGAATTCCTTTATCAGCGACCGAAAAGACAAAAGTAATTGCTTTTTTAAAAACCTTAACCGATAATCAGTATCTAACCGATAAACGATTTTCAGAATTTTAAAATATTTTAAAATGAAAAAAATACTAATCCTTTTTCTCGTTGTTTTTCAATGGACAAATGCAACCGAAAAAGACAGTTTGAATACAGTTAATCCGTTTGCAAAATTTCATTATTTCTCTAAAATTGAATTTGAAGAAGAGGATGATTGCGATGCCTGCGGATGTTCTGCCAGTGGCGGAAGCATGGGATTTGCTTCTGTATTGAATGCTAATTTTGTGGGAGTTCGTTATTTTAATCAACAGTACAAAACTAATGATGGCCTTTATAGTAATTCGCCTTGGTATGTGGAGGACTTCAATACAGTTCAGGCTTGGGCAAGAATTCCTATCAGTAGTAAAATACAGTTATCGGCATTGATTCCTTATCATTTTCATGAAAGAGAAACCGCGACAGGAATGCAGGACATAAATGGACTTGGCGATATTACTGTTTTAGGAATGTACACTTTGTATCAAACTCATAAAGACAGTACAATAGTGAGTCATACGCTGCAAGTGGGTGGAGGATTTAAAGCACCAACAGGAAAGTTTAATGAAGCAAATTCCGAAGGTGTTAATCCGAGTTTTCAGGTTGGAACTGGCAGTTGGGATTATTTGCTGGCTACTGAATATACTATTCGAAGAAAGAAATTTGGCTTGAACACCATGCTGAATTATGTTATTAAAACCGAAAATCAAAAAGGTTATCAATTCGGAAATCAATTCAATTATTCGGGGACTTTTTATTATTTGTATGAAAAAAACACTCTTTCGATAGCGCCTCAGGTTGGTTTAGCAGGCGAAGTATATCAAAGTAATTACCAGCACGGACAAAAACTTGAAGATACTTCGGGCGATGTTTTGTTCGGTAAATTTGGTGTTGAAATCGGCAAGGATCGTTTATCTATTGGACTTAACTATTTAGCGCCAATGAACCAAAATTTATCTGCTGGCAATGTTGTTGCGAATTATCGATGGAGTATTAATTTGAATTATAGTTTGTAAAATAGGATTACGATTGGTTTTTAGTACTGAAAAAAGAATGCTTTTGAGGATTGTTTCAATAGTTATTTGTAATTTAGAACTATTAAGAATCAATCTTATTTTTATGGCTACGAAAGAAGCATCAACTATTACTAAAATTACTTTTTTTTCAACTCAAGCTTATGACAAAGTTTTTTTTGAAAAACACAACATTGATTACGGCTACGAATTAGAGTTTTTTGATACGCAATTAAATGAGCAGACTGCAAAATTAATTCAGAACACAGATGTTGTTTGTGTTTTTGTAAATGATATTATCAACGAATTTGTAATTAAAAAATTAGCTAAAAAGAATGTAAAAATTATTGCTTTGCGATGTGCAGGTTTCAATAATGTTGATTTGGAAGCCACTAAAAAATTTGGAATCAAAGTTTGTCGCGTTCCAGCTTATTCGCCCGAAGCCGTTGCCGAACATGCTATGGCGATGATTTTGACCTTAAATCGCAAAACACACAAAGCTTATAATCGTGTTCGGGAACAAAATTTTTCTTTAAACGGATTATTGGGTTTTGATTTACGCGGAAAAACAATTGGGATTATCGGAACAGGGAATATAGGAAAAGCGTTTGCCAAGATAGTGAAAGGTTTTGGCTGTAATGTCTTGGCTTATGATATTGTTGTAGATGCTGAAATGGAGAACGAAGGGGTAACTTTTGTTTCATTAGAAACTATTTTCAAAGAGTCGGAGATTATTTCGCTGCACTGTCCGTTAAATGAACACACGAAGCATATTATTGATAAAAAATCTCTTTCGATTATGAAAGATCACGTAATGATTATCAATACGAGCCGTGGCGGTTTAATAGAAACAGCTTCCGTTATTGAAGGTTTGAAGGAAGGAAAAATAGGTTATTTGGGAATCGATGTTTACGAACAGGAAGAAAAACTTTTCTTTAGAGACCTTTCTGCTGATATTATTCAGGATGATGTCATTCAACGTTTGATGAGTTTTCCAAATGTTTTAGTTACGGCGCATCAGGCGTTTTTTACTAATGAGGCTTTAACACAGATTGCTTTGGTTACTTTTGGTAATATTCAAGAACTGCAGAAAAATAATGAAATTAAAAATAAAGTGGCACAGTTGGTTTAAAAGTGAATTGCTAAGTATACAAAAGGAGTTTCTGATTTGAAACTCCTTTTTTTTTTATTGTTTTTTTAGAATCTTAAAAAGTTTTTTCGGGTTTTGTCGATTATCCCAAAAAGCTATAACAATTAGTTCGTTCTTGGTTGTTTTGTAATAAATGTTATAATGACCTAAAGTTGAGGTTCTAATATCTTTGTAGTCGGTACTAACGAAACTTTCAGGATTTTTGAGTAGAAATTGTACTCTTGCCAAGATTTCATAAATCAGTTTTTCAGAATAGGCAGAAGATTTATTTCGTTTTGTCCAATAATTTAATATTTTTCGTCTTTCACGAACGGCAGTTTCAGTCCAAATTACTGTTTTGACAACCATTCCAAATCTTCTTTGTCTAATTGCTCTTGCGAAATGACTCTTCCTGCTTTTATATCTTCCTCGCCTTCTTTTACCATATCTAATTCGTATTCGCTTAAATGGTAAATTTTATCTTCATCCACTGTCTTTAGTAAAGTCATTATTTTTTTTAACAAGCTCTCATCTTCTACAGATTTTAGTTTGTCAAATATTTCTAGTTTTAATTCTAAAGTACTCATAAATAGTATGATTTTGAATAACAAAGTTAAGAAAGAAAAATTAATTTTTCTTTTTATTAAAAATTTTGAACAAAAAAAAAGGAGTTTCAAATCTGAAACTCCTTTAAAATAATATAGTTAGAATAAAAAATTACTCCTTCAATCTACAACTCTTCACATCCCCATCAACAACAACCTCAGTCAGTCCAAGACCCGAAAGATTCTTCATCGCTTTGTCCCATTTCTTACCGCTCAATTCCGATTTGATTTTTAGTGAACCAAATTCCAAAACATTGGCGTTAGCCTGCAGAATAGAAACAATTAATTTTTCGTCTTCTTCTAGTTGAACCTGTTTTTTCTCCGGACGCATCTGAGGAAAAAACAACACTTCTTGAATCGAAGCATTATTAGTCAAGAACATCATCAAACGATCCATTCCAATTCCTAAACCAGAAGTTGGAGGCATACCGTATTCCAAAGCTCTTAAGAAATCCTCGTCAATAACTCCATTCGCTTCATCATCACCTTTTTCGGCCAAACGCATTTGATCTTCAAAACGGGCTCTTTGGTCAATTGGGTCGTTTAATTCAGAGTAAGCATTCGCAACTTCTTTACCGCAAACCATCAATTCAAAACGTTCCGTCAATTCTGGATTGTCACGGTGTTCTTTACAAAGAGGCGACATTTCTTTTGGATAATCCGTGATAAACGTTGGCTGAATATAATTTCCTTCGCATTTAGCTCCAAAAATCTCATCAATCAATTTTCCTTTACCCATCGTTTTGTTAACGTCAATTCCCATTCCTTTGGCAGCTTCAAAAAGTTCTTCTTCACTTTTACCAGAAATATCAAAACCAGTAAAATGTTTGATAGAATCTGTCATTGTAACACGGGCGTAAGGCGCTTTGAAACTGATTTTATGTTCACCAAAAGTAGCCTCGCTCGTCCCATTAACGCCAATAGCGCAATGTTCCAATAGGTTTTCGGTAAAGTCCATCATCCAGTTGTAGTCTTTGTAGGCTACATATATTTCCATTGCGGTAAATTCCGGGTTGTGCGTTCTGTCCATTCCTTCGTTACGGAAGTTTTTCGAAAACTCATATACACCGTCAAAACCACCAACAATTAATCTTTTTAAATACAATTCATTCGCAATACGCATATACAACGGAATGTCAAGCGAATTATGATGCGTGATAAACGGACGAGCCGCTGCACCACCAGGAATCGATTGCAAAACCGGAGTTTCAACTTCAAGATATCCTGCTTCATTAAAGAAACCACGCATTGCATTAAACAATTTGGTACGTTTGATAAAAGTATCTTTCACGTTTTGGTTCACAGTCAAATCCACATAACGCATTCTGTAGCGCAATTCAGGATCATTAAAAGCGTCGTGAACTTTTCCGTCTTCATCCACTTTTGGCAATGGCAACGGACGCAAAGTTTTGCTTAAAAAAGTAAAACCGCTCACACGAATACATTTCGCACCAACTTGCGTCGTAAACAATTCGCCTTCAATACCGATAAAATCGCCCAAATCGGTCAATTTTTTGAATACCTGATTGTATAACGTTTTATCATCGCCTTCACACAAAACATCGCGGTTCACGTACAACTGAATACGCCCTTCGCTATCCTGCAATTCCGCAAAACAAGCTTTTCCTTGATCTCTCACACTCATCAAACGCCCGGCAACAATCACTTTTTTGCCCTCTTCAAAAGACTCCTTTATATGCTTCGAAGTATGATTTACAGGAAAAAGATTGGCAGGATAAGGATTGATTCCTAAATTACGTAACGATTGAAGTTTTTCTCTTCGGATGATTTCTTGTTCTGATAAGGCCATTATATACAGTTTTTTTAAGTGTGCAAAGATAACAAATAGATTGCAGTTTTTAGAAAGCAGTTTTCAGAATTTTTTTGATAGAGACGGGTTTGAAACCCGTCTGTACGGAAACCCGTCTCTTTTGGAGAGTGCGGGGGGGGGGGGGAGGAATTTTTTGGAGCAGAAATATTTATTATTTCAAGACCATTTGTCCCGCTATCATTCCAATCTTTTTTCTTGTTAGAAAAAAACAAGAAAAAAGGATTTTCCCTTCTATCGGGGCTATTCTACAATTTTAGTTTTTCATAAGATCTTTACCAAAGCGATATTGCAAAAAAAAAACACAAGTAACAACCATTGTATTATAATGTCGTGTTTTAAAATTAGAAAAAATAACGCAACCGATTGATTTTAAACTATTATTTCGAATATTGCTTCTTTTGACTTTACAACGTTTAAACTTTCGACTTACTTAGAAGTGATTTTAGAAGCAGAAACATTAATTAAAAAAAAACAATACCTACAAAGTTTTTAAAAACGATGCAGGTATTGCTTTATAATAATAGTAAAATTGTTGAAATTAGACGCAGACGAATCTGGTCATTGATTCTCATTTATAGGTTTATTTTACTTTTGCTCAGCGATTGTCCTTTGATTGATTTTAATAATCCTTATTTTTTGGTTTGTATTATCGGCTAAAAAAATACGGTCGTTAAGTTGCGCAGTGCTGACAATATTCCCAAAAGGATTTGCTCCCATAACATCAGCGGCATTTATTCTTGGAGAGTAGGTTTTGTTAACGAATTCTCCTTTAGGATAAAGACGCAGATAGTTTAAATCTCCAACGTTTTCTGAGGTTACAGCCCAATCAGTGCTAAAAGTGACTGCAAGAGGTTTTGCTTCTGCAAAAGGCGTTACTGTTGGGGTTATAGGCGTTACCAGTGAGCTTGTTGCATTGGTACGAATATCTGCAATGTTGTAATATAAATAGCCTTTTGCATTTCGTCCAGCTACAACTAAATTTCCATCCGCTACATCCATCGAATAGACATCTTTGTAGCCTTCTAAGGTGTTTAATTTGGCAATTGGTGTTAAATTCCAGTTGCTTGTTTCGGTAATTTGTGTAGTCTGAAATACTTTTATTGAAGTGTTTTGTTCTTTGATAAATACCAATCCGTCTCTTACCACAACGCCATAAATACCAAGAAAAGTTTGCCACCATTGTCCATTTCCAACGGTACTGATACCCAGCATTGTCGTTTCATCAAATACAAAAAGTCTTGATTCGCCTCCAAGATAAATCCTTCCATTATCAATACTTATGGAAGTAAGATTTGTTAGCGCAATTGTTGTCGCTCCTTTGGTGTAGTTCTTGATTGTTTTGATGTAAGCCAAAGTTTTAGCATCGAAAACTTCGAGTGCATCACCATTACAGATATATAATTTGTCGTTTGCTATGGCTATCCCTTTCGGATCTAGTTTTCCTGTTCCGTCTCCAATTTGGCTTGCTGTGATTGTTGCTTCATCAGTAGGATAGTAATAATTGTAATTGGTTGGTTCGAATGCCTCGTAAGAATCCTTGCTGCAATTTGTAAAGAGGCAAAGCAATGCTATAAAAAAAGCTATTTTGTTCATATTGATTTGATTTGTTATACCAATGATTAGTATATTTTAGTTCAATGGCTTCTGGTATAATGCCGTTGTATATTTCATTTAGTCTAATTTTTATTGGACTAATTTGAAATAACTAACGGTATTAATTCCATTTTCCTGCTCCTTTATATTTTAATAAAAACGGATTTTTTGGGTTAATAGTAAAAACAGGTTTTCTGTAATCTTTTTTATTAAGGTAATTTGTTTTTGTCCATCCTTTTAATACGTCTGGATTGGTAAAAGGCAGGTCGTTTAGGTGAATTAAGTACTTATAAAATTGGGTCAGCATCTCTTGCTGGCCACCACCTTCACCGCTATTGGCCAGATTACTGTCGTGATTAAAACCAATGTGGTGTGAATATTCGTGTGACCAAACCGACATTTCTCCAAGCCAATGTCCAGTAACATAACCAGATTCCCATTGTGATGCTAAAGTGCCTCCACCCCAGGCAGATCCACCGCCTACCATTGCCATATAAAGTGTTCTATTGTCTAGGTAGTTCCAATATATTTCCTCTATTTGAGCTTTGGTATAGTAATCGTAAACTTCATCAACGTCTTTGGTATTTGCATGCCAATTGATTGCTCCATTTACAGCAGTTCCAGCCAGAGTAGCTTGTTCTTGCTTGTATCTGTCAAAATTGGTAAATGTTTCATAGTAAATAGGATGACTTAAAGCATAAGAATAATTGATAATCATTGTTATGGCTTCTTTGGCTAAAACAGGGTTCATTGGTAAATATTTGTTCGGATCATCAGCTGGATTATTATTAAGATGATAAGCATCATTAAATTGAACCAAATGAGAAGATTTTATTTTTTTGAACATGGCAAATAAAGGATCGCTTGATTCTACCGAAAATTCGATAGTGCCAGAAGAGAAACCATCAATTTTATCAATGGTAACTGCATTACCTGTTTCTAATAAATAATCATTTTTTCCAGCTACTAACGGAATTTGATGAAACGAACGATGAAAAGCAGGGATTTCTGTAAAATGATAGATTAAAAAGCGTTTGCCATAATTGGGTAGTTTAGCATAGATTTTTACATCTTTAAGTCCAACAGGAGAATAAAGCGATACTTGTACCGAATCTTTTCCTTTTTGGATTATTTGTAGCGGTTCGTTTACTCGAAACCAACGGTCTTTTTTGTCATACATTTTTGAAGGATTTTCATCATCTTCAAACATAGTCATAGGTTTATTTCCTATTGGTAAATTGGTTGCGTCAATGCTTGACAAATAATTGGGCTCGTAGTTGGTGTATTGGGTTTCGTTATCACAGCTGGTAAGCACGAGAAAAGTTGTAATTAGCAAATTGACAAAGAGCCATCTTTTGATGTTTGGAATCATTTAGGTTAATTTAAATTGTTTTAGGTTTTGGGGATATTGTATTTTAAAAGTGCAAATATCACGACTTATTTTTGTAATAAAAAGTTGCTTTTTATTTATTTAGAAAGCAATACGGCGATTATATGTGTCGTTTATCTAATTTTACAACAACTTTGTTTTGATGGCCAATATCTTAGTTTTTTTGTCTGAAGTGTATTTGCCTCTTTTTTTTTGAAATATTCTTAGCTCATCGGTTGGATAAAAGATGAAATAAGGTATGAATTATAGATAATCCTAAATTTGAGTAGAGAAGTATTTGGGTTGTTTTAAAGTTTTCTCGAAATCACTGCTGATAAAATAATCAGAATTTAGTTATATTTGGTAAAATAACAGGCAATGATATTTCAAACAATGAAAATATATTTCTTTTTACTAGTACTCGTTCTTACCGCAAGCTGTCAAGTTACAGAAACTCTTCATATCAACTCTGATGGTAGCGGAATCATTGAAGTTGTACACTTAAGAGATGAACACAGCTACATGCAAATTGCGAAGGAAAACTATTCGAAAGAAGATATTTACAAAGATACAACTTACGTTTTTGGCGATTATATCAAGAAGCATCACGAAACATTTTCCAGAACACCAGTAGCCGATCAAAAAGTATTTTTGACGTATTCGAATGTAAAAGTGCACAGAAAAGCAAGTTCCTACGATAAGGAGTTTAGAACTACCTATGCCCAGAATTTTCAAAAAGCATCCGATATTGCTGATCTTTTAAAAACCGATCATTACATTGATGATATAAAAAACAATTATGCCTTAACTGCCGAAGAGCATTATTACAAAGTATGCTATGATTACACTGGCAATCGTTTCAATAGAATTGTAACGATTATCGACACATTGGAACAAAAAAAGGAATTTGATAAAATAGAAAGATTAAAAGCAGAATACAAAGGATACAAACTCGTTCAGAATTATGTCCTGAATTATCATTTTCCTCGAAAAATCCAATCGGTTTCCAATCCGCTGGCAAAAGTTAGCGATGACCGTAAATCGTTATCACTGCAATTCCTATTATCTGATTGTTTGCAAAATCCAATGAGCACAAACTTGGAAGTGGTTTTAGACCCCGAAGCTGTAGATTAAAACGGGTTAGGATGCAATAAACATTTGTACCTTTGCAAAAATTAAATCTTAGATTCTCAGTATCTAAGATTCTTAGCATTTCAGAGAAAAAATGAACAAAACTATTCAGCTTCAAGATTTAGGGGATAAGGATTATAAGGAAACTTGGGAATACCAAGAAGAATTATTCAAAGGAATTGTGGATTTGAAGATTCAAAACAGGAGGGAAGAAACTCAGATTCCAACACCTAATTATTTTCTTTTTGTAGAACATCCTCACGTCTACACTTTAGGCAAAAGCGGTGATTTAAGTAATTTGCTTTTATCCGAAAAACAATTAGAATCCAAAGGAGCGACTTTCTACAAAATCAATCGTGGTGGTGATATTACATACCATGGGCCAGGTCAAATTGTGGGATATCCTATTCTGGATTTGGAGAATTTCTTTTCGGATATTCATAAATACTTGCGTTTTTTGGAGGAAGCCATTATTCTTACTTTACAAGAATACGGAATAGAATGCGGTCGAAGCGATGGTGAAACCGGCGTTTGGCTTGGAGCAGGAACACCATTCGCCCGAAAAATTTGCGCCATGGGAGTGCGTGCTTCTCGATGGGTAACGATGCATGGTTTTGCCTTAAACGTCAATGCCGATTTGGGGTATTTTGATAATATTATTCCGTGCGGAATCCGTGGCAAAGCGGTTACTTCACTTCATGTGGAACTTGGTGTCGAAAAAGTAGATGAACAAGAAGTGAAAGAAAAAATCTTAAAACATTTCTCTAAACTCTTTGAAGCGACTTTCGAGAAATCTGAGATCAAAAATCGTTAATCTGCAATCTTAAATCAAATATCCAATTTCAACTGCTCAGGCAATAATCTAAAACTCATTCGGTGGTATTTTGTGGGGCCATATTTTCTAATGGCTTCGCGGTGTTCTTGTGTGGGATATCCTTTGTTCTTTTTCCAATTGTACATGGGGAATTCTTCGTGAATTTTATTCATGTATTCATCACGGTAGGTTTTTGCTAATATCGATGCGGCGGCAATGCTCAGATATTTTGAATCCCCTTTTATAATGCTTTGATTGGGAATTGATTTTAGTAATTCAATTTCTTTGACCGTAAATTTTTTTCCAAATTGATGTTTCAAGCCTAATTTGGCATTCAATGCTCTATTGCCGTCTACAATAATAAACTCAGGAGTTTGGCTTAATTTTAAGATGCATTCCTGCATTCCTTTCATCGAAGCATTGAGGATATTTATTTCGTCAATTTCATTGGGATGTAAATGAGTTACAGCAAAGGTAATGGCTTGGGCTTCAATAATTGGTTTTAGTTTTTCTCTAATTTTTTCGGATAGTTGTTTGCTGTCGTTTAGAATGCTGTTTTCAAAATCTATTGGTAAAATTACGGCTGCGGCTGTTACTGGACCGGCAAGACAGCCACGTCCGGCTTCATCGGTGCCGGTTTCGAGCTGGAAAGAGGAGAAATTATTTTGAAGCATATTGAAATCTTTTTGTTAGACAAATATTGTGATTTTTTCTTGATTTTCTTTTTTTGTGAGGCAAATTGATTTCGGAAAAATAAAAGATTTGGGTATTGCATTCAGGTTCTTGCGAGCTGCGAGAGGGATAGAAATAAGCTACCGAAGTAGCATGGATAGCCCGACGGCAGTAGGAAAAGGGCTAATGAACGGTACAATGAGTAAGCCCCTTTTTCTACTGGTGGCTCGCCCAAATTATTTTGAAATGCAGCGTTCTGGTTTGTAAAAAAAATATGTGTTACCGTTTATTTTATAAATTGGAGTGTTTTTTTATTTATACGTTTTTATCCTTTACCTTTGCTGGATATGTCAGTAAAATAATTGCTTAAATATAACCATTTCAAATGAGGATTTTTTTTTCTTTAATTTTTTTAGCTTTTCCGGTTCTCCTGTTTTCGCAGAAAAATAAACAGGTCAATAGTGCTAAAGAAATTGATTATAATAGCAAATACAATTCTTCGGACTCCATAAAGAAGAAGAAAGCGCCTGAGGCAACTTATGATATGTATCAGTTTATTTCGTTGGATCGAGATACTACTTATATCGATACTACCCAGTCTATCAGAAAATCGTATAGTCACAATTATTTGAGAAAAGATAATTTTGGACTTTTGTCTTTTCCTAATATTGGGCAAACATATAATGCGTTGCAATATGGATTAAATGGTTTTTCTCCTTATCCTGAATTTGGTTTTACGGCAAGGCAATTTAATTATTTAAAAGTTAATGATATCAAATATGCCAATGTTGCGACTCCAGTGACTGAGTTATTTTTTAAATCAACCATTCAAAGAGGGCAATTGGCCGACTCTTATTTCTCGCTAAATGTTTCTCCAAGACTTAATTTTTCGATTGCTTATAAAGGATTGCGTTCGCAAGGGCGATATATTAATCAAGAGACTAAATCGGGAAATTTTAGATTTACAACAAGCTATAATTCCAAGGATGGACGATTTATTGCCAATTTGCATTATACTTCTCAGAAGCTTCAGAATGAAGAAAACGGAGGGATTAGCAATGTAAGTGATTTCACTAGTGGTAATTCTTCGTTTGATAATAGAGAGCGATTAGGAGTGTACTTTGAAGATGCCAATTCGGTATTGAAAGGAGGCCGTCTTTTCTTTGATCAGGCTTTTAGAATCAATCCCAAAAAGGGAGATAATAATTTGTATTTTACAAATCAGTTTAATTACGAAGAAATATATTATGGGTATAGGCAGCAAACTATTGCATCCAATGTTGGTGGCGTTTTGGTAAACCGTTTTGGTGAATCGTTTGTAACCAGTGGTATTGATGATGTTACGAACTATAATAAAATGTACAATAAGATTGGAGCTGTGTATGAAAATATGACTTTAGGTTCTTTTACTTTTTTTGTTGATGATTTGCACTCGAATTATTTTTACAATAATATTTTGTATTTGGATGGGGGAGAAACGGTTGGTAATTTGTTAAGTCAAAAGATTAATACTTTTGGCGGGCAATACAATTACCGTAAGGATAAATGGAATGGTAAATTTTTATATTCTAAATCAATAACAGATCAAAATTTATATAATTTAGACGCATCGGCAGTGTATGATTGGAATGATGAAAATCAATTGTCATTTCGCTATCAAAGCATGAATAAGTTGCCAAATAATAACTATGATTTATTTCAAAGCAGTTATAAAAGATACAATTGGTCGAATGACTTTGTCAATGAAAAGATAAATTCCCTTAGTGTGAATGCTGATACCAAATGGGTTTCATTGTCAATGCAGTTGAATGCCATTAATGATCATTTATATTTTGCCGATATTACTTCGGCTTCCGAGAGAAAAGACAGCATGCAGATAGTTGCACCTAAACAATATGGCAAAGCAATTAATTATGCTTCGCTCAAGATTGCCAGAGAATTTACAGTAGGTAAATGGGCATTGGATAATACGCTATTATTTCAAAAAGTAGATCAGCCAGATGCTGTTTTGAATGTTCCAGAATTTGTGACTAGAAATACGTTGTATTATACTAATTATTTATTTGATAGGAAGTTGTTTTTTCAAACAGGTGTTGAGCTGAATTATTTCACCAGTTATTTCACAAATAATTATAACCCTGTAATTGGAGAATTTTTTGTTCAAGACAGAGTTAAAATTGGTAATGCTCCTCTTCTTGATTATTTTGTAAATGTCAAAATTCAGCGTACCAGACTTTATTTAAAAGCAGAGCATTTTAACTCTTTGTTTTCGAAAAATAATTATTTTTCAGATGCTAATAATCCATATCGTGATTTTTTAATTCGTTTTGGGTTAGTTTGGAATTTCTTTAATTAATTTGGAACTTAGTAGTTCCAAATTCAAAGTTTTTATTGAAAAATAAAGTATTTTTGTTTTTGTGTATATACTATATAGAAATAGTGTAGTTTTAAAAAAAACTCCGAAAAAACAACAAAATGGAATACTCAGAAAATATATTAGGAACTATTGGGAATACTCCATTAGTAAAACTCAATAAAATAACTGCAGATGTAGATGCTTTGGTTTTGGCCAAAGTGGAGACATTCAATCCAGGGAATTCGGTGAAAGACCGTATGGCTTTAAAAATGATTGAAGATGCCGAAGCCGATGGACGTTTGCAACCCGGAGGAACTATAATTGAAGGAACTTCTGGAAACACTGGCATGGGATTGGCGTTGGTTGCTATCATTAAAGGATATAAGTTAATTTGTGTGATATCTGACAAACAGTCCAAAGAAAAAATGGATATTCTTCGTGCTGTAGGTGCTAAAGTTGTGGTTTGCCCAACAGATGTAGAACCTACAGATCCTCGTTCCTATTATTCGGTTTCCAAAAGATTAGCCAAAGAAACTCCTAATTCTTGGTATGCAAACCAATACGACAATCTATCCAATACAGTGGCTCATTATGAGCAAACTGGGCCTGAAATTTGGAAACAGACAGAAGGGAAGATTACTCATTTTGTGGTTGGAGTAGGTACTGGAGGAACTATTTCTGGAGTTGGGAAATTTCTGAAAGAGAAAAATCCAAATATTAAAATTTGGGGAATTGACACGTATGGTTCTGTGTTCAAAAAATACCATGAGACAGGAATTTTTGATGAGAATGAAATTTATTCTTATATCACCGAAGGTATAGGGGAAGATATTTTGCCGAAAAATGTTGACTTTTCTTTAATTGACGGTTTCACCAAAGTAACCGATAAAGACGCAGCAGTTTATACTAGAAAAATTGCACTTGAAGAAGGGATTTTTGTTGGGAATTCTGCAGGTGCTGCTGTAAAAGGCTTGTTACAGCTAAAAGAACATTTTAAACCGGAAGATGTGGTTGTGGTTTTGTTTCATGATTCGGGCAGTCGTTATGTGGGTAAAATGTTCAATGATGATTGGATGCGAGAGAGAGGATTTTTGGAAGAGGATGTAACCAAAGCAGAAGATGTAATCAAAGATCATATTGATAAGCCTTTGGTGGTAGTTCGTACTGAAGAATTAGTTTCGCACGCTATCGAGAGAATGCGCAAGTACAAAATATCTCAAATTCCAGTTATAGATGTTCACGGCTTTGTTGGTTCTGTTGATGAAAGTGATTTGTTCCAAAGTTATGTTGCCGATAAAAATGTTGCCGATAAACCGATTAAAGAAGTTATGGGAAAACCATTTCCAATTGTAAAATTAGGAACTTCAATAGACGAATTGTATCAGTTCTTTACAAAAGAAAATGCCGCAGTATTAGTTGATTTAGGAAATGGTAATCACCATATCATCACCAAGTATGATATTATTGGGTCAATGAAATAATATTGTACATTAATAAACCTCGAATTTTTAATTTAGAAATTTAAATCATAATGAATTTTACAGCAATAGATTTTGAAACAGCAACAGCTTATCATCCATGTTCTGTTGGAATTGTTACTGTCGAAAATGGTGTCATTGTAGATGAATTTGTGACCTTAATCAAACCGCCTAATAATGAATACAATCCTTTTACGATACAAGTTCATGGGATTTATCCAAGAGATACAGCAAATGCCAAAACCTTTATAGAGGTTTTTCCCGAAATAAAAAAAAGACTTC
Organism: uncultured Flavobacterium sp.; assembly: GCA_963511725.1. GTDB lineage: Bacteria > Bacteroidota > Bacteroidia > Flavobacteriales > Flavobacteriaceae > Flavobacterium. The sequence goes on from CAUPKA010000002.1 coordinate 315,394, forward strand.
AAAATAGAGTTGTAGTGGCACACAATGAAAGTTTCGACCGGAATGTTTTATCTAAATCTATGGCACTTTACGGACTCAATTACGAGGATTTAAACATTGGTTCCCGTTGGGAATGTACTGTTAAAATATATAAAGCCAAAGGGTTAAAGCCCACAAAGCTTAGTGATTGTTGCCGTGAAATGAATATAAAACTAAACCATCATGAAGCCTTGTCAGATGCAAGAGCTTGTGCAAAGTTGTATTTATTGAGATAATCCTTTTCAATGCTGTTCAGAATCTTATAACCTTACAATGTATTTAATGGTTTTTAAATAATTTGTTGAAATAGCTGTCTTTTTTAACTTTGTAAGTTAAGTTGTTTGTTTTTTTTATTACTTTAGTCTTTTAGGATGAGTCTATTATCTCTCATCTTTTTATCTATTATCTAAAAAACATGAAAGAAGATTTTCTCCATTACCTTTGGAAGTTCAAAAAGTTTGATACTTTAAATTTAAAAACTTCTAACCAAGAGGAAATCACTATCAGTAATACAGGTCAGTATTTACAATTGGCTGGTCCTGATTTTTTTAATGCCCAAATTACTATTGGAAATCAAAAATGGGCTGGAAATGTCGAAATTCATGTCAAATCTTCCGATTGGTATGTACATCATCATGAGAAAGATGCAGGTTATGAAAATGTAATTTTGCATGTGGTTTGGGACCATGACTCAGAAATTTTTCGATCTGATAATTCAGAAATTCCAGTTCTTGAGCTTAAAAAATACGTTAGCCCTTCAATCCTTAATAATTATCAAAAGCTATTAGCTCCTAAGTCTTGGATTTTCTGTGAAAAACAACTAACAGAAATTCCAAAGTTTACATTAAATAATTGGCAAGAGCGATTGTTTTTTGAACGTTTAGAAAGAAAATCAAAACCGATATTAGAATTATTAGTAGAAACAAACAATGATTGGGAAACCGTTTTGTTCTGTCTTTTAGCTAAAAACTTTGGGTTGAATACTAATGGGGAAACGTTTCTTAAAATTGCTCAATCTATCCCTTTTTCAGTAATTCGCAAAGAATGTTTTGAAGTCGAAAACCTCGAAGCTTTATTGTTGGGGGCAGCTGGATTGCTGGATGCTGAGAAAGAAGATGCTTATTTTAAAGATTTAAAATTTAGGTATTTTTATCTGCTTCATAAATATCAATTGGAAAAGAGCTTTGTTGAACCGGTACAGTTTTTTAAGCATAGGCCTGATAATTTTCCAACGATTCGGCTTTCACAATTAGCTAACTTATTTCATAAACAGCAAAATTTATTTTCGAAAATAAGTAATTTGAATGCTATTGAGGCAATTTATGAAATTTTTCGAGTTTCGGTTACGCCATATTGGGAGACGCATTATCAATTCGACAAAGAAAGCCCGAAAAAGAAAAAAGCATTATCTAAGTCTTTTATGGATTTATTGATTCTAAATACTGTTATTCCGCTCCAATTTGCCTATGCCAAAAGCCAAGGAAAGGAGGCTTCGGAGGATTTAATTACTGTTTTAAATGATGTTGAGGCCGAAAAGAATTCGATAGTAGAGAAGTTTAGTTCTTTTGGAATAAAGGCTCGAAATGCATTTGAAACTCAGTCTTTATTGCAACTCAAAAATGAATATTGTAACAAGAATAAATGTTTAGATTGTGCTATTGGTGTTGAGTTGTTAAAAACACACTGATTTGATATTCAGTTTTTATTAGCTCATATCTAATATCATATCAATATTGAATCTGAAATTTTGTAATTTTGTCAAAACTCATGACCTAGAAATATGCGAGCAGTAATAAAATTGAAATTCTTTTTGGAAAAGTATGGCTTTCATGTGTCATCCCGATTAGCAGATAAATTAGGAATGCGAGTAACAAGCGTTCGTTTGTTTTTTATCTATATTTCTTTTGTGACTGCAGGTTTAGGATTTGGAGTTTATCTTACATTGGCTTTCTGGATTCGGCTAAAAGATTTAATTAGAGCCAAAAGAACTTCTGTTTTCGATTTGTAAAAGGTAATTATGAAGCATAAAAAAGGGATTTTAAAGTGGTTAAGCTTTAAAATCCCTTTTTTTATGTGAATTGAAATTATTCTTTAGTCTTGTTCAATACACTGTTTTTCTTTCCATAGGAAAAATAGAAAATTACTCCTATAGCCATCCAAGCAAAAAGTCTCAACCAATTCGTCCAGCCTAGACCGTACATCATTGCACAACATACAAATACTCCTAAAAGTGGTACGAAAGGAACAAGAGGAGTTTTGAATTCTCTTACCATATTTGGTTCTTTTTTTCTTAAGATAATAACAGAAATACATACAAGAACAAAAGCGAATAAAGTTCCAATACTTGTCATGTCTCCAACAATATCCCCAGGAATAAAAGCAGCGAAAGCACCAACAATTACCAAAATAGCAAGATTTGCTTTGTATGGAGTTTTGTATTTTGAATGCAAATCACTAAAAGCCTTTGGTAGTAAACCATCTTTACCCATTGAGTAAAAAACTCTTGATTGTCCTAATAGCATAACTAAAATAACAGATGAAAAACCTGCTAATATAGCAACGGTAACAAATTGAGCAAGCCAGTTATAGCTTTCTCCCATAGCATGGATTATGGCATTGGCTACAGATGCCTCCTTACCACTAGTTCTGAAGAATTCTACTGGTTCAAGACCTGTAAGAACATGTCCAAAAAGAATATACAAAACAGTACACACTGCTAAAGATCCTAAAATACCGATTGGCATATTTTTTTTAGGATTGATAGTTTCTTGTGCAGCTGTACTTACGGCATCAAATCCTATGAAAGCAAAGAAAACAGTACCAGCAGCGCCTAATATTCCCATGACACCTCCATAGGCATGTCCTACTCCGTGTTCATCAGTGAAAACAGCTGTTGGTGGAACGTAAGGGGTATGATTTGCTGGGTTAATGAAATGCCAGCCCAATACAATAATTAGTATTACGATTAGAACTTTAACAACAACAATGATACCATTTACCACAGCTGATTCATGTATTCCTTTTATTAATAATAAACTGATTACAGCAACTATAAATAGAGCAGGTAAATTTATGATTCCTTGTTCTCCTGTTAATGATGTTTGAAATGGAGAATGGCAATAGGCAAAGGGTATGGGGTCGACGTGTAGTACATTTGTGAGTAAATTATTTAGGTATTCGCTCCATGCAATCCCCACTGTTGCAGCACCTACTGCATATTCAAGAATTAAATCCCAACCAATAATCCAAGCTAAAAACTCACCCATAGTAGCATAAGTATAGGTGTATGCACTTCCAGAAATAGGAATAGAAGACGATAGCTCTGCGTAGCACAATCCTGCTAATGCACAACCGATAGCGGCTACAACAAATGCTATTGTTACTGATGGTCCTGCACTTTGCGCTGCTGCGGTTGCTGTTCTAACGAATAATCCAGCACCAATAATTGCACCGATTCCTAATGCAACTAATGACCAAGCGGTTAATGTTCTTTTTAATCCTTTTTCAGAATCAGCGGCTTCAGCTAATAGTAGGGCTAATGGTTTTCTTTTCCAAATAGACATGGTTTTATGGTTTAGATGTTATTAAGTGCCAAATGTATTGTTTTTTATAAAAAATAAAAATTATAATTTCATTTAACTAACAAATTGATGATGTATTAAACTTTTTTATTTAGGAAAAAAATAGTAAGAATATGTTTTGAGTTATTTAAGGAATAATGAGTATTAATATTTTTCTTATAAAAAGTGTGATTTCTGAATAATTTTTATATTTTTAGATTTCAAATATTTTGTTTAAATACATGTAATATCAACTATAACTTTCAACGCAATCAAAAATTTTTTTAAATTTTCACGTCAACAGTGCACAGGAATTGTTTTCCTGTTCGGGATTATTATAATTCTTCAATTGGTTTATTATTTTGTGGATTTTAGTCCAACTCAAGAAAAGGATTCAAGTAAACAGCAGTGGCTTTCTTTACAAGGAGAAGTGGATTCTTTAAAATTGCATCGATCCGATGGTAAGCCTGCTATGTATCCCTTTAATCCTAATTTTATTTCAGATTATAAAGGCTATAAACTCGGAATGTCTGTTCAGGAAATCGATCGGCTTTTAGCTTTTAGAAAGGAAAATAAATTTGTTAATTCTGCTAAAGAGTTTCAAGATGTAACAAAAGTTTCAGATTCTTTATTGAATGTAATTGCTCCATTTTTCAAATTCCCCGATTGGGTAAATAATAAAAAGAAATTCAAGGAATATAAATATGATCAGAATTCTACTTTCGATAAAAAAGAAAAAATAGTTTTAATAGATATTAATCAAGCAACAAAAGAGGATTTGATTAAGATAAACGGAATAGGAGAGGTAATTTCACTTCGCATTTTAACTCAAAAAGATAAGTTAGGAGGATTTGTCTCTATGGAGCAGCTTAAAGAGGTTTGGGGATTATCTCCAGCGACAATTTTAAATTTGAACAAGTACTTTATCATTACAAAACTCCCTAACTTAAATAAAATAGATATTAATAATGCTTCTTTAAAGGAGCTTTCTCAATTTTTTTATTTTAAATATGATTTAGCAAGACAAATTGTAAAATATAGGAGTATGAATGGTGATTTTAGAAATATTGAGGATTTGATAAAAATTAACGGCTTTCCTGTTGAAAAAGCAAGTTTTATTGCCTTATATTTGGACTTTTAATATGAAAGACATTTATGATGAATTTTGATTACAATGAAACACAATCTTTAATAGCTCAATCTATAAAAGATTTTGCCGAAAAAAACATAAGACCTTATATAATGGAGTGGGATGAAGCTCAAATTTTTCCAGTTCCTTTGTTTAAAAAACTTGGCGAAATGGGGTTTATGGGAGTTCTGGTTCCAGCCGAATTAGGTGGGTCAGGATTGGGTTATCATGAATATATTACGATTGTAGAGGAAATTTCAAAAGTGGATCCCTCCATAGGTTTGTCTGTTGCTGCTCATAATTCTTTATGTACTAATCACATTTTAACTTTTGGTAACGATGAGCAAAAGAGAAAATGGATTCCAAAGTTGGCTACTGCAGAATATATAGGAGCATGGGGCTTGACAGAACATAATACAGGATCCGATGCAGGCGGAATGAATACGACTGCCGTTAGAGATGGCGATTTTTGGGTGGTAAATGGAGCTAAAAATTTTATTACCCATGCTATTTCTGGAGATATTGCGGTGGTAATTGTTCGTACTGGTGAGAAAGGTGATTCAAAAGGAATGACTGCATTTGTATTCGAAAAAGGAATACCAGGATTTACATCGGGGAAAAAAGAAAATAAATTAGGAATGCGTGCCAGTGAAACTGCCGAATTGATTTTTGACAATTGCCGTATTCCAGATGCTAATAGATTGGGCGAAGTAGGACAGGGATTCGTTCAAGCCATGAAGATTCTTGATGGTGGACGTATCTCAATTGGTGCTTTGTCACTGGGAATTGCCAAAGGAGCTTATGAAGCGGCTTTGAAATATTCTCAAGAAAGACATCAGTTTGGAAAGCCTATTTCCGAATTTCAAGCAATATCTTTTAAATTGGCTGATATGGCTACTGAAATCGAAGCATCCGAATTATTATTGCACAAAGCAGCTTTTCTGAAAGAACAGCATAGACCTGTTACCACATTAGGAGCAATGGCTAAAATGTATTCTTCTGAAGTTTGTGTAAAAGTGGCTAATGATGCCGTTCAAATACATGGAGGTTACGGGTATACGAAGGATTATCCGGTAGAAAAATTCTATAGAGATTCAAAATTATGCACCATAGGTGAAGGAACTACCGAGATTCAAAAACTGGTAATTTCTAGAAATTTATTAAAATAAAGAGTAGGGCGTGCTATCATACTAATAAGAGGTAAATGCAGTCTATTGTGCGTATTTTACTCTTTACGCGTGATCAAGAATGTTTTCGTTTTGAATTCTATTTTGTCGCTGGTATAAAATAAATTAAAAAAAAATAAAATAAAGTACGTCAAATTAGAAATAATTTCTAATTTTGCACACTTAACGAAAGGGGGTGATAAAATTATGTTAATTATACCAATTAAAGACGGAGAAAATATCGATAGAGCACTTAAGCGCTACAAAAGAAAATTCGATAAAACTGGAACTGTAAGACAATTAAGAGCACGTACTGCTTTTATTAAGCCATCAGTTGTCAATAGAATGAAATTTCAAAAAGCGGCTTATATCCAGAATATGAGAGATAATATTGAGAATATCTAATATTCCAATCGCTTAAAATAAATTGCCGTTAGTAATTAAAGTTTCTTAACTTTGATGCTAACGGTTTTTTTTTTTATGGCTATAAATAATAAAGATGCATTTAGGAGTTATCTGCAATTAGAAAAAAAATATTCTCCACACACGGTAAATGCTTACTTAAATGATATCTCTTATTTTGAGGTATTTAATAAGGAGTGTTTTGGTCAAGATGCTATTGATCAAGTTAATTATAGCCAGATTAGAAGTTGGATTGTTGTACTTGTTGATGATGGTGTTTCAAATAGTACTGTGAACAGAAAAATAGCTTCCTTAAAAGCTTTTTATAAATTTCTTATAAAAATAAAACAAATTCAGGTTAATCCATTATTGAGGCATAAAGCTTTAAAAACGGAGAAAAAACTTCAGATTCCTTTTTCAGAAAAAGAATTGGTTGATGCGTTGTCTCAAAATTCAGTTACAGAAGGTTTTCAGGAAGTAAGAGATAGGCTTATAGTGGAATTGTTTTATACTGCTGGAATCCGAAGAACAGAGCTTATTCATTTAAAGCTTTCAAATGTGAATTTTGGAGGTGGTACTATTAAAGTGTTAGGTAAGAGGAATAAGGAGCGTGTTCTTCCGGTTTTGGCCGTGGTTATGAAGCAGTTGTTGTTGTATATAAAGGAGCGTTCATTGTTGGAGATAATAGTTGATGGGGAATATTTATTCATCACAAAAAAAGGGTTAAAATTGAGTGATTCTTTTGTGTATCGATTAATAAATTCATACTTTAGTACTGTCTCCGAAAAGGTAAAAAAAAGTCCTCATATATTGCGACATACATTTGCGACTCATTTATTAAATAACGGAGCTGATTTGAATTCAGTTAAAGAATTATTGGGGCATTCTAGTCTTGCTTCTACTCAGATATACACACATAGTAGTTTATTTGAACTCAAAAAAGTATATCAAGAGGCACATCCTAGGAATAAAAAATAATTCAAAAAGTGTTTAACCATTAAAAAGATTGATTATGAAGGTAAATGTTCATGCAGTTAACTTTACTGTTGACAAAAAGCTAGTAGATTTCGTTCAGGAAAGAATGGATAAATTGGAGAAATATTATGACAGAGTTGTCTCTTCTGATGTTTTTTTGAAAGTAGAAAAGACAAGTGAAAAGGAAAATAAAAATGTTGAAATAAAAATTAATGTCCCTGGAGATGATTTTTTGGTTGAAAAACAGTGTAAATCCTTTGAGGAAGCAGTAGAGCAAGCGGCGGAATCTATTGAGCGATTACTGGTAAAACGTAAAGAAAAGTTAAGAACACATATTTAATTTAATTTTTTTTCAAAAAATGTTTTGATTAAAAGATAAAATCTCTACATTTGCAGTCCGTTAGAAATAGCGGACTTTTTTTATTGAAATCGCCAGCGTAGCTCAGTTGGCTAGAGCAGCTGATTTGTAATCAGCAGGTCGTGGGTTCGAGTCCCTCCGCCGGCTCTTTTTTCCAATGCGATTTGGAATAGTTCATGTGATTATTGATAAAAAAATGGGGAGATACTCAAGCGGCCAACGAGGGCAGACTGTAAATCTGCTGTGTGAACTTCGCAGGTTCGAATCCTGCTCTCCCCACAAAATTGATTTGAGATTTAGAATTCTAAATTGAAAATCTTTAAATCCTTAACGAGGATTCTGCCGACTTAGCTCAGGGGTAGAGTGCTTCCTTGGTAAGGAAGAGGTCACGGGTTCAATTCCCGTAGTTGGCTCAAGTAAGTAGGAAATTGAAATAAATATATAAACTAGATTAAAAATTAAGTAAAATGGCAAAAGAAACCTTTAACCGTTCGAAACCACACTTAAATATTGGTACGATCGGACACGTAGATCACGGTAAAACTACTTTAACAGCAGCAATCACAAAAGTGTTATCTGATGCTGGTTACTGTCAAGCAAAATCATTTGATCAAATTGATAATGCTCCTGAAGAAAAAGAAAGAGGTATTACAATTAATACATCACACGTTGAGTATGAAACTGCTAATCGTCACTACGCACACGTTGACTGTCCTGGTCACGCGGATTACGTAAAAAACATGGTTACTGGTGCTGCTCAAATGGACGGTGCTATCCTTGTTGTAGCTGCAACTGACGGACCAATGCCACAAACTCGTGAACACATCCTTTTAGGTCGCCAAGTAGGTATTCCTAGAATGGTAGTTTTCATGAACAAAGTGGATATGGTTGATGATGAGGAATTGTTGGAACTTGTTGAAATGGAAATTAGAGACTTATTGTCTTTCTATGAATATGATGGAGATAATTGTCCAGTTGTTCAAGGGTCTGCTCTTGGGGGATTGAATAATGATCCAGCTTGGGTGCCAAAAATTATTGAATTGATGGAAGCTGTTGATAGCTGGATCGAAGAGCCAGTACGTGATACTGAAAAACCATTCTTGATGCCAGTTGAGGATGTATTTACAATTACTGGTCGTGGAACTGTTGCTACAGGTCGTATCGAAACTGGTATTGCTAATACAGGAGATGCTGTTGAAATCATCGGTATGGGAGCTGAAAAATTGACTTCTACTATTACAGGAGTTGAGATGTTCCGTAAAATCCTTGATAGAGGTGAGGCTGGAGATAACGTAGGTTTATTGTTAAGAGGTGTTGATAAAGAATCTATCAAAAGAGGAATGGTTATCATTAAGCCAGGATCAGTAAAACCACACGCTACTTTCAAAGCTGAGGTTTATATCTTGAAAAAAGAAGAAGGTGGACGTCATACTCCATTCCACAATAACTACCGTCCACAGTTCTACGTACGTACAACTGACGTAACAGGAGTTATTACTTTACCAGAAGGAGTAGAGATGGTAATGCCAGGAGATAACTTAACTATCAATGTTTCTTTGTTGAGCCCAATCGCAATGAGCGTAGGTTTACGTTTTGCAATCCGTGAGGGTGGTAGAACTGTAGGTGCAGGACAAGTTACTGAAATCGTAGGTTAATACATATAAATACCAAAACCAGTGTCGTTTTGATGACAACACTGGTTTTATAACTACGGGCGTAGTTCAAGGGTAGAATAGCGGTCTCCAAAACCGTTGATGGGGGTTCGAATCCCTCCGCCCGTGCAAAATAAACTAATCACTATGAAAGTTGTTAATTATATATCAGAATCATTTGAAGAATTAAAATCAAATGTGACTTGGCCGGAATGGGCTGAAGTACAGCGTCTTACAATCGTTGTTGCTGTGTTTTCAGTGGTATTCGCTTTAGCAACATGGGGAACAGACGAAGTATGTGCAAAAACATTAGCTGTATTTTTTAACTGGATAAAAGCATAATTTTTTGTAATGGCTGATAATAATATAAAGAAGTGGTATGTCGTTCGTGCAGTAAGCGGGCAAGAAAATAAAGTGAAAGCTTATATCGAAACAGAAATAGCTCGTTTGGGAATGAGTGATTATGTTTCGCAAGTTCTTGTGCCTACTGAAAAAGTAGTTACTGTAAAAGAAGGAAAAAAATTATCGAAAGATAAAGTATATTTTCCTGGATATGTTATGTTGGAAGCCAATTTGGTTGGAGAAATTCCTCATATTATCAAGTCTATCACAAGTGTTATCGGTTTCTTGGGAGAAACAAAAGGCGGTGAGCCGGTTCCATTGAGAATATCAGAAGTAAATAGAATGTTAGGTAAAGTTGATGAGTTAGCTGTAAATACAGATACTCGTTCAATTCCTTTCAACTTAGGTGAAACTATTAAAGTGATCGATGGTCCTTTTAATGGTTTTAACGGTACAGTTGAAAAAATAAATGAAGAAAAGCGTAAACTTGAAGTGATGGTGAAAATTTTCGGAAGAAAAACACCTTTGGAGCTGAGTTTTATGCAAGTTGAAAAAGTATAATTTTTGTTACATCTATAATAACCACTGCAATCGCTTCCAATGATTGTTGTGTTAAATTTTTTAAAAATGGCTAAAGAAATTAGTAAGGTAGTTAAACTACAAGTTAAGGGAGGTGCTGCGAACCCGTCGCCACCGGTTGGACCTGCTTTAGGAGCTGCTGGGGTAAACATCATGGAATTCTGTAAGCAATTTAATGCTAGAACTCAAGATAAACCCGGCAAAATATGCCCAGTACAAATTACTGTGTATAAAGACAAATCATTTGATTTTGTTGTAAAAACTCCTCCGGCGGCTGTCCAGTTATTGGAAGCTGCAAAGCTAAAGTCCGGATCAGGTGAACCAAATCGTAAAAAAGTAGCTAGTGTTACTTGGGATGTTATCAAAGCAATTGCTGAAGATAAAATGGTAGATTTAAATGCATTCACAATCGAATCTGCTATGAGCATGATTGCTGGAACAGCTAGATCTATGGGTATAACTGTATCAGGAGATTCTCCTTTTTAA
>CAUPKA010000003.1:0-234783 GCA_963511725.1 uncultured Flavobacterium sp.
AATACAGCCAACAATTTTTATTCCATGAAATTGGCAGCCTAAAAATAAAGCCTTATCAGAAGGCTTTATTTGAATTGTAGGATTGTGAAATTTGAAGATTTTGAGAAAAAAAAGAGGTTTTTTCACAGCCTGACGTTCTCACGCTACAGCGGGTTTGGGACTAAATTAAGCCCATTATTCGAATTTGCCAAATCATCACAAATACAAAACCAACTTTCCATTAAGCCAATTGCCCAAATCCGTTGTAGCGTGTGTTAGCAGGCGTATTTTTATTCGAGTTTAAATTTTACATTCAATTCGGTTTCAATCTTAATTTTTGCAAATTCAATGTCTGCGGGAATAAATCCGCTATTACTTAAACTTTTACTTCCTCTTATTTGTATTCCTGCAACTGAACCTGATAACATTCTTTCAACATTATTAAAATCTGAAATAAATATTGCATTCCCAACTTTTTGGTTTAAGGGTTTTGTCATAGCAATTGCTTGATTTTTTGCTTTTTCTATTGCTTTAGTTTTTAAAATTAAGAGCATTTGTTCAGATTTCGAATATTCAGTCTTTTCTAAAACTACATTTGATATTTCGATTTCCTCAAGTGCAATTAAAACTTTACCCGATATTTTTGCGTCATAAAGAACTAGAGTATAATTTTTGTTCTTCAAAATATCTTGTTGTTTTAAAAAATACTTTTTGTAATTACTTGACAAATCATTTAGGAATAATTGTTTTTCTACATTTATTCCCAACGATTTAAATTTATCGTTCATTTTACTTTCCAATTCTTCAACAGAAATTTTGCCTTTCGTATCTTTTTCAGTTATTGAAATATTTAAGTAAATTCTATCGGGAATTACTAAAGTATCAACTTTAGCCGAAGTTTCTATATAAGGTAAATCAATAAAGTTTTTCGTTTGTGAAATGCTTTTAGTGGAAATAAAAATTAGGAATAATAATGCTATTTTTTTCATTTTTTGTTTTTCGGTTTTTGTTCGTTCTGTGAATATGCCTGCTAACTAGCATATAGGTCTGACGTTGTAAGACCTATACAGCCAAATATGGAGTGATGGGTCTGATAAATATCAGACTTTATCTTGTGCTAATATATGTACAATTCTTGATAAATAGTCAAAAAAATTTTTAATTTAGAGCAATATCATTTTGTGTAAATGAGAATGAGGATCAAAAGATAAAATGAAATAGAGAGTAGACTTAAAATTTTAATCCATACATTCCATAAGTAATAAATCGCCATCTGTGTGAGTTAGGGTCACTAGCCCGTCTTGGGCAACGGCATTACTGCTTCCTGTTCGGTATCCTATAGTGAGTGTGTCATTTTCTAAGGGATATACTAAATTTTTAGAATTGATTCCGTTTACAACTCCAATTGGAATTAAAGAAATTGGAGTTCCTGCAGTGTACCATTTTTCAAATTTATTTGGCAATAAAAATATTTTGGAATGGTCGTCGAGGATAACGATTTTAATTAAATTTCGGTAGCGGACAATATTCGTAAGATTTGTAATGGTATGATCGGCACGTTTTCCGGTTGCCCAAACTACATTTACGGCAGGAATTTGTCTCTGGATGAGGTAGTCAAATGCTTTTTCTAAATCGGTTTTGTCTTGGTTTGGCGTGTGTACAATTTCTATTGGATATTGTGATGTTTTGTACACTTCGGGATCAAATCCATGGTCGAAATCGCCTAATAGCACATCGACTTTTATGCCCAATTCCAATACTCGTTCTATTGCTGAATCGAGTACAATTACCAGCGGAGACCATTCGAGCAATTGTCCTAATAATTCGGGATTGCAGGAAGCACCGTTTGCAATGATTAAAGCTGGTTCTTGGTCGTCGCGAACGATGTGGTGTGAAGACATAGAGATTTTAGATTTTAGAATTCTGATTTTTGATTTCAGAATGAAGAATATAAGATAGGATATGGAATTTTTGAATTTAGATTTTTACCTAGATTTTCTGTAAAGTTATGAAATATCTTAAATCTAAAATCGTTAATCTTCAATCTTAAATCAATAGCCCAGATAGCAATGAAAAGCCCGGAGTGCAAAAAACTAATTTTTCTTGTCCAAAAAGAGCGACCAGCGGAAGCTCCTTTTAGGACTTAGAAAAATAGTTTTTTGAACGAGGACTTGCAATGGATAGCTGGATTAGCTACTCAATAGTATAAGTATCTGAATCTATTTCTCCCAGATGGAAAAATCCTAACGGATAATCATCAGGATTTGTTTTGTTTATGATATTTCCTCTTAGAGTAGCCGGCGCGGTGGCAAATGGACCGCCACCATCGGAACCTGCTATGCTGAGTAATTTGTCCATGTAATTACTGTATTTTTCAGTGATTCCCTGCAGGCTGAATTCTATTATATCGCCTTTTTCGAGTTTGTCGTCGCGATAGAAAGCAAACATTGTATTGCCTTGGGAAAATTCATCAGTAAGTACGCCGTATTCAGGATAAGCGATGTTTTTGTTTTTTGCTTTTACTAGATAAAAATTATCTTCGGATCCATTGTCTTGAAAATGGAATTTGATTTCATATACGTCTTTGCCTTCGAATCCTGGTTTTATTGACTGCTCAGTACTTTGAATTACCGGACTGGCCATAAAAGCTGAGGTAGAAGTAAAAGTTTGTCCTTTGTAGATTATGGTAAGCGCGTAAACATTGCCAATAACAGGGTTGAAATTGTTACAAATGTATTCTCCTGTTTGTCCGTTTTCGATAAATTGAAAAGTGGCAGGAGTACTCAAAGAGGTGTTAGTAACAGCAATTATAGCTCCTGTAGCCACTGGAATAGTGGTGGAATAATAATCGGTAGTTGTCGTTAATTTAATTTTTTGAATACTCCCAGTTGTTCCTTTTTCCCATTTTATAGAAGCGTCTATAACTAATTTTGGCGTAGCAGTTTCTAAATCGACATTGACTACCTCTTCGCAGCTGATAACAGAGAAAGAAGCAATTAGCAGGACTATGAATAGTTTTATATTTTTCATCGTATTAAAATTTAAAATTATAAGAAACTGAAGGTACAGCTCCAAAAATGGATAGTTTTACGGCTTCGTTTGCACCAGTATCTGCATTTTCTCTAAAGCTGATTGAAGCAGCATTTTTTCGACTATAGACGTTGTAAATGCTAAATACCCATTCGCCTTGCCATCCTTTCTTTTTATATGGTTTTGGAATGTAAGTTGCCGAAATATCTAAATGGTGATAAAATGGAAGGCTACTTGCATTTCGTTTGCCATAAACGGGTATCGAAATTTCTTGATAAACATAATATTGATTAGTAGGGAAGGTTGCTGCTTGACCACTTTGTAAGGTGAAATTACCGCCAAAATTCCATTTTTCGCTCAAGGTATAATTAGCAGTTATAGCTATGTTATGAAGTTTGTCGTAAGCAGAACGGTACCATTCGCCATTATTGATTCCTATTTCGTCTGGAGTTCTTCCGGGAGTTCTTTGTTGTGATTTCGAAATCGTGTAAGCGATCCAGCCGTTTAATTTCCCAGTATTTTTTCGCAGTAATACTTCTAAACCATAGGAACGCATTTCGCCATTAAGCACTACTTGTTCGATGGCTTCATTGGCAACTAAATTAGCGCCATCAATGTAATCCATTCGGTTTTGTATTTTTTTATAAAAACTTTCTAATTCTAAAGTATACTGGTTTTCTTTAAAATTATTGAAATACCCAATAGCTACTTGGTCGGCAATTTGTGGTTTGATGTAATTATCACTTGGCGTCCAAACATCGAGCGGGGTTGGAGAAGCGGTGTTCGAAACCAATTGCAGGTATTGTACCATGCGGTTATAACTAGCTTTTACGGATTGGTTTTTGTTTAATTCGTATGCTACCGAAAGACGAGGCTCAAAGTTGTTATAACTAGCAATGGATTGGTTTTTTTTGTACGAAGTCGTTCCAATAGGTGTTCCCTTTTCATAAATTTTTAAATCAGAATCGTAAGCTACAGGCTGGCCATTTTCGTATTCATTGACTGTGGAATTTCCTAGTCGGTTAAAGATGCTGTAACGAACACCATAATTGACAGCTAATTTATCGCTTAGGATTTGTTCGGCTTCTATGTAAATGCCATTTTCAAAAGCATATTTTTTTTCTAACTGCTTATAGTTTATTGTAGAATCGGAACCGCTTGGGTCAATAGTTCCCGGATTGAAGTTGTAATACGTGGAGTTAAACCCGTAGTTCAGTTTTATATTGTTGGATATATAATGTTTGAAATCGTATTTTAAATTATAGTTTTTAATTCCCGAATCCCAATTAAATCCAAGAAAATCAAGTGTTAATCCGTAATAATAGTCACTGTATATGAAAGATAGATTAGAGAATAATTTGTCGCTGAAAAGATGATTCCATCTTAGATTTAATGTTGCATTACCATAAGTATTTGCAAAAGTTTCATTTAAAGAAAACACATCCCGGCCAAAATACCCCGAAAGATAAAGGCTGTTGTTAGGGTTGAATTTGTAATTCAGTTTTGTATTTAAATCATAAAAATAAGCCGAGTTGTCATTGTCGGCCAATTTTAGAAAGAGATGCGCATAAGAAGCTCGGCCTCCAACTAAGAAAGAACCTTTGTCTTTTACAATAGGGCCTTCGGCTAGGATTCGGCTCGTAATTAATCCAATTCCACCATTCATGTGAAAATCGTTGCTGTTTCCGTCTTTTTGATAAATGTCTAAAACAGAGGATGCTCTTCCTCCATATCTAGATGGAATTCCGCCTTTGTATAATTTTAAATCCTTGATGGCATCTGGATTAAAAACGGAGAAAAAACCAAAAACGTGCGAGGAATTAAAAATTGTAGCTTCGTCCAAAAGAATTAAATTTTGATCGGCACCGCCGCCACGGACATTAAATCCAGATTGTCCTTCGCCGGCATTGGTAACGCCAGGCAGAAACAAAATCGATTTAATTACATCTACTTCGCCCATTACAACAGGCATTTTTTTGATAGCCGAAATCGATAGTTTATTAACACTCATTTCGGGTTTCCGAATGTTGGCCGTATTTTTTTCGGAGCTGATTACTACTTCTTTCAGCTGTTGTCCTGATTCACTGAGAGCATAATTTTTTTTAGTGTTTTTGGCTAATGAAATTTTTTCTGAGAAACTTTCAAAACCAACATAGCTAATGTTGATTTCATAATCACCTCTGGGTAAGGTAATTGAGAAAAAACCATATTCATTGGTGGTTGTGCCAATTTTTAATTCAGGTATTGCTACATTGACACCAATCAGGGTTTCATTGCTGTTAGCATCCGAAATGGTTCCGCTAATTGTGAATTTTTGTTTGTCAGTGTCGGCATTGTTTTTCTCTTGCGAAAAAACAGTAAAAGAAAGGAACAGAAGCAGGGAAATGTAAATAAATTTCTTTAAAATCATTGTTTTGGTTTTGAATTGCAAATATCAATATATTGCAGTTTAATTCGTACTTTATATGTGTTAATCTATAGTTAATATAGCGTATTGAAAATTAATTTTGAGCAACTAAAAACCATTGTGCCAAATGTTTTTTTGACAGAATGGTTGATAAATGATTTGCAATTCGTTTTTGACTGGAGCTGTATTATTTGTTTTTAGAAGCAGGAGCATCAGGTATTTTTGGTTATATGGTTCTTGCTCTTCACTATATCTTTGCTTTTTTAAAGAAAAAAAGCAAAGGATGCCGTTTCGATTAGGGCTACAGAGCCAGCATGTTTCTTTTTTTGGACATAATTTAAATGGATACGATTTAAATAAAAAAAGCACCCGTTTGTGACGGATGCTTTCCAGTAAAGTTAGTTTATCTTTATCTAGAAGAAATCACTTTTTGAACACTGCTTTCTCTGTCGGTAGTAACTTTTACAAAATAAACTTCATTATTTCCTGATTTGGAATTAAGGTTCAATTGAATTTCTTTGTTCAAACTGCTGGAGTCTTTTTTAGAAAGTATTTTATTCCCTTGGGAATTAAAAACTTCAATTAAAACTTGAGAAGCATAGTCAAAATTGTATCTGACTGTAAACTGATCCTTGAAAGGAACGGGGAATACGACAAAGCCTACTTTTTCAGTTTTTGTATCAATCAATTTTTCTTTTGAAGTATTTTGCTCAGTCATTCTGGCAGGAGATGGAGTCGGTACGCCGCAATTGTTTTCACCAGAGCCACATCCACCGGCTGAAACAGATACTCTGTATCCAGATCCTGCAGGAAACCCATTAATTGTTATTCCATTAGTAGCATCATTAGCATTCGCTGTATAAGAAGAAATGGGATTTAGATTTACATTATTTTTTGTTAGTGTTGGAATATCATTCCCATTTTTATCCTTTATTGTATAGGTTGCACCATTGACTACACTAGAAATAGTAATGCTAAAAGTAGTTTGATCACAGGCAGGCGCATTGTAAGTTACAAGTGGTGCAGGTGGATTTGCTATCACTGTAACTATTGCTGTTTTTATACAACCATTGATATTTGTATAGGTGATGACAGATGTTCCTGCTGATACGCCTGTTACTAAACCAGTATTGCTAACTGTCGCAACACTTGGGGTGGCAGATATCCAAGGATTGGTTGTAGCAGGGGTGCCAGATCCGGTCAGCTGTGTTGTGAATCCTGCACACATGCTAAGAGTACCACTAATTGTTGGTAATGCATTTACTGTTACTGTAGTGGTTTTTTTACATCCATCACTATTGGTATAGGTAATAACGGAAGTACCGGCTGATATTCCAGTTACTAAACCTGAATTACTGATTGTCGCCACACTAGTAGTTGCAGAAACCCAAGGATTAATAGCGGCTGGGGTACCCGATCCTGTTAACGGTGTTGTAGAACCTATACATAGGCTAAGAGTACCGGTAATTGTAGGTAATGGATTCACATCAATAAAAATTGATCCTGAGCAAGTTTGATCTGCGCTAGTATAAGAAATTTCGTGATGTCCGGCTCCTGCACTTGAAGGTGTAAAATAATAAGGGCCAGTGCCGCTAACTCCTGGTCCGCTAAAGGTACCACCACTAGGTGTTGCTGTCAAGGGATAAGCCGTATTATCATCTGCACATGCTGCTGCAATTGGGTCGATTTCGGTATTTCCAAAATCTAAATCAACAGGAATAGGAGTAATGAAATCTTTAAGAGCAGCCGTTGAGGAAGCGGAAGCTTTTGTTTTAACCCATAACGTATTTATGCTAAGCCCACTACAACTTGCTCCTTGGGTTAATTGATTTATCAGATAAGTTATATTAACAGCTGCTTCCACAAAAGCGAATTGTTGATAGGTGTTAATGCCAAATGCGGAATAAGGTACATTTAATTCCGAACCATTCCTATTGGTTTCTGCAAATGCATTAACATTTAAATTTGCTAAATTAACTAATTGATAAGACCACTTGCTTCCGCTAAGTTTCCATTGGTAGATATATACTAAAGGCTTAGAACCACCATTGGTGTATTCCATGGAAATGATGATATCGTTTTCTGTTCTGCCACCTCCATTAGGTTTGCTTGCTAACGGTGTACCAGTAAAAGTGCCGTTGGCATTTTGAACAACGGTTCCTTGTAATAATTCAAAATCAATATAACTGGTTCCACTAGTAGACTTACGGTCACCGGAAATAAAAATCCATTGATTATTAGCAGCGTCACGTGATACGTGATATAGCGCATTGTCAATATCGTTTTTATCTGGTGCAGAATTTGAAAACCATCTTAAATCCGCTACATAATCATTGAATTTACTCCCATTTGTAAATATATTGTCATTAGGGCCATAAGGTTCCCCAGCATCTCGTCCACTTGTTTGGGTGGTAGCGGGTGCGATTACGGCACCACTATTGTCAAAAACTGATCCTCCTGAACCTGAACCTCCTGCACCAGGATACCAATCTCCCTGGCCTGCTATAGGTGTATTGGCTTTTAACCCCCCATCAATGGCAAAACCTCCTGTTGGTGGATTTACATCAGCAAATTGCCCAAAAATTTGTAATGAAAAAAACAATAAACATATTGATGAAAAAAGTGTCATGTTTCTAAATGAAACCAACGGATAATTTCTGTTTTTTTGTAAAAAGGAACAAGTTATTTTATTTGATAAAATAACTAAAAACTGTAAAAATGTATTCTTTTTCATGATATTTCGAATTAAAGTTAAACTCAAAATAATCAGTAAGAAAGTTTTAGTAGAAATTGTGGTTTCGGAAAAAGGAAAGTTCTTGTTTCATTCATTACATTTTTTAATTAGACATCTGAAAATTTAAGTAGATGCTTTCTATTCGAAATTAGTTATGCATGTAAATTTATACATGAAAAATATTCGAAAAATGTTGATTTTATAGTAATACACGTAAAGAAATTCTTTACCGCAAAAAAGATGATTGGCAAGAAAAAAAGCCGTAGAATTAATCGAAATCAGATACAAAGAAAGTTCTTTGACTTGGGAAGTAAAACTTGCGGATAAATACAAACACTTTTATGAATAAATTCATAGAGAGCACAATCATCAAAAGGATATTTTATTGTGGGGAGCAATAACCAAATTCTTTTTTACCAGTAAAAAATTTACATAACAAACTTAAATTCAATTATTTAGGGAGGTTAAAATTAGTCAATATCTTTGTAAGTTAATTAGAGAATTTGAATAAATCGGATAAGAAACAATTATATCCGATAAACGACTTTTGTACTTAAGAAATTACTGCTCTTGTGGGTAATATTGTATTGATATTCAGGTGTTAATGGATGATTTATTGCCGCTTTTAGTCTTTTGAATTGTTATATTTGGACGATATTTCGTGAACTGTGAAAAGGTCTTCTTTTTTTTCTTTGGCTCTTTTTTTTCCAAGTTTATCCACTCTATACATTAGTATTATGGATATAATCGAAATGATGACAATTATAATTCCCAATGTATCATAATGTTCTAGCGGACTCCATTTATTTTTTTGAACAACGATAGTACCTGCAAAAGCGGCCGCAATACCACCGGCTATTTGTTGCAATGATGAATTAATGCTCATAAACGCTCCTCTGTCGTGCATGTCGGGTATTGCAGTTACCAAAGCGGTCGATGGTACCATGCGTCCCATAATTCCCATCATCATCAGCACATTTAGAACAGCAACTATTGCAAAAGGAGTTACTCCAAGATTCGTGTAAACTGTAATCATTACAATAGTCCATAAAGAACCAAATGCAAATATTTTGTATTTGTCTATTCGGTCGCTTAATTTTCCAATTAATGGCATTACTATTAATGTTGCGATGCCTGCAATCATAAATACCATTGGCAATTGATTCTCGGTGATGCGTAAATTGTTTATGGCAAAAGCACTTCCAAAAGGCATCATCATAAAACCTCCGATGGAAAGTAATGCCGTGGCTGTAAATCCAACTCGGTAGTCTTTTTTGGCAATCGTATGCATTAAGTGCTTAAAAGCGGATTTATCCGATTGGATTTCTAAGTGTTTTGTAATTGGTTTTAGTTTAGTGGCTATAATCAAAGCAATAATTCCTGCCATTCCTGCAACCCAAATAAAAGGTGCATGCCAGCCCCAAGCATTGGCAAGATACAAACCAATTGGAATTCCTAAAATCTGGCTGGCTCCAAACCCCATTTGAACAAATCCCATTACGCGCCCGCGCTGCTGAATACTGAACAAGTCGGCAACTATAGCCATAGAGATAGAACCAATAACGCCTCCAAAAAGACCTGTGATTATTCGCGCAGCTACTAATAAAGGATAAGTTGTAACTATTCCGCATAAAATGGTTCCTGCGATAAAACCAACATAGAAGAATAACAGTAATTTTTTTCGATCGAATTTATCTGCAAAACCAGCTGTAAGCAAACCCGAAATACCAGCGCTAAAAGCATAAGCGGAAACAACCAAGCCAAAACGAGTTGGTTCTAGGCTTAGTGATTTCATTAATATATCGCCCAAAGGAGACATGACCATAAAATCAAGAATTACTGTAAATTGTGTAATAGCCAGTAAAAAAATAGCTAATTTTTGATAGGATGTAAACGGTATAGTTTGAGTATTTTTTTCTTTCATTTTTTCTTTTTATTCTAATGCAACACATGCAAAATCATGCTGATTAATAAGATGAATTATATGTTCTTCGGACAAAGTGTTTGTTACAATTCGCAAAACGCAGTCAATATCATCTTGATCTACATTCCATTCATGTATTTCGGAATGCTCGTCTAGTGTGCTGATTATTTTTTGTTTATCGTTTTCTGTTTTTATATTGGTTGCAAAAACCAATACGTTTTCTAAATGGTTTTCCATGATTATTAATTTTATGGTGTCAATGCTTTTATAACTAATTCTAATGCTTCTTCAGCGGTTTGTTTAGTAAGTTTAAAAGGGCCTCCTCCAAAATTTTTACCTTCGTTTTCAAAACGTAATAATGAATAGAGAGGTCCGTAGGCAACGCTCCAAAATACTTCTACAGATATGGGAAGTAATTCTTTTTTTGCAATAGCATTTTTAAAAAAGTCACCCATTATGATTTTGAATTCGGATAAGCTTTCTTCAAGAAGATAATCTCTATAACTGGAATGGCTTAAGAGTTCCCAACAGGCAACATTCAAAGGATATTTTAATGCAAACCGTGCTCTGTTTTCCCATTGTTTGCGTAAACCCTCTTTAAAAGACATAGTTGACGAAAAGTCTTTAACCATTTCGTTAAAAAAACTTTGGCCAATTTCGATGCCGATTTTCTTTATCAAATCTTCTTTGTCCGTATAATAGATGTACAAAGTGGCTACCGATACACCGCTTTCTTTTGCCAACCGATTCATTCCAAAGCCTTCAATGCCTAGTTTTACCAGCATTTCGATGGCTTTCTGTTTGACTATTTCTTCTTTGTTTGTATCTCTGGTTCGCATTTTTTTGTTTTTGAAGAAACAAAAGTATTAATTATAAATGAATGTTCGCTTATTTATGATTTTTTTTTATCTTAAATTTAAGTTCAATTGATTCTGAAAGGATGGTTTTCTTAAATTTATCCTTTTAGGAATTGTAAATAAATTAAAAAGATACAAATGGGATTAGTGCAAAGGTTTTATAAAAATGGAAGTCAGAAAATAATGTTGCTTTTGTTTTTCGTAATTTCTTTTCAAGATTTAAATGCTCAATATTTAAAGGGAATAACTAATGTAAGAGATACTTCCTATGCTACGGCTAGTGCTTTCAAAAAAACATTGAAAGATTTTCCCAATACTACGATGGTTTCAAAAATGCATTTTGATTTTGTAAAACAAAAAAACGATATTGTTTATTGCAGTTATGGAAAGCGAAAAATGAAATTGGATGTCTTTTTTGATGTAAATGCAAAAAACAAACAAACTGCAATTATCATTATTCACGGAGGAGGCTGGCGTTCCGGAAACAGACAGCAACACTATCCGATGGCGCAAAAATTAGCAAGTTTAGGCTATGTGTGTTTTACTCCCGAATACCGACTTTCGACCGAAGCTCTTTTTCCAGCAGCCATTTATGATTTAAAAGCGGCTATTCGCTGGGTTCGTGAAAATACGAATCAATACAATATAGATCCAAATAAAATAGTAACTCTTGGATTTTCTGCAGGAGGAGAATTGGCAACTTTTATGGGAACAACTGGAAATATGCCTCTTTTTGAAGGAGCTGTAACAAATTCAAATTCGTTATCGCAAATAAATGCTATTGTCGATATCGACGGTACTTTGTCTTTTGTACATCCTGAATCGAGCGAAGGCGATGACAGTAAGAAAATATCGGCTGGAACTTATTGGTTTGGATATTCAAAAAAAGAAAATCCAAAACTTTGGGAAACGGCTTCTCCATTGAGTTATGTAGGTAAAAATACGCCGCCAACATTGTTTATTAACAGTTCGGTAGCTAGAATGCACGCTGGTCGTGATGATTATAGAAAGATTTTGACTGAAAATGGTATTTATTCAGAAGTTCATGAATTTGAGAATTCGCCACATTCTTTTTGTCTTTTTAACCCTTGGTTTGATCCAACAATTCAATATATAGATAGCTTTTTGACTAAAATTTTTACCAAATAGAAAATAGTTTTATGAATTGTAATTGTTAAAAGAAGTGTATAAAAAAAGACAACCCTTTCGAGTTGTCTTTTAAATATATAAACTAAATAAATTAAGCAGTTTTCAATGCTGTAATTTTATCTAAAATTGTGTTGAATGTTTCGCTTGGACGCATAGCGTTGCTTACTAATTCTGGATTTGGCTGATAGTAACCGCCAATATTTTGCGGTTTTCCTTGCGCTCCAATTAATTCGCTGTTGATTTTTGCTTCGTTAGCTTCAAATTCGGCTGCAATAGGAGAGAAGATAGCTTTTAATTCAGCGTCTTTTGTTTGAGCAGCCAAAGCTTGTGCCCAATAAAAAGCTAAATAAAAGTGAGAACCTCTATTGTCAATTTGTCCAACTTTACGAGCTGGAGATTTATCGGTAGCTAAGAATTTATCATTCGCTTCATCTAAAGTTTCAGATAAAACAATCGCTTTTGAATTGTTTAATGTTTGTCCTAAATGCTCTAAAGAAGCTCCTAAAGCTAAGAACTCACCTAGTGAATCCCAACGTAAATAACCTTCTTCAATAAATTGCTCAACGTGTTTTGGAGCAGATCCGCCTGCACCAGTTTCGAACAAACCACCACCGTTCATTAATGGAACGATAGATAGCATTTTTGCTGAAGTACCAACTTCAAGAATTGGGAATAAATCAGTTAAGTAGTCACGCAGTACGTTACCAGTAACCGAAATAGTATCCAAACCTTTGATGATTCTTTCTAAAGTAAATTCAGTCGCAGCAATTGGATTAAGAATACGGATATCTAAAGCAGATGTATCGTAATCTTTCAGGTATTTTTCAACTTTAACGATTAATTCTCTATCATGAGCTCTGTTTTCGTCTAACCAAAAAACAGCAGGAGTAGCAGACAGACGAGCTCTGTTTACTGCAAGTTTAACCCAGTCTTGAATTGGAGCATCTTTAGCTTGACACATTCTGAAAATGTCATTAGCTTCAACAGCTTGTTCCATTAAAACTGTTCCGTTTTGATCAACCACACGAACAGTTCCGTTAGCTTTCATTTGGAAAGTTTTGTCGTGAGATCCGTATTCTTCTGCTTTTTGAGCCATCAAACCTACGTTTGGTACACTTCCCATTGTAGTTGGATCAAAAGCACCGTGTTTTTTACAGAAATCGATAGTAGCTGTATAAACTCCAGCATAAGAACGGTCTGGAATAATTGCAATAGTATCTTGTCCTTTTCCTTCCTTATTCCACATTTGACCAGAAGTACGAATCATAGCTGGCATAGAAGCATCTACAATTACATCAGATGGAACGTGCAGGTTAGTAATTCCTTTGTCAGAATTTACCATTGCCAAAGCTGGTCCATTTTCGATAGCTTGCGTAAGCGCAGTTTCAACTTCTGCTTGTTCAGGCTGTCCTGCAATTTTTGCATAAACGTCACCTAAACCATTACGAGTATCGATATTTAATTTTTTGAATAACTCAGCATATTTTGCAAAAACGTCTTTGAAGAACACTTCAACGATAGCGCCAAAAATGATTGGGTCAGAAACCTTCATCATTGTTGCTTTTAAGTGAACAGAAAGTAAAACACCTTCTTTTTTAGCTTCAGCGATAGTTTCAGTAACAAAACTTTTTAAAGCTGCAATGTTCAATACAGAACTGTCAATGATTTCACCAGCTTTCAAAGGAGTGCTTGCTTTTAAAACAGTAGTTGTACCATCTTTTGCAACGAATTCGATTTTAGCATCATTTGCTTCAGCAAGTGTAACTGATTTTTCACTTCCGTAAAAGTCACCTGTTGACATTGAAGCTACTTTTGTTTTAGATGTTGCAGACCAAGCTCCCATTGAATGTGGATTGGCTTTTGCAAAATTCTTAACGGCTCTTGGAGCTCTACGGTCAGAGTTTCCTTCACGTAAAACTGGGTTTACAGCTGAACCTAAAACTTTAGAATATTTTGCCTTAATTTCCTTTTCAGTATCGTTTTGAGGATCTTCTGGGAAATTTGGTACAGCATAACCATGAGATTGCAATTCAGCAATAGCTGTTTTTAATTGTGGTACCGATGCAGATACATTTGGTAATTTTATAATGTTAGCTTCAGGCGTAGTTGCTAATTTTCCAAGTTCAGATAAAGCATCAACTGTTTTTTGATCTTCTTTTAAAAGTTCAGGAAAGTTAGATAAGATTCTTCCAGCAAGAGAAATATCTCTTGTTTCTATTTCGATATCAGAAGTAGCAGTAAATGCTTGAACAATTGGTAAAAAAGAGTAGGTTGCCAATAAAGGAGCCTCGTCTGTTAGTGTGTAAAAAATTTTAGCTTTTGATGTCATTTTTTTTATTTTTTTGATCTAAATCATATGTACATAAACGAGCCTTATTGTCAATTATAACGATTAAGATAAGGCGGGCAAAGATATGAAATGAAGTTGTAATAGTGTTTTAAATTTAATATAAAAAAATAATATAAAAAGGGTATTCTGTGATATTCTTTATTTGATATTTTTAAGGCAGTTTGATTCCTAAATTGTGATTTTTGACCCTTAAAAATTATCAAAAAAAAATCCCAAATTCGATTTGTATCGAAATGGGATCTTTTTGTTAATAAAGAAGTTTAGTAAACTATCTTCTTTTATCTCTAATCTTAGCTTTTTTACCAGTAAGTTCTCTGAAGTAGAAAATTCTAGCTCTACGTACAGCACCTTTCTTGTTGATTTCAATTTTTTGCAAAGCTGGTAAGTTAACTGGGAAGATACGCTCAACTCCAACTGCACCTGACATTTTACGGATTGTAAAAGTTTCAGTGTTTCCAGACCCTCTTCTTTGAATAACAACACCTTTAAAAAACTGTGTTCTTGTTTTTTCACCCTCTTTAATTTCGTAGTAAACTGTGATTGTGTCTCCAGCTCCGAATACAGGGAAATCTTTTCTTGTTACGAATTCGTCTTGAACGAATTTCATTAAATCTGCCATTTTATTTTTATTTGATGGTTTTAAAAGAGCAACATTCACGGTTTTCGCCAGAGGTTGGTCTAATGAGGGTGCAAATGTAAAAAATAATTATGAATTGTGAATTATAAATTTTAAATTATTTAATTGCTGGTTTGTTTGAAAAAAGCCGTTATTATTAAGTCCTATTTTTGTGATTTGTAATGCTATAATAATTAAGGGATCATTTTTGCTTGTTTTACCTTTTGCATGATTTCTGCGGTTTTTTCGTCTGTTTTTGATTTAATATCACTGTATTTGTTTATGCCCAACGACGAAGTCAGCGTTTTGTCTCTTTTATCAAATAGTTTGTTAATTTCTTTATCGCGGTTTTCTTTTGATAAATTCTTTTCGTCCAAACCAAACAATTCTAATACTAATGCACTATTGGCATTTTCGAAGGAGGTTTTTTCATCTGCACTTAGTGCAATACCGTAAGTTTTGTTGAGTTCATTCAGCAAGGATTTTTTATTTATCCCTTGAGCAAAAGAAACAGATGAAATAAAAAAAGCAACAATTAAAGTTACTTTGAAGATTAATTCTTTCATGATTTTATACTTTTAAAAGTTATTAAGAAGTGAACTAATTCTTATTATAAAGTATAAATATATGAAAATTAATCGTTTAATAAGTCAGGTCTCCTGTTCTTTGTGTGTTCGTAAGCAGTGTCTTCTCTCCATTTATCAATTTTTGCAAAATGTCCGCTCAAGAGTACATCGGGAACTTTCCAGCCTCTATATTCGGCAGGTCGAGTGTAGATAGGACCTGAAAGTAAACCATCTTGAAAACTGTCTGTCAAGGCAGATGTTTCGTCACTCAATACCCCAGGAATTAATCGGATTAAAGCATCGGACAATACAAGTGCGCCCAATTCACCTCCTGATAAAACATAATCACCGATTGAGATTTCTTTGGTAATAAAATGGTCACGTACGCGTTGATCGACTCCTTTATAATGCCCGCACAAAATGATAATGTTTTCATACATTGACATGGTGTTTGCCATTTTTTGGTTTAGCGTTTCACCGTCAGGAGACATATAAATGATTTCGTCGTATGATCTTTCGCTTTTTAAATGAGTGATACAAGCATCGATTGGCTGAACGGTCATAACCATTCCGGCACCACCGCCAAAAGGATAATCGTCAACACTTTTTTGTTTATTGGTCGTATAATCTCTTAAATTATGAAAATGAACTTCTACGAGCCCTTTGTCTATGGCGCGTTTCATAATTGAAGCCTCAAATGGACTTCTCAATAATTCAGGTAATACGGTTATAATATCAATTCTCATGTTGCTTTTTTATGGACTGCAAAGGTACACATTAAATGATTTCAGATTAACGATTTTTGATTAACGATTTGAAGTTAGAAATTAATAAAATATAACTAGAATGATATTTGACGGTTTTCTGTCTGAAATCAAAAATCGTTAATCAAAAAACAAAAATAAAATTAGCTAAAACTCCATTCCTTGTAACTTAACTCTTTTTGAATTTTTTCTTCGATTCTTTCTACTAGTTTTTGGTTGAAATCAATACCAGTAATTTGTTCAATATCTTCGATGGTTGTTGCAAAAGTATAAAGCGGTGCGTCCGATTTTTTATTAGGTACTAAAAAGGGGATCATGACCAACATATTGTTTTCAACCCTGACCACAATTTTGAAAAAATAGTCTGGAACCGAAACTTCTTCGTCGCCAATAGTTACCAGATTATCATGCAAAATACTCCCAGTTACTATAAAAAGAGCTGTGTATTTATCGGCCCAATATCTAACTTTTTGCTCTAATCTGTTCCAGATTCCAGCATTAAAGTCTTTATTTTGGGGTGAAACATTCGAAGTGTAAAAGGTTTCTGTATATGCTTCTTCTGAAAATTTCATATCAGCCGCAGGAACGAGGTGTCCTTTGTCATAACCAGTGTCTTTGTAGTTTCGCCAATGTGCCGATTCGGTGTCTATAAGCGGATCTTGTTTGAAGTAAGGACGCTCGTAATGATGTTCATACCGAGATTTTCCAGTCAAATAATATGCTGTCCATTCTGCTTGTTCATGTTCTTCAGAATAAGATAAGAAGTAATGTTTGTGTCTAATGATACTCATATAATGAGCTTTCTTTTTTTTGGGTGAATGCTAAACGTTAAATTGTTTCAAATGGTGATCAATGTGTTTCCACATCAATTTGTTCCAATCTTTATAGGTCATTCTTCCCCAAAAAGGATGATTCATTATTGTAATGGGTACAGGTTTTTCCGTAAAACGGCTGAAGTTTCTTATCAATTCGGTCTTTGCCTGATTGAAGTCATAATTTCCTGTGAAAATAAACTCTTTGGCGGTTGGACTGTTTTTTTCGAATCCAAAATTAAAAGTATTCTTTTTTGACATTTTACCCAAAAGTTTAGTAACAAAATTTACTTTTATGCTTTTTTCACCAAATGCAACAATAATGATTTCATTGGAGTGTTTAAGCATTTGATCCACTGACATCTTTCCCCATAATGGCTTAGCGTTTGGTTCAAGGATGTTGATCCGATTTATAATATGTTGATTGTCAATTTTGTCGAATATAGAACTCATGTTTTTTATTTAAACTATTATGACAAATATAAATTTTTTTTTGTATGAATTGTATGAATTATTTAAAATTTTCAGCACTATTTGTGATAATAAAATAGGTAATAGTTTTTTTTGTTATATTTACATTTTAATGTTAAAAAATTATTAAGTATGCAAATTTCACCTAGATTGCTCTTTATTAGTTCATTGTGTTTTGTTTTTTCACTGCAGGCACAAAATAATGATGTAAAAATGAAAAATCCCCTATTACAAAAAAGTATTTTACAATATCAGGCACCCGATTTTAGTATTATTAAAGACGAAGATTTTAAACCTGCTTTTGATTACGGTTTGAAAATTAACGTCCAAGAGGTTGAAGCCATTGCTAGCAATCCTGCAAAACCAACTTTTCAAAATACCGTTTTGGCATTAGAAATCAGCGGAGAAGTTTTGAACAGAGCAACAGGTATTTTTTATAATCTGACAGGTTCCAATACCAACCCAACTTTACAAGCTATTGAGGCTGAGTATGCACCTATTTTCTCAGGTCATACCGACAAAATTTATTTGAACAGTAAATTGTACAATCGTTTCAAAGCGATTGATTTGAATAAATTGAAAGGTGAAGACAAAAAATTGACAGAATACTATTTGCAACAATTTGAATTGAATGGTGCTAATTTATCTGAGGAGAATAAAGAAAAATTGAAGAAAATAAATGAAGAATTAGCAAGTCTAAGTACTCTTTATGGAAATAAACTATTGATGGCGCGAAAAAATGGAGCCGTTTTATTTGATAATGCCACCGATTTAGATGGATTGAGTGGCGCCGAAATTGAAGCAGCCAAGCAAAAAGCTAAAGAAGCAGGATATGAAAATAAATATCTAATAGGGTTATTGAATACTACCCAACAGCCTTTGTTGGTTAGTTTAAAAAACCGTGCTACAAGAGAAAAAATATACAAATCATCTTGGTATCGTGCCGAAAAAAATGACGAAGGCGATACGCGTGAGGTACTGGAAAAAATCGCTAGACTGCGTTTGCAAAAAGCTAATTTGATGGGCAAAAAAAGTTTTGCCGAATGGAAGCTGCAAGATCAAATGGCAAAAACACCACAACCAGCTATGGAATTGTTAGCTAAAATTGCTGGACCAGCCGTTGCAAAGGCTAAAATTGAAGCCAAAGAAATACAGGATTTAATAGATGTTCAAAACGGTGGATTTAAATTGGAAGCTTGGGATTGGAATTTCTATTCAGAACAAGTTCGTAAAGCTAAATATGATTTAGAAGAAAGTCAAATTAAGCCTTATTTCGAATTGACTGCCGTGTTAGAGAAAGGGGTTTTCTTTGCTGCTAAACAAATGTATGGCATCACGTTCAAGGAAAGAAAAGATTTGCCTGTGTATAATCCAGATGTTAAAGTATATGAAGTTTTTGACGATAAAGGAACTTCTATCGCTATTTATTATTTGGATTTTTATACTCGTGACAATAAAAATGGCGGAGCTTGGATGAATAATTTTGTGAGTCAATCACATTATTTGAAGCAAAAACCTGTAATTGTGAATGTTTATAATTTCTCAAAACCAGTTGGTGGTAACCCATCTTTGATTAGTTTTGATGATGTAACCACTATGTTTCATGAATTTGGACATACACTGCACGGATTGTTTGCTAACCAGCAATACGTGTCGTTATCGGGGACTTCGGTGCCGAGAGATTATGTGGAATTTCCATCTCAAATCAATGAGCATGCAGCGTTAGATCCAGTAGTTCTAAAAAACTATGCTGTTCATTACCAAACTAAACAACCCATTCCACAAGAGTTAATAGATAAAATTAAGAAAGCAGAAACCTTTAATAAAGGCTACGATGTGACCGAAATTTTAGCAGCATCAACCCTAGACATGGCTTGGCACAGTGTCGAAAAAGAATCTGATTTTAAACCAACGTTGGTTTTCGAGAAAGAAGCTTTAGAAAAATACGGTTTATTGATTAACGAAGTACCTACACGTTACCACACACCTTATTTTTCACACATTTGGGGTGGCGGTTATTCTGCGGGTTATTACGCATACACTTGGTCTAAAACTTTGGACTATAATGCATTCGACTGGATGCAGGCCAATGGCGGCATGACAAGAGAAAACGGCGAGCGATTTAAGAAATACATCCTGTCCGTAGGGAATAGCGTGGATTTAAATAAAGCGTTCAAGGATTTTATCGGTCACGACATGCAAACCGAACCATATCTAAAAAATGCGGGACTATTAGCAAAGTAATTTATAAAATTCAATACATAAAAATGACATTCGAAAGGATGTCATTTTTTTTTTGGAGCTGTTTCCTGCTATCCGTTACAATCTTTTTTTCGGCAAAAAAAGCCTCAAAAAAGGATTTTCACTACTATCAGGGCTAGGCTGTAGTGGAATTATGAGCTTTAAAAGCTTTTTTTGTTTAAAGCTATGTAAGTGATTTTTAATACATTTACGGGCTAGGAATTTGTGTAAGAAAGGCGAAAAGCTACTATTTGGATGTGTGCTTTTTGACTAAATTATGATTGATAAGCTTAACTTTATTTACTGTTCTATATTATTCTTTAATGGATTTGCAATTGGATTTTATGAGATAATGGCAAAATACAAAATTGAATTGGAGGTTAAAATGGGTATAAATACAAGACATTCGCTTTTAAAATTTTCTGCCACAAATTACACAGATTATCACAAATTTTAAAATTGAATGGAACAAATTCTACCTGTTTTAAGAGTTTGTGTAATTCGTGTTTAACTTTTTTTAAATGCTAACGCCCTGATCCTGATTATAATATCGCATAACATTTACTACTCGTTATTTGGGCAATTGGCTTAATGGAAAGTTGTTTTTTGTGTTTGTGATGATTTGGTAAAACCGAATAATGGGCTTAATTTAGCCTCAAAGCTCTTGTAAGAAGGGAACGTTATAATTCCTTGAAACACACACCAAATCTTAATAAAAATCCATGAAATACGCATTATACATATTTACATTATTACTTTTTAATCAATTGTATTCACAGAAAATTTTTGTGCAGACAGTGTATAAAAGTATTCCGCCACAAGAGTTTTCATTAGAAAAAAACGACTTTGTTTTTGATGTAAAAGAAGGAACTCTAAATAAAAAAAACAATAAGGATAATGTAGAAAACAAATATTACATAGAATTTAAAAAAGAATTCTATGATGAAAACAATAATTTTTATTTTGTAGAATATAAAACTGATTTTAAAAAGAATGCTCAGAATTTAGTCGACAAATCAGAGATTGGTCTTTTTACAATTATGTATGATAAAAAAGAAGGAACAGTTTTGACGGTAATTTTGAACTTTTTAAATGCTGACGGCGCTGCTTTATATCTGACTGAAAAAGGAGAGGAATCTCCAAAAGTCAAATCTCTTTTTGAATAAAATGGATTACTGGTAAATGTAGAGGGTTTGACACTCATAAAAATGAGAGGGCTTAAAGAAATTAAAAAAGTTAATAGGTTGATTGATATTTTCTTATAATTAGACCAACAAACTGAAAATTAAAATAATAATTTATAAAATAAAGTAAGATGCAAAGTTTTGGAGCAAGCAAGCAATTTATAAAAGACGATGAATTCGAGTGGGAAGTGGTTGGTGCTGGTATTAAACGCAAAATAATGGGGTATGATGATACGATCATGATGGTGAATGTTCTTTTCGAAAAAGGAGCTGTTGGAACGTTGCATGAACATTATCATTCACAAGTTACCAACGTTGCCAAAGGAACGTTTGAAGTAACGATTAATAATGTTACCAAAGTGATGGCAGCAGGCGATTGTTTTTACATTCCGCCACATGTTATTCATGGTGTGCTTTGTCTTGAAGATGGTTTGCTAATTGATGTTTTTAGCCCTATTCGAGAAGATTTTATGCAGAAA
The DNA here is from genome assembly GCA_963511725.1 of uncultured Flavobacterium sp. Lineage (GTDB taxonomy): Bacteria > Bacteroidota > Bacteroidia > Flavobacteriales > Flavobacteriaceae > Flavobacterium. The sequence continues at coordinate 21,564 of CAUPKA010000003.1, forward strand.
AAAGCATATTAATAGAGAATTCTGAAAATGACAGTATTTGTAAATCGCCAACTCTAATTATTTTTGTAAATTTGCACCTCAATAAAAAACAAACAACATGGAAAACGGAATATATGCTAAATTCAATACCGCAAAAGGATCGATTTTAGTAAAATTAACACACGATTTAACTCCAGGAACTGTAGGTAACTTTGTGGCTCTTGCAGAAGGGAATATGGAAAACAAAATTAAACCTCAAGGACAAAAATTCTATGATGGTTTAAATTTTCATAGAGTTATTCCTGATTTTATGATTCAAGGAGGCTGTCCAAAAGGAACAGGTACGGGAGATCCAGGTTATAAATTTGATGATGAGTTTCATCCATCTTTAAAACACGATAAACCAGGAGTTTTGGCTATGGCTAATTCTGGTCCTGGTTCTAACGGTTCTCAATTTTACATCACGCACGTTCCAACTTCTTGGCTGGATAACAAACATACCGTTTTTGGTCACGTAATCGAAGGTCAAGATGTAGTTGATGCTGTTGCTCAAGGTGACTCATTAGATACGTTAGAAATTATCAGAGTAGGTGAAGAAGCTCAAAAATGGAATGCTATCGAAGCTTTCATTGGTTTAAAAGGTGCTCGTTTGAAAAAAGAAGCTGCTTTGAAAGCAGAATCTGAAGCAAAAATGGAGACATTAGCTGCTGGTTTCGAAAAAACAGAAAGTGGTCTGCGTTACCAATTCATCCAAAGAGGTTCTGGTAAAAAAGCAGAAAGTGGAAAAACTGTTGCTGTTCACTACGAAGGTTCATTAGAGAGCGGTAAAGTTTTTGATTCTTCTTATCCAAGAAAAAAACCAATCGAATTTAGATTAGGTCAAGGTCAGGTAATTGAAGGTTGGGACGAAGGGATTGCTTTGTTGCAAGTTGGTGATAAAGCCCGTTTTGTGATTCCATCGGATTTAGGATATGGACCAGCAGGAGCTGGTGGTGCTATTCCACCAAATGCCATCTTGATTTTCGATGTAGAATTGATGGATGTTAAATAATAAATAAGCAGTGGTCAGTTTTTAGCGATCAGTGAAATGAATAGAGAATCCCAAAACGAAAGTTTTGGGATTTTTTTTGTTCTTAAATGATGCGTTTCTTAATTTTAAAACTTAGTATCTTAGCGACTCAGCAACTTAGAAACTTAAAAAATGGATTTAACTTGGTCAGAATTTGAAAGAGTAGAGATGCGGGTAGGGACAATACTCGAAGTCAATGATTTTCCCGAAGCTCGAAAACCAGCTTTTCAACTCACAATTGATTTTGGAACTGAAATCGGAATCCGAAAAACATCAGCTCAAATTACAAAACGATATACCAAAGAGGCTCTCGCGGGAAGGCAAATCGTAGCCGTAGTCAATTTTCCCAAAAAACAAATTGGTAAGTTTATGAGTGAGTGTTTGGTGCTTGGAGCAGTAGGAGAGGAAGGTGATGTAATTTTATTAGCTCCCGATTTCAAAATTGAAAATGGATTGAGAATTGGGTAGCAGTATGTAAAATGCGACTACCCGATTTTTTTCTATAATTTTTACTTTTCAATAGGCAAATCACTCGGACCCCATTCTGTCCATGATCCGTCATAAACGGCTTTTGGATTGTCCGAAATCAATTCGCTAGCCAATAAAACAATGCAGGCGGTAATTCCGGAACCACAAGTAAACAATAAAGGCTGATCGTTGAGGTTTAGGATTTTCTTTAATTCTTCTGTTGATTTATATTTTCCGTCTCGCTGCAGTTCAGTATAAGGAACGTTAATAGAATATGGAATATGACCGCTTCTTAAACCAGCTCTGGGTTCTTCGAGAGTGGCATAAAATCTATCGGATGATCTGGCATCCATCAAAACCGCTTCTTTGGTTGAAATATTTTCTAAAATCTGTTCTTTGTTTTTAATTAATTCGGGCTGAAATATAGCTTCAAAATCCCCTTTTTGGTAAATAGTTATTTGTTGTTGCTTTTCTGTTGGAAATCCTTCCTTAATCCATTCCGGAAGCCCGCCATCCAATACAAAAACGTTAGAATGCCCCATCGCTTTAAACATCCACCAGGCTCTTGGGCTGGAGTAGATTCCCAAAGTGTCATAAACAACGATGATACTGTTTTTATTGATGCCTAATTTTTGGCTTTCGGCAGAGAATTTTTCTTCCGAAGGAAAAGTGTTGGGTAGCGGATTGCTGGTGTCGCTAAAATTATTTTTGATATCAAATAAACGAGCTCCTTTTATTTGTAAATCGGGATTTTTATTTTCTAAATTCGATTGGTTTTGTTCTAATCGAGCTTCGAGAACAATCAGATTTGAATCGTTTAAATGTTCTTGTAACCAAGCTGCGGAAACTATTGGATTTGCCATTTTAGTTGTTTGTTTTTGTAGTTATATTTGGGTGTATAAGGCATATAAGTTTAAAAATTGTTAGTTTGTCAAAACAATGATTAGTAAGGAAATATAAGTTTTAAAAAATCTTTCTAGGTTTAAGGGACTTTGCTTAAATGAACTTTTGATTCGACTTGATTTTTTTTAAAATTAAAAGCTTATATGACTTATATGTTTACCAATGTATTTGACGAAATATTGTTATTTGTAGAATTAAGTAATTTTTTCGATTAATTGTTGTAAATAATTCTGCCCTTCTTCCCAATACCCAAGATTTGAATCGGAATTGATGTGACCTTTTAAGCCAATATTTATAAAATCACTTCCCCAATATTCGGCTAATTCTTGGGCTCTTTTCAGTGACATATATGTGTCATTTTCGGTCCCAACTACTAGTGTAGGGAAAGGAACGGCTTGGGTTGGGATAGGGGAAAAGTGCCTGAGAAAATCAGGTGTATGCGCAGGTGAGTCTACATCGGCGGGAGCTACGAGCATTGCGCCTATAATGTTTGGGTTGCTGTTTTGGGAAACCCAATGCATTACTAGGGAAACAGCCAAACTGTGGGCCACCAAAATGGTCGGTTCTTCTATTTTCTGAATCGTTTCCGAAAGCCTTTCCAGCCATTCGTTGAGTTGAGGTTCGTCCCAATTGTCTTGGATGACTCTGGTTGAGTTGGTGAATTTTCGTTGCCAAAAACTTTGCCAGTGTTTTTCTCCAGAATCGCCAAGTCCAGGTATAATTAATAAGTGCGGGGTCATTTTTATGTTATTTTTATGGTATAAAAATACTGAATTTTTATAAAAACAAATACACTTATAACAAATGCCAATTATTTGAACCTTGTCTTCTATACCCCTCAAAAAAATGAACGACAAATTGTATTTTTATTAAAAACCTCGTAGAGGTTTTTGTTTTGTCAAATTTAAAAAATAGAATTTGCCTTGAATTCTATTTAAAGAAAGTGGGAATATTGGATTAAACTATATTCATGTTTGGTGTAATTACGGATCTGTATTAGTTCTTATGAAAATTAAAGTTGTAGAATAGCCCCGATGGAAAGGAAAATCCTTTTGTGAATTTTGAAAAAAATCACAAAAGATTGGAATTACAACGGGACGGAACTTGATGAAATGTAAAAAAAAATCTACTCAAAAAAAAATCCATTAGCCTTTCGACCGATGGATTTTCTATATTTAAATGAACTGCTAAAATTATGCGTCGTGATCTACTTTAGTTCTGCTTGCAATCTCTTTATACGTTCCATTTACTAATTTCTCACGAATCGCTTCAAAAGCTGTAAGTGTTTCAGCAATATCATCCAATGTATGCGGAGCAGTAGGGATAACACGCAATAAAATCATTCCTTTTGGAATAACCGGATAAATTACGATTGACAAGAAAATACCATAGTTTTCTCTTAAGTCATTTACCATTACCATTGCTTCCGGCACGCTTCCTTCAAGATAAACTGGCGTAACGCAAGTATTTGTGTCGCCAATATTAAATCCTTTGCTTCTTAAGCCGCTTTGCAAAGCATTTACGTTTTCCCACAATTTGTCTTTCAATCCTGGGTTGTCACGTAACAATTGCAAACGTTTCAATGAGCCGATAGTTTGAATCATCGGCAATGCTTTGGCAAACATTTGAGAACGTAAGTTGTATTTCAAATAATCGATAATGTCTTTGTCTGCAGCTACAAAAGCACCAATATTCGCCATTGATTTTGCAAACGTAGAGAAGTAAACATCAATTCCGTCTTGACAACCTTGCTCTTCACCAGCTCCTGCACCTGTTTTACCAAGTGTTCCAAAACCGTGCGCATCATCAACAAGCAAACGGAAATTGTATTTCTTTTTCATTTCTACAATCTCTTTCAGCTTTCCTTGTTGTCCGCGCATTCCAAAAACACCTTCGGTAATAAACAAGATTCCACCGCCAGTTGTTTCTGCTAATTTTGTAGCACGCTGCAGGTTTTTTTCCATACTTTCGATGTCATTGTGCTTGTACGTAAAACGTTTTCCGCTATGCAAACGAACACCGTCGATAATACAAGCGTGACCATCCACATCGTACACAATCACATCATTTCTGGTGACCAATGCATCGATGATAGACACCATTCCTTGGTAGCCAAAATTCAACAAATAAGCTGATTCTTTCATTACAAAAGCAGCCAATTCATTCTCTAATTGTTCGTGATATTTAGTGTGACCGCTCATCATACGCGCACCCATTGGAGCTGCTGCGCCATATTCAATCGCTGCATCTGCATCTGCTTTACGCACTTCAGGATGGTTTGCAAGACCTAAATAGTCATTCAAACTCCAGTTCAAAACCTCTTTTCCTTGAAATTTCATTCTTGGTCCTAAGTCTCCTTCTAATTTTGGAAATACAAAATAACCTTCTGCTTGTGAAGCCCATTTTCCTAAAGGCCCTTTATTGTTTTGAATTCTTTCGAATAAATCTTTTACCATAATATATATATCTACTACTATTAATTTTCAGAAAGCGCAAAAATAATTATTTATAATGTATTAGCATCTTTAAAGCAAATTTATTTTTTATAAGCTATCTCGTATGTTAGTTTATTTTGCTTCTGTTGTTATAAAAGCTATGATTTTTTAGAATATAAAAGTAAATATAAAGCTGTTTGGTAATTTGAAAGACCACACATATAGCTTGTATAATAAAAAAACACCTCAAAAGGACAAATGCTTTTTGAGGTGTAATTTTTATCATCAACAATGTGAAAATGTTTATTGAGAATTATTAATGCAAAGATTTACAAATTGCATCTGGTAAATTAACCTCAATATAATTTTGCGCTTTTTGAATAGTTATTGTTTGCTGTTTTGATTTTGACCCTGCAAAAACCCAAAAGTCATATGTTTTACCTACAGCTAATTGATTTGCAGTGATTTTGCCATCTAAACGATTGTTATAACTTACATAATAGAAGAGATCCCACCAGATAGCATTTTTCTCTTTATAATAGACATACGTTCCTACAGGAGGGTAAACAATTGTTCCGGAACACATTCCTTTATATGATAATGTTACTACTTCTTTTTTGATATATGGAGCTGTTATGTCAATCACTTGGTTACCGCATAATTGTCCTTTATTGTAGTTTTTGGAAAAAAGCAGTCTTGAGTTATCAGAGTCATAATACTCGACTTTGATAGCAACATAATTAGGCATGTTTTTAATATAATCTTCAGAGCCATTTTTTATACTGGAATAAAGCTGATTAATAAATTGTAATGAGCCTGAAGTGGTTACATAACTGAGTTTGACATATCCATTTACAGGAACATCTGCTCCAGTCCATTTAACACTCATTTTTACTTGACATTTTGGGGTTCCAGACCATAAATAATCTAAATTAAAATAGCTCAAATGGCTTGTCTCGAAATCAACATAAAGCGACCCATTTGTTCCTGATTTTACAGTTCCATGAGATTCAAATTTCCATTGTCCATTATCTGTATCATAACTCCAAACATCTAGGTTATCGCCAGCTTGGTAAGCTTGATTTGTTGCAGGATTAAAAGTGTCTTTGCTCAAAGTCATTTTTACTTTTACTTTTCCACCTTCAAATGTTCTAACGTTTTTAGACCCAATTGTCATATTGATTGCTGCAAAACCTGCAGAGTAAAAAGCTCCATCTGACGAAACAACTCCATCGCTTTTAATGATGCTTTCTGGCGATAAACCTCCAGGGAAATAAGCTGTTCCATTATTGCCTTCAGAAAAACTTACAACTTCTGCATTTAATGTTCCAGATAAAAGTGCACCCGTATTATCCTTCATTTTTACTCCAGCAGGGATTGTAATTTCGGTAGTTACCCCGTTCACTAAAGTATTGCTTGCTGTCAATTTAATTTCTTTATTTAGACCTGTAGTTTCGCTCAAAGTTGCCGAATTATCGCTAGCAATACTGATGCCATCTGGCAAATCTGATTTTTTTACCATTGCCACTTGTTGGAATGAATTATTTTGGTCTTTAGAGAAGGTAACAGGGATATTACGTGTTAGAAAACCAGCAGCCTCAACAATAAGATTGATTTTAATAGTATTATTCGAATCAAAACTAGCAGAAGGATCTAATAACAATTGTAACATTCCTCCTTGTACAGTAAATATTTTTTTGCCTTCAATATTATAGACGCTTGCTGCTCCTGGACCAGTAATGGTTACCTTTGATTTAGTGTCATCTAAACCATCATATAGTTTCCCTGATGCCTCACTTGAAATGTCTGTTACAAAATTTACTTGAGCAACGTTGGTCATGAAATCCTGAGCTACTATTATTTCTGTTTCAGGGGTGTTAAGGTCGCAGCTACTAAAAAAAACGAATAACAAAAAAGTTAAAGCAGTTATTTTAAATATTTTTTTCATAATTTATTGTGTTGAATTATTTTTCTATTAAAACTTATAACTAAGATGTACAGCAATGTTAGGCATTACTTTGAATTGGTCTACCCAATCTTCAATCTCGTGACTTTCTTTTTCTTTTTCTGTGTTTGGAGCCAACATTTTCGAACCGTCATAAGTGAAATCTGGCTCACCTACAAAGTAACCTCCAAGCTCAATTCCTATGCCGAAATTATGTTTTGGAATTGCTCGTCCAAAACCCAAACCTAAATAAGGAACTAATTTGCCAGACCAATCTGCACTGGTTTGAATGTCTCCAATTTGATCTTCAGATAATACAATGTCACCATACTGGAAAGAACCTGCAGGTGTTAATACAGCACTTCCTTTAAATTTTGCTAAATACGTCAGTCCCCCAACCAATTTAAAAGAACTACTTTTGAACGGAATGTAATCCATCCAAAGGTCATAGGTGTTTGCATTATATTCACCGTTAGCGTTGACTTTCCTTTCACTTAATACAATTTCGTTTTTTTCGATGCTTTGTTCCATAAATGAAACCTTAAAACGAGCCGAAAAATGATCGCTTATTGATCTTGCATAACCTAAACCAATTCCAGGAAACCCTAAATTTAATGATATCGCATTTTTTTTAATTTTAGCTGTTCCTGCTTCTTCAACAGCATCTTGGGCTTTTGCGGAAAATAAAATCAAAAAAAACGAAAACAATAGTAGCTTTTTTTTCATGTTTGTTAGTTTGTTGTTTTTTTGCCTACTCTTTTTAGGATTTTCGACATACTCCTTTTACTTTTTATAAATCTATTACGGTTTAATTTTGATAAAATTCCAACCAATACAAAAAACTTGTTTTAACAAAAAAAAATATAAAAAAGCAGTATTAGTAAGTTCTTTTTTTAATTAAAATGAAGCTTATTTGATGATATTGTGCAAATTTATATAAATTTTAACAGTAAAAAAATACCTCTTTATGTGTATTTTTAGTCTATTTTAACTAAAATTAAGCTGCTTTTTTATGATATATTGTAATGATAAAAGAGATATAAAAGAAATTGATTTCAATTTTGAACAAGAAGTTTATAAAAAACTTTTTTAAGTGTTTTTAGGTAATTGATTTCTGTTATTAGATTTTAAAAATTATCCATCCTGATGAATTTGGAAGTTTTATTGATTTTTAAAATACTACAACTTTTTTATAATTATTTTGCTCTTGAAAAGGTTGTAAAACGCAAGGGAAGACCTACTACAGCTTATTGTTGCAGGAAACAATGGTTTACTCTACATCATATACACATCTAATAAATGCTTATTTAATGGGTTTTTAATTCGGTAGAATAACTATCTTTAGCATTCAAAATTTATTTATGTCACAAGTTAACAAAGAATTAAAACTCGCCGTACTTATTGATGCCGACAATGTTCCCTACAGCAATGTAAAAGGCATGATGGAGGAAATCGCCAAGTTCGGAACTCCAACCACCAAACGCATTTATGCAGATTGGACCAAACCAAATGCTAACGGTTGGAAATCAGTTTTATTGGAGCATGCTATTACTCCTATACAGCAATACAGTTACACCGTTGGGAAAAATTCTTCCGATTCTGCTTTGATTATTGATGCTATGGATTTATTGTATTCTGGGAAATTAGACGGTTTTTGTATCGTTTCTAGTGATAGTGATTTTACGCGTCTTGCAATACGGCTTCGGGAATCGGGTATGAAAGTGATAGGAATTGGGGAACAAAAAACTCCAAAGCCTTTTATCAGTGCTTGTGACCGGTTTATTTTTATTGAAGTATTAGACGGTGCTATCAAAAAGACACGAAAAACTACAAACGCACAAAGCAAATTACCAAAACCAACAGCCACTGCAGTTCCAGAATCTAAAAAAGCTATTGAAAAAGAAGCTGTTGAAAAAGAAGCATCTAATAAAATTGACGGACAAACCATCGAGCTCATTGAAGATACTCTCGATGCTATTGGAGATGATGACGGCTGGGCTTTTCTTGGTGATGTGGGTAACCTTATTGTAAAGAAAAAACCCGAATTTGACCCTAGAAATTATGGTTTTTCTAAGTTAACGCCTATGCTCAAATCGCTAACAGACATCCTTGAAATTGATGAAAGAGAATCAGATAAAAAAGGGATTAAGCATGTTTTTGTAAGATTGCGTTACACGTAGCCTTTACTGAAAATTATTTTTATGAATACTGCAGATTTGATGATTATTAAAAATAGTTTTTAATAATCATCGAATCTGCGGTCAATAGATAGTACTCCAAGCATTAATTTTTAAAATCTTTTATGGTATGAGAAAGCAATTATTTATAATCGGTATTTCACTTTTTATTATTTCGTTGTTGTTTAATTATTTTTTAAGGACAGGATTTGTCTTCTCGGCAATAATGGCAATACTGCTAATTGTAGGTTATTGCAATACCATTCAGCAAAAGCATGCCATTCTAAGAAATTTTCCTGTCTTAGGCTATTTTCGTTATTTGTTCGAAATGATTGCTCCCGAAATTCAGCAATATTTCATAGAACGCACTACCGATGGGAAACCATTTTCAAGAAACCAACGTTCTTTAGTTTACCAAAGAGCTAAAAATATTGACGCTACTTCGCCATTCGGAACTCAATTAGTTTTAAACCAATCGAGTTACGAAGGAATAAAGCATTCTATGTTTCCTGCTGTGGTCAATCACGAATTACCAAGAGTTCTTGTTGGCGGTCCAGATTGTACTCAGCCTTATTCGGCTTCATTATTTAATATTTCGGCTATGAGTTTTGGTTCTTTGAGCGAGAATGCCATAGTAGCACTCAACAAAGGGGCACAAAAAGGAGATTTCTATCACAATACCGGAGAAGGTGGCTTAACAGAATTTCATCAAAATGGCGCCGATATTACTTGGCAAATAGGAACAGGTTATTTTGGTTGCCGCAATAGCGAAGGTAAATTCGATGCCGAAAAGTTTGCTGAGAAGGCAAATCTTCCTGCCGTAAAAATGATTGAAATCAAATTGTCGCAAGGAGCAAAACCTGGTCACGGAGGAGTGCTTCCTGCTCAAAAAAACACTCCGCAAATTGCTAAAATTAGAGGAGTTGAACCTAATATAACCATACTTTCACCACCTAGCCACAGCGCTTTTTCTGATTGTAAAGAGTTGGTTGAATTTATTGCTCATTTGCGTCAGCTATCCAATGGAAAACCAATCGGTTTCAAACTATGTATTGGTGAAACTTCTGAATTTGAAGATCTTTGCAATGAAATGATTCATCAAAATTGTTATCCCGATTTTATCACCGTAGATGGTGCTGAAGGAGGAACAGGAGCAGCGCCATTGGAATTTGCCGATGGAGTAGGGATGCCGTTTGAGCCCGCTTTGATTTTTGTAAATAAAACGTTGGTTCGATTAGGTATTCGCGACAAAATAAGAGTGATTAGCAGCGGTAAAATCATATCTGGATATTCGATATTAAGAGCGATTGCTTTAGGAGCTGATATGTGTAATTCTGCCCGCGGATTTATGTTTTCTTTGGGCTGTATCCAAGCGTTGAGATGTAATAATAACGAATGTCCAACAGGAGTTGCAACCCAAAACAAAATGCTGATGAAAGGATTGGTTGTAACCGATAAATCAGAAAGAGTTTATCATTTTCATAAAAACACTCTGCACGCTGCTAATGAACTTTTGGCTGCAGCCGGAAAAAACAGTTTTGGGGAAGTAGATATCAATATATTTATGCGTGGTGATGAATTTGCAAACTTATCAGATTCTTATTTCCCAGATAATTTGACTAATGTAACGAAGCATTAGAGAAGTTTTTTTTAATTCAATCATATAAAATCTCAATACCGTCAATTATCTTCATGATTCTATTTGTCTCGGTAAGTCGTGATTCAATGCTGGAGTGTGCTGCAATATCACTTTCTAACAAATAAATTTCACGTAATTCACCGCCTAATTGAACCAATTTCCAAAATTTGATTTTGTCAGTTTGAACTGGAATATTTTGGGAATCTATTTTTAAATTCTCTATATTTTTTTCTCTATATGTTGATGAATGTGATATTGCATAGAGGTAATCCAGTAAATCCTTGGAGGTAAATGTCTCCTTATATTCAGGGCGTAATTCTTGACTGTTGGCTAAGCACACATTGCCCTCCTGTTCTTTTTGGTTAATAAAAGTTAGGCCTAAACTATCAGTAAATAGCTTTATAATTTCTGGATTGAATTTGGGTACAGTTTCTGCTGTAATTAGTTTCAGAGTTGAGGTATAAAGGGAAAAAGTATCCATTGCCTAAAAAGTATTGATTTGTAAGTTGCTTGATTTACTATAATCCATTTACTTAAAATTACGACACTATACTGCACAAAAAAGGAGGGTTTTTTACGACCCTCCAATTTTGCAGTTCTGATTTATCATTATCTAACTTATACATTACTATAATTCGGTATAGCTGACTATTGAGATACTTTTTCTAATATTTAAATATTTGTGATATTATATCTCAAGTAATTAATCAAAACCACATTCAAATTTACAACTTATTTTATTTTAAAGCACTGTAAATAAGTGTTTTAACTGTATTTTAACATCTTGATTTAGTACTCAAAATAATAATATTAAAATATAGGCTATACTAATACTTTTACTACTATTTTATCCAAATCGTTTTCGCTGATCATAGGAGCATGAACATCTTCTGGAAAAAATATAACAAATTGATTGGCTTGCAGTTCAAAATAAGTATCAGGTTCATCGTTAAAAAAACGAACGTCTTTTTCTGTATTGTAATCTCCGTTTGGAGAAAAGCATTTTGCTCTTGGTTTCCACAAAAAACCTTCGCTTCCACTGATGCAAAATTGGATGTCAATATTTTTGTCATGGCACTCAAATGTTTCCAAGCTTTTCGCTTTGCTTTTTCCTTCTCCTTTGTAAGCAAACATTTTTACTCCTGCTTTTTCATCTACCAAACCATCTAAAGCTTCTTTATCACTTTGCTTTAAATGATCAAAAGCAATTTTAAATGACGGATGTATCGTTTCGTATCGAGCTGAATTTTCTATAAAATCTATAATCATAATTTCTATTTGATTGAATTAATTGAAATGTAAAATTAAGGCAGAATCAGGGATTATACAAATTAGTATTTTCTTTATTGGTTTCAAAAATAGCTAAAACTATATACTTTAGTGCATTTTTCTTTCAGGTTCTAAAAACATTCACCGCAAATTTGCAAATTGTTTTTTACTTTCCAAGTCTTTAAATTTGCGAATTTGCGGTGGATTTTACTTTTCAATCTCGCAGACTATCAGTCTGCCAAACCAAATCTATAGACTTTAAGTCCATGGTGGTTTAGTTATTGGTTACAAAAACGTATTTTTGACTTCTCATTTTAATATTGCCAATATGAAGATCGTTTTTGCTACCAATAACAAAAATAAAATCAAAGAAATACAAAGTATGTTGCCTCCAAGTATTGAAATTATCAGTCTGGAGAGCATCGGCTGTCATGAAGATATTCCTGAAACGGCTGATACCATTGAAGGGAATGCCATTATGAAAGCCAATTATGTAACCCAAAAATATGGCTATGATTGTTTCGCCGATGATACCGGACTCGAAGTAGAAGCTTTAAATGGGGAACCTGGAGTTTTCTCGGCACGATATGCAGGCGAACAAAAATCGGCGGAAGATAATATGGATAAATTGCTTTTGAATTTGGAAAATGAAGCCAATAGATATGCTCAATTTAAGACAGTTATTGCTTTAAATTTAAAAGATGAACAGTGTCTTTTTACTGGAATTGCACGTGGTACAATCACTTTAGTAAAAATTGGGAATCAAGGTTTTGGCTACGATCCTATCTTTAAACCGGAAGGTTTTCAAGAAACTTTTGCACAACTTTCATTAGAGACCAAAAATGCGATAAGCCATCGTGGCAAAGCAACTCAAGAATTAATCGCTTTTTTAAATCAAAGTTCGAGCTAGGCTATTGTAAATAATAACAAAGAAGTAGTATATTTACTTTTAACAATAAGTATTTTTTAACCAAATGATAGTTATAATAAAATATAGTACATTTGAAAAGCGTTATGTATTTTCATTCAAATAATTCAATATGTTCAATATCAAAAAAGTTTTTTTAGCTTCCCTTTTTTTATTACCAACAGCTCATTATGGTCAACATACAGATGAGATTAATTCGAATAGGCCTGGCGAATCCATGTCGGCATTTGCTGTTGGAAAAACAGTTATGCAGGTAGAAACTGGAGTATTTGGTATTCAGGAAAATCATAGCTTATCGAGATATGATGCCTATGGTTTTGGAATGGATTTGGAATTGCGATATGGAGCATTTCTGGAAGAATTAGAGTTTATTGCTGATGCTCAATATGTAATCGAAACTTTTAATTATCCTATGAATACTGTGGATAAATCTGATTTTAAACAATCAGTTCTAGGTGCCAAATATTTGGTTTATGACCCTAATAAGGGCTATAAAAGAGAAGCGAATATTTACAGTTGGAATGCTAATCATAAATTCAATTGGCATCAAGTTATTCCTGCAGTTGCTGTTTTTGCCGGAGCCAATTTTACGACCAAAGACAATCCTTTTTATTTTTCTCCGAATTCTGAAATCTCTCCAAAAGTTGCTTTGATTCTGCAGAATCATTTAGGTGATGGCTCATGGGTTTTTGTAGCCAATATTATTGCTAATTATATAACAACAGATTATCCCAGTTTAAGCTATATTTTGACCTTGACCAAAGGAATTAATAAAAGATGGTCTGGTTTTGTTGAAAATCAAGGAATAAAAAGTGACTTTTACAGTGATGCCATAGTTCGTGGCGGAGCTGCTTATTTAATTAACAGAAACCTTCAGGTAGATGCTTCAATAAGTACCAATTTTAAAGATACTCCTTCTGTGCTTTACGGAGGTGTTGGGGTATCGTGGCGGTATGATGCACGTTACAAAGATGTAATTCTTATGACCAAAGAAGAAGAAAGTGCTAATAAAACGGCTAAAAAAACCAATACCCAAGAGGCATTAAAAAAATCGAAGAAATAAAATAATATTCTATAGAAGTATCAATGATTACGATAAAAGAAGCCAAGACCAAAAATGAGTTAACAGAATTTATAAAATTTCCCTTTTCTTTATACAAAGGCAATCCATATTGGGTTCCACCAATTATTTCAGATGAGTTGGCTACGTTTGATAAAAACAAAAATCCTGCGTTTGATAGTGCTGAGGCTACTTTTTATCTAGCACACAAAAACAACGCTGTTGTCGGTAGGATTGCTGTAATTATCAATTGGGATGAGGTAAATCATCAGCAGAAAAAGAAAATTCGCTTCGGCTGGTTTGATGTTATTGATGATGTTGAAGTGACTAAAGCATTACTTGAAAAAGTATATGAAATAGGTCAAAAAAATAATCTGGAATATGTAGAGGGACCAATGGGATTTTCAAATCTGGATAAAGTTGGTGTTTTGACCGAAGGTTTTGATGAATTAGGGACAATGATTACTTGGTATAATCATCCTTATTACGCGGCTCATTTTGAAGAATTAGGATATATAACCGAAAAGGAATATGTTGAAAATAAATTTCCATTTGCAAATGCTAAACCAGAATTTTTTGAAAAAATTAATGAATTAGTTAAGAAAAGATACCAGCTTAAACCGATTAACTTTAAATCGACCAAGGATGTAATGCCTTACGTCGATAAAATGTTTGATTTGTTTAATGAATCGTATGCTAAATTGTCTTCATTCGTTGCTATATCTGATGTTCAGAAAGAATATTTCAAGAAAAAATACATTAGTTTTATCAATCCCGAATATATAAAGTATGTTGAGGATAAAGAAGGTAAACTTGTAGCGTTTGCTATCGTAATGCCTAGTTTTTCTAAAGCACTTCAAAAAGCCAATGGGAAATTATTTCCTTTTGGTTTTTTGCATTTATTAAAAGCCAAACGCAATAGTAAAGATGTTTTGTTTTATCTAATAGGAGTGCATCCTGATTATCAAAATAAGGGAGTAACAGCAGTTATTTTTAACGAGTACCATAAAACTTTTACTGAGAATGGTGTTGAAAATTGCTTTAGAACACCTGAGTTAGCCGATAACATTGCTATTCAGCTGATTTGGAAAAATTTTAATCCAGTTGTTCATTGCCGAAGAAAGACTTTTAGGAAATCATTGTAGATGATTCTTGGAGTGAAAAAATATTACAGTGGTAATTTTTTGAATTTATGACATAAAAAAAGTCCAAAATCATTAGATTTTGGACTTTTTTAGTTTTGTCTTTTTTATTAAATATCGTCAAATTCGATATTAGTAAAACTAGAAGTGCTTGGTACACTATCTTCGTCTGATTTGTCTAAAGCATATTCTTTTTTGAAATCTTTTTGGTGTCTTTCAGATATTACTTCTTCACCTTTGTGGTTTAAAACGTAAGAAGTCATGTCTTCTAAAATTTCTGAAAATGCAGTAAAATCTTCTTTGTATAAATAGATTTTATGCTTTTTAAAATGAAAAGAACCGTCTTCTTCTGTGAATTTTTTACTCTCGGTAATTGTAATATAATAATCATCAGCTTTAGTAGCTCTAACATCAAAGAAATAAGTTCTTCTTCCAGCTCTTAAAACTTTTGAGAATATTTCTTCTTTTTCTAACATATCATTTTCTCTCATAATCTTTTCGTCATTTTTTATTTAATAGCAATCAAAAATCTTAAAAATATATGTATTATCCAACAATTAAAGCAATTCTTTTTCTGAAAGTTGCTTTAAATAAAGAGCTGCATAATACCCGCCTTCGTTTATTAATTGATTATGAGTGCCTTGTTCAATTATCTTGCCATCCTCAAGAATTATGATTTTATCGGCATTTTTGGCAGAAGATACTCTATGGCTTACAATTATGGTAGTTTTATTCTTGCATATCTCGTAGAGGTTGTTCAAAATTGCTTCTTCGGTCTCAGTATCGACTGCCGATAAGCAATCATCAAAAAGTAAAATAGCAGGGTTTTTTATAATAGCTCTCGCAATAGATACACGTTGTTTTTGACCGCCAGAAAGCGTAATTCCTCTTTCACCTAATATTGTATCGTATCCATTATTGAAACAGATAATGTTATCATGAACTACGGCACTTTTTGCTGCTGATTCTACTTCGTTATCGGAAGCATCTTCTTTTCCAAACTTAATATTGTTTTTGATGGTATCAGAAAATAAAAATGCATCTTGAGGAACAGCACCAATATTATTTCTTAAATCGAATAAATTGACTTGGCTAATTTCATTATTGTCAATTAGAATTTGTCCATTTGTAACATCATAAAGTCGCGAAAGAAGTGCCAAAATTGTCGATTTTCCTGAACCAGTTTTTCCTAAAATTGCCAAAGTTTCTCCTTTGTATACTGTAAAAGTTACGTTTTGAAGTGCTTTTATATTAGTGTCTTCATAAGTAAAACTTACATTATTGAACGCTATACTTCCTTCTATTTTAGAGTTGCCTGGATTTTTATTTTGTATTTCGGGAACTATTTTCAAAAACTCATTGAGTCTTTTTTGCGAAGCTTCTGCCTCTTGAACCATAGAGGAAACCCATCCCAATGAAGCAACTGGCCAAGTCAGCATGTTGACATATAAGATGAACTCAGCAATAGTTCCTATGCTTTTGATGGTGCCATCTATGTACATTAAACCTCCAAAATAAATGACAACCAAGTTGCTTACACCAATTAAAGCGATCATTAATGGGCCAAAAAGAGCTTGTACTTTGGCGAGACTTAAACTTTTGCTTTTGCTTTCGTTTGCCAAATCGGCAATATTATCCTGATGCTGATTCTCTAATGAATACGCTTTTATAACTCTGATTCCAGAGAAAACTTCTTGAGTATAACTGGATACTTTAGATAAGTATTGCTGAAAAGTGGTTGATCTTTTATTGATTTCAGAACTCAATTTGAAAATGCAATAAGACAATATGGGCAATGGTAATATTGTGTATAGAGTTAATCTTGGCGAAACATTGTACATATAGCCAATAACGATTGCAAAACGTATAAAGGTGTTTATGGAGTACATAACCGCGGGGCCAACATACATACGTACTTTGGAGACATCTTCGCTAATGCGATTCATTAAATCACCAGTTCTGTTTTGTTTATAAAAGTTTTGAGATAGGTTTTCGTATTGATGGAAGACTTCGTTTTTTAAATCAAATTCAATATGGCGTGACATTACAATAAGAGTTTGTCTCATCAGGAAAGTCAAAAAACCTGCAACTATTGTGGTGGCAATAATTAATAAAATATTGGAAATCAATTGGTGGCTTATAATACTGGAGTCAGCAGAACCGCTTTTAGAAAAGGCTTCTATTTCATTAAATGATTTGCTGATGAGTTTTGGAGTAAATAAAGAAAATATTTGTGCGATTATAGTGATAATTATACCAAGTAAAAAGCTGAATTTATATTTGATAAAATATTTATTTAAATAGCGTAATTCTTTCATATTATGAGGATTCAGTATTGAATTGTTTTTGTTCTTTATTTAATGTTTAAATTTTAACAATTGTATTAAAGTAAATATTTTCAAGGATTATTAATAAATATTTATTTTTAAGTAAATTTATTGATGTATATTTATTTTTTACGTATGTTTGAAGTGTCTTTTTGATAAATTCGTATTTTTTAACTAAATAAAAATAGTATTATGAATGCTACTGTTACAACTGGTAAAGAACTTCAAAAAATGGATCCTGTTTTTGGACAATTGTCTTTTAATGATCATGAGCAAATTGTTTTTTGCAATGACAAAGATACAGGATTAAAAGCAATTATAGGTATTCATAATTCGGTTATGGGGCCAGCTTTGGGGGGAACTCGTATGTTTAATTACGCTAATGAATGGGAAGCTTTGAATGATGTTTTGCGTCTTTCTAGAGGGATGACATATAAAGCGGCCATTACAGGATTGAATATTGGTGGAGGTAAAGCAGTAATTATTGGAGATGCCAAAACTCAAAAAACACCCGAATTGATGCGTAAATTTGGTGAGTTTGTACACTCGCTAAGCGGAAGATATATTACTGCTGAAGATGTTGGTATGGAAACATCCGATATGGATTTAGTAAGAGATGTAACTCCTTACGTTACCGGAATTTCTGAAGAAAGAGGTGGATCTGGAAATCCATCGCCTGTTACAGCCTTTGGGGTGTACATGGGGATGAAAGCTGCAGCAAAGCAACAATTTGGTTCTGAAAAATTAGAAGGTAAAAAAGTATTGGTTCAAGGAATTGGACACGTAGGTGAAACTTTGGTTGAGTATTTGACTAAAGAAGGTGCTCAAGTTTTTATTGCCGATATCAATGAAGAGAAATTGTATGAAGTAGCAACAAAATATAATGCTCAAATATTTACAGGTGATGATTTATATAGCGCCGATGTTGATATTTATGCGCCTTGTGCGATGGGAGCAACTATCAATGATGCTACCGTAAATAAAATAAAAGCAAAAGTAATTGCTGGTGCGGCTAATAATCAATTGGCAAACGAGAATACACACGGTTTGATCTTACAGGAAAGAGGTATTCTTTATGCTCCAGACTTCTTAATTAATGCGGGTGGAATTATCAATGTTTATGCAGAGTTAGAGCATTATGGTAAAGCCGAAATTATGCGTAAAACCGAAAATATCTATAACACAACGTTAGAAATTTTTGATTACGCTATTGCAAATGGTATTACGACTCATCAAGCAGCTTTAACTATTGCTCAAAATCGTATTGATTTAAGAAAAATAGAGAACGGTAAAAAATAGTTTCGAAGTATTTTTAATGGTCAGTTTTTTAGAATACAGTTTCCTAATAGTTTAACTGTACGCTGAAAAACTGATTTTTTTTTAGGAAATAACTGTATTTATGAGGCTTTTCGGTTATTTGAAAATTACTAGAGGTTTAATACTTTTTCAAATAAAGCCGTTATAAATTTTCATTTAAGAGATGAAAGTATTAATTTTGCAGACTTAATTTTAAAAGTTCTTACAAGGTGGTAAATAGAAGACACATCCGCGTTAAAGTCATGCAATCCATTTATGCAATGCATCAAAATGGTTCTGATAATTTAGAAAAAGAGGAAAAATTCCTTATGCATAGTATTGACGCCATTCAAGATTTATACCTTATCATGCTTTCTTCATTGATAGAAATTTGTAAAAAAGAAACTGTCTTTTTGCACCTTTCAAGTCAAAAACATTTGGCAACCAAGGAAGAGCGTAATCCTAATGAAAAATTTATTAAAAATAGTATTTTTCAAATTCTTGCCGAAAACAATTCCCTTAGTATTGCTTTAGAAAATCGCTCGATTAACAATTGGGCTCTAAACGATGATTACATTATTCTGTTGCTTAATGCAATAAAAGAGAGTGAATTGTATGCAAAATACATGAGCAATACGGTGAATACTTTTGAGGAAGATAAAGCTTTTATTGTTGACGTTTTCTCTGATGTTATTGTTCCAAATGAGAAATTATACGATTATCTTGAAGATGATAAATTAACTTGGATTGACGATATTCCTTTGGTTAATACACATATTGTTAAGCAACTAAAGGCGATAAAACAAGGTGAGGATGATAATTTTAGAGTTCCAAAATTATACAAAGACAATGAAGATAAGGCCTATGTTAAAGATTTGTTCAGAAAAACAATTTTGAATGAATCGGAATTGGCCAAAGAATATATTGATAAAACGCCAAATTGGGACAGTGATCGTATTGCCGAAATTGATACGATTATCCTTAAAATGGCAATTTGCGAATTCTTGAAATTCCCTTCTATTCCCGTAAAAGTAACGTTGAATGAGTATTTAGAGTTAGCCAAAGAATATTCTACTCCAAAAAGCAGTATTTTTATTAATGGAATTCTGGATAATTTGGTTAAAGAGCTTGAAGGAAACAAAAGAATCGTTAAGATTGGAAGAGGTTTAATGTAGTGCTTTTTAAAACGCAACTTCATTTCTATTAATATATAAACAATTAACAAAAATTAAATTTAAAATTATGGGACAAATACAACAGTTTTTACCGTTCTTATTAATGTTCGTAGTCATTTATTTTTTTATGATTCGACCACAGCAAAAAAGAGCTAAAAACGAAAAAGAATTTGAAAGCAGCTTAAAAGTAGGTGATAAAATAATTACTAAAAGCGGTATTCACGGTAAAATCGTTGAGCTTGCTGATACAACAGTAGTTATTGAAACAATGGCTGGAAAATTAAAAATGGAACGTTCTTCTCTTTCTTTAGAGTTGAGTGCTACTTTGAATAAAAAAGCTTAGTTGTAATATTACATATTAAAAATCCCAAATTCCGATTTATAAATTGGAATTTGGGATTTTTTTATTTTCAAACGGGTATTATTTTTTCTTGTTCTTTTTTGATTTTTTAGCCTTTTTAGTTTTAGCTTTGGCTTTTTTCTCTTTGCCTTTTGCTTTAAGTTTTGCTTTTTTAGCTTTATCTTTTTTTGCTTTCTTAGCTTTTTTTGCTTTTTTCTTAGTTTTGTCTTTAGCCTTTGCTTTGGCTTTTTTCTCTTTTTCTTTTTCCTTTACTGCCATTTTATTTTTTGTTTTAGTTTTTTTCTTCTTTTTGTCTTTTTTATCTTCTTTAGAAACTGCAGTTTCTTTTTCAGGTTTAATTTCTACAGCGGGGGCTTTGATATCGCTTTTTACAACTCCAGTTGCAGGGGCAGTAACTTTGGCTCTGCTGGGTCTTGTTGTGGTCCGTGTTGCGGTGGATTTTACAGCCGTTGGTTTTGTGGTTATGGCACTTGCAACAGGTGGCTTAGGTGCAACTGTTTTTGCTGTTGTAGCTTTTGCAACTGTTAATCTTGTTCTAGGTTTTACAACGGCAGGCTTAATAATTTCTGGTTTTTCATCTTTTGCAGTATCTGGACTGACTACTTTTTCTGGAATTACTTTTTCGTCTTTTTTTTCTATCATAATTAGTAATTTTTAGGAATTATATAATTTTATTTTGATGTCGAAATAGAAGGTTTTTCTGGGAATTACCTCAATGTTAATAAATTGTTTAGCGAATATTAACAAATATAGTGAATAATCTAATGTTGCAATGTTAAGGTTTTGCTGATTTTTTAAAAGGAAAAATTCATTTTGATGAGATTAAAGCTCGTTTTATTCTTAATATTATTGAATAAAAAAAGTCTCAAAACTGAATTAAGCTGCTTTGAGACTTTTTGATTAAACAATATTTTTACCTGTATTTATCATTCAAGCCAATATTGTCCAAAATCATGGGTTTTATTTTTTCAATTCTCGAAAGTTTGGTTTCTTCTCGTTTGGCAGTTTCAATATGTTCAATAAATTCCTTTTGCTTGTATGGGCTGAAATTGAAAAAAGCATTTTTTAACTGGATATCGCTATTGAGTTCTTTTTGTAAAATATCAGGGATTTCAATTGTTTCTTTTGTTTTTTCAGGTTTGATAATTTTGCCTTCTTTTTCGTTTTCAATTGCCTCTTTGATATAAGCTAGAATTTCATCTTCAATGATTTCTTCTTTTAATGTGAATCGCCATTGACGCAATGATTTGGTGACTCCTTCATTTGCATTAACCAAACGTTTTTTGTCATCTTTGAGATATGCACCATTAAAAAACCAAAGCGTGAAGAATTTTTTAAATCCGCCAACTCCAACAATATTTTTATTGTCGAGAACATAGACACAGCCTCCCCATTTATTGGTTTCAACCAATGCAGTTTGGGATATAATTGTTTTTAAAATATCCAATTCAGTTTCCCAATGATTGATCATGTCCATGGAGTAGTGGTTTGAGTTCTACTTTTTTAAATAATCACCTTTTGCGGTAAGTTCTGCAATTCGTATAATTACTTCTACGGCTTTTTGCATGCTTTCTACAGGAACATACTCGTATTTTCCGTGAAAATTATGACCTCCGGCAAATATGTTTGGGCAAGGCAATCCTTTGTAAGATAACTGAGATCCATCAGTTCCTCCTCTAATAGGCTTGATAATTGGTTTAATGCCAAGTTCTCTCATCGCTTTTTCTGCAATATTTACGATATGTTTTACAGGAACAACCTTTTCTTTCATATTGTAATATTGATCGTTTATTTCGGTAATTACGATATCTTCTCCGAACTGCTTTGCAAATTTTTTGTTGAATTTTTTAGTTATTTTTTGAATTAATTCTTTTCGCTTTTCAAATTTTAGTTTGTTATGATCGCGAATAATTAGTTCCAATATTGTTTCTTCAATACTTCCAGATAAGTGATGTACGTGAAAAAAACCTTGATATCCTCTGGTTTCCTGCGGGATTTCACCTTCGGGTAATTCATTAATAAAGTCATTGGCAATAAGCATGGAATTGATCATTTTTCCTTTGGCATAGCCAGGATGAACACTTTTTCCTTTGAAAGTAATTTTAGCTCCAGCTGCGTTAAAATTTTCATATTCTAATTCGCCTACTTGACTGCCATCCATGGTATAAGCCCATTCTGCTCCAAATTTTTCAACGTCAAAATGATGTGCTCCTCGGCCAATTTCTTCATCAGGAGTGAATCCAATTCTGATTTTTCCGTGTTTAATTTCGGGATTTTTAATTAGGAATTCCATAGCAGTCACAATCTCAGTTATACCTGCTTTATCATCTGCTCCCAATAAGGTTGTTCCGTCAGTAGTGATTAATGTTTGTCCTTTGTATTGCAATAAATCCTTAAAATAGGATGGAGATAAAATGATATTTTGTTCTGTGTTTAAAATTATGTCTTTGCCATCATAATTTGGGACAATTTGAGGCTTTACATTGGCGCCTGTAAAGTCAGGAGTAGTGTCAAAGTGTGATATAAACCCAATTGTTGGCACTTCATGATCGACATTGCTGGGTAATGATGCCATGATATAAGCTTTGTTATCTATAGTAACATCTTGTAGTCCAATATTTTTTAATTCTTGAACTAATTTATTGGCTAAATCCCATTGTTTAGCTGTACTTGGAGTCGTGTTTGAGCTGGCATCCGATTCGGTGTCTATAGTGACATAACTTATGAAGCGATCAATTATATGTTGCATGGTATTTATTTTTTGTCAAAGATAGACATTTTTAAAAAAGACAATGTTAGGGGTAATGTCATTATGTTAAGGAGTAGATGATAAAATGATTGCTAATTTTAGATGTAATAGGGCTTATGGATCTAATATCTAAATATTTAGAAATGCCAAATCTGAAATCAAAAATCGTTACCCGAGCCTGAATGGCGAACAGGAGAAGCAATCCTCAATCCAAAATCTCATTAACTTTATGACATTGGGTTAGGGGATTTGTTGTGTGGTTTAAATAAAAAATCCGTTTTTCAACGGATTTTAGGTTAAACGTGGTTGATTAAGTAGGTTAGGTAATTTATTTTGTGGAGGGAATTAATTAGTTTTTGCAGCATTTTCAGCAGCTATTTTAGCTTCAGCGGCTGCGGCTTTTTCTGCTTCAGCTGTAGCTTTAGCGATTTGTTCTTCTAGCATTTTTGATTTTTCTAATGCTAATTTGGCAGATTCTACTAATTTTTGATCAGCTTCATCTTTTTCCTTTTTTAGTTTTGCAACATCTTTTGAAAATTTGTCTTGAGCCTCTTTTGCTGCAGCGATTTCTTTGGTATAAGCGGCGATTTTTTCTTTGGAAATTTTCTCAGATTCTTCAGCGGCTTTTTTATCGGCTTCAGCTTGGGCTTTAGCAGCAATAGCAGCTTCTTTTGCGGTTTTGTTAGCCACATCTTTGGCAGCTTCGGCAGCTTTTTTGTCAGCTTCGGCTTGAGCTTTGTCAGCAATAGCTTTTTCTTTAGTAGCTTTTTCAGCTGCTTCTTTAGCTTCTGTAGCGACTTTAGCTTCGGCTATTTTTGCTTGAGCTACTGCTTTTTCTGCTGTCTTTTGGGCTTCATCGCTTGCTTTTTTATCAGCATCTGCTTTGATTTTGGCAGCTTTTTTGTCAGCTTCTTGTTGGGCTACATACGCTTTTTCCTGATCTTTTAGATCTTGTATCTGTTTTTTAAAATCAACAGGAGCTTTTGTTGCAGTTACATCAGGTGTAGTTGCTACGGAAGCGGTTTCAGTGCTTGTGGCTTCATTTTTGGTTTCTTGGGCGAAGAAAGTCTGTGAAAATGCAAGAAGGATAATACTAAAAAGTAATTTTATATTCATAAATTTAGTAGTATTTGGTTAAGTTTTTATTTGATTTAGGAAAACAAATATAACTTTTTTTTTAAATTTTAAATTTTTTCTACATAAAATATTTTAAATTTTTGTTGAAGTTGGATTTAAATTTTTTGCATGTAAGTTTAATTTATAATTTTTATGTTTTTATATAATAAAATTTCTACTTTTTTAGCTATAGAATATTGTTGATGTGTGTGTTAAATAGAAAAATTTGGTGTGTATGAATAAAAAAATCTGCCTGTTACAGCAGATTTTTAAATATATTGCACTAAGATTTATTCTCTTTTTTTAGTGATTTATTTGCTTTTATCGGTATCCATCATTTCCATAAGTTTTAGGCCTAATAAACCGCTCATGGATCCGTCTGTTCCGTTGCTTCCGGAAATAAGAACATCTGGAATAACTTTGATTTTCCCTTTTCCGATTTCTTCGGTAATTTTATATTTCGTAAAGTTATCTCCGCCCATAGCTGAAACTTGCAGCTGATAGGCTTCGGCTGTTGATTTACCTATTGCCATGATTTTCTCGGCTTCGGCAAGACCCGTTTTTGAGATTCTTTCTGCTTCGGCACTGGCTGTAAGTTTGGTTGCTTCAGCTTGAGCGCCAGCTCTTGCTTTTGTAGCCTCAGCTTCGGCATTGGCACGCATTTTAGTAGCTTCGGCTTCGGCATTTACATTAAGTTTTAAACTTGTCGCATCTCCTTCGGCTTTTTTAACGGTTGCATCTGCAGTTCGTTGTGCAATTTCAACACTTTGCGAAGCTTTTACAATTTCTTTTTGCATATCAGCAATTGCCGTTTCTTTTTCCATTCCTTGACGTTGTTCCTGCGCCATTTTTTGAGTTTGATATGTTTTTTGCTCTTCCTCTGCAATTTTTCTATCAGTCAATGTTTTCATTAGCGATTCTGGCGGAACAATATCTCCAATTAAAGTATCAACAGCATTTACATTGTATTCGTCCAAAACTACTTTGATGTGGTTTTTAGCCGATTCCTGACGCTCTTTTCTTGTCGAAAGGAAAGAAATAACGTCACTTTCTTGAGCTGAGTTTCTGAAATAATTTCCAATGGTAGGTTCTAAAACTTGAGAAACTAAATTATTCATACTTCCAAAACGGGCGATTACTTTTGGCGCTTCGTTTGCAGGTACGTGAATAATTTGTGATACATCCAGGTTGAAGGGGAAACCATCTTTTGAACGTACGGTTATTGTTGAAAGATTCTGATCTAAATTGTGAGATTCGCTTCTAGCATCAGCCCAGTTCAGTACCAAGTTGGTAGTTGGAACTGGTTCTAATTTGGTTGTGTATTTGTTAAGAGCATATTTTCCTGGTCCAAAAGGTTCCATCCAAACACCGCGTTGTCCTTTTGAAACAATATTTCCGTGTTTGAAAGTATCGCCCGTTACATCTTGACCGTCTTCACCGATATAAGAAATTACAACGCCAACATAACCAATGGGCACATCAGTCATTGGGGTTTGTTCAATTTGAACCGCCCATGAGTTGATATAATAAGAACCGGCAAGCATAACTTGTGGCTGTAAACCTCTATTTCCTCCATTTTTCAGGAATAGGTCAAAATCCTGAAAGTTGTTGTGGGCATCAACAAATTTACCTGCGATTTGACCAATAGGAATCGGTTCTCCATCCATTGCTGTTACAATTCCGACCATGTTTTCGGAAATGACTACTTGAGGAGAAATAACTACTTCGAATAAATGAGTATTAATACGATAAGATCCAGTTGTGATAAAAGCAGATTGTCGTCCTTTTTGTCCTCCGTTATCAAGAAATAAAGTAGCGTCCTGAAAATTATCTGAGCTTACTTTTTGGGCAAGAATACGCCCTGTTGGGATTTCGGCACCGTCTTTACTTAATAGCAAACCGATATTTCCTTCTGGAATTATGGTGAATGAAGCCATGTCTATGGCATATTGCCAAGGCCACATTGCCCAATACAATCCAGGCGCAAGTGTTTTGGCTTGATATCCAGCTTCTCCTTTGGTAGCAATTATTCTGCCGTCCGGCAATGATTTATCGGTACCAAAAAGAACGAATTTTTTGGTGACTAATCCGATTTTGTTTTCTGGAACTATGACCATTCCAAAGAAAACGCGTAAAACAAATTTGTAAAAAAGAACGGATAAAACAATTAAGAGTATCCACCAGTTGGTAAGAAAAAATGACATATAGGTTAGGGTTTAGATTACAAACATAATTTATTTTTCTTGTAATTTGATTCTAATGTGTAACTATTTTTTTAGTTTTTGAGGTTAATTCAATGTGGTTTTTTAATTGTTGTGGAATAGAATTTATTAATTAATTTGCAGATTATTAGGAACTAGTTTATGGCATTATTTACTAAATTAAATTTAAGAGCAAAATCCCTCGTCAACACAGGTTTTGGCACTAGCGCATCCAGTTATGGCGGTCGTTTTATCAATAAGGACGGTTCGGTAAATGCGGTTAAAAAAGGTATTGGATTTCTAGACAGAATCAGTTGGTATCATACTATGCTGGATATGTCTTCCTGGAAATTCCTTTCGATTCTTTTGCTGTTTTACATAAATATTAATTTTGTTTTTGCGTTGCTGTATTTTGGGATAGGGATTGAACATCTCAATGGTATTCAAACGACAGATAATACGTTGGAGCAATTTGGACAAGCTTATTTTTTTAGCGCACAAACATTTACCACAGTGGGATATGGGCATATCAGCCCAACAGGTTTTTACACGAGTGCCTTGTCTTCTGCCGAAGCTTTAATGGGGTTGCTAAGTTTTGCTATTGCCACCGGTTTGTTTTTTGGAAGATTTAGTAAGCCTTCCATTTTTCTGAAATTTTCTCACCACGCTATCATTGCACCTTTTAATGATGGAAAAGCATTGATGTTTAGGCTTGCTCCTTATAAAAATGCCAATTATATTGATGCAGAAGTTAATGTAACTCTTGGAATGCGAATTGAGGAGAATGGAGTTATGACGAATAAATTTTACACTTTGGATTTGGAATATCAAAAAATAAATTCGCTGGCACTGAGTTGGACATTGGTTCATCCTATAACAAATGAAAGTCCTTTATATGGATTGGGTGCTTCGGATTATGATTCAATTTCGGGTGAAATTATCGTGATTATAAAAACATTTGATGATATGTTCAGCACTACAGTTGCAACCCGGACTTCATACGTTTTTGAAGAAGTGGTATATGGAGCCAAATTCAAGCCGATGTATTCCCAAAGTGAAAATCATCGAAGCACTGTTCTGGATTTGGGATTGCTAAATGCTTTTGATAAAGTTGCTATAGATTAGTTTGCAGTTTTTCTTTTAAAATCCGCATGCCTTCGGAAGCGATATTCGGAATTACTTCAAGGGGATTTCTGAGATTTGGGATTTTTATGGGTTTTGGATCGATATAATAAATAGGAGTTTTTTTTGGGGTAAAATTAATCAAGCCTGCAGCTGGATAAACTTGCAATGAAGTGCCAATGACTGCAAAATAATCGGCTTGTTCGGTTATTGTGATGGCTTCTTCTAGGGCTGGGACTTGCTCGCCGAACCAAACGATATGCGGACGAAGTTGGTTTCCTTGCTGGTCAACATCCCCAAAATTCAAATCCTCTTGCCAATCCAGGATATAGTTTTCGTTTTTGGAACTACGCACTTTTAATAATTGTCCATGCAAATGAGTGATTTTTGTGCTGCCAGCGCGTTCGTGCAAATCATCTACATTTTGTGTAATGATGTAAACGTCAAAATCATTTTCTAATTCTGCTAATATTTGATGCCCTAAATTGGGCTGTACTTCTTTTAATTGTTGGCGTCTTTGGTTGTAAAAATCAAGCACCAATGCGGGGTTTTTATGCCAGCCTTCTGGAGTAGCTACGTCCATTACATTATGCCCTTCCCATAATCCATCGCTGTCACGGAATGTTTTAATACCGCTTTCGGCACTGATTCCGGCGCCGGTAAGAACCACTAATTTCTTTTTCATTTTTTTAAGAGTATTTTGAGAATAATTTTTTTTATGAATCTTAGCCTTAGATTATAAAACTACTCTTTTTTAGTATTTTTGCCAAAAAATAATATGCAATGATTGATTTAGATTATCTCGCTTTTCTTGAAAATATAGTAACAGACAACCGCAAAGAAAGATTTTTGAATGTTCTGGGTAATCGCACAAAGCATTTTACGATTGCCGTTGAAGATGTTTTTCAGATGCATAATGCCAGTGCGGTGATGCGCAGTTGCGAGGTTTTTGGAATCCAGGAATTGCATGTTATTGAAGAACGTTATGGTAAACAAATCGATAAAGAGATTGCGATGGGAGCCCAAAAATGGGTTGATATTTCGACTTACGACAGTGTTACGAATTGTATCGATACTTTGAAAGATAAAGGATATCAAATCATTGCGACTACACCGCATGAGAATGATTGTCTGCTGGATGATTTTGATATTTCGAAGCCCAGCGCGCTGTTTTTTGGCACCGAAAGAGATGGATTGTCGGAAGAGATTCTTAGCAGAGCAGACGGTTTTCTTAAAATTCCGATGATGGGTTTTACAGAGAGTTTGAATATCTCGGTTTCGGCGGCGATAATTATTCAGAACTTAACGAATCGATTACGTAATTCGGATATTGATTGGCAATTGACTGATGATGAGATTCTGGAGAAAAGATTGGATTGGACTAAGAAATCTATTAAAGACATTAAGAGAATTGAAGCAAGGTATTTTGATACTCATTAGCTGTGACGTATCGCAAAAAATGATAAATATTAGTAAAATTATTAAAAAATGAATAAAACGGTTTTAATTACAGGAGCAAGCAAAGGTATTGGATTTGCTTTGGCAAATAAATTTTTAGAAAACGGATTTAAAGTTATTGGTACTTCTAGATCAGGTGAGATTGGTGGAATTGAAAATGATAATTTTGAAATTTTACAATTGGACTTATCTGAATTAAAAAATATTGAATTGCTTGTTAATGATTTGATTTTAAAAAGAACGAAAATAGATATTTTGATAAACAATGCAGGAATTGGTCCAGATTTAGATTTTACTGAGCCCGAAGCAATAACTTTTAAGCAGACTTTTGATGTAAATGTAACCGGTACAACTTTTTTGACAGAATCATTAATCGAAAATATGAATGAGGAAGGTAAAATAATAAATATTTCTTCAAAAATGGGATCAATCGAGTTATGTGAGCGAATGGATTCTGTTGCTTACCGAATGTCTAAAACAGCATTAAATATGTATACTAAAATTATTTCAAATAGACTTTCTGGAAAAATAAAAGTGGCATCAATTCATCCAGGTTGGGTGAGGACTACAATTGCGAAAAATAATATTACTATGGGAAGACTTTCTCCCGAACAATCTGCAAATGGAATATATGACTTTGTAATTAGTGAATTTAGGACGGGTATATTTTGGGATGTTGAAACACAAACTGAATGTGATTGGTAAAAAAAGGTGTATGATTCTAAAGCTATTTGAAGTTGAAATTTGTTTACTATTAAAAAGTTCTAGATTTACGTAACGGGGATAGCAGGAAGCTACCGAAGTAGCCCGAATAGCCCGACAGCATAAAGAAAAGAGACCAACTCACCGTGTTGCGATGAGTTGGTCCCTTTTTTTATGGTGGCACGCCCAAATATTTTTTAGGCAAACTGCGACTATTTCTTCTTCAAGATTTTGTATTGTTCATAACAGCCGCTTATGGCATCCATGATTTGAAGGTCATTTGCGGATTTGATGAATGCTTCGGAATAACTGCAACGGTTTAAGATTTCAGCAATT
This sequence comes from uncultured Flavobacterium sp., assembly GCA_963511725.1. Lineage (GTDB taxonomy): Bacteria > Bacteroidota > Bacteroidia > Flavobacteriales > Flavobacteriaceae > Flavobacterium. The sequence goes on from CAUPKA010000003.1 coordinate 51,421, forward strand.
TCATCTTTTGTAACCCCTAAAAGCAATGAGATGGTTTCTCTGTCGTATCTGGTTTCCATAAGCTTTCTAACGGTATCATCTTTTCGCATTTCCCTTAGTTTTTTGAGCTGTTGGGGCCTTTTTCCGAAAATATTATAAAGCATATCAGCTGGATTGAAAATTGATCCCAATACTTTTCCAAAAGCTTCGGGAGCGTATTGCCCAGCTTCGTAACCTTGACCTAAGCCTGAAATATTATAACGAAAATCTTCTTTTATAGGGATTAATTTGGCATCAATTTCAAGATAACCGGTTAGGTAATAAGGGCTGATGACTACTTCGTTTAATGGAATTGCTTTTTGGGTAAGCTGGATTGTGGTTGTTTTGTTTTTTATCCAGTCATTGGTAACGCGAACACGTAATGATTCGAAGCCAAGAAGTGTGATATGTAAAGTGTCGCTTTGTGTAACTGAGAGTTCAAAATGACCTTTGTTGTCTGTTGTAGTCCCTGTTACCTGGTTGATATTAATGATATTAACATTGGCTAAAGGAGTACCGGTATTATCGGTGATGATAGTGCCAGATATTTTTTGAGGAATTTCAGTGGTTTGGGCAACTGAATTTAAAGAGGCAACAAAGAATAAAAAAAGTATAATATATTTCATAAACTGATTTAAAGGTTTAAAAGTAGTAAAACGACATTAAATATTTTCTTGTTCGATTATAATTATAAGAAAATTAACAATCTGTAATTTTTTAGACCATTTTATTATGGAATTTACGCTGAAAATATTTGAATTTTTGCCATTAGATTTTCAAAAATTTAGACATAATATATCCTGAATAGTTTAATGACTTTTTGAAAATTGGTGCTTTTTATTTAAGAAAATACAGAGAATAAAATACGGGTGTAATATTAAAAAAAAATCTCCCGAATGTTCGGGAGATTTATATTGGAATTACTAATTGTATTAGTCTCTTCTTGGTCTTCTTGGTCTTGGTGCATCACCAAAGCTTTCAGAACGTCTTGGAGCTCTATCAGATGAGCCTTCAGATCTTGGAGCTCTGTCAGATGAAAAACCACCAGTTCTTGGAGCTGATGAGCTTCTTGGTCCGAAACCGCCTTCTCTAGGAGCCGAACTTCTGTCGCTTCTAAATCCGCCTCCAGAACCTTCTCTTCTTGGAGCAAAACTTCCTTCTCTTCTTGGAGCAGAACTTCTTCCGCCACCAAATCCACCACCTGAGCTTCTTCCGTTATGGTCACGTCTTCCGCCACCGTCATTTTTAGAAATTTCTACATTGATACGACGTCCTTCTAATTGTACGTTGTTCAATACTTCCATTACTTTATCCGTGTGTTCTGGATCTGTGTTAAAGAAAGAGAAACCTTCTTTTACGTCTACTTTGAAAACGTCATCACGACCTAAGTCTAATGTTTCTTTCAAGTAGTCTTTTAATGTCATCCAATCGAAATTGTCTCTAGAACCGATGTTTACAAAATATCTTGTAGCACCACCATTGTTGTTTTCTCTTGGAGCACCGTCTCTGTCATCACGATCACGTCTTTCAGAGTTTGAAGACTGATTAGTGATGTCTCTGTTTTTCTTGTAATAAGCAATAAAACGGTTAAATTCTACTGATACCATTTTCTTGATTAGTTCTTCTTTCGATAAACCTTCCAATACATTGTTGATAGCTGGCAAGTAGTTGTCAATTTCGTGATCAACTTCAGTATCCTTAATTTTATTAGCTAAGTGTAATAATTGGATTTCGCAGATTTCAATTCCAGAAGGGATTGTTTTTTCTTCGAATTTTTGTTTGATGATTCTTTCGATGGAAGAAATCTTACGCAATTCACTTTTAGTAACAATTACGATAGAAGTTCCTAATTTACCAGCACGACCAGTACGACCAGAACGGTGATTGTAAGTTTCGATTTCGTCAGGAAGTTGGTAGTTTACTACGTGAGTAATACTATCAACGTCAATTCCACGAGCAGCAACGTCAGTCGCAACAAGCATTTGGATTTGTCTTCCTCTGAAAGATTTCATTACACCATCACGTTGCGCTTGAGATAAATCTCCGTGCAATGCAGCAGCGCTGTATCCATCTTCGATTAATTTTTCGGCAACAGCTTGTGTGTCACGTTTTGTTCTACAGAAAACTACAGAGAAAATGTCTGGATTAGCATCGGCTAAACGTTTCAAAGCTTCGTAACGATCACGTGCATTTACTAAGTAAAATTCGTGAGATACGGTAGCCGAACCAGAGTTTTTGGCGCCAACAGTAATTTCAATAGGGTCAGTCATGAATTGTTTTCCAATTCGTGCTACTTCAGCAGGCATAGTTGCAGAAAACAACCATGTGCTTTTTTCGTCAGGCGTTGTAGAAAGGATGTTTACGATATCTTCGTAGAAACCCATATTCAACATTTCGTCTGCTTCGTCAAGGATGCAATAGTTAATTTGAGAGATGTTTACCAATCCTCTATTAATCATATCTTGCATTCTTCCTGGAGTCGCTACTATAATTTGTGCTCCTCTCTTTATGTCTCTCGCTTGTTCTGTAATGCTAGCCCCACCGTAAACTGCTACCACATTAATACCTTTTTCGTATTTAGAGTAGTTTTTAAGTTCGTTGGTAATCTGCAAACACAATTCACGTGTTGGAGATAAAATCAATGCTTGCGTATTTCTGTTGTCGGCATCAATTTTCTGAATAACTGGAAAACCAAATGCTGCCGTTTTCCCTGTCCCTGTCTGAGCCAACGCAACTAAATCTGTGTCTTTTTCCAATAATAGGGGAATCGCTTTCTCCTGTACTTCGGTCGGATTCTCAAATCCTAGATCTAAAATCGCCTTCAGTAACGATTCACTCAATCCTAATTGTTCAAATTTATTCATATATATTTTTAAAATAGGGTGCAAAATTACTGTTTATAATCCATAAAAACTAATGCTATTTTAAGAATTAGGTTTTTATTATGTTTTGAAAATCAATTTGTTATGATTTTATTTTTGCTTTTTGAATTTTCAATTTGATTTTTGATGTGAAATTATGTCGTGTATTTAGTGTTTTTGTTAAAAAAAAGAATATAAAACTGTTTCTGAGGCACGTTTGTTTTTTTGTGTTTTCCAAAAATGTTTTTGAAACTGTAAGGAATATGCATTTTATTCTTATTTTGGGTACTTAAGATCGTTTTTTATCATTTCTTTAAGAATGATATTTCTAATTTGCTCCGTAGTTTCCATATTGATTTATTAATTTTGCGTAAAAATTATTTGATTATGCAAACAGCCTCTTTTTCGGGTTTTATAGAAATGCTATTTTTTATGATAGCATTCTATTATATTTTTAAATTTTTGGCTCGATTGTTTTTGCCTTTAGTAGTAAAAAAGGTAGTGGAAAAAGCGGGACAAAATTTTCAGCAGCAACAACAACAATATCAACAGCAGTCTTCTTGGCGTAAAACGTCTAATAATGATGAAATTATAATCGATACAGCCAATAGTAAAAATCCTCGCGAAACCAAAAAAGTAGGGGATTATGTTGATTATGAAGAGATTGATTGATGAATTGAGATTTTTGATTAACGATTTTAGATGTCTTGAACTTCTTAAAGAAAGCAATTTAGTTTTCATCACGTAATCTATAATCATTAATTCTTAATATTGTTACTCTAAAATCTGAAATGCTTCGCCAATTCGCTATCGCTCGGGTCAAAAATCGTTAATCCTCAATCTAAAATCTATATACATATATAATGAAGCAACTTCAAAAGTTCTTTCCGCACGCACTTGCCATTCTTGGTTTTGTTCTCGTTTCTACCCTTTATTTTTTTCCAGTATTACAGGGAAAGCAAATTTTTCAATCGGATATAGCCCAATATACGGGTATGGCCAAAGAACAAAATGATTTTAGAGCAACCCATCATGAAGAACCGTATTGGACAAACTCAGCTTTTGGAGGAATGCCTACCTATCAATTGGGGGCAAAATATCCTCATGATTATGTAGGAGCTATTGATGATGTGCTGCGTTTTTTACCACGTCCTGCTGATTATTTGTTTTTATACTTTTTGAGTTTCTACATTTTAATGCTCGTTTTAAAAGCAGATCCGCTAAAGGCTTTTTTCGGAGCAATCGCTTTTGGTTTTTCTACCTATTTAATTATTATACTAGGAGTTGGGCATAATGCCAAGGCACATGCCATTGCTTATATGCCAATGGTAGTTGCGGGTTTTATAATGGTTTTTCAAAGGAAATATATTTTGGGTGGTTTGCTTGCAATGTTTGCGATTGCATTGGAAGTGAATGCCAATCACTTTCAAATGACCTTTTACTTATTGATATTACTGTTAATTCTTTCGGGATATTTTATTTATGAAGGAATTAAATCAAAGGAATACAAACCGCTTTTAATTTCTATAGGAACACTTTTCGGAGTCGGAATAATAGCAATTGGTTCTAATGCGGGTAATTTATTGGCGACAGCCGAATATGCTGCTTTCAGTACCCGCGGGAAAAGTGATTTAAGTTTTAATCCAGATGGTACCAAAAAGGTAACTGATATGGCAATGACCTATGATTATATAACAGAATACAGTTATGGTATTGCCGAGAGTTTCAACTTGATTGCACCTCGATTGTTTGGAGGTTCTAATAATGAGAGTTTGAGTGAAGATTCTAAAATTGTAGATTTTTTACAACAGCAGCAAGTAGGAGAAGGGCAATATATTACAAATGAACAAGCGATTGAATATGCCAAGGGAGGAATGCCAACCTATTGGGGTGATCAGCCTATAGTGTCGGCTCCGGCGTATATTGGTGCGGTGGTTTTCTTCTTGGGGATTTTGGCTTTGTTTATTGATGAGCGAAAAATCAAATACGTATTCCTTGGAGGTGCAATATTGACTTTAATTTTGTCTTGGGGGAAAAATTTTCCCGTTTTAACTAATTTTTGCATTGACCATATCCCAATGTACAATAAGTTTAGGGCAGTATCATCCATTCAGGTTATTCTAGAATTGTGTTTTCCAGTGTTGGCAATTATGGGGCTACAGTCTTTCTTCAAATTGGAAAAAGAGAAACAGTTAAAACCACTATTGCAATCCGGTGCCATAGGTTTGGGTTTGATTATATCTTTGTTTTTGTGCAAAAGCATGTTCAGTTTTGCTGGAGCTAGCGATGATAGTTTATTACAAACCTATGGTCCGAATTTTGTTGATGCACTTAAAGAGGATAGAAGAACACTATATAGTGCCGACTTGTTGCGTTCCGGATTTTTTATCCTGATTTCTGCAGGTACTTTGTGGCTGTTTATCAAAAATAGAATTGCACAGAATACGGCGATTGTTTTGGTTGGTTTATTTATGGTTGGCGATTTGTTTTTTGTGGATAAAAATTATGTATCAAATAAAGATTTTGTAAACGCCAGAGATGTAGAAGTTCCATTTCAAGAAACTCCAACAGATGCGAAAATTCTTGAAGATCCTACTAATTACCGCGTGTTTGATGTTCAAGGGCTGATGCAGGCAAGAACATCGTATTTTCATAAAGCTATAGGGGGGTACAGCGCTGTGAAACCTCAAAGAATGCAACAGCTGTTCGATTACCAAATTGCTAATGAACGTAAAAGAAATATGAATCTGGAAATGCTTAATATGTTGAATGTTAAGTATATGATACAGACGGATAAGGAAGGGAAAGAATCTCCAATTATAAATCCAGATGCTAATGGGAATGCTTGGTTTGTAAATAAAATTCAATTTGTAAAAAATGCAGATGGTGAAATGAAGGCTTTGGATAAGTTTAATTCTAAAGAGACAGCAATTATTAATCAATCAGAGTTTGGATCTTTGTTTAAGAATGATTCAACAAATTTTGCTAAAGATAGTTTGGCAACCATAACTTTAGATTCATACCAGCCAAATAATTTAAAATATACTTCTGCTAATCCAAAGGAAGGTTTAGCTGTTTTTTCTGAAATGTATTATGAAAAAGGCTGGAAAGCGCTTATAGATGGTAAAGAAACCTCAATTATAAGAGCTGATTATACATTAAGAGCCATTTTAGTTCCAGCAGGAAAACATAGTATTGAGTTTAAATTTGATCCTCAAGTTGTAAAAACTGGAGGTACAATTACATTAGTTAGTTGTATTGGTATGTTATTTCTTTTAGTGGGTGGATTGTATGTTGAGAGAAAGAGAAAGAATGAATTTAAGAGTAATTAATTGCTCTTACTTTTTATAATTAATTAAATTGCCTTGTTATTTTGAGCTCAAAAAAAATTCTGATTATAACTTATTATTGGCCACCAGCTGGAGGTCCTGGGGTGCAACGTTGGCTTAAGTTTGTTAAATATTTACCTGATTTTGATATTCAGCCGATTGTATATATTCCCGAAAACCCTACATATCCAATTGTTGATGTTAATTTAGAAAAAGAAGTTGGAGAGAATGTTATTGTTTTAAAAAATAAAATTTTTGAACCCTATCAGTTGGCTTCTGTTTTTTCTAAAAATAAAACTAAAAAAATTAGTTCGGGTATTATTCCCAATACTAAGAAGCAAACTTTTTTGGATAAGACTTTATTGTGGATACGCGGCAATCTGTTTATTCCGGACGCACGTGTTTTTTGGGTAAAGCCGTCCATTGCTTATTTAGAAAAGTATATCATTGAAAATAACATCGATACTATTGTTACTTCGGGTCCGCCGCATAGTCTGCATTTGATTGGATTGGCTTTAAAGCAAAAAATTAAATTAACGTGGTTTGCCGATTTTCGCGATCCTTGGACAACAATAGGGTATCACAAAGCATTGCGATTATCAGTTAGAGCTGAAAGAAAGCATAAAGCGCTTGAATATAGAGTGCTTAATACCGCAGATAGAGTTATTGTAACTAGTAAAACTACAAAAACTGAATTTGAAGCAATAACGAGTAATCCTATAAGCGTTATTACCAATGGTTATGATAATGAGCCAGTAACAAAAGTGATACTTGATTCCAAGTTTAGCTTGGCACATATTGGTTCGTTTCTTTCAGAACGAAATCCAATTGTATTATGGGAATCTTTGTTGGAATTAATTCGTGAAATACCTGATTTTAAGTCGCATTTAGAATTGAAATTAATTGGAGCTGTCAGCCAGGAAGTATTGGATACTATTTCTCAATTTAATTTGGATTCGTATTTGAATAATTTGGGATATGTCTCCCATTCGGAAGCAGTGGCAAATCAAAGAAATTCCCAAGTTTTGTTGCTTATCGAAATTAATTCAGAAGAAACTAAAAGTATTATCCCTGGTAAATTATTTGAATATATGGTTTCGAATAGGCCTATTATTGCTATTGGACCAAAAAATTCTGATTTTGCCGAAATCATAACAGAAACAAATACTGGAGTGTTTTTTGAATATACAGAGAAAGAAAAATTAAAAAAAACGATTGTTTCTTATTATAATCAGTTTTTGGAAGGGAAATTACAATCCTATGGTGTAGGTTTGCAAAAGTATTCCAGAAAGAATTTGACCAAAGAATTGGCGCAATTGATTCACTCAAAAATTTAAGGTAATCCTACTTTAAACTTATAAACCTTAAACTCCGATTAATGGGCATAGTATTAAATCAGTCACTAAAAAACACTATAATAACATATATCGGATTTGGAATTGGTGGTATAAATACCATTTATTTTTATCCAGTTTTTTTGGGGGCTACCTATTATGGTTTAACAAATTATTTTGTTTCTTTTGCTAATGTAATTATGCCATTGTTTGCTCTTGGAATGCAAAATACGCTGATAAAATTTTATTCGCAATTTGAAACCGAAGAAAAACGTTCTCAATTTTTATCTTTCACTGTATTATTTCCATTGTTGACTTGTATACCACTAATGTTGATAGGTTTGTTTTTTTATGATGAAATTTTAGTTTTTTTATCTAAGAAAAATTCAGTAGTTAAAGATTATGTCTGGCTTATACCGTTCACAGCGTTGTGTATGGCATATTTTGAGATTTTTTATGCGTGGTTACGTGTACACATGCATTCCATTTTTGGTAATTTTGTGAAAGAAGTTGGATTGCGTTTACTTTCGCTTGTAGGTTTGATCGCAGTTTATTATAAATGGATATCGGTTATTGGATTTGTTTATTTCATGGCGGGCACCTATTTTTTTGCATTTCTTGTAACTATGATGTATGCTTTTTATGTCAAGAAGCCTCATTTTCAGCTTTCAATTCCAATAAATACAAAAGAAATTTTGGAATATACTTTTTATATTATTTTATCAGGTAGTGTTGCTAATTTGCTTTTGGATGGGGATAAAATAATGTTAAATCAATATAAGATTATAGAAAATATAGCGTACTACTCTGTCGCAACCTATATTGCTTTGGTGATTTCGGTACCGAGTAGAGCGATGCACCAAATTGTATATCCTATAACAGCAAAACTCATGAATGAAAATAAACATGATGAGTTGAATGTTCTTTACAAAAAAACATCTGTCAATCTCCAATTGGTAGGTGGTTTTGTTATGCTTTGCATTTTTGTTAATATCAATCAATTATACGAAATGGTTCCGAAAGATTATAAAGGTGGAATTTCAATTGTTTTTATTATTGGTCTATCCAAATATTTTGAGTTGATTTTAGGGAATAATAATGCTATTATCTTTAATACAAAATATTACAAAACAGTTTTGGTTATGGGAGTTGTTTTGGTTATTTTGAATGTAATTTTAAATATGATTCTTATTCCTCATTATGGTATTATGGGTTCTGCTTTTGCAACATTACTTTCTATAACATTTTATAGTTTGGCAAAATTATTTTTTGTGACTAAAAAAATGCATTTATATCCTTTTACAAATCAAACTCTGTATTCTATTGGTATTACACTGGTTTTGTTTTTATTGTTTTATTTTTGGGAGTTTCCATTTCATCCTATAATTTCCATCGTTTTAAAATCCATTTTGGTAACCATTGTTTATGTATACATCAATTATAAGGTTGTAGTTTCGCCAGAAATAAATCAGGCTTTGGATAAAGTTATTTTGAAAGTCAGAAAAAATAAATAAAATCTATTTAATGCTCTCATTGCAGTAATAATAAGAACTGATTTGTTAGTACAGTCTCAAATTCTTTTTGGTTTACAGACCTGTTTGGGTGATTTTATTTTTTTTGATTATTATTCTCTTCTTGATGGAAATAAAATGACTATTCAATATCTTATTTGATAAAAGTTATATTTCTCCCACATTTAATATTGCTAATAAAAGACAAATCTATATCTACTTGATATAAATGTTTATTTTTCTTACGAAATGTATGTAGGTATAATATTACTTATTTTTTATTGTAAGACATTGCAACGATTATTTATGCTTTTTTTAGACAATGATAAATTGTAAATAGATGATTTTTAAGTGTTTATTGTTTTTATCTTTTCAATATCACTAAATGTGGGTATTGCGAAGTTTCTAAATGCATCTTATATTTGTTTCAGTGAATGTAGCATAAATACTTACTAATTTAAATAACTAGAAGATGAAGAATCATTTTATTAAACCGGATAAATTCAATCTGTTTACAAAAGTTATTGCGAATAAAATTCAAAATGGTTTTGTAGTTATAGAAAAAAATGAAAAAACACCTTTTACTGTACTCTATAAAGAAGGCAAAAAAATTAATCATAGCATGAATTTTTTGATTTGTTGTGCAACATTAGGTATGTGGTCTTTGGCTTGGTTGTATATGGCCCGTGTTAGTTCCAAGGACAGAAAGGTTTTAATTGCGATAGACGAGGAAGGAACTGTCTTTGAGGAAAATTGTTATTTGGGCTAATTTGTTTAAGTCCAAACAATATTTCTGTCGATTGATAAAGGCCGTGTCTTTAAAAATAAATTAAGATTGAATTAGTAAATATCAATCAATCTTTACAAAAAAAAATGTTTTTTTAAGATTACATTGATTGCTATTAGTTCAAATATAAAGGGATTATGTAATAAAGCCATGATATTTTATTATGTCATGGCTTTTTAATTTGTGAAAAAAGTCTATTAGATTACTTCTTTAAAGCTTTTCTTTTAAATATTTTGCGGTAATTGACTTTTTGTTTTTTACAATTTCTTCGGGAGTTCCTGCAGCCAGTAAGAGACCTCCGTTTTCTCCTCCTTCAGGGCCAAGATCAATTACCCAATCCGCACATTTTATCAAATCAAGATTGTGTTCTATAACCAGTATTGAATGTCCTTTATCTATCAGGGCATCAAAAGAAGCCATTAGTTTCTTAATGTCATGAAAATGTAGTCCAGTTGTTGGCTCATCAAAAACAAACAGCGCTTTTTCTTTTATAGTTCCTTTAACTAAAAAAGAAGCCAGTTTGATACGCTGTGCTTCACCTCCAGAAAGTGTAGATGAAGATTGTCCTAGCTGAACATAACCTAAACCAACATCTTGTAAAGGTTGCAGTTTTTGTGTGATTTTTGTTTGTTTGTTTTTTTCAAAGAAAACAATGGAATCATCAATAGTCATTGTTAGAATATCGTGGATGTTTTTGCCGTCAAAAGCGACTTCTAAAACTTCTTTTTTGAAACGTTTTCCGTTACAGGTTTCACAAGGTAGCTGCACATCTGCCATGAAAACCATTTCTACGTTTATTGAGCCTTCACCTTTACAGGTTTCGCATCTTCCACCATCAACATTAAAAGAAAAATGCTTGGCTTGGTAGCCTCTTACTTTGGAAAGTTTTTCTTTGGCGTATAATTCTCGTATATCATCATAAGCTTTGATGTAGGTCACAGGGTTAGATCTGGAGCTTCTTCCAATAGGATTTTGATCTACGTACTCAATATGTTTTATTTGAGAAAAAGAACCCGATAATTCGCTAAATTGCCCCGCTTTTTCACCTGCATTGTCTAGTTTTTTCTGCATGGCAGGAAAAAGAATTTTCTTGACAAGCGTACTTTTTCCGCTACCAGAAACTCCAGTAATGACAGTTAAAACTTCAAGAGGAATGGTAACATCTATATTTTGTAAATTGTTTTCTCTGGCTCCTTTTATTTCGATGAAACTTTTTGATGTTCGTCTTTTCTTTGGGACACTAATTTCTAGTTCACCATTCAAATATTTTGCTGTTAGCGAGCTTGATTTCAAGATCTCGTCATAACTGCCTTGTGCAACAAGATTTCCGCCTTGTGTTCCTGCTTCAGGACCAATATCGATAATCATGTCGGCTGCTTTCATAATATCTTCATCATGTTCGACAACAATCACGGTATTGCCTAAATCACGTAAGGAAATTAGAACTTTTATTAAACGTTCTGTGTCTTTTGGGTGCAATCCAATACTTGGTTCATCCAAAATATACATAGATCCTACAAGACTACTACCTAGAGAAGTGGCTAAATTGATGCGTTGAGATTCACCTCCAGAAAGTGTTGATGAATTTCTGTTTAAAGTCAAATAATTCAATCCAACTTCGGTTAAAAAAGACAGTCGATTGTTGATTTCGATTAATAACCGTTTTGCAATTTGTTTTTCGTAGATATCTAAATCAATATTTTCGAAAAAAGTGACTAAATGTTTGATAGGTAAATCGACTAAATCAGAAACCGTTTTTCCATTTATTTTCACATATGAGGCTTCAATTCTCAAGCGTTTTCCTTTGCAGACATGACATTTGGTTTTACCTCTATAACGCGAAAGCATTACTCGGTTTTGAATTTTATAATTTTTCTCTTCAAGTTCTTTAAAAAAGTCATTTAATCCTTGAAAATATTTATTTCCTGTCCAAATTATGTCCTTTTGTTCTTCTGTAAGTTGGAAGAAAGGTTTGTGAATTGGAAAATCAAATTTATAAGCATGGTTTACCAATTCATCCCGAAACCAGCCCATACTTTCGCCTCTCCATGGAAATATGGCATTTTCGAAAATTGAAAGCGAAGTGTTCGGAATGACTAATTCGCTATCGATTCCTATAATATTTCCGTAGCCTTCACAAGCAGGACAGGCTCCATAAGGATTATTGAAACTGAATAAATGTACATTCGGTTCCAGGAAAGTAATATCATCTAATTCAAAATTATTGGAAAACGAGAGCTTTTTATCCGTGTTTAATTCTTGCAAATAGCAAATTCCTTTTCCTTCAAAAAAAGCAGTTTGCACAGCATCGGATAATCGGTTATAGAATTCTTCTTCATCTTTAACTATAATCCGGTCAATAATAAGTAATATGTCTTTATGGTCTAATGAATGTTGTTCTTCTAAAGAAAAATCATCCAAACGAACCATTTCATTATTAACCAAAATCCTAGCAAAACCTTGTTGCAATAAGACTTTTAGTTTGTCTTCCAATTGTCTTCCTTCTTCAAGATGAATAGGAGCGAGGAGAAGCCATTTGCTGTCCTGATCAAATTTTTTGACTTCACTGACTACATCGGTAACCGTATTTTTTTTTACTTCTAGTCCTGAAACTGGAGAATATGTTCGACCAATTCTGGCAAATAATAGCTTGATATAATCATAAATTTCGGTAGAGGTTCCTACTGTAGAGCGGGCATTAGTTGTGTTTACCTTTTGTTCGATAGCAATAGCAGGAGCAATTCCTTTAATGTATTCTACTTTTGGTTTGTCCAAACGACCTAAGAATTGCCTGGCGTATGATGACAAACTTTCTACATAGCGACGCTGTCCTTCGGCGTATAAGGTGTCGAATGCTAAACTGGATTTTCCAGAACCGGAAAGTCCTGTAATAACTACGAGTTTGTTCCTAGGAATTGCTACATCTACATTTTTTAAATTATGTACTTGAGCTCCTTTTATTATGATGTTCTTCTTTGGATCGAGTTTGGAAATGTCAACTGGCATACTAAAAATGAATTTCCACAAAAGTACTCAATTTTAATATGACAGCCTCTAAAGAATTATAATCAAAACGTACTTTTTAAACCTGTTTTGTTTTGCAATTTGTATTTTCAATAATAATCGAGTTGATATCAAAATGTTGTTTTAGGTTGTATAAATAAGTTTATTCCTTATTAGTAACATAATCTAAATATTACATCACTTTTGAAATAAAAAATACTTTCCTGTTATTTTATAATGTGTCAAAGATTTGTGTAACTTTATTCTCTTTAACTTATTTCAGTGTAAAACAATGTTTTACCTTTTGTATATCTAAAATAATTTGTTAAAAAAATACAGGTTTAATTTCCGAAAATGATATTTATTATCTTTTTTCTTGCTTCTTTTAAGAAAAAATTGTTAAATTTGACAAATGTTTAACTTAAATAAAACCTTGTAAGCCTATAGCATAAAACTACCTTTTAGAAAGACTACCCCCAAGAACTAACAATCTAAAAAGGAATAGCTATGGCGAATATACAAAAAACAGATGCTTTATTAGTAAAGGATTATATGGCTGGTGATGAAAATGCATTGGCTGTATTAATAAGAAGACATGAGTCCAAAGTGTTTGGCTTTATCTATTCTAAAGTTTCAGATAAAGACGTTTCCAACGACATTTTTCAAGATACTTTTATCAAAGTAATCAAAACCTTAAAATTAAATTCATATAACGAAGAAGGAAAATTTCTGCCTTGGGTCATGCGTATTGCGCATAACTTAATTATTGATCATTTTAGAAAGTCAAAAAAAATGCCGATGTACAGAGAGACAGAGGAATTTTCTATTTTTTCTATAATGTCTGACAATTCTCTCACTATAGAAAATCAAATTATTGCAGATCAGGTTGAAGTTGATATTCGCAGACTTGTAGAAGAGCTTCCTTTTGATCAAAAAGAAGTTTTAATCATGCGTATGTATCAAGATATGAGTTTCAAAGAAATTTCAGAAACGACAGGGGTTAGCATCAATACAGCATTAGGTAGAATGCGATATGCAATAATGAATTTGAGAAAAATTATAGATAAGCATCAAATTGTTTTGACAAACTGACAATAAAGGGGTGATTTCTCCGTTGTAATGTAAAATAACATTTATATTCATATGGAAAAGAATTACTCTAAAGAATTAAAAATTTCTAAAAAAATGAAACCAGATAAAGAAGTTGTTTCTTTTTTATTAAACTACTCTAAAGCATTGAAAATGGTTAAAATAGAGGGCAAGGTTTTTGAAATTATAGCAAATTAATTCGACACATTAAAAATATTTTAATCTATATCAGATTGAAATAAATGCAAATTTCACTAGTTGATTTATAAAACTAGTGAAATTTGTTATTTATAATTGTGATTATTTTTTTGCAAATTCATTCAAAACAGATTTTCTTCCAATAGTTTTGGTGATAATGTCTTTTTCTAAACTCCAACCTCTTGCAGGAGAATATTCGCGTCCGTACCAAATAATTTGTAAGTGTAAATCATTCCACAATTCTTCTGGGAAAATTCGTTTAGCATCTTTTTCGGTTTGAACTACATTTTTACCGTTAGTTAAGTTCCAACGGTACATTAATCGATGAATATGAGTGTCTACTGGGAAGGCAGGAACACCAAATGCTTGAGACATAACAACGCTGGCAGTTTTATGTCCTACTGCAGGCAATTCTTCTAGATATTCAAAACTTTGAGGTACTTGTCCATTGTGTTTGTCTATTAAAATATGTGACAAACCATGAATTCCTTTTGATTTCATAGGTGATAACCCGCAAGGGCGAATGATTTCCTTTATTTCTTCTACAGACATTTTAATCATATCATAAGGATTGTCTGCTTTGGCAAAAAGGAAAGGCGTAATTTGATTCACGCGGACATCCGTACATTGTGCCGAAAGCAAAACAGCAATCAGTAACGTATAAGGATCTTTATGGTCTAACGGAATTGGGATAGTTGGGTATAATTCGTTTAATGTATTGATAACAAATGTTACGCGTTCCTGTTTGGTCATTTTTTGAGTTGCTGAGTTACTAAGAATCTAAGTTTCTAAGAAACTTTTTGAATGTAAAAATAGTATTATTTAGTTTTTGAATAGAATTTTGAATGTCATTTTTTGAGTTGCTAAGTTACTAAGAAGCTAAGTTTCTAAAATTTTTCTTTGAATGTGAAAATAGTATTATTTAGTTTTTGAATTGAATTTGAATATCTTTTTTTTACAAAACTTAGTATCTTAGCTTCTTAGTAACTTAGAACCTTAATAGAATGACTACATTAAAAATAGGAGATCAAGCACCTCAATTTTCGGGGGTAGACCAAGATGGGAAATCGCATCAATTAGCAGATTATAAAGGAAAAAAACTAGTAGTTTTCTTTTATCCAAAAGCTTCTACTCCGGGCTGTACGGCTGAAGCTTGCGATTTAAGAGATAATTTCGAGCGTTTCCAAGCCAATAATTACGCACTTATTGGAGTAAGTGCTGATAGTGCCAAAGCTCAAGCAAAGTTTAGAGATAAATATGAATTTCCTTTTCCGTTATTGGCAGATGAGGATAAGTCGGTTATCAATGCTTTTGGAGTGTGGGGACCAAAAAAGTTTATGGGAAGAGAATACGACGGAATCCACAGAACTACCTTTGTAATTGATGAAAATGGAATCATTACGGATGTTGTCTCAGTTGTAAAGACTAAAGAGCACGCAGGTCAGATATTGAAATAAGCTGTAGTTTTACTGAGGTTGTTGCGTCCGCGTGAATGATGGGAGCAATCCGCCGTTGCGGAGCGGACAGCACGACAGCATTAGGGAAAGGGGGCGAATGAGCGATATTATGAGTTGCCCCCTTTTCTTAATGGTGGCACGCCCAAATGGTAATTGTCAATTTTATTCAAAAAAAATCCAAGAAAAACAATTTGTCTTTCTTGGATTTTTTTAATTATGTGGAGAACTTCTTTAAGTTCAAATTATTTGCTCTCTTCTAAAAGTGGGTTGGATTGATAGCCAAAAAGATGTTTTTCTTTAATAATTTCAGCTACTCCTGGAGGAAGCATTGGTTCCCATCCTGGTTTTCCTGCACTAATCATTTTTAATACTTCACGAGAGAATACTTCTAAGATTTCGGGGTTGTAATCCTCTATATCTACTACTTTTCCGTTGAATTTAAAGAATTTGTATAATTCTTTCATTCGTGGATGAACTTTTAAGTTTTTGGAAGTAATGATTTCTCCTTCTTCGCCAATCATTGGATATAAAAAAACTTTCATATCGCGATAGAATAATTTCCCGAAGGCTTCTAGTATTCCTCCGCTCAAGTGACGGTAATATTTTTCGTCAAAAATATCCACTAAGTTGTTTACTCCCATGGCAAGACCCATTCTGGCTTTGGTATAATTAGAGAAATATTCTACAACTTTGTAGTATTCTTGGAAATTGGATATCATTACGGTTTGCCCCAATGAGCATAGCAATTCGGCACGATCCATAAAATCTCTTTCGTCAATTTCTCCATCAGACCTAAGATTCGATAGTGTTATTTCGAAAATTACCAAAGTGTTTTCCTTCTCTACCTTATTTTCGGCCAAAAACATTTTTAAGGAATTGGCATACATATCCATGTTTACTTTGGTAACTGGACGGAAACTTCCTCTAAAAGCAAGTATGTTTTTTTTGTATAGAATGGCCGCAGGCAGAACATTTTTTCCTTTTGGATTGAACATTACGGCATCGGTCATGCCGTTTTTTACCAGTTGCAGGCTCATTAGACGATTATCAACATCTGCAAAACGAGGTCCTGAGAAATTAATAGTATCAATTTCTAATTGGTCTTTATCAAGATGGTCGTATAGGTAACGCAGTAATTTTTTAGGGTCATTGTATTTATAGAAAGCACCATAAATAAGATTAACACCCAAAGCACCTAAGGTTTCTTGTTGTAATCTAGAATCGGTTTCTTTGAAACGGATATGAATAATTATTTCATTATAGTCTTCAGTTGGATCTAATTGATACCGAATCCCTACCCAGCCGTGGCCTTTAAATTGTTTGGCAAAATCTATGGTAGCGACAGTATTGGCATAACTGAAAAACATTTTGTTAGGATGTTTAGTTCGACTTAACCGTTCTTCAATCAATTCACCTTCAAAAGTCAGCATTTTTTTGAGTCGGCTTTCTGTTACATAACGGCCGTCTTCTTCGATTCCATAAACGGCATCACTAAAGTCTTTGTCATAGGCAGACATGGCTTTTGCGATTGTTCCAGAGGATCCGCCTGATCTAAAAAAATGTCTAACTGTTTCTTGCCCAGCTCCAATCTCAGCAAAAGTTCCGTATATATTTTCGTTTAAATTAATACGAAGTGCTTTGTCCTTTAATGAAGGAATTTGCTCGATAACTTTGTCCCCTTTTAGTTTTATCTTTTTGGCTTCCATTTTTTTTGTTTAAATTCGGCAATTATGTTACAAAGTTAACTAATTAGGCTCTTAATGAAAGAGAAATTAATCCTATTTTTGTAAAAAAAACAACGCAATTGAAGGTATATTTTTTAGGTACTGGCACATCCCAAGGGATTCCAATTATTGGGATTGACCATGAAGTTTGCAAAAGCACTGATTTTAAGGATAAAAGGCTCCGAGTTTCGGTTTGGATATCGTGGGAAAATCATTCGTACGTGATTGATTGCGGACCTGATTTTAGACAGCAAATGCTGACTTCTAATTGCAAAAAATTAGACGGCATCTTGTTTACGCACGAACATGCCGATCACACTGCTGGTTTGGATGATATTCGACCTTTTAATTTCAGACAGGGAGCGATTCCAATATATGCTCATAAAAGGGTGCTTGCCAATATTGAAAAGCGATTTGATTACATATTCGAAACTGTCAATAGATACCCTGGCGCACCTTCGGTAGAAACTATCGAGATCGAAAATAACAAGCCTTTTCCCATTGGCAGTAAAACAGCTATTCCTGTAAGTGTGTGGCATGGAGATTTGCAGGTTTTTGGATTCAGAATTGATGATTTTGCTTATTTGACAGATGTAAAAACTATTGACGAAGCAGAAATAGCCAAGCTAAAAGGCCTCAAAGTTTTAGTTGTTAATGCGTTGCGTGAACAACCTCATGATACTCATTTTAATTTGGAGGAAGCACTCGATTTTATAGCTTTGCTAAAACCTGAAAAAGCCTATTTGACACATATTAGCCATATGCTGGGTTTTCATGAAGAGGTTCAAAAGAAACTGCCGGAAAACGTATTCTTGGCCTACGATAATTTAGAAATTACAATTTAATTCTGTTCATAATGAAAAAATCATTACTCCTTTATGCTTTAATTCTGTCTTTGGTCTTTAATGTTTATACGTATATGTATTTGAGCAAAGAAGTGACTTTTGAACAGGATAAATATAAAAAATCGACTGCTAAGCTAAAAGACAGTTTACAGGCGGTTACCAATAAATTATCTGATGTGAATTATTTTTCATTGGAAAAAAATGAAAACGCTCAAACTTATTTCGAATCGGCTAAGACAGAAAAAATTAGAAATTATGTGACTTTAATTCCATATGTTACAGCTCAATTATTAGATTTTAACGCTAATCCTAAAGGGAATCCTTATACTGGACAAGAACAATTAGGGTCTAATAAGTTTATTATCAATAAAGTAAAAGTGCTAAATCACCGTTGGATAATTGCAGATTACAGTGATGGGGAATATTGGGGAGAAGTATTATTGAAGTACTTTATCAACGATGACGAAAGTGTTTCTTTTGAAGTAAATCAGTCTTTTATATACCAAAAGTAAAGTTAGTATTCAGTGGTCAGTTTTTAGTGTTCAGTTAATACTGATGTCTAAAAAACTGACCACTTTTTTATAAGTTTCTACAGAACTGACCACTAAAAAAACTTATCACTGACCACTAGTTCCCAGCTAGCCAATTTTTGAAATCAAAAAAGTTTTGCGGAGCGACTCCATGGCCTACAGGATATTCTTTATAGGTTGTCGCAACGCCTAATTTCTCTAAAATTGCAGGTGTTTTTCTAGCCCAATCCACAGGGATTACTTGGTCTACAGTTCCGTGAGAAGCAAAAAACTTAAGCTTGTTTAAGTTGTTTTTTAAGTAATCTTCGGCTACAATTTCTAAATTAAGATAACCGCTCATTGCTACTACCTTATTTATTTTTTCTGGATACGAAAGTGCTACGGCATAACTCAAAATTGAACCTTGGCTGAAGCCAATTAGATTTACATCTTTCGCATCAATGGGATAATTGGCAACCAATTCATCAATAAAACCTGCAATTACATCTCTCGAAATCCGTGCTTGGTCGTTGTCTGAAAATTTATTTTGGTCGGCATCGAAATTGATTGCATACCACGCATAACTGCCGTATTGTAAATCATAAGGGGCACGCGCCGATATGATGTAATATTCGTTTTGTAATTCGCTTGCAAACGAAAATAAATCTTCTTCATTGCTTCCATAGCCGTGAAGTAAAAGCAATAATGGATTTTTGTCGAGAATCACTTTCGGTTCTCTTATTTTATATTCTAAGGATAAATTCATTTTGTAGTGTTCGGTTTTTTTATTCTTTTTTCAATCTGCAATCAGAAATCGTTAATCTTCAATCTGAAATTAGGATATACTTTTAAGCCATTTTTGGAAATATTCTCCAAGCAATGGAACCGGTTTTGTTTCGCCTTTAATAGCGCTAAAAATGCCATAAGTCCACAAAATTGAAACGAAAACCCACATAGGTGCAGAAATCATTAAACTGTTAAAATTACTGATAATTAATCCTAAAGAAATAAAAGTAAGTGTAAGTCCTAATCCTTGTCGAATATGAAACGACGCAAATTCATTTTTGTCTTCGCTATTCATTGACATGGCAATAAATACGCCAATGCCTAAAATATAACTGGTAATAGCTGCTGTTTTTCCAGCTTCGATATTGTTGTTCATGCTGATTTGTTATCCTAAAATTAATTTTCCTTGGTTTAAAATTCCGTAAGCTTTACCTTTTAGATTGATGCCTAAGAATGCTGAATTCTTGGATTTTGAAAGTATATTTTCATTTGTGAAAACGCTAGTGCCTTCTGGGTTGAATAAAGTAATATTGGCGATTTCGCCTTCGCTGATGCTATGGTTTGGAATGCTGAAAATCGATTTTCCTGCAGTAAATTTTTCGATTATAGTTTCTAATGGTAGTACTGTCATTAAAGCTCCAAAAGCACTTTCCAGTCCGATAGTTCCATTTTTGGCTAAATCAAATTCCATTTTTTTGTGTTCAATATCAATCGGATTGTGGTCGGAAGTGATTAAGTCTATAGTTCCGTCCAGAACTCCATTAAGTAATGCTTGTCTGTCGCTTTCAGTTTTTAGTGGCGGAGTTACTTTATAGCGTGTGTCAAATTCTTCTAATTTTTCATCAGTTAATACCAAATGATGAACGGTTACACTGCAAGTTACATTTAATTCTTTTGCCTTTGCTTCCTTAATCAATTGCAAAGATTTTGCTGAAGATATGGTTGGGATATGCATTTTGCCTCCCGTGTATTCCAATAAAAATAAGTTTCGGGCAATTTGCAATTCTTCGGCTAAACTTGGAATGCCTTTTAGGCCCAATCGAGTCGAAACGATACCTTCATTAGCGACACCATTTCCTTTTATTTTGTCATCTTGCGCAAAAGCGATAACTAATCCGTCAAAATCCTGTACGTATTGTAAAGCTATTTTTAGCAAATTTGCATTGTCTAAGCTTTTTGTATAATCTCCAAAGGCAACTGCTCCAGAATTTTTCATATCATACAATTCGGCCATGTCTTTACCTTCGCTTTCTTTGGTTAAAGCTCCAATCGGGAAGAGTTGTGTTGCAAAACCGTTGGCTTTATTTTTTACAAAATTGACTTGTGCTTGATTGTCTATAACAGGAAAGGAGTTGGGTTGCAATGCGATGGCAGTAAAACCGCTTTTGGCAGCAATGCCCAGTCCGTTTGAGATAGTTTCTCTATCTTCAAAACCTGGTTCACCAAGGGAAACACTGCTGTCAAACCATCCTTGGGAAAGATGAAGATTGTCTAGTTTCAGTTCTTCAATGTTATCCGTGTTTGGAAGTGCCGTCCCAATTTTTTTTATAAAACCATCAACAATTAAAAGATCAGCAGTCTGATTGTTAAAAGGACTTTTTGAATCGATAATTTTGGCGCTTCGGATGATTATTTTCATGAGTATATTGTAATTTTTAGAAACCGGATTGTTATTTCACAAATTTGATAATTGCTATTTCCAATGCCAGAAAAAGCAGTGCAAAGATAATAAACCATTTCCAAATTTGATTATCGCTTCGGTTGCTTTGTAGCGTGTCAAAAATGGTTGAAATGGAATCACTTGTTTTATAATCGGATAGTATATTTTCGTTGACTTGGTCTAGATTACTTTCGGTTCTAGGATAATTAAAACTGATGTTCTCAATTGGTTTTTGGGAATCATAAATGGTGTAATTCCCAGCTTTTTCGGGATAATCATTAAAAAATAACTGTACTTTATTATTTAATAATTGCTGCACTGGAATGAATTTTTCATCTTGATTTTTTACCGTCAGAATTTCATCTTTTGCTAAATTAACAGAAACAAGATAAGAAGTGTTATTGCCAATAGTGTTTGAATTAATTCCGTTATTTAGCTTGCTCAAAGCCATTTTATAAAAGACAGGAACAATCAAAGGAGATTGTTGAAAATTAGAATTTAATGTGTTTAAAGGAGCTGAAAAGACATAAACTGATGAAACAGTATTCCGTATTCCTATTAAAAATGGCGATTCGTCATCAAAATTTAAAATAGCTGGATTTGTGGAGGAAACAGTAAAATCTTTTTTGATTTTTGGATATTGAAAATTATTGGTTTTATTTTCGAAAACACCAGCAAATAATGGATGGCTAAAATTGATTTTAGTAATCTGTTTTTCATTCGATTCTAATGTTTTGAATTGAATGTTGCCAAATTGCTGCATTAATTGATTTAAATTGGATACAGCGCTTGTTTCTGATGGAATTACAATTAGGTTTCCGCCTTTTTTGACAAAAGATTTCAAAGTGGTTTGTAGGGCTTGAGGAATTTCGTCCAGTTCATTTAAGACTATAGCATCTTGCTTATCGATAATGTTGTAATCCAAAGTGCTAAGCGTAAAAGAGCCATAGTTGAATTCATCATTGGTGTAAATTCGGCTCAGAAAATTATTTTTTTCGGGTGTTCCAATGGAGATAATGTTATTCTTTTTAATTTTTGAAATACTAAAAAACAATTTGTTATCATACCCTAAATCATTGTCCTCTATCGAAACATAACCGTGAAAAGCCTGTTTTGGAATAGTGAAATTGATGGTTTCTTTTTTATTTTTGAAATTAATGATGGTTTTTGCAATCAGTTTATTTTGATTGTATAAAGCCATTGAAATAGGTTTGAAATCATCGCTGTAATTGGTCGTATTGATGCTTAATTCATAAAAATCATCAAGAGTTTGGCGGATAAAAACACTGTCTATTGCTACATTATTTTTTTGTTCTGCCTTTGGTATAATGAAATATGGAATATTATCCGTTTCAATATTTTTCAATTGATTTGGAGTCAATCCCACAGCATCAGTAATGATAACAATATCTTTTTTGAAGGCCGATTTATGTGTTTTTACTTTTGCTAGAATATTATCTAATTGAAAAGGTGTTGCGCTGTATTTTATATTTTGCAGTTCATTTCGAATAGTTTTAATATCGGTATTCCAGTAATTATCGGTATTGGTAATTAAAGAAAAATTAGCATTCTCAGGAGTTTCTTCCAATAGTTCTTGAACGGCACGTTTTAGTAATTCCCCTTTTTTTCCTTTGGCTTGCATACTAAAGGAATTGTCCAAGATAATATACATTTCATTGTTAACGTTTTTACTGTCTTTGGATTCAAAAAAAGGTTGGGCAAAAGCAATAATAATACAAGTCAATAGAAGAAGACGACATGCCAAAAGCAACCATTTTTTGATTTTCGAACTTTTTCGGGTTTGTATCGAAAGGGCTTTTAAGAATCGAACATTGGTGAAATATTCTTTTTTAAAACGCCTTAATTGGAATAAATGAACCAAAATTGGAACAATCAATAAGAATAGAAAGTATAGAATTTCGGGTTGTTTAAAATGCATTCTAAGGTTTTGTTTGCTTCAAAGGGTTTATTACAATGGAATTCTTTGAATTTGGTCTGTCAAAAATACAAATTTGTTGACAGTTTCTTATAATGTTGCTATTATTTTTCAAAAATGAAAACAAATAAGGGAATTCTGAAAGATTATAAGTATTTTAGCTTTTCTGAAAATACCACAATAGATGAAATGTTATTTTTAGGAGTTAAATGTAGACTAGCTCATTTATTTATAGAATGATGTAAAATGACAAAAGAGACCGCATTGCAATTATTTGAACAAAAGCAAGTTCGTTCTTTATGGGATGAAGAGGAAGAGAAATGGTATTTTTCTATTGTTGATGTTGTTGAGATATTATCCGAAAGTCCAAATCCGAATAATTATTGGAAAGTTTTGAAAAACCGTCTAAAAAAAGAGGGAAGTCAGTTGGTTACAAATTGTAACCAACTGAAAATGGTTTCCTCGGATGGAAAATATTATAAAACTGATGTTGCTGATACAGAGCAATTATTTCGTTTAATCCAATCCGTCCCTTCTCCAAAAGCAGAACCTTTCAAACTTTGGCTTGCACAAGTGGGAAGCGAGAGGCTTGATGAAATGCAGGATCCAGAAATAGGCATAGACAGAGCATTACAACATTATTTGCAATTAGGCTATTCTGAAAGTTGGATTAATCAGCGCTTAAAAAGTATTGAAATCCGAAAGGAACTTACTGATGAATGGAAAAGCCGAGGGTTAAAAGAAGGAAGTCAATTTGCCATATTAACCGATATTATAACCAAAGCGTGGTCCGATAAAACCACCAAAGAATATAAAATTTTGAAAGGATTGAAAAAGGAAAATCTTCGGGACAATATGACAAATACAGAATTAATTTTGAATATTTTGGCTGAAGCTTCTACCAAAGACATCTCGCAAGCAAGCGGTTAATCCAAAATCATTTCAAGAAAGTCAAACTGTTGCCCAACAAGGCGGAAATGTAGCCAAAGTTGCTTTGAAAGAATTGGAAGCTAAAACAGGGAAAAAAGTTGTGACGGATATTTCTGCTAAAAAACTTTTGGACAATCAATAAAAAATCAATTTCAATAACAATTTCTATAATAAATGAAACAAATCTATCTATTTCTTCTATTAATTTCTTCAATTGCCCCAATGCAGGCTCAAAAAAATATACTTAATCTTATTGTTGGTACTTATACTAATTCCTGCAGCAGCAGAGGGATTTATGTATATGAGTTTAATACCAAAAAAGCTCAAATTAGATTGAAAAAAAGCTCCGATAGTATTTCTAGTCCTAGTTATGTATCGCTTTCTAAAGATGGTAAGTTTTTATACGCAGTTAATGAAAACGGAAATGAAAGTACAGTAAGTTCTTTTAGTTTTGATTCAGCAAGCGGAAAACCAAGCTCTATAAATAAAGTTGACTCTAAAGGTGCAGATCCTTGCTACCTTATCAATGATGATAACAATGTGATTGTGGCCAATTATTCAGGAGGGAATATTGCAGTTTTCGGAAAAAATGCAGATGGCAGTTTAACCGAAGCTAAGCAAGTAGTGCAGCATTATGGGAAGGGGACAAACCCTGACCGACAAGAAAAAGCACATGTGCATATGGTTTATTTTTCACCGGATAAAAAATATGTTTTGAGTAATGATTTAGGTACTGACAAAGTATATGTGTATAACTATAATCCCACTGCTGCTACTGATGTTTTAACATTAAAAGATAGCGTTTCTGTAACTCCTGGAAGTGGTCCTAGGCATTTAAAGTTTAGCAAAAACGGAAAATATGTATATTTGCTGCAAGAATTAGATGGTTCGTTGACATCTTTCAGTTATAAGGACGGAAAGCTAGCAAAAGTTTTTGAAACCTCTATTCTGGCAAAAGATTATAAGGGTACATTCAGCTCTGCAGCTATTGAGATTTCTCCAAATGGAAAGTTTTTATATGCATCCAATAGAGGAGAGGCTAACAATATTTCGGTCTTTAAGATCTTGAAAAAAGGCAAACTGCAATTGAAAGGGCAAACCAGCACATTGGGTAAAGGACCAAGAAGTTTTGTAATTGATCCTACAGGGAAATTTCTTTTGGTAGGACATCAATATACCAATAATATTGTAATTTTTAAGATTCATAAAAGAAAAGGGACATTGACAGATTCAGGCAAAAGTTTTGATTTGTGTTCTCCTGTCTGTTTGATTTTTGGCGAGACAGTGACTAATAAAAAAGGAAAATAAAATAAATAAATTTGTAAAAACAAAATAACCCGTGATTCGAATCACGGGTTATTTTGTTTTTACTGTAATCTGCAGACTCTATTTTTTGTCCTTGCGTTTTTTGGCTTGTGTTTTTAGCATATTTCTATTTACAGAACCATGAGTTTTCTTCTTGGTGACACCAGGACCGCCCAAATTGACTTTTTTATTTTTTTTGCTTTTTTCGTGAAAAGCGCCATCACCTTCCAGTTTTTGTTTTTTCATCAAAAACTTAATGGGCTGTCTATCTTTCTCAGGTTCAATTAATTTAGAAGAAACTTCTACTTCTTCGGGAAATGATTTAATAGGTAATTCGGTATCCATCAAAATTTCAATGGCAATTTTGGATTCTTCTTCTCTAGGAGTTATAAAACTAATTGCAGTACCAGTTGCATCAGCACGGCCTGTTCTACCAATACGGTGCATGTATAATTCTGGTAATTCTGGCATCTCGAAGTTGATGACATGCGTGATATTCGAAATATCCAAACCTCTCGCCATAATGTCGGTAGTTATTAATCCGCGAAGATTTCCTTCTTGAAAAGAAGCCATCGTACTCAAACGATAATTTTGAGATTTATTGGAGTGGATCACACCAAATTGTCCTTCAAAATCTTCTTCGATACGTTCGTGAACCATATCTGAAATCTTTTTATTATTCACAAAAACCAATACACGACTCATGTCTTCATTGGTTTCTAATAAATGTTTCAACAAGTTAATTTTAGTATTGAAGTTTGGAACTTGATAGGCAATTTGTGTTATTTTTTCTAAAGGCGTTCCCGATGGTGAAAGAGTAACTTCTTCTGGATAGTCAAAGAAATCATTTAAAATTGCATCAACTTCATCAGTCATTGTAGCCGAAAAAAGAATGTTTTGACGTTTTTTTGGCATCATAGCCAAGATAGATGTCAACTGAGTACGGAAACCTAAATTCAGCATTTCGTCAAACTCATCAATTACTAGTTTTTGCATTTCTTCGAAACGAATAACATTATCCAATGTTAAATCCATGATTCTTCCAGGCGTTCCTACTAGGATGTCACAGCCTTGATAAACAGTAGTTTTTTGAGTATTGATATTAACTCCACCAAAAATTCCTATAGTACGAACCGACATGTATTTGGTCAATTTTTCAACTTCTTCCACAACCTGAACAACGAGTTCGCGGGTTGGAACAAGGATTACTATTTTTGGGGTATGTCCTGGTGTAAATTTGTATAATTTTAGTAGAGGCAATAAATAGGCAAATGTTTTACCAGTTCCTGTTTGCGCAATTCCCATCATATCACGGCCAGACATTATCACGGAAAAGGTTTTTTCCTGAATAGGAGTTGGGGTCGTAAAGCCTAAATCATCAATTGCTTTTTGTACTGATTTAGGGAGATTGAATTGTTCGAAAGTACTCATTTATAATTTAATTTTGTACAAAGATAGGTTTTTTGAAACTAAGGATAGAAAGGTCATGCTAACTTTGACCTTATTTTGGAATTGCAGTTAAAAAATAAAACCTCTATGTTACTATTTTGAGATAGTATATAAAGGTTGATCAGTATATAAGTATAATAGTGATTAACCCGTTGGGTGTAATTCCCCATATTCGCGCCCAAATTGACATTGGCAGTCGGTCTCATTTTGTAGCCATCGGACAAGGAGAAAAAGATGTTCGAGAATTTGGAGTTTATAATGAGGATTTAAAAGCAATATCAAATTGGCTTAAGGAAAGTCAAATTAAGACCATTGCAATGGAATCAACTGGAACTTATTGGCAATCTTTGTATGCGGTTTTATTGTCAGATGGGTTTCAAGTAATTCTGTGCAACGGGAAATTCACTAAGAATATAAAAGGAAAAAAAACGGACGTCCAAGATTGTCAATGGATTCAGAAATTGCATAGTATTGGATTGCTATCCGGAAGCCTTTTGCCCGATTTACAAACTGAACAACTTCGTACTTATTGCCGTCACAGAAGTAATTTAGTTGGTACTGCTGCCGATACTTCAATAAAAATGCAAAAATATTTGCGCCTACTTAATCTTCGGTTAGACATCGTTGTAAAAGATATTTGTGGGTTCACAGGTTTGAATATCATACAAGCCATTTGCAATGGGGAAACCAACCCTGAAAAATTAGCAACTTTTAGAAATGGTAATATTACTAGCAATTATCAGCGAAGTAGGCTTAGAAGGAATAAAAAAGTTCCCATCGGCAAAGCATTTTGCTAGTTGGCTTCGCTTGACTCCAAACAATAAAATAAACGGAGGAAAAGTTTTAAGTAGCAGAGTTCCAAAAGGAAGTAACCGTTTAAAAATAGCACTAAGAAATGCCGCAAATGCGATTGGGAATTTAAAAGAATCAACTCCTCTGAGAGATTTTTTTCATAGAATAAATTTCAGAAAAGGAAGAGTCTCGGCAATAAGTGCTACAGCTAGAAAACTAGGAATAATAATTTGGAATATGGTGGTAAAAAACATTCCGTATCATAATCCAGAAAACTACTTATATTTGGATGAGAAAAGAAAACTAGGAATTGTAAAACGAATTCGAAAACAAGTTTCAAAATTCAATCTAAAACCAGAAGATTTAGATTTTTGATTACTTAATTTTGGACTCAAAAAAAACGTTAGTTAGAATTCATAAAATTTTATTTAAACACATAGAAACATAGGCTTTAATTAAGAAAAGAACATAAAAAAAAATACATTTCTTTCACATAGAGAACTATGTGTATTTCAAATAAGTGAAACGCCTTTTTTTTGAGCTTACAGAATCTATGTTTCTATGTGTTTAATAATTGCACCCAACGGGTTAGTATTAAACAATATCACCTTCTTGTGCATCGGTTAAGACAACGCTAGTATAACAAAAAATAATTATTTTTGACCAAGAATAAGATCAACAGTGATATTTACATCCTGAGATACTTTACTCTTTACGACACTTGGTATTTCGATATTAAAATCTTTAACCTTAACTATAAAATTACAGCTGGCATTTATTTTTCCATCTTTTGATACTAAAGTGATTTTAGTTTTAATTTTTTTGACAGCACCATGTATGGTTAAATCTCCTTCCAAATCGTATTTTCCGGAAGCGGTTAATTTTGAAGCATCAAAATTTATAATTTTTCCTTTAAAACTTGCCTTTGGATATTTGGACGACTCAATATAATTTTCATTAAAGTGTTCTTCCATCAAAGGGACTTTGAACTTAAAAGCTTTTATCAAAGCTAATGCTGCAAACTCCCCATTTGACGCATCAAGAATCGCAGAAACCGAATTGTTTACGGCTGCAACGGATTCAAAGGAAGGTACGGAAGCCTCAAATTTTATTTCACCGGTTCGTGTTATCATTTTTTGGGAGAAAACTATGTTTCCCACAAAAAAGCATATTATCAAGAGTGCTGTTTTTTTCATCGTTTTGGCTTATTTTTCTACAAATCCGTTGGTTACCCAAAGCTTAATTAAATCAATATCCGATTGTGGCAATTTTCCGCCTTGCGGCATTCTTTCTCCACAGGATTCCGATTCGATTCTACAGACTAAATTATTGTTTAAACAAGCATTTTTCACCGCTTCATAGGTTTCCAAATTTGGAAATTGATTCGCTCCAAAATGGCAGCTAGTGCAATTTTTTGCAGCGATTGGTTTTATATTCGCATTATAAGTTGGATTGACCGTTTGTGTACTTATCTCATTATATGTATTTGATTCGCAGGAAACAATGAATACAATACATAATGCCATCAAAAAAGTTTTTATTTTTTTCATCAAAATATCTTATTAATTTTTAAAAAACTCGGTATAAGTTAAATCCAAAATAAAGACTTCCACCATTCCATTTTCCGGTAGCATTAGAAAACACATAAACGTCATTCATCGTCTGACAATTAGAGAACACCATTTGGAAAATATGTCCTCCTGTATCAATATCCAATCCAAAAGAAAGCAAGTCGTGATATACTGTGTTTTCAGGAGCATCTATTCGTGGTGCATACTCTAAATTGACACTTAGCCTTTTCGTTAATTTATATCTTCCGCCCATCCCCAAAACAAATTGATTTTCCCTTTCGGTAGTTTCATCATATAAATTTTTGTGGATGTAAATGGGAGTTAACTGAGCAGAAAACCTATCAGAAAATTTTCTTGAAATTAATAATTGAGTAGTGTATGCCAATCGATTATGAAATTCTAATTCTGGATATATATCAGTACTTAAGTTTGTATTGATATCCATAGTATTGTAACCCACAATAGTAACGGGAAACCCATCAGTTTCTTGGTTTTTAATTCTATATTTAGCCGTTAATTCGTAAATTTTATTATTGGTTTGCCTTGACAAGCCGACAGACAGCCCATTTGTTATCCCATAAACGGCCCCTAATTTTGTGTAGGCATCATCCAACCCAAAAAAATTGTCCAAGCCTTCGGTTAAATCTCCAAAACGGTGTGAAATCAATACATCCCATTCGCCTTTGGCAGCTATTTTTGTCGATTGCATGTTGCAAATTTGAAGCCCTTTGAAAGTTGCAGTTTCGACTTGTTTTTCTTTGGATTTTACGGTGTCCAATTGATTTAATAAATCGTCTTGCGCAGAAGCTTGTCCAATGACCGAAAGACCAAGCATTAAGAATAAAAATCGTTTTACGTTCATTTAGTTTAATTTTTGGTTACAAAACATTGGTCTAATTTTAATTCTCCCATCAAATCATCATAACCAACTATTCTCCCTTTTACGGTTACTATTTGGCCATTTTTGATTGATGAATCCGTTTTTTTGAAATTGCAGATAATATTCTCGTCCAAGATAATTTCATTACCGTTGGAGGCAGTGATTTTACCTTCAATTGCAACTGCTTTTTCGAGATATTTTTTATTTGCCGATTCGATGTTTGTAGTAAATTCAGAAATAATGGACGACGAAGAAACTGTAAAATTAGTTTCCTCGTTTTCCAAATTTCTGGCACCTCCATGCATTACATAATTATAGGCGAAAAATCCAGTAAGGACAATTGCAACAACTATTAAAATAATTATTATGCCTTTTTTACTCATTTCAAGCTCTTTTTAATTTGGCATTCCGTCAGTAATCCATTTATTGATCAAATCAATATTGGCTTGCGACAATTTTCCACCTTTAGGCATCACTAGAGGGTCACCGGCTGGTTTTTCGATTCTGGTTTTAATTAATGAAGATTTGCCACTTACCTGAGCATAAGTTTGTAAAGGTACAGCACTGTTTTGCCCTCCCGCACTATGGCAGGATACACAATTTCCATCTATAATTGATTTAATATTGGCTGTATAGGTTGGGTTGGTTACTGTTCCGCTACCTCCGCCACTTGTTGGTGGAGTTACTACAGGTGGAGTTGGTGAATCATCACCGCCACTGCTACAGGAAATTACCGCTGAAGCCAGGATTAATGCTAAACAGACTGTTTTTAATTTTTTCATAGTCAATTAATTTTTTGGATTAATAAAATAGATTTCCTGAATCCCTGTTTTATTTTTTAATAGGATTCAATAGTAAAACAGCTTTGATGCAGATTACCCTACCAAAGAATTGTTATTTTATAAAAAAAATAAAAAAAGGACAAGATTTTTTCACAAACCTTGTCGAAATAGAGTTAGAATGAAACTCTAAAGCTCATATTTGGAGTTCTTTGCAGTGAGAATGTTTCGACTTCCTCTATAGAATTTGTTAAAGAACTTATTCTATAATATTCGTTGATTTCATTTTTCCTGTTTAGGATATTTAAGATGGATATTCCAAATTTGTATTGAATACCATTAGCAGTTTCCCACTTGTAAGTAGCCGAAAGATTAACTTGTGAAAATATATTTAGATTGGTGTTGTTAGGTTTATTGTAAACCACAATGGGATTGGAAGGGTCAATTTGGGAGCTGGCAGGAGAGGTTTTTGGTCTGCCTGAAGTCCATTTTGTTCCCAAAGCAATTTTAAAATTGTTTTTCTCATAAATTCCATCCCACGATAAAGTATGAATTAACTCAAAGTTGTTTGGGAAAATTGGGTATTCATAATTAGAAAAATCATAATTATTGTTATTATAGGTATAACTTAACCAGGTCAGAAAATGATTTATTTTTTTCTGAATTAGTATTTCTGTCCCTAAAACTTCATAATCGCCAGTTGTTCGGATAAATTCTAATTGGTTCTGAAAACCTTGGCTGGAGGTTGTAATACCGGTTACTTTTTTATAAAAATTTTCTATATCCAGCAGCCAATCATTCCTTTTATAGAATAAATTTAAGGATACTTGTTTGCTTTTTTGAATAGGGATTGTTGAGTTATTTGATAAAATCCAACGTCTTTTTTCAATGCCAAAATAATCTTTCTGCAAATCAATTATTTGTTGGGAATTTTGGCTTTTTAGCTCGCCCAGCAGTTCTAAATTTAGACTTTTATTTATGCCATAGCTAAATTGGATTCTGGGTTCTACAATATATTTATTAAATTTTTCAATATAATTGATTCGGGTTCCTGCCTTAAAATATATTCTGGAAAGTGTATCGTTGTATTTCCCTTCCAAAATTAAAGCGTGGGTCCTCAGGACGTCTTTAACTTTACGATAGAAATCAGGATTACTTACCTGCTCTAAATTAGTAATGCCTATTTCGTTATATTGATATCCATCGTTAAAACTGAATTTTGAGCTAATGGTATGATCATTCTCTAAATTAATTCCATTATTGTTAACCGTATTTTCTTGAATGAAGGTTTGATCTCCAGTGGTATTTTTTTGGTTGGCCAAAAGTTCATAAGAAGAATTATAAATATTAATCTTAGTCGTATTGAAGTTGTTCCAGTTTCTTTTCCACGACAAATTTCCGCCATAATTTTGTTGGCGTAAAATATTGTTTTCCGATTTGTTTATGTCGTTTGCAGTCGCACTTTGAAAGACTTCTAGATTGTCTTGTATGGTAATTAAATCTAGTATCAATTGGTCTTTAAGACCTATTTTTTGAGCATATTTAAGAGTAGCATCGTAGAAACCAAATTCTTTATCACTTTGATAATTGATATCTTGGTTTTGTGAAAAATCAGTGATAGAGGTGTTTTGAAATATTTTATCGAAATATTCTTTGTACGTAGGTGTTTCTACAAAATCAGTAATTGATTTACGTGCTGAAATTTCGATATAACTCTTTTTCGAAAGATTGTACTTAGCATAAATATCAGCATTAATCATGTTTATTCCGGCACCATATGAGTTTTTTTCTGCTGTTTCAGGAGTAGAAGAAATAGCTACGACACTGGATACACTTTCTCCGAAAAATGCAGAACTCCCATTTTTATAAATAGAAATGGTATGTGCCAAATTTGGATTGAAGACCGATATTAAACCAAAAAAATGTCCCGTTTGAAACATTCGTATACCATTCCATAAAAACAAATTCTGATCGTGTGTTCCTCCGCGAACATTGATGCTAGAAACACTTTCATCGATACTGTTTACTCCGGGAATCTGCTGCATTGTCTGCAAAGCATCGGGCTCGATAAGTCCTGGCAGAATACCAAATTTCTTGGGTTTAATTTCAAATGATCCGTCTCTGTTTTTTGAAATGCCCGAAGCCAAAATAGCATTGGCTTTAATTTCTTCAAGTTCTGTAATTTCAGGTTCTAGTTGTATTTGGAGACAATCTTTGGAGTCTGGATTACCTGCTTCAATTCTTTTGGTTATGAACCCTATATGACTAATCAAAAATAGATCTGCATCTTCTTTTTTTAACTCAAAATAACCGTTTGAATCAGTTGTGATCTGAGTTTTATTAATTAAAGTAATATTTGCGTTTTCAATAGTTTTTTTATCTGTACCCGAAAAAATATACCCGCAAATTATTTTGGACTCATTATCTTTTTTATAAATATTAATGAATTTGTTTCCTATGTTTTCAAAAGATAAATGGGTTTCTTTTGCAAGATATTGCAGTTTTTGATCTAAAGAAAGTGATTTTTTTGGAGGATTTAATTGCAGACCGGCAATATTTTCCTCGGTGTAATTAAAGCCAACCTGATGCTGTTGTTCAATATCAATTATGATTTTTTTAAAAGGCATGCGTTCTCCTTTGTCCTGAGCAAAAAGATTCAGGGCAACGAAAAATATAAAAACTAAAAAACGAAATCGTTTGGGGAGCAACATTTATTTTTCGTCAAAAATTATTTTATTTTTTGAGACTTTTTTTGCTTTTAAGTGGTTTGTTGTAGTAATGATTTGTAAGGCTACATCCAAGTCTTTACTGGGTAATTTCCCTGTGAATAGGGAGCTTGTATCTTTCGCGTTTAATTCGATCGTAATATTGTATTGCCTTTCAACTTCGTCCAATAAATTTCGGATATTTTCTTTATAAAAACAAATTTGATTGTCTACCCATTCTGGTCTTGATGAATTTATTCTCAGGTTAACTTGTTTTCCATTTTCGAAACTAACACTTTGTCCATGAGTTAATAGAATTTGAGTATTTGCATAGTCCACCTTTACACGCCCTTCATAACACACTACATCAAATCTGTTTTTTCGGGCTTTAACGTTAAATTGTGTTCCTAAAACTGTTACTTTTCCAAGACTGGTCTGCACTTCAAATCGTTTGCCTTTGGATACCCTGAAATAGGCTTCTCCTTTTAATTCAAGATGTCTGTCGTTGTTCCAATTCCATTTTTTATAGTTTATCTCAGAGCCAGAATTTAGCACCACTTCGGAATTATCGGGTAATGAAAAAGTTGTTTTTTCTCCAAAATTTGCTGTTTGCGTTTGGGGCACAAAATTTTTCAGTGCAAAGGTAATTCCAAGAGCCAAGACAAAAACAGCGGCAACTCGAAACATCCATTTTTTGTATAAAGGAACCACTTTTGGATTGTTTTTTTTCTGCTTAAGAATGTTCGACAACATGGCGTTTTCATCCAAATCATCTACTTTTAAATGTTCCGTGTAATTTTTTATTTTTTGGTATGTTTCGAAATCGGAGCTTGCTTTGAAATCGGCTAATTCATCCTCCGACAAATCATTGTTGAGCCATTTGGCTAAGTGATTTTTTTTCATTGTGCTGGTATTATATCATTAAAACAATTGGAACTAAATTTACCCTACTTTTATAACTCAATTTCTTTACGTAAGCTTACTAAAGCCAAATGAATACGTTTTTCTACTGCTTTTATGCTGATGTTTAAATCTAAGGCAATTTCGCTGTATTTTTTTCCGTCAATTCGATGCATCAAAAAGGCGATGCGTTGTTTTTCGTTTAAGTTTTCGATAGCTTTCAAAAGTTTAGCTTGAAATTGTTTTTCCTCCAAAAGATATTCCGGATTTTCATTTGTTCTATCTAAACCTGTGAAGTTTTTTTCATATTTCAAAACAACTTTTTGATGTGCAATTTCGTTGAGACTGCTATTATTTGCAATAGTATAAATATATGATTTTGCTTTTTCTAGTGGTACCGAAGCACAGTTTTGCCAAAGTTTTATAAAAGCTTCCTGTGCTAAATCTTCTGCCTGATCTATATTGCCAAATTTGTAAAAAAGAAAATTTCGAAGTGCTTTTATCTGACTTTTAAAAAATGACGAAAAGATTATTTCATCACAAGTGTTTGATTGGGATTTATTTGGCATTTATGTTTTCGATTTGGACTTAGCAAAAGTATTTATTTTTGGTTTAAGTAGGGTAAAAGTAAAGCTGATTGTTTTATAGAAGGATGAAATGTTATTTTCTTTTGATAATTAGGGATTTAGAAAAATGAAATCGAAACCCTTGACAACGAATTTATTAAAAACAGTATCTTTTAATTTTATTATCTTTGTAAAAATATAAATATGTTTCCTTTAAAAAAATATTTATCAATAGCAGTTTTCTTGTTTTTGTTGTCTTGTCAAAGCGAAATGGAAGAGCAGGGTTATAATACACAAGAAACTGTTACGAATGTTTCGCCTCTTACTTCTTATTTGCAAAGAGTTGCAATGGTTAAAACTGTACAGGATAATGTAATCGACAAATCGAGTTATTGCACTATAAAACTTCCTTATGCCGTTGTTGTCAATAACGAAAAAATTGCAATTAATACCACCGCCGATTATCAAAAAGTATTGGATAATATCAATGCATATACAAACGATAATGATATTGTAAAAATAGATTTTCCTGTAACAATGGTTTACTATAATTACTACGAAAAATTTATTCCGGATGAAGCTGATTTTAATTCCTTAATCGCTTATTGGGATCTTTATCCTGATCTTCTATCCAAAATAAATGGACTAAACATCAATTATCCTATAACGATTAATGTGTACAACAGTACAAATCAAGCAGCAAGTTCTGTATCAATTATAAGTGACGAGGCATTTTTTAATTTTATAAAAAATTTGAACGACAGTCAGTATATTTCATTAAAATATCCAATTTCAATACAAGATTGCAATTATCAAACAAGATCAATTACGAATAATTTAGATTTCGAAAATGCTATAAAATATGCTATTGATAACTGCCCGGAAAACAACATTGTATCACTTGATTTTGTAGAAACAATAACAAAAGGTTCTTGGGTAATACCTTATTTTTGTGATGTTTCAGTAAAGACTTCTTCTTATAGCGGCTATTCATTTGTCTTTAAAAGTGACAAATCGGTAGTTGCCACCAAAGGCTCGATTTCGGAAACAGGTCAATGGGAAAGTACAGTACAGAATGGAGTTAGGGAATTAAAAATAAATTTCAGTACAGAATTACTTAGTAAATTGAATAATAATTGGAAGTTGTTTGAGTTTAATAATTCTCAAATAAGATTACGAGATGTAAGTAATAGTACTAATTATCTTTATTTTGAAAAATAATAAATAGATAGGCGAAAGTTTGTTTCGTTTTATTATACAGTACCAAACATACAAAATAGTTCTTTAATTGTTGATTACCGTGCTATAACAAAAAAATACTATGTGAAAAAATGTATTTTTAAATTTTATTATCAAATTAGATGAAATTAATACTTGATTTTACATTAATAACAGGAATTCTACTCTGTATTACTATATTAATTGGCTTGTTTAAATTAAAATTAAAGCAAATACCGCATAAAATCTTAATTGTATTTTGGATTATAATTATGTTGTCATTGTTGCATTTTTACGCAAAGCTTCATAATTTGGAAAACCTATTTGCAATAACATATATATTTGAAAATGGCGCTAGATTTATATTAGCCCCATTAATTTACGTATATATAAAATCATTATTGCCTTCACCAAATAAAGCATTTATAAAGAAGCATTTATTTCATTTTATTCCTTTCCTAGTTTATTTGGTTTTTTATATAATC
This sequence comes from uncultured Flavobacterium sp., assembly GCA_963511725.1. Classification (GTDB taxonomy): domain Bacteria; phylum Bacteroidota; class Bacteroidia; order Flavobacteriales; family Flavobacteriaceae; genus Flavobacterium. The sequence goes on from CAUPKA010000003.1 coordinate 88,048, forward strand.
CCTGTAATTATTCTTTCTAAAATAATTAAAAAAGATTTCTATTCCTATCTAAATTTTATCGATGAGAATTTTAATCAAGGTTTATGGCAAGACTTATTTTCCTTATTTTATTTTTATATTTCATTAAGGTTGTTTTTTAGAGTTAAAAAAGGCATGACTGCTAGCTATTCTAATTTTAAGGAGAAAGATTTTTTATGGATTAAAAAGTTTATCTACAGTTTTTTAATAGTTATTATACTTGATTTATTACTGGTCTTTTTATCTATATTTGGGAAATATAATGGTAATGAATTAGGTTTTATAACTATGATTTTTACCGTTATATCTATGGTTTATTTAGGCTATTATGGATTAACGCAATCTTCCATTTTTCTGCCTGATTTTTTAACAAACGAAAAACCTGCAAATAGACAAATCAATCCTGAAGAATTTCTTGCTTTAAAAAGAAAAGTAACAGCGGAAATAGAAGAAAAAAATCTGTATTTATCATCTGACTTAACATTAAGAACATTAGCAGAATGCATAAAATTGTCTGAAAGAAAGTTGTCGAGCCTTATTAATGATGAAATGAATACTACTTTTTACGATTTAATAAATAGCTATAGAGTTCAAGAAGCAAAAAAGAGACTTAAATCATCTATTTATGATAAGTATACAGTAGTTGCTATTGGAGATTCATGTGGTTTCAATTCAAAAAGCAGTTTCTATAGAATTTTTAAAAAAGAAACAGGTCTTACTCCCACTCAATTCAAAAATTCATAAATTAAATATGTCCCACTACGTGTAATGAGACTTATTGACTTTGAAAATTAATGGTCGTTAGGCAATTAAGTTTAATCTTTGCCATTAAAACTTATTCAGATGAAACCTATGAGACTTATTAAATTTACTATTGTACTTATATTACTTATAAGCTGTAATTCAGCCAAGAGCAGAAATAATTTACCAGCTAATAATTCAATAATTGATTGCAGTATTGATTTAACAAAAGCTGTTGATGACAAATTACCTGTTACAATAAATTTACATAATAACACTTCAAAATCTTTAATTTACCGATTACCAAAAGTGGTTCAAGGTACTTATGACATTAGTGATTTTGGTCAGTTTGTTGATAATTTTGAAGCATTCGATGCTAAAGGAAATAAAATACCTACTACTAAAATTGACACCAATTCTTGGGAAATTAAAAATGCTGAAAATATAAATAAAATCACCTATTTAGTAAATGACACTTTTGATAGTAAAGGAATAAATGATTTATGTAAACCTCAATTTCCGGCGGGCACAAATATTGATTTAAATAATTACGTATTAAATCTGCATGGTTTTATTGGTTATTTTGATTCACTTATTGATGCTGAATACAATTTGACTATAAAAGCACCTACACAATTTAAATATGCCACTGCTTTAAAACTAGTAGATAAAGTTGATAACAAAAAAAGTAAAGAAACAGTCTATCACTTTTTCGTACCTCGCTATTTTGATTTAGTCGATAATCCTATGATGTTTGGAGAATTAGATGTTGAGGAATTTATGATTAATGATCTTAAAATTGTTCTTAGTATATATTCACCAAATAAAGTATATAATGCTAAAGAACTTAAGAATATTGTTTTAAATACGATGCAGTCTCAGGTAAATTATCTTAAAGACTTTAAGGCAACCTCCAGATACGATATTCAAATCTATTTTTTTGATGGTGCTGTCATTAATCCTAAAGATTACGGCGCTTTAGAACACCATACGTCAACAGTGATGGTTTTACCAGAGAACACAAAAAAAACAGCGCTTTATAATGATTTAAAGTATTTCATTTCCCATGAGTTTTTTCATATAATTACTCCACTAAGTGTACACTCTGAAGATGTTCATAATTTTAATTATAACAATCCTACTTTTTCAAAACACTTATGGATGTATGAAGGTGTAACAGAGTATTTTTCTAAATTATTTCAAATCGATCAAAAGCTAATCAGCAATCAAGAATTTTATAATATTATTTTAGAAAAAATCCAAAATTCAAAAAAATATGAAGATGAAATAAGCTTCACTTATATGAGTGAAAATATCCTTAAAGATTCCTGTCATAAAAATTATCCAAATGTATATCAAAAAGGAGCTTTAATAGCCATGTGCTTAGACATTTTAATTAGATATGAAAGTAATGGTAAAAGAGGTTTATTATCCTTAATGAATGAACTTTCAGTTAAATACGGGAAAAACATTCCTTTTCAAGACGATAATTTAATTAATGAAATTACAAAGATGACTTATCCATCCATAGGTTCTTTTTTAAACAATCATGTTGGGGGTAAAACACCAATACCGTATCAAAAGTATTTTGATATGGTTGGTTTAGATTTTAAAGGTGAAAAATTAGTAAGTATTGAAAAACCAACTTATAATCAATTGACCTTAAGGGATTATTGGCTCAATCAGCATTCAAATACAATCGTATTTGAAAACGTGAATGTGATTCCAATGAATGAAGAAATTATTCTAAAAAATCAAAGAGTAATTACATTGGATGGCAAAATAATAAGTATTCAACCAAGTTCTGAAAAACCTAGTATTCCTCTCCAAACAGTTATAGATGGTACAGGTAAATATTTAATTCCGGGACTTTCTGAAATGCATTATCATTGGAGAAATGCCAGAGCAATAGAAAATGATTTTAAACTACTCATTGCTAATGGTATTACCACGGTTCGTAATATGGCTGAATATGATGGGCAGGATCATATTTCAATAAGGAATAAAGCTCAAAAAGGGGAAATTTTAGCACCCAACTACTTTACTACAGGACCTTATTTATCGGCTGCTAATTTTCATGATGTTAATGATGTAATAAGAATAGTAAAAGAACATAAAGAAAAAGGATATGATTTTTTGAAAATTGGTGATGGAGATGGCATCTCAAAAGAAATTTATTTAAAAATATTGGAAGAAGCACAGAAATATAATATTCCTGTTATTGGACACGCTGAACATAATTTGCCGTTAGAATATTCATTGCGTATGAAATCTATTGAACATGTTGAAGAGTTTATTTATGTTTTTAATAAGGGTGACTTTAAATATTTAAATAATGATGCTGTTTTTTTAGACAATGTTGCAAAACAAATAAAGAATAGTGGCGTGTATGTTGCTCCGACGCTTGTGATTTTTGAAATGATTACCCAATATCTAGTTGATAGTAAATTTTCGAATTTAAAAGCAAATCAAGAAGCCAAATATTTAGAGCATTCACAGTATAATGAATGGTTAACAGATAAAAATCATTATAGAGCTGATTTCAAAGGAAAAGATTTAGGAGGTGTGGATGCTTTAACATTATTCAATAATTACTTTGAATGGATGAAAAAATTCACTAAAATTTTGCAAGACAAAGGTGTTCCTTTATTAACCGGCAGTGATACATTTGGTATGGTTATACCCGGTTTTTCCCTTCATCATGAATTTGAATTTTTACAGGAATCTGGGCTTACACCTTTTGAAATATTAACCGCCAGCACAGTAAATCCAGCCAGATATTTGAATACTATTTCATTTGAGGGAACAATTTCTGAAGGAAAAAATGCGAATTTAGTTTTACTGAACAACAACCCCTTACTAGACATTAAAAACACAAAAAGTATTGAAGGAGTGATGTTAAAAGGCAAATGGTATGACAGAGAACAATTAAATAAATTTCTGAAAGATGTAGAATTATTAAATGTGTCCCCTCCTAAAAAAAACGATACAGGTTATTAGATAATAGTAGATATTAAACAGCAGTTACGAGAGAAATAGTCCTCTTTAAAAAACTACGGAAAAAGCCGTGTGAGTTTTATTGCATAGTGCAGAGACGAATACTTTGTAGAGATGGGACGCAATGCGCTATCCTACTTAGAGACATATCCGAGCCATCTGGGTACTAACTATTTCGTCAGTTCACTTCGCTCGTGTCCTACTGTCTGTTACAAGCTTTCCGTCATAAATCTATTTTTACTAGGCTGGCAGTAGTTTCCGCTGGTTACTCTGCCAGCCTAATAAAAATCAGGTTTAGTTCATTTAAGAGAATCGGAGAGGCTATTAAACTCTTTATTTTTAAGGTTTTTGAAGTGGCTGTATTAATCAGGTAACCGAATTTACCAATCCTAAAACTCGCTATTAAATCTTATGAAGTGAATACGGTTATAATGATCGATCACTAAGTGGTTACACTAGTGCTTAAACTGCTTATTGAACTAGTATTGTTGCGATATGGATGAGTGGAAGACTTTTAAATTCTTAGATTCCTATCCGATTATACAACGTAAAACATGCTCTAGCTGAAGACCTGAATACGAACAAAATTCCTCTATGGAAATTAATTGATGCGGTTCTTTATTCAAGTTGTCTTTAATTTTGTTTAAATACAACCTTGCCTGTCTGTATGTTTTACCAGTAATACGTTGTACATCTTTGGGATAAATACATACCCTGATGTTCCCTGCTTTCACACTGCTACTTTTAATACATTATCCAAATTTTTTTTTCATAAATGAGATTATGTAAATAGCAATTATGAAGAAGATAATACTATCTTATGAATGTAAACGGAGCTATTATGGTAAAATTACCGTGTTGTAAACGTTTATATTAGTGCATATAAGTAAGTAGGCGATGAGTTAAATTTTAAGTATTTAGTGTAAAATTATATATAGTAGTTACAATAAATATTTTAAAACCCCTCAAATACTCCCAATCCAAATAAAGCAAAATCATATTTTACAGGGTCATTGGGATCGAGTTCACGGAGTTTTGCGTCTAGCTCTGTCAAGGCTTTTCCGTCGTTTTGTTTTCTTGTGAGCAAACCTAGTTTTCGGGCGACATTCCCTGAATGTACATCAAGCGGGCAAGACAGGAGCGAAGGCGAAATGTTTTTCCAAATTCCTAAATCGACACCTTTGTTGTCTTGACGGCACATCCATCTTAGATACATGTTAATGCGTTTTGCTGCAGAACCATTCATAGGGTCTGAGATATGCTTTTGGGCTCTATTTTGATGCTGAATTTCGAAGAATATTTTTTTGAATTCAGAAATGCTTTTCTGCATTGAATCTGTTTCTTGATGTTTAGTGAAAATAGCTTCAAGACCGCCGTGATTTTTATAAATGTGCTGCAGTCCCTTTATGAAACTTACAAAATCCTGTCCGTTGAAGGTTCTGTGTACAAAGGATTCTAATTGTTCCAAATTATTTTCGCTGTGCGAAAGAACAAAATCATAAGGAGAATTGCCCATCAGATTCATCATTTTATGGGAGTTTTTGATAATCATCTTGCGATTGCCCCAAGCGATAGTTGCGCTTAAAAAGCCAGCAATTTCGATATCTTCTTTTTGCGAAAACAAATGCGGAATTTGGACAGGGTCACTCTCAATAAAATCCAGAGTATTGTATTGAAGTACTTTAGAATCTAGAAATTCTTTGAGCTCAGTTTGATTCATTTTAGTTACTGATTGCTAATTTGACCATCTACCATAATTAATTTTCTGTCGGCCATGTTTGCCAATTCTTCATTATGGGTTACAATCACAAATGTTTGCCCGAATTCATCTCGAAGCTGAAAAAATAATTGGTGCAAATTTTCGGCCGAATGGGTGTCTAAATTTCCAGAAGGCTCATCGGCAAAGATAACATCAGGTTTGTTTATCAATGCTCTTGCAACCGCAACTCGTTGCTGTTCACCGCCCGAAAGTTCGCTTGGTTTGTGATTAATTCTATGGGACAGCCCTAAATAGTCTAATAATTTTTTAGCTTCTTTTTCGGTTTCAGAAACTTTTTTCCCAGCAATATAAGCAGGAATACAAACATTTTCTAAGGCCGTAAATTCAGGTAGCAATTGATGAAATTGAAAAATAAATCCTAAATTTAAATTTCTAAATTTAGATAAAGTTTTATCATTCATTTTTAAAATATCCTCATCGTTTATAACTAATGAAGTCTGGTATTCAATAATTTGATTGCTATTTAATTTGTCCAGTGTTCCCAATATTTGTAAAAGCGTCGTTTTTCCAGCACCCGAAGCACCAACAATAGAAACAATTTCACCTTTTTTAATATGTAAATCTACTCCTTTTAATACTTCAAGCTGATCGTAATATTTATGTATATTTTTTGCGTGTATCATTTCAAACTGTTTTTACAAAGAAACAAAGTATTTGTATATTTATAGCTCTTTAATTTTAGAATATGGAAAATAAAAAAGTAACAGCTGTAGGCGAGAGCTCAATGAATAAGAAATTAGCTTTAGGAATCCTATTCGATGCTATTGGGATGCTAACGTTTACTATTCCTGGTATTGGAGAATTTGCAGATGTGGTTTGGGCGCCATTAGCTGGTTTTTTGATGACCAAAATGTACAAAGGCCGGGTAGGTAAAGTAGCAGGTGTTTTAACATTTGTGGAAGAAATATTTCCGTTTACAGATGTAATTCCATCGTTCACATTGACTTGGATATATACGTATTGGATAAATAGAGAAAAGAGAATAGAAAAACTGTAAATTCAAAACCTACAATTACTTTATTTTTTAAAAACAAACCCTAGTCCCATACTTCTGAGCATTTTTTTTTCAAAAGCCCAAAAGAATTTAAATTGTCCAAAAAGAAAACCTATCGCAACCAATAAAACTTGATAAATAGGGAAAATCAGCAATAGACGTATAGGAGTGTACCAATGGCCTAAATCCTCTTTGGCAATTCCTAACCAAACGCAAAAGGGTTTAGACAACCACGCAGAAGCTGATCCTGTAATAGCAAAAACTATGAATACTATTGCCAATTGCCAATTGGATGTAAGTCCCCAACGCTGTTTCAATCCTTTCATTATTAGTTTAATTCCTTTTTACAAATATAACTGGTTTTGATATTTAAATCGTTACAGTGGCATGAAAAACAATATCATTTTGTAGTTAAGTTTAAACTAAATTGAATCGTCGCAGTTTACTATCTTGGAGGAACACGTCCATATAATCTTTGGTTGTATTTGTTTTGGAAATAAATCATGTAGTTATAAATAAGATAGTTTACTTCATAGCCATAATTGATTGTTGGCTGATAATCGATGGTCATTTCGTATAAATTTGGAGGATAAATTTGAGGCTGACGAGCGCGGTTGTTCCATTCCAGAACATAAAAATTATTTTTGTTTTCTAAATAGCTTTGTGAATAATAGCCTCTGGGATAAGCGGTTGATTGCAACCAAAAATCAAAACCAGGCTCGATAATAATGACTTCATACTGTAATTCTTCATTTACAATCTTTATGGTGTCATTAGTTGCCGTTTTTGGTTTTTCGGTATTTGAAACATTGGGTTTTGAAGTACTGCACGCAATAATTACACAGAGAATAAGCAATATGTAAATTGAATTTTTCATAAGGATAAATTTTTTAGCTTATTATAAAAATGTGAAAATAACAAATTCATGATCAAAACCCTCAATGTTACCCGCAACTTTACCTAATACCCTACGCAGACAAACTACTTGATTTTGATAACAACTTTTCCTCTTGATCGGCCTGTTTCAACGTAAGTCAATGCTTCATTAGTTTGTTCAAATGGAAACACTTTATCAATGACAGGTTTTATTATGCCAGCCTCAATAAGCTGCGTTATTTGATCTAATTGTTTGCCTTCTGCTCTCATAAACAAGAACATAAAAGTAGTATTTAATTTCTTTGCTTTTGTCTTTGCACCTAAACTTATGAGTTTTGTAACTAATTTTAAGTACCAAGGCAAACCAATTGCAATTGCAAATTCTGGCGTTGGCGGACCGACTAATGAAATAAGCTGCCCTCCGGACTTTAAAATACGTAGTGATTTTTCAAGGATTTTCGTGTCTTTATTACTGTGTAGCACCAAATCATAATCTTTTAATTTGGTTTCAAAATCTTCGGTTTTGTAATCAATTATAAGGTCAGCACCAAGGCTTTTTACCAAATCAATATTTTTTGTACTTGTAGTTGTAGCAACAAAAGCCCCTAAATGTTTTGCCAGCTGAATAGCAAATGTACCAACACCACCCGAACCAGCTTGAATGAAAACCTTTTGTCCTTTTTTGATTTTTCCAATTTCAACAAGCGCTTGCCAAGAAGTTAAACCAACCAATGGAATTGAACCAGCTTCTTCCATTGAAAGATTTTTTGGTTTTAAAGCAACATCATTTTCATCAATAGAAATGAATTCGGCAAAAGTACCAACTCTATAATCTGATGGACGGGAATACACTTCATCGCCAACTTTAAATTTGCTTACTTTCGAACCTACTTTGGTAACAACACCAGCAACATCGTGTCCGTTTACAAATGGGGGTTTGTATGGTAAAAACAATTTGAAATCACCATTTCTAATGAGTGAATCTAATGAATTGACACCTGCCGAATAGACTTGTATCAATACATCATTTTCATTTACAGTTGGTTCTGCCCAATCAGTCAAATGTAATTTTTCTTTTTTGCCGTAGCTTTTTACTATGAATGCTTTCATTATTTTGTTTTTAAATTTTTATTTAGCCAAAAAAGTTAATGCACTTTTTATAAATTCTTCGTGATTTTGAAATATTCCACCGTGTCCAGCATCTTTATAAACGATTAATTCAGAATTTGAAATGCGTTTTGCTAAGTCATAAGTGTTGCTGCTTGGAACCATTCTATCATTATCGCCATTTGCAATTAGAACAGGTTGTTTTATCACAGACAAATCTTGTGGCTTTTGTAAGCCCCAACTATGAATGGCTTTTAACTGATTACTTAAAGATTGAATTTTGATTTTTTCATCACGGTTTTCAGTTCGTTCTTTTATTCGGGCTAAAAATTCTTTAGCAGATTTCTTTCCGTTTTCATTTTGATTGAAAAACAAATAAAATTTAGGATCTCTGAAGGTTAAATAACCTCTCAACATGTCCAAATAAGTGATTTTTGAAACATTTTTAATGCCTTCGCCACCAGCAGGGCCAGTTCCTGTCATGACTACCTTACGCACAAGCTGTGGTTCCTGCAGTAAAATTTCTTGTGCAACAAATGCACCCATTGAAAATCCTACTATATCAACTTTCTCATATCCCATTGCTTTAATAAAACGAATAGCGTCTTTTGCCATTTCAGCAATAGTAACTGGAGTTTCACCTTCGGTAGCACCTACACCACGATTATCAAAGGCAATTATCTGGTGCTTTGAAGCAATACCATCCATAATTCTTGGGTCGCAGTTATCCAGCGTTGCACCTAAATGATTTAGAAAAATAACAGGAACACTTTCATTTAGAATACCAAGTTTTCTGTAATAAAATTTTGTTCCATTTACATTAATTGTATCTGTTTTTACGCTATTAAAAGTCATATTTTCTGAATTTATAATTTGTGAGAACGCATTTGTAAAAGCCATAACTAAGATAAGAAATAAAAGACTATATTTTTTCATTTTAAACTTTGTGTAATTGTTTAAGAATTGTTTTGAATCAAAAATTTACTTTTTTGAAGCATCTATTTGTTTTGAGGCAAAAAACATTACAATAATTATATACAATTCTGTTATAACTGCTGGCAATAAATCATTTGTCCAACCATCAAACAGCACGCTAATAATCCTGCAAGTGAGTATTACAGATATTAGCAATAAAGAAGATTGATACCAAGTTTTATTTTTGGTGATTAAGCCCATAAGCATTATTAGACCACCACCAATAAGCATACCGCCTATGGCTCCTCTAAATGTACTATAAGTTATTATGCCTAATGGTCTAATGCCATATAAGTCAAACGTATTTAATGGGGCAAATACATTTACAGCACCTAGTAAAAACAAAGGGACAATCGCCAGAATTACTAAAATATTGATTATATATTTCATTTCTATTCTTAAATATTAACTACAATTTTACCAACAGTTCTACCTTTTTCTAAATACAAATGAGCCTCACTCATCTCGTCAAATGAAAATGTTTTTGAAACGTGTGATTTCAATATTCCTCTTTCCATTAATTGTGAAAGTTTCGACATGTTTTCGCCTGATGACTGCACTAGTAAAAATGATAAATTCACATCTTTTGATTTTGCTTTTTCAAGCTCTTCATTAGACATACTGCTAGTTGTAATTGAAACAATTGTCCCACCTTCTTTTATTACATCTAATGACTTTAAAATAGTATCACCTCCAATGGTATCCAACACAAAATCAACATCTGAAACTATGTCTTGAAAATTTTCTGTTGTATAATCTATATGTTCGTCTGCCCCATTTTGCAAAATAAATTCTCTATTTTTTGCTGATGAAGTACCAATTACATAAGCTCCAAAATGCTTGGCAATTTGTGTTGCATAATGTCCAACACCACCCGATGCTGCATGAATTAACACTTTGTCTCCTTTTTTCACATTAGCTTTTTCTACCAATGCTTGGTAAGCTGTAAGTGCAGCGAGTGTAGCTGATGCAGCTTCTTGATGAGAAATATTTGTAGGTTTTAAAGTTAAATGTGTAGATGGCACTGCAACATATTCTGCATAAGCATTTCCCTTCCCAGGGAAATTTGCCATTCCAAAAACGGCATCACCAATTTTGAAATCGGTTACGGCATCACCAACTTCAACTATTGTCCCAGACAAATCCCAACCTATAATTGCTGGTCTATCTGCACCAAGAATCCAATTTAATGCTCCATTATTTGACCTTACTTTATAATCAATTACGTTTATACTTAATGAAATTGTTTTTACCAAAACTTCATTATTTTTTATAATTGGTTTTGCTATATCTACAAATTTTAGATTATCAACACCACCTGCTTCATTTAAAATTATTGCTCTCATTTTATTATTTTTTAAATTAGGTACTTAATTTGTTTTAAGCTTTGTTTAATTGTTTAAGGACATTTTTTTCTAAAATTCCATAAGCAAAATGCTGCAAGTTTATCAGGACAGAAGTGCCTTTACCCACAATATTTCTAAATTTTGGTTTATCAGTTTGAACTACTTTAAGTACTTTTTCTGCAACCATTGCAGGGTCTTCGGCTTGTTCTACCAAATTGTTTGTGAATTTTTCAATCTTACCTCTTAACGAATTGTAATCTTCAATTTTATTTAAGGTCGTTGATGAATTATCTAAAATACTTGTTTTAAAAGCAGCAGGTTCAATCATAGAAACACTGATGTTAAACTCATTTAATTCATAACGTAATGCTTTAAAATAACCTTCCAATGCGTGTTTGGAAGCGGCATAATAAGCAGCATTAGGAAAGGATACAAGTCCAATAATTGAACCCACAGTTATTATTTTACCGAATTTTTGTTTTCTAAAATAAGGCAATACGGCGTTAGTTACCTTGATGGTTCCCCAAAAGTTAGTTTCCAATTGTTGCCTGCCCAACTCAATAGGCGTTTCTTCGGCAATACCTGACACTAAAAAGCCAGCATTATTGATAAGAATATCCAACTGTCCAATTTCTTTGAAAATTCTTTCTGCAAAAGTGTTTATAGATTGTTCTGAATCAAGGTCTAAAGCTATTATTTTGAAAGGTAACTTTGATGCATACTTTTCGGGATTGCGACTGGTACCGATTACATTATATCCACTTTTGTGAAGCTTATTTGCGATTAGAAGCCCAAACCCTGATGAAGCCCCCGTTACTAAAATTGTTTTACTCATGATTACTTGATTTAAAATTTAATTTGTAAATTTGCTTTCAAATTGCAAGTGCAAATATATAAACAACTTTCAAAATACAAGTTGTTTTTAAAGATATTTTATGAAAACAAATAAAAAAAGATCAGACTGCCCATTGAGCTGTTCGCTCGATGTCTTTGGCGACAAGTGGTCATTACTCATTATCCGAGACTTGATGTTTGTAAATAAATGTACCTATAATGATTTTTTAAAATCGGCAGAAGGTATTGCCACCAATATTTTAGCATCAAGATTAAAAGGACTTGAAGAAAATGGCGTAATTGAAAAATCAGCACACCCCGACAGTAAGGCAAAAATTTTGTACAGACTCACATCAAAAGGAATTGACCTATTGCCTATAATTATGGAAATTTACATTTGGTCGGACAAATATTATGAAATGCCAGCGGATATAAAAGCGACAATCAAAGAAGCCAAAAAAGACAAGGACAAATTTGTAAAAGAGGTTGCGAAAGGGTTGAAAATCAAAATGATCGACAAAAAAAGCAGTAGCTAACGGGTATTAAGACGGATTTAGGTATTGGGCTTAATGGAAAGTTGGTTTTGTATTTGGAAGGATTTGGAAAATCGGGAAATAGAGCTAGATTTAATCCCAAACCATCTATAATAACGGGACGATAATAGTATATAAATTTATGGATTTTATATTGATTATCTGTGCGTTTTATTAATGTAAAAAGACATTTGCAATTTTACAAATGTCTTTTAAAAAAGATTTTTGAGTCGGAATAAATCCTATTTTCCAAAAAGCTTTCCTAGAATTCCACCAATACCGCCACTGTTTTTTGTCGCAGCAATAGCATCATTCATGTCTAGTTTTCCATCGGCATTTTGGTCTAAACCAAATTGGGTTCCATATTTTGAAATGGTATCCATAATTCCAGATGTTTGTGCGCCTCCTCCGGATATTGCTCCAATTAAATCCGTTATTTGGAAACTGTCATTTGGATCATTGGCTTTGTTTACCAGCCCACCCAGAATTTTAGGAATCATACTGCCGGCAACTCCTGCAGCGTCACTACCATTTAAGCCAAATTTTTCTCCTAGACTTCCTGTAAGCTGTTGGGTAATTTGCTGAACAGCTGGATTCGAAGGATCTTGAGCATTATTGCCTTGGAGTAATCCGGCAAGTTTTTCGACACCACCTTCAGAAGCCATTTTTTGTAAACTCGAAAAGATGGAATTACCCGCTTCTTCCATTACAGCTTCATTATGTTCATTTGGAATTGCATTGTTTTTAACGACATCATCTTGACCAAATTGCTGTACTAATTGTGTTAATTGTTCAAACATAGTTTTTTGATTAAAGGTTCATTCCAAATATAATCAAAAAAAAAGTTACAAATTATTAACTCTAATTAATAATTTGTAACTATATGATTTTAATTCAGGTATTTAGTTTAGTAAATGGATGATTTGATGCGCCAGTTCAGTACCAATTCGGTCTTGGGCTTCTTCGGTAGCAGCTCCAATATGCGGTGTTAATGAAATTTTAGGGTTCATTAAAATTGTAATTTCTGGATTTGGTTCATTTTCATAAACGTCCAATCCTGCAAATAATACTTTTCCGCTGTCTAATGCTTTTATTAATGCCACTTCATCAATGGCACCGCCACGGGCACAGTTAACGATTCCAACGCCGTCTTTCATCAATTCAAAATCTTTCTCACCAATCACGTAATCGTCTTGCGCAGGAACGTGCAAAGTAATAAAGTCAGATTCTTGAAATAGAGATTCTAAGGATTGGGAAGTAAGTGATATACTAATTGTTTGTCCATCAAAAAAGTGAATTTTTAGGTCCTTGTGCGGTATGTGCATGTCGCTATAAATCACTTTCATTCCTAGTCCAATAGCCATTCTTGCAGTAGCTTTGCCAATGCGTCCCATGCCTATTATTCCAAGTGTTTTACCTCTAAGTTCAATACCATTGGCATACGCTTTTTTCAAATCTTCAAAGTTGGTATCTCCTTCAAGTGGCATGTTTCTGTTGGAATCATGCAAGAAGCGTACACCTGTAAACAAATGAGCAAAAACCAGTTCAGCCACAGATTCTGATGAAGACGCCGGAGTATTTATAACATGAATTCCTTTGCTTTTTGCATATTCAACATCAATATTATCCATTCCAACACCGCCACGGCCAATAATTTTAAGACTTGGGCATGCATCAATAATATCTTTGCGAACCTTTGTAGCGCTGCGGACTAATAGAACTCCAATGTCATTTTTGTTTATAAAATTAGCAACTTGTTCCTGTGCTACTTTTGTGGTAATAACTTCAAAACCAGATTTTTCTAAAGCATCTATTCCGCTTTTTGAAATTCCGTCGTTTGCTAATATTTTCATTTACTTTTTTTTATTGTTTAATCGTTTATTTGTTGATTGTTTAATCGATTCCACGATTCCACAGTTTGCCGATTCAACAAATAAACGATTCACCGATTAAACTTTACTTTCCAAATTTTTCATTACATCAACAAGAACCTGAACACTTTCCAGCGGAAGCGCATTGTACATAGAAGCTCTGTAACCGCCAACAGAACGGTGTCCCGGCAATCCAGAAATCCCTGCTGCTTTCCACATTTCGTCAAATTTAGCAGCGTGAGATTCGTCGTTTAATAAAAAAGTTGCATTCATATTAGAGCGATCTTCAACTGCTGCCGATCCTCTAAATAATGGATTTCTGTCTATTTCAGCATAAAGCAAAGCAGCTTTAGCATCGTTTATTTTTTCGATAGCCTCAATTCCTCCAATTTTTTTTAACCATTGTAAAGTCAATAATGACGCATAAACAGGGAAAACTGGTGGTGTGTTGTACATGCTTTCTGCTTTGATGTGTTTTGCATAATCCAGCATACTTGGAATCGTGCGTCCTGTTTTACCAAGAATTTCTTCTTTGATAACAACCAAAGTAGTTCCTGCAGGTCCCATATTTTTTTGAGCGCCGGCGTAAATAATATCAAATTTTGAAAAATCAATTTTTCTAGAAAAAATATCAGAACTCATATCACAAACAAGTGGAATATTCGTTTCTGGAAATTCTTTCATTTGAGTTCCAAAAATAGTGTTGTTGCTCGTACAGTGAAAATAATCTGCATCGGCGGGTATAGTGTATCCTTTTGGGATATGATTATAATTTTGTTCTTCTGAAGAAGCAACAATGGTTGTTTCTCCAAAAAACTTTGCTTCTTTTATGGCTCCCGAAGCCCAAGTTCCTGTATTTAAATATGCCGCTTTTCCATTTTCTTTCATTAAGTTGTAAGGAACCATCAGAAATTCTAAACTGGCACCGCCTCCAAGAAATATGGCTTGATATCCTTTGTCTTTTAAATCCAAAAGTTCTAAAACTAAAGCTCTCGCTTCTTCCATTACGGCAACAAAATCTTTACTACGATGCGAAATTTCTAATAATGATAAACCAGAGTCATTAAAATTTAAAATAGCTTGAGCTGATTTTTCAAAAACTTCTTGCGGTAAAATACAAGGTCCTGCGCTGTAGTTGTGTTTTTTCATGGTGTAGTTATTGTTTTTAATATTTAAAATATAATAGCGATTGTATTTTTATTGAAATTATAACTATTATATAAACTAATTATTGTTGGAATTTTTGAAATGCAAATTTCGGAAATAGGATTTGGAAAACCGTTAAATAATTCAAAGTATTTATAAAGTTTTTTTGTGTTATAAATAATAACATTTTAGTAGCGTTTCCAATTTGGAAAATAAAACAGGATTTTTTGTCATTAAAAATAAATATATTTGTATAAATAATTCATAAATATGGGACTTCCAGAAATAAAATATATCACGGAGAAAGAATATTTGGATGCAGAACGATTGGTTGCAGAAAAACACGAATATTTTCAAGGAGAAATTTTTGCAATGAGTGGTGCATCTAAAAACCATAATGAAATAGCAGTCAATTGCATCTATGAGCTAAAATCTAAATTAAAAGGAAAACCTTGTCGTCCTTATGGTAGCGATTTTAGAGTTAGCATCCCCAAAAACACATTATATACTTATCCAGATATTAGTGTTTTTTGTTCTGAACCAGAAACTTTAGATAATCTAGAAGATACAGCTACCAATCCTTCAGTAATTATTGAAATTCTTTCAAAATCAACTAGAAATTATGATCAAGGGCAAAAATTCGCCTTGTACAGACAGATTGATTCTTTAAAAGAATATATCTTAATTGATAGCGAAGAAATAAAAGTTATAAAACATACCAAAAACGATGATGGTAGTTGGTTGTTAGTGGAATACAAAGATATTGAAAACCAATTTTTTATAAATGCTATTAGAGTTGAACTGAGTTTAGTGGATATTTATGAAAATGTAAAATTTGATTAATCTAAGTTGCTCAAAAACGATACAGTATCAACGTTATCTGCATAATCCCATAGATTTGGTTTTTGAGTAGTTCCAAATTCAATGCTGTTTTTTACAAGATTATTGCTTACAATACATTGAATTTGTTGGCTTTCGTCCTCTAAACGCTTTTGTAAATCCTCTAAGTTTTCATAACGCTCATAAAAAATACTCGAGATAGGGGAGCTATAACTAGAATCTTCCTTAAGAGTCAAAAAACCATTGTCTAATAACTTGAAATTACTCATCAGGAAAACGGCTTTGTTGTAGTCGTAATTATTAGCATATTTCTCGTAATGAATGACATCTTGGTATTCAAAAATGGCTTCAAAAAAAGAGTCAAAAGAATAGCCTTTTGGCACAAACAGTTTCGAAACATTGCGGCATCCCAATCCAAAATATCTAAAAATATCTTCTCCTAATGCAATTAGCTGTTCTTTGGTTTCTTCGCCATTTAATACTGCAATAGAATTTCTGTTTTTTCGTATGATAGATGGCTTGTCTTTGAAATAATATTCAAAATAACGAGCGGTGTTGTTGCTTCCAGTTGCAATTACTGCATCAAAATTTTCCAGTTTTCCTTCAACAAATGTGATTTTGTTCTTTAAATCGGGTTCAGCAGCAATTAAATAATTGGCCAAGAAAGGCAATAAGTGCTGGTCGTTTGATGATGTTTTAATCAAAACATTATGTCCAGAAATCAAAACAGATAAGAAATCATGAAATCCGACTAACGGAATATTTCCAGCCAAAATTAGCGCTACGTTTTTGGGTTTTACGGCAGTAAAATCATATTCAGAAAGCCATTTTGTTAAACTGTCATCTGTTAATGCTTCTGCCCAAGAGGCAATTGCAAAATGAACTTGTTCTTGTGTATACCAGCCATTATGAGATTGAGAAAGTTGAATTAAATCGATAAATTTTTCAAAAAATAAATCATTGCCAAATACAGTTTCATTCTTGATGTAATTTTCATCTTTAAATTGATTTAAGAATTCTCCTAGTTTAACAAATGCACTTTTTTTTGTATCTAATGTCATAATGTTTGTTTATGAAAAGTTTTGATTGTAATTTTGCACAAAAATAAGCTTTTTATAAGCTCTAGGCAAAAGTTGAGTTCGGTATTCGTATTTCGTTATTATAGAACTTAAAGCTTTTGAACTTTAAACCTTAAAAACTAAACTGATAATGGCAATTATTATAACTGACGAGTGCATCAATTGCGGGGCTTGTGAACCAGAGTGCCCAAACACTGCTATATATGAAGGAGCAGATGATTGGAGATATAAAGATGGGACAAAACTAAAAGGGAAAGTAATTTTGCCAGATGGTACCGAAGTAGATTCAGATGAGGCACAAACGCCAATCTCTGATGAAATCTATTATATCGTTCCAGGAAAATGTACTGAATGTAAAGGATTTCATGATGAACCTCAATGTGCTGCCGTATGTCCTGTTGACTGCTGTATTCCAGATGATAATCATGTAGAAACTGAAGAGACTTTGTTGAATAGACAAGCTTTTTTACATAACGAATAATAATAGTCAAACTATTACATATAAAATACCTGCGTTTTTTATGCAGGTATTTTTTTTATATAATAAACTTACGTTTTAAATTCTTTTTTCTTTTAAAAAAGTAAAGGTTATAATTTATTTTTTCATATTTTAGAGGGTTTTTCAGAAATTAGTTATTTATATTGCATAAATATGAGAAGAATACTTGTTTTGTTTCAGTTTATAATAAGTTTTACTGTTTTTTCACAGACCAATGAAAAAATAATAATACTATTGGATCTTGATACCAATCAGCCAATCGAAGAGGCGGTTGTTTTAGTTTTAAAAACAAAACAGGTTTTAATGACTAATGCTGAGGGTACTGTTAAATTTGAACTCAAGGGCGGTTCGAATTTAAAAGTAACGCATTCGTCCTATCTGCCCATTACAATAAAGTGGGCTTCACTAAATCAATTGGAAAATATTGTCTATCTAAAAAGCAAACTCAACACGCTAGACGATATTGTAATTACTAATAAAGATCCTCGTGAAATTATTAAGGATTTAGTTGGTAATTCCATTAAAACCCTGAATGTGCCAGCCAGATTGAAAGTGTATTCCAGAGAGTTTTTTAAATTAAATGGAGATTATGCCTATTTTAATGATGGTCTTATTAATTTTCAATTGTATAAAGAGCAAAAAAAAGTAAAATCAATTTTATTATTAGAGCAAAATCGGTCTTTTGGTTTAATAGGCGATGATGTTTCTTCGGATTTATTAGGGTATAATTTAAATTCCATGATGGAGAAATATTATATTTTCTCGGTTTTGAGACCACTATTAGATGAAAAAATAAAGAAAAAGTATAATTTTATAATAAAGGTAAATCCTTTAAATCAAGACTATAATAATATAACAGCCACCCCAGTTCCTGTCGAAAAAACAAAAGAGCTGTTGGATGATTTTAAAATTGTTTATGATGTTAAAAGAAAATTGATAATAGAAGTAATTGCATCAGTATCTCCTGAAACATTTGCGGCTGTTGAAGAAAACACTGCAAAAGGAACTAAAAATATGATCAGATCTGTGTTTAAAACCAATTATAGAGCAGATCTTGGAAATTATTATTTAGTGAGTTCCAATGAGGAAATCAATTACAGCGTTAATGTTGGGAATGAAATAAAAAATATTGAAATATTGAATAACTTAATTACCACTAGTTTTAATATTCAAAACTTCACCTATAAGGATAGCCAGGTTTTCAAAGACAAGACACTCTTTAATGCAAAAAATTCTATTTTGACCGAATATTGGAATTTTTCCGGTTTAACTCCTACAGCCAAAGAATTGGAGATTATCAATAAAATAAGTAATTAAATCAGGATATTTTTTTTTGAGCCATAATTACATAAGTGTCATAAGCGTATGTTTTTCTGTCGAGGACTTTTAGGATTTCAAAATTATTAAGATACAGAAAAATCTCGATTTCGTTTAAGGTAAAAACCCGAACCGTGGAGAAATCATCCAACAGAATTTCTTTTTTATTATCAGCTGTAATCTTGTAAAAATTTGTCCGCCAGTCCAATAGAAAATTTTCTAATGGAGTTGTTTCCCAATGGCTTTCCCGAATGTATTGTTTTCCTTCATAAACAGCTTTATGAGTTGTCAATTCATTTTCTTTGATAAAAGGAATAAAACGATTGGCATCAATAATGTCAAAGATAAAAACACCGTTTGGATTCAGGTTTCGGTAAACAGATTCGAAAGTATCTATTATATCTTCATTATTAGTCAAATAACTAGTAGAGCGTTCGGTTATGATAATGGCATCGACTGGTTTTTCAAGTTCGAAATGCCGCATGTCCCCAAGTATAAAAATACTGTCCTTGTTTTTTTTCTGTGCAATGTCGATCATGCTTGGACTGGAGTCAAGGCCAAAATAGTTTTGGCCATTTTTATGAAAACGTTTGGCCAGATTCCCTGTTCCGCTCCCAATTTCGAGTACCGAACTGCATTTTTTTTCTTGAATTAAATTATTGTAAAACTCATATTCTTTATCATAATCGATAAATGTCTGATACATGGCATCAATGATAATGGCCATTTCTTCAATAAATAAATTTGCCATGATAATAGTATTACTGTATTTAAAATTAAGAAAAAAAAATAAAGGACTATCGCAAGACAGTCCTTTATTTTTTGAGTTGTTTTTTAGAATGTAAAACCTAATCGAGTATAATAATAAGCACCGCTGAATCCCATTTGTACAGCATCCCAATATCCTCCTGCTTCAACCCAGTCGTCTTGCTGATCAGGATAAATGTTTAGCAGGTTATTAGCACCAACACTTAATTTAAGAGATTTTGACAGCTTAAATCCTAAAGTCAGATCGGTTACAATTTTTGCTCCGTAAGTATCTGTTGCAGCTGCTTTTTGTTCTTCAAAAGACCCATAGTCTGCTACATCTTCGTCCATTTGATAATCTAAAAGTTTTACTTCACTGAATCTTGTAAAAGCTAAACCTGCATCAAACCATTTTCTTCCATAATTAAGGTTTAAACCAAATTTGCTTGGTGGAGCAGAAGCCAGTAAAAAGGCTTTATCGCGTTCTCCAAAAAATGTTTTTTCATCTAAATCTCCATTTTTTACTTTGTCAATTTTCATGTCGTTGATATTTCCAACTAGGGTTGCGCTCAATCTATTTTCATTAATGGTTTTTTTCCAAGATAATACGACATCAAGTCCTGTTGTTTTTGTGTCTACGCCATTTACGAAAAATTGAGCTTTATCTACATTCATGCCTAAAGACGATGCATCAAAATAACCAGTTAATACAATCCTGTCTTTTACATTAATTAAATAACCGTCAACAGTTGCTGTAAAATCTCCAAAATTTGCTGTAAATCCTAAAGATCCATTTAAAGCTTTTTCTTCATTTAGTTTTTGAATTCCAAAAGCTTTGGTTATCTCGCTATCATTTGGAGCTAATAATACTTCGGTTGCTCCAGCAGAACTAAAGTTTGTAAAACGTAAATTGTAATAAATCTGGGCTAATGAAGGCGCACGGAAACCAGTACTTATTGAACCTCTTAGATTAATATGGTTGTTAATCTTAAGTCTCGATGCTAATTTCCCATTTAAAGTGCTTCCAAAATCACTGTAGTTTTCAAAACGAACTGCTCCACTTAACATAAAATCTTTAGTGACATCTAGTTCCGCATCAGTATATAAAGAGAAATTGGTACGGTTTTTATTTACTTCATTTAGTGGGCTGTATCCAGGAAATCCTTGAGAGCCTCCAGGTCTGGTTAAAATTACAGGATTGTCATCTGAAATTGGCTGAGTAGGGTCATAATCTGGATTAGGGATAGTTGGAGCACTTTGAGTTGTTGGGTCTGTAATTGGTTTACCGTTAGTGTCATAAGTAGCATAAGAACCTTCTTCTCCAGCAAAAATTTCGAATTGTTCAACTCTAAATTCAGTACCAAAAGCTATATTTAGTCCGTCAAGAATGTCGCCATAATTTTTTGTAACATCTAAATTTGTTGTATTTTGAAGTAAACTATGTCCGCCAGCATCAAATTCTAGTGGCGAATTATCTTCAAGTGAAGCATTGATTGTTCCCTTTATATCGTAATGAAATTTGTTTTTTCCTAAAGTATTGCTAAGATCCCATTTCCATCCGCCACCAGTCTCGGTTCTAATACCTGCGGCAATCGAATTGTCATTGATTTTTGATGTAATTCTTGGTGTATATCCTCCAGGATATATTGATTCTACAACTCTTTCGCCATCATTTCTGGTAAAAGCATAAGCATCAGTATCTCTGAAAGCACTTCCTCCAAAAGCATAAAATTGTGTTTTATCTGAAATTGGAACAGCAAGATTCACAAATAAATTAATACCCTGAATTTCGGCTTCTCCAAAACCTTTTCTAAAATCGAAACCAGGTCGCAACGTTTTGTCTTTATTCAAAAATTCTCCAGTAACATTTACAAAACCTCCTTTAGATCCAATAGTTGTGCCGTAATTAGCAGTTACTTTTAAAGATTCGCCATCGTAAGCCTTATTTTTTCCGAAAGAATTTCCGTTTCCATTTTGATCTAATCTGAAGTTTTTTGTATTGGCTGTTCCAGTAGGAAAATCACCTTTTGCATCACTTCTAAAAACGCCAGTAGTTATTGTACCTGTAAATTCATCAACATTATCATTTGTAACGATATTGATTACTCCCGCAATAGCATCAGAACCATATTGTGCGGCTGCGCCATCTCTTAGAATCTCAATTCTTTTGATGGATGAAGCTGGAATTGCATTCAAATCAGTTCCTGTATTTCCACGGCCTCGAGTTCCAAAAAGGTTAATTAGAGAGGATTGATGTCTCCTTTTTCCGTTAATCAAAACAAGAGTCTGATCTGGTCCCATACCTCTTAATGAAGCAGGATCTACGTGGTCAGCACCATCCGAACCAGACTGTTTGTTGGCATTAAAGGAAGGAGCGACATATTGCAATAGTTCATTGATTTCAATTTTTCCGCTTTGTGTTGTTACATCTTTTACACTAATAATATCTATAGGAACTGCCGAATTGACTACGGTTCTTTTGGTGTTTCTCGAACCTACAATTTGAACTTCTTTTAGTTCTTGTTCTCCATCTTCAGATAAATCCACATCGATTATTGCTACATCGGCAGGTTTTGTAACACTCTTGTAACCAATATAACTAAAAATCAAAGTTGCTCCCTCTTTTACATTAAGTTTGTAACTGCCTTCGATACTAGTAGAAATGCCATTACTAGTTCCTTTTTCAAGAACGTTAACTCCTGGAAGCGGATTGCCTGTTTTGTCTTTTACGACTCCCGATACTTCTTTTTGCGCAAACATAAATGTGACGTTTGCCAAAAAGAATAATAGCATTATTTTTTTCATAATTGGTTGAATAAGTTGGTAATTGGTTGATTTATGATTCAAATGTAGTTATATTTTAACAGAAATGCTGTGAAATGTTAAGAAAAAACTTGAAAACGGGTGAGAAATATTAATCTAAAAAAAATGTTTAACAAGCATTTTTTAAATCTTATATTTGCAGACTTAAAAAAAGAATATCATAAAATAAATAACAGTTCTCTGTTATTTGTAAACAAACATACCATGAAAGCAGGAATTGTAGGATTGCCGAATGTTGGAAAATCAACATTATTCAATTGTTTATCAAATGCAAAAGCGCAAAGTGCCAACTTTCCGTTTTGTACTATCGAACCTAATATTGGAGTTGTAAACGTTCCAGATCCAAGAATCAATAAATTGGAAGAACTAGTAAAGCCAGAGCGCGTGCAAATGGCCACTGTAGATATTGTAGATATTGCAGGTTTGGTAAAAGGAGCAAGCAAAGGGGAAGGTTTAGGAAATCAATTTCTTGGAAACATCAGAGAGTGTAACGCTATTATTCACGTACTGCGTTGTTTTGACAATGACAATATTGTTCACGTTGACGGAAATGTAAACCCAATTCGTGATAAAGAAACAATCGATATTGAATTACAATTAAAAGACTTAGAAACGGTTGAAAAACGTTTAGAAAAAGTAAACCGCGCGGCAAAAACAGGAAATAAAGAAGCACAAACCGAGAAAGCGCTTTTAGACAGAATCAGAGAAAATTTATTGCAGGCAAAATCGGCAAGAACAATCATTCCTCAAGGAAATGACGAAGAAGTTTTGATGGAATCGTTCCAATTGATTACTGCAAAACCAGTATTGTATGTTTGTAATGTTGATGAAAGTTCTGCTGTAAACGGTAATAAATATGTAGACCAAGTTCGTGAATTAGTTAAGGACGAAGATGCGGAAGTAATTATCCTTTCAGTAGGAGCAGAAGCTGATATTACTGAATTAGAAAGCTACGAAGAGCGTCAGGTTTTCTTAGAAGATATGGGATTAACTGAGCCTGGAGCATCTGTTTTAATCCGTGCTGCTTACAAATTATTGAAACAGCAAACGTATTTCACGGCTGGTGTCAAAGAAGTTCGTGCTTGGACTATCAATATTGGATCAACTGCACCGCAAGCTGCTGGAGTAATTCATACTGATTTCGAAAAAGGATTTATCCGCGCCGAAGTGATTTCGTATGAAGATTACGTTCATTACGGTTCAGAAGCAAAAGCAAAAGAAGCTGGAAAATTCAAAGTCGAAGGAAAAGAATATATCGTAAAAGATGGAGACGTAATGCACTTTAGATTCAACGTGTAGTTTTAAAAAAAAGAATAAAGAAAATAGATTGGAAACCTGCAAGAGTTATTTTGCAGGTTTTTTTTATGGACCTAATTCAGCTTTAAGTTTTTATACGTAAATTCACTTTAAAATTGTTATTAATTGCAAAATGAAAAAATACTTTTTATTTCTAGGATTGCTATTTATTTTTTCGTGTAAAAAGGAAGACGCTCCCTATGCTGGTTTTGCTATGTATTTTGAAAAACCACAGCCTATAGATGATTCTGAGTTGTCTAAAATTCCAAGTAAGTTTAGGGGTATTTTTATTAATTCAGATTCGGTGTATATTGACATTAAGGAAAATGTGATTCTTAAAGAGAGTTATAGTAAGTTTCGGTTTCACAAAAGTGAATTGGATTCTATAAAAGCAGGTTTTGATTTAAAAGGGAATCAATATGTTTCTAAACTCAATAATGACGTTTTTGATTATAGATATCTTGGTGATTCAATTGAATTTTCAAGTAAGCAAATAGATACTTTTTTTGTTTTTTCAGATACCCAAAAAGCAAAAAGAATAGATGGGCAATTGGTGCTTAATTACAAGGATTCAATTTATTGGGATATAAAAGCAATTAGACTGGAGAAGAATATGCTTAAAATTAAATACATTTATTCTGAAGAGGATTTAAAAAGAATTGATTCGTTGACCAAAGTAAAGTCAACAATGATTGATTCTTCTTCATCTCTTTTGAGACCATCAAGAAACGAATTCAAACGAATTTTGAATTTAAAAAAACTTGGAGAATCTAGAGAATATAAAAAAGTGAAAAATAATTAATTTACTTAAAAAACAAAATATCATGAAAATCATCGCCTTTGCAGGAAGCCCAAGCAAAAAATCCATCAATAAAAAATTAGCTACTTATGCTACTAGTTTGTTTGAAAATGCCGAAGTTGAGGTATTGGATTTAAATGATTATGAAATGCCATTATTCAGTGTTGATAAGGAAGCAGTCATTGGTCAGCATCCTTTGGCAAAAGCATTTTTAGAAAAAATTGCAATTGCCGATATTTTGGTAGTTTCCCTTGCCGAAAATAACGGAAATTACAGCGCTGCTTTCAAAAATACAGTGGATTGGTGTTCAAGAATAAACGGAAAAATATTTCAGGAAAAACCCATGTTATTGATGGCTACTTCGCCTGGCGCAAGAGGAGGCGCAAGCGTTTTGGAGATTGCTAAAAATAATTTCCCGCGTTTCAACGCTGATATAAAAGCCGTATTTTCATTGCCAAGTTTCAACGATAATTTTGATGTCGAAAAAGGCGAGATTTCCAATGAGGAATTAAACAATCAGTTGAAAGAAATTGTGAAGATTTTTTAAATATCAATTGCAATTGCAATTTTAAAAAGTATAATTTATAGTCTTAGCCTGCGATCTAAAATCTTAAATCTGCAATCTAAGTCCTGTCGATATCATTCTTGATAACTTTGCGGGAATCCTCTTTTAAATTTTATCGAATTACACTACATTAGCTGAAATTCGATAAAATTCCAAAATGTCAGATCAAAATCAATACACCGAAGATAATATTCGTTCTCTCGATTGGAAAGAACATATCCGTATGCGTCCTGGGATGTACATCGGAAAATTGGGAGATGGATCTTCACCGGATGATGGTATTTATATTCTTTTGAAAGAGGTTTTAGACAACTGTATCGATGAGTTTGTAATGGGCTCTGGAAAAACAATTGAAGTAACTATCAAAGACAAAACGGTTTCGGTTCGTGATTACGGACGTGGAATTCCGTTGGGAAAAGTAGTTGATGTCGTTTCTAAAATGAATACGGGAGGAAAGTACGATTCTAAAGCTTTTCAGAAATCGGTGGGTTTGAATGGGGTCGGGACAAAAGCGGTTAATGCACTTTCGAATTATTTTCGTGTAGAATCGGTTCGTGAGGAAAAACAAAAAGCGGCTGAATTTTCAGGAGGAAATTTGGTTTTAGAAGAGGACATAATTGATACCACCAAACGAAAAGGAACTAAAGTTACTTTTACGCCTGACGAAACCATCTTTAAAAACTATAAATTCCGTATGGAATATGTGGTGAAAATGGTGAAAAACTATTGTTATCTAAACAATGGTTTGACAATTATTTTTAATGGCGAAAAATATATTTCAGAGAACGGTCTTAGAGATTTGTTAGAAGAAACGATTAATGAGGATGATTTAGAATATCCAATTATTCATTTGAAAGATCATGATATTGAGATTGCCTTAACACACAGTAAAACACAATATAGCGAAGAATATCACTCTTTTGTCAATGGTCAGAATACTACACAGGGAGGAACGCATTTAGCAGCTTACAGAGAAGCACTTGTAAAAACCATTCGTGAGTTTTACAATAAAAACTTCGAAGCTTCGGATGTTCGAAAGTCGATTGTAAGTGCCATAAGTATTAAAGTAATGGAACCGGTTTTTGAGTCTCAGACTAAAACCAAATTGGGTTCGATGGATATGGGTTCGGATGATGGAACACCGCCAGTTTCGGTTCGTACTTTTATTAACGATTTTATTAAAACGAAATTAGATAATTATTTGCATAAAAATCCTCCAACAGCCGAGGCGTTATTACGTAAAATTCTTCAGGCTGAACGCGAAAGAAAAGAATTATCAGGAATTAGAAAATTGGCAACAGACCGCGCCAAAAAAGCCAATCTGCACAATAAAAAATTAAGAGATTGCCGTGCACATCTTCCAGATACCAAAAATCCTAGAAATTTAGAAAGCACACTTTTTATTACCGAGGGAGATTCGGCTTCTGGGTCGATTACCAAATCACGCGATGTCAATACACAGGCTGTTTTTAGTTTGCGTGGTAAGCCTTTGAATTCTTACGGAATGAGTAAGAAAATTGTGTATGAAAACGAAGAATTCAATTTATTGCAGGCAGCTTTGGATATTGAAGACGGATTGGAAAAACTGCGTTACAACAACATCGTAATCGCAACCGATGCCGATGTCGATGGTATGCACATTCGTTTGTTATTGATTACCTTTTTCTTGCAGTTTTTTCCGGAATTAATCAAAGAAGGGCATTTGTATATTTTGCAAACACCACTTTTTAGAGTTCGAAACAAGAAAGAGACTATTTACTGCTATTCAGAAGAAGAACGCAGGGATGCCATAGAAAAACTAAAACCAAAACCAGAAATCACTCGATTTAAGGGATTGGGAGAGATTTCGCCAGATGAGTTTAAGAATTTCATAGGGGAAACGATTCGTTTGGATCCTATTATGATGGATAAAAACACTTCGATCGAACAGTTATTGTCTTTCTATATGGGGAAAAATACTCCAGACCGACAAGAGTTTATTATCAAGAATTTGAAGGTGGAATTGGATGTGATTGAAGCGAGTTAAATTAAAAACTATGGAAAATCAAGATATACGCTGGAAACAGAGGTTTGCCAACTTCGAAAAAGCCTTAAGTCAGCTTACAAAATTCATTGACAAAGGAGAACTTAATGAATTAGAAGAACAAGGCTTAATTCAAAGTTTTGAATATACTCATGAATTAGCTTGGAATGTGATGAAAGATTTTTTAATATTTGAAGGAATTCAAAACATTATGGGGTCACGAAGTGCTACAAGAGAAGCTTTTAATAAAAGTTTATTCGAAGAAGGACAAATCTGGATGGATATGATAGATAGTCGAAATGAAAGTGTTCATACTTATAACGAGGCAACAGTCAAAAAAATAGCTCAAAAAATAAAAGATGTTTATTTTTTAGCTTTTATAAATTTTGAGGAAAAAATGAAAACTTTTTTGTAATGGAATTTGGACTAAACAAAGAGACCATTGATAAAATCAATTCTGTTTTTAAAAAACATCCTGAAATTGAAAAAGTAATAATTTATGGTTCGAGAGCCAAGGGGAATTATAGAAATGGTTCCGATATTGATTTGACAATGCTGGGAAACGATTTGAAGCATGAGTTAATTGGAAAAATAAATTTGGAAATTGATGATTTGAATACACCCTATTTATTTGATATTTCAATTTTTAAATTGCTTAATGCCCCAAGTTTGGAAGAACATATCAATAGAGTTGGAAAAGTGTTCTATATAAAAAAATAACCCTTTTACAATTTCATTTATAAAATTAGAACAAAGATGCCCCTCGAAACCCTCAACGACCGCCAAATTGAAGCCGTAAAAGCAGAGCAAAAACGCATTTTGGTTTTGGCAGGAGCAGGGTCGGGGAAAACCAAAACTTTATTGCAGAAAATAAAGTACTTAATCACCGAAAAAAAAGTACAACCCTCCGAGATTTTAGCCATTACATTTACCAAAAATGCAGCTAATGAAATGATAGACCGCTTGATTATTGAAGCAGATCAATCGGGAGAATATGAGCGGATTATCTTTGATAAGAAACTTCAATTCGACGAGAAAAATCGTCAGCGTCTTATTTATAGCAAAAAATACAAATGGATTGAAAATCTGACCATTCGTACCTTTCATAGTTTGTGTTATAAAATTATGCAAAATTATGGTGTAAAGGAATTTGATAATAAATTCAAAATCATATCCGAGGACAAGAAAAAAGATGATGATCCGATGCAGTCTTTCTCGGCTCCCGAAACCAGTTTTGAAGTCTTTCATAAACTGCTCATTCGACAATGTGAAAATACCGAATACCTTTTAACACTAAAGAAGTATTTGTTGGATTATGCGGTTGATAAAATTCATACCGAGAAGTTTAATAACCTTAATTTATACCCTGACGGGAAAATATATACTACGCTTCGGGGCGAAAAAGTGCGTTCCAAATCAGAACAGTATATTGCCGATTGGTTGTACAGGCACAGCATTGGCTACCAATATGAGCCACAAATAAATATTAAGGATTTCGATTTTAAACCCGATTTTTATATTGAAGATGCTAATATTTATTTGGAACACATTTCTAATAAAAGTTATCCGTCCAAAAACAAAGCCGAACAGTTTACCAAAGGCAATATTCTTTGTGTGAAAACCTATGAGAAGATGACTGAGGATTCGGCACTTTTTAATCACGTTTTAGATAAAATTGTGAAAGGTCGCTTGTCCGAAAATTATAAGAACGAATTGGTTTTGTCTTACCAAGAAGAGTTTAGCCGTTATCAGGAAGAGGTAAAAGATTTTATTTTTCAGACCATTCGCATTTGTGATATGCTCAAAGTAGAAGGCAGTGATTGGAATGAAGTTTATGCCAAATCACAGGAAGATGCTCACGAAAGGATTCGAATTTTTTATAGCATTGCTTTGCCGTTGGTCAAAGAATTTTTGGGTTATTGTACGAATAAATCTTATTTAGACTTCAATGATTTAATCAGCCGAACAGTTTCTTTATTCAAAAACAATAAGGATATTCTTGAGAAATTTCAAATGCAATATCAGTATTTGCTGGTGGATGAGTTTCAAGATGTCAATAATCTGCAAGTAGAAATGATAAAGCTGATGCTGACAGAGAAAACACAACTCTTTTGTGTAGGCGACGACTGGCAGAGTATTTATGGTTTCCGAGGTTCGAATGTGGATTGTATTTTGAACTTTGATCAAAACTTTGAAAATGCAAAAACCATAAAACTCAATCTCAATTACCGTAGTACGCAAAGCATTGTTGGAGCGAGTAATGAAGTCATCAAACACAATAAGTTTAAGATAGAAAAAGAGATTTTTGCCTCAAAGATTTCCAGTTTTAAAATTGTAGAATACGCTGGGAATAATCAAGACGAAAATGTGGCTTTTTGTGTTGAAAAAGTACGCCAATTATTGAAAGAAGGATTCAAAAACGATGATATTTTGTTTTTGTATCGCCGTAGCAAAATGTATCAGCCCTATTATTTTGCTTTGCGAAATGAGGATTTAAAAGTACAGGGAAAAACCATTCATGGAGCCAAAGGACTGGAAGCCAAAGTGGTTTTTATCGTTGGTTTAACGGATGGTTATGGCGGTTTTCCTGATATTTGGTTAGAAGACCGTATTTTTCAGGTCATCAAACCCGCCAATCACGACAGCCTGATGGAAGAAGAGCGAAGGCTGTTTTATGTAGCCATAACCCGAGCCAAGGATCAATTGTATTTGATTACCGAAAAAGGAAATTTGTCTCGCTTTCTAAAAGAAATTCCAGACGAATACAAAGAAACGGTTATGGCAGAATCGCACGGCAAAAAAGATACATTTACTATTTGTAAAAAATGCCAGAAACAGGTAGAAAGTACGTTTGCTTTTTGTCCGTTTTGTGGGAAGAAGAATGTGATTAAAATTTAAAATTTATAAAAAATTGACTGAAATGAACAAGGAGACAAAATATATTTTTCCAGATGAAGCTTTGTTGAAATTTAGAAAAGAAGATGTAGGTACGACACTTTTTTGCAATAGTTTTTACAACGGAAAAAAGTACGGGGGATTATTGCTGGTATGTGATAATACCCTTTTAAAAAAATTAAACGTTGAAGCGAATCACAGTAATAGTTATGCTCCAGAGTTTGCATTCAGAATGTTTTCTGATAAGCAATTTTTCTTCACGGATTATTTATTTGAATTTGATGTACGGTTTAATGGCGCAAAGGAAGCAACAAAATTACATCTGCATCAAGACTCAAAAAGTTTTAGGGATTTTTGCAAAAACACCATCAAGCACAGAGCATTTGGTATCTTGTTCCAAAACGTAGATACGGGATTGCTGAACGCTACTTATCTGCATTTGCAGGACGATGAAGATTTGGATTGGCTAGAAAGGAATTTTGAAGTGTCAAAAGATGCAATGTCGAGTAGTGTGCTAAATAAATTTAAACAATGGGACGAATTGAGTAAACGTGTTCAAGAACAAAATAAAGAAACTTCAACCTATTTTTTACAAAATGAAAGGGTTGCGTTTTTGGATGTGACGAGGGAGAAAAGTGATTTGAATAATAATAGCCAGTTATAAAATAACAGATATTGAGGATGTTTCGTTAAGTAGATGGAATGGGGTAGTTTTTTTACTGTTCTCAAGTTATTTAGTAAAAAAGGATTACATAGAAATGGTTTAAAAATGATATATTTGGAGGTTAAATATTATTTTTAATAAAAATGAAATGAATTATATCGATTTATTTGCAGGATGCGGTGGGCTTTCTCTTGGTTTGCATAATGCTGGGTGGAAAGGTGTTTTTGCTATTGAAAAAAGTCCAGATGCTTTTAAAACTTTAGAATATAATCTTATAGGTAACAAAAATCATTTTGATTGGCCTGAATGGCTTCCTAAACAAGCTCTTGAAATAAACGAAGTTCTTGAAAAATATCAAAAGGAGTTAAAAAAAATAAAAGGAAAAGTTACAATGATTGCGGGCGGTCCGCCTTGTCAAGGGTTTTCAATGGCAGGGAAACGCAATGAGTATGATTTGAGAAACGATCTTATAAACTCTTATGTGAGTTTTGTTCAATTGGTAGAACCTAAGATTATTTTTTTTGAAAATGTAAAGGGATTTACAATGGAATTCAAAAAAAATGATGAAAAAGGAACTGCTTATTCTGCTATAGTTACTAAGAAATTGGAAGACGCAGGCTATTTTGTAAAAGGGCAGTTGGTCAATTTTGGCGATTTTGGAGTTCCTCAAAAAAGAACACGTTTTATTCTTGTTGGTATAAAAAAAACCTTAAAAAAATCAACTCAAGCAAAAGCAGATAGTTTTTTTGAAACTTTAAGTAACAATCGATTTGATTTTTTAAAAGAGAAAGGTTTGACCGAAAAAACAAACCTACAGGATGCTATTTCAGATTTATTGAAAGTGAACGGTTTGAAGGAAACTCCCGATTTTCCTAGTTTTAAATCTGGAATTTACGGAAAAGAACAAGGCAATTATCAAAAATTTATGCGAAAAGGTGTTGCCGATAAAATTGCGGACAGCCATCGTTTCCCTAAACATTCTTCTTTAATTATAGATAGATTTAAAAATATTTTGGACGATACAACAAGTGATAGAAGAAATTTTAACATAAGTAAAACGATTCAAGAAAAATATAATATCAAAAAACGAACAGTCATTCCTTTAAACGGATTGGACAAGACGCCTACAATAACAACTTTACCAGACGATTATATCCATTTTTCTGAACCAAGAATTTTGACGGTTAGGGAATATGCTAGAATTCAGTCCTTTCCTGATTGGTATCAATTTAAAGGAAAATACACCACAGGAGGAAAATTAAGAACTCAAGAAGTGCCAAGATATTCACAAATAGGAAATGCCATTCCGCCTCTTTTTAGTGAGCAAAGTGGGTTGGTTTTGAAACAATTGTTAGGATAATGAAAGAAAATAATAAATTACATTTCAAAACTAATATCCAACTTAAAAGCATTATTGGTAAAGATCTTATCAATGATGATAATATCGCTATTTTAGAATTAGTCAAAAATTCATTTGATGCTGATGCTAAAAAAGTTGTAGTACAATATATAAACCTTAGAAGGAATGACGACAAAGCTGTTATTGGATTTTCAGATAAAACTTCTAGACTTATTATCAAAGATGATGGTTTAGGAATGGATTTGGAAGATATTCAAAATAAATGGTTGAATATTGCCTATTCTGAAAAAAAATCAAATAATCGTCAGCACAATAGAATGATGGCTGGTGCAAAAGGAGTAGGTCGATTTTCTTGTGATAGACTTGGCGAGTATCTGAATCTATACACAAAAAAGAAGAATTCAAATGATTATCTTCTTTTAAAAATTGATTGGAAGAAGTTTGAAATAGATGATAATACCAAAGAAATTCAAAGTATTGATTTAGAATACGAAACTTTAACAAAAACTGAATTAACAAATAGAAATATTGAAGTTTTTGAACAAGGAGTTTTATTAGAGATTATAAAATTAAGAAGTAATTGGGTTTCTGAAACTAAAGACGCAAAAAACTGGAATACCGATAAATTAGTCAATCTTAAAAAATACCTTGAAAAATTAATTAACCCAAATCAAGCATTCGAAAAAAATGATTTCGGAATTTATTTAAATGCTCCCGAATTTATTGAAGAAAATAACAAAAAAGAAGAGCACGAAAAATTTATTGGTAAAATTGAAAACACCATTTTTGAAAAATTAGATTTCAAAACTACAAGTATTGAAAGTGAGATTATTGAAGAAGGGAAAGTTATTTTTACAACATTAAAAGACAAGGGGCAAACTATCTTTTGGATAAAAGAAAAAAATATTTATTTTCCTTTTGTAAGAAATACGAAACTAGCATTTTATTATTTAAATCCATATTCAAAATCGTTTTTCACTAAACAAACAGGAATACAATCAGTAAATTATGGTTCTGTTTTTTTGTTTATTAATGGATTTAGAATACCACCTTATGGAGAAGTTGGTGACGACTGGTTGGGTTTAGATCAAAGAAAAAACCAAGGAACTGCTAGGTATATTGGATTGAGAGAAATTGTAGGAAGTATCGAAATTTTAGATAAGAATAATGACTTTAGGATTATCTCAAGTCGTTCAGGAATAGCTAAAGATGAGAATTATGAAAAACTTACAAATTCTAAAAATAATGATAGTTTTGTATTTAAAGCATATAGAAGATTAGAACGATATGTAGTTGATGGATTGTCTTGGGATAGTATGCCAGAGGGTTTGAAAGATCAATATAATTCATTGCATAAAAAAATTATTTCTGGTGAACTAAATGAAGATGATTTAATTTTTCGTGAAGATGAGATTACAAAAAAACGTAGGGTTTACGAATCAATTCATTCTATAATATCAGCAAAAGCAGATAATGTAATAGAGCTTTACATTAATGAGAATTTAATTTTAGATAAGATTCAAGAAGAGAAATTGAATGCCGAAAGAGAATTTGAGCAATTAATTAATGACTTTGAGAACAAAAAAATTGATGGGGAAACATTAAATAGAATACTTCAAAAAAAAGCTATTGAAAACAAAGATTTAGAAAAACAAATCAACGATTTGTCAAAATATAATACGAATGATGCCACTACAAAAGCTATTGCAGAATTGCAATTGTATAAAAGCACCATTGAAAAGCAAACTAAAATAATTGAGGATTTAAAAAATCAATTAGTAAATGAAAAAGCAGAAAGGGAAAAACAAAAGAAACTAATTGAAGATTTAAAATCAGATAAAGATAAAGCTGAGATAAAGGTTAAGGATGCTGAAATAAAAGTAGTTGAGGCAGAAAAGGAAACAGAAAAAGTTAGAGAAGAGTTAATTTTTGAACAAAAAAAAGGAGCATTTCAAGGAGCTTTAATAGGAACAGATAAGGAAAGAATCATAGGTTTACAACATCAAATTTATCATTCGTCTGCAAGAATTAATAGAAGTTTAGATTTATTATTAAAACATTTAGGTCCCAGTAGTATTGATGATAAAACCTCAAAGTATATTAAATTAATTGCATTGGAAGCATCGAAAATTAATTCAATAGCAAATTTTGTTACTAAAGCAAATTTTAATTTAAAAGCTTCTGAAATCAAAGAAGATTTAATTGAATTTATTAAAGGATATATAAATGAAATTTATTTATTTGAGGA
Source organism: uncultured Flavobacterium sp. (assembly GCA_963511725.1). GTDB lineage: Bacteria > Bacteroidota > Bacteroidia > Flavobacteriales > Flavobacteriaceae > Flavobacterium. Next base: position 122,421 of record CAUPKA010000003.1, read on the forward strand.
TAAAATCATTAAAATTGAAATGAAAATTTCTTTTAAAGATTATACAACCCATAAATACGTTAAAGAATTTAAACCTCTTGAGATTACAACAATTGTAGATAATTTTATCTCTAATGCAGAAAAAGCTGGTGCAACTGAATTAGTTTTTAATTTTTCTGATGTAGAGAATAATTTAGAAATTGTTATCATAGATAATGGGAAAGGTATTTCCGAAGATAATTTGTTTAAAGTATTTGATTTAGGATATACGACAACAAATGGTTCGGGGATTGGACTTTTTCAAACTTATGATATTATAACAAATAGTTTAAAAGGTAAAATATCAGTAACATCAATAAAGGACAAATCAACCAATTTTAAAATAACCTTGAAATGAAATTAGAATATAATATACTTTGGCTAGATGACAATATTGAAGGTTTTGTTGATTATGAATACGTAACTGAAATTGAAAATCATTTATTAGAAAATGGATTTAAACCCAATATAAAAACGTTTGATAAATCAGAAGATTTTTTCGAGCTTTTAAATTCTTCATTTGATTTAATTTTAACAGATTATCATCTGTCAGAAGAAATAAATGGAAGGCAAGTTGTAGATATGATAAGGGGCTCTAAATTTTCGGTATTGACGGAGATATTATTTTATACAGCCAAAGCTGATTTAGGAAAAGAACAACATCGAATAGAGCGAGTTTCATTTTTAGAGACAAACGCAGGTACTGATGCTCATTATAGAAAAGTTACCTCAAAAACAATTGAATTAATTGATTTAACCATCAAAAAATTCCAAAATATCGTTGCAATGAGAGGAATGATAATGCACGAAACCAGTAGTTTGGATGTTGACTTTCATAATATTTTAAAAAGTGTAATTGAAAATAACGAGGATGCTATAAATAAAATAAAAACTAGATATAAAAAGTTTAATTCAGACAATAATATTGAGATAGATACTAATATTGAGATAGATGGTTTATTATTAAAAATTGGAGCAAGTCATAGATGGAAAGGTTTAAAGGAAAATATAGAGGAAGGAAAAATTAAAACAATTCTGAATGATTATGAAAAAGATATTATAAATATCCGGAATAAATTTGCTCACGCTATTTTAGAAAAAGATGATAATGATAGAGAATTTTTTAGAGATAAAAAAGATGGGATTGACTTTAATGATGCGAAATGCAAAGAAATAAGAGAAAAAATCATCATTCACAAAGAAAATTTAGATAAACTTAAAAAAGTATTAGAAAAGAAGGATTAGTGAAGAGGTAATGAAATTAAAACAATTTTACTCCAAAAACACTATCATAACTTGCACTAATCAATTTTCAAAATGGAAGATAAACGTATTTTTTGGAAAAAAGTATGGGTTTGGCTTCGGTATGATGCCAAATATTTGCACAAAGAAATTTACCGAGGCATAAAGAACCTGATTTACTGGTTTCCTATAATTTGGAAGGATAGAGATTGGGATCAAAGGTATATTTACGAAATATTGGAAACTAAAATTGAAAAACAAGCCAGATATATTGATAAATATGGACATCATGTAAACGCCAAAAGAGATGCCGAAGTGATGATGACTTGCGTTCGATTAATGAAAAAAGTTTCCGATGGATATTATTTGAGTGAAATGAATGAGTATCATAAAACCAAAATGGAATTCATTCCCATTGAAGGGAGTACTAATTTTTCTGCGAAATTTACCGAAAAGCATAATAATTTTGAAGACTATTTTGTTAAGTATCCAACTGCTTATAAAAAAGTGTTAGCAACAGCTAAATTTGAAGATAGTGAAAGAATAAAATATTCAATTGCAAGCGAAATAGCAACTTATAATCAAAACAAAGCTCACAAATTGTTATTTAAAATAGTAGAAAAGAACATAGAAAATGGTGGGATTAAAAAACACCCGAATTAGAGTGTTTTTAAGTTTTCCGGAAATTCTGGAGAACTGCAACATCATTCAAGACCGCTTATACGAAAGTGATTTTGATAAGGAAATGAAAAAATTAGAGACTAAAAATCCACAATAAAATGTCCAATACCTACGGAAAAACTTGGTGGGGTCTGCAATGGCTCAACACCTTGTCGAACATTGATTATGATAACCGTTTGCCAAGAGGTAAAAGTTATGCCAACAATGGTTCCGTAACCAAAATCACTATAAAAGGCAATAGAATCGAGGCTAAAGTAGCTGGTTCTCGCCCAAAACCGTATAATGTTGATATTACTTTACCACCTTTTTTTGAACCTGAATTGGGGAATTTCATTAGCCAATTGGCTAAAAAACCAACCATAATATCCAAATTGCTTAATAGAGAACTCGACCCCGAAGTTTTGACCATTGCCGAAAATTTAGGTTTGAAAGTATTCCCTAAGCAATGGACTGATTTCAAGATGCAATGCTCTTGTCCTGATTGGGCAGTGCCTTGCAAACACTTGGCGGCCGTGGTCTATAAAGTGAGTGCCGAGATTGACAATAACCCATTTTTGGTGTTTGAACTGCATCAAGTTAATTTGATTGAAGAATTGAACAAACTAGGCATTTTTGTAACTGTCCCAACTTCTGAAATTCCGAAGATTACCGATTTGTATTTTGATTCCAAAAAGAAAAAACCAACGGACTATAATCCTGAGAATGCTTATAAGAAACTATCTTTTTCTAAACTATCACCCATACACGAACCCTTAACCGCTTTGTTGGCCGATTTTCCTGCATTCTATCAAGGTGCCGGGAATTTTAAGGAAAAATACAGATCCAAGATTTCTAGAACGGTAAAGGCGGCTCAGAAAGTGGTTCAAGGAAAAATAGCATTAGAAAATTTGTTTCTAAAAGCAAGCCTTCAGGAACAAAAAATAAATTCGCACAGTCAGAATAAAATTACGATTGACGAAACCTATCAGTCTAAAGTCTTTGTGAATGAAACCCAGTTTTCGTTTCTTCATTTCCTGCAGCAAATAGCCCAAATTCATTCGTCTAAAACACTAGATTACCAACCATCGACGGCTTCGTTGCATACGATTTTACATTTTTCGGTGCATCTTTTGGCAAATGGTGCGGTGGTGCCTCAAATTGTACAATTACAAAACAAGGAGTTTGCCATTCGCTGGTTGCCTGCTATGTTGAGTAAGGATGTTCGAGATTTGGTCGAAAAACTAGAAGAAATTTTGCCTCCAGCGATTTTTCTTTGGGAAGAGAAAAAAGGTCAAAAAGCGATAAATAACAATCAGGCATTCAATTTGCTTTCGTTGTTTTTGACTGAAATGATTCATATTCTAGAGGATGCACCCAATCAAGATTTATTTCTGAATTTATTTTTCAGAAATGAAACGTACGGATTCAAAAAACCAGGGGAAGACGCTTTGAGTGGCGGTATTTCGGCTTGGACTCAAAAATATTTTATTACCCAAGGCAATTACAAACCGCAAATTGTGGTTAGTGAATTGTCAGACGATTTTTTGATTACTCTAAATATTAAGGACAAGCAACAACAACCTGATGATGCACCTTATGGATTGCACGATATCTTGAATTTAGAAAAATTTGATAAAAACCGTTACGAAATTCTGCAAAGCCTGACTCAATTAAGCCCGTTTATTGATGGATTAGATGGTTATATCAACAGTCAAGGAGCGGATAAAATGGTAATGAACAATGCTGTTTTTACGCCTTTTTTGATGGAAATGATACCGGCTATTCAGCTTTTGGATATTGATATTTTGCTTCCAAAATCATTACAAGAGATTTTGAAACCCAAAGCGAGCCTCAAAATTAAACGAAAATCTGAAGGGAAGTCATTTATTACTCTTGGTAAATTATTCGATTTTGATTGGCAGGTTGCCATTGGCGATACCTTGATGAGCGAGGAGGAATTCAATAAATTACTCGAAAAATCAAACGGATTACTCAAATACAAATCAAGATATATTTATGTCAATCAAAACGATTTAGAAAAAATACACAAACATTTTACGTCCACCAAAGAACTTTCGGCTTTCGAAATGTTGCGTGCGGCTTTGAGCGGTGAATATCAAGGTGCGACAATTGGCTTGACTGATGAAGTACGGGATTTGATTGCCGAACTGACTAATTTTTCTGAAATAGAATTGCCAAAAGGTATCAATGCACAACTGCGTCCGTACCAACACCGCGGGTTTTCGTGGATGTATCGCAATGCCAAAATTGGTTTTGGATCCGTTCTGGCTGATGACATGGGACTTGGAAAAACCCTGCAGGTTATTACTACTTTATTAAAATACAAAGAAGACGGATTGCTCGAAAATGAAAAAGCCTTGGTTGTTGCTCCAACAGGACTTTTGACCAATTGGGAAACCGAAATAGCCAAATTTGCACCAACCTTAAAAACCAAAATTTACCACGGAACGACCAGAAAATTTGATAAAAATGATGATTTCGATGTCCTAATTTCCTCTTACGGAATCGTGCGCAGTGATGCCAAGGAATTGAAAAAGAAAAAATGGCATTCGCTAGTAATAGACGAAGCACAAAACATAAAGAATACCAATACCGAGCAGACCAAAGCTATAAAAACCATTGGTGCCAACCATTTTATCGCTATGAGCGGAACGCCGGTCGAGAACCGTTTGAGTGAGTTGTGGAGTATTATGGATTATAGCAATCGTGGTTTTTTGGGCAATCTCAAAGAGTTTAATGAAACTTATGGTAACCCAATTCAGCAGTTTAATGACGTGGCTGTTGCCGAAAATTTAAAAAAGGTCACCGCTCCCTTTATGATGCGTCGATTAAAATCAGACAAAACCATTATTTCTGATTTACCAGATAAAATCGAAATGGATTGTTATTCGACCCTTGCCAATGAACAGGCAAGTTTGTATGAAAAAACATTACAAAAAGCGATGGAAGATATTGATAGTTTAGACCTTAGCGATGATAAAGCCCTTTTTGTCCGACAAGGATTGGTTCTTCAGATGATTCTTGCTCTCAAGCAAATATGCAATCATCCCACACAATATTTAAAAAATAATATTCTCGATGCTTCGCTAAGCGGCAAAATGGAATTGTTATTTAATCGATTGGACAGCATTATCGAAAGTGGCGAAAAAGTATTAATTTTTACCCAATTTACAGAAATGGGGAAATTACTAAAACATTTTATAACAGAAAGATATCAAGAAGAACCGCTGTTTTACCACGGAGGATGTAACTTGAAACAGCGTGCAACAATGGTCGATGGTTTCCAGAACAACCGTGCCGATAAGGTGTTTATCCTTTCGCTCAAAGCAGCAGGAACGGGTTTGAATCTTACTGCCGCCAATCATGTTATCCATTTTGACCTTTGGTGGAATCCTGCAGTAGAATCCCAAGCCACAGATAGAGCCTACAGAATTGGACAAAAAAGCAACGTGATGGTGCATCGTTTTATAACCAAAAACACCTTTGAAGAGAAAATAAACGACATGATTCAATCCAAAAAAGCCCTAGCCGAAATGACCGTTTCTACAGGCGAAAATTGGATTGGGAATTTGAGTAATACTGAGTTAAAGAATTTATTTACGATTAATTAAAAAATATGAAAGCAGAAGAATTTTGGAATATTTATATGAATTCAACCGAGAATACATTAGATATTTATGATGATGCAATGACGTTTTTCTCAGGAGAATTACCTGATGGGTTCGACGAAGAATATGATGCAGTAGAAATTGTTTTAGAGATACAGGGGCATCACGAGACTGCAAAAAAGTTTGAAGAAGTAATCGATTTTGTAAAGCTAATCAAAGAAAAACATCCTGAGATATATGAAGAGACTTCGGTTTATTCAAATTGTTTTTTGATAATGTATTTTGCGTTTCATAAAAAAATAGAAGAAGTAGAAAAAGTATTTGTAGATGCTTCAAAAAATATTGAAGATCATTATGATAATTTTTTACTTACTTTTAAAAGCTTATTGTTTTACCAGCATACTGATATAGTTGAAAAAGCGGTAGATTCTAATTTTGAAGCGGTTAGCAATAGCGAAAACTTGATTGAAGGAGCAGAGTATGATTTGGCTATCCTAAAATTATTCAATTCTTTAGAAAAGCACTATTTAGAAAGTCAAACAGGTACTGTTTTTGAAAAAGAAAAAGTGATTCAGGAGATTCAAAATTACGATTTTGATTCTATAGCTTTAGAAGCAAGTATCACTTTATTTGAAAAAGGTCTTTATGATGATGATTTGCAGGCAAAATCAATTCAAGCACTATTTTTAGAAAATAAATCGGATGCTTTTCATATTCTTCAAGCACAATTTATTAAAGCGATGCAAGAAAAGGGTTTTCGCTTTGCAGTAAGTTCAAAAATTTGGGAGTTGATGATGCGATATTGGAATGAAAATAACGAAAAATCAAAAAATGTTTTTGCAATAGAGACCAAAAAATTTGATGAATTTTTAGTTAACTTATCGGGTAGATTTTTTTCTGATAATAGGGTAGAAATGTTTGCAGTGCTTTGGGGTAGTGTTTATATATATGATTTTTTATATGAAAAAAAATTGATAGGTTTTCAGGTGTATAGTGATTTTGTAATTAGCTCTCGGGAGTTAAAAGGAATTTTAATTGCAAGTCAGTCAGCTTCATTATGGGAATTTGATTTTGTCCACAGATGGCATAAACCAGACAGTATTTCTGAAGTAGAATTTGTAAATGAAGCAAAAATATTTGAAAAAAGTTTGAACTTTGATCAGTTTAATTTTTCAGATTTCAAGCCACTGATCGCTTCAGAATTGGAGGCAATAGGAGAACTTTCAGAATATATCATTAAGGAGGCAAATAGAGAAGAAGAAAAATTTGGTAAGAGGGATATTTCAAACTCATTTTTTGAAAGTGATGATGATTTTTTTATCTCTCCAAACAATCTAAAACCCATTGTCAAACCTATTGAAGAAAAAATAGGAAGAAATGATCCTTGCTATTGCGTAAGCGGGAAGAAGTATAAAAAATGCTGTATGAACTAAGGCGGGTCATATTTTTAAAAACGGATTAGTTGTAATGCGAGTTTATAATTTTACACAAAAACATAACTTTTGAATAACCGTTATTATTAGTTAGATTTGTGATTTATACAATAAAAATAAAAATCGATTTCAATAAATGAAAGACGAAGAAGACGATAACCTAATTCCGGCAAACGAAGATAATAATTCAGAAGATTATTCTAATGATGAAAATCAAGAAAACGATTCCGAAGATATTATTCAAGTAGAAGCCAAACATTTTGAAGGACAGCATTTTTACGAAAATCAGGAAGAAGAAGGCGAGGGCGTGATTACGAAAGTAACCGGCATGTACAAAGATTGGTTTTTGGATTATGCTTCCTATGTAATTCTGGAGCGTGCCGTTCCTGCTATTGAGGATGGTTTTAAACCAGTGCAACGCCGTATTATGCACTCTTTGAAAGAGCTAGATGATGGCCGTTACAATAAAGTTGCCAATGTAGTTGGTCACACCATGCAATACCATCCTCACGGGGATCAGAGTATTGGTGATGCGATGGTGCAGATAGGTCAGAAAGAATTATTAATCGATTGCCAAGGAAACTGGGGAAATATACTCACAGGAGATGGTGCTGCGGCTTCTCGTTATATTGAGGCACGTTTGTCAAAATTTGCCTTGGAAGTTTTATATTCGCCTAAAATTACTGATTGGGGCGTTTCTTATGATGGTCGTCGTGCAGAGCCCAATAATCTTCCTGTAAAATTCCCATTATTATTAGCTTCAGGTGCTGAAGGAATTGCGGTAGGTCTTTCGACTAAAGTATTGCCTCATAATTTTAATGAGTTAATTGATGCTTCGATCAAGATTTTAAAAGGAAAACCGTTTACGCTTTATCCTGATTTTATGACGCAGGGTATTGCCGATGTTTCCAATTATAATGATGGACTGCGTGGTGGACGTGTGCGTGTGCGTGCGAAGATTTCGCAATTGGACAAAAATACATTGGTAATTACGCAAATTCCGTTTTCGACCAATACAACGACTTTGATTGACAGTATTTTGAAAGCCAATGATAAAGGCAAAATCAAAATCAAGAAAATTGAAGACAATACCGCTGCGGAAGTTGAAATATTAATTCACCTTTTTCCAGGCGTTTCTCCAGATAAAACAATAGATGCTTTATTCGCTTTCACAGCTTGTGAAACTTCGGTAGCGCCTTTAGGTTGTGTGATTGAGGACAATAAGCCGTTATTTATCGGCGTTTCTCACATGTTGAAAATTTCGACTGAAAGAACGGTTGATTTGCTTAGACAAGAGCTAGAAATTCAATTGGAAGAATTAAAAAATAAATGGCATTTTTCTACTTTGGAAAAGATTTTCATCCGAGAAGAAATGTACATTGATTTCAAATTGTATGGAGATAGAGAATCGCTGTATGTCTATTTATATGAGCGTTTTGAGCCTTTCAAGAAATCATTTGTTAGAGAAATTCATGATGATGATCTGCATAGATTAACTCAGATTCCAATGATTCGTATTACTCGTTTCGATTCTGATAAAGCTGATGATTTTATCGCGAAGCTAGAAGAGGAGATGAAGGAAGTAGAGCATCACTTGGAGCATTTGGTTGATTTCTCGATTGCTTACTTTACGAAATTAAAAGAGAAATACGGAAAAGGCAGGGAACGTCAAACGGAGCTGCGTATTTTTGATGATATTGAAGCTACCAAAGTGGTTTTAAGAAATACTAAACTCTACGTGAATAGAGAAGAAGGTTTCGTTGGAACAAGCTTAAAAAAAGACGAATATCTTACTGATTGTTCGGATATTGATGATGTAATAGTTTTTCTAAGAGATGGAAAAATGATGATTACCAAAGTCGATGCGAAGACCTTTGTTGGTAAAGACATTATTCATATTGCTATTTTTGACAAAAGCGATAAACGCACCATCTATAATATGATTTACCGTGATGGAAAATCGGGACCATCGTATATCAAGCGATTTAATGTTTCGGGAGTTACTCGTGATAAGCCGTACGATTTAACTAATGAAGCTAAAGGTTCGCAAACTTTATATTTCTCCTGTAATCCAAATGGGGAAGCTGAGGTCATCACAATTTTATTGCGTCAGGTGGGAAGTGTGAAAAAACTGAAATTCGATATTGATTTTGCTTCTTTAGCGATTAAAGGCCGTGCATCCAAAGGGAATCTGGTTACTAAATATCCTATCAAGAAAATTGAATTGAAGGAGAAAGGAATTTCAACATTATTGCCAAGAAAGGTTTGGTTTGATGACACCGTTCAGCGATTGAATGTGGATGCAAGAGGAGAATTGCTGGGAGAATTTAGACCGAGTGATAAAATATTAATCATTCAGCAATCAGGGAAATTGAAGGTTATTACACCTGAGCTGACTACGCATTTTGATGAAGATATGATCGTTTTGGAGAAATGGATTCCAAAAAAACCTATTTCGGCCATTTATTATGATGGCGAAAAAGAGCGTTATTATATCAAGCGTTTCTTGGTGGAAACCGAAAATAAAGAGGATTGTTTTATTACGGAACATTCGAATTCAAGATTGGAAATTGTAGCGACAGATTATCGTCCTGTAGCCGAATTAATTTTTACTAAGATAAAAGGAGTTCAAAAAGAAAATATGACTGTAGATATTGAGTCTTTTATTGCTGTAAAAGGATTTAAGGCGCTTGGTAACCAGTTGACAACGGATAAGCTGAAACAGGTTAATTTATTAGAATCTCTGCCTTATGAAGAACCAGTTGAAGAAATTCCGGAAATAGTGGCTGAAGACGGAATAAATCCTGACGACACCGATATCCAATTGGATGATGACGGACAGGTTACCTTATTTTAGCAAAAAAAAACAGTTTAGAAGTGATTTCTAAACTGTTTTTTTTTTTTTGAGCTCGATTGTAAATTATAACAAAGAAGTATTATGCAAATGTCATTGATTTAAAAGATTAAGTGATAAAATGATTGTTGATTTTTGATTAACGATTTTTGATTTCAGATGTAATGAAACTCAAAAAATCGACAATTTGAATATTTAGTAACACCAAATCTGAAATCAAAAATCGTTAATCCTTAATCTAAAATCTCTTAATTTTCAAAAATGCTCTATATTTCTGCTCCAAAAAATTAGTATTTACTCAACGAAGCTTTGTGGATGCATTCTTCTATTTTTTCGACCATATTGTAGCTTCCGCAAAAGAAAGCCGTTCGTTCATGCAATTCGGTTGGTTCAATTTCCATTACTCGGTTTACACCGTCGGAGGCTTTTCCTCCAGCTTGCTCCACGATAAATGCCATTGGGTTGCATTCGTATAAAAGCCTTAATTTGCCTTTGATGGCTTTTGAGCTTGTCGGGTATAAATAGACGCCGCCTTTGATCATGTTTCTGTGAATATCGGAAGCTAAACTGCCAATATATCTGGAGGAATAGGGACGGTCATCTTCTTCTAATTGGCAGTATTTTATATAGTCTTTTACTCCTTGCGGAAAATGAATGTAGTTTCCTTCGTTTACAGAATAAATAGAACCATCAACTGGGCATTGCATTTTTGGATGAGATAAGTAATAAGTTCCTATCGCTGGATTTAAAGTGAAACCGTTTACACCTTGGCCTGTAGTATAAACTAACATGGTTGAGGTTCCGTAAATTACATAACCTGCAGCTACCTGAGCTGTTCCAGGCTGTAAAAAATCCTCTAACTGAACTGGAGTTCCAACAGGAGTTATTCTACGGTAAACCGAAAAAATAGTCCCTACCGATACATTTACATCTATATTGGATGAGCCGTCCAAAGGATCCATTAAAAGGACGTATTTGCTATTGTTTCCATTGTCGCTTCCTTTTATGGTCAGGAAATCATCATTTTCTTCGGAGGCGATACCGCATACAATTTCTCTATTGATAAGTGTTTGGATAAAAATTTCATTTGCATAAACATCTAGTTTTTGCTGATCTTCTCCCTGTATGTTTTTTTCGCCTACGCCTCCAATAATATCTACTAATCCGGCTTTGTTTACTTTATAGCTAACTACCTTTGATGCTAATTTTATAGAATTAAAAATTCGAGATAATTCGCCCGATGAATAAGGAAAATCTTTTTGGTTCTCAATAATAAATTCTCCTAATGTTTTATTTTTTTCCTGCATGTTGTCTTGGTTTGATGTAGTCGTTTTATTATCTAAATAATGTGTTAAAGCTATGAAATTTAGTGCATTATGTTTTAAATTCTGATGTATTTATCTCAAGAATTCTCAAATTCTCAAATTTTATAATATTATAATTCTAAAAACTTATTAATCAGTGTTTAAAATATATAATCCAATTTTACTGATTTCAGTTTTCTTATTATAGTATTGACAGAAAACTATATTAAGGTTTATTATTTGATATATTTTATAATATCCAGCTTTGTTTTTTTCAATTCTTCTGCTACAATTTTGGATATTTCAGTTGCTCCTTTTGCAGAAAAATGAGTGTCATCTGCCTTATCTTCTTTATAATAAGGGATTTCTCCAGCTTTGAAATGCAGATGCAGTTGTTTTGATTTTTCGGGCCCATAGGATTGTTCTAGTAATTCAGAATAATATTCTAAATCTATGAAAGGAACATTGTACTCTTGAGCAACTAAACGGGCTTCTAAAGTATACTCGCCGTGCGTACTGATTAAAACTCCTTTTTCATTAAAATTTCTTCGGGTTACGGAAGAGAATAAGATTGGTGTCGCTCCTTTTTCTCTGGTTTCGGTTACAAACCGAATTAAATTATGACGGTATGCCGTATGCGGGTTGGTGTAACGCAAAGAATCCTTTTCTTTCTCATCATTATGTCCAAATTGTATAAAAACATAATCGCCTTTTTTTAACTGTTTGTACACTGCATCCCAAAGTTTTTCGTTGATGAAACTTCGAGTGCTTCGCCCATTTACGGCTCTATTATCGAATTTTATATTATCAGTAAGAAACATAGGGAACAGTTGTCCCCAGCCACGTTCTGGGTTTTCTTCGGGTTTTATTTTATTGGCCATTGTAGAATCGCCAATGCCATAGATAGTTGGTTTTTGGGCGAAACAATTTATTGTAATTAGTATAAAAAATAAGGAAATATACTTCATTGCTATTAGTTTAAAATTTATTATTTAGCTGCTGTAGGTGTTGTTGCTTTTAGTCCAATTACAACATCATTAATAGTCACATTTTCAGAGTTTGTAACTGTCATTCCGTTTTTTGCGGATTGTATATTGATGTTGTCCAATTTGATATTTGTTACTTTTTTGTCTGGGAATCCTTCGATCACAATTCCCGTATTGGTAGCTTCAACACAGCTAATATTGGAAAACGAAATATCTGACACTTTAGAAGGGTTTAATCCGTTGCCTTCTCCATGATAATTAGCCGTGATATACAGACAGTCTTCTACTTTTCCGAACGCCAGATTATTGAAATAAATATCTTTGATGTAGCCTCCGCGATCCGAATTTGTTTTTATGAAAATACCTCTTTTCAAATAGCCACGAAATTTGCTGTTTTCGACATATACATTTCGAACTCCTGCAGACATTTCGCTTCCAATGACAATAGCGTGCAAACCTTTGAATTCACAATTTCTAATGACAATATTCTCCGAAGGAGTGTCTGAATTCCTGCGGCCTTCATCATCTCTGCCTGCTTTGATGGCAATGTTATCATCAGCATTATCAAAAAGAATGTTTTCTATCAAAATATCGCTTGAATATTCGGGATCTATTCCGTCATTGTTTTTATTGTGTGCTTTGTATTTTAGTCCACGAACTGTAATGCTTTTACTTTTTAATAAATGAACAGTCCAAAATGGAGAATCTTCAAGTTTAATATTTTCAAGCAATATATTTTTACAATTGAAAAACTGAATCATTTGTGGCCTTAGAAAATGTCCTGCACCAAATTTTCTCTCTGCAATTGGTGTGTTATTGTGGTTCATATCCCTGCTTTGCATTTTATCAGCTTCTTCTTTGGCTTTAAAACTATTCCAAATTTTTCCACCTTCGCCATCAATAGTACCTTCGCCTGTAATAGAAATATTTGCACAGTTGTAGGCATAAATTAACGGACTGTAGTTATACAGCATTGTTCCTTCCCAACTAGTGAGTACCATTGGTAAATATTGCTCAGGGGTATCAGAAAAACGAATTTTTGCCCCTTTTTCAATTTGAATATTGACATTGCTTACAAAATGAATAGGACCATTTAATGTGTAAATTCCCTTTGGAACAATAATTGTACCTCCATTATTCTTTTTGCAAAGCGCCATTGCCTTATCAAAAGCGGGTTTTGCATTACTGATTGAATCTCCTTTTGCCCCCAGTTTTGTTACTGTAATTTTAAAAGAAGGAATAACAGGCAATTGAATGCGTTTTACAATTTCATCTACTTTATCAGAAGGGAAATCATTTTTTTGAGCAAAACACGGTATCGTTAAAAGGAATATAATGAGGATTTTAAACTTCATGATTTCTTAGATTTAATTGTTTTTCAAATACCATTGTTTTGTGGAAGGAGTAGAGTTTGAATCTAATATGTTTTCAATAGTATATTTTTTTGCCTCCGAACTTTTTAACTGATGTGACCAAGCAACTCTGGTTTTGGGTTGGAAACCTTCTCCTGTGCAATTGTATTCAGCATAAAATGAACCAATTTCGGCTTCTGGTTTTGACCAATTGTTCCAGCCTTCCGGCAGAATATGCTTGCCCATTTCGCAATTGATAAAAACGGTTTTTGCATAAGGTCTCCATGGTCGTCCCAAATATACTTTGGTTGCTTTTTCGTCAGCTGTAAGTTTACAGTTTTTGAAAACATATCCAAACATAGTATCTTTCGGCGTTGATGCAGCCGTAATATACGAGTCGCTTTTACTATTGATAATACAGTTCTCGAAAAACACTGTAGCATCTCCAAATATAAAATCAGTTGTGCCTTCGATATAGCAGTCTTTAAAATAGTTTTTGGTTCCTTCCCCCGAAGTATAAAGTGTGTCTTGATGTCCTAAAAAAGTACAATTGGTAAACATTACTCTATTCGCGTTTACATTCAATGCAACTGCTTGACCAACTGGTCCAGAAGTATTTTTAATGGTTAGGTTTTTGCAGAAGAAATCATTTCCTTCTACCAAAACAGTATAGGTATAAAAAGTGCTGTTTCGTCCAAGGCCTATTTTATTGAAATAATCATCATACGTTATGATTGTTTTTTCCCGGCTTTCGCCAATAAATGAAATAGTAGTATTCCAAGCATGAACTTTTACTTTTTCGTAGTAGGTGCCGTCTTTTATAAAGATGGTTATTCTTTTGCTAGGATATGATCTTGCAGCATTTACAGCTTCTTGAATTGTTTTAAAATCGCCGTTTCCTTTTTGGTCCACAACAATATTGAACTCGTCCTTTAAAGTTACTTCACTCTTTTTTGCAGGAGCTGCGAGCTCGGGTTCAATTTTTTTTTTCCAGTTTTCGTATTTTTTTAAAACTTCTTTCGGCTCATTCGTATACCAAGCATAACCATTTCTTCGTTCATAACCAATCTCAGCTAATGTTGCTTTTTTTATTCCGTCGCGGTCACAAAAGAAAGGAGTGTTATTCTCTAATTCCATGAAACGCGCCCACAAAGGTTCTGCATTTGTGTCTTGTACAACTGCTCTGTCCGGTTTGCCGTTTTCTCCAATTTTGGATTCAACTTTGATGCCAGTAAGTTTTGATTTTTCGAACCAGGCCACAGCATTGTTAACAGCTGTAATGATTTCGGGAGATGGGGTTTTAAGAGACATTAAAAGCAAAACAATTTTCGCCGATTCTTTTCCGCTTAAAGAAGGCAGTTCATAAGCTCTTGCCTTTGCTGGAAGAAAAGTGATTTCATCATGCTGTGCGCACCAAGCTGTCAATACTCCATTTTGTTTGTATTGTGTTTTTAGGATGCAGTCAATTCCTTTGTCGAACGCTTTTTTTGCTTTTATAACTGTGGCATCGGGAGCTTTTATGCTGTAATAATCCGTTTTTTCCGCAATCTCTTTCAAGACGTTCAGAATATTAGCCATTGAATCATCATTATAGGTAATGTGAGTGTAGTATCCTTTTTTAAGCGGATAAAATTGTGGCCACCCGCCATTTTCATATTGTGCTTCGAGCAAATAATTTAAGCCTGAAAGAAATGCATTTTTATATCTTTCATCTGGTACTTGAGCATACATTTTAGATAAAAAAAGCATTTCTTGGTAGGTTGCTCCATTATCTGTGGTTACTTCTTCGGTATCTGGTTTGAGGGCAATTAATTTTTGTTTTTCTTCTGCCGTCAGAGGTTTTTGCATTTGAATGTTTTTTGGCCAACCTCCAATATTACGTTGGTACAATAATACATTTTCTGCGACTGCTTTGGCTTCATTTGTAGCAAACCAGCTGCTTTCATTATCCCGTATAATAGATGCCCATTTTTGTTCCTTTTGCGCTTGAACATTTATATTAAATACTAACAGTAATGCTATTGTGATGCTTGTTTTTATACTTTTCATTTTAAAAATATATTATTTTGTTAACCCATTAAGCGTGATTGTTTCCAACACATAGAGACATAGATTACGTAAGTCTTAAAAGTAGGCGTTTCACTTATTTAAAATACACATAGCGCTCTATGTGAAAGAAATGTATTTCTTTTTGTATTCTTTTTTTGTCTATTCAGCACTTTCAATTTTCAAAACATTAATTGCCTCTAGCTTTAGCTGGAGGAATAAAATGGGCTAATTTTTAATGGCTTTAGCCAAAAAGCGGGCTATTTTGGCTAAAGCCAATGCTATATTGATTCCTTTTCCTCCAGCTAAAGCTGGAGGCAATTCAAAATTAATGAGATACTGAATAGTTACCTTTTTTAATAAAATCTATGTTTCTATGTGTTAAATAAAAGTTTTATGAATTGTACCCAACGGGTTATTTTGTTATTCTAAACCAATCGATAGCTACATTTCCAGCATCATTTATAACGCCTTGTCTTAGTGCTGTAAAACCAATTTTGGCACCAATCCATCTGCCTTCTCTAGCTGTAAACGATTCGCCTATAGGAGTAAAATTTTGCCCATTTTCGCTATAATAAAAAGTGCAGATTCCTCCTGGTTTTACTTTGATTTGTAAATAAAGGTCTTGATTGTTAATAGGAATTGAGGTGCTTTCGGTTTCGATTCCTTTTTTATCAATATTTTTGGCTGTTTTTTGAGAGAGGTATAATTTGCCTGCTTCTTGTTTGAAACAGATATAGCTGTAATCCAATCCCATAATGACTAATCCCATACTTTCACCATCAAAACGCGCGTTGAATTTAATTTTTGCGGTAGCAGTAAATTCATTCGATGGGAATTTTTGCAATAATAAATTAGGAATTTGATAAAGTGTCGTTGCTTCTTTCGGTACAGGAATACAATTCAGACTGTAATATCCCATAGAGGTTGGAAATCCCCAAGTTATCTGTGGATTGGCGTGCCATTGCCATTGCAATCCTAATTTAGGAAGGTTGAATTCGTCACTTTCAGGAGGTGTTTCGATAGGAAATGATTTTTTTCCAACATTTGGTTTTTTATAAACCATAACAGGTTCTCCAATACCATTTTTGTCTTCGTCAATTCCAATTACCGGCCAATCATTCTCCCATTTCATAGGCTGTAAATGAACCACTCTGCCATAAGCAAATTGATCTTGGAAATGTATAAACCAATCTTCTCCCGTTTGGGTTTGAACCCAAGCACCTTGATGAGGACCGTTGATGCTGGATTTTCCCTGATCCATCACTTTCCTTTTTTCATATGGGCCAAAAACGTTTTTGGATCTTAAAACTGTTTGCCAGCCTGTTGCAACTCCGCCCGCAGGTGCAAATATGTAGTAATAACCATTGCGTTTATAGAATTTAGGCCCTTCAATAGTTGTTTCTTCTGCATGTCCGTCAATAATCATAACGTCATCATTATTTGCCAATGTGCCTTCGGAATTCATAGTACAAACAGCCAGTTGGCTTTTTATGCCAGCTCGGCTTCCAGCAAAAGCATAAGCCAAATATACTTTTCCATCCTCATCCCATAATGGAGTAGGATCGATAAGTCCTTTGCCTTCTTTTACCATCACAGGTTCGCTCCAAGGACCCTCTACTTTTTTTGATTTTATTTGATAGATGCCATAATCAGGATCTGGGTAATAAATATAAAATTCATTGTTGTGATACCGAATGCAAGGAGCCCAAACGCCATTTCCGTGCTGGACTTTGTTAAATACCTCTAAAGGCTTTTGTCTAGAAAGTGCATAACCGATTAATTTCCAGTTTACCAAATCTTTTGAATGGAGTATGGGCAGACCCGGAATACAATTAAAAGAGGAAGCAGTCATATAATAATCATCTCCAACCCGAATAGCATCCGGATCGGAATAATCGGCGTACAGAATAGGGTTTTTATAGGTGCCATCACCGTTATCAGCTACCCAAACTTGCGAATATTGCTTCCCATTTTTTTCTTGACCTATTGCTGTTTGAATAGCAATACAACATAAAAAAACAAATATGATTTTTATAAACTTCATTTTAATTGCGGAATATGATTTTTTATCTATTTAATTCTAAAGCGGCCAAAATAAATGGACCGGTAGCTTTAGGATCATTATCTTTTTTTCTTTCATTAATATAATACTCATAAGAACCGTCTCTGTAAGGAGTACCTCCTAAACCAGCCACTTGACAAGCTTGAGTCAAAGTAATTCCGCCATCAGCATCTGTTTTTATTAATTGGGTGGTTAAACCATCAAATGCCTTATTAGCCAGTTTTTTATATTTTGCCGGCAGGTATCCTTTATTTGCTCCTTTTGCAAATGCATAAGCAAACATTGAAGATCCTGAAGCTTCTAAGTAGTTTCCTTTTTCTCCGCCTTTGTCAGTAACTTGATACCATAAGCCAGATTTTACATCTTGATATTTGGCTAAACTAGCAGCAACATTATTCAAATATTTTACTAATTCTTTTTGTTTTGGATGATCTTTTGGGAAATAATCCAATGCATCAACAAGTGCCATTGCATACCATCCCAAAGCTCTTGACCAGTAATTTGGTGAATTTCCGGTATCTTTATTAGCCCAAGGCATTTGCTTGCTTTCGTCCCAAGCGTGATATAACAATCCAGTTTTTGGATCAGTTGCATGCAATTGAATTTGTTCAAATTGTTTAGCTACATCATCTAGGTTTTTTCCATTTTCAAAAGTAGCAGTATATTGTGCATAGAAAGGTTCTCCCATGTACAATCCGTCTAACCACATTTGGTTTGGATATATTTTTTTATGCCAAAAACCGCCGCTTTGAGTTCTTGGATGTTCCTCAAGCTGTTTACGCAGCAACTGCATTGCTTTTAAATATTTGTCTTCTTTTGTAGAAGCATATACATTAAAAAGCAGTCGCCCTGCAACAATCATATCAATGTTGTATTTTTCTAATTCATACGTTTTGATAGTTCCATCGTTTTGAACAAAATTATCGACATAGCTTTTTATATAAACTGTATATCTTGGGTCAGGATTTTTTTTATATAATTCTTGAAATGAATATAAAACTAGCCCATGTACATAGTCCCATTTTGGAGCTTTTGAATCGTCAATCATATAACTTTCGGTATGACGTTTCATTAGTGTCAAAGCCATTTTATCAGACCATTTTAAGTCTTTTGAAATTGTTATTTGACTCTGTGTATTGGTATTTTTTACAGGTTCTTGAGCAGTAGTTTTACAGCTAAGAAACGCAAATGAAATAAAAAGAGTTACTGCTTTAAAAGCGTTTGTTTTTCCGTTTACCATGATTATTTATTTAATATTTACTAATTTTTAATTTATCTAATTCGATTGTTGTTAAAAGAAAAGCATCTAGTTAAACAGTTTCGATTTTTAGTCATTTTAACCGATACCTCTGAATAATTTTCTACTGTTTTTATGTATCTATTTTTGAAAAGGCTATTGTTTTTGCTGATTCTATTAAAACTGCCATTTGTCCGCTTGATGAGCAACTCAAGTTGGCAGTTTTAGTAGTTTCTACATTGTACTGAATAGCATTTGTTTTGATAAACGGAATAATAACTTTTTTAACATCAAAAATATTAACTGAACATCCTGTTTCTTGTGATAATCGTTGTTCTATTGTAAAACTAGTGAATTCATTTGAAGTCATTTCTTGTTTAAAAGTCTCAATATGTAAATCTTATATTTTACAGTTGCAATGCTTTTTTAAATTTAAAAATAGGAGTTTGAGATATCATCAAACTCCTATTTATATTAACTTATTAATCTATATTTAAAGAGGCTTGCTATACTGCAAACCTCTTTTTAAATATTCTATTTAATCCAACGAGGATCTCCAATTTTTTTATCAATTATAGTTTGATTTTTAACCGTAAAATCACCAGTTGCAGCACTTACAAATTGCGGGTCTAATGTAGTTGCTGTAGCGTCAGGTCTATTATTGCTACCTGTTAAGGCTAAATTTGGGGAACTAAAATTATTATTATTTGTAAATACCGGAGTTGCAGTTGCAGTTGAGTTTGTGTATACTGCTGCACCAACAGCAAACAATGTATTACGCACTGTTGAAGCATTTGAAGCAAAACGTAGGTACAAAATTCTACTGGCAAGTTGTAATGCAGGGGCGTATATAGTACATCCGTCAATTAGCACAGTAGATGTTAAACCTGTACCTGTTAATGTAGCTGCAGCATCTAAACGGATAAAGTCACGTGACGAGCAAGTATCAAATGTACTTTTTGTTAAAGTAATATTGGCAACATATGTAGTTCTGAAATCTATAAAGTCAGCTGCTCCGGCAGTGTTTACATTTTTAATGATACTGTTATCAACAGTGAATGATTTTAATTTAGCCAGCGCATTTCCATAAACTAATTGAGAAGGAAAATCATGAATAGATGAATTGCTTATTAAAACATCCCCTAAACCTGTAGCTGCAACTGTGGCAATTGTTATCGCACCACCAGTTAATCCTGTTCCAGTTATATCTAAGTCAATTAAAGACAGACTAACTACTTCACTAGCATTAAGAGGATTATTAGCAAGAGTGAAATTAACTTTTAATTTTGGTTTATCGTAAGTTCTCAAACCTCTCAGCGTTATTGTTTTGTTTATGGCGATTAGTCCCGTTTGAGTGGTATAATCACCAGGCATTAATACTAGAATAGATCCAGATGGAGCATCTGTGATTTTTTGAAATAAATTATCAGTTGGCGTAACTAGAATACCAGTTCCAATATCGATACCAGTTTTAAAAGTTTGCGTACCTCTTATTTTAGTATTATTCTGCAAGGTGACTGAATAGGTTGTTTCGGGAGTTAGATTTATTATTGTTGCGATTCCGCTTGTTGCTTCTTGAGGTGTAACTTTGTGTGAAATACTTCCTGGATTAAGAAAGATATTAGTTACAGTACTATTTGGAGTCCATCTAAGAATCACCTGTTTAGCATCAATGTCTCCTGGTTGGGTGGCTAAGAAAATTTGTTCAGACAATGTGTTTGCAGTAGTAACAGTCCATTTAGAATCGTCTAGACCTGGAGTCACTGCTTTTATTCTGACAGAATAAAGGGTTTCTCCTTCTAGTTGTATTTTTATCGGCAATTGCGATGCTTTAACTTGAACAGTTTTGTAAATAGTTTTAAACTCTGGATCATCTGCACTGAATTCTATTACATAATGGTCAACATTCTCTTTAGTTGTCCAATTCAATTCAACAGCTGTCTGATTTCTAATAACTGCAGTAAGGCCTATTATAGAAAACTCTCTTGTGTTCCCTAGGCTGTCTAATAGTGGTTCATTGTAACTTTCGCAGCTGGTAACGGCTATAGTAAGTAACAATGTGGCTATTAGCCCTTTGAATATATTTTTTATTTTCATATGTTGCTATTTATTGTTTTTTATCGGTCATATGTAATTCGCATACCATCATTGGTTTTTACGACCAATTTTCGGTCATGCTCATTTCATAAACATAATAAGTTATAATTTATAATTAATTTTTTTTGGATGATTTTAATATCCATAATCATTTTTTAATTTTCCGTTGCTTCCATCAATGAATACTTGCCATATTGGCCAAAATTGTTTGGTGTCTGGATCAATACCTACTTTGTAAAGAGAATTGATTTTAGCCTCATCAAGAGTAACCCATGTAATTGCTGAATAACCGACTTGAGTTACATTTTCACCACGGTTTAATCCGTATATTTCAAGAGTTGTGTTGTCTGTTGCTTTATATCTGTAGAATAAAGTACTTGGTACGTCTACATATTCTCCTGTGCGTGCTTGTAAATTCTTCATTTTTACCTTAGCAAGGTCTAGATTTGTTTTAAGCAAATTCCAACGGATTAGTGCTTGTTTGCGTTCCATTTCTCCTGTAAATTCAAACTTATTTTCATTTACAAGTGCTTTAAACATATCATCCTTAGAAGTGATGTTATTTAGGTAAGTATCTACATTTAGAGGTCGATCTGCTGGAGCAAATGCTCTATCGCGTATTTCTTTTAAGTAAGGTTTAGCTGCGCCAACTCCTTCTATTTCGTTTGCTGCTTCAGCAGCAATTAAAAGAACTTCAGCATAACGCATGTATATTTTATTCATTCCATCGTCATTCGCAGTTTTAACAATTCGATTCATCCATTCGTAACGATACTTTCCAAAATACCAAGTGTTTAATGCTACTAATTCTTGTTTTGCGATTTTGTTTGTTGCAGCACCATATCTATAAGGTACACAGGTTACATCTCTTCGAGTATCCTTAACGTTATAATCATAAAATACATAAGGGAGTGGGCCAGAAGATCCACCACGGCTGGCACCGCTTTCTTGAAATTGATCTATGGCATTGTGGCGTACTGCAAATGAGTATAAAACTCTTCCTCTACCGCTTGCAAAAGGGATTTCCCATAATGATTCTCCACCAGCAGTTATGTTCTCTTGATTGTATTTTCTCCAAAATGTTTCAAATGAAGACTCTAAACGAGCTTTTCCACTAGTAATTACTGAACGAGATTCATCTAGTGCTAATTTGTACATAAGAGCAACTGAAAGTTCTGGATCTTTACTTCTATGGATGCCATCAGGATATTGCTGAAAACCACTGGCTGCTAGAGCTAGACGTGCACGGAAACCTTTTACAAAAGCTTTGTTAACTCTCTCTACTGTACCAGTAGCAGCAGTTTCATTAGGCCAAGGAACTAATGTTGCAGCTTCTGCTAAGTCCGCAAGAATTTGTTTGTAAATTACATCACGGCTTGATTTTGCTATATACATAGTTTCTGTAGTAACAGGTTCAAAACGAGCTGGAACATCTCCAAATGCTTTTAGTAAATCAGCATAATAAATAGCACGTAACGTAAGAGATTCTCCCAACAAATATCCGAAATTAGTTCCTGGTTTTGCATCACTATAAGTACGTAGTCCTCTTATGCAAATATTGGCGCGTTCAATTCCGGCATACATCATTGCCCAAACATTGTCCACCGAATTCATTTGGGTATTTGTTGCTTTCAAATTATAATTAACTAAATTACTAGTATCATTATCTGATTGAGAACTGTTATGCCATTCGACATCTGTATTTAATCCATAAAAAGGAATGAATCGACCTCTATAAGAATTGGTTTCAGCAAATGGTACTTTAATCGCATCGACAGCTCCTTCGGCTAGTTCGATATTAGAAAAAACATCTGCTTCTACTATTGTTGATTTTGGTGGAGCATCTAAGTAATCCTCTTGACAAGAAGTAAAAAGGCTAGCTAAAACTATTCCCGCTATTATTATTGTATGTTTCATCTTTTGATAGTTGTTTAATTAAAAATTTAGGTTTAAACCAAAGACAAATTGTCTGCTGCGTGGATATGCTGAATAATCAACACCAGGCGTTAGAGTCGTATTTCGTCTTGTAGAAACTTCTGGATCTGAACCTGAATAGTTTGTCCAGACAAAAACGTTTGATACCGTACCGTAGAATCTTAATTTATTGATTCCCAATTTAGAATTAAAGAATTCTGGAGCTGTATATCCTAAAGTAAGTGTATTTAGTCTTAAGAAAGAACCATCTTCAACAGCCCAATCACTAAAAACAAAGTTAGACATATAAGGTGACCACATTGTTGTATTGGCGTTTAAAGCTGTCAATGCTGTTGGGTCAGTAACTAATTGGCCATTAGTTTGATCGATATTTGTCCATCTTTGTCCTTCTGCCATATCAGTAGATATATTTCTGTATTGACCGTTTAGATTAGAAGTTGTAAATTCGACTTTGTTTGCATTATATATATCATTACCATAACTCCAGTTGAATGCAGCCGAAAGATCAAAGCCATAAGCATTAGCATTGATTACCATACCTCCCGTATTCTTTGGGTTGGCATTACCAATTATTGTTTGGTCTGCGGTATTCACAATACCATCTCCATTAAGATCTTTTAATTTCATATAACCAGGCTGTACCGTTCCAACAACAGCTGTACTGTTGACAACTCCATCAGGGTTTCTTACTTTATTACCATTTGCATCATCTGCTAAGAAATAAGGTTTTAGTGTGTATTTTCCACCAGAGTAATCAAAATCAGATACTTCATAACGCCCATCATTTTTATATCCATACATTAAACCTATTGGTGAACCAACTTTTACCATATAATCATTTCCAATTTGTGTAGAAGCCCAATTGGTTGCTACTCCAAAATCACTCATGACTCCAAGAGAATTAATACGGTTTTTGTTGACCCCAATGTTGAAAGAAAAATTCAAACCATATTTAGCAGTTTGTATTGCAGCTAAGTTTAAAGTTGCTTCTACACCCGTATTTTGGGTTTCTCCCATATTTCGGTATTGATTATCGTATCCTATTCCAGGTATTGGGAATAATATTAAAAGGTCTTTAGTTCTATTTTTATATAGCTCTACAGAACCATTTATACGGCTTTTGAAAAAATCAAAATCTAAACCTAAGTTTTGTGTTATTGTAGTTTCCCATTTTAAGTCTGGGTTAAAAAATGTTTTTGGTGATGCCAATATATTATCAACACCATCTATCCAAGTAGTAACTGAGGATTGAAAAGCTTGAACCGTTTGTCCAGTTGGGATATTATTATTTCCAGCCTGTCCATAACTTGCTCTTATTTTTAGTGAGCTTAACCAATCTACATCTTTTAGGAAACTTTCTTCTGAAATTTTCCAAGCTGCCGCTGCCGCTGGGAAAAATCCCCATTTATTACTGCCTAAAAATTTACTGGAGCCATCGGCACGATAAGTAGCTGTTAAAAGATACCTGTTTTTATAGTCATAATTTACACGTCCGAAAAATGATAATAATTTGTCATCTGGGCTGTAGTAATTATCTACAGACAATGGTTTTCCTTGTGTTGTTATTCTTTTTGATTCATCAAAATCAAATGTTAATGGATAGCCTTGAATCGCAGAACTAACTGTATTTGAAGAAGTGTTTATAGACTCTTCTCCTAGTAAAGCAGTTAAATGATGATTATCTCCTATTAATTTTTTGAAATCATAATTTAGAGTATTAGCATTTCTGAAAGTAACAGTCTTTTGATCAGACATCAGAAGTGATGGTCTACCTTGATTTTCGCCAGTCGGGATATTAGTTGCATAATAAGTTGAACGACCATAGAAACGATAATTCTGGTAATTATAATTATTCAATCCCAGTTCTGTTTTAAAAACTAGATTGTCAATTAATTTCCATGAAAAACTGCCAAGCATATTGAAGTTTTTTCTAAACTGCTGTTGGTCGTTGTCCGCTACAGCCACAAAAGGATTTACTAAGTAGCTAGAAAGTGCTTCATCTGTATTGTCTGTTGTTAATCCTGGTAGAGGAATTGGAGAATATCCAACACTATGACGTAAACGTGAATCTGATGCAGATACCTCTTTTTGTTCATTAACACCCCCGCCATTTATTTCGGTATCAGAATAACGTGTTGTAAATGAAATATCGACTTTGTCACTAACTTTACTATTTAATGCCAATGATAAGTTGTTTCTTTTAAAATTAGATCCAACCATAATTGCTTTTTCGTCATAATGAGCATAATTAAAGTTGTAATTAATTTTGTCTGATCCTCCACGGATTCCTAAATCGCGACTTTGAACTTCACCAGTACGTCCGTAAATTTGTTTTTGCCAATTATCGCCTTTCACGCCTCTGTACATATCTTGATCTTGCCATGCGCCAAAATATTTTTCATAAGAAGGGATGTCTTTTCTAAGCGAAGCATATTCATATTGCCAATTTACAAAATCTCCCGGCTCAAGAACATCAATAGTGTTTGCAATATTCTTCATACCATAAAACATATTGAAACTCACAGACATCTTGCCATCTTTTCCTTTTTTGGTAGTAACAATGATAACTCCATTTGCTCCTCTTGAACCATAAATAGCAGTAGATGATGCATCTTTCAAAACAGTTAGAGACTCAATATCAGAAGAAGAAATGTCATTTAAGCTGTTTACTGGAAAGCCATCAACAATTATTAATGGTGAAGCGTCTTGTGTTAAAGATCCGCCACCACGAATTCTGATTTTTATATCCGAATCAGGAGACCCTTCTGAAGATGTTACTTGAACACCTGCCAAACGTCCTGTTAAAGCTTCTGCGACATTCGCAATTGGCACTTTTTTAAGATCAGCTCCTGAGATATTTGAAACCGCTCCTGTTAAGTCAGATTTTTTAACTGTTCCATATCCAACAACTACAACTTCGTTTAGTGTGTTTGAATCGTCAGCTAAAGAAACATCAAGTTTAGTTCTTCCGGCAGTTGGAACTTCTTTAGTTTTAAATCCTACAAAGGAAAAACTTAATACGGCTCCTTGTTTTGCGACTTTTATGGTATATTTTCCATCAAAATCTGTAGATGTGCTGTTTTTTGTTCCTTTTTCTAAAATGTTTACACCTGGCAAAGTTATGCCTGTTGCATCTTTTACTGTACCTGTAAGTGTTACATCCTGTGCAATTGCTTTATTGCTCATGAGAAACACCAGAAAAAGAGTAAAAGCAAAAAATCTTTTTGCTCCTTTTTTAATTAAACGGTTGGTCATAAATTTTTTTTTTAATGATTAATTGATTGGTTTTTGGTTTGAATTTTTTTGGTTTTTTTAGTCTGTCATTATTTTTCCATTGATATTAGTGTTAATAAATTTGAGATTAATTACGTTTTCGACTGAGTAAGGCTGGTTCACATTTTCGATAATCACATCTTTAAAAGTGATGTTTTTGATAGGGGACTCTTTATACCCTTTTGCCAATATGCTATACTTTCCGCCGTTTTTCACTTTTACATTTTCCAGATAGATGTTTTCTATTCTTGGGATAAAATTTCCGTTTTGGTTACCATGCACATTATAAAACATATCTACTTTTAATACGGCTTCTTTAACTTGGCCTACCTGTATGTTTCTCACATAAAAGTTTTCAATTAATCCGCCTCTTTTAGAATTGGTTTTTAAACGAATGGCGATATCTAAATTTGGACTGTCCATCTTGCAATTTTCAACAAATACATTGCTTACGCCACCAGAAATTTCGCTTCCAATTGTAACGCCGCCATGACCGTCAAACATATTGCAGTTTTGTACAATTATATTTTCACTTTTCATACCGACTCTTCTTCCGTCAGCATCGCGTCCAGATTTTATTGCGATGCAATCGTCTCCAGTATTGAATGTGCAATTTTTGATAATTATATTTTTAGAATATTCAGGGTCGCAGCCGTCATTGTTTGGACCATGACTATTGATGTTAACACCGTCTACGATTAAGTTCTCTGATTTGATAGGATGAATAACCCAAAAAGGTGCGTTAATGATATTGATATTCTGTATAAGCACATTTTTGCATTCAAAAAATTCTACAAAATTGGGTCTTAAATAATGACCTTCTCCAAATATTCTTTCTGAAACTGGGATGTTGTTTTCGGCCATTTCTACCAACCGCAATCGATTGAGAGGATCTGCCTGAGAAGGAGTTCCTTTTTTCCATCCATATTGTTCGCTGCTGCACCATGGCCACCAGTTTTCGCTGCTTGCCTGACCGTTTAAAGTTCCTTCTCCTGTTATGGCTACATTCTTTTTTTGAAATGCATAGACTAAAGGGGAGTAGTTCATGAGTTCGGTTCCTTCAAATGAAGTGTGTACTAATGGATAATAATCTTTTGGATTTGTGCTGAAAAGAATTTCGGCATCTTTGTCTAAATGAAAATTCACGTTGCTTTCTAAATGAATTGCATGCGATAGGTATTTTCCTTTTGGAACCAATACGATTCCACCTCCATTTTTACTGCATTCCTGAATGGCCTTTGTTATGGCTTCGGTGTTATCAAATGTAGTATTTGATTGTGCGCCATACTGAAGTATATTGTAAGTTTTATTTGAAAAGATTGGATATTTAATAGACTTAACAATAGATTGCATTTTTTTCCATTGTTCTTTCGATTGATTTTTTTCCTGAGAAAAAACGGAAAGTCCCACTAATAAGATGCAAGAAATGGCGATAGTTCTACTTGTGATATTTTTCAAAATTGTATACGTTTTGAATAATTTCATTGTGCTTTATTTTGAAGGTGTAGTTGTAATCATGTAATCGATTGCACAAACCTACATATAATTTTTAGATAAACAAAAAAAAGTCTGTAAAAAAATTATAAATAAAATTATAATGATATATTTTTACGATATTGTTTGTTTATTAGTTATTTTTATGATTTTATTAAGGTTTGTATGCTGCTTTGAAAACAAAAATTGTAGAATAAATTAATTTTTATGCAATCGATAACATTAATCATTTTTTGTTGAATTTTTTATTTATTTTTACCGATATAATAGTATATCTTAAACTCCAGAATGGATCAAAAAACAACAATCTACGATATTGCAAAAGCGCTTGACATAACAGCTGCAACTGTTTCAAGGGCTTTAAATAACAACCCGAAAATCAGTGAGGTTACCAGAAAATTGGTATTGGAGACTGCCGCTAAAATGAATTACAAGCAAAATAGGCTAGCACAATCTCTTCGCTCTGGTAAAAGCAATAACGTTGGTGTCATTGTGCCTCGTATTGACAGTAACTTTTTTGCTTCTGTAATTAGAGGGATTGAAGAGGAATTGAATCCAGAAGGCTATCATGTTATCATTTGTCAGACTAATGAAGATGAAACGAGACAGATCGAAAATATTACTACTTTATTGAATGCGCAAGTTGATGGAATTTTGATGTCGATATCAAATGTTTCTGAAGAAAATGACCATGTAATAAAGAATGTAGTGAACAAAAATGTGCCTTTAATCTTTTTTGACAGAAAGAAAGACATGCAAGGAGTTAGTTCTGTAACGATTAATGACTTTGAAGGTGGTTATCTGGCGACAAAGAATCTTATTGAACAAGGTTGTCAGCGTATTGCTCATTTGACAGGAGATCAATCACTGGAAATATTTGAAAATAGAAATAAAGGATATAAAAAAGCATTGCTTGATAGCGGTTTAGAATGTAATGAAGATTATGTTTTTCAAACTAGGAGTAATGTCGATGCTGGAAGGCAGGCTGTCGAAAAATTATTGAGTTTGAATCCTCCGCCAGACGGAATTTTCTCCTCGAGTGATTTTGCCGCTTTGGGCGCCATTCAAGAATTGAAAGAGAGAGGAATAAAAATCCCTGAAGAGTTTTGCGTATTTGGCTTTGGAAATGAGCCTTTTACTCGCTTTATGGAGCTGTCTATTTCCTCGGTGGATCAATCACCATTAGAGATGGGAAAAATGGCGGCAAAAGTCTTTTTGGAACAAATACAAAATACGGATAATATAAAGATTGAAAAAAAAGTGGTGCTTACCCCGACAGTGCATATCCGAAAATCATCTACAAGAATGAAATAATTACTAAAACATTACTTTTATATAGTCTGTAAAGTATTGCTTCAAAAATCAAAAGCTGTTAGAAAATAAATCCTAACAGCTTTTTTTGAACAAAATAATCTAAAAACTTTCTTCAATATTATAATGATACTCCTCTTTTCCAAGGAATAAAATCGTTTTGATTTAAAATAGCTGCTTTAGTTTTGATATCACCGCTTGCTACATTGATAATGAATTCCAGCATTTCGTCAGCCATTTCTTCAATAGATTTTTCACCTGTGATAATTCCACCAGTGTCAATATCGATGATGTCAGACATTTTTGTAGCCAATTGAGTGTTTGAAGATACTTTTACAACCGGAGCAATTGGATTTCCTGTTGGAGTTCCTAAGCCTGTTGTAAACAATACCATATTCGCTCCAGAACCTACCATTGCTGTTGTACATTCTACGTCATTTCCAGGAGTACATAATAATGTAAAACCTGGTTCATTGATGTATTCTCCATAATCGTAAACACCTACGATTGGTGAAGTTCCTCCTTTTTTAGCTGCACCTGCCGATTTCATGGCATCAGTAATCAAACCGTCTTTAATGTTACCTGGAGATGGATTCATGTCAAATCCTGAACCAGCGTCTATTACTGTTTTTTCGTACCATTGCATTAATTCCAAGAAACGTTTTCCGTCTTTATCATCCACGCAACGGTTTACCAATTCCTGTTCTACACCACATAATTCTGGGAATTCAGAAAGAATTGTAGTTCCTCCTAAAGCAACCAATTTATCGGATAATACACCTAATGTTGGGTTAGCAGAAATACCTGAAAATCCATCAGAACCACCACATTCCAATCCAATTGTTAATTTTGATAATGGAGTAGGAGTTCTTTTAATTTTATTGGCTTCTTTGATAGCAGCGAAAGAATCTTTTACTACGGTACTCAACATTTCTTCGATAGTTCCAATTTGTTGTTGGTCGTATATCAAAACAGGTTTGTCGCTGTTTGGATTAATCGCCTTCATAGCGTCTTGGAAAATAGATATTTGCAAGTTTTGACAACCTAAACTCAAAACAGTAGCACCAGCCACATTTGGATTGTTTACGTATCCAGCCAAAAGTTTAGCCAAAGAGTGTGAATCCTGACGAATTCCACCACAACCACCTTGATGCTGGATGAATTTTACTTCAATATTTTCAAACAAATCAACTTCATTAGATTTTGCAACAACATCTTCAGCACCTTTTTCAGTATTTACTAAAGAACGAAGCAACAATTGATAATCGTTTTCTTTAGGTTTAGACAATTCTTTTTCAAAAATGCCTTTTAAGATTTCTATGTTTCTGTTTTCACAAAAAACCAATGGGAAGAACAACCAAACATTTTCAGTTCCTACTTGCCCGTCTGTTCTTTGGTATCCATTGAAAGTTCTGTCTTTCCATTTAGATACATCAGGAACAGTCCAACCAATAGATTCGGTTTTCGCTGTTACTTTCGCACTTTCATGTTTTACATTTTCAGTAGAAAGTAATCCTCCTTTTGCTATTGGAGCACTTGCTTTTCCTACCAAAACTCCATACATAATAATGCGTTCTCCTGTTTCAAAAGGATACATCGCAATTTTATGTTTCATTTTCACGTCAGTTTCGATGGTGATTTCTTCACCCTCAAAAGAAATGACCTCACCAGCAGTAAGATTTACTAACGCAACCGCAACATTATCTGAAGGGTTTACTTTTATTAATTTTTTTTGCATGATAATAATAATTTTAGAAGTATCTATTCTAATTAATATTGTTTGCTGAAATTAGCATAACCTTTTTCAATTCCATTAGCTTCAATTTCAGTTAAAGCTACTACTAATGCTTCTGACAAACCGTTAATTTTTGTTAAATCTTCACCCCAAAATTCTATGTTAGCTAAGACATTAGCAACAACTGAATTTAAAGCTCCTAATTGCCAAGCATTTTTAAATGCTTCAACTAATTCTGGAGTATCTTTTACTGGCAATACTTCATTATTCCAGGTTCCTTTGTAAAATTGGATTAAAGAAGCTAATGAAAAAGTCAAATTAACAGGCAATTTTTTGTTTGCATTATAATATCCTAATAAACTTGGTAAAACTCTTACTTTGAATTTTGAGATAGAATTTAAAGCAATATCAGCAAGTGCATGTTTGATAAATGGATTTTTAAAACGATCCATTACCTCTTCAGAATAGGCAGTGATTTCATTTTTGTCCATATCAAGGGTTTCACTAATTTCTCCAATAACGTTGTTTACGA
This sequence comes from uncultured Flavobacterium sp., assembly GCA_963511725.1. Classification (GTDB taxonomy): domain Bacteria; phylum Bacteroidota; class Bacteroidia; order Flavobacteriales; family Flavobacteriaceae; genus Flavobacterium. Next base: position 153,624 of record CAUPKA010000003.1, read on the forward strand.
ATTTTCCAGTAAAATCTCCGTTAACAGTTTCCATTACTAATTTGTTACCGTGCAAAAGTGAAAAAGGAACCATTGCTGTGTGTGCACCGTTTAGAATACGAACTTTTATCATTTTAAAAGGACGGATATCGTCAACAATTTTCACATTCAAATCCGTTTTGTGGAAAGGTAATTTTTCTTTCAAAACATCACCACCTTCAATAGCCCAAAGGAAGAATGGTTCAGCTGCAACAATTAGATTATCTTGATAGTCTAATTTGTTATTGTAATCTTCAATCTCAGCTCTTGGATATCCAGGAACAATTCTATCAACTAAAGTACTGTGGTAAGAACAAGCATCTGAAACCCAAGTTTTAAATGCATCTTCTAATTTCCATAAATCAACATATTGTAAAATAATTTTTTTCAGAGTTTCAGAGTTATAATCAATCAATTCGCAAGGAATGATCGTCAAACCTTTAGAAGCATCTCCATTGAAATGTTTGAATCTTTCGTATAACAAAACAGTCAGCTTTGCAGGAAATGAAGCTGGTGGCTGCATATCCGGAGTATCACTTTCAACAAATTCAATTCCAGCTTCTGTAGTATTTGAAACAATAAATTGAAGTTCCTCCTCTTTGGCTAAAGCTAAATAATCTGCAAAATCAGAATATGGATTTATAGCTTTTACAATATTAGTAATTAGCTCAATATCCTGTATTTTTTCACCTTTTTTGATTCCATTCATAAACAAGGTATAAAGACCATCTTGATCATTAATCATATTTACCATACCATCTTTTAATGGTTGAACGATTGCAATTCCGGCATTGAAATCTAATTCTTTATTTAGTTTATGAAAAGCGTAATCAACGAAAGCTCTCAGGAAATTCCCCTCTCCAAATTGAATTACTTTAATAGGCTGTAATTTCTCTAATCCTAAATTTTTTCTATTTAAATTTTTCATTTTTTCCTTTACTATGTTATTTATCGGCTTGTTTTAAGCCTGATGTTTATTTTATAATAATAAGCGACTAACGTCCTAAAATATCAGTTTTTAATCCTTTAATGAGGATTGGGGATCAAATTCTTACCCTCTAGTATTCAATCGCTTATTTAGCTTTTAAACTTTATGAAAGGTGTATAAGTAATCCTTATTTTTGTCTAATTTCTTTAATAGTAGCTAACGTCTTTCTAACGATATCTTCCAATAAAACCACATCTTGGTTTTTCAATATTTCGTTAGTAATCAGCTGTGAACCCATACCTACACATACTGCACCTGCATCAAACCAGCTTGTTAGATTATCTTTGGCAGTAGTAACTCCTCCCGTAGGCATGATGCTTGTCCAAGGGCAAGGTCCTTTTACGCCTTTTATGAATTGTGGTCCGTAGATTTCACCAGGGAATAATTTTACAATTTCACAACCTAATTCTTCTGCTCTTGCAATTTCGGTAAGTGATGCACAACCGGGTGACCACAATACTTTTCTGCGGTTGCAGGCAATAGCAATATCTTCTCTAAAAACTGGAGTAACAATAAAATTGGCTCCTAACTGCATATAAAGAGAAGCTGCCGCTGCATCAGTAATTGATCCTACACCTAGAATCATTCCAGGCAATTCGGCTAGCGCATATTTATTAAGTTCGCCAAAAATTTCAAAAGCAAAATCTCCTCTGCTGGTAAATTCCATTAATCGGGCGCCGCCATCATAACATGCTTTTAGTACTTTTTTTGCTAATGTCACATCAGTATGATAAAATAAAGGAACTAATCCTGTTTCTTTCATTACAGATGCAACTTCAATTCTTGTATATTTTGCCATAATTATTTTATGTTTTTTTATCTTGATACTAATCCCGAAGAATCACCATCTGCCATGTTTTGTACTTCTTTTAAGGTAGCCAAGTTGTAATCTCCTGCTATGGTATGTTTTAAGCAACAAGCTGCGACAGCAAAGTTTAATGCTTTTTGACTATTATTTGGATATTCTAATAAACCGTAAATTAATCCTCCCATAAAGGCATCACCGCTTCCAACTCGATCAATAACAGGTGTGACTTCTTTTACAGCTCCTTGATATATTGCTTTTCCATCAAATAATATACCGCCAATTCTTTGATGCGAAGCACTTACGGAATAACGTAATGTGGTTGCAACTGTTTTTAAATTTGGCAGTAAATCAAATAAGGCAGTATATAAAACTGGAAGTGATTTCTCATCTTGATAGTTTGGATTCACTTTAGCTTTTCCTAACATAAAATAAGCGGTATCAATATCTCCTAAAATTACGTTACAGTACTGCAATAATTCAGGCATAACTTCACTTGGAGTTTTTCCGTATTGCCATAATTTAGATCTGTAATTCAAATCGCATGATATGGTCAATCCTAATTTATGAGCTACTTTAATAGCTTCTAAACAAGCTTGGGCTGAACTGTCTGATATAGCAGCCGTAATACCGCTCCAGTGAAACCAGTTTGCATCTTTTAGTACATTTTCCCAATCGATATTTCCTTTTTCAATAGTTGCCATAGAACTGTGCGCTCGGTCATAAACTACGTTGCTTCCTCGTGTTCCAGCTCCAGTTTCAAGAAAATAAATTCCTAAACGTTCTCCTCCAAAAATGATGTTTTTGGATTCTACGTTCATTTTTCTCATTTCTCTTAATGCGCATGTTCCAATCTCATTTTCTGGTAATCGTGTTACAAACTCAGCGTTTACACCATAATTTGATAAAGAAACGGCAACATTAAATTCGCCTCCGCCATAAGTCGCCCCAAATGCTGTGGCTTGACCAAAACGTAAATTTCCTTCTGTGGAAAGGCGTAACATGATTTCTCCGAATGAAACTACTTTATTCATATTGTTTTATTGTTTTACCAGTAAAAAATTTTCTTTTTACCATTAAGAGATTAAGGAAATAAAGTTTTGAACTTAATGAAACTTAATATCTTAATGGTTTATTTTTTATTTTACCACAGATTATAATGATTTTTTATTTTCTTAAAAATAAATCTGCCAATTGTGCTTGCTATTTTTTTTAAACTTAATGAACCTTAATCTCTTAATGGTTAAAAAATAAATTAAAATTTGAAATATTCTTTGGCATTATTATAACTGATGTCTGAAACCATTTTTCCTATCCATTCGATGTCATTAGGAAGTTCTCCTCTTTTTATTTCATCTCCTAAAAGATTACAAAGGATACGTCTGAAATATTCATGTCTTGGGAATGATAAAAAGCTTCTTGAATCGGTCAGCATTCCAATAAAACAGCTGATAAGTCCCATATTCGAAAGAGCATTCAACTGCTTTGTCATTCCGTCTTTTTGATCTAAAAACCACCATCCTGATCCAAATTGTACTTTTCCTCTAACGCTTCCGTCATTAAAGTTACCAATCATGGTAGCCATCACTTCGTTGTCGGCAGGATTCAAGTTATAAATGATTGTTTTTGCCAGTTTATCTTTGCTGTCCAAAGCGTTCAAGAAACCAGATAGTTTTTGAGCTTGCGGGTAATCTCCAATAGAATCCCATCCAGTATCAGGTCCAAGGATACGGTGCATACGAGCGTTGTTGTTTCTCAATGCACCTAAGTGAAGTTGCTGTACCCATCCAAATTCGTGGTACGTTTCGAATAAAAAGAACAATATGGCGCTTTGAAATTTCAATGCTTCTTCATTGCTCAATGCGGCATTTTCTCTTTTCTTTTTGAAGATGGCATTTACTTCGCTTTCCGTATAGTTTTCAAAGTAAACTTGGTCTAAACCATGGTCACATAATTTACATCCGTTTTTGTCGAAATAGTCAATTCTATTTCTTAAAGCCGTACATAAATCAGAATAAGTATTGATGGTTACTCCAACAACTTGACCCAATGTGTCAATATAATCGTTGTAACCGTCATTTGAAATAAGGATCGCTTTGTCAGGTCTAAAAGCAGTGCTTACTTTTGTAGTAAAGTCGCTTTTTGCCAGTTGTTGATGGTATTCTAAGTTGTCAATTGGATCTTCAGTAGTACATACAAATTCAGCATTTACTTTTTTAAGTAAGTTTCGTGTGCTGTATTCTGGGGAATTTATTTTTGCAGAAGCCTGTTCGTAAATTGATTCTGCAGATTTTTCGTTTAATAATTCTGTAATATCAAAATAACGGGCTAATTCTAAATGCGTCCAATGGTACAAAGGATTACGCATTGTATATGGAACTGTTTTTGCCCAATTGATAAATTTGTCTTTATCTGAACCATTTCCAGTAATAAATTGTTCATTGATTCCTAAAGTACGCATTGCACGCCACTTGTAGTGATCTCCGTTTATCCATACATTGGTAATATTGTCAAAAATTTTATCTTCGGCAATAAACTGTGGACTTAAGTGATTGTGATAATCAATAATTGGCTGATTTTTAGAATAATTATGGTATAATTCTTCAGCAAATTTATTTTCTAATAAAAAATTATCGTGTATGAAACTTGTGCTCATTATAAACGTCTTAAAAAATTATTATTCGTTTGATGGTTTTCCAATAGTAGCTAGTATTCCACCATCTACATAAAGGATATGACCGTTTACAAAATCACTTGCTTTTGAAGACAAGAATACAGCAGCACCTTGTAAATCTTCTGGATCTCCCCAACGATTTGCCGGCGTTCTGCTAATAATGAAATCGTTAAATGGATGTCCGTCTACTCTAATTGGAGCTGTTTGAGTAGTTGCAAAGTATCCAGGCCCAATTCCATTCGTTTGAATGTTAAATTTAGCCCATTCTGTAGCCATGCTTTTAGTCAGCATTTTTAAACCTCCTTTTGCGGAAGCATAAGCACTTACAGTATCTCTTCCTAATTCGCTCATCATAGAACAGATGTTGATGATTTTTCCTCCGGTTCCACGAGCAATCATTCCTTTAGCAACTGCTTTTGACATGATAAAAGGGCTGATTAAATCTACATTGATAACTTCGGCAAAATCTTTCACTTCCATTTCAACGATAGGAGTTCTTTTGATGATTCCTGCGTTATTGATTAGAATATCGATTGGACCAACTTCAGCTTCTATTTTTTTTATATTTTCAATTACGGCAACTTCATCGGTTACATCAAATACATATCCGTAAGCATCAATTCCTACTGATTTATATTCGGCAACAGCTTTATCTACTGTTTCTCGTGAAGAACGATCGTTTATTACAATTTTTGCACCAGCATGACCAAGTCCTTTTGCCATTGCCATTCCAAGTCCATGAACTGCACCGGTTACGAGTGCTGTTTTTCCAGTTAAATCAAAAAGGTTGATTGACATAATTTTTATTTAATAGTTATTAATTATCTTAATTCTGTTATTTTGCAAACATCCATATCTCCATAGTCTAAGTTTTCACCAGCCATTCCCCAAATAAAGGTATAGTTGCTTGTGCCTGAACCAGAGTGAATTGACCATGGCGGAGAAATAACAGCTTGATGATTGTTCATCCAAATATGTCTTGTTTCCTGTGGTTGTCCCATGAAGTGGCAAACTGCTTGATTTTCTGGAATGTCTAAATAGAAATACACTTCCATTCTGCGATCATGAACGTGAGCAGGCATTGTATTCCAAACGCTTCCCGGTCTTAATTCGGTCATACCCATTTGCAATTGACAAGTAGTAACAACACCACCAATAATCATTTGATTTACTGTACGGTGATTTGCCGTTTCCATTGTTCCTAATTCTAGTTTTTTAGCTTCAGCTAAACTTACTTTTTTAGTTGGATAATTGGTATGAGCAGGAGCAGAATTGATATAAAATTTAGCAGGATTCTTGCTGTCTGCACTTTTAAAAATCACTTCTTTATTTCCGCTTCCAATATATAGAGCATCTTTAAAACCTAATTCATAAGTTGTTCCTTCAACAACTACAGAACCGTTTCCACCAACATTTATAATTCCCATTTCTCTGCGCTCTAGGAAGTAACCTGCTTTTAATGGATCTATTGTTTCTAATGTTAAATCTTTAACAGGAACAGCCGAACCCGCAATATAGCGGTCATAATGAGAATAAGTTAATGTAATCTCATCTTCCTTCATTAAATCATCAATCAAGAACTCATCTCTTAATTGTTTAGTGTCATATTGTTTTACTGCTTCGGGGCTAGAAGCGTATCTTGAGCTGTATTTTGTCATGGTATAAAGTTTAATGTAATCGATTGCACAAAATTAGATTTTTATATTTAAAAAACATAATTCAAATCAAATTTTATTTGTTTGAATTTTATAATTCTACTTTTTTCATTTTAGGAACCAAAATATGCATGATAAGCCAGGCTAATAAATAAGCACCGCCACAGATGCAAAACATGATGAAATAGCCAGTTTCTATTTTTCCAATTTTAGTATAGTAAACAAACATATTCTTTTGGATTACTAAAGTTAGCAAAATTCCGCCAAATGCTCCGAACATTCCACCGATTCCTGTTACTGAGGCAGTTGCTTTTTTAGGAAACATATCGGATACTGTTGTAAAGATATTTGCACTCCATGCCTGATGAGCAGAAACTGCTAAACCAATAACTAAAATTGCCCACCACATGTTGATAGCTCCTAAATATTGAGAAAAAAGTACCGGTAAAACTGCTAAAGCATAAAGGAGCATACTTGTTTTTCTAGCTTTATAGGCTGGCCAATTTTTGTTGATTAAATTCATTGGTAACCAGCCTCCGAAAATACTTCCTATACTGCCAATAGTGTAAACTAAAGCTGATGGCCAAATAATTTGTGTAGCAGAAAGATGGTATTGTTTCATTAAGAAATCAGGCAACCAAAATAAATAAAACCACCAAACAGGATCTGTTAAAAATTTTCCAATTGCAAAAGCCCAAGTTTGACGATAGCCTAATAGTTTTAACCATGGTACTTTTTCACCAGTAGGTTCATCATCTATATCTGATTTATCTGAATTAATGTATTCTAGTTCAGCTTGTGATAAGCGTTTTTGTTTTTCAGGAATTTCATAAAAAATAAACCACAATATCAACCAGATAAAACCGATTACACCTGTTAGGATAAAGGCCCATTGCCAACCCCAAGTTTCAGCAATTAACGGCACAGTAAGGGGAACTATAATAGCTCCAATATTACTTCCAGAATTAAAAACACCTGTAGCTAATGCCCTTTCTTTTTGGGGAAACCATTCGGCTGTAGCTTTAATCGCAGCAGGAAAATTTCCCGCTTCAGTAATTCCAAGGAATACACGTGCAATTATAAAACCTCCAGTTCCAGTAGCAAAAGCATGTGCGATAGCGGCAATACTCCATAGTCCTGTTGCTAATGCGTATCCGATTTTAGTTCCAAATTTATCAATAAATCCGCCAGCATAAAACATTCCCAATGCATATGCAACTTTAAATGCGATTTCAATATTTGCATAATCAATTACTTCCTGTTCAGGTGACCAGTGAAAAGCTTCCGCTAAAAATGGTCTTAAGTAACTTATTACATTTCTGTCTAAATAATTTACTGTAGTAGCAAAAAAGACTAAGCTACATATTGTCCAGCGATATTTTCCAATCGCTGCATTGGCTTGATTCATAATTGCAAATTTGGTTGGTTAGTCTGATAGTATTAGTTTTTTTATTTTTAAAGATCCGTTATTGGACTGTATTTAGGTACTAATGATCTCATTACCGTCCAGCCTATTAAATAACAAACAGCACAGATAGAGAAAATGATGAAATATCCGGCTTCAATTCCTTTGAATCCCATGAAAACCATTTCGCTTTCTTTGCTATAGTCAAATAACATTCCTGAACCTTTATTGATTATTGTGGATCCAATTCCTCCTGCCAATCCACCAATACCTGTAATGGTAGCAATTGCTTTTTTAGGAAACATGTCTCCAACAGTAGTAAAGATATTAGCAGACCATGCTTGGTGTGCAGCACCTGCAATACCAATTATTATTACTGGTAGCCAGTATGATATATGTCCTAATGGCTGTGCGATTAATGCCAACAAAGGAAAAAATGCAAAAATCAGCATTGCTTTCATGCGTCCTTCATAAGGATTCATACCTTTTTTATCAACAAAATAAGTTGGTAACCAACCTCCAATAATAGAAAGTAAGGTAATCATGTAAAGAACAAATAAAGGAAATGCAGCATCAGTAGAATCCATGCCATAAACAGATTTTAAATAAGCTGGAGTCCAGAACAAGAAGAACCACCAAACACCATCTGTCATAAATTTACCAAAAGCAAAAGCCCATGTTTGTTTGTATTTAAAGCAATCAGCAAGTGAAACTTTAGTAGTAGTTTCAGGTACATAACCTTCAATTTTACTGTCTGCAAGAATATCTTGTTGAATATAAGCTAATTCAGCAGCGCTAACTTTGGGATGATTTTCAGGTTTGTCATAGATGAAAATCCAAAAGCCCATCCATATAAAACCTAAAGCTCCAATAATAATAAAAGCCATTTCCCATCCAAAAGATTTAGCAATAAAAGGGATTGTTATAGGTGCGGCCAAAGCACCAACCGTTGCTCCTGCATTAAATATACTAGTAGAGAATGCTCTGTCTTTTTTAGGGAAGTATTCGGCTGTTGTTTTAATAGCAGCAGGAAAGTTTCCGGCTTCACCAACGGCCAAAACAAAACGAGCAAAAATGAACAAAGAAACGCTGACTGAAATAATCATTCCAGTGTCGTTTACTTTACTTATAGCTTCTTTTGCACCTTCAAAACCTACAAACCAATTTCCAGTTAGGATTCCTGCAGTTGCAATACCGCAAAAAGCATGTAAGCAGGCACCTATTGACCAAATACCAATTGCCCAAAGGAATCCTTTTTTGGTATCCATCCAATCGACAAATTTACCTGCAAATAATAATGAAACAGCATAAAATATAGAAAACAAGGCAGTTATATTTCCGTAATCATTGTTTGTCCAGTGAAATTCTGGCGAAATAAAATCACTCCATGTTAAAGAAAGTACTTGTCTATCAAGGTAATTGATGGTTGTGGCAAAAAAAAGCATGGCGCAAATAGTCCATCTGTATTTACCTACGTTTTGATTATTCATATTGGTTTTTGTTTAATTTTTGAGGTCTAGCTTTAATGTAATCATCGATGTAATCGATTACACAAAAATAGTTTTTATTTTTATATATACAATTTATTAACTAGTTTTTTTTTAATATAGTAATAAACAATGCTTTTTTTTACGGTAAAGATACATTTGCTACTCACACAAGCGGTTGTTTACAATGAAAAATGTAATTAATTACACAAAAAAAGTAAATTTTGTAATTTTTTCGAATTTTGCAGCTAGAAATAAACTTGTTGGAGAAGGTTTGAGGACAATTTAATTGGAAAGAAAAATTTTATACTTCTATATGATTTTTCCTTTTTTGCAATGAAAAAAAAGGTGTTTTTTCAATTTCAGCCAATAAATCAGTATTCAGAATTTGATTCCAATTTCAGGTGATTCCAAAAATGCAAAATGTTTGTCTTTAGCCCTGATCGAAACGACATCCTTTGCTTTTTTTCTTTAAAAAAGCAAAGATAAAGTGTAGAGCAGGACCCATGTTTCTGAAAAATAAAAATGTTACTGCTCCAAAAAATAATAACCGAACTCAGGTTAGTAATAAAATAAATCCTTTAGAAGAAACTCGCCTTTTCTTTTTTTCTCTTTTAATTTTTTTACAATTTTCAAAAAGGCAATAGCAGTGATATAAGCATCGCCAATTGCGGTATGACGGTCTTTTTTGGAAATATCAAATTTATCGGCGAGATCATCAAGTGCATAATGATCTTTATATACCAAAAGATTGGATTTTATGAGTGTTTTTTTATAGAGAAATGCTGTGTCCAATGTTTTGTTCGTTAAGAGCGGAAGTCCATTTCGTTCCAACGCACGATTGATCATGGTTATATCAAATATGGTATGGTGGGCAATTATAATCGAATCTCCCAGAAAAGCTATAAACTGTTGCAAGACTTCTAATTCGCTGGGTTTTGCCATGACCAAATCTTTTAAAATACCATGAATTTGGACACTGTTTTTATCATAATGTTCTTGATGTATGTACATTTCAAAGCTTTCAGAAATGGCAATGACGCCATTTTGCAAAGTAATCGCACCTATGCAAAGCATTCGGTCATTGTCATAATCAAAACCCGTGGTTTCGGTGTCTAAAACTACAAAACGAGTGCTTTCAACACTGTGGAATAGTGTTTCATCAATTGGCTTTTTAGATATTTTTAAAAAATCAAATAGTTCGGTTTTCCATTTTTCAAAAAAGTTCGTCATTACAATATATTTGATGGATTAAAACGAATGGAGATAATTTCTTGTAGTTCTTTAATGGTTTTAAAAGTACTTTTTAATTTGATTTTTTCTAATTTGGTAAGATGCTCTAAGGCGATATATTGCCCTGAATCATGATGCAGTAGTCCTTGTTTGGTTCTGAATTTTAAAAGCGCTTTATACGAATAGGAGCAGGATAAATAAAGTTCTCTGTTTTGAGGTTCTAATTCGGCCAATTTTTCAAAGCGTTCAGGAGTATTGCTGATTGACTTTACCGCATGGGATAAAATCAATACTCTAGCAGCATCACTTAACGGCATTAAAGCTCTTCTTTTTATATCGAAGAAATCTTTGTTGGCACCATCTTGCTCTAATAAAAATTGTCTAAAAAATCCAGTAGGGGATGGGCTTTGCAAAGCGCCACTCACTAAATGGAGGTAAAATACGGGATTCGCTTTTATGTCTTCTAAAATAAAATCTGAAAGTTTGTTCACCAGTTCGCTATCACCATAAGAGAGGCTGTAGTCAAAAAATATAAAGGATAAGAGAACTTCATCTTTTCCAGTATTTGTGATCCAATGGTGTACTGTTTTTTTCCATTCCTCCAGACTCAAACACCATTTTGGGTTTGATGCCATCATTTCGGCAGGGCAATATTCGTATCCAATTTCAAATAAGCCTTTGTTGACATGAGAAGCCAATTCTAAGAAGTATTTTTTAGTTTTTTCTTTTAATTCTTCGGCAACGTCTTCATAGACCAAGGCATTATCTTGGTCGGTTTGCAATAATTGTTCGCTTCTGCCTTGGCTTCCCATAGCTAGCCAGCCAAATTTTACTGGTGGAGGTGTACTCATTTTTTTTAACGAAATAGTAATAACTTGCTGAATACAGACATCATTTAATTCGGTAATGATTTTTGATGTTAGTGTTATTGGAATGTTTTGATCCAAATAGCCTTGCAATAACTGCATAATACTAGCTCGTATAGGTTTTATTTCCTTGTATTTTTTGGCTCTTTTTACAGCTTTTATCAATACAGCCGGATTATTTCCTAATGACACCATCACGTCATGTTTAGAAAGAATACCAACCGCTTTGGTATTTGGCGTACCATCTTTAGTAAGGCATATATGGCTAATGTTGCTTTTCATCATGGCCATTTGCGCTTGTGTTGTGGTCAGTTTTTTTGGATATGTAATAACTGGACTAGTCATAATTACTGATGCTGCCGATGTAATGGGATATTCGCCAGTAACAATTTTATTTCGTAAATCTTTATCTGTAATAATACCAATAGGAAGTTTATCCTCAACGACAAGTATAGCTCCTACGTTTTTTTTGGTCATTATTTGAGCAATCTCTTTGACTGAGGTTGCTGACGAACAGGTCACTATTTTTTTTGAATATTTTACAGGATGAATATCTAATATTTGAGTATCATTTTCCAAAAGGTCACCCGCTAAGGTTTCGCCATAAAGTTTTCCTCTATAGCTTTCGGAATAGGGATTATGTGTATTGGAAGCAAAACTTTGAATTAAAAAATCCCCAACATGCTTATTTACCAAAGCATAAGGTTTGAAAATAGTTATAGGAATAGCATAAAGAATGGTTTCTTCATAAGCGACAGCTTCCATTTGGTAGTTTTCATTAGCTATGAGAGGCCTTAATCCAAAGATATCTCCTTCATCGCACATATCAATAGTGTCACTTTTTTGTCCTTTTCTAAGTGCAACTGCGCCTTTATGAACTACATAAAAGGAGTCGTGGGTTTCGTCATTTTCGGCAAAAATAACGCTGTCTTTTTCTTTGTAAATAATTGAAATTTGTTCCGAAAGAACTTCAATGTCATTTTGATTTAAAAAAGTAAATGGAGGGAAGTTCTTAAGAAAATCGGCAACTCTATGTGAAATAGTATTTTTCATTGAATTTGAATAATGTTTTTGAAACTAAAATAAATAGTAAAAAAAAACACAGCTACTTTTCGGTAACTGTGTTTTTAGTATTTGTTTTTTCGAATGATTTTGATGCTAATGTAGAAGAATATAAAGAAACACAAAATGGAGTTATGTACGTCAATACAATTCTTAAAACATTTCTAAATGTAAAATTGCTTTCCCAAATTACGTCATAACTATTAATCGTGTTCAATATTGTTCCTACAACAACGGCAATAATCAAGGCATTTTTTATGTTTTTTGAAAGCATATTATTTCTTTTTAGTCACTCTCATGTTTATTATTTCTACAAATAAAGAGAAAGAAATAGCAAAGTATAAATATCCTTTTGGTACAGGAGTTACATGACTGCCAAAGATAAGAGCATTTGCCAAATGAGCACTTTCTGTCAATAACATGAATCCAATTAAAATCAAAAATGATAATCCTAATATTTGAATGGAAGGATGCTTATTTACAAAATTCCCAACAGGAACGGCAAACTGCATCATAATTAAAACCGAAATAATCACAGCTGTAATCATGATAATCAAAGCACCTTCAACTCCATTAGTCATTCCTACAGCAGTCAAAATACTATCAAAAGAGAAAACCAAGTCAATCATTATAATCTGCAGAATAACACTCTGGAAAGATTTTGTTGCCGCTTTACCCAATTCTTTTTCTTCATGGCCTTTTTCGTCTACTTTCTCCCTAATTTCATTTGTGCTTTTGTAAATCAGGAACAATCCGCCAAATAATAAAATAAGACTTTGCCCTGTAACTCCTGCATGCAGCCAATTCCAATCAATAATAAACCAGGGTTTCTTCATTTGAGTTAGGAAATTAATCCCAAACAAAAGTGCAATTCGCATAAACATAGCCAAAAACATACCCACTTTGGTTGCTTTTTTGCGGTCTTCGATTGCTAATTTTCCAGTTGCAATAGAGATAAAAATGATGTTATCAATCCCCAAAACAATTTCCAAAAAAGTTAATGTTAATAAGGCAATCCAAGCATCAGGGTTCAAAAAAATTTCCATTTTATGTTATTATGGGGTTTAAAATTATGAGTTTATGTAATCTGCAATCTGAATTCTTTAATCTGCAATCTTGATAACCGTTCCTTTTTGTTTAGAATCGGCTCCTATCATCCCAAATTCAAAGGTATAGGAATTTTTTGAAGTTGTCAAAATTTTCATGTCAATTGCCTTCTCTTCCGCCTTATTTTTCGGGTGTTTTTTCTGCAAAACGTACTCGCAGTCATTCACCCAGCGAACAGTTGAAGTATCTGTTTTGCCTTCAAAGGTCTCAATTTCAATACTATCATTACGCTCAAATATAGTCGTCTTTTTTACACCATTAATTTCATACTCAAATTTAAATTTTCCGGTTTTAAAGTCGGCACAATTACGCTCCATATCATAGCAGGACATTAGTAGTAGTAATGGGAGGAGTAATGGGAGGAGTAATGGGAGGAGTAAGATTGTTTTTTTCATTTCTTGGTTTTTATATTTTTATTAGAGCCTAATCCAGCTGTTTGTTACAACTCCTCGTTCTATACCCTTTTTTTCCAATGCCCCAAAAGGAGCTTCCTTCGGTCGCTCTTTTTGGTCAGGAAAAAATAGGGTATAGCCCTGCGGGGTTTTCACTTCCATCTGGGGCAGTGTGATTTCGTATATTTATTATTTCAATCTTCTAAATTCTTCTTCAGTAAAATTCTTGATCGTTTTCTCCTGTGCAAATTTATCAGCGTTGTAACTGTTCGATTTGTTTTTAGGAATCGATAAGCTTTCCCATTCGCTATTTTTTAGCTGTTTGGCATAAAAAACAATTTGTCCAATATGATACGGATAATGCGCCAGTTGTCTATTGATGGCTTCGATAACCGTATGACCTTCATTCCTGATATAAATAATCTCCGAAAGCTGTTCAGGCTTTAAACTGTCCAAAGTTCCCAAAAAGCAGTACCAACCGGCATTCCAAGTAGCTAAAACTTCTTCTTTTGTTTGCAAATCATTTTCGAATTCACCATCGCGATTTCTCGTTTCCTTTTCTCCATCGGTGGTCAGGAAATCCGTCCAGCGTGACAGCATATTTCCAGAAAGATGTTTTACAATCACGGCGATGCTATTCGTGTCGTCGTTTACAGATACAAAAAGCTGTTCTGGTTCCAGTTGCTCTATTGCTTTTTCTCCCAACATTTTATAGTAGAGAAATTGCTTTTTTACGCTTTCAAGATAAGATGTCGTTGCATTCATGGTTACTCAATTTTTATATCATATTTGTCCAAAAGCCCTGCAATTCCCTGACTGGAAAATTTTGCTTTTTTCATCGGGTTGAATTCGGGATCTATTTTATAATTGTAGGCTGTAGTAAAATCAACACTAGCCAAAATTGTATCGTTAAAAATGGCATTATCCAAATTACAGTTTCCAAAAACAGATTGAGTCAAATTAGTTCCAATAAAAGTAACTTCTTTCATCGAACATGAATTGAATTTGGTCTTTGGCATTTTTTTATTCGCAAAAGAACTATAGTCCAAAATGCAGTCTTGAAATTGCACATTGAACAAAAAATCCTGACACGATTGAAATTGAATTCCCATTAGTTTACAGTTCTTAAAAATAACAGTCTTTAAGCTGGAACCTCCTAATTGGGTCATCGATAAATTACATTCTATGAATTCGCAATCCATAAAAATATTGTTCGAAAAATCGCTATTTGAGAAATCACAGTTCTTGAAAACGCAGTCCTCAAATTCACGATTGTTAATCTTCTTGCCGATATATGTGATTTTTTCAAATGTTTTTTGAATGTGTATCAGGTCTTCCATGGGAGTTTTTTAGATTTGCGTGCATTATGTCTGACGCGGAGAATTTGGATGAAACTATCTTTAATTCTATAAGAAACACTGTAGTCATAAACATAATAAACTCTAAAACTTCTATCATTATTGACTTTTTGAACGTCAAGCTTATAAATTTCTGGACTAGTTTTTAGGATTTCAGTGCTTTCAAAAATGGTGTCAACTACTTTATCGGCAATATGAATTGATTTACTTTCGAAAAAAATAAAAAAGTGAATATCTTCCAGCTGTAATAAAGCGTCATTGGACCAGATTATTTTCTTCCCCATTTTTTTGATATCGATTTTGCTTCTTCTTCTGTATGAAAATTTCCTTTTTTAATACTTTCTAATGCATTTTCAATATCGATATTGTATTCAGTAATTGTAGTTTCTGATGTTGAATTGATAGACTGCAATAGATGTTTCATCTTTTCAATAAAAGAAGGGTCTTTTACTTTGTCGATTTCTTGATGAATCCAATTTATTTCCGCTTTAATGTCCATAATTGCAATTTTTGTAAAGATACAAATTAGTCGTTAAATATGCCTTTCATTATTGTTTTTAATCCCACAAACATAAAATACACTGAAGCTAAACAAGCTATGATTCCTATGGCTAAAACCAAATAATGCCAATCAGTGTGCTGATTCATAAACGCATTATAAATCACGGTTGGACCAATAAACATAAGCGGTAATGCTCCGGTTAAATATTTAATTCCCTTTGCTAAGAGTTCTTTGTTTGCCATTGTTATAGTTTAAAGTTTCAGGTTTAAAGTTCTCCCGAAAGCGGATTTTTTCGTTTTATTTCTTATTATAAAAATCAACTGCTTTTCTAACACTTCCATATTTTGCCAGCAATTCTGCACCTTCTTCGTAAGTTACCGGAATTTCTCCCATGATCATTTTTACGCCGCGGTCAACCAGTTTGCTGTTGCTTAACTGCATATCCACCATTTTGTTTCCTTTCACTTTTCCAAGCTGAATCATCGTGGCAGTAGTGATCATATTCAGAACCAGTTTTTGTGCAGTTCCAGCTTTCATTCTCGAGCTTCCTGTAACAAATTCAGGACCTACGATGACTTCGATTGGGAATTTTGCCGTTTGCGAAAGCGGACTTCCAGCATTGCAGGAAATACTTCCGGTACTGATATTGTTTTCATTGCAGACTTGTAAACCTCCAATGACATAAGGCGTTGTCCCCGAAGCTGCAATTCCTACCACAACATCATTTTCGTTTACATTAAATGCCTGTAAGTCTATCCAAGCTTGAGTTGCATTGTCTTCGGCATTTTCTACAGCTTTGCGGATAGCAGTGTCTCCACCAGCAATAATACCCACCACCAAATCAAATGGCACTCCAAATGTCGGAGGACATTCAGAAGCATCTAGGATTCCCAAACGTCCCGACGTGCCAGCACCAATGTAGAATAATCGTCCGCCTAATTTCATTTTGGCAACAATTTCCGTCACTAATGTTTCTATCTGTGGTAAAGCTTTTTCTACAGCAAGAGGCACAGTTTGATCTTCCTGATTAATATTGGTTATCAATTCTCGAACCGACATTTTTTCGAGATGTTCGTATTTTGAAGATTGTTCGGTGGTTTTGGTAAAAGTCATTGTTTTTATGGTTCAAAGGTGTAAAAGAAACACGGTTTGTTTGTTATTGCAAACTTAAAAAAATTAATGGCAGCAACTCTGTTATATAATAAATTTTAGTCTCCTGATTTAAAGGTTTTTATTGTTTGGCTTATTAGTTATGACCCAAGCTGTATCAATAATTTGTTTAATAATTATAAAAGAAAAAAATCAGTTGTCTTTAAGTTGTGCAACTAGCAAAATGAACAATTTTAAAATTACAGGAATTTGCGATAAAGCAAAGTTCGTTTGCTTTGGAATGCAGGCTTAAGGCTTCGGTTATTTTTTCTGGTTGTTTGATTACAACTTTTGGATATAATCGAATTTCTATAAAACGCCCAGAACCATTTTCCAAAATTTCTAGAGTTGCCTCTGCATCATCCTGATAGGAGATTACATCAATTCCGTTTTGGGAGCAAATATACAAATAGGACATCATGTGACAAGAAACTAAACTGCTCAATAATAAATCTTCGGGATTGTATAGACTGGGATCACCTTTGAATGCTTTGGCTGCCGAAATATTTAAAATTTCTTTTCTTTCAATAGCAATCTGGTGGGTTTTATTGTATTGTTTTGAGGAAGAAATCGTTTCTTTTGGAATAGAATTCCAATTCAATTTCACTTTAAATAAATGTTTGAATCCCATTTTTTGATGTTATATAAAGTTGTTTTAAGCACTATTCTGCGTGAGGGATTACTTCACTTAATTTTTATTTTCATCGGAGTTCAGTGAACTTCGATTGCAGTGGAGCTCTTTTTTTATTTGGCGATTTTTTTCGCCGAATAAAAAAAAGCGGGAACGGAAAGCCCGACCCGTAGTTTTTACGGAGGGACACGCCCAAATAATGATAGCTAAATTAATGACTATTTATTTGTAATTTAGTAAAATAACTATAAAAAACAAGCCAAAACAATTCCAATTACAATCATGGATACTTTGGCGATATTGAATTTGTGGCCTTCGCTGCTTTCAAAAATAATCGTTGATGAAATATGGAATAAAATACCAAT
This sequence comes from uncultured Flavobacterium sp., assembly GCA_963511725.1. Lineage (GTDB taxonomy): Bacteria > Bacteroidota > Bacteroidia > Flavobacteriales > Flavobacteriaceae > Flavobacterium. The sequence goes on from CAUPKA010000003.1 coordinate 171,321, forward strand.
GACAACAGCGGTTATCTCCGTATAATAATCATTCAATTGCGGAATAAAATCAGATACAACAGTACCTAGCGGCGTCATGACTGCAAAAGTTATCATGAAGAAAAAAATCGCATTTCGGCTGAGAGTTGCATTGATGAAAAAGGTTGTCAAAATGATGGCAATAGGAAAGTGATGAATGGCTATTCCTAATGCTAAATCGTGATGATGGCTTACAGGAAATCCTTCCAAGAAGGCATGAATACAAAGACTGATGAAAAGCAACCATGGGATTTGGTGCATTTTGGCGTGTCCATGCACATGACCGTGTTCTGCACCTTTAGAGAAAAACTCCAATATAATTTGGAACAAAATACCTAACATTATAAAAATTCCGACATTATGATCGTGGCTTTCGTACACTTCCGGAAGTAAATGCATCACTGTAAGCGATAGCAAGAATGAGCCACTAAAAGCAAGCAACAGTTTGAGATTGGTTTTGCTTTTTGGCTTTAAAAATAAAGCGATAAAATAACCAAGCAGTACGGAAAGTAAAGGTAAAAGGTAATTCATATTTTTTTGTTTAACCGTTTTTTTGTTTAATCGTTTAATCAGGTAAATCGTTTAATCGTTTAATCGTTTTTTGTTTAATCGATTAAACAGTTCAACAATTAAACAGTTCAACGATTCAACATTTTACTTAAAAATCATAATTAATCTTTCGCTTTCGGTTTTGTGGAATTTTTTTAATTTATAATCGCCAAAAATATCTAGTAGAAAAATACCGGCTTCTTCCATCATTTCTTCAAAATCCTTAAGTGTAAGCGCTTTTACTTTTTCGGTGAAATGATAATGCTGACCTTGGTCTTCAAAATCAATTTCTTTGTAAATGTGTCCGTCTTTTAAATATCTTTTAATATTAAAGTCAATTGCATCTACGGTTTTTACTTCTTCGGGAACCAAAGTATTGAGCACATTGGTTACGTTCATGAAATCTATTACGGCAAAACCATATTCAGTTAAGCTTTCTTTGATGGCTTTTAAAGTCGTTAGGTTATCCTCATCGTTTTCGAAATAACCAAAACTGGTAAACAGATTGAAAATTGCGTCAAATTTATCTTCAAATACTTCACGCATATCATGGACTTGAAAATGCAAAGTTGCGTTACTGTTTCTCTGCGCTTCTTTTATGCTGTTTTCGGATAAATCGGCACCAATAACATCAAAACCTAATTGATTTAAATAAATAGAATGGCGTCCCTTTCCACAAGCCAAATCCAGCACTTTAGCTTTCTCGGGAAGATTGAGGTAATGGGTCAGATTGTCCATAAACAACTGAGCTTCTCTATAATTTCTTTCTTTGTAAAGTATGTGATAATAAGGACTGTCGAACCAAGAGGCGAACCAATTTTCTGGATTGGAATTGCTGATTTCTGTTTTGTTATTTGTAGAATCGGACATTTATTCTTTTTCAATTAATTTAAGTCCCGCAAATTTAGTGTATTTTTGCAGAAAATATACTATTTCAAACCGTTTGGAATTTGGAATTTAAATGAAGGAATTTATATAGAAGATGGAGAATTTTAAGATGATTGCTAAAACCTTTTTTGGTTTTGAAGAAATACTGGCGAAAGAGTTAACAATGCTGGGAGCTCAGGATGTGGAGCAGGGGGTGAGAATGGTGAGTTTTAAGGGAGACAAAGGGTTTATGTACAAAGCAAATTTGTCTTTGCGTACTGCTTTGAAGATTTTAAAGCCGATTTATTTTTTTAAAGCAAGAGACGAACAATCTTTATATAAAGGAATTCGCGGAACGAATTGGTCTAAATATATCAATGCCAATCAGACTTTTGTGATTGATGCAACGGTGCATTCGGAGTATTTTAATCACTCTGAGTTTGTGTCTCAAAAATGTAAAGATGCGATTGTAGATCAGTTTCGTGAAAGAACGGGACAACGTCCGAGTATTGATAAAGCTTTTCCGGATTTGAGAATCAATATCCATATTGATAAAGACCAAGTATCGGTAGCATTAGATACTTCGGGGAATTCACTGCACCAGCGTGGATACAGAACGGCTACAAATATCGCTCCTATAAACGAGGTTTTGGCAGCTGGAATTTTGTTGCTTTCCGGTTGGGATGGACAAACTGATTTCTTGGACCCAATGTGCGGTTCTGGAACTTTCCTGGCAGAAGCGGCAATGATTGCGTGTAATATTCCGGCGAATATTAACCGCAAGGAATTTGCTTTCGAAAAATGGAATGATTGGGATAATGATTTGTTTGATAGCATTCAGGATAGTTTATTGAAGCGTGTTCGTGAATTTCATTATACTATAAAAGGTTATGATAAAGCGCCGTCTGCGGTTCAAAAAGCCAAAGACAATGTGAAGAATGCTAATCTGGATGAATATATTAAGATAGAAGAAAAGAATTTCTTCGATACTGAGAAAACATCGGAAGGGAAACTGCATATTGTTTTCAATCCGCCTTATGATGAGCGTTTGGACATTCACATGGAAGAATTTTATAAAAATATTGGCGATACCTTAAAGAAAAATTATCCAGGAACGAATGCTTGGTTTATTACAGGAAATCTTGAAGCTTTGAAATTTGTTGGACTAAAACCTTCTCGAAAAATTAAACTTTTTAATGCTAGTATTGAAGCCAGATTGGTGAAATACGAAATGTATGAAGGAAGTAAGAGAACGAAGTTTCAGGTTGTTCCGGATGATGGTGAATAATTTGCTTTAAATAAAAAAATATAATCCCGATAGTTGCTATTTGTAATAGTGATTATCGGGATTTTTTTAATGCTGATTTTTTTTAGCTAAAAGAAATTTCTATTGTCAGTTATTAAAGATTGGTTTTTAAATTTACCATGATCAAAATCTAATCTATTTGCTTTTACTGCAATTGGATAATAATCGCCAGTTTCTGCAATCATTTTAATTTTTCTCTCTGTACTGTTGTTAAAGTCAATTTTGCCTTCAGCAATTTCAGTTAGTTTTGCTTTTAATTCAGCCGATATATTGAAATCTGTATCAATTTCTACAATTAAATTTTTTGCATATAATACCCCGGTAACAATTATGATATTATTTTTATTAAGATTGTTAAGTAATGAATTATTTTGATGTAAAAAATCAGAATTAGTTAAGTAACTTTCTAATGCACCAATTTCAATTTCTTTGCTAATAGAATTGTCATAACTTATCGTTATATTTTTACCACTTTTTATTTCTGCCGATATATCTATATTTGATAATCCAATGGATTTTAATATATCATCTAGAACTGTGATTCCAATATTAAAATTGAATTCATTTTTTGTTGATGATGTTACTTTTAATGCATTATTTGTGAATATTGGTAAATTAACATTACTTACTAAAGCATAAGCCAACTGGTCGTGATACATTACAATTTTGTCAAAATCTTTTTTTAACCACAATTGAGTTAATTTGTGATTTCTGATTGGACTGTCTATAAGATCATAACCTGCCTTTTTTAAACTACTTGTTAAATCCATTTTTTATTTATTTTTTGCGCCTACTCTATATTCCTCTTTTCGGCTTACGAGGTTTTCTTCATTCCTAAATCTTTACAAATTCCCCGCTCCCAGCATCATATTTCATAGAAAACTTACCCATATCGGTTAGTTTCTTTATCGTATTCCGTACAGTATTAATTCTGGTTTGATAATTGGTGTCGCCTATAGTGCATAAGTTAGAAAAGGCTTTGTCATAATTACCGTTGGTATTAAGAGCTAAAGCAATGCGGTCACTTTTGCCTCTTCCTTGGTGGCGAATATCACAAACCATTTGGCACACATTTGCAGGTACATTGTTTAATCCATATCGTTTATGATAGGATTTCATATTTTCTTTGTACATGTCAATTGCGGTTTCGACTTGTGTTTTTCTATGATTGGCATCAGTTGTAGCCCAATGAACAAATCTTGCGGCACATATTAATTCCTGATTTTCTATGTCATTTAGTGTGGGATTGAGATAATCCATCAAGGCTTGGGAACTGGAATCATTTTCTAAAGGGGAAAGTACGCCGCTGGAAGATTTATAAAAAATTCTGTTATTCGATAAAACTAATTTTGGAAAATACTCAGATGCATTAGGAAGTTGTAACAGCTTTCTGAAAAAATTCACAAAATCACCATTTGGGACATGTGCTGCATATTGCATAAAACTAAATGTAAATTGCGCTCTGTCATAAGTATTTAAACATTTAAAAGAACCTGAACTTTCTGCCAGAGCTGTAGGATAAATAAAATAAGCCCAAAAACCATATTCTGCAGCATAATCTTCTGGTTTGTATGTTATCCCATCTGTGACTGAGGTGTTGAATAACCCAACATTCCCTTCATATCTGGTTTTACCGTCAATATTAAATTTTGCTTCAGTTGAATTAATGCGTTGCGCATTGAAAACTGTCCTTCCATTTGGAGTTACAGTACTTGTAATAGAAAAATCAATTGCCATAATATTGTGTTTTAAAATTATTATTATGTTTTTTACTAATTTTAATCTACTGCTGGAGGGAATTTAAATGTAATTGTAAATCTGGAAAACTAATTTGTATTATATTGTAAATTAGTTATTTGTGTGTTTTGTCGTTTTGGGAGTATAAATTTAACATAAAAAATAACAAGAAAAAGACTTAAGTTATTTTTTGTTAAATATTTAAGTACTGAGCGTATTTTTTGCGATAAAACTATAATTGAAAATATAAAGTAGTTTTTTTTGATGATTTTGTGGATTTTCAATTAATTTTGGGAAATCATATTTAAATATAATAAAATGTCAAAATTACAAGTAAGAGCATTTCTATACAATCTAGGCTGTTTTGCTATATTGTTTATAGCATTTCGTTATTTGGTAACACAATACACCAATTTGTCTGGTTTTTGGATTCCAATGACAGCCTTTATAGCTGGAACACTTTTATCTCCAAAATTCCAAGCTGCCAAGACCAAAGACGGTGAAAAACTATTCATGTCTTGGTTATTTGTAAAAGGGATTAAAGAAATAGGATAATCGGCTTTAATTAAAAAACAAAAGGAGTAAAATTGAATTTTTAAATTCAATTTTACTCCTTTTTTATGGAATCCATTTTAGGACTATTTCTTAGGTGCTGGTTTTGCGGGTGTCACTTTTTTCTTGTAAATTGGAATGAAATAAGAAACTGTATAATTAAAACCAGCTCCAAAATTACCATCATACGTTCTGTTAAATCCAGGAATATAAAGACTTTCAAAGCCACTTGGTTCAGAATTGGTTACTAATGCTTTCAATTGTAAAGCAAAACCAACGTAGATATTATTAAAAACTTTTACATTGATTCCTGCTGCTACTTCAAGCCAGCTTGCCGTTAAGCCATCATACGATTTACCTGATTCAATACTTGGGGTTTGTCTAAAATAAGGGTTCGGATTATAAATGGAATAGTCGTCTAAATGCTCATTAAAAGCACTAAAACCATAGCGGACTCCTAATGTGATTAGGTTTTCCATATCCAGCCAATTGGTATAAGCGTTATAGTCAAAACCCACTTTGAGATACGCTCCTTTAGTAGTAGTGTTTAATAGAGGATCTTCAACGGTTACATCTTCACTTCCTATTTCGCCATATACATAATATTTTTTTGTCAAACGGTAGTCAGCAACAAATCCTATTCCTTTATAATTAGAATCATAAAAGGATCGTGCAATTTTAAATACATCGACACCAACAATCAAGCCATATCGATCTGTTTTTGGTTTTATAGTATCGGTTTTCTCTAGTTTTTTTTCGGGTCCCTTTTCTGTTACAGTTGTTCCATTAGCTCCTTTAACTATTATTTCTGGTGGAGTACTCGTTGTAGTGTTTTTTTCTTGTGCCTGAACAAAAAATAATGACAACAAAAAGAGAAAACTAAAAGAATATTTTAATGATTGTTTCATTTTCGTATGTTACGTTATTTTGTGCTACTATCACATATCTAATCCACATTTGATCTGCTGGCACTGCATCAGTTAGTGTAAAAGGATTTTTTGAGTCCAAATTGAATATTGTTTTAAACCCACAGGCTCTTGAAACATAAAAATTTTCACGAGTGTATTTAAACTCTAAATTATCTTCGTTTACAAGCAACGGATTTCTGTTTCCGAAATTGAGGATAAATTTATATTTCACAAGATCCTTTTCAGTATTTAACGGCAGTAATATATTATTCCCGCTTGTTATATATTTTGAATCGCCTGTTGCCGATGGGGACAAAACCACACCTTCAGTCATGCCTTCGCCAATTACTTTTAGATTAGTAACATTTTTCAATACAGAAGGATTGTTGTAATCAAAAAACTGAATTAACATTCTTGGCGTAGTGGGAGTATTTGGGTCACAAATATCATCGGGTTCGCAACTGGAAGAAGCGAAACCAAGAATTATCAAAAAGGCAAGTATTTTTTTCATCTAATAGAGGCTTATCGTCTTTCCAAAAGTACAACATTTTCAACGTGATGCGTTTGCGGAAACATATCTACTGGTCGAACTCTTGTTACCTTGTATTTTTCGTCCATCAAAGCCAAATCTCTAGCTTGTGTAGCCGAGTTACAGCTTACATAAACCACTTTTTGAGGTCCAATTTTTATAATTTGCTCTACAACATCTTTGTGCATTCCGTCACGAGGAGGGTCAGTGATAATGACATCTGGGTGTCCGTGTTGCGCAATAAAAGCATCATTAAAAACTACTTTCATATCCCCAACAAAGAATTCGCAATTGTCAATATTATTGCGTTCCGCATTGGCTTTTGCATCTTTAATGGCATCAGGAACACTTTCTACACCAATAACTTTTTTCGCTTTTTTAGAAACAAATTGAGCAATAGTTCCCGTTCCTGTGTATAAATCATAAACGATTTCGTTTCCAGTTAAACCTGCAAAATCTCTGGTTATTTTATATAATTCGTAAGCTTGATCCGAGTTGGTTTGATAAAAAGATTTAGCATTAATGCTAAATTTTAAACCTTCCATTTCTTCAAGGATATAATCTCTTCCTTTATATAATTTTATGTCGGTATCGTATAAAGTGTCGTTTGCTTTATTATTAACAACATATTGCAAGGAAGTAATTTGAGGGAATTTTTCGTAAAGGTGATCCAGAATCAACTCTCTGCTGGCTTTATCATTTTCAAAAAACTGAATCAAAACCATAATTTCCCCAGTCGAAGCCGTTCTCAGCATCAATGTTCTCAATAAACCTTCGTGAGCTCTAGGATTAAAGAAAGTCAAGCCATGTTCGTTTGCAAAAGCGCGAACTTCATTTCGGATGGCATTCGATGGGTCTTCCTGCAGGTGACATTTATTGATGTCTAGGATTTTGTCCCACATTTTTGGAATATGGAAACCAAGTGCATTTCTATTTCCTAAATCTTCTTCGCTTCCTATTTCAGCTTCGGTTAACCAACGGCTGTTCGAAAACGAAAACTCCATTTTGTTTCTATAAAAAAACTGCTTTTCAGAACCAAGAATTGATTCAAATTCAGGAAGTTCAATTTTGCCAATGCGCTGTAAATGGTTTTTTACCTCATTTTGTTTGAAGATCAACTGTTGGCCGTAATTCATATTTTGCCATTTGCATCCGCCACAAACACCAAAGTGTTCGCAAATAGGCTCTACACGATACTCCGAGAATTCATGAAAATAAACTGCTTTTCCTTCATAATAAGCTTTGCGCTTCTTGAAAGTTTGCACGTCTACAACATCTCCAGGGACTACATTTGGGATAAAAACTACTTTACCATCGGGAGCTTTTGCTACCGAAACGCCTTTTGCACCAGCATCAAGGACTTTTATTTGATGAAAGACAACCTTGTCTGTATTTTTCTTTGCCATGGCGCAAAAATAAGGCTTTGGATTTATTTTTAGATTTTAATTTTAATTTTTTTTACTAAAATTAAAAGCAAATAACCGTTTATTCAAAATCATCCTTCCAGTCTTTGGTCGTAATTGCCGAAATTTTATTTTCCGAATTCATCGTCACTCGAAGTTCCTTATTAGCCTTTGCATAATCAAAAAGCGCTTTGAATCTATAAATATTAGTGTTGTCGGTCTTGTTTGGAACCATTTCTATAAATTCAAGATCTTTAAAATGACCATATTTTAGACTAAACTTTGCTCCAATTTCTTTGACTTTTTTTTCAGTAGAGTTTGCAATGACTTTGTCTGTTGCTTCACTTTTCGTAAAAGGTTTGAATTTAGACGTATTACAGGTCATCAAAACTCTTTTGCCAAGCTCGTAAGCTTTGTTTTTTTGAGTTGCCTCTTCAGTATTCATTTGTGTAACAGCAACACTTCGGCCAATTAATTTGCCATCCACTTTTTTAGTTTTACAGCCAAAAAGCATTAATAAACAACTTATTATAATAAATTTTTTCATAATAATATAAGTTTCTATAAGAACGTAAGTAATCGAAATAAAGTATAATTCTCTCATTGTTAGAGCCTAATCCTGCTTTCCGATGCAAATCCTCGTTCTGGAAGCAATAACACTAAGCCAGTAAAGGAGCTTCCGTTGGTCGCTCTTTCCTGGCAAGTGTTATAGTGCTTCCAGAACTCCGGGTTTTTCGCTTCAATCGGGGGCAGGGCATTTGTAGATATTATAATTACTATTCCACTAATTCATAAAAGATATTGCCGTTTTGTTTCCATTTTTTTTAATGAAAATCCTCTTGACAGGATCTATTAGTAGCTTTTTATTTGAATTTTCTTCATGTATTAAGGTGCCATTATAATAAAGCTTCTCAATATAAGCGTAAAAATTATCAGATCCGGAAACTTCTCCTTTTGTAAATTTAAAATTTACGTCTAGAGTGTCAGTGTCAGTGTCAGAAATTCTTACAAAAATTTTATTTTTCTTAATGCCTTTTTTTCCTGTTATGATGGTACTCCAGTAGTATTTATCTATAGTAGAATCATATTCTATAGTACCTCCTTGATAAACGTATTTAGACGAATTGCCTTTTGGAGGAAGATTTGAAGGGCTATATTTTCCTTCATAGGCAATAGGTAAAATGATGTTGTTGTTTAAGTTCAGTAAATCGGCGTTTGTAGGATTGCTGAAATAAAATTGTAGCTGATTTTCCCTTACAAAAGGTTCTGCAGTTTCAGGACTTTGTTCTTCTTCATCAGAAGAACTGCAGCTTATCAAAATAATGCAAAAGAAAGCCATAAAGAAATTTAGAGTTTTCATTGGAGGATGTTTAATAAACCATTAGTAATTCTTGCTCAAAAATTAAATTGCTTTTATTTTATAAATAACCGTCTTACAATGTACAATTTTTTTTAATAATATTGTTGTCGTTTTTTAATGAGTATTATTTTTTAGTTAAATAAATTAATTTCTTACCGCTAAAAAACTTAAATTTGATTAGAATCAATAAACAAAACAATTATGAAAAGAAATGCAACCGCAGTTTGGAATGGTACCTTAAAAGAAGGAGCAGGAAAATTAACAACACAAAGCAAGACATTAGAAAATACTCAATACTCATTCAAATCCCGATTTGATGAAGGAATAGGCACAAATCCCGAAGAACTTGTTGCGGCAGCACATGCGGGATGTTTCACCATGCAGCTTACTGCTTTTATTAGCGAAACAAGTGCCGTTATTGAAAGTGTTGAAACTAAATGCGATATCAGTTTAGTTGAAGGAACAATTAATAGTTCTCACTTAACGGTCAATGCTAAAATTGAGGGAATCTCAAACGAAACTTTTCAAGAATTAGTTACTAAAGCCGAAAAAAACTGTCCGATTTCAAAATTATTCAATACCGAAATTTCGACGACAGCGACTTTGGTTTAGTATGTTGATAAAATAAAAGAAAGGTTCGGTTTAATGAAAAACAGAGCCTTTTTCTATTATGGTATTTCCTCAATTTTAGGAAAGTGCTATTCTTTCTTTTTTATCCATTCGTAATTAAGAATGGATAAAAAGTAGAAAAAACTGTCTGCAGTAATTTTTCCCAGAATAATTCCAACGAAGTAATTCTCTGTAACTATTGGCATCCAATACATGCAAAATGGACGGATAAAAAAGAAATCCAAAACCGCAGGATAGCCAAATTCGAGAAGTAAATTCCGAATCAATTTTGTAATTTCTTTGAAAGTAACGGCTTGGTTCTTTTGTCTGTTCTCGGCTGACACTGCTTCATAAGATCTATAAATCATAATCCCATAAAAAGCAAAATATTCGGCAAAGGTAATCAGATACGCAGTGGTCAATCCACTAAAAATCCTGCTGAATTGAGAAGCTAATAATGCAGCACTGGTAGCTGCCAATTCAGAATATTTATAACGGTCAAACCATTCTTTGATATTCGCTTTATTAAACATTTTATTTTTGACTAGTTTTTAATAATGTTATGCATATTCAAGCTATTAGCTATTCGCAACTCATAGGTGTTTTTTTTAGGGAAAACGAATTTAACGAAATTATTTCTTGTATTTAAATAAACTAGTAAAAGGGTATTAATAACTTTTAAGTAAAAAAAAGCCGTCTCAAGTTGTGAGACGGCTTCTTTGTATTTTGTTTATTAATGTTTTTACCAGATTTTCACCCTTTTTTCTGGAGCAAGGTACAATTTGTCGGTTGGTTTTATTTTGAATGCTTCGTAGAATTCAGGTACATTACGAACGACTCCATTTACTCTAAAGCTTGCAGGCGAATGTGGATCAGTTGCTATTTGCTGACGTAATGCTTTTTCTCTATCTTTTTCTGCCCATACTTGTCCCCAGCCAAGAAATACGCGTTGAATTCCTGTGTAACCATCTAAAATAGGCGCTTCTTTTCCACTCAAAGACATTTTGTAAGCTTTGATAGCAATGCTTAATCCACCAAGGTCACCGATGTTTTCACCAAGGGTATAGGCGCCGTTTAAATTTAAATCAGGGAATGCTTTGAAAGCATTGTATTGTTCAACTAAAGCGTTTGTTTTTGATTTGAAAGCTTTTAAATCTGCTGGTGTCCACCAGTTTTTCATTACACCATCTCCATCAAAAGTACTTCCTTGATCATCAAAACCATGACCAATTTCATGTCCGATTACTGCACCAATTCCACCATAGTTTACTGCATCATCAGCATTCATGTCAAAAAATGGAGGCTGAAGTATAGCTGCTGGAAACACAATTTCGTTCAATGTAGGATTGTAGTAAGCATTAACCTCTTGCGGATTCATTCCCCATTCAGTTCTGTCTACTGGTTTTCCAAGTTTGTCTAGATTACGTTGGTATTCAAAAGCGGTTGCTCTTTCTGTATTTCCGTATAAGTCGTTTTTGTCAATGGTTACTTTGGAATAATCTTTCCAAGTGTCTGGATATCCAATTTTAATCATGAATTTGTCCACTTTTTTAAGCGCTTCTTTTTTTGTGGCTTCACTCATCCAATCTAATTTCTTGATGCTTTCTGCGTATGCTTTCAATAAATTTTTTACTAAAACAGTCATTTTCTCTTTGGCTTCCGGAGAAAAACGTTTTTTGATATATACTTTACCTACGATTTCGCCTAAACCACTATTTACTCTGCTTACAGCACGTTCCCAGTCTTCTTTTTGTTTTTCGGTGCCATACATTGTTTTACTGTAGAAATCGAAGTTTTGATTGTCTATTTCTGTTGTTAAACTTGTACCGGCACCATTTATAACACCCCATTTTAGGAAAGTTTTCCATGTGTCTATTGGAGTAGTTTTGATTATGTTGTTTAGGCTTTTTGTAAATTCTACTTGGGTTACAATTAATTTATTTTCTTTGTCGAAACCAGATTCTTTTAGCATGGCTGACCAATTGAAATCAGGCATTAAAGTCTTTAAATCGGTTACAGGGTAAGGATTATATAATTTTACCATGTCCCTAGTATCTTCTTTCTTCATTTGGCTTGTGGCCAAAGTAGTTTCAAGTGCTATGATTGTTCTAGCTTTTGAAGCAGGATCTTCTAAACCAGCTAATTTTAGCATCGCCTCAACGTGTGCTAAATATTTAGTTCTTATTTCCTTCATTTTAGCATCAGCAGAAAGATAATAATCTCTATCTGGTAATCCTAAACTTCCTTGCCAAGTGATAGCAGTATATTTGGTTGGATCTTTAAAATCGGTATAAACAGAAAGAGATAAAGGAGTATTTAGCCCTAAGCGATTAGCATGACCAAAATAGGTGGCTAAGTCGTTATAGTTTTTAATAGCGTCTATTTTTGCAAATTCAGGTTGAATAGGAGAAATTCCTTTACTGTCTCTTGTTTTTCTGTCGGTGAATGAAGCATAAAAATCACCAATTTTTTGTTCATCACTGCCCTGAGAATTGTTTGCTTTTGCTGCTTCTTCAATGATGGTTTTTACGTCTTTTTGTGATTGATCATAAAGTATTGAAAATGCTCCATAGGAAGCTTTGTCTGCTGGTATTTGAGTTTTTTTCTCCCAATTGCCATTTACAAATTTGTTGAAATCATCTCCTGGTTTTACTAATGTATCCATGTTTTTTTTGATGATACCTGAGGTGAGGTCTTCTTTTTTTTGACAGGATGCCGCCACTAGTAAAATACTTATACAGGCTATTGTACAGTTTCTCATTTAATTCTGGTTTTAATAATTGTTAATATAATTTTGATTGTCAATACTTGAACTTATAAATTAGTTATTATAGGATAAATTGAAATTTCGAATCTTGATTCGATAAAAATATAACATTTAAGTTAAATATAGTGAAAAATATTAAAGTTTTTTAGAGATTAGGTACTCTTTATCTTATAAATGTAACTTAAAACCGATGTTGAGAAATGTATTTGGTTTAGAAGCTTTGTGTTAAGTTTTGGATAGAATTTATTGGTATAATGAATAGTTAAAACTATGCGCTTTAGTGCATTTTACTTTAGCTTCTAAAAATATTTAAGCCACAAACTACACGAATTTGAACCAATTAATTTGTGGAAATTCGTGTAGTTTGTGGCTAATAAATACTGCAACCTTGCGGGCTTTTAATCTGCTAAATTAAAACTATGGACTTTCAGCCCGTAATGGTTTGTTTCAATTTACGATGAAAGTGTTATATTTTCTAAAAAAAAGGCTTACCCAAAAAAAGATAAACCTATTCTAAGATTTGAGTTTGTTGCAACTGGTATTATTTTATAAAATTATTTTTCTTGATACAGGTCTTAAGTACCAAGAGCCTATTGCCAAACAAGTAATTATCAAAGGTATAATGATATGAAAAACAGAATCATTAACTGCAATGTGGGAAATTGAAGCTCCAGTCATTGCAAAAAAGATACCTGCATAAGCCCATTCTTTTAATAATGGAAATTTAGGAATTAGTATGGCAATGATTGCCATAATTTTCCAAAAACCAATAATTGATATAAAATATAGCGGGTAACCTAGCGGAGTAAATCCATCCACTACTTCTTTAACTTGAAATAGCTGTCCGATGCCACCAAGCATGCAAAAACATAGTAATCCCGTGATAATCCAATAAGTTGTTTTTTTTCTTTTTTCCATGATAATTATTTTAATTTAGTTACTATTTCTTCTAATTGGTTGTGTGCCATATTTAAACCATAAGCAAATGGCATTTTTAATTGTTGCTCCCTGTGTGCTGCTGATTTGTAAATAATTTGGATTTTTAGTTTACTGGTGTCTTCTGTGAGTTTTTCGAATTCTAAAAATTCAAGCTGAACACCAATAGGCATATTCTCCATTTCAAAGGTTCGTATGATTTTTTGATTAGGAATAAATTCATGAATGGTACCGTTTGCTTTAAATACAGTACTGCCATTATGTAATGTTTCAAATTGGTAGCTTCCGTGTTTCTTATTGTCTAATTTTAGCACTTTTGTTCCCATCCATTGTTCTACAAGTTCTGGTTCAGTATAGGCTTTAAAAAGTAATTCTAATGGCAAGTCAAATTCCCTTGTTATAATCAAATCTTGTTTGCCGTCTTCTGCATTGATTTTTGTTTTTTGTTCCATTTTACGCTATTCTTTGGGTTTATAATTTTTCATTACAGTTTCCAATTTATTGAATCGATCTTCCCAAATTAATCGAAACGGCTCAATAAAGTCAGCCACCTCTTTCATTTTTTGAGCATTTATATGATAGGATATCTCTCTGCCGTTTTGCTCTTGTCTTAAGAGTTCACATTCGGTAAGAATTTGCAGGTGTTTTGAAACTGTTGGTCTTGCAGTATCAAAGTTGGAAGCAATGGCACCTGCAGTCATCGATTGTGTAGCGACCAGTAGTAATATTGATCTTCTTGTAGGGTCAGCCAAAGCTTGAAATACATCTCGTCTTAAAATCATTGCGTAGTTATTTGACTTCAAATATAAGAGTAGTTATTTGACTACGCAATTTTTTTGTAATTATTTTTCAATTCGAGATTGAAAATTTTAAAATTTTAAGTTTGTAATGTATTGTAATATATGTTGTTAGTGATTGTATTGAGCTAAATTATTGTAAAAAAAGAAGCATATACAAAAGAAAAAATAGTGATATAATTTCTGAATGTATATGCTTCGTTTCTAAAAACTGTAAATTGAAAACAGCTTGCTTTTATAATTTATTTACCAAAGCTGATGTACTTGTGGTTTAATGTATTGCTCATAAATGGCATTCATGGCTGTGATTTTTTCAGGAGTCAGTTTTGGTAAATCATACAATGACAGATTAGACAAAACGTGGCTTTCTTTTGATGCTCCTGGAATAATACAGCTAATTTCGTTAAAACTCAGAATCCATTGCAAAGCAATAGGAGCTAAATTTGTAGCTTCAGGGAAAAGTGCTTTTAAGGCATCAACAGCTTTTAGACCCAACTCATAATTAATTCCAGAGAATGTTTCTCCTTTGTCAAAAGCAACTCCATCACGATTGAAATTTCTATGATCTTGTTCTCCAAAAGTGGTTTTTGAATCAAATAAACCAGTCAATAATCCGCTGGCCAGTGGTACTCTTGCAATAATTCCGATGTCTTTTTTCTGGGCTTCTTGGAAGAATAATTCAGATGGTCGCTGACGGAAAAGATTAAATATAATTTGAATCGTGGTTACATTCGAATATTCTATGGCTTTCAAGGCTTCTTCAACTTTTTCTACGCTTACACCCAAATTCAAAATTTTTCCCTGTTCTTTTAAACGATCAAACATTTCAAAAATTTCCGGGCGGTAGAATACTTGATTTGGAGGACAATGCAATTGAATAAGATCGATTGTTTCCAATTTCATTCTTTTCAAGCTGTCTTCTACAAATTGTTGTAAAACCTTTGGCTGGTAGCCTTCATTTACATGCGGATTGATGTGTCTGCCACATTTTGTAGCTACATAAATACGTTCGGAACGGGAACGTACCACTCTTCCAACTGCGGTTTCGCTTAATCCATTTTCGTAAACATCGGCAGTGTCAATAAAATTCACGCCGTTATCGATAGCGGTATTGATTAATTCATCTGCGGTTTTGTCATTAAATGGAGAACCCCATTTTCCGCCTACTTGCCAAGTGCCAAGTGCGATTTCTGAAATATTGAAATTGGTTTTTCCTAGTTTACGATAGTTCATTTCTTTGAAGTTTCTAAGTTGCTGAGATACTAAGTTTCTGAGTTTTGATATGTTATTTTTCAAGCTTTTTTCTTAGTAACTCAGTAACTTAGAAGCTTAGCAACTTTTCTTAATCAAACAAATCCGAAGATAAATAACGGTCTCCACGATCACAGATAATGGCAACCACCACACCCGATTCGAGTTGATTGGCTATTTTTACTGCTACGGCTACTGATCCTCCACTGCTCATTCCTGCAAAAATGCCTTCTTCTTTTGCTAATCTTTTGGTCATTTCGCGAGCTTCTTCTTCGCTGATATCAATAGTTACATCAACTTTTGAGGCGTCGAAAATTTTAGGTAAATATTCTTCTGGCCATTTTCTAATACCTGGAATTTGTGAACCATCACTGGGTTGCGCCCCAATTATTTGAATATTTGGATTTTTCTCTTTCAGGTAAGTTGAAGTTCCTATAATGGTACCGGTTGTCCCCATCGCAGATACAAAATGAGTTACCGTTCCATCAGTATCATTCCATATTTCGGGACCTGTGGTTTTGTAATGGGCTTTCCAGTTGTCATCATTGGCAAACTGATTCAACATTATATAACCTCCTTCGGCTACTTTTTTATCGGCATAATCTCTTGATCCAATTATCCCTTCGCTTGCTGGAGTTTGAATAACCGTTGCTCCATAAGCCTGCATAGTTTGTGTACGCTCGATAGTAGAATCTTCAGGTAAAACTAATTCGATTTCTATATTGAATAATTGAGCAATCATAGCCAATGCAATTCCAGTATTACCGCTGGTTGCTTCAATTAATTTGTCGCCTTTTTTGATGTCGCCCCTTTCAATCGCCGATGCAATCATGTTGTAGGCGGCACGATCTTTTACGCTTCCTCCTGGATTGTCTCCTTCAAGTTTTAATAAAAGTTTTACGTTTTTGTTTGTAACTAAATGGGTTGTTTCTACTAATGGAGTGTTCCCAATTAATTCTACTAATTTATAGGTCTTCATTTTATTTCTTTTCTTTTACTTTGACTTCGGTTGTGGTGGTGTTCAATACAATTGAATCGTGTGGAATCGATTTGGTAACCCATGAATTTCCTCCCACGATACTATTTTTGCCTATAACTGTATTGCCTCCCAAAATGGTTGCATTGGCATAAATGCATACATCTTTTTCTACAGTAGGATGTCTTTTTGCATTTTTCATGTCTTTGCTCACACTTAATGCTCCCAAAGTTACCCCTTGGTATATTTTTACATTTTTTTCGATAACGGTTGTTTCTCCAATTACGATTCCGGTTGCGTGATCAATGAAGAATGGCGAGGCGATGGTGGCTCCAGCATGAATGTCGGTACCAGTAATTCGATGGGCGTATTCGCTCATTAGTCTTGAAAAAAGCAATAAATCCAACAAATACAGTTCATGGCTCAATCTATAAATGGCGATTGCATAAAATCCTGGATAGGCAAGGTAAATCTCTTCAATTCCATTAGAAGCTGGGTCGTTTTCTAAGATATAAGAGGCATCTTTGTTTAAGTTTTCGAGTACTTTAGGGAGTTTTTCTAAAAAATTATCCCAAGCATATTCGCATGAATCTTGAGGTTTTTCGCAGGCAATTGAAGCTATCTCTTTGAATTGTTTTTCTAATTCATCAATGCTTTCATTTAGAGGAGCATTAGAATCAAATAAAGTGTAAAATAATTTCTCGGTAAAGGCTTCAGTTTTTGTCTTTATGCTATAATTTATAGTAAAATCATTCTTTAAAGCACTTATATTTTGAACAATCAGATCTTTGGTCATGATTATGAAATTGTGTTGTTATTTATGAAGAGGTAAAAGTAAGGCGTTTTTTAGAAAAAATAACAACGATTACTCAAAGAATTAGCTGAAGCAAAAAGGTTTTAAGAGATATAACATAATCGTGTGTTTTTTGGAATTATATCACATCAAAACAGCTGATTCTATTATAGATTTCATAACGAGATATCCTTCTTTGTTAGGATGAACTCCATCTTCGGAATAAATGGATTTTAATCCTTTTTGTCCATCTGCCATAGCTGAATAAAAATCTAAATATGCAATATCATTTGCTGTAGCATATTGCAGTATCATGGCATTCAGAACTTCAATTTTTTCAGCAGGCTGCATTCCTCTTCGCCAAGGATAATCAAAAGCGGGCAGGACAGAACACAAAACGGGTTTTATATTGTTTACTTTGGCTAATTCGCACATTGAAGTAAGATTTCCTAAAATGGTTTCGAGTGTTGTAGGACCAGTATTTCCTGCAATATCATTAGTTCCTGCCAAAATCACAACCGTTTCGGGGGTCAATTCAATGACATCTGGTCTAAACCGGATGAGCATTTGTGAGGTCGTTTGGCCGTTTATGCCTCTATTGATGTATTTTTTGTTGGCAAAGAATTCAGAGTCGATGGTTTTCCAGCCAGCTATAATGGAATCTCCAAAAAACACAATCCGTTTTTCATCTGAATCTGGAGTCAAAATCTGTTTGTTTTCGTCTTTGTATTTATTCAAATAAGCCCAATCTGGGTTTTTTATTTTTCCATCCATAAGGTGTACAAAAAGAGATTTTATTTTTGATTTGTAGAATGCCATATTCAAAAATAAAACTTATTTGTTGTTATATTGCTAGGTTTTGCAGTTTTTAAAAAAGAATGCCACAGATTAAAAAGATTTCAAGGATTAATCTATGGCATTTTAAATTTTTTAATTAGAAACCAAATTCTACTAATTCTTCTGGGGTTTCAATGCAATTTTCAACGTCATTGATAAAAAGATCTATTTGTTCTTTCGTCACATTTGGCATGCAAATAATGTGTGAGATATCGCCTTCTGTGGCCAATTGCCATTTGGATTTAATTTCTTCGGTCGTTTTTGGGAAGACAACTGTAATCGAATTTGGGTTTCTCCAAGCTTCTATTCCTATGTTTTTTAGTTTTTGTTCACAATATTCAGCAATTTCTAAGCTGTGCAAATATCGATTTTTTAAACCGTCCATTCCCAGTTTTTTCAATGCATACCATAAAAATAGTGGGCAATGGCCATTTCTGGAACCTGTAATTGTTGTATCTAAAGAACCAATATAGGAAATGCCTTTTGAGATTCTGTCTCTGTTAGAACGCTTGGTAATAATGACTCCAGAGGGAATAGGGGAGCCAATAAATTTATGGCCACTGATTGAAATACTGTCGGCGCCATCCTTGAAATCAAATGGCAATCGAGGCTCCATAAAAGCGCCATAACTACCAGATAATGCTGCGTCGCAGTGAATGTAACTGTCTTGTATGGCTAATCCTTTTAGAATATCCCTGATTTTTGAAACATCATCTTTGGCTTCTTTCATGGTTGTTCCAAAAGTGGTAAGGACAATCGCAGGTTTGTGACGGTTCATTTTTACTGTATTTTCAAAATCGGCATAATCGATTTCGCCATTTTCCTGCGAACGAATAACTATGCTTGGAATATTAAGCAAATGAATGTTTTTGCGTACGCTGTAGTGAGTCGATTCTGAGTAATAAACCATTGCTTTTGGGTATAATTCACGAGCCAAGTACAATCCGTATAAATTACTTTCGGAACCGCCATTCGTTACGTAGCCCCAATAATCTTTTGGATTGGCACGAAATAATTTAGCGAAAAATCCAACGACTTCTCTTTCGAGTTCATGGGTTTGTACTTTGTAGGTGCAGTCTTCAAATGGGTCGCCCAAGTTATTAATAGGATATTTCAAAAAATGATTGATTTCAGAATAGTCAAAATCTTTAGAAACTGGGTAGCCCAAAAAATTATCTCTGGCATTTTCTAAGAATTGTTCCAATTCCAATAATCTTTGATTGTCTTGTTCTGATAATGATTTTGAAATGGTTTCCATGATATTTAATTTTACTGTAAATGTACTTTTAATGATTTAATATTCTTTATGTGTGCTAATATTCAGAATATAATTCTAATTTTGAAATGAAATACGATTTTTTAGTATTGATTTTAATGTTGAATTTTTTTAAAACCATATAATTATTCTGAAATGGATGCTATTGACAAAAAAATATTGATGCTTTTGCAGCAGGATGCCAAACAAAACACTAAGGAAATAGCCGAAAAAGTGGGATTGTCTGTTTCTCCAACTTTTGAAAGAATTAAAAAATTGGAGCAAAAACAATACATCAAGAATTATGTGGCTTTACTGGATGCTTCCAAAATTGGCAAAGCAATTAGTGTGTATTGTCAAGTGACTTTGGCGGTGCATTCCAGAGAATTAATAGATGATTTTAAACAGCACATTCTTGTGTTGCCTGAAGTTTGTGGTTGTTTCCACGTTTCTGGGAATTATGATTTTTTATTGAAAGTGGCTGTTAATGATATGAATGAATATCAAAAGTTTGTTATCGATAAATTATCAGTAATCAAAGGGATTTCGAACGTGCAAAGTTCATTTGTGATGGAAGAAATTAAAAATGATTTTGCTTATAATCTATAAATTCGAAATTTTGATCAATATCGAAATGTTTTGTGTGAAGGATAGGAACGGCATCTCCCGATTTAGAAAAACAAGGCTTTTTTGCCTAGTTTTTGTTAATCGGGAATACAGTGGATAGCCTGACCTTGTTGCTTTGCCGATGGTTTTTGTTTTGCAGAAAATGTTTTGCAACAAGGACACACCCTAATAAAAAAAATCTGGCTCGTAAAGAACGAAACAGATTTTTTAAATGCTGGTTAAAAGTGGAAACAAATGAACTTTTGTTCAAAAAATATTTTTTATTTTTTTGCAGGCTTGATTTCCGTTACTATTAATTTTAAAGTGGTTGTTCCGGTATTTTTTGCCATGTGTGTTACGGCAGGCATGTACATGGCAGTACCCATTTTTACATCTACAGTTGTTGCAGGTTTTCCTTTGTCGGTAATCTGAATCTTGCCACTGGTCAGCGCATAAACCGAATGGTTAGGATGACTGTGCCAAGCGGCTGTTGCACCTGGAGCAAATACAACTTCCATAATTCTCACTTTGTCATTGTCAAGTAATATTTTTTTATACACATTTGAGGCTGCTTTCATGGGATCTTGTGCATACAAACTTGTACTTTGGATCAGGAATAGTCCGAAGAAGAGGGAATTCATTAAAAATATTTTAATTGTTTTCATCTCATTAAAATTTAAGTTGAATTTTTTTGATTCTAATTTGCCTACTCTTATTTTTTTTGAGCAGACGATGGTTTTTATACTTTATCTGTCGACATTGACAAGAACAGTCTAGTTAGGTTAGGATCAGTTCCAGCAGTTCGTTTTTGTCCGAGGGTCTTTTAAACATGCTTAGTCCATGTTTAAAAACAACAAATACTTTTAGCCAGCAATTCATTGGATTGTATTTTTGAGATGTAATTTATCTCTTTTTTTGGGTATGCTAATTTACAAAAAATATCTTGTATGATTTAGAAACTGCTTTGTTTTTTATTGGTTAATATCTTGTTTTTTAATGTGTTGTAGTTTTTTTATTTCGTTAGATGCTAAACAGTGTAAGTCAAAAAAAAACCGATCTGTTTTCACAAATCGGTTTGTTATGTTTTGAAATTTAGTTTTTATTCAAATAAGCCTTCGATGCTTAAATAGCGTTCTCCTGTGTCATAGCAGAAAGTAAGCACTTTAGATCCTGCTGGGATTTCTTTAAGCTTTTTTGCAACAGCAGCTAATGAAGCTCCTGATGAAACTCCAAGAAGAATACCTTCTTCTTTTGCTGCTCTTTGAGCATATTCATAAGCTTCGTCTTTGCTTACCTGTATGGTTCCGTCAAGAATTTCGGTATGCAGGTTGGTTGGTATAAAACCGGCTCCAATTCCTTGAATAGGATGGGGAGAAGGCACACCACCACTAATAACAGCTGATGCTTCGGGTTCTACTGCAAAAACTTTGATATTAGGAAAATGTTGTTTTAATATTTCGGCACAACCTGTAATATGTCCACCAGTACCAACGCCAGTAATTAGATAATCCAATCCATCAGGAAAAGCTTTTAAGATTTCCTGAGCGGTAGTGGTTTTATGAATATCAATATTAGCTTGATTGTCAAACTGTAATGGTGACCATGAGTTTGGAATTTCGGCGATTAATTCTTCGGCTTTTGCTAAAGCTCCCTTCATTCCTTTTTCGCGGGGAGTCAGGACAAATTCGGCTCCGTAAATACTCATTAATCGGCGTCTTTCTACAGACATGGAGTCAGGCATTACCAAAATTAATTTATATCCTTTTACTGCAGCAACCATTGCTAGTCCGATGCCAGTGTTTCCCGATGTAGCTTCGATTATAGTGCTTCCTTTTTGGATTAATCCTTTCTGTTCTGCATCTTCAATCATTGACAAAGCAATTCTGTCTTTGATACTTGCACCTGGGTTGGTTTTTTCTAGTTTAACCCAAACATTGGTATCGTCACCAAATAGTTTATTGATTTTTACGTGTGGCGTATTGCCAATAGTTTCTAATATGTTATTGTGTGTCATGGTAGTTGTAGATTTTATTCGAGTAAATATAAGATAGAAAATGCAATTTTCAAAATTATATATTTATTAATTCTATGAAAATTATAGAGATGTGATTAAAATAAAAACCCCGATTTGAAATTTTCCAAATCGGGGTTTTGTCTGTTTTTATGTTTTGTAAAGGTGCACCGTTGAGATGCACTGCAGTGCATCTCTACAGGTGTACGTTTTTATAAGTGAATCACTTCTCCGTATGCATCAGCAACAGCTTCCATAACAGCTTCACTCATTGTTGGGTGTGGGTGAATCGATTTTAGGATTTCGTGACCAGTAGTTTCTAGTTTACGAGCTACAACTGCTTCAGCAATCATATCAGTAACACCAGCACCAATCATGTGACAGCCTAACCATTCGCCATATTTAGCATCAAAAATTACTTTTACAAAACCGTCTGGAGTTCCAGCAGCTTTAGCTTTTCCTGAAGCAGAGAATGGGAATTTACCAATTTTCAATTCGTATCCTTTTTCTTTAGCTTGTTTTTCAGTTAATCCAACAGAAGCGATTTCTGGAGTAGCATATGTACAACCAGGAACGTTTCCGTAATCGATTGGGTCAACATGTAAACCTGCAATTTTCTCAACGCAGTTGATTCCTTCAGCAGAAGCTACGTGAGCCAATGCTTGTCCTGGAGTAACGTCTCCAATTGCATAATATCCTGGGATATTAGTAGCATTGTATGCGTTCACCAAGATTTTATCTTTATCAGTAGCAATACCTACTTCTTCTAATCCAATATTTTCGATGTTTGTTTTAATTCCAACTGCAGATAATAAGATGTCAGCTTCAAGAACTTCTTCACCTTTTGCAGTTTTAACAAATGCTTTTACTCCAGCTCCAGAAGTATCAATACGCTCAACAGAAGAGTTTGTCATAATTTTGATACCCGCTTTTTTCAAAGAACGTTCAAATTGTTTTGAGATATCTTCATCTTCCACAGGAACTACATTTGGCATAAATTCAACAATAGTTACATCAGTTCCCATTGAGTTGTAGAAATGTGCAAATTCAACTCCGATTGCTCCAGAACCTACAACAATCATAGATTTTGGTTGTGTTGGCAATGTCATTGCCTGACGGTATCCAATTACTTTTACGCCATCTTGAGGTAAGTTTGGCAACTCACGAGAACGAGCTCCAGTAGCAATAATAATATGATCAGCACTGTATTCAGTAACTTTTCCGTCTTTATCGGTAACGTCTAATTTTTTACCAGCTTTTAGCTTTCCAAAACCATCAATAACGTCAATTTTATTTTTTTTCATCAAGAATTGAACTCCTTTGCTCATTCCTTCTGCGACACTGCGGCTGCGTTGTACAACAGCCGAAAAATCTTTATCAAATTCATTTACAGTTAGTCCGTAATCTGAAGCGTGTTTCAAATAATCAAAAACCTGTGCTGATTTTAGTAACGCTTTAGTTGGAATACATCCCCAATTTAAACATATACCACCAAGGTTTTCTTTTTCAACTACAGCTACTTTAAATCCTAATTGAGAGGCTCTAATTGCTGTTACATATCCTCCAGGTCCACTTCCTAAAACTATAATATCGTATTTCATTTTGTGCTTGTTTATTTGTTATTTGTACAAAATGCAGTCGGCAAGGCCTCGTGTCATTTCAAAGTTTTTTATTTGTTTTTTTAATGGTGAAATGCAGTCGCTAACGCTCGTGTCATTTTTTATTTTTTATTTAAATTATTGTAAAAATGAATTTTTGAAAACTCATCGTTATTTTTATGATTAATGTAATAAATTGAGATTGCGAATTTAAGAATTTATTTAATTATGGGAAAATTTAGCAGGAACAAGTTTTTTGACATTTTGTTATAAAAAAGTGTTCGAATTGGAAGTGCTGAACTGCGAATCATACAAGTTTTTATAATAGCCTTTTTCTTGGTTTATTAACTCCTGATGCGTGCCTTGTTCTACAATAAGTCCTTTGTCCATAACCACAATTTTATCGGCATTGACAATCGTAGCCAAACGGTGGGCAATAACAATCGATGTTCTGCCTTTAGTAATGGTTTCGGTAGCGCGCTGGATTAATTCTTCAGAATAAGTATCTATAGAAGATGTTGCTTCATCCAGAATAAGTATACTCGGGTTGCTTACATAAGCTCTCAAAAATGCAATAAGCTGACGTTGACCAGAAGATAGCATAACGCCACGCTCTTTTACATCAAAATCATAATTATCTGGCAAGCTCATAATGAATTCATGTACTCCAATTTTTTTGGCAGCATCCAATACTTGTTCTCTAGTGATTTCAGGATTGTTAAGCGTAATATTGTTATAGATGGTATCGGCAAAAAGAAACACATCCTGCAATACTACAGCAATTTGCTTTCGTAAGGAGCTTAAGGTGTAATTCTCTATATTGTGATTATCGATGAATATTGAACCGCTATTAATTTCGTAGAACCGGTTCAGTAAATTTATAATAGTAGATTTCCCTGCTCCTGTAGAACCAACAATCGCAATAGTCTGGCTCGCTTTTACTTCAAGATTAATTCCTTTTATCACTTCTTCATTTGGAATATAACCAAAATGAATGTTTTCAAATCGGATTTCTCCATCAAATATTGGTGCTTCGATAGTTCCTGTATCTTGTATTTGGTCTTGAGTGTCCAAGATGTCAAAAACACGATTAGCAGCAATCATTCCTAGTTGCATTTCGTTGAACTTATCTGCAATTTGACGCAAGGGGTTAAACAACATTCCGATGAACATGGTGTATGAAAATAAATCTCCAAATGTGGTCGAACTGTCTCCGTCCAAAATATGAAAGCCTCCGTACAGAACAATAAAACCAAGCGTTAACGACGAAATAATATCAGCTATGGGGAAGAAAATCGAGTTGTATAAAATGGTTTTTATCCAAGCTCTGTTGTGCTTATCATTTATTATTCTGAATTTTTCTGCTTCGATATCTTCGCGATGAAACAGCTGGACAATTTTCATGCCCGTTACTCTTTCTTGGACAAAGGAATTCATGTTGGCTATTTGTGTTCGCACTTCTTCAAAAGCAACTTGCATCTTTTTTTGAAAAATACGGGTGATAAAAACCAAAAGGGGCATGGCAACAATCACAATCCATGTCAGTTTCCAGTTCATATAAAACATAAAAATAAGTACCACGAGCATTTTCATCAAGTCACTTATAATCATAAATAATCCCTGGCTGAAAATACGTGCAATGGCTTCAATATCCGATACGGAGCGGGTTACAAGCTGGCCTACAGGAACTAGATCGAAATATTTCATTCTAAAACTCAAAATATGCTTGAACAGTTTTACTCGAATATCTTTTACAATATCCTGACCGAGCCAGTTTGCCCAATAAACAAAGAAAAATTGAGAAAAGACTTCCAGTAAAAGTACAATTCCCATTAATGTTATGTAAACTAATAGACCGTTTTGATCTTTAGGCTGGATATAACTGTCGACTGTCTGCTTTAATAAATAGGGGCGAAGCGCTGCAAAAATTGATAAAAAAATGGCAAATGCAATCACACCATTAAAAAGCTTTTGGTAGGGTTTTGTATATTTTAAAATTCTTTTAAATAATCTAGTGTCAAATGCTTTTGCTTCCATTTATGTCATTGCGAGGTACGAAGCAATCTCATTGTATTGCAAAACTCTCTTTTATTAATTATTTTATAAATAATCGTATTCTATTTTTGTTAAATATAAACCATGTGCCGGAACTGAGAAACCAGCTTTGTCTCTGTTTTTACTTTCTATAATCGATTCAAAATCATTCAAAGTGATTTTGTGCAATCCAATATTGATTAGGGTTCCCACTATTGATCGAACCATATTTCTCAAAAAACGATTGGCCGAAATAGTGAAAATTAATTTCTCGTTTTCTTGTTTAGCTCCGCTCTGTTCGGCTCCGCCTCGAGTCCAATGCGCTTCAAAAATAGTGCAATCAAAGGTATTTACATCGGTATTTACTTTAGAAAAACATTGAAAATCCGTATGTTTTAATAGTATTCCTGCAGCTTCATTCATTAAATCTAAATCCAGTTTTTGATGAAAGTACCAGCTTTGCTCTTGTAGAAAAGCATCTTTAAAAGTATTGATGTGGTATTCATAAGTTCTTTTGGTGGCATCAAAACGAGTGTGAGCATCATCAGCAACTGCAAAAACATCGTAGATGACAATGTCTTTTGGTAAAAAAGAATTCAGTTTGTGGATTAAGCTTTTGGTTTCAATTGGATTTTCAAAATCAAAATGAGCATACATTTCTTTGGCATGAACACCAGTATCGGTTCTTCCGGCTCCCATAAGACTGATTTCGGAGTTAAGGATGACAGAAAAGGCTTTGTTCATCGTTTCTTGAACCGAAGCAGCATTTGGTTGGATTTGCCAGCCATGATAGTGTGTGCCGTTGTAAGCTAGTTTTATAAAATACCTCAAAGTATGTTTTTAGTTTTTAGAATCAGACTGCTCAGATTGAAATCTTTTTTTGTTGCAAATTTACAAAGAATGTATCTTGTTTGGCTGTTTTTTATTTAAAACTAGAATGTCTATTTTTGCAAAAATGCCCTAGCCCTGATAGCAGTGGAAATCCTTTTGTAGAGACGGGTTTGAAACCCGTCTCTACAAAAGATTGAAACGAATAGCAGGAATTAGCTCCTAAAAAATTAACTGTTTTGAAAAAAATTCTCCTTCTTTCGGATACGCACAGTCACATTGATGATACAATTTTGAAATATGTAAATCAGGCCGATGAGGTTTGGCATGCGGGTGATATCGGGGATTTAATAGTTACTGATACGATTAAAAAGCTGAAACCTTTACGATGCGTGTATGGTAATATTGATGATGCGCAAGCGCGTTTGGAATTTCCGTTGCATAATCGTTTTTTTTGTGAAGGAGTCGATGTTTGGATGACGCACATTGGCGGTTATCCGGGGAAATATAATCCTGCTTTGAAACATGAAATGGCGACAAATCCTCCAAAATTGTTTATTTGCGGGCATTCACATATTCTAAAAGTGATTTTTGATAAAAAGAATAATCTATTGCACATGAATCCAGGTGCCGCTGGAAAAAGCGGTTTCCATCAAGTGAGAACGATGCTTCGTTTTGTGATTGATGGTGACGCGATTAAAGATTTGGAAATTATTGAAATAGAGAAAAAAGTATAATCCTAATAATTGATTACTGGAACTTTTAGATAAATTGCGGTGCCTTTATTTGGTGCCGAATTAATAATAAATTCTCCTTTCATATTGTTTATTCGGGCACGAATTTGATTAATTCCAAATCCTTCGTAAGTTTCAAATTGATTGTTTTTAAAGCCAGTTCCATCATCTGTTACATGAATGATTAGGGAAGAGACTGTTTCTTCAACATTGATAGAGGAATGATTGGCATTACTGTGTTTTATAATATTGTTGATTAATTCGGCAATGATAAAATACAGTTTCATTTCGAAATCTTCATTATATCTTTTTTTAATTTTAATCAGCGAATTAAAAGCAATCTTAATTCTTGAATTGGATGTTTTTTCACATAAATCTTCCAATGCATATAAAAGTCCAAATCGAACTAATAAAGCAGGCATTAATTCATGGGATAAGTTTCGGATTTGCTTGTGTGCTTCTTCAAGAATTTCTTTGGTTTTATTAATTTCCTCTGGCTGTGTTTTTTGCTGCGACGTAAAAACATTTAGGTGTAATCCAGCAGAGGAAAGTAATGCACTGATGTTATCGTGCAAAAATGTCGAAATTTTTTTTCGTTCCGATTCCTGACCGTCAATTGAGGCATTGATGATTCTTTCTTGAATTTTGCTTTGAATATCTATTAGCTTGTTTTTTTGTTTCAAATGGGTGTTTTGGAAAAAATAATAGAAGGATATGATAGTGCAGAGTAAAATAAAAAGAATAATAATTACGATTTTTTTATTTTTGGATTGCTCTTCAATTAGTACATCTTGTTTATTTTTATAAGAGGTTGCAATCTTGTCAATTTCTCTTTTATAATGATCAATTTCAAGATTAATACCAACAATATTGGCTTTAATTAATTTTTCTTCAATATGGAGCTCATTAGTTATTATGTTAAATAAGCAAAGGTTTTCGTAGGCTTTTTGTGGCTCATGAATCTTGTTTAAAAATTTTGAATATTCTAAGTGAGTGAAAGACAGATCTGATTTTTCATTTCCATTAGAGCCCAATTTTATTGCTCTTTGAAAATATGAATTTGCTTTTTCGTTTTCGTTTATAAAATTGTAATACATGCCATTAAGCATGTTTAAAACAACGACAGTAGATTCGCTGCCAAAAATAGATTGGTATTTATTAATGTATTTTAAATAGGAGAGGCCTTCCCTAAATTTTCCAATATCAAAATAAGCCCAAGTAATATTGAGTTTTGTGAAGAATACTTGTTTTTTATCTAATATTTTTTGGCTTTGCTGTAGCGACTTTTGATAGTAATAAATCCCTTTATCATATTGTTTTTTGTCAAAACAATAGATGTTTCCTAAATTATTGTAAAATTGATTCTTTAGAGCGTAATTATTGGTCTTGTTAATATAGAAAAGACCCAAATTGTAATAATGCAAAGCTTTTAGGGGTTCTGACAGCTCATCAAAATTAGTAGCTATTATTAGGTAAGAATTAGCAATTAAATCATTGTTTTTGATTTTAATTGATTGTTCTAATGCAACTCTTGATTTTAATAATGATTCTTCGTAAAAGCCATTTATTCTATCCGTTTTAGCATCTCTTAATAAAGCAATTATTTCTGTATTAGAAAGTGTTCTCTTTTGGGCAAGTGAGGTGAGGCTAAAAATGAATAGAAATAAAACTGGAATTAATTGTCGAAACCTAATTTGAAACATATTTTATGGACAGATAAATATAAAACTTGCAATGCTTAAATAGTTGAATTAAGATATAACCAAATGATTATTCATGGCATATTTTACTATACCAATAGTGTTTTTGGCTTTTAGCTTTTTCATGATGTTTTTTCGATGAGTTTCTACAGTGTTGGTACTGATAAAAAGTTGCTCGCTTATTTCTTTACCACTATATTCAAGAGCTATCAAAATGATGATTTCAATTTCACGCTCTGTTAATAAGGGGTTTACATTTGGCTTGTAAGTATTGAGTTTTGGATTGTTTTTGACAGCATGACTAAATATTTTTTCTCGGATAGTTTCGCAAAAATATTCTTCACCATTGGCAACTGCTTGTACCGCTTCAATAATACTGTCTCCAGCACATTGTTTAGTTAAATAGCCAGTCACTCCCATATCCATGATTTCTTTAATTAATTTTAAATCATCATAGCTGGATAGTATTATTACTTTGCATGGAAATCCTTTCTGCCTGAATTCCTTAACTACTTCAATTCCATCTTTTTCTGGCATGCTAATGTCAAGAACAAGAACATCTGCTTTATTGTTAGTAACATCTTCAAAAACGGTAGTTCCGTTCAATGAAAAACCAACAACTTGAAAATTTGGGACTGTATTGAGTAAAGTTTGAATTCCGTGAATAATTATTTGGTGATCATCTGCAAGATGGATTCTAATATTCTTTGTCATGGTATTAATAACTGTATCCAAATTTATGAAAAAAGATTACTTAATATTGCTATTTGTAAACTAATTTTTAAATACAGATAAAAAAAAGCCCGAACTGTTACATTCGGGATTTCTTCGCACATTAATAAATTAAATTTTATAGGTTTATCTCAACCGATCCACAGATTTTACGAGATCCTCATCCTTCTTGATGGCTTTATTAGCTAAAACTAAAAAAACGATAGCCAAGATAGGTAGAAACATCCCAATACCTTTCTCAGAAACAGCAACTGCTTCTCCAGATAAATTTAGCGAATGATATACAAACAATCCTAATAAAATCAAATTTAATACGATATTCAATCTGTTAGCAACAAATTGAGTTTGTCTTTTTTTAAATGATATAATACTGTAAATGGTTATTGCTGTGCTTAGACCAAGTAATATTGGATAAATTTGATTTTGCATAAAAAAATAATCCTTTCCGTCGCTCAATGTCCAAAGAGGGAAAATAAATGGCAAAACACCAATCAGCAGAAAGGTAAGTAGTAAATATATAGTCTGAATTCTTTGTATCATGTCTTTGTATTGTTTTACAAAAATATATTTTCTTTTTAATAAATACTATTGTATGATAAAATTTATTTGTATTATTGCATGACATTACCGTAAGCACTTCATACTGCGGTTCATTAAAATAAGATACTACCTAAAAAATCTTTTGCATTATTTTCCAAAATTAATTAAACAAATAGAACATTCATGTTTGATATTTCTGTATTAAAAGAATTGAAGCTTGCAGAGCTTCAAGAAATAGCTAAAAAGGCTAAAACCATTAAATTCACTGGTGTAAAAAAAGATACTTTAATTAGTCTTATTTTAGAACATCAAAAATCTAGTATTGAATCTGCTCAGACTAAAGAAATAGAGGAAGAGAAACCAAAACGAGCTCGTATTGTTGCTGAAAAAAAAGCACCAATTCAAAAAAATACAGATCCGATTTTGTTCGAAAGTGAAGAAAAAAAGGAAAATCCTGAAGTAGTAACCATTCCAGAGAAGAAAGGTAAAGTTATTGCAAAAGATACAGAACTTGCTAATACCGATGAAACTGTTTCGGATACTAATGTAAAGGATGTTAAAGTTGTAAAATTCAGCAAGTCAGCATATGAGAAAAAGATGGCTTTGCAAAGAGAAAAAGAAGCTTTAAAAGAAGTAGCCAATGTTGAGGAAACTGTTTCAGATTCTAATCCAGAAGTTATAGTTGAAAAAACAGAAAATGCTGTTTCGGAAAATAAAGTAAATCCGAATCAATTAAATAAAAAAGGGCAAAATTCAAATAATAAGATAAGCCCAAATCCAAACGGCAATTCCAATCCAAGTGGAAACCAAAATCCGAATTCCAATCCAAACGGAAATCAAAGTCAAAATACCAACCCCAATCCCAACCCTAATTTTAAAAACAAAAAAAGCAATTTTAAAGATGCCGATTTTGAATTTGACGGAATTATAGAAAGTGAAGGAGTTCTTGAGATGATGCCTGATGGATACGGTTTCTTACGATCTTCTGATTATAATTATTTAGCATCGCCAGATGATATATACTTATCTACATCCCAGGTTCGTTTATTTGGATTAAAAACAGGAGATACCGTAAAAGGAGTAGTGCGTCCTCCTAAAGAAGGGGAGAAATTTTTTCCTCTTGTCCGCGTTTTAAAAATTAATGGGCATGATCCGCAAGTAGTTCGTGACAGAGTTTCTTTTGAACATTTGACTCCAGTTTTTCCTTCTGAAAAATTTAAATTAGCAGAAAAACAGAGTACTATTTCGACTAGAATTATTGATTTGTTTTCTCCAATAGGAAAAGGACAGCGCGGTATGATTGTGGCGCAGCCTAAAACTGGTAAAACGATGTTATTAAAGGATATTGCCAATGCAATTGCAGCCAATCATCCCGAAGTATATTTAATCGTTTTGTTGATAGATGAACGTCCAGAGGAGGTTACTGATATGCAGCGCAGCGTTCGTGGCGAAGTTATCGCTTCTACATTTGATAGAGAACCTCAGGAGCATGTTAAAATTGCTAATATTGTTTTGGAAAAAGCAAAACGTTTGGTAGAATGTGGTCATGATGTTGTTATTTTATTAGACTCAATAACTAGATTGGCTAGAGCTTATAATACAGTGCAGCCAGCTTCAGGAAAAGTTTTGAGCGGTGGTGTTGATGCTAATGCGCTACAAAAACCAAAACGTTTCTTTGGTGCAGCCCGTAATGTAGAAAATGGAGGTTCTTTAAGTATTATTGCTACTGCTTTGACTGAAACAGGTTCTAAAATGGATGAGGTAATCTTTGAGGAATTTAAAGGAACTGGAAACATGGAATTGCAATTGGATCGTAAAATTGCCAATAAACGTATATTTCCAGCAATTGATTTAACATCTTCAAGCACTAGACGTGATGATTTATTATTGGATCCAAAAACATTGCAGAGAATGTGGATTATGCGAAAAATGCTTTCGGATATGAATCCTGTTGAAGCTATGACTTTGATAAATGACCGTTTCAAACAAACGAGAACTAATGATGAATTTTTGATCTCTATGAATGATTAAAAAAAAATATATTGTTTAGAGATGCACTGTAGTGCATCTTTATGCTAATAAAAGGTGGTCAATAAAAAAATCCTCGAAACTATCGAGGATTTTTTTATGGGTAAAAATTTAAAGTCTAAAATTTATATTTTCTATTCTTCTGTTTTTTCTTTTAATTCTTTTTTCGGCTCTAAAGCTTCTTTACGTTCCAATAAAGCCATATAAAAACCATCAAAACCAGATTCTGAGGCTAATATTTTTTTGTCAGTTATGAAATTAAATTGTTTTCCGATATCTGTTGTCAAGAAACGAGCAATTTGTTCCTGATTTTCAGAAGGCAGAATAGAGCAGGTTGCATAAACTAATTTACCGCCTGGTTTTACAATTTTCGAATAACTTTCTAACACTTCCGATTGTACTTTACGGATGTTATCGATAAATTCCGGTTTTAATTTCCATTTAGAATCTGGGTTTCTTTTAAGAACGCCTAATCCGCTGCATGGAGCGTCAATTAGAACTCTATCAGCTCTTTCATGAAGCTTTTTGATTACTTTGGTCGAATCAATGATACGGTATTCAATATTGAAAGCGCCATCTCTTTTTGCTCTAAGTTTTAATTGTTTTAATTTGCTTTCGTATAAATCCATTGCAATTAATTGTCCTTTGTTTTCCATCAAAGAAGCGATATGCAATGTTTTTCCTCCTGCACCTGCACAAGTATCTACTACTCGCATGCCTGGTTTTACATCAAGGAAATGTGCTACTAATTGCGAATTAGCATCTTGAACTTCAAAAAAACCTAGTTTGAATGCATCTGTCAAGAAAACATTGGCTCTTTCTTTTAATACTAAAGCGTCGGGCTGATCTTTTAAGAATTCGGTTTCGATGTTTAAATCCATCAAAATTGCTCTTAGATTTTCTTTGGTAGTTTTAAGAGTGTTTACTCTCAAAATTACTTTTGCGGGTTGGTTTTGAGCTGCAATTTCGGTAGCCCAAACTTTTTCTCCTAATTCTTTTACACCCAATTCATCCATCCAGTCTGGAATAGATTCTTTTAGAGCTCTTGTTTTTGAAAGTTCATCAAAACGTCCTTTTATTTTTCGTTCTGGAGTTCCTTCTAATTGTTTCCAATCTGGAATTGGATAGCCTCTCAGCACTGCCCAAACAGAGAACATTCTCCAAAGATTATCTCTATCATAAGGCTCTTTTACTTCGGCAATTTCAGCATATAATCTTTTCCATCTCACTACTTCGTAGATGGTTTCTGCAACAAATTTTCTATCGGAACTTCCCCAACGTTTATCTTTTTTTAAGGATCTTGCCACTACTTTATCTGCATATTCTCCTTCGTTGAAAATTGCATTAAGGGCATCGATAGTTGTATAAACTAAATTTCTGTGTAATCTCATTTTAAATAATTGAAATGCAAAGGTACTATTTATTGGTCAAAAACTATGTTTTATATTCTAATCAAAAAAAAACACTGTTTTGAAACAGTGTTTTTTATAAGTTTTTTAGTTTTTAACGAAAACTCTCGTTAGTTCGATTTTCTCTGGCGGATGAAGCACCATTGGGAATTTTTCAATTTTTACAGAACTACTGTCCAGACCAAAAGCACTTTCTTCAGATAAACTTAGTTTTTTGATAAAGAAATAAGAGTTCATTATCAATTTTTCATGCCATAATAAATCACTGTCATTAGATAAGAATTTTTCAGATAATACGAATTTAAAATCTCCAATAATATTGTTTTTGTTCAGGGATTCATATCTGCTGGTAATGTCTACTTCGCCATTTTTAACCATGTCTTTGATTACTTCTCTAAACATTAGGTTTATTTTGGTAGGCTCTCTAAATCCTAAATTGAAATCTACTCTATATAAGTCGTCTTTAAGGATTTCTCTAACTTTATATTCTGTTTTATAAGGTTCTGATAAGATATTTACGTGAACAAACCAATATATATCTGCTCTTTTAGGTCTTTTTTGCAAGATAGAATACATTACTTTTTCTTCTATTTCATCACTGCGATTGGCATTAGTCATATAAACCAAATGAGTAGCATATTTCGGTATTGATAAATCTGCACTTAGTTCACTTAGTACTTTTTTATAATCATCAAACTTTACAAATTTAGTATAGCTTTTATTGATTTGTTTAGCTCTATACCAAATTGTCATTACACCAATAAGCATCATGGCTATAAAAAGAGTTACGTAACCGCCTTCTGCAAATTTTGTAATATTTGCGGCAAGGAAACTCAGCTCAATACTCATGTAAATGGCAATTAATGGAACAAAAAAGTACCATTTTACTCGTTTCATTATTAAATAGAAGTTCAATAATATGGTAGTCATTATCATACATAAAATAATTGCTAAGCCGTAAGCATGTTCCATATTGCTGGATTCTTCAAAATGCAATACAATTCCAATACAGCCAAAAAGAAGTAACCAGTTTATAGAAGGAATATATAATTGCCCTTTTAATTCTGTAGGATATTTAATTTTGACTTTTGGCCAAAAACTCAATCGCATTGCCTCATTAATTAAAGTGAAAGATCCAGAGATAAGGGCTTGAGATGCAATTACTGCAGCCATTGTCGCAATAACAATTCCAAAAGGCTTGAACCATAATGGCATTATCAAGTAAAATGGATTAGCAAAATCACCACCTAAATATTGTAAAGTTACTCCTTCGTGATGTATTAAATAAGCAGCTTGGCCAAAATAATTTAAAACCAACGCTGATTTTACAAAAATCCAGCTTATTCTAATGTTTTTTCTTCCGCAATGCCCCATGTCTGAATATAAGGCTTCAGCACCAGTGGTACACAGAAATACAAATCCTAATGCAAAAAAGCCTTCAGGATGTATGCTCAATAAATGATATGCATAATAAGGATTAATGGCTTTGAAGACTTCGGGATGTAATGAGATTTGACTGATGCCTAATACCGCTAGCATTCCAAACCAAATTAACATCATTGGAGCGAAAAACTTTCCAACTAATTTGGTTCCAAATTGTTGAATAGTAAATAATACAACTAAAATCCCAATAACTATCGGTACAGTATTGATCTGTGGAAAATAACTCCTCATGCCCTCTACAGCTGATGATACCGAGATAGGAGGGGTAATGATTCCGTCTGCGAGTAAGGCACTTCCTCCTATAATTGCGGGGACAATGAGCCATTTGATTTTAGTTTTTTTAACCAAGGCATATAAGGCGAAAATTCCGCCTTCTCCATGATTATCGGCACTTAATGTGATGAGTACGTATTTGATTGTTGTTTGAAGTGTTAGTGTCCAAAAAACACAGGATACACCTCCCAAAACGACATCAGCATTAATTATATATTCGCCAAGTATGGCTTTCATTACATATAATGGAGAAGTACCAATATCTCCATAAATAATTCCCAAAGAAATTAATAAACCGCCTAAAGTTAATTTACTATGGAGGTCTTTGTGCGTTGCGCTCATCTAATATTTTTATAAAAACTGGTCAAATTTACTATATTTCAATAAAAAAAAGGGACTTATTTATTAAAATAATAAAAGAGGCCTAATATGTTAATATTAAGCCTCTTTTGCAGTTTTTAAATTTATTTTAGATTCTTCTATTATTATTTCTTGAAGTATTTTCATTACTTCTTTGTGGTTCAGATCTTTGAGTGTTGTTTTCTCTAGGAGTACTGTTTCTGTTTTGAGAATAGTCTCTTTGTGGTTGTACTCTTTGTGTATTATTTTCTTTTGAAATATCGCTTCTGCTTTGAGAATAGTCTCTTTGAGGCTGTACTCTTTGAGTGTTGTTTTCTCTTGAAGGACTAGTCATATTTTGAGAATAATCTTTTTGAGTATAATTTTCTCTAGAAGTATTTCCTCTATTTTGGTTATAATCTCTTTGAGGTTCAGTTCTTTGAACGGTTACTGTTCTTGGAGAGTTAGTTCTGTTTTGAGAGTAATCTTTTTGATATTCAATCATTGGTTTATTTGTTGCTCTTGTAGAACTTATTCTGTTTTGAGAATATTCTCTTTGAGAGTTATTGTAACGAGTGTTGTTTCTTGAATATGCAGTTTCGTTTCTATTGCCATTGCCATTGTTGTTACTGTATCTTCTTTGATTTAATTCATAATGGTTTGAATAGTTATTGTTTCTTTTTGAAAAGGCATATTCTGGATTTCTTCTTTCATAGCTATTACAGCTATATGATGTATAAATTGCAGGAGCACGGTAGCATCTTCTATAATTTACATAATTATAAGTATTGTGATAATTTACACAGCCATAAACATTTTGTCTATATCTGAAAACTGAATACGGATTCCATGCAATATAGAAATTTGGGTAAAAATTCCATGTCCAAGCTGAATAATAAGGGCGGTAATAACTAGCCCAAAATGATGCATAAATTTGTGGAGTTGTGTAATATTGAGGCTCGTAAATATAGTTTTGTCCATAAATGAATGCGTTTCCAACAATTTGAATAGAAATTTTATTGCTTCTGTCTCTTTCAACTTCTATTGTGGCAATATCTTGGTATAAATCACGGCCAAGTATTGATTGAATTATGATGATGTGAGCGTTATTTTCTACAGATTCTATTACTCTTAAATAGTCTACTTGATTATCGTTATTTAAGTCTAAATTTGAAATTTGAAGTTTAGGATCATTTAAGCGTCTTTCAAAGTCACTTAAGTTTTGAGATTCACCAAAAATTGAAGATACCGCTGTCAAATCAAGATTATCACTAATATCTGAATTCATTGCGTTTATTGTAGTTCTATTTTGTGCGTTCATTTGAAAGGCAAAAAAAGTAGCGATAATTGCGGCTAATTGTATTTTGGTTTTCATGGCTTTTTAATTTAATGGGTTATACTACTAACTATACAACAACTGTGCCAGAAATGTAAAATATTAGTAGTGGATTTTTAAATGAAATTATATATATGATTAAAACTAGTTAGTTATGATGAATAAAGTAATTTTTAGTTTGTTGTTTTTTAGCGGGTTGCATTTTGTTTTGGCTCAAGATTTAAATAAAAATAAAATTGCTCGTGAAGGTTTTAGTACAGTTAAAATTGATACTCTTTTTCAAGATAAGATAAGTATAAGGGCTATTGTTATGGATGGCGACAAAGTTTGGTATGCAGGAGACAAAAATAGGTTTGGGGTTTATGATTTAAAACTCAATAAAAAATTTGAAAATACAATAGTTGAGGATACTTTAAAAACTGAATTTCGAAGCATTGCCCAAACTGATGATTACATATATATACTTAGCGTAGCAAATCCTGCTTTATTGTATCAAATTAAAAAAGATGGAAAAAATATTAAATTAGTCTATCAAGAACGAAATAAAAAAGTTTTTTATGATAGTATGCAGTTTTGGAATAATAAAGAGGGAATTGCAATAGGGGATCCATTGACTAATCATCTCTGTGTATTAAAAACAATTGATGGAGGTTTTACTTGGAAAAAAATACCAGAAAGCAAACTTCCTGAAGTTTTTGATGGTGAAGCTCATTTTGCTGCCAGCAATACAAATATTGTCATAAAAGGAAAAAGTGCTTGGATTGTTTCGGGAGGGAAAAAAGCCAGAATTTTTTATACGTCGGATAAAGGGGATTCATGGAGTAGTTGTGAAACTCCTATTGTGCAAGGTAGACAAATGACGGGAATATTTACGGCTGATTTTTATGATAAAAAAAATGGTTTTGTTGCAGGAGGAAATTATGAAATCCTGAATCAGAATTTTGATAATAAAGCAACAACGAATGACGGAGGGAAAACTTGGAAGCTTATAGCTGAAAACAAAGGTTTCGGATATGCTTCTTGTGTTCAATATGTTCCTAAAAGCAAAGGGAAGGGGATAGTGGTTGTTGGAGCATCTGGATTGTATTATTCATCAGATGGCGGGGTCAATTGGGGGCAATTTAGTCAAGATCCGAGTTTGTATACTATCAGGTTTGTAAATGACACTACAGCTATTGCTGCTGGTCGCAATAAAATGATTCGTATTCGTTTTAAATAAAAATTCCCGTTTTATAAATGTGTCATAAAACGGGAATCTCTGCATTAATAATCAATTATTTATTGGAACCTTTGTCTTTATATTGTTGCAAAAGCTTTCTGTTGAAATTTTCTTCTGCTTTTTTTAATTTTAATATTTTAATAGAAGGCAGTACATCTTTTAGATTTATCATGAATTTTTTTCGCAAGTTGTATAAATCGTCTTCATTATCTTGAATTTGATCTAAAAGAGCATTGGCATCTTTCTCTGATAATTTATCAAGATTGTCACCTTGCATTTTTTTAAAATAGCTTTTCATTTTTTGATGTCTTAATTCAAATTGCTTATCATCAAAAGTGTTGTAAAGAGGCCAGAATTTTTCAGCTTCGCTTGGAGTTAGATCAAGTTCAGTGGTGAAAAATGCAACTTTCATTGCTCTGATTTGTTCTTTTTTGTCTTTGAAATTTTCGCTTTGAGCATAAAAATTAAAAGAGAAAAACAGAAAAAGTATAGGGAGTATTTTTTTTAAGTCCATGTTTTTTATGTTTTGAGTAATTTATTTAAAGAATTTTAGTTTAATTTTCAATTACAAGATTTTCGATGTTAGGGTTTGAAGCTAGCATATCTTCTAATGTTTGAGTTTCTATTTCTTTTGTGTCTAGAATAATGATATTGCTTTCAGGTTCTATTTCGCTTATTATTTCGTCTTGATTTATATGATCTTCTTCGGTTAAATAGTTTTCAATTGTTGCCGAGTCAAGATCTTTGCTTTTCGAGTATGATTGATATAATTTAGGGATCATTAAGGCAAGTATTAAAACTGCAGCAACAGCCAAAAGAGCTGTTTTTCTTTTTCTAAAAATAGATATAACTTTAGCTTCCTTAGTAATTGGTTCGTTAGCTAATTTTTCAATTAGCGTTGCTTGGAAATTTTCAAAGTAGTTGTCAGGAGTTTTAAAGCCTGATTCTATTTTCGGTTCGTTATCTAATTTAAATGGTGTCATGTGGTAATATTTTTTTAATGAAATAGATAATTGATTACAGCTTTTTGTTTTTTTATGCTATCAAATATTTGTTGTTGTCATTTCATATATGCGTATTAGACTTGTTCGTTTGAAAAAGGTTTAATTCGTTGTTACAAAAGCTTCTATTTTTTTTACTGCATGATGATATGACGCTTTTAATGCACCTACAGATGTACCTAATATCTCAGATATTTCTTCGTATTTTAATTCTTCAAAATATTTCATTTTAAAAACTAATTGTTGTTTATCTGGCAATTGGGCAATAGCTTTTTGTAATTTGATTTGGATTTCATCTCCGTCAAAATAAACATCGGCTTTCAAATTATCAATCGCTTTATTTTGTAATTCAACAGATGATATTCCGCTTTTTTTTGCTTTTTGATTTAAAAAAGTCAATGCTTCATTGGTTGCAATGCGATACATCCAAGTAAATAATTTGCTTTCACCTTTAAAGCTTTTTAAATTTTGAAATACTTTTACAAAAGTGTTTTGCAAAACATCGTCAGCATCATCATGGTTTAAAACAATATTTCGAACATGAATATATAGCGGTTTTTGATAATCCTGCATGAGTTTTTGAAACGCTTGATTCTGCGTTTGTGGATTCAATAGACTAAAAATAAATTCCTTTTCGTCCTGCAATTTGCTTTATTTTTAAACTTTGATGCTAATAAACAGAAAAGGTTTAATCTGAATTTAATTTAAAAATCAAATTCGCTATCCTGCTTTTTTGTTTTATGCTGTGGAGCCAGACTGTCATTTACCACCTTTTTATATACCTTAGGTGGTGCAATAACTTTTGGAGTTATTGGGAAATACATTTCTGTTAGCCATTTTGAAGGGCTTAGGTTTTCATTTTTGCCTTTGGTGAAAATTTCTAAATGTGAAAAAGTACTACCAGTTAGGATTTGTTTAGCTGTTGTATATGCCAATGTTTCGGCTAGTGCTTTATTTTTATAAGTGTAATTTCCAGTTAAACTTGTTTTTAATGCTTCAAAAGCAACCAGTTTTCCAGATAGTATATCACTTCCGTCACTAGTGAAAATTTGTTCTTTTATAGGGATGCAGAAGGAAACTCTAGTCAAATCATTAATTGTGTCGTAAGTGTGATAGATAATAAAAGGTTTTCCATTCAAAGGCAAATTATTTTGTTTGCAAAAAGCAATAATTTTTGGAAAAACAACATTTGCATTTTTAGTAATATCAGATATTTTACTAGTGAAGGATTGTCTTAAATAATACGTTTCTAGTTTTTTTACAATTCCATTTATTTTTACGCTAAAAGTAGAATTTTCAAAATCAAGAGTTTTATCAAGGTTTGCTAAAGATTTATCATAGACTTTTGATAAAGTGTTTTTCGTACCTAGGTTAAAAAACGAACTTACTTTCAGCATAAAATCCATTTTACCAACTGATTTCCAAGTTACTTTTGTTCCGCCTACAGTGTCTTTAAAACTCCAATAAACATCTGAGGAAGTTTCGTTGAATTCCATTTTCTGAACAATGCTGTCATTTGCTTTAGTGTATAAAGTTTGAACAGTACCAATTTCATTAATTCCTTCCCAGGTAAATGTACTTGCTCTGCCTATAGTTGTAGGAGAAAATGATGATTTTATAGATGCATCTTCAGAAATCCAAGAACTAAATTTTGGCCAGTTTTTATAATCATTAACATAGTTAAAAACGGTAACCTTTGGAGAATTGATCACTTTGCTGCTTTCTACCGTAAAATTTCCTTTTTGGGTTGCAATATATATTGTAAGCGCAACAAGGCTTAATAGAAATAAAAGAAAAAGATATTTAATAATTCTCATAATAGGTTCACTGTTTTTACTGCTGTAAAGTTAGAAATTAAATTAATTATACTACAATATCAATTCATAAAATGTTAAAGTGATTCTGCGTAATTGTGGTTTTGTATATGGGAGAATATCATGATAATAATTTAAAAGTTTATTTAGGGGTGTAATATTGTGTCTGCATTTTGGTAAACTCTTTTTAAAAGTTAAGAAATATGTAAAATAACAATAATTATGGGCTTTGTTTTTATTGTTTGTTTAGAGAATATGTATATTTGTTGTGTATTTATTTGTTTAATATCTAAAAAAAATAAAAATGAAATTAGTTAAAATTATAGGTCTTTTCATGACTTTTGCAATTTCAGTTGTTAGTAATGCACAAAACGAAAACAAAGCAATAACAAAATTGGATGAAAATGTACCTTTCGATTTTTTTGTAGAACAGTTCTCTGATATAAAGGTTTTGCGATATCAAATTCCTGGTTGGGAAAATCTTAGTTTAAAAGAGCAGGAGCTAGTTTATT
Organism: uncultured Flavobacterium sp.; assembly: GCA_963511725.1. Classification (GTDB taxonomy): domain Bacteria; phylum Bacteroidota; class Bacteroidia; order Flavobacteriales; family Flavobacteriaceae; genus Flavobacterium. The sequence goes on from CAUPKA010000003.1 coordinate 212,928, forward strand.
ATCTAACGCAAGCAGGGAATTCAGGGCGTGATATAATGTGGGACCAGCATTATAAATACAATTTGAAAATCAGAAAAGCTTTAGAAAATATATATATAAACTACAAAGGCGATAAAAGTAATGCCGATTGGAAGAACTTTGAAATTTATTTAAAAAGAGTTTGGTTTTCAAATGGTATTCATCACCATTATTCAAATGAAAAAATTAAGCCGGATTTCTCGATAACTTATTTTAATGTTTTGTTAGCAGATACTAAAACTGTATTATCTCCTGGTATTGTTGCCATTTTATTTAATGATGCAGATTCTAAAAAAGTAAATCTTGATGCTGCAAAAGGTCTGCTTGAAGGTTCTGCCATTAATTTTTATGATAAAGGAATCAGTCAAAAAGAAGTTGAGGATTTTTATGCCAATAAAAAGAGTCCAGATCCTAAAAAGCCATATTCTTTTGGTTTGAATTCTAAATTGGTTCGCAATGCGAATGGGCAATTGGAAGAAAAAGTTTGGAAAAGTGGCGGTATGTATGGAGCATCAATTGATAAAATTATTTTTTGGTTGGAAAAAGCCCAAAAAGTTGCTGAAAATAAAAAACAAGGCGATGCAATTGGTCTTTTGATTCAATATTATAAAACAGGAGATCTAAAAACTTGGGACGATTATAATATTGCTTGGTTGCAGGCTACAGAAGGAAACATTGATTATATCAACAGTTTTATTGAAGTATATAATGATCCATTAGGATATAGAGGCTCTTATGAAGGTATTGTTCAGATTAAGGACTTTGACATGTCCAAAAAAATGGAAGTAGTTTCTAATAACGCACAGTGGTTTGAGGATAATTCTCCATTGGCACCAGAACATAAAAAGAAAAAGGTAGTTGGAGTCTCTTATAAAACGGTTGTTGTTGCTGGTGAATCTGGAGATTCATCACCAAGCACGCCAATCGGGGTGAATTTGCCAAATGCGGATTGGATTCGTGCAGAGCATGGGTCTAAATCAGTTTCTCTTGGGAATATTATCGATGCTTATTCTAAAGCTGGAGGAAAAGGCAGGTTGCAGGAATTTGCTAATGATGCTGAAGAAATCAGATTGGCAGAAAAGTATGGTGAACTAGGCAGTAAATTGCATACTTCTTTGCATGAAGTAGTTGGCCATGCATCGGGACAAATCAATCCTGGCGTTGGAACTCCAAAAGAAACATTGAAAAATTATGCTTCTACACTAGAAGAAGGAAGAGCAGACTTAGTAGGCTTATACTATTTATACAACCCAAAAATTCAGGAAATTGGATTGGTTGACAATTGGAAAGAATTAGGAATGCAATGTTATGACAGTTATATTCGAAATGGATTAATGACACAATTAGTGCGTTTAGAATTAGGCGCCAATATAGAAGAGGCTCACATGAGAAACCGTCAATGGGTAAGTGCTTGGGTTTTTGAAAAAGGTAAAAAGGACAATGTTATCGAAAAGATTACCCGCAACGGTAAAACCTATTTTAATATTACTGATTATGATAAACTGCATGATTTATTCGGTCAATTATTGAAAGAAGTACAGCGTATTAAATCAGAAGGTGATTTTGAAGCAGGAAAAGCATTGGTAGAAAATTATGGTGTAAAAGTGGATCAAAAACTGCATGCCGAAATTTTAGAACGTAATAAACAGTTTCCTGACGCTCCATATAGCGGTTTTGTGAATCCTGTTTTGGTTCCAAAATTAAATGCTAAGGGAGAAATCATTTCGATAGGAATAGAACAGCCTAAAACATTTGCAGAACAAATGTTGCAATATTCTAAAAAATATGGTTTTCTGCCTTTAGAAAATTAAAAGAGCAAAGTTTAATAATAATAAACGCCAACAGCAATGTTGGCGTTTATTATTTTATAGAAATATTATAAATTAATATATAAAGTGGCAGTTTTAAAACTTCGATTGAAATCTAAGCGTCTCTTTTTAAATTAATGCTTAAAGTAAATTTTGATAACGAACAAGAGTCCGATAAAGACCAAGAAACCAATTAAGATTTTATAATTTCCTTTGTAAAAAACTTTATGTAAGTTGGCATCTTTTCGATAAGCAAAAACCATTGTTATGACAAAAGCTATAAAAAAACAGAGTGCAAATATTAATTGACCTTGGCTGAACATGTTTGAAATTTTTTTTGCAAATTTAGGTAATAGTTTAGAAATAGTTGTTAATTTTCCGTTTCAAATCAACAATTATAAAGGATGCAAAAACAAATCAGCGCTGTTAAGGAATTTCATACAGCATTTAGAATAGGACATAGCGAAACTCCAATCGCAGATTTAGGTGATAGTAAAAAAGAACTTCGTTATAACTTAATGAAAGAGGAGAACGAAGAATATCTTGAAGCGGTCAAGAATAATGACTTGGTAGAAATTGCCGATGCACTGGGTGATATGATGTATATTTTATGCGGTACAATTATAGAACACGGACTGCAGCATAAAATAGAAGAAGTTTTTGATGAAATTCAGCGTAGCAATATGAGCAAATTAGACGAAGATGGAAATCCTATATATAGAGAAGACGGAAAAGTAATGAAAGGTCCAAATTATTTCAAACCAGATTTTTCTAAAATACTTTTGTAGTTTAAATGTTTAAAGTTTAAGGTTTAAAGTTTAAGGTTTAAAGTTGTAGCGAATAGAAACAAATTTTAAACCTTAAACTATTTTAAACTTTAAATTTTTACAGTCCAGCCAAATGTGTCTTCAACCAGTTTGTTCTGTAAGTTTGTTAGTTTCTCTTTTAATAAAGAAGCAAAAGAGTTTTCAATTTTTGGTAATTCATAATAAACCTCTTTGTATGAATAGCCAGCAATAGGATTTACTACTGCAGCCGTACCAGCTCCAAAAATTTCTTTCAAAGTTCCTTTTTGAGAAGCTTCTACCAATTCAGAAACCAATACAGGGCGAACTTCTACTGAAATCCCTTCTTTTTTGGCCATGTCGATAAGACTTTTTCTAGTGATTCCATCTAGAATTCTTTCGCTCACAGGCGCGGTCAATAAAGTGTCGTTTATTCTAAAAAACACATTCATCGTTCCAGCTTCCTCTAGTTTGGTATGTGTAGCATCATCAGTCCAAATTACTTGTTGGAAACCTTCTTTGTTTGCCAAAGTAGTTGGGTAGAATTGCGCAGCGTAGTTACCGGCAGCTTTTGCAGCACCAATACCTCCATTTGCAGCTCTACTATAATGTTCTGCGATTAATACTTTTACTTCTCCGGAATAATATGCTTTTGCAGGAGATAATAATATCATGAATTTATAATCTTCGGATGGATTAGCAACAACTCCAGCTCCAGTAGCAATCATGAAAGGTCTAATATACATAGTGCTTCCATTTCCGTTTTTTACCCAAGCTTCGTCTAATTTTAATAATTGTTTCAAGCCTTCAATAAAAACAAATTCAGGAACTTCAGGCATAGCCATACGTACCGCTGATGAATTAAAACGTTTGTAATTTTCATCTGGTCTAAAAAGCCAAATGTCATTGTTGTCATCTTTGTAAGCTTTCATACCTTCAAAAATGGCTTGGCCATAATGAAACACTTTTGCAGACGGATCAAGTAAAAGTGGCGCATAAGGCTTAATGACAGGTTGTTGCCATTCTCCATTTATGTAATCGCATTCTAATAAATGATCTGTAAATACAGCTCCAAAGCTTAAATGATCAAAATCAACATCATTTATTTTTGTAGTAGCAGCTTTTATTGTTTCAATTTTGTTAGTTTGAGTGGTACTCATAATTATTGCTTATGTATTAAAAAAAGGATTGTTTAGTAAATAAATTGGCTACAGTTAAGAAAATTTTCTGCGACCTTAATTTTGTTGATTGCAAAATTAAATAAAAATCAGATAAATAGTTGTCAAAAAGCCATTAATTATGGTCATTAACTGTGATTTATTTATTGTATAATTTTATTTAGAAATTGGTGTTAAATTATATTGATTATATAAAAAATATGGTTTTTAGATAACGATAAGAAATTCTTTTATTTAATTTTGAAAACAATATAGTGTGCTAAAATGCTATATCAACTCAAAAACAATACTTTGGAAAGAGAAATTATCCACACATCCGATGGTTCTACAACAATTCATATAAAAGAATGGGATGAATGCTATCATTCTAAACATGGAGCGATACAAGAAGCGAAACATGTATTTATTAAAAATGGGCTGGCCTTATTTCCTAATCAAAAAGTTTCTGTTTTAGAAATTGGTTTTGGAACAGGCTTGAATGCTTTTATTACATATTTGGAAGCTCAAAAATTAGGTCAGACAATTGATTATGTAGGAGTGGAGGCATATCCAATTTCAGAAGAAGAGTTGCAATCCATGAATTATCCAGAAGAACTGAATGCATTAGATTCGAAACCTATTTTTGATAAAATGCATGCGCTAAATTGGGAAGAAAAAAATGATCTGTCCGAAAGTTTTTCTTTGACCAAAAGAAAGCAGTTTTTTGAAGAAATTGATGATGTTGAAAAGTTTGATTTAATTTATTTTGATGCTTTCGGATATCGCGTTCAGCCTGAATTATGGAGTGTTTCGGTATTTGAAAGAATGTTTAAATCGCTAAAAAACAACTCTGTATTAGTAACTTACGCAGCAAGAGGTGTCATTAAAAGAAATATGATTGAGGTTGGGTTTACTGTCGAAAAACTAGCTGGACCTCCTGGTAAAAGAGAAATGTTCAGGGCTAGAAAATGATTTTTTTTAAAGACTTATGATTTTTGGAGTTTTTAACGAAAACGATGTAATTTTTATATTTCTATGTTAAAAAAAGTATTTGTATTTAAAAAATAATGTACTTTTACATCACGTTAAAATCAAGATATAACCCCATAATCTTAATTTATTATGTCTAAAATAATGTTTGATTACACAAAATCTGTGTTAGAAAGAGTGAGTTTTGACCCAGTACTTTTCTGTAAAGAATTAGAAAAAGCGATTCGAACACTGTTGCCTTTTGAATTGGATCAACTAAGAGAATGGTTGTTTGATTTCACCATCGAGAAACCAGAATTGAAACAATGTTTGCTAATCGTAAATCCATAAAAAAAAAGAGGAACCAATAAACGGTTCCTCTTTTTTTGTGAATTTGTTTTTTATTTGGATAAATATCAATTAAAACAAGTAGATAACTTACAATAAAACCGAAAAACACGTTGTTTGTCGGTTTATTTTGTTTTTTATGGATGGTTTTTATTTGAGGAAAAGAATTTTTTCAATATTTTTGCAACTGTTTACTAATTCAAATTGTTTAAGCCTTTTTGTTATATCTAGAATTAATTGTGATTATACAAAAAGGGTTCTCGAAAGAGTGAGCTTTAATTCTATATTTTTTGAAAAGATTTGAAAAAAGCAATAAAGCACTTGTTGCCTTATGTGATTGATGCATTTTAAGGTAGAGCATTAAAAAAGGAACCAATTTGGTTCCTTTTTTTTGTTTTTATATTATTTTTTTAAGAGCGGACTCACAATTTGGACATTTTGAAAAACAATTGCTCCTTTTACAACTCCAGAAATAGTATTTCTTAAAGCATCAATAATTTGTATTTTTAATTCACTTTTAGGGTAAATTAAACTTACTTCACGGGCGGGTTTTGGCTCTTTAAAATGTCTAAGTTTTAATTTGTCCGATTCTTTCAAATCCAATGTGTGCAGATAAGGAAGCAATGTTGTTCCTAGTCCTTCATCAGCTAGTTTTATTAGTGTTTCAAAACTGCCGCTTTCTAATTGGAAAGATTTAAGTCCGTCTTGGTTTCTGTTCTTGCATAAGTTCAAAATACCGTCTCTAAAACAATGTCCGTCTTGCAATAGTAAAATTTCATTAATATTGAGATCGTCAATTTCAATTTCTTCTTTTTGAAAAACTGCGTTATTTTCAGGTATATAAGCTACAAACGGTTCAAAATAAAGAACAATTTCTTTTATTTTTTCATCCTCTAGCGGTGTTGCGGCAATGGCAGCATCTAGATTTCCATTTTTTAATTTTGTGATAATATCTTCGGTATTCAGTTCTTCAATGATTAATTTTACTTTCGGATATTTTTTGATAAAATTATTCAAAAACATTGGCAATAGAGTAGGCATAATGGTTGGAATAATCCCAAGCCTGAATTCACCTCCAATAAACCCTTTTTGCTGTTCTACAATATCTTGTATTCTATCCGCTTCATTAACAATGTTTTTGGCTTGGTTTACAATTTTTTGGCCAATGTCAGTTAGTTGAATTGGTTTTTTGGTTCTGTCAAAAATTTGAATACTGAGCTCTTCCTCAATTTTTTGAATCTGCATACTCAATGTGGGCTGCGTTACAAAACATTTTTCGGCGGCTAAAGTGAAATTTTTGTGTTCGGCTACAGCCAATACATATTTAAGTTGTGTGATAGTCATTAGATAGTATATTTTTATGCAAATATAAAAACAATCAATTTAATTTATAGTCGTTTTTTGTGTTTATTGCATAAATTTGGATAGATAAAATAAAAATTGTGCTTTGAAACTTTAATAAAAGCAAAATAAATATAAATATGAAAGTAAACGTTATAGGATTACCGGTAGAAGAATCAGAAGTTATAATTGTAGAATTGAATGTATTGTTGGCCAATTATCAAATTTATTATCAAAGTTTGAGAGGTTTGCATTGGAATATCAGAGGGAAACGCTTCTTTGATTTGCATTTGAAATTTGAAGAGTTATATAATGATTCCCAATTGAAAATTGATTTGATAGCCGAAAGAGTTTTAACACTAGGAGGAAGACCATTGCACACCTTTGAAGATTATATAAAATTCAATCAATTGCCAATTGGAAAAAATATTTCAAATGACGAAGCAAGCATTCAGCTGATTGTAACTTCGCTTTCTCAGTTATTAAAAATAGAAAGAGAAATTCTAAGTAAAGCTTCGGATATTAATGATGAAGGAACAAACTCGATGATGAGTGACTTTATTGTTGAGCAAGAAAAAACCATTTGGATGATGAAAGCATGGTTAGAAGAGAGTTTGTAATTCTGAAAAGATAAAATAAACAGCCTAAATGTTTTTTTTTTTTTGCAATATTTAGGCTTTTTTTTAGTGTTAAAATTAGATTAATTTTATAGGACTAATTTTTTTGTTCAAGTTCTATCTGTTATTTTTGCCCACATGAAAATTTTTGCGAGCATAGTATTATTGTTATTTGTTTTTTTTCTGGCAGCGCCCACAATTGTGGTGTGTCTGGAAAATGACAAGGAGAATACTAGTCTTTGCGGAAATTCTAATAACTCTTCTTTTGAAGAATTAAAACATGATATAAAGTATTATACATTCAATACTTTTCTGGAAATTCCTTTTTTAATCTTAAAAAAAGGATCTGGTCTTATCGTTTTTGAAAATTTATCGAAGCATGATTTAAACTATGCTTCTATATTTATTCCACCTCCAAACTGGTTGTAGTTTCCCCCAATTTTCATCATCATTTGTAGTTGATTGCTATTGTATTATGCAAATTTTAATTTGTGAATATGTAGTATATTAGCATTGCGTAATTGTTTTCCAATTTTTTTGATTGGAACTAAGAGTTGCATGCAGATTTTACTAGTGTATGTTATTCTAGATTTACAGATCTGATTAATTGACTTGCATTGCAGTTGTTGATGCAAATGAAATGATAAACCCATTTTTGGATGCCTTTTTTTACAGAATAAGTGTCTTCTATTGCAATATTTATATTGTAGTAAAAACCTAAATAATCAATCTTATAATAATTTTATATTATGTCAAAGAATACAAAATTTTTCACTCATTTTAAATCAGATTTTGCATCTGGTTTAGTCGTTTTTTTGGTAGCCTTGCCACTCTGTTTGGGGATTGCAATGGCTTCAGGTGCTCCATTGTTTTCCGGAATAATTACTGGAATAATTGGTGGTATTGTTGTTGGGTATTTGAGTCAGTCCCAAATAAGTGTTTCAGGACCAGCAGCAGGTTTGACTGCTATAATACTTACGGCTATTACCAGTTTGGGAGGTTTTGATATGTTTTTAACTGCAGTTTTTATTGCTGGAATCATTCAATTGACTTTGGGGTTGCTAAAAGCGGGAAGTATTTCAAATTATTTTCCAACCAATGTAATTGAGGGAATGTTAGCTGGTATTGGAGTTATAATTATTATGAAACAATTACCGCATGCTTTTGGTTATGATGCAGATTTTGAGGGAGATCAGTCTTTTGTTGAGACAACTGGGGATAATACTTTTTCAGCTCTCTTTAATGTTTTAAATCATTTGCAATTGGGAGCTATATTGATAACATTAGTTTCAATTGCCATATTGATTGCATGGGATAAAGTTCCAGCTTTAAAGAAATTGAAATTAGTGCCTGGCGCATTGGTTGCTGTAATTGTTGGAATAGCATTGAATGAATTTTTTATTTCATCTGGAAGTTCATTAGCTATTGAGAAGGAACATTTAGTTTCGTTGCCTGTGCCAACTTCATTAGATGAATTTAAAGCAATTATTGTGACGCCAAATTTTGCTGGATTTTTAAATCCACAAGTTTGGGTTGTTGGTGTAACTATAGCAGTTGTTGCTTCTATAGAAACTCTTTTATGTATTGAAGCTGCAGACAGAATGGATGTGCACAAACGATATACTAATACAAATGTAGAATTAAGAGCACAAGGAATTGGGAATATTTTTTGTTCATTGATAGGCGGATTGCCTTTGACATCTGTAGTGGTTCGTACCTCTGCGAATAATGAAGCAGGTGCCAAATCAAAATTATCAGCTATAATTCATGGTGTTTTATTGTTAGTATGCGCACTGACAATTCCTTTTATTTTGAATAAAATTCCTTTGGCTACACTTGCTGCAGTTTTGATTTTAGTGGGATATAAATTAGCAAAACCAGCAACATTCAAGCATTTTTGGAGTTACGGGAAGTACCAATTTTTACCTTTTATTGCCACCTTTTTAGGAGTTGTATTTACTGATTTGTTAAAAGGAGTTGTTTTGGGAATCGTAATTTGTATTGTATTTATATTGAGAGGAAATCTTAAAAGAGCATATAGTTTTAGAAAAAAGGAGTATGCAGATGGGGATATAATTCATATTGATTTGGCACAAGAAGTTTCTTTCTTGAATAAAGCTGCTATCAAAATGACATTGGCTAAAATACCAAAGAACAGTAAAGTGGTTATTGATGCTCAGGATACTGTTTACATTGCTCATGATATTTTGGATTTGATATATGAATTTAAAACAACAAGAGCGATAGACGATAATATTATAGTAAAGCTAAAAGGATTCAAAAAAGAATATGCTTTAGAAAATAGCAATGAAACTCAAAACCATGTTACTATTGAGCATCATTATGATTTTGTAAAAAGAGAAATGGTCGAAAAGAAGACCTTTGATGGTGAATTTTCAGAATAATTTGTAATTTTAAACGGCAAAAAAACAATACATGGCAATGTATATTTTAACTAAATAAACAGACTTAAAAAAAACTAAAATGAGCGATTTTTATAAAAAAATACTAGACAATAATAAAAAATGGGTTGAAGAACAATTGGATTTAGATCCAGAATATTTTAAAGATTTAGCCATGGGCCAAAAACCGCCATTGTTATGGATTGGTTGTTCTGACAGTCGCGTGCCTGCAAATGAAATAATAGGCGCTAAGCCAGGGGAAGTTTTTGTTCACAGAAACATTGCTAATATGGTTATTCACTCGGATATGAATATGTTAAGCGTACTGGATTATGCAGTAAATGTTCTAAAAGTGAAACATGTTATTGTTTGCGGACATTATGGTTGTGGCGGTGTAAAAGCAGCTATGGGTAATGATTCTATAGGTATCATTGATAACTGGATTCGTCATATAAAAGACGTGTATCGTTTACATGACAAATATTTAAATTCTATAGAAGATGAGAATGAGCGTTTTAATGCATTTGTAGAAATCAATGTTAAAGAACAAGTATTTGATTTGGCTAAAACATCCATTTTACAATCAGCTTGGAAAAACGGACAAGACGTTACTATTCATGGATGGGTTTATGGACTAAATTCTGGTTTTGTAACTGATTTAGGTGTTAATTTCAGTTCAGACAAAGATTTGGATGAAGTTTATCAGCTTAATTTCAAAAACTAAAAAGTTGAATTCTCTAGATATAGAGTGAACCATTTTAATATCAAAAAAGGCTGTCTTTAAATGACAGCCTTTTTTATTAATCATCATTCTCTAAATTTTCATTAAATGCCGAAGGTAAAAGTGTTGGGATAAACTTAATCAAGAGAGGCAATAATAAACTCCCTCCCGGAAGTAAAAATATGGTTAATGAAGGTATCGTTTTGCACACATCCAATAACTGTTTTTTGACTTTCTTTTTTTCTTTTTCATCTAAATCCCTATGGGTCGAATGAGCCAAAAGCAACATTAATTCCTTGCTTTGAACGATTTCCTTAACTAACCTCGATTTATTGCGTGAAATCAGTGTTATGACGCTCTTTGTAGTTTGGTCGTAAAAATGTTTTACCGGATTAGAATAATTAAAATAAGGAATTTCTTTCCTGTGCTTGCTTATAAAACTATCTGTATTGCTAATGCTCTGTGTTACAAAATCATCTTCAATAAATAATGAATTTGCCAATGTGTGTAAAAAATAGGATTCATTATTTTCGATAACACCATCGCTCCATAAAGCCATTCCTGCTATATCAATTAAGTATTTTTTTTCCAGTTCGGCAGTAAAATAAGCTAATTCAAGCGTTTCTAAGGTGATATTATCTTTTTTGGAAAATTTACTATATCGAATTGAAGCTTCAAATAATTTAATCAATAAATCATCGTATTGTGATTTGTTATTCTTTATTTTTAAAGCCAGAATGACAATGTTGACAATTGTTTCTTCAATTTTTTTTAGGTATTTTTCAGGAATTTGTCCCTGTATCAAATATTGGCGAAAAGCCAAAACATCTATAAACAATAGCGCATTGGTTACTAAGTGCGAAAAATTTTTGTTTATTATATTGTCATTCGTTTGTACACGTTCATCAATTATTTTTTCTAAAGTTAATGATGGCGAATTTTTTGGAACAATTTTTTTGAATAAACTAAATCCTTCTGGATGCATTTCTTTGTAAAAAAGATTCGCTTGCTCAATAAAATCCGTAGGCTGTTTTTCTTTGTTAGTTAATAAAAAAATACCATGTAAAGCATTCAGTAAAGCTAGTTTTGAAATTTCTTCTTTGAACCAATCTTTAGATTGTATTTCAAAAGAAGTATCAAATGAAATGATGTGGCCGTAGATAAAACCAGTATTCCTTAATTTTTGGTAATAGCTGTCTTCTGTTTCAGAAGGAAACTGTTCTGATAACTTTAGTTTTATAAAAAATTTATCTATCCAACCTGATGCCGACGGGTTAATCATTGCTTAATTTTGATTATGCAAAGCTATGTTTTTTTATGAATCAATGTGTATTTCTTAGATTTATAAAAGAGCTCTTTAAAGATTTTTGTGAAAATTTGATTTTTGTATGAGAGGAAATTAAAATTCAGTAATTCAACCTGTTCTTAAATTCGTTTTTTAGATTAAATAGTCAAGAATGGTTTTGTGTCTTATAAAAAAGAAAATGAAGAATATTATTAATCTCTCGCTTTCTTATTTTGCGTACAAAGATCAATTATTGTAGTAATTCTATTGTTTCTGGTTTCAGGTCTTTTGGCCTGATTGATCCAGTGTAGGTACCCTTTTCGGTACGAAGGGCTGAAATTTTTATAGTTATCGAAGGCAATTTGATTTTGTTCGAATGCCAATGCTAAATCCTCTGGAATTATTAAATCTTCGGTTGCATCTGAGGATGTCCAAGAGCCATTCTGCTTGGCAATCTCAATTTTGGTCAAGCCGCTTTCGTGCATTAGATTATCAGCAATGAGTTTTTCAATATATGTTTTGTTGAGTTTGCTCCAGAGGCTTTTGTTTTTTCTGGGAGTATAGAGTTGTCTTCGGCTGTGTTCGTCAATGCTTTTCACGGTAGAATCAATCCAGCCATAGCAAATTGCTACTTGAACTGCTTCTTCCCAACGCATGCTTTCAAAAGGACTGTTTACTTTATAGAAAATTAAATACACACCAGTTGACGAATCATGATTATCGTGTAACCATTCTCGCCAAGCTGATGCGTTTTTAAAATAATGCTGTTCTTTCTCTTTCAAGTGAGAGGAGTTTTTATTTAATAATTGCCGAACAAGCAACTCTTGCTCCAGCATTTCCTGCTGGCTGACTTACAAAGTCATCGGCTCCTTGGTGAACAATAAGTCCTTTTCCTAGAATATTTTTTGTTGGGTCTTCACCGCCAATAGACCATTCATCTGTTGTAAGCGTGATAGTGCCATTTCCTTTTTCATCTGCAGTAAAATTACCTATATCGCCTCTATGATGTTCTGCATCGCCCCATTTTCCATGCTTTTTGAAAGTAGGATTCCAATGTCCTCCAGCCGAACTTCCATCAGCAGCGGAGCAATCTGATTTCTCGTGGATATGAATAGCGTGAATTCCAGGCTTTAATCCAGAAATTTTTGCTGTAAAAGTTACTTTGCCATTTTTTTCTACAAATGTAGCTGTACCCGTAACATTGCTATTGCTTTTGGATTCAAATACTAGATTTAGGCTTTTTGAGTCACTACTTTTGCTATTGGTTTTACAGCCAATTATAGCAATAATGATAACTGCGATTGAGAAGATTATTTTTTTCATAAGAGTGAAATTTAATTTGTGTATAAAATTACGTATAAAAAAGCGTATAAAAATTAATTGATAGTTAAAACCTATTTTGATTTTTCCCCTACAAAATGGTTTGTTGGCGATTTAAATAATATATTAAACGAAGTTAAGCTTCCATAAATACGAGTAATGTATTGCTGTAATTCAATCTTTTCTATTTCTTCAATTTTACTGCTATTTATTTTTTGTTCCATTACGCGCAAACGATCCCGAACCATAATGATTTTATGGAAAAAAGCGTCAATAGGAATTTCTTTGGATGCTAATCCGGCTTGTCCGGGTTCTAAGATCAGTTTACCGCCTTTCCATTTATCTCCGATAGGAACTATTTCGGAAACATCAGACCATTTCTTGAGTAAATCCCTTAATGATTGCTCTACTTCCGAGAAACTTACCGTATCAACTTCGTCTACAGTAGCTTCAATAACTTTAAACTCATCGTTTAGTGAAATGGTTTCAAGTCCATTTTCTATAAATGTAACCCAATATTTTTTGGATGAAACATTAGTAATTACTCCTTTTCCATATTCTGGATGTTCAATTCGGGAACCTATTCCTAGTAGTGTCATGATTTTTCTTTTTTACGAAAATAATTATACCATTTTTAAAAAGCAAATTAGAAACAGGGCATTGGCATTTAAAAAAAGTTAAACACAAATTATAATCTGTTTTATTTACACGAATTTTTAAAACAGCTAGAGTTCTTTTAAAAATTGTTAAAATCTGTGATAATCTGTGTGATTTGTGATAGAAAATTTTAAAAGCGAATGCACTGAATTAGAAATCGGAATGCCTTTTTCTTATTAATTTTGCTTATTTTTACATGATATGATTTTAAATTTATGACCATGAATAGAATAAAGGTATTGATAGTTTTTATTTGCATCAGTTTTGTTTCATGCGGTACATCAAAAACAGCTGTGAAAGAATTTTCGATAGAAGGCACTTGGGAATTGAATTACATAACAGGACCCAGAATTGCTTTTGAAGGTTTGTTTCCTGGCAAAAAGCCAACAATTGTTTTTAATTTGGCAGAAAATAAAATTACAGGAAATAATAGCTGTAATCAGTATTTTGGTGCTTTGATTATTGATGGGGCCAAAATTAATTTTAAAGACGCCAAAATAGGCATGACTATGATGGCTTGTGAAGGAAATGGGGATTCACTCTATATGGAAACCCTAAATAAAATAGAATCGTACACGATTACTGACGGAGGTAAAACCTTAATTTTTTTGACAGGTAGCGTTGTGATGATGCGATTTTCGCAACTGAAGTAAATTTTTTGAAATTATTCGTTTATAGTATCATTAAAATAAGAATGTTATGAAAACATTAGTATTATCTTTTTTTCTTTCTTTTTCAATGTTAATAGGTTTTGGACAAGAAAAATCAAAACAGCAAATAAAAGAGGAACAAAAACAGGCAAAACAAAAAAAAGTGGAAGCTCTTGTTGATTCCAAAGAGTTTGAATTTGAAGGTGATATGGCCTATCCCCAAAGAGGCAGAAGTATTGATTTGACAACAAATACAAATTATTTGCGATTCAAAAATGATTCCATTCACAGCGAAATGCCCTATTTTGGGCGAGCATATGCGGGATTGGTTTATGGTGGAGGTGGTTTGAATTTTAAAGGGCCTATTAAAGATTATTCGATAGCAAAAAACAAGAAGAATTTCACAATTAAAGGTGAGGTTCGAGACAGTTCAGATTCTTATCAGATTATTTTGACTATATTTTTTGACGGCGTAGCTTCATTGACCATAAGTTCGAATAATCGTGATTCAATCACTTATAGAGGGGATGTTAAGGAACTGAAAAAAAATAATTGTTTAATTGATTCAGCTGGCTAATGGATTTAGTTATGGAGCGACAAGGCAATATACTTTCCAATTCTTTAAACTCAATTTCGGTACAATTATCAATTTTTTTTAAAGCAAAGTACATTGCAATTATAGAAATTGGCCAAAACTTTGAGCGATGTCTTTCTGGGCATTTCGGAGACGACATCATGGAGGTTGAATATTTATTTCAGTTTTAATTTGGTTTAGTTTATTATCTAATTCAATCACAAGTTTAAAATGTTTTGGAATTGTCAAATTAGCTTTGGAATTCTCTTGTATAAACTGTTTTAATTAAGGAAAACAAATTATTGGTGCATCTTCAGTTGACATTTGTTTTCTTTTTCAATTTCATTTATCTCTTCGTGTGTTACACCATAAGATGCACCACCAGAAGTGTATCCCACAATAAAAGCAAAATTTTCATCGCTGTCAAATTCAACGTCTTCAACTTTGATTTCTTTGTTTAGTTTACGATTTTTATTTTCACTCATTTGTCGGTTTTTTTAGCATGAGACATAACGTTCTTGTATTACAGCTAGTTTGGTATTAAATTAAGCTCATTATTCGAATTTGCTAAATCATCCAAATACTAAACCAACTTTGCATTAAGCCAATTGCCCAAATCCGTTGTAGCTGTTGTGTGACGTTTTTATAAAGTTATTGTATTAAAATCGATAGCCTAAATTTAAACCAAATTTTACAACTGCGGTGTGGTCTGTTTTATCAGCATTAAATAAAAGCTTCCCCCAACCAAGGTTAGCGCCATATGTAAATCCACTTTTAGTAACTCCTTTCCAGCCTAGTCCTATACCAAGGGTTAAATCAATAACATCAGGATTTTTAGTAAATGTTAATTTCTCTTCTGTGTCATATATTTTTTTTCCATCGATTGAACTAATCAATCCAAATCCTTCAACAAAAAAACCAGAAGCATATTTTTGACCAAAATACATTCTGTAATATGGAGATATATAATAATTCATATCTTCTTCCAGTTTATTATTGTATACATAAAGAAAAGAAATTCCCAATGATGACTTTCTGTTTAAATGTCTTTCATAACTTGCATCAAATGCTCCTGCAATAGGTGCAAATAAATTCAGTGTAACTTCATTTTTTTTCTCGTAAGGTTTTACATTGATTTCATTTTGATTTTGTGCTTTAACTGCAGAAAATGAAAATAGGATAACGGCAATTAAAAAGGTTTTCTTCATAAGATTCTTTATTTAGTTAATTTATGACAAACCTATATTAATTTGTTACAGTAGATGTTGAAAATTCATAAACGACTCGTTAAATAAATCATAAATAAAAGCAGCGGAAAATTTGTATAAAGATTTAGGAATTTTAGTTTATTATAGCTCGGTTTTGTTACCAGCATGGGTTTTTCGTCCTATTAATTGGTTGTAATTTTTATTTTGTGTTTTACACCCCATTCAGCCAAAGCAGTGATAATATCTTTCAATGATTGAGTGTATTCCGTAGGAACATATTCCACTATAACAGGCATTTGGTCAACAAGGACTGTTCTTTTTATTAAATGGTTTACTTCTAATTTTTTTAATTCACTCGACAGTACTCTTGCAGAAATGCTTTTTATAGTTCGTTGTAAATCGTTGAACCTTGTATGTCCACCCAAAATTGCAATCATCACTCTAATGGTCCACCTACCACCAAGAACGTATAAAGCGTCTTCGGTTGCTGATAGACGATTTGTGCATTGTAATTCTGAATATTCTAATTTACTTGTCGCCATTTTTCTATTTTTTTTAGGTTAACTAACCCAAAAGTTACTACTAACATTATGGTTACTATTATATTTTAGTAAGCGAATATACATAATATTGCAATATCAAATTTAAACAGTAAAGAAATGAAATCAACCAAAATTACGTACTACGCTACAACAGGAATTATTTCGACAATGATGATATTTATTGCGTTTGAAACCCTTACAAAACCCGAAGTAAAAGTTTCAATGGAACATTTAGGCTTTCCCGATTATTTCAGAATTGAAATAGGAATTACAAAACTTATCGGTGCAATTTTTCTTTGGTTGCCTGTTCGCATGCTGAAAGAGTCGGCATACATTGGTTATGCAATCATGTTTGCTTCGGCTTCGTTAGCTCACTTTGTGGTTGGCGACCCTGCAGATAAAGTCATTGCAGGATTAGTTTTTCTTGTAATTTTAATTGTTTCTTATGTAAGCAACACGAAAATCCAAAATAAAAATCATTCATAAAAATAAAAATTATGAGAAAGAAGGTATTGCATATTATTTCAAGTCCCCGAGGTGAATCATCAATAAGTAAAAAATTGGGTAACACTATCGTTGAGAAAATTAGAACAAAATATCCCAACAGTGTTTTTGATGAACGAAAGGTAGCAACAAATCAGCCTCCATTTTTGGACGAAATTCAAATTGTTACACTTTTTACTCCACCTGAAAATCGCTCATTAGAACAACTGAATGCGATTAGGTATTCTGATGAAGTGATTGCTGAATTGTTGGAAGCGGATATCATTGTGATAGATGCCCCATTGTATAATTTTGGTGTTGTCGCTTCTTTGAAAGCGTATTTAAATCTAATTGCAAGACCTCATGTTACTTTTAAATTCAACAAACAGGGGCAGCCTGAGGGACTTCTGAAAAACAAGAAAGTTTATATTGCTTTTTCAGCAGGACATATTTATTCGGAAGGTGCGTCTCAGTCTTGGGATTTTGTTGTTCCGTATCTCAAGCAGATATTAGGATTTATCGGTTTGACCGACATCTCTGTATTTTCGGGCAGAAGGTGTGAATATTCCTGAATTTAGGAAAACTGATTTGCAAAAAGGAATTGAAAGTGTAGTGATTGATTAGCCTTGCCACCAACGTCAGTCTGTGAAAAAACTAAAATCAGCCTCTTGAAAATCTCATATTTGAGTTTTTTCTTTGGTAGCCCTCCGAATACTTTCTAAATCTGAAGAGGTTTTTTTACAGCCTGATGTTCGGGTAATCAGCGGGTTTTGGATTAAATTAAGTCTGCTCTTCGGATAAACACAAATTTATCTGAGACAAATCTAACTTCAAATTTAGCCAAATCCCCAAATTGCTTGTAGCGTGTGTTGGCAGATGCCTTTTTTGTTTTAAATGCTATTTTGGATATTATATAATTCGGACATTTTATAAAATTTCATATTGTTATTTTTTACGTAATTACATATTTCTATTAATGTTTGGTATTCCGTTTCGTAATTATTTTGAAAACTCTGAACCGGTTTATGAGCATAAAATATAACAATTTTATGATTGTTTTTTGCGTATTCTAAAAGTGATAAAAAATATGGAATACTAAAATGCGAATAATTCTTATCAAGTCCTAAACCAAAAACAAGTCTGTTATTATTGTAATAACAATTTTGAGAAGCTGGATTTGAATTACCATATGTTGTCCCTCTTAATATTTGGAATTGATTTAGAAGTAAATTATCGGTTGTTGGGTCTCTTGAGCCATAAGGGTAAGCAAAAGAAGTTGGCGATAAATTATCATTATTCATTAAATCTAACATTGGAGAAATTTCTTGGTTAAGATATTCACTTGTACTATTTGCTGAAATAAATGTAGGTGCATTTACGTGATTTAATCCGTGTCCGCCAATTTCGTGTCCGTCACTTTTTAAATCTTTTAGTTTTTGGATTTTAGTTGTCGATAATTGATTAAATCTAGTTACAAAAAATGTTGCTTTCCAATCATATGTTTGTAAAATATTATTTACTTCAAACCATTCATCTACATAATCATCATCAAAAGAAATCAGAACTCCTGCTTGTAAATTTGTTTGTTGATTTGGAATATCGTCATTTTCGCTACAAGAAAATAACATTATACTTAAAATTAATAAAAGGTATTTTTTTGTTTTCAAAATTATAGTTCTTTTTTTGTTTCGTTTTTCCAAGGTTTCCTGTAACGTCAGTATGAGAAAAAACCTCCGTTATTGTTGCGTCAAATATAACACAAAATTTGTTTAAAAACAGGAATTTTCGTATTTTTAGGAATGCATCATATCACAGGAATTTCCCGCCACCAAATGCGTATTTCTAGTTTAGAAGACGCTATAGCTCCCGATAATCAAGTACGATTCATAGATGCATTTGTAACGTTTGTAGATTTATCTAAGCTTAGTTTTTCGGTTCAAACCCTCAAAAAAGAAGGTCTCCCAAGTTATAACAGCCAAGTGTTTTTAAAAATCTATTTATACGGTTATCTAAACGGAATAAGAAGCTCTCGAAAATTAGAAAAAGAATGTTTTAGAAACCTTGAAATGCAATGGTTATTGGAAGGCATTCGTCCGAATTATCACAGTATCTCTGATTTTAGAAAGAACAATCCTGTAGCCTTGAAGAACTTATTCAAACTCTTTGTTAGCATTCTGAAAGATTCCGATTTAATAGGCTGTGAAACCATTGCCATTGATGGAACCAAAAGCCTGGCGCACAACAGTAAAAAGGCCAATTTTAATCAAAAGAAAATAGACCAACACTTAGAATATATTGAAACCAAAACCCAAGAATACTTAGATGCTTTGGAGGAAAATGATGCAAAGGAAAATCCTCCAAAAACCCAAAACATTCAACAAAAAATGGAACGTTTAAAACAAAGCAAAATCCGCTATGAGTTGCTGGAAGAAAAGCTAAAAGCAAGTGGAGAACCCCAAATAAGCACCACCGATAACGATGCCAGAGCATTATTAGTACAAGGACAAGTGGTTGAAATCTCATTTAACATTCAGTTGGCAGTAGATGCCAAACACAATCTTGTAGTAGCCACGCACACCATCAACAAGAACGACCGCAGTGCCTTGTCGGCAATTGCTATTGAAGCTAAAGAGAATCTAGGGATTGAAACATATACCGCATTGGTGAATAAAGGCTATCATAATGGCAAACAAATAGAAATTTGCAGCCTAAAAAAAGAGCCTTCTCAGAAGGCTTTATTTGAATTGTAGTGTCGTGAAATTTGAAGATTTTGATAGTGAAATGAGGTTTTTTCACAGCCTGACGTTCCCGCGTTACACGCAGGCTGGGATTAAGAAAGCCTAAACTTTCGGTTAAAAACTAATTTTTCAAATACAAAACCATCTTCAAATTTTGCCAAATGCCCGGCTTGCTTGTAGGCAGTGCTTTATTTTGATACTTTAGACTTTTTAATGTTCAAAGCTTTCTGTTTTATCCATTGAATTGAAATATCAACTGGTGCTGTAATATTGCCAGAAGTAGTATTGTGTCCTAATGTTGAAAACAAGGTATATTCGAAAGGTTTGCCTTGAGCTTTCAATGTATTTAATTGCTCTATACATAACTTTACTGGAATCTGTATATCTTTCTCACCAAAAAGCCAAAGTCCTGAAATTGAAAGAGTATTCAAGGAAATTTTTGGGTCAGTAGCTGTAAATTGATACCTGTCAGAATCATTTTTGATATGTTCACGAGCTTCAGATTCTGTATGATTTTCCCAAAAATTATTATTTCCATTAGTATAAAACTGAAATCGAAGTTGTTCTAGAGTTGTAATTGTAGGGCAACTAAATAAAACCATAAATTCTATTTGTGGATTTTTGCTTGCAGCAATTGGGATTATCCATCCTGCTTGACTGAAGCCAACTAATCCAATTGGTATTTTTTTATCTTTCAAATAGGTTCGAAATGTATTTACTGCCGAACTTGCATCATCAGCTAATAAATTAAGATTAGTAGTGTCAATATTATTCGTGCCAACAGATGGTCCTACATATACACCGCCGGATTCTCCAACTCCACGTTTATCATATGTCAATACAGCAATACCTTCTTTAGTAAGACGTTTAGCGAACTCCATTTCTCTTTTTACAGGATCAGACCCATGAACAATTACAACTGCTGCAAATGTTTTTTTTGGTGTTAAAATCGTGCCTGCAAGAGTGACGCCCTGACTTTCAAACTTTACATCTTGAATGGTAAAGTCGGCCGATTGAGAAAACACCATTTCTGGTAAGGTTATTAATAGTAACCAAAGAAATAAGTTAATGTTCATATTGGGTTAATTTAAAAAACTGTTTTAAATTGTCTTGGTCTTTGTTAGCATTGCCTACAACGTCAGTCTGTGAAAAAACTAAAATCAGCCTCTTGAGAATCTCATATTTGAGTTTTTTCTTTGGTAGCCCTCCGAATACTTTCTAAATCTGAAGAGGTTTTTTCACAGCCTGACGTTCTCGCGCTACAAGCAGTTTGGGATTAAATTAAGCCTTATTTTCGGATTTGCCTAAACTTCCCAAATACAAACCAAATTTTCCATTAAGCCAAATGCCCAAATTGCTTGTAGCGTGTGTTGGCAGTAGTTTATTTATTATCTTTTAATTTCTATATTTTCATTTCCGCAATCGTCTTGTTCCAAATATAATTTCCAATTTAATTCTTTAGCAACATTCAAAAATGTTTCGATATAAACTGATTGATTAATTTCTATGTTTTTTGAGCAAACAATTGCAATTAAATTTACAAATTCTAATTCTTTTTCACTTGTAGAGAAATTTCCGTTTTTTGCTTTAACAATATTTATTTCAAGCCAAGGAAAATGGTCGTAATTAGAGAAAGATTGATGATTAATTTGCTTGAAATAAGTTGTTTTAGCTAGTATTTCTATAACTTTTTTTGATTCAATTTTTTCTGAATGTGATTCATCACTTTGTATGTTATAATAATTGTATTGATTGCTCCACATAATTAATCGCCTAATAATTCAATTTCAATCTTCTTATTTATTAGAAACATTAAGAATCCTTTAAATTCGAGAATAATAGAAGTTTTTAATTTGTTTTTATTTAGGTCAGTAATTTCGATATACTTTTCTATGATTTTTACAATTGTTTCTAAATTTTCAATTGTTAATTTCAAATCTCCGTATTGGTCAATTACAATTCCTGTCCATTGTCTAAATGTCTCGAAAATTTCAAGTAAATATTCAAATTTATTATTCTCCATTTGAAACAATAATTCATTGTTATCAAGTCTATGAAAATCTAATGCCATTCTGTTCTTTTGGTTAAATTACTGCTAACGTCAGTCTGTGAAAAAACTTCGGTTTTTGTTCTAAACAAATATAGCAAAGTATTTGTTTTAAAACAGGATTTTTCGTATTTTTAAGGATGCAACATATCTCAGGAGTTTCCCGCCACCAGATGCGTATTTCAA
>CAUPKA010000004.1:0-212185 GCA_963511725.1 uncultured Flavobacterium sp.
ATTTTAGATTGAGGATTGCTTCGCCTGTTCGCCTTTCAGGCTCGGGTAACGATTTTTGATTTCAGATTTGGTGTGGCTAAATATTTAAATTGTCGATTTTACGAGGTCTTTTACATCTGAAATCAAAAATCGTTAATCAAAAATCAGCAATCATTTTATCTTTTAATCCTTAACTTAATGCCATTGGGATAGACGGCAATGTCATTAAGTTAAGCGTTTTTTATGTCATTTCGACGAAGGAGAAATCACATAACGTAAGTCACTAGTGAGATTCCTCATTCTTCGGAATGACAAAACGATGACTTTATATCCTTAACTTAACGAGATTGGGATAGACGCAAGCTACCGAAGTAGCCCAGATAGCCCGACCACAGCAGGGAAAGGGTTGTATAACCGTAGCAATGAGTCAGCCACTTTTTCTGCTGGGGGCACGCTCAGAAAAGTTTGAAAGTTTGAAATTTGAGTTCTAGAATTTTGTACTTTTAATAGAAAAATCAATCTTATGAATGCTCCAATTGCCATTGATAGAAATGAAATCTTAAAACGATACAAACCCATTGCCAAGCATACTCACAAAGGCCTGCAGGGACACGCATTGCTCATTGGCGGGAGCTATGGCAAGATAGGGGCGATGTGCTTGTCCAGCAAAGCGGCGCTGAAAACGGGCAGCGGACTGGTAACTGCTTTTGTGCCACAATGCGGTTATCAAATTGTACAGATTGCCAATCCCGAAGTGATGGTAATGACCGATGATCAGGAAAAATATCTTTCGGATATTCGTTTTGATTTTGAGCCAGATGCGATTGGAATTGGCCCGGGAATGGGACAGAAAACAGCAACCCAAAAAGCGTTTCATGATTTTTTGTCGAATACCAGCATCCCGATGGTCATAGATGCCGACGGGCTAAATATTTTATCGCATAATCCGTCTTGGATGGCGTTGGTTTCGCCTAGAACTATTTTGACACCGCATCCCAAAGAACTGGAGCGATTGATTGGAAAATGGCAATCGGAGGAGGAAATGTTTCTAAAAACGATTGCTTTTTCGTTAGTGAACCAAGTAATTATTGTGATGAAAGGAGCACCAACCCACATCATTGACGGTGTAACTATTTATCTCAATACTACTGGAAATGCTGCGCTGGCGACTGCAGGAAGCGGTGATGTGCTTACGGGGATGATTACAAGTCTTTTGGCACAATCATACAAACCCGTTGATGCAGCTATTTTGGGCGTTTATCTCCACGGATTGACTGCCGATATCGCTTTGCCCGAAACAGGGTATCAGTCCTTTATAGCTTCATCGATTATTGAATATATTGGGAAAGCGTATTTGAGCTTGGAAAACTAATTGGCATATAAAAAAAGAGACAAGAATTAACTTGTCTCTTAGTGTTTTCGATTAAAACTGCTGTTTAATAGTTGTATGCCACAGCTTCTAATTTGGAATCGGTTTGATTGGTAATCACCACAAAAGGAAATCCTTGTGCTGCAGCTTGTTTTTTAATTCTTATGGAAGCATCTGCAATCCAATCTGATTTTGTAAACCCTTTTGGTTTGTGGATTGTGGTTTTTAAAGCCACTCCTTGGTGTAGACCGTTTGTTTGAGTGTTTGCAATAAACTGCACAATTTTATATCCTTTTTTTCCAGAAACATCTATTTTGTGATTATCAATAAGTATGCTGTTTGTCTTTTTATCAATCACTTTTTCAATGGCAAAAAGGCTGATTTCGTTTACGGTGCTATTTCCAGGAAGGGAATAAAAAACCGTATTGTTTTTGGTAGTGACATAATTTACTTCAAGTTTTTCTCCATTTTGTTTTACAATAATGTGAGAGTCAGCAAATAGAAATGAGGTAAATAAGGTAAGTGCAAGCGTGAATATCGTTTTCATATATGTTTGAATTTTAATTTAATTGTATAAAAGTTTTTTTCGAATGTAATTGATTTCGAAAGTTAATCTTAGGCAAATAAATAAAATTCAGGAGGCGGATTTGATAAATCCAAAATTACTGATTGCGGAATATCAGTTCCTTTATTAAAGTGAAGTTCAGTTGAAGCCACAGCTTGAAAAGGAACACTGAATGGAGCTGAAAAATCCAGAACTATTTCAAATTTTTTCTCTTCTACTTCTGACTTTCCTTCTGGCAATGCTTCTTTTTTATCAGCAATTCTTTTTTCGGAAACGGTTTTTATAATATTAGAAACAGATGGCGCAACCCAAGATAGGGTCAGTAGTAAGCAAAGAGTATAAAGTGCTATTTTATGCGCTAGTTTCATATTTGTAAATATATAGTGAAATAGCTGTGAAATCAAAGGTTTTAACAGATTTTTGACTATTTGGTCTCATAATCAGTATTTAATTTAGCAAACAAGTTTTATCGAAAATTATAAAAAATAGTCACGCTTGTTTATTGATATTTTATATTTGCCCTGTCAATTGTATTCGAAAGAAATGGGAACAAATAAACGCATAGTGAAAAAGCTTTTTTTTATAGTGGCTGTAATTTTTTTACTGCATAGCTGTAACAAAAGGGAAAACAAGACCTTCAAAAAATTTTATAAAGCTTCAAAAGGGGATTCAACAGCTTTTCTGTCATTAGTATTTACTAAAAATACTTTTTATGGGGAATATGAAATTCGATATGGACTTTTAGGGAAAGATTCTGGAGCTGTTCGGGGGAATCGACATGGAGATACATTAAGAGGCGATTTTTGCTATAGATCGTATGGCGGAGATATAAAAAGAGCGCCTTTTGTTTTATTAGAAAGCAATCAAAAATTAAAACTGGGAACAGGATTAATTTCTACCTATATGACCATACCTTTCTATGTGAAAGGAACATTGGAATTTAAGGAATCCAATTTTTTATTTGAACCAATTGAGCAAAAGCAATTAGGGAAATGATTTTTGAGTTACTTTTAATACTAATTCTTTTTTTTAAACCATTAAGAAATTAAGAATTATTAAGCTTAATAGACTTAATCTCTTAATGGTTAATTTTTACAATTTCATTATCTAACTCAATTAATTTTTATATTTCCAAACCAATACATCTGCTGTTTTCATAGATGGTGTTCCAACTATAATTTCAGCATTTGCAGGGATTTTTATTTCATAAACTTTATCCGAATAATTTACTGCAATTCCAAAACCATCTCGGTATTCTACCATAATGCCTTCTGGATAATTTTCAATTGGAATGTTTTGCTGTTGATATAATTTAGTCAATACTTGTTTTTCTAAATCTCCTTTTTTAGAATCAACACCAACATACGTAACCGTTCCTTTTCCTAATTTACGAGAAATAACGGCAGGAGTTCCAGCATAGAAATCACCTTGATAAGTTCCCCAGATTTCAGTTCCTTTGTTTGGTTTTAATAAATCTCCCCAGCTCGTCCATACAAATTCCTGATCGTTGAATTTAATTTTATCAGGAGATTGCGGCATCAATAAATCATACGATTCAATTTCGGAACCAATCAAATTCCACATCGGCTGATAAAATTTAGCTTCCCAAAGATGGCCTTTGCGATTTTGGATTCCGGTACGGCAGCTCAAAACCAAGTTGCCTCCGTTTTGTGCATAAGCAGTCAGTTTGTCAATCATTTGCTGGTCAATCATCTGATAAGCAGGAACGATTAAAACAGGATAATTTGAAAAATTAGTCGTATCACGAACAAAATCCACAGGAGCGCCAAATGATTTTACTGCCTTGTAATATTTTGTAAAATGGTCTATCGTATTCCATTGATTGGTTTGCTTGTTAAGTTCAATCCCCATCACATTATCAGCATTGAAAAGAATTCCAGTTTTGCGTTGCAAATAAGCTTTTGGCAATTGCGCTTTCGCGTCGTATTTTTTGCGGAGCGTATTGATGTCTTTGATGAACTGGCTAAATTCTAATCCGCCGGTGGTTGGAGTAACGCCATCCGTTCCTACAATTCCGTAATGAAATTGCTCGTAGCCATACAAAGGCGCACGAAAACGGTAGGTACAGGTAAACTTGCTTCCGCCTGCAAAAACATGCCAGAGCCACATGCGGATTGCTCCGGGTAACGGTTGCGGATTAATGCTTCCCCAGTTTACTTGTCCCGGCTGTAATTCCATAACGCCATAAGCACCTTTCATCGGACGGAAAAAATCATTAGCCATCGAAATACGGGAATATTCGCCTACGCGATAGCCTTTTGGACCAATGCCAAGATCACTTCCATAAACCATATAGCGAGTGTAGCTGACAAAATCCAGTTCTTTGCTCATTCCTACATAGCCCACATCATACATTGGAATATAATTAGAAGTAATCCATTGATTTGGACTTGAAAACTTACGGATTTCTTTCGCTTGATCGTCCAAAAAGGTTGCAGTTTCATTATCTGCAAAACGGTAATGGTCAAGTTGAGAGTGCAGGTTCATTCCCCATAAAGCGTGCAACGGAATATTGATTTCGTCAAAACTGCTGTAAGTACCGCTCCAGAAATTATTTCCCCAAGCTTCGTTGACTGCAGCAATAGTTTTGTATTTTTCTTTTAACCAATCACGGAATCTTTGTGGAGCATCTTTTCCATAATCCAGAAAACGACGCGGTTCATTATCGATCTGCCAACCCATGATGCGTTTGTCATTGCCGTATCTTTTGGCTAATTCGGCAATCATTTTCATTGAATAGGTGCGGTAGTAATTACTGGAAAAAGTAGCATGCTGACGTGTTCCATGATCCATTTTGCTGCCGTCTTCGTTTGTCGTAAGCACTTCAGGATGTTTTCGAACGAGCCATACCGGAGGCGTAGCGGTAGAGGTACACATAACCACTTTTAGATGATATTTTTCTGCCAGTTCCAATGATTTATCAAGCCATTTGAAATCGTATTTTCCTTCTTCTGGTTCTAATTGCGCCCAAGCAAATTCTCCAAAATGGGTGAATTCAAAACCCATTTTTTCCATGTTTTGAAAATCACGCTCCCATTGGGAAGGATCCCAATGTTCTGGGTAATAATAAACTCCCACAGAAGTTAAATCTTTGGAGGGAAAGAATTTTTCTAGTTTTTGTGCAAATGCAGCTGTACTAAAAAAAAAAAGTATTGCCAGAAAGCATTGTTGATACAATGCGCTAATTCTATATTTCATAAAAAAAAACATTTAGAAGTGTGTGAATTACAAATATAAGTTTTTTAGGAAAAGTTTAATCGTTTAAATGTTTAAGATTGTTTAACGATTTGTTTGGACTGTTGTCTGCAGAAAACTTAGAATCTTAGTTTCTTAGCAGCTTAGTGGCTTTAAAAGAAATTTGTAAGTTTGCAGTTCCTAAAAACTGTGCTATGAAAAAACCGCTTGAATTACGAACTGTAAATGTTACGCGCTACATTTCGCCATTACGGGAAGGCGGTTCGCTGCCAGCTTTGGCCGAAGCCGATGATGATTTTAAATACGTTTTAAAATTCAGAGGTGCAGGACATGGTGTAAAAGCCTTGATTGCCGAATTGATAGGAGGGGAGATTGCCAGAGTTCTGAATCTGAAAATGCCTGAATTGGTATTTGCCAATCTCGACGAAGCCTTTGGACGTACTGAGGGAGACGAAGAAATTCAAGATTTATTGCAAGGAAGTCAGGGGCTTAATTTGGCTTTGCATTTTTTGTCGGGAGCTATTACTTTTGATCCCGTTGTGACAAAACTGCCTGCGGATTTGGCTTCGCAAATCGTTTGGCTCGATGCTTTCATTACGAATGTCGACCGTACGTTCAGAAACACCAATATGCTTATTTGGCACAAAGAATTATGGCTCATTGATCATGGAGCGTCGCTATATTTTCATCATTCTTGGAACACTTGGGAAACACATGCGAAAAGTCCTTTTGTATTGATTAAAGACCATGTGCTACTGCCTCAAGCAACCGAATTAACAGCAACTGATCTTGCTTTTAGAAAGCTGCTTACCAAAGAAATACTGCAGGATATTGTTAATTACATACCGGAAGATTGGTTGCATTGGGAAGACAATGAGCAGACTCCGGAGGAAATCAGAGATGTTTACTTTCAGTTTCTATGGACGAGATTGAACCATTCAGAAATTTTTATAAATGAAGCTCAAAATGCAAGAGAAAAACTTATATGAGTATGCCGTTATTCGCGTTGTGCCAAGGGTAGAACGAGAAGAATTCCTGAATGTAGGCATCATTTTGTTTTGCAAAAGCGCCAAATTCATAAAAATGCTTTATTCTGTTAATGAAGCAAAATTGCTGATGCTTTCCGAAGATTTTGATTTGGAACAGCTCGAACTGAATTTAGAATCTTTTCAGAAAATTGCCCACGGAGGTAAAGCCGGCGGACCTATTGGCGAGTTTGATATTCCGTCCCGTTTTCGTTGGTTAACAGCTATTCGAAGTTCTGCGATACAAACTTCCAGACCGCATACTGGTTTTTGTGATGATTTGGAACAAACCGTTCAGCGTTTATTTGAAGAATTGGTTTTATAAATATGTAAGCCTTTTTATTTTTTTGTAAATATCGATAAGTCTTTATACAATGCCGATCTGGTATGCATATGCCTTAGACCAATTCGGCCTTCAGTTATAGCTGAAGTTTTGGTAAGATCCCATGAAAAGAGTTTTGAAACGTCTTTTCCAACCACCTTAAAATACAGTTTTTGATTGGTTTTGATAATCGTTATTCGATAGGTTTCATTAGAATTAAACAGCCCTGTTTCAAAACTGGCACTTGGAATTTCAGTTGTAGTATTAAAGTTTTGTCCAGCAAGTACAGGATACTTTCGCACACGGATATAATCGTTTTTAATGTCTGTGTTTTTATTATCATACGATGCATAACTAATGTGCAGTGCCTTCATATTATTGTAATACGTTTTCATTGCTGGAATTTCTCTTAAATTATTCCATTGCGTTATATCTTCGACATAAGGAGCAACGCCAATACCTGTCGCCTGAATATATAAAATTGTTGCCCAAGCCGTTTTTGTGTCGGTTTTTGCGTAGCTGTATTCGATTTTCAGGTCTCCTTTAAATGAATCCTTTGTCCATAATACTGCATTATACGCATCATCTCCTTCTACATTTCCGCCACTAAAAAGCATTCCTTCCGGTGTGTTTTCAATATCGGCATGATGTCCGTCCAAAAACCATTTGGATTGCCAATCTTTAATGCAGGAATCATTAAACTGTAATTGCCATTGCTTTGATTGGTTTAGGTTTTCAAAATCTGCAGAATCTGTATTTTGACCTCTCATTAAAGCGGAGAAGAAAAGTATCAGAATTAGAAGTTGATTTTTAGTCATTATAAAAATTTTTATCGTCTAAAGTAATAAACTTATTTTAGTAATCGACATGTTTTTTTATCATGAAATGCATATTTTGGGCGTAACCCCAAAGCAGAAAATTTCGTTTTTGATTCATTATTCTGCTGCTTACGCGGGCTGTAACCTAAATAAAGAATTTTAATTACCGCCATATAGTTCAAATCTGAATTTGATAGTAAGGCTATGGAAATTTTTTAAAAAGAAAGTAATAAAAAACAAATACTATGAAGATTTCAAAACATTAAAAACTGCAATAGAAAAATTCTTTAAAAATTTTGATTAGTTTAATAATCAGCTATTAAAATTATTAAATTTTAAATTCGGAGTTATTGAAGCAATTTAATATAATTATTTTATCCATTTATCTACAATTACCTTGAAAGCTTCTTTGTATTGTTCTCCAACGGTAATTTCTGTTTTATTGATGAAGATTGAATTTTTGCTTATAGCACTTATTTTTTCCAACGAAACAATAAACGAACGATTCATTCGCATAAATTTTGAAGAAGGTAATTTTTCTTCTAGAGCTTTTAAAGTAATCAGGGACATCAATGCTTTTGCAGTATTTTCTAGATGCACTTTGACATAATCCTTTAAGCTCTCAATGTATAAAATGTCTTTCATGCTAACTCTTACCCATTGATATTCAACCTTTAGAAAAATAAATTCATCATCTTCAACAACGGATTGCTGTTGATTTGAAGTTTCTTCAAACAATTGTAATGCTTTATTGGTGGCCCTCAAAAACTCTTCGTAGCTAAACGGCTTTAAAAGATAATCTACTGCGTTAACTCTATATCCTTCGATAGCATAATGATTGTAAGCTGTCGTAAAAATAATTTTAGGGATTGGCCCTGGCTGTTCCTGTAAAAGACGTGCCAGTTCCATACCCGTTAAATTAGGCATATTGATATCTAAGAAAATAAGATCGGGTTGGTTTTCTTGTATTAAAGTCATGGCTTCAAGAGCATTGTCACAACTGCACTCCAATTTCAAAAAAGGAGTTAGTTCGATAAAGGTTTCCACAAGCTTTAATGCCAAAGGTTCATCATCTATCGCTATACATTTTAATACTGTCATTGTTCTAAAGTTAGTTGCAGGTTTACTTTGTATTTTCCTTGTTCGTTTACACGAGTATTAATCACATGTTTGTGTGGGTAAACCAATTGTAATCTACGTTTGGTATTCGTTAATCCTATTCCGCCCTCATCCGATGGACTGTTGTTTTTTTCAAAAAAGGTGTTTTCTACTTCAAGTTCAAGATTGGTATCATGCTGTTTAATAGTGATATTAATTTCACTTTTATCAGTCGCGTGTACACCATGTTTAAAAGCATTCTCTACCAATGGTAATAACAACATAGGAACGATAGGATAATCGTTTAATTTTTCAGGGATATTTGTTACGATCTTTAATTTACTATTAGCCCGAAGCCGCATTAGGGCAATATAATTTTTTAAAAAATCTACTTCTTTGAGTAATGTTGTTCTTTCTCCTTCTGCATTATAGAGCAGGTAACGCATCATGTGGCTTAGCGTATGAAGTGCATTGCGAGAATCCTCTACATTAGTATAAGTCAGTGAATAAATACTATTTAGCGAATTAAAAAAAAAGTGCGGGTTAATTTGCGCTTTAAGCATGGCCAGTTCTGCCATGGTTTTGTCCTGCTCCAGTTGTTGTTTGTATTGTGCAGCTTTCTGCCAATGCTGTAACATGGCCCAACTGGTACTAATTCCTAAAACGAGTAAGGTTATCGTAAAAATATAATTATCAAAAAAACGGTTTTTGTATCTCTTAATTCCCAGTAAAGCAGCCATTTTGCTATGCAAATCAGTGCTAGAATTATAAAGATAAGATATGAGTTGCATGGCAAAAATCACTAAAAGTACCCACAATAAAAAAGGTCCTATTTTGTCTTTTATAATTGTTCTTGGGACTATTATTTTTGCATTAGAATAAAAAATAACGATCATAAAAAATAATGCTATTGATTGCCACAACCAAAATAATGTAGGAATCCTGATATCCCATGTAAGCGGCATGTAAAACAACAGTGTAAATCCTAATAATAACCAGCCCAGGATATGTAATCCTGTGACTATATATGGTTTAAAAAAATTTGGTGCCATTATTATTTGTACTTTTAATGACAATATTACATTTTATTTGAATACGATATAAAATCAATCGCTCAAAATGGAATTACAACCCGTAAAAACCATTTTAGAGCCGACGAGTCTCTGCTGAAATACTATTTTCAGTAAAAACAACTTTTATCGGTTCTTATCGTATATTTATCGATTGTCTCTTGCCCTACGTCTATTGGAATATTTTTGTGCATGAAATTTAAGTTCTTTTGCTTATATATAAATTGATAATTACACATTTTTCACAATGAATAAACAATCCTTTTTAAGCATTCTCGTAGTATCAGTTATCATCGCATCGTGTGGTAATAAAAGTGATAACTCGGTTCAGGCCGGAGGTGCACCGCAAGTTAAAGAGTATAAAACGCTAACTTTAGAGCCGAAATCTGCAACATTAAATACAGATTATCCAGCAAGTATACAGGGACAGCAAAACATCGAAATCCGTCCACGTGTGGAAGGTTACATCGATAAGATTTATGTAGATGAAGGAGCTATTGTTAAAACAGGACAAGCTTTATTTAAAATTAGCGCGCCAGAATACGAACAGCAGGTACGAACAGCGATAGCGAGTGTTAAAAGTGCTCAGGCATCAGTAAGCTCGGCAAAATTGGCAGTTAATAAAGTAAAACCACTTGTTGAAAAAGGAATCATCAGTAAATACGATCTCGAATCGGCACAATATAATTATGAATCGGCTTTGGCCACTCTGGCACAGGCGAATGCCAGCTTAGTAAATGCGAAAACAAATCTTGGTTATACCACAGTAACGAGCCCAGTTGATGGAATAGTAGGTTCTATTCCGTTTCGTTTGGGAAGTTTAGTTAGTTCTAACACCGTTGATCCGTTGACAACAGTTTCTAGTATAGGAAACGTTTATGCTTATTTCGCTGTAAATGAAAAAATCCTTTTGAATTTTACACAAAATAGTGGTTCAGAATCTACATTGGACCAAAAAATCAAAAAAATACCGGAAGTTTCACTACTTCTTTCAGATAGCTCCACTTATGCTGAAAAAGGACGTATTGAAACAGTAAGTGGATTAATTAATACGGAAACGGGTTCGGTAAACGTCAGAGCGCGTTTTCCTAATCCAAAAGGTATTATTCGAAGTGGAAGCAGTACTACAGTAAGAATTCCGAGAGATGTAAAAGATGTTTTAATCGTTCCGCAAAGTGCTACTTATGAACTACAGGATAAACTTTTTGCCGTTGTGGTTGGAAAAGACGGAAAAACTAAAAATATCAATATCAAAATATTGGAAAACAAAGCTGGAAATTATTATGTAGTTACAAGCGGTTTGAAGGCTGGAGATCAAATTGTTCTAAACGGGGTGGCTACACTCAAAGACGGAACCGAGATTAAAGCCCAAAATCAGAATGCTGAAACTGTTTACGCAGACTTAAAATAAAAACAAATGTTTAAAATATTTATACAACGACCAGTACTTTCAACGGTAATATCTGTTATTATCGTCATTTTAGGTCTATTAGGTCTTTCTGCACTTCCTATAGCACAATATCCAGATATTGCGCCACCAACAGTAAACGTGTCAGCAAGTTATAGCGGAGCTAATGCAGATGTGGTACTGAAAAGTATTGTAATTCCGCTTGAAGAACAAATCAACGGTGTGGAGAACATGACTTACATGACCTCTTCAGCGACCAATGATGGAAATGCATCTATCAAAATTTTTTTTAAAGTAGGAACAAATCCCGATCTGGCAGCTGTAAACGTACAAAACAGGGTTTCCAGAGCCACAAGTTTATTACCAGTTGAGGTAACTCAAGCAGGGGTAACAGTAACGAAAAGCCAGAGTAGTAACCTGTTGATATTCTCTTTATATAGTGAAGATAAAATCTATGATCAGACCTTTCTTCAAAATTATGCTAAGATTAATTTAGTGCCGCAAATTCAGCGTGTAGTTGGAGTAGGAGATGTAACCGTTTTTGGTTCTAGAGATTATTCGATGAGAATCTGGTTGAAACCAGATGTAATGCAACAATATAAATTGATTCCGAGTGATATTTCAACTGCTTTGGCAGAACAAAATATTGAAGCTGCACCAGGGAAATTTGGTGAAAACGGAGATCAGGCATTTCAATATGTAATCAAATACAAAGGCCGTCTAACAAGTGCACAGGAGTTTGAAAATATCGTTATCAAATCAGCTGGAAACGGACAATTATTACGATTGAAAGATGTAGCGAAAGTAGAATTAGGTTCTTTAAGTTATAACTCTACAAGTACTACAAATGGAAAACCATCTGTAGGTATTGCCATCAGCCAAACACCTGGGTCTAATGCACGTGATGTAATTAATAATTCTAAAGTAATTATTGATGAATTAGCAAAGAGTTTTCCTAAAGGTGTAAAATATACGGTTTTGATCAATGTGAATGAGAATCTTGATGCCTCGATTGAGAAAGTGATACATACTTTAATTGAAGCTTTTATCTTGGTTTTCATCGTAGTATTTATTTTTCTTCAGGATTTTAGATCGACTTTAATTCCGGCTATCGCGGTTCCGGTTGCTATTGTGGGAACTTTTTTCTTTTTGAATTTATTTGGATTTACCATTAACTTATTGACGCTTTTTGCAATGGTACTTGCCATTGGTATTGTGGTCGATGATGCGATTGTCGTCGTCGAGGCGGTGCATGCCAAGCTCGATAGCGGTTATAAATCATCTAAGAAAGCTACGATTGATGCCATGAATGAAATTTCAGGAGCGATTATTTCGATTACACTTGTAATGGCGGCGGTATTTATTCCTGTAACGTTTATTACCGGATCGACAGGGGTTTTCTACAAGCAATTTGGGATTACATTAGCTGTAGCAATTATCCTTTCGGCAGTAAATGCATTGACTTTAAGTCCCGCTTTATGTGCCTTGCTTTTAAAGCCTCATGCAGATGACCATAAACACAAAAGTTTTTTACAACGATTTTATACCTCGTTTAATGTCGCTTTCGATAATCTAACGGGTAAATACAAACGTTCGGTTAGTTTTCTTTCCGTTAAAAAATGGATAGTACTGACTTCAATTCTTATTGCTGGAGCAGGGTTATTTTATATGATGAAAACCACACCATCGGCTTTCGTTCCTGCGGAAGATCAAGGGGTTGTTTTTGCCAATATCAGTTTGCCGCCATCAGCTTCGATGGAACGTTCTGAAATCATCGCAAAACAGGTTGACAGTATTGCTAAAACGATTCCAGGTGTCGAAACTACCCTTCGTATTGTTGGACAAAACTTTACTGCCGGGACAGGAAGCGCCTATAGTATGGTAATTGTCCGACTCAAGAGTTGGGAAGATCGTGAATTAAGTGTTAATGATGTAATTGGGCAGCTTTTTGCCAAAACAAGTGGTATCCGTGAAGCTAATATTTTTTTCATTTCTCCTCCGACAATTCAGGGATTTGGACAAAGTGGGGGATTTGAATTCCAATTGCAGGACAAAGGAGGTCACAGTACAGCAGAATTTTTTAAAGTCAATAATGAATTCCTGGAAAAACTGGCAAAGCGTCCTGAAATACAATACGCAACTACGCCATTTAATCCTGGTTTCCCTCAATATATGATGGATATCAATTTAGCGAAAGCCAAAGATGCGGGTGTTTCAGTGAATACGATTCTGTCGACGATGCAAGGATATTACGGTGGTTTGTATGCTTCAAATTTTAATAAATTTGGAAAACAATATCGTGTTATGATTCAGGCTTCTCCTGAATTCCGTACGAATACAGAAGGACTGAATAAAATTTTTGTTAGAAATAGTGCTGGAACAATGGCACCAATTACAGAATTTGTGACCATGAAAAGGGTTTTTGGACCCGAATCGATTTCAAGATTTAACCTTTTTACATCTATTTCGATTACAGGAGCTCCAAATCCGGGTTACAGTTCAGGAGATGCGATTAAAGCTATTCAGGAAGTGGCAGCAGAAAATCTGCCGGCAGGTTACGGTTATGAATTTTCAGGATTAACACGTGAAGAATTAGCTTCTGGAAGTGAAACCATTTTTATTTTTGTATTGTGTTTGGTTTTTGTTTACTTCTTGCTGAGTGCGCAATACGAGAGCTATATTTTGCCTTTTGCAGTATTGTTCTCCATTCCGTTTGGATTGGCAGGAGCTTATTTATTTTCGATTATATTCAAACTTAACAGTAATATTTATTTGCAGATTTCTTTAATCATGCTTATTGGATTACTAGCGAAGAACGGAATTTTGATTGTCGAATTTGCCCTTGACAGAAGACGAAAAGGTATGCCAATCGCTCAAGCTGCAATTGAAGGAGCTGTAGCTCGTTTACGTCCAATTTTGATGACCTCATTTGCCTTTATTTTAGGACTTGTTCCATTAATGTTTGCTTCTGGTGCTGGAGCTGTAGGAAACAAATCAATCGGTACGGGAGCTGTTGGAGGAATGTTGATCGGAACCATTTTAGGAGTATTTGTTATTCCTGTATTGTTCATCATTTTCCAGACTTTACAGGAAAAGATAGGTGGTCCAGCCAAAGAAAGCTATGATGAAGATGATGATGAGGAAACACAACTAATAGAAGCTCATAAAGAGTAGTAATTAAATTAAGAAGAGAGATGAATCATAGTTCAAAAAAATATATTCTCATGGTAATTGCAACCGCACTTTTAAGTGCGTGCTCGGTTACCAAAAAATACGAACGTCCCACAACTGTTTCTACAGAAAAGTTATATCGTGATCAGGCTTCTGCCGATTCAACAACGATGGCCAGTATGCCGTGGCAGAGTGTTTTTAAAGATGCTAAATTGAATGCTCTAATCCAAAAAGGATTAGATCAGAATCTTAACTTGAAAAATGCAATTGAAAATATTGTTCAAGCTCGTGCCACTGTGCGTCAAAGTAAACTGGCTTATTATCCAACATTGAATGTTGACGCCAATGCGACACGCACAAAACAGTCTGAAGCGGGACTTAACTTCCCGGCAGGAATTAATATCAATACATTAACGACAACCTATAAACTGGGCTTGAGTACATCTTGGGAAGCTGATATTTGGGGAAAACTAAGCAGTTCCAAAAGAGTAGCATTGGCTTCCTATCTTGCTACAGATGCAGCCAAACAAGCCATTCAAACTCAATTGATTGCTGACATTGCAAATAACTATTTTTTATTGCTGGCTTGGGATAAACAATTAACAATCACAGAAGCTACATTAGCCAGTCGTATAAAAAATGTGGAAACGATAAAAGCTTTAAAAGAAGGTGCAATAGTTACCGGAGCGGCAGTAGTGCAAAGTGAAGCCAATCGATATGCAGCCGAAGTATTGATTCCGGATTTAAAACAGAATATCCGCGAAACTGAAAATGCTTTGAATATTTTATTGGGGCAGACTCCAGGATCGATTGACAGAGGAACATTGGGAAACCAGGAAATCCCAGCAAATCTTGCAATAGGTTTGCCGTCTCAATTGCTGCAAAATCGCCCTGATGTGCGTCAGGCAGAGTTTAATTTCAGAACTGCTTTTGAAGGTACTAATTTGGCACGAACTTATTTCTATCCAAGTCTGACGCTTACAGCAAGTGGAGGATTTTCGAATCTGGAATTAAAAGACTTTTTTACAAATTCAATTTTTTATTCGATAATTGGCGGTTTGACGCAGCCAATTTTCAATCAGGGGCTTAATAAAATGAGATTGACAACAGCGCAATCACAGCAACTGCAGGCTTATAATAATTTTCAGCAAAGTCTTTTAACTGCCGGTCAGGAAGTTTCAAATGCTTTATACGCGTATCAAATGGCAGTTGAAAAACAAGATTCAAGAGAAAAACAAATTACAGCCTTAGAAAAAGCAGTCGATTTTACGCAACAGCTTTTAGAGTACAGTTCGGCTACGAATTATACCGATGTATTGACATCAGAACAAAATTTATTGGCTGCTCAATTGAGCGGAGTAAACGATAATTTACAAAAATTACAAGCAGTTGTTGATTTGTATCGTGCTTTGGGTGGTGGTTGGAAATAAATTAAAAAAATAATTGGTAATTAAAATTGTTAAAACGAAAAACGCCTCAATATTTGAGGCGTTTTTTTATTAGTCTTAATTACATAATATTTTAAGTTGAAAAAGTCAATCCTTTAGCTTTAAAATTGCTAAATAGAACCTGACGCGCACTGCTTACAGTTTCTTCTGTGCGATAAATGCTGCACCATAATTTAATCAGAATTTTATATTTTCCATCAGAAATGGAGCTGTAATAAATTTGAGGCGTTTTCTCCATATTGATTAAAGTTAAACTTTTCAGAGCTACCATTATAATTGCATTAATGTCGTCCGGAGTTGTATCACCAGCAATTTCGATTGAAATTTCAACCAGTTTGAAATTGTCTGTATATGTCCAATTAGTTATGTTTTGAGATAGTAAATTTCCATTCGGAATAATAATTTCGGCACCGTTTGGAGCGTTGATTTTTGTAGTTCGCAATCCCATCGATTTTACCCGGCCAGATTCAGAACTTATTTCAATGACATCTCCAATCTGAATTGGTTTGTCAAAAATTAAAATTATGCCTGACACAAAATTATTTACGACGTTCTGAAGTCCAAGTCCGACACCAACACCTAAGGCTCCTAATAGAATACTCAATTTATCCAAAGGCATTCCAGATGCGGCAACGGCTAATAAATAACCGCCAATTAATACAAGCAGTCTAGTGATCAGTAATTTTGAATGCTGTCTTTTATTCACATTTTCTTCGTTTTCATCCTCGATTTCACCAAAAAAGTAAGCTACATATTTTTGAAGCAAATGAGCAATCCAAATAATAAAAAAAAAGAGTACAACATTCCCTAAAGTAAAAGTAATGCTTCCGATAGTATTTGGATGGCTTAATAGTGTTCCTAAAGAAGAACGAAGCGATTCCCAAATATTTAAATTTGAGGTAATAACCACAAGCCACATATAGCCGATTACGATAATAAATGGTTTTTTTAGTGTATCGGACAAACTTTCGTGATCAAAAATCTTTTCGAAACCACGTTTAATTCGAGTCGTATAGATTTGTAGAATAATTATTTCTATAATTATTTTCAAA
The DNA here is from genome assembly GCA_963511725.1 of uncultured Flavobacterium sp. Taxonomy (GTDB): domain Bacteria; phylum Bacteroidota; class Bacteroidia; order Flavobacteriales; family Flavobacteriaceae; genus Flavobacterium. The sequence goes on from CAUPKA010000004.1 coordinate 16,542, forward strand.
AGTACGCTCAATGCTACAATTTGCGTAAGCGAAATAAAAGCGGTTAAACTGAGCATATTAGAAAGTGATACTCTTCCAAAAAGATTATAAAGTATAGACAAGCCATTTAATCCGATAAAAATAATGCTGGCCCATTTAAAAAATCCTTTAATATACAACTGCTCTTTAAGGCTTTTGATCTGCACTAAGCCATAGCGGATTCCAAAAATATTGATGATAATAAAAGCACATCGCTGTAAAAATCCAACTTCTATAAAAAGATCAAGGAAACAAAGCGTAAAGAACAATCCTAAAAGAAAAATCCAATTTTTCATAGAAACTTTCGACCATTTATTTTTGAAAAGGACAGTCAGGATTCCGAGCAATAAGAGATAAAGCAATTCTAAAAATAAAGCTGGTGCATATAAATTGCTGACAACGGCAATGTTGAGTCCAATTACTGCAACAGGAATTATCACACCTCTGTTTAAATATTTAAAATTAAAAGAAGAAAGGTTTTCGTTATATCCTTTAGCATTGAGGTATTTTATATTACGTGAAATATACCAAGCCAAAAGCCCCATAAAAAATAAAAGTGTAATTAAACCGCCGGTTCGATAACTCAAATAATAAGCAGCAACATTTTCTTCGATTACTATTTTCGCTCCTATATTTTGTTTTATTGCTTTTTTAGGAAGAGATTCATTAACACTCCACAAGAAAGGATATTCTTTATGCAGCATGCTGATTCCAGACTTTTCCAAGTTATTTTCGACTGTGATCAAAGCATTTGAAACTGCAATTTTTCGCTGCACTGTCAATCTTTTCTTAGTGTTTAAAATCCCTTGATTTTTAGTCATTAGACTGTCTGTAGTGAGATATCTTTTTTTAAGATTCGCAAATTCTTTTTTGAACTGTTTGCGTCGAATAGTATCTTTTAATAGCTCAGTCAGAGTTTTGTCTTTGCGGAGTTCAATAAATCGGCTTTTAATTTTTTCCAGATTCTGGTTTCGTAAATTAATAGCTGTATTCTGTTCGTCCAGTTGCAACTGTAATTCTTCTAGAACCGTATGATACATTTGTTGATTTCGAACATTTGGATTAGCACCTTTTAAACTTGCCAGAATAAGGTCAAGTTTGCTTTGTGTTCTTTTGATTTCGCCAAACAAATGATGAGAAGCACTGTCAAAATCGGCATCGTTATAAGCAGATTCCATTACTTCGCCTGCTTTTTCAATTGCCATCAGGTAATCGCTGTCTGTAGTAGTTTCTTCAAATAATTTTGAATGGGTTTCTTTTTTTAGAGAAGTCGTTTGCGAGCTGGCATTTGGTGCAAAAAACAGGATAATTAATAAGGCGAGTAGATGGAGAAAATTTCTTTTTTGAAACATAATTTTAAATATCAATTGGGTTTCAAAATTAATTTTTTTTAAGCAGTTTAGTCGTATTTACAGGTGAATTATTCAGAAACTTAATTAATATTTAGTTTGGATCTCTTATCCGAATGTAATAGCTTCTTTTATCAATGAGATAGATATTTTATAAAACTTGCAAGATATCATATAAGTCAATTAATTTTAAAAGAAATTTAGATAAATATGGAAGATTAAGCGAAATTTTGATGTCAGGTACTGCAATTATAAGTAATCCAAAAAAATCTGGTTTAACTTCTGCAAACGAAAAAATGAGTTTTATTTGTAAATAAATATTAGTTTCTATGACTATCAGGCATATTGACCGTAATTGGTTTTTTTTGCCCAAATTATCATAAATTAATCGGTATGAATTTGTGATAACCGTGGTGGAATTTTATCCAATACCAACTCATGTGCTTGTTTTGGCTATGAAATCAGTTTAAAAAAGAGTTGGCTTTTGGTCTTATCTTTAATTTTTAAAGTAAAAAACAAAGAACATCACCGAGATCTTTTGCGTGTGTTGTATGTCGATGGAAGAACTTGTTTTTGTTATAAAAAAGAAAGACCATTTAAATTTCACTAGTGATTAGTAAAACTTAAATGGTCTTATATGATTTAAAATTTTTTTGAGTAGAATTACTTCGAATTAAGGTAAACCTTCAATTCATCATAGCTAGAAATTTTTACGCTAACTTTTTCTTTGTTCATTACGCTTTCTATTTGCGTTGGCAGAGGTAAAGTAATGCCTAAAGCCGGTTCTACCACATCCAAAAATTTGATAGGATGTGCGGTTTCTAAGAAAACGCCAATCGCGTTTGGTAGGTGTAGCAATTCTTTTTTCAATCCCAAATAGCCAACAGCTCCGTGAGGTTCTGCGATATAGCCTCTTTCGTTATAGATGGCTTTCAACGCGACTAAAGTTTCAGCATCAGTAAAAGTGTATGACGTAAAATCTTTTTTGAACTGCTCCAAATCGTTGCTGTACATCTCCTGAATACGGACAAAGTTACTTGGATTCCCAACATCCATAGCATTCGAAATCGTTGCGATAGATGGTTTTGGGTCGTAAATTCCGTTAGCAAGAAATCTAGGAACCGTATCATTTACATTGGTAGAAGCTACAAAATGCTCGATAGGTAATCCTAATTTTTTAGCAATGATACCAGCACAAATATTTCCGAAGTTTCCGCTTGGGCAAGAGAAAACTAATGGTTTGTTTTGGCTTTTCAAAGCTTTGTAAGCAAAGAAAAAGTAAAACATTTGCGGTAGCCAGCGCGCAATATTGATAGAGTTGGCAGAGGTCAGGTGAATGTGCTCTAAATCTTTATCCAAAAATGCTTTTTTTACCATATCCTGGCAATCATCAAAAACACCATCGACTTCAAGCGCTCTTATATTTTGTCCCAAAGTCGTTAACTGTTTTTCCTGAATGTCGCTCACTTTTCCGGAAGGGTAAAGAATGACAACATCAACACCGTTTACGCCAAGAAAACCACTGGCAACGGCTCCTCCCGTATCTCCGGAAGTTGCTACAAGCACGGTGTTTTTACTGTTTTTGCTGTCTCTGTTAAAATACGCCAGACAACGGGACATAAATCTTGCTCCTACATCTTTGAAAGCCATTGTTGGACCATGAAATAATTCAAGGGAATAGATTCCATTTTCTACTTCCACCAAAGGGAAATCAAAACACAGCGTTTCGGCAATGATTTGTTTTAAAGTTTCGGCAGGGATTTCGTCTCCCACAAATTGTTTGATTGCTTCAAAAGCAATTTCTTCGTGAGATAAACTTTCGATATTCTCAAAAAAACTTGGTGCTAATGGCGTTAAGTTTTCCGGAAAATACAATCCTTTGTCGGTTGCCAATCCCTGTATTACCGCTTCTTGAAAAGAAACGTTTGGTGCATTATGGTTTAAGCTGTAATATTTCATTGTGATTTTTGATTGTAGATTAACGATTTTTGATTTAAGATTTCCGCAAGAGTAGTTACATCAAAAATCGTTAATCATAATTCTTAAATAATTTTCATTCCTTCGTCATTCACTTTTGAAACGTGAATTTCATAAGGCAAATTCATTTCTTCGTAAACAGCACTCATGGCTTTGGCGATTTTATCGGCGTTTTCTTTTCCTTTGCTTAAAGCAAAAATAGAAGGGCCGGAACCTGATATTCCTGAGCCTAAAGCTCCATTATCATAAGCGGTCTGCTTGATTAAATCAAATCCCGGAATCAGCATAGAGCGGATAGGTTCTATGATCTCATCGTGAAGAGAACGACCGATTAATTCGTAATCCTGAGTATAAAGTCCTGCTATTAATCCGCCCACATTTCCCCATTGGGTAATGGCGCTTTTTAAGGATACAGTTTGTTTTAATACCGAACGAGCATCCGATGTTTTCAGCTCAATTTGAGGATGAACTACGGTTGCATATAATTCGGAAGGGCTTTCAATTTTAATAATATCTAAAGGATTTGAGCTTCGAACCAATGTAAAACCTCCCAAAAGAGCTGGGGCAACATTGTCGGCATGAGCATTTCCGCTGGCTAATTTTTCACCTTGCATCGCAAATTTGACCAATTCTTTTCTGGTGAAAGGGCGGCCCAACAATTCGTTGATTCCAAAAACCGCACCCGCTGAACTTGCCGCACTGCTGCCGATACCGCTTCCTGCTTTGATGTGTTTGTAGATCTCGATTTCAAAACCAAATTCAGTTTCTACTTCTTCCAACATCGCCAAAGCAGCAACTCCTGCAACATTGTTTTCGGTTTCCAAAGGTAAATCGGCACCGACTATTTTAGTAATGCGTACTCCTTTCACATCCGATTTGCGAACAATCATTTCATCGCCTGCAGTAGCCAAGCAAAGTCCAAGTACATCAAAACCGCACGAAAGATTCGCAATGGTGGCGGGGCAAAATAGTTTTATTTCAGTCATAAATTTTGTTGTTGGTTGTTGATGCGCATTCCGTAGAGACGCACTGCAGTGCGTCTCTACATAATATTACACATTTCCTATTCTAATCACATCGGCAAAAATTCCAGAAGCTGTAACTGCTGCTCCTGCACCAGCGCCTTTTATCAATAGAGGCTGATCAACATAACGGTCAGTGTAGAATAAAACGATATTATCTTTTCCTTCCAAATTGTAAAATGGATGATCTTTTGGAATGAATTGCAATCCTACGCTTGCTTTTCCGTTTTCAAATTGAGCGACAAATTTTAGACGGCTTTCTTTTTCATTGGCTTCTGCCAAAATAGATTCAAAGTGTTTAGCATGTTCTTTTAAGGAAGCGAAAAAAGCATCATTATTAGTAGTTCCCATACATGCTGCTGGAAGGAAAGATTTGTTTTCAATGTCTTCAATTTCCATTTGGTAGCCGCTCTCACGAATCAAAATCAGAATCTTTCTGGCTACGTCAATACCGCTTAAATCTATTTTTGGGTCGGGTTCTGTAAAACCCTGAACTCCAGCTTCTTTAACTACGTCATGAAAAGTATTGTTTTCATCAAAATTGTTAAAAATAAAATTCAGACTACCTGACAAAACGGCTTGAATTTTATGTACTTTATCACCAGAAGCGATTAAGTTTTTTACCGTATCGATGATTGGCAATCCAGCTCCGACATTAGTTTCAAAAAGGAAAGGCGCATTGAATTGACGCGACAAGCCTTTAAGCTTTTTGTAATTATCATAAGCCGATGAACAGGCAATTTTGTTGCAAGTCACTACAGCTACATTTTGTTTTAAATACTGTTCGTAAGTTTTAGATACTTCTTCATTGGCAGTAATATCTACAAAAATACTGTTGCGTAAATTGAGAGCTTTTACTTTCGAAATGAATTCTTCTTTATTGGCAGTTTCTCCTTTTTCTAAAAGAGATTGCCATTCTTTTAACGAAATTCCGTCTTCGTCAAAATGCATTTTTCTGGAATTAGAAACTGCAATAACTCTCAGGTTTATTTTTAAATTCTCTTTTAGGAATTTCTTTTGCTGGTGGATTTGTTCGATGAATTTTTCACCCACATTTCCAACACCCATTACAAATAGGTTTAGCTGTTTGGTGTTTTCTTCAAAGAAGTTTTCGTGCAAAGTATTCAGCGCTTTTTTAACGTCTCTTTCGTTAATAACTACTGAGATATTTCTTTCGGAAGCGCCTTGAGCAATGGCACGAATATTAACGTTGTTTTTTCCTAAAGTGCTGAACATTCTTCCGCTTAAACCTTGGTGGTTTTTCATGTTTTCACCAACCAAAGCAATAATACAAAGGTTTTGTTCAACAATACAAGGGTCAATTTTGTTTTGCGCGATTTCTATTTGGAACGCTTTATTGATCGCGTTTTCAGCAGTTTCGGCATCCGAATTTAAAATACCGATACAGATAGAATGCTCAGATGAAGCTTGTGTAATAAAAATTACATTGATGCTTTCATTAGATAATACTTCAAACAATCGTTTAGAGGAACCAGCAACACCAATCATTCCAGAACCTTCCAAAGTAATCAAAGTAATATTGTCAATATGGGTAATCCCTTTTACTGGGTTTACATGTTCAGTAATCTTATTAGAAATCAAGGTTCCTTCGGCTTGTGGCTCGAAAGTATTTTTGATTATAATTGGAATGTTTTTTCTTAAAACTGGCTGAATAGTTGGCGGATACAATACTTTGGCACCAAAATGTGACAATTCCATAGCTTCTTGATACGATATTGTAGCAATAGGCTGTGCTTGTTTTACAATTTTTGGATTGGCAGTAAACATTCCGTTGACATCTGTCCAGATTTCTAATTTGCTTGCGTTCAGTGCTCCTGCAATAATAGCTGCCGTGTAATCTGATCCGCCACGGCCCAAAGTCGTAATAATGCCATCTTCAGAAGTGGCGATAAAACCTGGTATCACAACTACTTGATTTTCATTCGATGCAAAAAAGCCAGCAATCAGTTGGTTTGAAAGTTCAAAGTTAACTGCAGCTTTTCCAAAATGATTATTGGTTTTAATCAATTCGCGGCTGTCTTTGTAATTGCTGTTTTTAAGTTTTTGCTTTAAGGCTTCGGCAATGATGTAGGAAGATAATAATTCTCCAAAACTTAAGATGGTATCCAAAGTTCTTGGCGATAATTCACCTAAAAGAAAACAGCCGTCAAGTAATGTTTCCAAGTGATTTATGATTCTTTTAATATGGCTTAATAAACCGCTTTGCTCACTTACAGGAATAAGCTGCTTAAGCGCTTCTAAATGTTTTTTCTCAATTTCGATAACAATTTCTTTAAAGCTCTCATCATTGGAAGCGGCTTTCGAAGCGGCTAACTGCAATAAATCGGTTACTTTGCTTAAAGCGGATACAACAACAACAAGTTTTTCTTCTTGTGCTTTATTAAGAACTATGTCTAATACTAATTTTATGTTTTCTGCATTGGCTACCGAAGTACCGCCAAATTTTAATACTCTCATAAGAAGTTTGTATTTGTTTTATGTAAATTTGAATCGCTATTTTTAATTGTTAGTATTTGAAAATCAGCGATTTTATATTTTTATTTTTGATTGCAAAATGATTTCTATACACCCATGACTCTCTTTCTTTAAAGAAAAAAGTACAGCAACTGGATTATATGTAAAATGTATACCCCTAAGGGGTAGTAGTTGAAGTAGATGTAGTTGTAACAGCAAGAGCAACCCAAATTTGAGTTGTTATCGAAGGATGATATGTGCTGTTAAATTTCTTCATTTTGATTTTTCAAAAGTACAGTTTTTTATGAAAAAACAAAGCTTTATGGTTCGTTTTTGCGAATAGTTTAATAATTAAAATTCAATGTTGATTCAAATTTAATATTGCGTAATTTATTTATTCGTTTATTGAGATTATCTTTGTTTTTAATTGAAATGCAATGTGGTTTTGATGCTGATTAAGGGTTTTAACATTGTCAATTTAGCTTTGAAAAACGATAATTAGGCTTTGAAAAATTTTAAAAGGGTAGAATTTAAAAGGATAATTGGGTACTGGATGGGGTTTTAAATTTATTTTGTGCCATTTTTTAAATTATTGTTACAAAACATTGCTTTTTAATACAGTTTTGTGGAATTTTGAACACTTAAAATCAAGTGAAATGCGCATCCTTTAAATTGGTTGCCAACATCACTGATGATTTGTTAATTGTATATGACCTATTAAAATAATAAATATCTACATATAAAAATGGAGAATACACATTATATAAGTACTGATTTACTTTCTTTTGAAGTCTTACAAGAGATTATTTCACATCATAAATCGATTGCACTTTCGGAGAATGCAAAAACGAATATTCTAAAGTGCAGAAAATACTTGGATGCAAAAATGGCTTCTCATTCAGAACCTATTTATGGTATCAATACTGGTTTTGGATCACTTTGTAATGTGAAAATTTCAAATGAAAATCTGTCAAAGCTTCAAGAAAACCTTGTGAAATCACACTCTTGCGGAACTGGTGACGAAGTGCCAAACGAGATTGTAAAATTAATGTTATTGCTTAAAATTCAATCTTTAAGCTATGGACATTCAGGAATACAATTGCAAACTGTCGAGCGATTGGTTGATTTTTACAATAATGATATTCTACCTATAATATATACGCAAGGATCACTTGGAGCTTCTGGTGATTTAGCTCCTTTGGCTCATTTATCATTGCCTTTATTAGGAGAAGGAGAAGTTTGGTTTGAAGGCAAAAAAATAAATTCGAGTGAAGTTTTAAAACATTTTGGCTGGGAACCAATAGTGTTGCAGTCCAAAGAAGGCTTGGCTTTATTAAACGGAACACAATTCATGAGCGCTTACGGAGCTCATATTGTGATGAAAGCGAATAAGTTTTCGTTTTTGGCTGATTTAATCGGAACTATATCATTGGAAGGTTTTGATGGCAGAATTGAACCTTTTAATGAATTGATACATTATATAAGACCTCATAATGGTCAAATTGCGACTGCCAAAAGAGTAAAAGAGTTTTTGGAAGGAAGTGAAATCATCGAACAGCCTAAAACACATGTTCAAGATCCGTATTCTTTCCGTTGTATTCCGCAAGTACATGGCGCATCAAAAGATGCGTTTGATTATGTGAAAAAAGTATTCAAAACCGAAATTAATTCGGTAACCGATAATCCTAATATATTTATAGAAAGCGACCAGATTATTTCCGGCGGAAATTTCCACGGACAGCCTTTGGCATTGGCTTTAGATTTTATGGCGATTGCTTTGGCAGAATTAGGAAGTATTTCGGAACGCAGAACCTATCAATTGATTTCGGGATTGCGTAATCTTCCAGCTTTCTTGGTGGATAATCCAGGGCTAAATTCAGGTTTTATGATTCCGCAATATACGGCCGCAAGTATTGCTAGTCAGAATAAACAGTTGGCTACACCATCAAGTGTGGATAGTATCGTGTCAAGTAACGGACAGGAAGATCATGTGAGCATGGGAGCCAATGGGGCCACAAAATGCCTGCGTATTATGGAGAATTTAGAGCGTATTTTGGCTATAGAATTAATGAATGCTTCACAGGCGATTGAATACCGCAGGCCATTAAAATCAAGTGATTTTATAGAAATGTTTTTAAAATCCTACAGGAGTGAAGTTCCTTTAGTAAAAGAAGACAGAATTTTGCATTATGACATTGAGAAAACAGTGGCTTTCTTAAATAGTTTTCAAATTGAAGATGATTTGTTAACATTGGCTTAACATTGGCTTTAAATAATGAAGTAATTTTGCACTACATAAAACATAAACAAATGTCATTAAATTCTATTTTTCAATTTTTAGTTCCAAAAGACAAAAAATTCTTCCCTCTTTTCGAAGAAGCGTCAAGTAATTTAATTGAATTAGCTTCAAACCTGCACGAAGCTGTAAACCTTCCTTTAAAGGAAAGAGAAGTTCTTTTTATCAAAATAGATGAATTAGAACAAAAAGGAGAAGATATAACCCGTCAGACAAATTTAGAATTGAGCAGAAACTTTATCACTCCTTTTGATAGAGAAGATATTCACTCCTTGATTACGTCAATTGATTATGTAGCAGATTATCTTCATGGTGCTGCTTCAAGAATGCGTTTGTATCAAGTGGATAAAATCACGAAATCAATTCGTAAAATGACAGAAATCAATCTTGAGGCTTGTCAGAATATTGATGTTGCAGTAAAAGAGCTGAAAAACCTTAAGAACATGAAAACGATTACCAACGCTTGTGCAAAAATCAATAAGTTGGAAAATAAATCGGATATGGTTTATAATAAAGCTGTTTTTGAAATTTTCGAAAACGAAACTGATGCCAAAAATATCATTAAATATAAAGAAGTATTGTCAGTTTTAGAATCTGCAACTGATAAATGTAAGAGTGTTGCCAGTGTTTTAGAATCTATTACAGTAAAACATTCTTAATTTAATCTATTCATTCTGAAGATATTGATATGACTTTACTATTACTTATTATAGTTCTAGCATTAATTTTTGATTACATCAATGGTTTCCATGATGCTGCCAATGCTATTGCTACTGTTGTTGCAACCAAGGTTTTGTCTCCTTTTCAAGCAGTGCTTTGGGCAGCTTTTTTTAACTTTTTGGCCTATTGGGTTTTTGGTTTAGGTGTGGCTAATACCGTTGCAAAAACGGCAAATACTAGCGAAATTAATTTAACCGTAATCCTTGCGGGTGTTGTTGCTGCTATTATTTGGAATTTAATTACTTGGTGGCAAGGAATTCCTTCTAGTTCTTCACATACTTTAATTGGTGGTTTTGCTGGAGCGGCGATTGCTCACGCAATTACAATGCACGGATTTTCGGATTACACTATTATTGAGGATGGAGTAAATCATACTAAACATTGGTACGATATTGTAAGTTGGTACAAAGCTGGAAAAGATGGCGGTATGCCTTCTGGAGTAGTGATTATCATTGCGTTTATTGTTCTAGCTCCTTTGTTAGGAGCATTCATGTCGTATTTAATTTCTATTTGGCTTTTAAATGCTTCTAGAAAAAGTATTCTGCCTAAATTGTTTACAATTGCATTAATGGTACTATCAGTTTGGTTTGTTTATTGCCAAATGGTTCCATTCGAAAAGATCGAAAAGCCTCGTTTTGAATCTCATTTCTGGAGTATTGTATTCGAATCGCATAATATTAAATGGTTTTTGGTAGCTTTTATATTATTGTCTATTTCAGCATTTGCTTTAGTATTTAGTAGCTTAAACTTGCATAAAGCCGATGCGGTTTTGAAAAAAATGCAATTACTGTCTTCTGCAGCATTTAGTTTAGGTCACGGTGGAAACGATTCTCAAAAAGTAATGGGGATTATCGCGGCAGCTGTAGCAGTTTACATTAAAACTAGCGGTGTAGATATTATGAATCTTCCAGAATGGTTACAAGTAGTTCTTCCGGATGATGATAAAGGCATAAAAGGAGCAATGCCGGAATGGATTCCTTTAGCTTGTTATACTGCTATTGCGGTTGGAACATTAAGTGGTGGATGGAAAATTGTAAAAACAATGGGTTCCAAGATTACCAAAGTAACTTCTTTTGAAGGTGTTGCTGCGGAAACTGCAGGAGCTTTAACACTTTATTTTACAGAACATTTTAAAGTACCAGTAAGTACAACCCATACTATTACAGGATCTATTATTGGAGTTGGATTAACGAAACGTATTTCGGCTGTTCGTTGGGGTGTAACGGTAAGTTTACTCTGGGCTTGGGTGCTGACGATTCCAGTTTCGGCATTACTGGCCGCAATAGTATATTGGTTTCTAAATATATTTTTATAAAATAATTCACATATCATAAAAAAAACCATTCGATCGAATGGTTTTTTTGCTTTTGGGACACTAATGCTTCCTTCAAACAAATAAGTTAAAGTAGAAAGTCCAATGTGAGGATGTGGCGGAACATCTAGGTTTTCGTAATCGTGCATGCAAGTAGGCCCCATGTGATCGATGAATGCAAAAGGACCAACCATTCTTTTTTCTCGAAAGGGAAGTAATCGCCCAACCATAAAGTTACCAATATTGCTTAGGCGTTCTTCTATTATCAGTTTGATATTTGATATCTTTTTTGTTTTAAAAGCTTAATTCTATAAATAACAACATTTTGTTAAATGCATTGTTAAACATATAAGTCATATAAGTTTTTAATTTGAACAAAATCGAGTAAAACCAATAGTTCATTTAAGTAAAGTCACTTAACCGTACAAAGAACATTTTTAACTTATATTCACTTTTAATGACTAATTTGACAAACTATTTTTTTTTCAAACTTACATGACTTATATGTTTAAAATTAAATGCTGTTTATTTTAGAATATAGCTGTTTTAAACAATAAATTTAAGGAAATTATTCTTCCAAATAGCCAAATTTACCCATATTCACATCATTGAATGCTTGCATGATTTCGGCTTGTGTGTTCATTACAAACGGACCGTGAGAGGCAATGGGTTCGTTGATGGGTTCTCCGCTCAAAATTAAAATGATTGCATTTTCGGTTGCTTCAATAGTAAATTCTTCGCCGTTATTTTCAAATAATGCAAAATGGTCAGCTGGAACATTCTCCGTATTGTTAACTTTTATGCTTCCTTCAATGACCAATAATCCTGTGTTATAATTTGCTGGGAAATTGAAAAATGCTTTAGCGCTTTTGTTTAATTTAGCATTGAACAAATGTACTGGTGTAAAAGTAGAAGCAGAACCTTTTATGCCTTTATACTGTCCGGCTATAACTTCAATGATACCACCATTTTCTGGTAGTTCAAACTTACTGATTTGGTCATTGGTAATTCCTTGGTATTTTGGTGTTGACATTTTATCTTTCGCAGGAAGATTTACCCAAAGTTGCACCATTTGAAAATCACCACCATTTTCACTAAATTCGGTTTCGTGGTATTCTTTATGTAAAATTCCCGAAGCGGCTGTCATCCATTGTACATCGCCTTCGTCAATAATACCGCTGTTTCCTGAACTGTCGTGGTGTGCCACTTTTCCGTGATAGGCAATGGTAACGGTTTCAAAACCTCGATGTGGGTGAACACTTACGCCTCTGGGTTGGTCTGTTGGTGGAAAATAAAATTTAGAATTATAATCCATTAACAAAAATGGACTCATTCTTTTCATATCTAAATTACGACCACTTGGAATAAAGTTATGCACTCTAAATCCGTCACCAACCATGTGCGGTGCTGGTGGAGCCAATACTAATTCTACGTTTCTTGTTTTCATTTTTAGGTCTTTTTAAATTATAATACAAATTTACTGCTACATAAAGCGATGCGCATTGATGTAGGATAAGAAATGAATGGGGAATAATTAATAAGGTTTGAAATTTCTTTTGGCCAATTCCTTGCGAACTCTACTTAGTGTTTCGGGTGTAATTCCCAAATAGGAAGCAATCATCCATTGTGGAATGCGCAAAGTAAGACTCGGATAAATGGTTATAAAATCTAAATACCTTTGTTCTGCGGTTGCTCCCAATAATAGGTTTACCCGTTTTTGAAGTTGGCGAATATGATTGTGCAATGCAATATTGTCCTGTTGTCTAAATGAAAGACTAATTTCGGTTGCGGCATTGATGAAGTTTTTATCGATGAAAACAATTTCTGTATCCTCAATGGCATCAATAAATAATTGGGATGGCTCATTGAAATAAGAACTACTTCTATCTGAAATAATCCAATTTTCGGGCGCAAATTGAATGATATGTTCTTTACCAGTTTCGTCTATGGTATAGGAGCGTAACAATCCTTTGGATACAAAAAAGGAATGATGACAAATATCTCCTTGTTGGAGTTGGATGGAACCTTTTTCTACTTTTTTGAATTGTAACGTGTCAGTAATTGATTCGAATTGCTCATCCGTTAGATTGGTTTTGGATTGAAAATAGATTTTGAATGAATCGAGCATAATAATTATAGGTTGGTGTGATGTTTATCTTTTTATATAACTCCTATAAGATCTTTTGAGTTATCCCCGTTTAATTAATACCACTCAAATTTTTATGAGCTCGTTTACGCTTATAGTGCGTTTGTTTTAAATTTTTGTCCCCGGAGATAATACTTATGTTTCCATCAATTTCAAGCATAGCGAGTTTTACATCGGTAAAATGTTCAATACCATGTTCGCGCATTGCTTCTTTCAATTCATCCGATGTGATGTTTAATTTGCTTAATATTTTAAAATCTAAATTTCCTTTATGAATTAGTATTTCAGGTTTTTCGAGCATGAAATCACTAAAGGGTTTGTACTTAAACATTAATTTTTTCAAGATAAAATTAATTGCAAAAAGTATGGTGGCTGCAGCTAAGCCTCCCCAAAGGGTAGTATTGTTGCCGACCATGGCATTTTGCACGGAGTTGCTGATTAGCAAAATCAAAATGACATCGGCAGTATTAAGTTGTGATAATTCTTTTTTACCAAATACACGCAAAGCAATAACCATAAATAAATATACAGCCGCACTTCGGATAATGATGTCTAGGTAAGGGTTCATGCTTAATATTTTAGAATTTAGAATTTGCCATTGATATTGTCATTGCCATTGCCATTGTTATTTTCCTCTCTATTTTATCTTGAAATTCTTTTCAATGGCTTTTATCATTTCTCCAGCTATATCTTTATTGGTAGCGCCTTCGATTCCTTCAAGTCCGGGAGAAGAGTTTACTTCGAGTAATAATGGTCCTTTTGATGAACGAATAATATCGACTCCAGCTACTTTTAGATCCATGGCTTTGGCTGCTTTTATGGCAATCTTTTTCTCCTCTGCAGTAACTTTGATAATAGAAGCAGTTCCTCCTAAATGAATGTTTGCTCTAAATTCGCCTGGCATAGCTTCTCTTTGGATAGCAGCAACCACTTTGCCGTCAATTACAAAACAGCGAATGTCTTTTCCATTAGCTTCTTTAATGAATTCTTGAACTAATATATTGGCATTTAGACTTTTGAAAGCATTGATTACGCTTTCGGCAGCTTTTTTGGTTTCTGCCAATACTACCCCTTTTCCTTGAGTGCCTTCCAATAATTTTACGATAAGAGGTGAGCCTCCTACCATTTTGATTAAATTGTCGGTATCCAAAGGCGAATTAGCAAAGCCTGTTGTTGGAATATCAACACCATGATTAAGCAACAATTGTAAAGAATATAATTTATCTCTGGACTGCGTAATAGCTGTTGATGAGTTTAAACAAAACACTTTCAAAGCTTCGAATTGTCGTGTTAATGCACAGCCGTAAAAGGTAATGCTTGGACGAATTCTTGGGATAATAGCGTCAAATTGATTTAATATTTTTCCGCCACGGTAATGAATTTCTGGAGTTTTGGCGTCTAGTTTCATATAGCATTCTTTAATGTTTAAGAAATGCATTTCATGGCCTCTCATTTCGCCAGCTTCCATAATTCTTTTGTTGCTGTACAATTCAGGGTTGCTAGCTAAAAGACCAATTCGTAAACCAGAACTGGCTTTCTCTGAATTTACATATAATTCTTTTAGACTTTCGGCGGTTGGCTGTCCCAGAAGGTATTTTTGTTCAGGATCAACAAGGATTCTTCCGCTCATGGCTTCTCTTCCCAAAAGCATTCGGAAACCCATAGAATCTCTATTGGTTAACGTCATTTCGATAGGCCATTTAGAATCGCCAATAGCTATACTAGTTTGAATCACATAGCGATGTTCCCTAAAACCACTGGAGCTTTTTACGATACGTTTCCCTACCAAAGGAGCTTCACAATGAATAACTGTTTTAATATTGTTTTGTATAGGATTGATGTCAAACTTTACCCAATTGGCATCGTTTTTTATAAATGGTGCAATATTTATAGCATGCAAAGCAGATGTTTTGGCACCAGAATCTACTCGGGCTTTAATTGTAGGAATTCCTAATTCTGGAAATGAGCACCATTCTTCGCTACCCAGTATGACTTTATTTTGTACCATAAATTAATTTTGGTTGATCTTTTGTATGTAGTATCAAATGTAAATATTTGTTTTTAAAAAATACGACATTATCCTATAAAGAATAAACCCGTTATGTTATTAAAACGTAACGGGTTTGTTATGGGTGTTTTTGTTTTAAATTATTGATTTGTAGGTTCTTCTGCTTTGTGAACTTTTATAGTTAACTCTTGAGAACCTTCTTCAATATCCATGAATATTTCGTCACCAGAAGTAATTTTTGAAGTGATAATTTCTTCTGCCAGAGCATCTTCAACATACTTCTGAATCGCTCTTTTTAAAGGTCTTGCTCCAAACTGTTTGTCGAATCCTTTATCAGCAATAAATGCTTTGGCTTCATCAGACAATTTCAATTGATACCCCAATTCGTTAACACGGCTGTATAATTTTTTTAGTTCTATTTCGATAATCAAATTGATATCTTCTTTTTCTAAAGTGTTAAACACAATTACATCATCAATTCTGTTTAAAAATTCAGGTGCAAATGTTTTCTTTAAAGCATTTTCGATTATGCTTTTAGAGTTATCATCAGCTTGAGCGATTTTGGCAGCTGTGCCAAATCCAACTCCTTGTCCAAAATCTTTCAATTGACGGGCTCCTACATTAGAAGTCATAATAATAATAGTGTTCTTGAAATCAATTTTACGACCTAAACTATCTGTTAAATAACCATCATCCAGTACTTGAAGCATCATATTGAACACATCTGGATGCGCTTTTTCTATTTCATCAAGCAGTACCACACAATATGGTTTTCTTCTCACTTTTTCTGTCAGTTGCCCGCCTTCTTCGTATCCTACGTATCCTGGAGGTGCTCCAACTAATCTTGAAATTGCAAATTTCTCCATGTATTCGCTCATGTCAATTCGAACCAATGCATCTTCAGAATCGAATAATTCTTTGGCAAGTACTTTGGCCAATTGTGTTTTTCCGACACCAGTTTGACCTAAGAAAATAAATGAGCCAATTGGTTTGTTAGGATCTTTCAATCCAGCACGATTTCTTTGAATAGATCGTGCTATTTTTAGAACAGCCTCATTCTGCCCAATTACTTTGTCTTGAATTAGTTCAGGTAATTTAGCTAGTTTGTTACTTTCTGTTTGTGCAATACGATTTACCGGAATTCCAGTCATCATAGATACGACGTCAGCTACGTTGTCTTCGGTTACCAATATTCTATTGGTTTTAGAATCTTCTTCCCATTGCTCTTGCGCTATGGCTAAATCTTTTTCTATCTTTTTCTCATCATCACGAAGTTTGGCTGCTTCTTCATATTTTTGTTTTTTAACAACCAAGTTTTTCAATTCGCGAACTTCTTCCAGTTGTCGTTCCAGATCTAATATTTGTTTTGGAACGTCAATATTGGTGATGTGAACTCGAGATCCAGCTTCATCTAATGCATCAATAGCTTTGTCTGGCAAGAAACGTTCAGACATGTACCTGTTAGTCAATTTAACACAAGCTTCAATGGCTTCTTGAGTGTAAATTACATTATGATGATCTTCATATTTGTTTTTAATATTGTTCAAAATAGCAATAGTTTCTTCAACAGAAGTTGGTTCTACAATTACCTTTTGGAAACGTCTTTCAAGCGCGCCGTCTTTCTCGATGTATTGTCTGTATTCATCTAGAGTAGTAGCTCCAATACATTGAATCTCTCCTCTTGATAATGCAGGCTTGAACATATTTGAGGCATCTAGCGAACCAGTAGCTCCGCCAGCACCAACAATAGTATGAATTTCGTCTATGAAAAGAATGATGTCATCATTTTTTTCCAACTCATTCATTACCGCTTTCATACGCTCTTCAAACTGGCCTCTATATTTTGTACCGGCAACTAAACTGGCTAAATCTAGAGTTACGACACGTTTGTTGAATAATATACGGGAAACTTTCTTTTGAATAATACGCAAAGCAAGACCTTCTGCAATAGCTGATTTACCAACACCAGGTTCACCTATAAGTAAAGGATTGTTTTTTTTGCGTCGACTCAAAATTTGAGAAACACGTTCTATTTCTTTTTCACGACCCACAACAGGATCTAGTTTTCCTTCTTCTGCCATTTCGGTCAAATCTCTTCCAAAGTTATCAAGAACCGGAGTTTTTGATTTTTTATTAGATTTATTGGCTGGATTATTGAAACTACCCTCTTTGAGACTGTCATCTTGTCCTGAATCATCATTATATGATTCATTTTTTGGCAAGTTTTCTAAAAATTCTTCTTCGTTTGGAGTCATATTGATGTATTGTTCTTTAGCTATATCATAATCTATTTTTAGTTTATTCAATAACTTGGTTGTAGGGTCATTTTCATTTCTTAAGATACACAACAGTAAATGTGCTGTGCTAATAGAGGAACTTTGGAAAACTTTGGCTTCCAAAAAAGTAGTTTTCAAAGCTCGTTCAGCTTGACGCGTCAGATGTAAATTTTTCTTTTCTACACTGACATCAATGCTAGGGCTAGCTGGGCTTAGGATCTCAACCTTTCTTCTCAAATGATCCAAATCAATTGACAGGTTGTTCAGGATGTGAATAGCTTTACCATTTCCATCCCTTAGAATGCCAAGCATCAAATGTTCAGTACCTATAAAGTCATGTCCAAGACGCAACGCCTCTTCTTTGCTATAAGTAATAACGTCTTTTACTCTAGGTGAAAAATTATCATCCATAATGTTTAAATATTGTTATGTAAATTTAGTGAACATGAAGTTTAAAAGCAAAAATCATACCTTATAAATCTATTAATGCTAATTGACAAAAAAAATGAAGAATATAGACTTAAAACTAACTTAATTTATTAACTAAATGGCAATAAAATTTTGTTAATAAATCGGATAAATTTATGTGTGTTTTATGACTGAAAAAATATTGAGAAAGCTTATATTAGCGGGATTTTTTAAAACAAAATAATTTTAATTTAAGTATATATTATGTCTGAAGGAGAAAAGTTAATTCCTATTAACATCGAAGATGAAATGAAAACAGCTTACATCGATTATTCGATGTCGGTAATTGTCTCTAGAGCTCTTCCTGATGTAAGAGATGGCTTGAAACCAGTACATCGAAGAGTACTATTTGGAATGCATGATTTGGGAGTTAATTCAAGATCTGCCCACAAAAAGTCCGCAAGAATTGTCGGGGAAGTTCTTGGAAAGTATCACCCTCATGGAGACACCTCAGTTTATGATGCCATGGTTCGTATGGCTCAAGAATGGAGTATGCGTTATTTATTGATTGACGGGCAGGGTAACTTTGGATCTGTCGATGGAGATAGTCCAGCAGCTATGCGTTATACGGAGGCAAGAATGCGTAAGATTTCGGAAGAAATTTTGGCTGATATAGACAAAGAAACAGTTGATTTTAAACTGAATTTTGATGATACATTAGAAGAGCCTACAGTTATGCCAACTCGTGTTCCTACCTTATTAATAAATGGGGCAACAGGAATCGCAGTAGGTATGGCTACAAATATGCCACCTCACAACTTAACCGAAGTGATCAACGGTACGTTGGCTTTCATGGATAATAATGATATAGAAATTGACGAATTGATGACGCATATCAAAGCCCCAGATTTTCCTACTGGAGGTATAATATATGGTTATGAAGGAGTTCGTGAAGCTTTTAAAACAGGTAGAGGTAGAGTTGTAATGCGTGCCAAAGTAGGTTTTGAAGAAGTGGATGGTCGTGAATCTATTATCGTTACCGAAATTCCGTACCAAGTCAATAAAGCAGATATGATCAAACGTACTGCCGACTTAGTAAATGAAAAAAAGATAGATGGTATTGCCAATATTCGAGATGAATCGGATAGAAACGGAATGCGTATCGTATATATATTAAAGCGTGATGCCACACCAAATGTGGTTTTGAATACACTTTATAAATACACCCAACTACAATCTTCTTTTAGCGTAAATAATATTGCAATTGTAAAAGGTCGTCCACAAATGTTGAATCTAAAAGACCTGATTCATTATTTTATTGAACACCGTCATGATGTTGTAACACGTAGAACGCAATTTGAATTAAAAAAGGCAGAAGCAAGGGCGCATATCTTGGAAGGTTTAATTATTGCTTCTGATAATATTGATGAAGTAATTGCGTTAATTAAAGCTTCAAAGAGTACTGAAGAAGCTAGAGAGAAATTAATCGAAAGATTTAGTTTATCCGATATTCAATCTCGTGCCATTGTAGAAATGCGTTTGCGTCAATTAACAGGTCTTGAACAAGACAAGTTAAGAACAGAATATGATGAAATCATGAAGTTGATTGAGTATTTAAAATCTTTATTGGCAGATGTAAACTTGAGAATAGCATTGATAAAAGAAGAACTAACAGAAATCCGTGATAAATACGGGGATGAACGCCGTTCTCAAATTGAATATTCTGGTGGAGATGTAAGTATCGAAGATTTAATTGCGGATGAAAATGTAGTTATTACAATTTCTCATGCAGGTTATATCAAACGTACTAATCTTACGGAATACAAAACACAAAATAGAGGTGGAGTTGGTCAAAAAAGTGCTGGAACAAGAGATCAGGATTTCTTAGAACACATGTTTGTGGCGACAAATCATCAATATATGATGTTCTTTACCCAAAAAGGAAAATGTTTCTGGATGCGTGTTTATGAAATTCCGGAAGGAAGTAAAACTGCTAAAGGTAGAGCAATTCAAAACTTGGTGAACATTGAAAGCGACGATAAAGTAAAAGCATTTATTTGTACACAAGATTTAAAAGATAAAGACTATATCAATAGTCATAATCTTGTAATGGTTACCAAAAAAGGACAGGTTAAGAAAACGTCTCTAGAGAAATATTCTAAACCTAGAGTAAATGGTGTTGCAGCAATCACTATCAAAGAAGGCGATGAGTTGTTGGAAGCAAAATTGACTAATGGTGAGAGCCAAATTATATTGGCTGTTAAATCTGGGAAGTTAGTTCGTTTTGAAGAAACTAAAACCCGTCCAATGGGAAGAACTGCTTCTGGAGTTCGCGGAATTTCATTAAAAGATGATACTGATGAAGTGATTGGTATGGTTACTGTAGATAAAAATGATATTAATGATTCGCAAATATTAGTTGTTACAGAAAACGGATATGGTAAACGTACCAAATTAGTTGATGAAGACGGTGAAGATGTATATAGAATTACAAACCGTGGAGGTAAAGGAGTGAAAACTTTGAATATTACCGAGAAAACCGGAAAATTAATTTCTATAAATGCTGTAACTGATGCAGATGACTTAATGATTATCAATAAATCAGGATTAACAATCAGAATGGCTATTGAAGATTTACGTGTTATGGGACGTGCTACTCAAGGTGTTAAATTAATTAATCTAAAAGGAAAAGACTCGATAGCCGCTGTTACAAAAGTAATGAAGGATGATGTTGAAGAAGTTGTTGTTGATGAAGATGGAAATGTTATCGAAATAGAAGGTATCGAAAGGGTAAAACCAGTGCTTGAAGTTCTTGAAGATGATGGTACTGCTGATGACGATGATGACGATTCTGAAGATGAAGTAGAAGAAGATGATTCAGATGAAGAAGATACTGATAACGAGGAATAGTTAAACGGTAATTGAATAAGTAAATATAAAAATAATTAATATGAAAAGTAGATATGTAATAATTGCGTCAGCATTATTTTTATCAGTAACGAGTTTTGCTCAAAAAAATGAAATTAAAGCTGCAGAAAAATTATTAAAGGACGGGAAGTCTAGTGAGGCAATCGCAGTTTTGACAGCAGCTGAATATTTAACAACTAATGCTCCTGATGCTGAAAAGGCTCAGTTCTTATTTGTAAAAGGAAATGCATATTTTGATTTATCTAATAAAAATGTAGATGCAGATAAGAATTTGATCTTAGCGGCAAAAGCTTATCAAGATTTAATTGAGGCTGAGAAAGTTTCAGGTAAAGCAAAATATTCATCACAAGCAGCGGTTTCAATTACTCAGATTAAAGCGAAATTAGTCAATGGTGCAATTGAAGATACTAAAGTTAAAAAAGATGCAGAAGGTGCTCAAAAACTTTATCAGGCTTATTTATTAGAGAAAAAAGACACTATAAATCTTTATTATGCAGCTTCTACTTATGTAAATGCAAAAGATTATGATAATGCACTTAAGCTTTATGAAGAGTTAAAAGTATTGAATTATTCAGGGAAAACAACTTATTATTATGCTGTTAATAAAGTGAATAGTCAAAAAGATTTTTTCAATTCTGCAGCTGATAGAGATAAAATGGTTAAGATGGGTACTCATGAAAAGCCAGAAGATGAAAAGATAGAATCTAAAAGAGGTGAGATATATAAGAATATTGCATTGATTTATGTTCAGCAAGGGAAAATTGATGAAGCTAAGAAAGCAGTTTCTGATGCTAGAAAAACAAATCCAGATGATAATTCTTTATTGTTGACTGAGGCTAATTTGTATCTTGAAACAAAAGATATGGATATGTATAAAAAATTAATTTCTGAAGCTGTAGAAAAAAATCCAAATGATGTTGATTTGATTTTTAATTTGGGCGTTATTAGCGCTCAAGCAAAAAATTATAGTGAAGCTGAAAAGTTTTATAATAGAGCCATAGAGTTAAATCCAAAATACACTAATGCTTATATTAATATGGCTGCGATGAAGTTTGATGATCAAAAAAGCATCATTGATGCTATGAGTAAATTAACTACTTCTGCTGATGATACTAAAAAGTATAACGCTTTGAAAAAGAAAAATGAAGACTTGTTAAAAAGTACTATTCCTTACTTGCAAAAGGCAGTTGAGTTGGATCCGAGTAATCAAGATGTTACTAAGACATTATTAAACGTTTATAGTGCTCTAGAAATGACAGCAGAATACAAAGCTTTGAAAGCTAAAAAGTAGACTGATTTTTATTAAAATAATGAAATCCTGCCTGGTAATATCAGAGCAGGATTTTTTTTTGATGTATGTTATTGATCTTGTAGTGTGTTAAATAATATCATTTGCGTAAAGCTTATCGGGTGTTTTTATGGTAGATAAATGATAAAATAATTACCAAATGAACCTAGGAAACGGCTTTTTTTATTTAGTTTACGAAATCGTTATAATTAAATTAAAAAATTGTTTGAAAAACACTTGTGTTATCGATTTTTAATTTTATTTTAGAGCCAAATTAAAATATTGATAAAAAAAGTGCGATAAAAAAACGTTGTAAACTATATATAGTTAAAAAAATAAATTTTTCTGAATATAGCAAGATTTTAAATGATTGAATGTCTAACCTTAATAATTGTAAAATATGATAAAAAACTACGCTTCATAATTGATTCTCTCAATCAACTAAATTTTTGGATTTTATAATAAGAAATGTTTTGCCTGCTGAGAATCTTCAGCAGGCAAATTTTTAGATTCTTTTAAAATCTTAAAAAAAACAAAATCTATAATAATCTTAAACTTAACCTAATGAAAAGAAAATTTGTAATACTATCAATGGTGTTATTGATAAATGTTTGTGCTAATGCTCAAAAGGGGCAAATAAAAGAAGCTCAATCTGTTTTTGCGAGCGGTAAATCTCAAGATGCTTTGGGTATTCTAAAGAAGACAGAATATCTTATTGTTAATGCAGGTGATGAAGATAAATCTGATTTTTATTTTTTGAAAGGAAATGTACTAAAGGATTTAGCAACAAAAAATATTGATGCGGCTAATAATTTTTCATTAGCCTCTGAAGCTTACCAAGAATTGATCAAAGCAGAAAATGAAGGGGGTAAATATAAATTTACTTTACAGGCCAATACAGCATTAAAAGAAATGAAGTCTAAGCTAGTTAATGGTGCAGTAGATGATTTTAAAATTGGAAAATATAAAGAGAGTGCCGAAAAGAGTTATAAAGTTTATTTGTTTGATAAAAGAGATACTTTAAATTTATTTAATGCGGCAGCAGCTTCTATGACTGCTAAAGATTATGATTCTGCTATTAAATTTTATGAAGAATTGAAGAGGATTAATTATTCTGGAAAAAGAATTATTTATCATGCTACTTATAAAAAAACAAAAGAAGAAGATGCTTTTGTTTCGGCTGGAGCTAGAGATTCTGGAATTTTGGCTGGTCTTTATGAAAAGCCTAGAGATGAGTTTTCTCCTTCTAAAAGATTAGAAGTCAATAGGAATTTGGCATATGTTTATTTGCTAAAAAATGATTTTCAAAAATCTGAAATTTGCTATAATAAAGTGGTAGAGTTGGACCCTAAAAATGTTGATGCTTATATTAATCTGGCTTATGTTAAATTAGAATCTAAGAAAACATTACTAGATCAAATGTCTGCTTTAGGTAATACTCCAAAAGAAATGCAACAATATGATCAATTAAAAATTAAAAAAGATGATTTGGTTAAAAGTGCAATTCCGTATCTAAAAAAAGCATTGGATATTGATCCAAAAAATCAAGATGTTGTAAAATCTTTATTAAGTGTTTATCGTTCGTTGGATATGACAAATGAATATAATGCGCTTAAAGCAACTATGTAATTCAAAAAAAATGCTAGATAAAATATTCTAGCATTTTTTTTTTAAATAAATAAATTTTAAAATCATTATTCGATGAGGTATTCTAGTACTTCTTGAATAATGGTTTTTTATTTTTTAAATTATTTTTTTTATTACTCTGAGTTTATGGGTGTGTTTGTTGTTTTCGGCATTGTAGATTCCCAAATGATCTAAACGGTCAATTCTGACTTTGCCGCTTGCATGAATGATATAGTTGTTTTCCATTATGATTCCAACATGTGTGATATTGCCTTCGTCATTGTCAAAAAAAGCTAAATCGCCTGGTTCGCTTTCTTCAATAAAACTTAAAGCTTCTCCTTGAGTTGCTTGTTGTGATGCATCTCTTAGCAGTTTATAGCCATTAAGTTTATATGTCATTTGAGTAAAACCGGAACAATCTATTCCAAAAGGTGTTTTTCCTCCCCATAGATATGGAGCGTTCAAATACATATAGGCAGTAGTAAGGATATTGTTTCTTGGTTTTATGCCGCTTGTTTTTGTTCCTTCAAAATCAAAATGATTTGTATTCATTTCTGGATAATTCAAAAATGACAAAGATGCTCCAAGCGGTATTGGAATTAATAAATTTGATGGAGCTAAAATATATTCTATCAAATCGGCATTCAAAATTATAGCATCTGAGGAAAGTTGCTTGTAGTTTGATTCTGTAATTATTTGAAATTGTTTTGTATCTATCCAGCCTTCGTATTGGTCAAATTGTGTTTTAATGTGTGTCCATTGCTTGTGTTGTTCCAAAACTTCAAAATGTTCTCCAAATAAAATTTGGGAAACAATTTCACTTCTATCACTGGCTTCTGCACGAAGTGGAATCATGGCTAAATTACAAATTCCAAACATTTATATAAATTAGATTAAAAATAAATACGAATCAAAATAACCGTAAAAATAGTAATTTTCAATTCGTATTATTTAATTATTTTATTTTTATTTAAAAGGATACTTATGAAATATTTCTTTCTATAATTAATGCCGATGCTCCTCCGCCACCATTACAAATAGCGGCCGCACCATATTTAGCATTGTTTTGTTCTAATATATTTAATAAAGTAACAATAATGCGCGTGCCTGAACAGCCAAGCGGATGTCCTAATGAAACGGCTCCTCCATTAATGTTTACTTTTTTATTATCTAATCCAAGTATTTTAGAATTGGCTAATCCAACTACTGAAAATGCTTCGTTAAATTCAAAATAATCTATTTCGTCTAATGTTAAACCAGCTTTTGCTAATGCTTTTGGTATCGCTTTAGCTGGGCTTGTTGTGAACCATTTTGGATCTTGAGCTGCGTCAGCGTATCCTTTTATGTATGCTAATGGTTTTAAACCTAATGTGATTGCTTTTTCTTCACTCATTAATACAATAGCGGCTGCTCCATCATTAATAGTAGATGCATTTGCCGCTGTAACAGTTCCATCTTTAGTAAATACCGCATTTAATGTTGGAATTTTTTCTAATGAAACATTAGTATATTCTTCGTCTTTGGAAAAAAGAATTGGATCTCCTTTTCTTTGCGGAACCGCTACGGGAACTATCTCATTATTGAATTTACCTTCGCTCCAGGCTTTAGCAGAACGTTCGTAAGATTGAATTGCAAAGTTGTCTTGTTCTTCTCTGCTTATTTTATATTCTGTGGCGCAAAGATCTGCTGAGACTCCCATAGCATTATTGTCGTATGCATCTGTTAATCCGTCTTTTTGTAATCCATCTATCATGGTGTTTGAACCAAATTTGGTGCCATTTCTTAAATGCATATAATGAGGAATTAAACTCATGTTTTCCATTCCGCCGGCTACAACAATTTCGGCATCACCACATTGAATTGCTTGTGTGCCTAGCATGATCGCCTTCATTCCTGATGCGCAAACTTTGTTTACGGTAGTACAAGTTACTTCAGTAGAAAGACCAGCGTAAATCGCAGCTTGGCGAGCAGGAGCTTGACCTATACCTGCTTGAATTACATTACCCATAAAAACTTCGTCGACTAAATTTGGGTCTAATTGTATTTTGTCTAATGCTCCTTTTATAGCTGTTGCTCCTAATCGTGGCGCAGTTACTGTAGATAATTCTCCCATAAAACTGCCGATAGGTGTTCTAACAGCAGAAACGATAACAACTCTTTTACTCATGTTTATTATTATGTTGATTTGTATAGCAAATTTAAGTCCTTTTTTATAATATTAAAATTTTTATCTGGTTTAAATTAGGGTATATTTGATGAAATCTTATTTTATTGTTTGTTTTTGTGTAAAAAATATAATAATTAGCTATTTGTTTTGTCTTTATTGTAATTTGAAAATAATAGAAGATTATAAGGATGTAAAATTTTTTTGAAGTGAAATGCAGATTTTTGATTGGTTTTTTTTCTGAAATTCGACATTTTGTATATAAAATGAAGTTCTGATCAAACTATTTAAATGGATGAGTAATTTTTTTGTTTTTTAATTGTTTGCTATATCTTTGATTGTGAAGTCATTTTGATAAAATGCTAAAAAATATTAAAAAAAAGTGCTGAAATAGTTGTGAGAAACGTAAACATGTCTTAAGTTTGCAACCGCAAAACAGGACACGTTTCCTAAGGTTTTGGAGAGGTGCCAGAGTGGTAATGGAGCAGTTTGCTAAACTGTCATCGAGTGATCGGTGCCAGGGTTCGAGTCCCTGTCTCTCCGCAATTTATTTTTGATTAGGAATCATAGCAAGATTCAATATTTTATTATATTTTCATTAATAAATTTAAGATTGTATTCGGGGTGTAGCGTAGCTCGGTTATCGCGCCTGCTTTGGGAGCAGGAGGCCGCAGGTTCGAATCCTGCCACCCCGACTATATTAAGTCTATAATTATTTTATAGATTTAAAATTAAAAAATGGACGCATAGCTCAGCTGGATAGAGCACCTGCCTTCTAAGCAGGCGGTCGAAGGTTCGAATCCTTCTGCGTTCACTTTAGAGGATGATCATTTATGATTGTCCTCTTTTTTGTTTGATTTAATTTATTGATTTTTAATTAGTTGTGAAAGATTTTTTTAAATTTTTACTGGTTCGATATTTATGATTCGTAAAAATCGTTTTTTTTTTAAATGCCAAAGTAGATAATAAAACAATGATTTAATGTTCGATATCCCCTTGCGGGGTGCTATGAACTTAGATATTTTGAGCATCTCTATTTGAATATACTTTAGTGAATATATACAGGAAATCAAGTATCTCTTTTACCTGTGCTACACTTGTCTCGATATCATTCTTTTTCAATATTTTCATTGCCTGATTGACAGAGATTCTTCTATCTGAGAAAACTCTGGGTTTACTATTTGAAATTTGATCAATGGTTCTGGAGTTTAGAAAATTAGTGCTGGTAATATATTGATCACGATAAGTAATTATCATGGATATAGCCTGATTTATTTGTAAGGGATTTAATTTCTTTGTTACGGGGTCGAACGAAAGAGGTGTAAATAACTCGATGATATATCGTTTACCGGCAAAATCTTGACTCTTATACAATGTTAAAACATTGTTTTCACCACCTTTTAGATCTCTGATGTTTTTGCCAGCATAGCAGCTAGCTAGACTTTCGTTCACAAGTGTAAGCCGCTCATTGAGGAAATCCATCACCTGTTTGTATTCCTTTTTTAAATCATTAAAATCTTCAAAATCAATTTTATTCTGAATGAAATGTCTCCTTGTCTTTGATATTAAAAGCTCTTGATCCGAAATCTCTTTAAGAATCTTTTTTTGCTCATTCATACATTCCCGTTTCACAGTCAAAATATTTTCATCCTCCAGTATAAGTTCAAGCAATTCATAAACTTCTGGTTTAATGTCTATTTTTTTTAATAGTTCTTCATATTCAAAGTCCAAAATATCGGTTCTTATACGTCCTTTGCACTTACTAACTGCACAATGGTAATATTGGTACTTCGCATATCTTCCAGCCGATGTACTTGCAGTTAATCGCCTGCCACAGTATGGGCAGATTAAAAATCCTCTCAAAAGGAAAACCGGTTTAATTTTTTGCTTAAACGAATTTCTTGTGCGACGGCTGTTTAGCAGGCACTGAACTTCTTTAAAAAGCTTCTCTGAAATAAGTGGCTCATGGAGGCCTTCTACAAAATATTCTTCTTCCGTTTTGTACGCAGGTACAAAGACTAAACCACAATAGAACGGGTTGTGTAGAACCTTCCAAAAATTATTCCTGCCACAGATAAGTCCTTTTAGGTTTGCCATTCTTCTGATATAGCTAATTGTAAACTTACCTTTTGAATATTCTTCAAATGACCAACGGACATAATCAGCTTCGGGTTTTTTGGGGACGATAATCTTTTTGCCATCAGAAGCAGTCTTGTTCGTATAACCAATAGGTGCTTTTCCAGGCCATCTGCCCATTTTTCTCGCTCTTCTTATACCATCAGATGTATTAAGCCCTCGTCTGCAATTCTCTGCTTCCGGAATTGATAAATACATGGCAAGCATTACGGTACTTTCAGGAACTTCAAAATCGATTACTTGATCAATTGCCATGGCTTGAGTATTCAGTCCCCTTAGTATCCCGATCATTTGATAAGCATATTCGATGTTGCGGCTAAACCGATCCCATTTAATAAATAGAATATTTTCAGGTGGGCGATGTTTATTTTTCTTTATTGTTTTAATAAGGTTTCTCCATTCTGGTCTGTTGAAATCCTTGGCAGAAAAATCTTCTCTGAAAATTCCCTTAACCTTTATTTGGTTCATCGCACAGAATTTTAATAAGCGATCTTCCTGTTCAATCAGAGAGAAACCCTTTCTTTTTTGTTCGTCAGTACTTACTCTGACATATAAATAAGCATTTTTCATAACAAAAATTGTGCAGAGATTTCTTGATTTGCTTTTAGTAGGGAGCATGTGGATATGCAAACAAAAATGTAGCTTAACTTTTTCTCTACTTTTTGTTTGCATATCCAATTAATCCTGTATCTCTTTTTCAGGACTATCCTTATAAGCCTGATTTACAAACTTCTATTTTCGATTCTATTTTTACATTCTCCCTTTTCGTTATTGGTAAAAAAGGATTTAAAAATTCTTTTTACATCTTCAATTTCTATAAAACATTTGATTTGTCCTGTTATTGATGTAAAAGAACAATTTTTCATCTTGAATAATTTTAATATTTGCATATCAATATAAAAAACAGTTGATAATTGTGTTTTGTATAATTATAATTGATATTCATTGACAATACTTCTGTTATTGTGCAAATGTGTTAAAGAATAGATATAGCGTTTAATTAATAAATTCTTGAAGATTGGCTATTAGATTGTTCTTAAAATGACAAACAGCATGGTGAAATGATACATCAAATATAGTGGACGAATCCAAAATATAGTTTGGTATAAATCCAGTTAAAACATACAAATTTTTATATGGAGAAATTTGTTAAAAGGCTTACCCATAATAACAGCCAATAATTTATAATATCGAATTAACCAACTAACCAATAACTAAAAAAAAATGCGAAAAATAGATATTCATAATTTAATTGATAACGCCAAGTTTAATCGATTTCACTGGACCGTATTGTTCTGGTGTTCCTTAATCATCATTTTTGATGGGTACGACCTGGTTATTTATGGTGTAGTGTTGCCATTGCTAATGGAAAAATGGAATTTATCACCTCTTGAAGCAGGAACTTTGGGGAGTTACGCGCTTTTTGGGATGATGTTTGGCGCTTTGATATTTGGAACACTTTCGGATCGTATTGGACGAAAAAAAGCAATCATTATGTGCGTGTCCATTTTCAGTGGATTCACTTTTATAAATGGTTTTGTTGAGACTCCTTTACAATTTGGAATTTGTCGTTTTATTGCCGGATTAGGAATTGGCGGAGTGATGCCCAATGTTGTGGCTTTAATGACCGAATATTCGCCTAAGAAAATAAGAAGTACGCTGGTAACACTTATGTTTAGCGGTTATTCTGTAGGAGGAATGCTTTCGGCTGGATTAGGAATTTTTTTGATACCAAATTTTGGATGGCAATCGGTTTTTTATGTTGGATTATTGCCAATACTTTTATTGCCCTTGATTATTAAATTTTTACCGGATTCTGTAGGTTTTTTGGCAAAACAAAAAAGAACTGACGAAGCCAAAAAAATACTTTCGCTTATTGAGCCAACCTATGTTCCTGCCGCAGGTGATGTTTTGGATTCTGGAGAAGCAAAAGCTGCCGGAGCCAGTGTTTCCCAACTTTTTAAACAAAACAGAACAACAAGTACAATCATGTTTTGGATTGCTTTTTTCACGTGTCTTTTGATGGTTTACGGTCTGAATTCCTGGTTGCCAAAATTAATGAACAAAGCAGGATATGAATTAGGATCCAGTCTTACCTTTTTGCTAGTACTGAATTTTGGAGCGATGATAGGAGCAATAGGTGGCGGATGGCTTGGCGATAAATTTAATTTAAAAACCGTTTTGATTTCCTTTTTTGCCGTTGCTGCAATCTCGTTAAGCTTGCTTGGTTTCAAAAATTCTACGCTGGTATTATATATTTTAATTGCAATTGCAGGAGCAACAACTATTGGAACCCAAATACTTTGCTATGCTTATGTAGCGCAATTTTATCCTATAAACATTAGGTCTTCCGGAATTGGCTGGGCATCTGGAGTAGGAAGAACAGGTGCTATTTTAGGACCAATTTTAGGAGGCGCTTTGTTGAGTTTTGGATTGCCTTTTGAATTGAATTTTGTTGCATTTGCTGTTCCTGGAGTTATAGGAGCTTTGGCGGTTTGCTTTATCAATGTGAAACACAGTCATGACAATAAAGTGGCGTTTCATAAAAAAGAACCGATTCAATTAGATCCCATTGTAGCCAACGAATAAATCTATAAATAGGAGTATTTATCCTCCATGATTTAGGGTTTTTAAAATAAAACACAAAGAAATGAAGTTAAAAAAAATAGTAGCAGTTACTGGTTTGTTATTGACAACGGTGTTGCTTAATGCTCAGGAAATCATTAAAAAAAAGGATAGTATTGCGGCTATTCAACCAGAGAAAAAAGAACCACTTTTTGATGTTAAGTTCTCGGGTTTTATTCGACATGATGCAATATTTGATTCCCGTCAGACTGTTGATGTAAGAGAAGCGGCAGTGGTGCTTTGGGGAAAAGATGTTGATTTTGATGCCAATGGGAAAGACAGAAACTCTGCCTCCAAGTTTCAAATGCTGAATGTACTATCCAGAGTTGGAGTTAGAGTAAGTGCTCCGGATGTTTTGGGGGCAAAAACTGCAGGATTCCTTGAAGGTGATTTTTTTGGTAATGCAGAAGGAGGAATCAATGAATTTCGTTTGAGACATGCTTGGATTACATTAGATTGGAAGAAAACCCAATTAGGGATAGGTCAATTTTGGCATCCGTTAACCATTCCGGAAATGTTTCCCGGAGTAGTTAATTTCAGTGGAGGTGCGCCTTATATGCCGTACAACAGAAACCCTCAGATTCGTTTTACCCAAAAGTTAGATGCGAATTTTAATCTTATGATAGCAGCCGTTTCGCAAAGAGATTTTACATCGAATACCGCTCCATACAGAAACAGTTCACTTCCTTCCGGTCATGTTCAGCTAAATTATAAAAGTAAAAATGCGCTCATAGGAGTAGCAGGGAATTTTGAACAAATTCGTCCTAAAACAAGTTCTGGATCAGCGAATGATTTTTCTAATGAAAGACTCAATAGTGTTTCCGTTATGGCGTACGGACGTTTTGAAACGAAGCCAATGACTATAAAAGCAGAAGCGATGTATGGCGAAAACGCAACATCCTTCATTATGCTTGGAGGCTATGTAGGATATACACCCACTTCAGGTCCTGGTTTAGAAACCTATTCGACAATGGAGACACAGTCTTTTTGGATTGATTTAACCGGAAAAACTAAAAAAATAATTCCAGGATTTTTTGCTGGCTTTAGCCAAAATGACGGTGCCAATAATCCGATTTCAGGAAAAGCGGTGGCTTATGGATTTTCAAACATGGTGGGAGGCATAGCGGCATCAGGAAATACAACAGCCAGAACCATTAACTATATTTATCGATTGGCACCACGAATTGAAGTGCCTATTAAAAATTTAAAATTTGGTTTGGAAGCAGAATATTCAGCTGCCGAATGGGGGAATGCTGACAATAGCGGAAGAGCGGTAAGCAATCGCAATTTGATAGGAACTTGGAGAGTTTTATTTGCTACGGTTCTTAAATTTTAATTTTTTTTTTAACGCGTTGGGTGCAATTCAAAACGAATTGTACGCAACGCTTTTTTTGTGAATATGAAGGAAACTAATAAATGGCTAGCATTAATTATTGTACTTGTAGCTCCCTTACTTTCGGTAATCGATGTGTATATTGTGAATATGGCTTTGCCGGAAATCAAACAACAGTATTTGACATCAGACAGTAATACTGAATTAGTCATCAGTTCTTATCTGTTGGGATATTGTGTCTTTTTAGTCACAGGAGGAAGAGCTGGAGATTTTTTTGGACGAAAGAAAATATTCATAATTGGGATCCTTTCGTTCACAATTACATCGGCTTTATGTGGTTACGCAGGTACCATTTTTCAATTGATACTTTTTAGGTTTTTTCAGGGTGTGGCTGCGGCATTTATGATTCCTCAAACCTTGACGATAATACAAGTTACTTTTCGCGAAGCCAAAGAGCGAAACTTGGCCTTCGGTTTTTTCGGAATTACGTTGGGTATCGCATCTATTTTGGGACAATTTTTAGGGGGTTATTTTGTGGCACACCATTATATCGAAGAAAGTTAGCGATTGATATTCTTGATTAATGTTCCGTTTGGTTTAGTTACTGTGGTTCTTTCTTTTTTCTTTTTGCAAGAGACGAGCTTGCATAAAGAAGGTAAATTTGACATGCTTGGCGTACTGTTATTGACCATTGCTTTAGGAAGTTTAATTTATGGACTCACTTTGGTACCAGAGCAAGGATTTTCGGTTTTAGTATTGCTTTTACTATTTTTATCTGGAATTCTATTATATATATTCTGGAAGAATCAAAAAAGGAAAACGCAACAGCAAAGCAGTCCTTTAATGAACACGAATCTTTTTAAAATAAAAAGTTTCAATTTGGTTTTGCTGGTAGCCTTGTTTTTTTCGGAGCACACAATTCTTATTTATTAATATGTGCAGTTCAGTTCCAAAACACATTGCATCTGGATCCTTATGTTGCCAGCCAGTATTTTACTTTTAATGGTATTGGTTTTTTGATGTCTTCATTTATTGCTTTAAAATTATTGCATAAATATGGAATCAAATTATTGATTATAGGCTGTTTTCTGATGATTGTTTCTTTGGTTTTGCAGGTGCTTACTCTGGGAGACCAAGCAAATGTGGATTATATTCCTTGGTTTCTTTTATTGTATGGATTGGGACAAGGGACACTTTTACCGTCGATTTTAAATTATGCGCTTAAAAAAATTCCAACAGATTATGCTGCATTGGCCGGAGGTGTATATTCAACCGTGCAACAATTTTCATCTGCTTTTGGAATCAGTATTATTGGGAGCGTGTTTTTTTATAGTTTAAAACAAAATTTAGACGGGTATACCATTGCTATGAGTATGGCAATTGTATATTTGGTTTTTGTGGCACTCTTTTTATACGGACTTTCAAAATTGAATACAACCAATCCGTCTTAGAATATCACAAAGTATTTTTCTTCTATCTAAAAAATGTGAAATAGTGCTCAAACGATATAGTTGTATTTGTATTATCTTTGATAGGTTCGAAAATGGTTTTGAGTTAAAATACTACATGGGAAATAAATTATTTTTTAAGGGAATTTATGGTGATAACTCTATCGATATGGTTAGGGATATTATTCATATTACACCTATGGAGATAACCGGTAAACGTCACGAATGGTTTATAAAACCTCATATTCACAGTGATCTTTTTCAAATTTTTGTGGTAGAAAGCGGCTCTTTGGAACTAATAATTGATGGCGAAAGTCAAATTGTGGAAGGCGTTTCTTTTTTTTCTATTCCAAAAAATATAAGTCATGGTTTACGTATGAATGCGGATGCTAAAGGGTGGGTAGTCTCACTTTATGATAAGTCATTAGAGAATATGTTAAAGCTTGATACGGATATTATAAATAAGATAGACGAAATTCATATTTCAAAGCTGGACGAAGATGATAAATTAATTACTGATGCTCTGGCAACGATTCATAAATGTATCGATGAATATTATTCTGAATTACCGGGTAAGCAACTCGCTTTACAGTATCTGGTGGGAATGATGTTGTTGCGTTTGTATAGGATATTTGTGACTTCATCTGCAGTTCATCTTTCTGATAATAAGAATAAAATATACTACCGACGCTTTGTTCAATTAATAAAGGAAATGAAATCTTTTAAAATAAGCGTTGAAGACTATGCTTCCCGTTTAAATATTTCAAGCGGACATCTCAACCGAATTTGTAAGGATGTTTCCGGCTTGTCGCCAAAAGATGTTGTTATTAATTTTTTTATTGACGAAGCTAAAATTTACCTGCGCAATTTTGATATGTCAATTGCCGAAATCTCGTATGACCTGGATATTGAAGATCCCGCTTATTTTACGCGTTTATTTAAAAAAAGAACTGAACTTACTCCCAAAGAATTCAGAAGCCAATTAGGACGTAAGTAATCACTTCATTCGTCTTTTGCTTATATATTAGGCATTTATGACAACCACATTTCCAATCTTTCTACAGAAAATCTTGTTTGTCCTAGTTTTTAAGGGAAATCAAGTCTTTTTTCATCTATTTTTTCATTTAAAGACATTGTAAACAAATAGTTATGTTTTTTACCTATTTGTTTGATTTGTCTCATTAATAGCGAATTAATCCAATTTTAGACCCTCCTTTTAGCTATAAATTTGTGATAATCAAACAGTAAGTGAGTGCTCAATTGTTTATGAGTAAGTACTCACTCCTGTAGCAATCAAATAAATTTAGATACTAAGAAATGAATAATCCTATTATTGAAAAAATTGAAGCCATTCTGGTGGATTTGCCAACAATTCGCCCGCATCATCTCTCGATGACTGTAATGAAAAAACAAACTATGGTTATCATTCGTTTGTTTTGTAGTGATGGAATTGAAGGAATTGGAGAAGCAACAACAATCGGTGGATTGAGTTATGGAGAGGAATCCCCAGAAAGTATGAAACTCAACATCGATACCTATTTTACTCCTTTATTAGTGGGTCAGGATGCTACCAATATTCACAAAGCAATGTTTTGGATTGAAAAAAACATTAAAGGCAACCGAATCGCAAAATCAGGAATTGAAACGGCGCTTTTAGATGCGCATGGAAAACGATTGGGTGTTTCTATTGGAACTTTATTAGGAGGTGCAATTACTGAAAATCTTCCCGTTTTATGGACATTGGCCAGTGGAAATACACAACAGGATATTGAAGAAGCCGAACATCTTTTAGCTATTGGAAGACACAATACTTTCAAATTAAAAATTGGATGGCAAGCTCCGGAAATTTCAATCGCACACGTTGCCGCTATCAAAAAAGCGATGGGAGACAGAGCAAAAATAACGGTGGATGTGAATCAGGCTTGGGATGAAAGTACCGCAAAAATAAGCATTGCAAAACTTCAAGAAGCAGGAATTGATTTGATTGAACAACCTATAGTTAAAGAAAATTTTGAAGGTTTGGCTCGTTTGACTAAAATGTTTACTGTGCCTATCATGGCTGATGAAGCGTTGAATGATAGTACAGATGCTTACAAATTAGCAAAAATAAGAGGTGGAGATGTTTTTGCATTAAAAATCGGAAAATCAGGCGGATTGCACAATGTATTAAAAGTTGCTACGATTGCAGAAGCTGCTGATATCAGTTTGTATGGCGGTACCTTATTAGAAGGAACAATTGGTTCTGTGGCTTCGGCACATGCTTTTAGTACTTTGAAAACAATGTCGTGGGGAACGGAACTTTTTGGGCCATTATTATTAACGGATGATATTGTAAAAACCAAAGTAGAATTTTCGAATGCTTCGATGAAGATCCCACAAGGGCCGGGTTTAGGCTTGGAATTAGATTTAGAAAAACTCAACCGATATAAACGTAAATAAAATTAGCACTATGTTATTCCACGTAGAAATGACCGTAAAAATTCCACATGATTCAGATGTGAATTTTGTAAACGAATTAAAAGCAAAAGAAAAAGCAATGTCCCAAGATTTGCAACGCAGCGGAAAATGGGTTGACATTTGGAGAATCGTCGGAAAGTATTCGAACATCAGTATTTTCAATGTAGAAAGTCCGGCTGAACTTCATGACATTCTGAGTAATTTACCCCTTTTCCCTTTTATGGAAATTGAAGTGAAATCATTATGTAAACATTATTCTTCCATTAAAGAAGGGGAATTGTAACCATTTTAAATAATCAAAAAAACTATAATTAATTAAAAAAATCAATATCATGACTAGAGCACAAATAGACGGATTACTTCAAAAAATTGAAAGTACTGAAAAGGTAGAAGGTGGAAGCGATAGAGCAAAAGTGATTGTAAATAGAATACTTCGCGATTTGTTTTATACCATCGAAGATTTAGATATCCAACCGGATGAAGTTTGGACAGCAGTTAATTTCTTGACTCAAGCGGGCCAAAATGAAGAATATGGTTTAATCGCGGCGGGATTAGGAATAGAGCATTTCTTAGACTTACGCATGGATGAAGAAGAAGCAGCAGCAGGAATAACAGGTGGAACACCAAGAACTATTGAAGGACCACTTTATGTTGCCGGCGCACCAAAATCAAAAGGTTTTGCTCGTCTGGACGATGGAACAGAAGTAGAACAAGGAGATATTTTGTTCATGCAGGGAAAAGTTTTGGATGCTGACAACAATCCAATTCCTAATGCAATTGTAGAAGTTTGGCATGCCAATCTAAAAGGGAATTATTCTTATTTTGACCAATCACAAAGTGATTTCAATTTACGCGGAACAATAGAAACGGATGAAAATGGGAATTATCAATTTCGCAGCATCCTTCCTTGCGGATATGGAGTTCCTCCAGGAGGTTCAACAGAAACACTTTTAAGCTCTGTTGGTCGTCACGGAAACCGTCCGTCTCACATTCATTTCTTTGTTTCAGCGCCAGAATACAGAAAATTAACAACACAAATAAACTTTGAAGGAGATCCATACTTATGGGATGATTTCGCTTTCGCAACTCGTGAAGGTTTGGTTCCGGATCTTACCGTAATTACTGATGCGGAAAAAATCAAAGAAAAAGGATTAAACAAGCCTTTTTCCTCAATCGATTTCGACTTCACATTACATAGTGAAATTGAAGGAATTCACGATGCAGAAGTAGAGCGATTGAGAGCTGAAGCTATAGCATAATATAAAAAAAAAGCGGTCTATTGCTATTTTTCCGAAATCTTTTTGGACTTGTAGAATCCCCGTGAGAAGGAGAATATCGAATCGATTTCCTTAACTATTCTCATGATGGTTTTACCCAAAAATAACTGCGGAGAGGGTGAGTTATGGCTACTAAACAACAACACAAATGGAAAATTTAAATAAAGAATATGTAGAAAGCCTGCTTCAGCACGATGTCGCAAAAGGTTTGTATCGTCATAAAAGAGAATCCTTTACCAATCCGGACTTGTTCGAATTGGAAATGAAATATATTTTCGAAAACAATTGGATTTATTTGGCGCATGAAAGCCAGATAACAGAATTGAACGATTATTTTACCACACATATTGGCAGACAATCCATTTTTATTTCACGTAATAAAGAAGGCGAACTGAATGCTTTTATCAATGCATGCAGTCACAGAGGAGCACAACTTTGTCGCTATAAAAAAGGAAATAAAGCTACTTATACGTGCCCATTTCACGGTTGGACTTTTAATAATTCGGGAAAATTATTAAAAGTAAAAGACGGAAAGGATGCTGGATATCCGGAGCAATTCAATACTAATGGTTCTCATGATTTAAAAAAAGTAGCAC
The DNA here is from genome assembly GCA_963511725.1 of uncultured Flavobacterium sp. GTDB lineage: Bacteria > Bacteroidota > Bacteroidia > Flavobacteriales > Flavobacteriaceae > Flavobacterium. The sequence continues at coordinate 54,427 of CAUPKA010000004.1, forward strand.
GATTTGAATCTTACAAAGGGTTTTTATTTGGAAGCTTAAATCCTGATTCTCCTTCGTTGGAAGAATACCTGGGAGATACCGTAAAGATTATTGATCAGATGGTAGATCAGTCTGAATTTGGATTGGAAGTTCTCAGAGGATCTTCTACTTATACGTATGACGCCAACTGGAAACTACAAATGGAAAATGGTGCCGATGGTTACCATGTTAGCTCCGTGCATTGGAATTATGTGGCAACAATGGGGAACCGTAAAGAAGAAGGTGTGCAAGCCGTAGATCCAAACAGTTGGTCAAAAAGTGTGGGCGGTGTATATGGTTTTGAAAATGGACACATGCTGCTTTGGACAAAAATGTTGAATCCAGAAGTGCGTCCGTTGTATAGTCAGCTCGACAGGCTAAATAACACACTAGGCGAAGAAAAAACAAATTTTATTATAAACGAGACACGTAATCTGGCTCTTTATCCAAATGTATATCTGATGGATCAGTTCTCGACTCAGATTCGTGTACTTCGACCAATTTCTGTAAATAAAACAGAAGTGACTATTTATTGCTTTGCGCCAAAAAATGAACCTGCAGCAGATCGCGCATTACGTCTTCGTCAATATGAGGATTTCTTCAATGTGACTGGAATGGGAACACCTGATGATCTGGAAGAATTTAGATCCTGCCAGGAAAGTTATTTGTCAAAAGTCATGCCTTGGAACGATGTTAGCCGTGGTGCCGAACATTGGGTTTATGGTCCGGACGAGCATGCTGACGCTATGGGAATTAATCCAAAAATAAGTGGCAATAGAAGTGAAGATGAAGGTTTATTTCTGATCCAGCACCATTATTGGGCTGACATGATGAAAAAAGCCGTGGATAGCGAGGAATTGATTAACCAAGAAAGCAATTTGTAAAATGACTAATTACGATAAAATACAAGCATTTCTTTTTCAGGAAGCAAGACATTTAGACGACAAGCAATGGGATGAATGGCTAGAGTTGTACGATGAAAAAGTAGAGTTTTGGATGCCGTGCTGGGATGATGAGGATAATTTAACAACAAATCACCAAACCGAAGTTTCGTTGATTTATTACCCAAATCGTTATGGTCTGGAGGATCGAATCTTTAGAATCAGAACCGAACGTTCCAGTGCTACTTTGCCCGACACCAGAACAAATCACATGATTTCGAATATTGAAATTATCGAAGAAAATGATGATGAAGTTAAAATACGTTTTAACTGGAATACATTGAGTTTCAGATATAATATAGTAGATCAATTTTTTGGATGTTCGTTTTATACTTTGAAAAAAGCAGGAGATTCATTTTTAATTACAAATAAAAAAGTCATTTTGAAGAACGATTATATCCGCCAGATTTTTGACATCTATCACATTTAATACAAAAATTCATGGCAAAAATAGCACTAAACTTTGAAGACGGAGTTACCAGATTTATAGATGGTTTACCCAATGAAACTGTAGCAGAAACAGCATATCGTGTTGGGATAAATATTCCGTTAGATTGCGCTGATGGCGCTTGTGGTACTTGTAAATGTAAAATGAGATCAGGAAATTTCGATGCAGGAGATTATATCGAGGAGGCTTTATCAGATGAAGAATTCGATGCAGGTTTTGCGCTTGCTTGTCAGGTAAGACCAAAAACGGATCTTGTGGTTGATATTTTGGCAAGTTCTGCTGCCTGTAAGGTTAAATCTACTGCTATAAGCACTAAAATCAAGGAATTAAACAGATTGTCGTCAGAAATCTATCAGTTAAAATTGCAGACTTCTGATGGTAGTTCTTTTCAATTTCTTCCGGGGCAATATGTAAATATTGAGGTTCCGGGAACTTCGCAAATCAGGTCGTATTCGTACAGTTCACAACCAGATACTTCAGAAGGGGAGTTTTTAATCAAATTAGTTTCAGGAGGATTAATGAGTACGTATTTAAAAGAAGAAGCAACTGTAGGAGGAGAATTAAACATTGTAACTCCTTTGGGAAGTTTTTATTTGAGAGAGGTGCAGCGTGATTTAATCTTTATTGCAGGCGGTACAGGTATTGCCCCTTTTATGGCGATGCTTGAAAAGCTTAAAGCAGAAAACAGTACAATACCAGTTCATTTGTTTTACGGAGCAACCACAGGGGAGAATGTTGTAGAACTGGAACGTTTGAAAGCCTTTAGCGAAATTATGCCATTGCAAATATTCACATGTACTTCTGACCAAGAGGCAGATGGGCATGATAAAGGATATGTTACCCAATGGATAAACAAAGAGCTTTTAGGTGATAAAGCCTATGATATTTATATCTGTGGTCCAAATGCCATGGTCGAAGCGGTAAAAACGACGCTTGAGAAAGAGGCAATTCAACATGTTAATTTTTACATGGAGAAATTCGTTCCAACGGGTCAGGAAAGTGTGAAATTATAATTTAAATAAAAATAAAAATGTTTCATCCCAATAGATTTTTAGGAAAAGTGACTATTGTTACCGGTGCCGCTCAAGGAATAGGAAAAACGGTTGCGCTTCAACTTTTAAAGGAAGGTGGCTCGGTTATACTGGTAGATCGTTCTCCAATAGTAAATGAGATTTTTTCTCAATTAAATGAAGAACAAAAGAAAAAAGTACTTCCAGTTGTGGCTGATTTGGAGCAATTTTCAGGATTTCAGTCGGTAGTAGATCAAGCTGTTGCAAAGTTTGGCAGAATAGATATTTTGATTAACAATGTAGGCGGAACCATTTGGATGAAACCTTTTGCAACTTATGAAGAAGATCAAATAGAAAAGGAAATTCGCCGTTCACTTTTTCCAACTTTATGGGGCTGTCGTGCAGTTCTTCCGATAATGTTGGATCAAAAAGGAGGTGTAATTGTGAATGTTTCTTCGGTTGCAACCAGAGGAATCAATCGTGTTCCTTATGCTGCAGCAAAAGGAGGAGTTAATGCGCTTACGGCTGCTATGGCTTTCGAATATGCTGAAAAAAATATTCGGGTAAATGCAGTTGCACCAGGTGGAACTGAAGCTCCAGAACGTTTGATTCCTCGTAATGAAACTCCAGATTCTGAACAGGAAAAAGTCTGGAGACAAGAAGTGGCAAATCAAACCACCGAATCGAGTTTAATGAAACGTTACGGAACAATTGAAGAGCAAGTCTCAGCGATACTTTTTCTGGCATCTGATGAAGCTTCTTATATCACAGGAATAACAATTCCGGTTGCCGGCGGAGATTTGGGTTAATAAAAAATAGAAAAATGTCAAAAATAAAAAAACAGAATTCTGTATTGAATTACGTATTTGATGATTTCAAAAAGGAACGAACATTAGTTTTTTCTAATTCATTAGGAACTGATTTGACGATGTGGGATAAACAAATAGAGTTATTAGGTACAGAATTTAATATCCTGCGATACGATACGCGAGGACATGGAAAAAGCGAAGTTATTGAAGGCGAATATTCTATTGAAATGTTAGGGAATGATGTCTTGGATCTATTGGATAATCTGAAAATCGAAAGAGTAATTTTCTGTGGATTATCTATAGGTGGATTGATTGGACAATGGCTAGGAATTCATGCACCAGAACGGTTGAATAAACTAATACTTTGCAATACTGCCGTAAAAATTGGAAACAATGAAGGCTGGAATACCCGAATTGAAACGGTTCAAAAAAATGGTTTAGAGAGTATTGTTTCAGGAACACAAGAACGCTGGTTCACACCCGAATTTGTTACTGAAAATAAAACGGAGGTTGATTCGGTTTTATCAAAGTTTGTGCAAACGCCATTAGCGGGATATATTTCGTGTTGTGCTGCGGTTCGGGATGCTGATTTTACTGATGAAGTTTCCAAAATTTCGGTACCCACTTTAATTATTTCAGGAACAGAGGATTTGGTGACAACCATAAAAGATGGTGATTTTCTAATGGAAAAAATTCCAAATTCGATTTTGGCCGCTTTAGAAACGGCTCATATTTCAAATATTGAAAAGGCCGATGATTTTACAAAACTACTTATTGAATTTATTAAAAATTAAACTATGAAAACAGTTCCACAAATAACAACCGAACAGGCCGCAGCATTAGTAAAAAATGGCGACACACTATTACAAGGTGGTTTTGGGATGACAGGAAATCCAGTTCATTTAATGGATGCATTATCGAAAACACAAACTAAAAACATCACTTTTATCGGAAACAATGTAGGCGAAGCTGGAATTGGTGGCGGACGTTTGCTGCGAAATGGACAATTGAAAAAAATGATTGGTTCTTTTTTTACCAGTAATCCCGAAGCAGTGAAAGTGGCTCAGGATGGAATTGTAGCATATGAATTGATACCGCAGGGAACTTTGGCGGAAGCCATAAGAGCGGGAGGTGCAGGAATAGGAGGTTTTTATACACCAACTGCCGCTGGAACACCTATCGCAGAAGGGAAAGAAACTAAAATAATTGACGGTGTAGAACAGGTTTTTGTGAAAGGAATTCGTGGAAACGTAGCTTTTATCAGAGCGTGGAAAGCGGATACGGCAGGTAATTTAATTTATCGCATGACCGAACAAAATTTCAACCGTGCGATGGCAACAGCAGCTGATTTGGTTATTGCGGAGGTAGAAGAAATTGTACCAGAAGGCACTTTAGATCCCAATTATATTCACACGCCGGGATGTTATATCGATTACTTGGTTCAGGCGACTCTTACTTTGGAAGATTTAGGTTCATCGGCATCAGTGAGCAAAGGCAAAAAAGTCAGCGAAGATCGTATGAACATGGCCAAACGCGCATTACAAGAATTAAAAAATGGTGATGTAGTCAATTTAGGAATTGGAATTCCAACGTTAGTAGCCGATTTAATTACACCAAAACACGGAGTTATTTTACATACTGAAAACGGAATGTTAGGCGTTGGTCCAGAACCTGCAGATGGAGGAGGAGCGATGGATTATCCGGTGAATGCTGGAAAAATTCCTGTTACGGCAGTACCGGGAAGCAGTTATTTTGACAGTACAGATTCTTTTGCAATGATTCGCGGAAAACATGTTGATGTTGCTGTAATGGGAGGTTTAGAAGTTGATGAGCATGGAAATCTGGCAAATTGGGCTGTTCCCGGACAACCTTTATTAGGCGTTGGCGGAGCAATGGATTTGGCTTCAGGTGCAAAAACACTGATTATTACGATGAATCACAACAACAGAGATGGAAGTTCTAAAATTGTGCCCACTTGCACATTGCCTTTAACAACTTTAGGTTCTGTTGATATGGTGATTACAGAATTGGCTGTTTTTAAATATATTGATGGCAAATTGACTTTAATCGAAGTAATGCCGGGAGCAACTTTAGAAGAAGTTCGAGAAAAAACAGAAGCAAAATTCGTGGAAAAATTATAAAAAAAGAGCAAACCTTCCACAAGAAGAATTATAATTTAAAAGCAATAAAAATGAATACAGAAGCATATATAATAGATGGAATCAGAACACCAATAGGAAGTTTTGGCGGAACACTTTCTGCTGTCAGAGCAGATGATTTGGCGGCAATTGTCATTGCTGCATTAGTAAACAGAAATCCAAATATTCCATCTGATGCGATTGATGATGTTATCTTAGGCTGTCACAATCAGGCAGGAGAAGACAATCGCAACGTGGCTCGTATGGCGTCATTGCTAGCGGGATTACCAGTTACAGTTCCAGGTGAAACAGTAAATAGATTATGTGCATCAGGAATGTCTGCAATTATTGGGGCTTCAAGAGCAATTAAAGCTGGAGATGGCGATATTTTTATTGCGGGTGGAGTTGAGCACATGACGCACGGTCCATTAGTGATTTCAAAATCATCTAAAGCCTATGGAACCGATTCTAAAATGGAAGATTCTAGTTTTGGATGGCGTTTTGTAAATCCAAAAATGAAACAAATGTATGGCGTAGATCCGATGGGAATCACAGCTGAAAATTTAGTGGATTTGTACAATATCAGTCGTGAAGACCAAGATTTGTTTGCTTATAATTCACAAATGAAAGCAACCAAAGCTCAAGAAAATGGTGTCTTGGCAAAAGAAATTATAGCAGTTAGCATTCCACAGCGAAAAGGCGAACCAATTGTTTTTTCTAAAGATGAATTCGTCAGAGCCAGTACAACGATAGAAACATTGGCAAAATTAAAACCAGCTTTCAAAACAGATGGAACGGTTACTGCAGGAAATGCTTCGGGATTGAATGACGGTGCAGCTGCTACTTTTATTGTTTCTGAAAATGCTGTGAAAAAGTATAATTTAAAACCATTAGCCCGAATCGTAAGTTCGGCTGTTGTAGGTGTTGAGCCTCGAATTATGGGAATTGGACCTGTTACAGCAACGCAAAAGGCTTTGGCGAAAGCCGGATTAACATTGAATGATATCGATATTATTGAATTGAACGAAGCCTTTGCAGCTCAAGGGCTTGCTTGTACAAGAGCCTTAGGATTAGAAGATAATGATTCCAGAATTAATATCAATGGAGGTGCAATTGCTTTGGGACATCCATTGGGTATGTCGGGAACCAGAATTGTTTATAGTGCTGCTTTATCGCTGCAACGTTTACAAAAACGATATGCTTTGGCAACCATGTGCATTGGTGTTGGACAAGGATATGCAGTTATCATAGAAAGAGTTTAAGTTATAAAAACGCTCGCAATCTAAAAAAAATCAAGATGAGCAAAAAAAAGGATATACTCAACGCAGCTCTCAAACTGTTTACAGAAAAAGGAGTACGAGCTACTGCTACAAAAGCGATAGCTTCTGAGGCTGAAACTTCGGAAGCATTGATCTTTAAACATTTTGGAACCAAAGAAAAATTGCTGGAGGAAATTATTAAACATGGTTATCAAGAGGCAACGAAATTAATTTCTAATTATTTGAATGATCAGAACGGATTGGAATATATTTTAAAAATTGTAGAAGTTCCCCGAATTTTGGTCGATTCTCATCCTGATTTTTGGAAAATGCAACATAAAATCATTGCGTTAAATTTGGTTTCTCAAAGATACCATGACATTTTCATGAAGCCTTGTCATGAAAAACTTGCAGTAGCTTTTTCGAAATTAAAATATGAAAATCCAGTCTTGGAAGCTGAATTATTATTGATTTATATTGATGGAATGTGGAAACGTTTTGCATCGCAACAATTAGATCCCAAAACCGAAAGTGCCTTGACAGAACTTGTACAACAGAAATATAAAGAGGTGAATTTAAGGTGAAAAATAAATAAACTACATATACAATACATTAAGTTTTGTCGCCAGGAATGATACCAACAAAACTAATTATGAAACATAAACTAAATTTCCATGAAGAATAGCAATCAAATTACGAAGTCAATTTCATTAGAAAAATACGGAATTAAAAATGTACACGAAATTATTCATAATCCGTCCTACGAACAGTTAGCGGATTATGAGTTGGATTCTAATTTAACAGGTTATGAAAAAGGACAAATTTCTCAACTTGGCGCCGTAAATGTTATGACAGGGGTTTTTACGGGTAGATCGCCAAAAGACAAATATATTGTTAAAGATAATAGTACTGAAAATACTATTTGGTGGACTTCTGAAAAAGCAAAGAATGACAACAAGCCAATTACACAAAATACTTGGAATGCATTAAAAGAAACTACAATAAATCAATTATCAGGTAAAAAAATATATGTAGTTGATGCTTTTTGTGGAGCCAATGAAAATTCACGTTTAAAGGTACGCTTTATCATGGAAGTTGCCTGGCAAGCTCATTTTGTGACTAATATGTTTATTCGTCCGACAAAAGCAGAATTAGAAAATTTTGGTGAACCAGATTTTATTGTAATAAATGGTTCTAAAACTTCTTTCAAAGATTATGTGAATCACGGATTGAATTCGGAAGTATATGTTGCTTTTAATTTAACTGAAAAAATGCAATTAATCGGCGGAACTTGGTATGGCGGAGAAATGAAAAAAGGAATGTTTTCCATGATGAACTATTATTTACCATTACAAGGAATTGCATCGATGCATTGCTCTGCTAATAAAGGAAAAGAAGGAGATGTTGCTGTTTTCTTTGGATTATCTGGTACAGGAAAAACGACCTTGTCAACTGATCCAAAACGGGAATTAATTGGAGATGATGAACACGGTTGGGATAACGATGGTGTTTTCAATTTTGAAGGCGGATGCTATGCTAAAACTATCGATTTAAGCAAAGAAAATGAGCCGGATATTTACGATGCTATAAAAAGAGACGCTTTATTAGAAAATGTAACTTTAGATGCTAAAGGTGTTATAGATTTTAAAGACGGATCAATTACTCAAAATACGAGAGTTTCCTACCCAATTGAGCATATCCGCAATATTGTAAAACCAGTTTCTAAAGCAGGACATGCTAACAAAGTTATCTTTTTAACGGCTGACGCTTTTGGAGTAATGCCACCAGTTTCAAAATTAACAGCAGAGCAAACCAAATATTATTTTCTTTCTGGATTTACTTCAAAATTAGCCGGAACGGAACTTGGAGTTACGCAACCAGAGCCTACATTTTCAGCTTGTTTTGGAAAAGCATTTTTATCATTGCATCCAACAAAATATGGAGAAGAGCTGGTAAAAAAAATGAAGGATCACGATTCCACTGCTTATATGGTAAATACAGGTTGGAACGGAACAGGAAAAAGAATTTCTATTAAAGATACTAGAGCTATTATTGATGCAATCCTTGATGGTTCGATCGAAAAAGCGGAAACCGAAATAATTCCAATTTTCAATTTAGAAGTACCAAAGTCTCTAGATAATGTAAATCTTGATATTCTAGATCCTAGAAATACTTATGAGAATGTTTCTGAATGGAATGATAAAGCAATTGATTTAGCATCTCGTTTTATTAAAAATTTCAAACAATATACTGATAATGAAAAAGGTGTGATTTTGGTGAATGCTGGTCCACAAATTGAAACAGTGGAAGTTTAGATTATTGTGTTAATCGAATAAAACATATTAAATAGAACGGAAAATACATAAGCAAAAAGCCAAATTCTAGCAAATTTGGCTTTTAAGCTTATGACTATTAAGTTGGAAAAACATCTTTCAAAAAAATACTCACTTTATCATAAAGCGAATATTTTTTGTATTTCCATAGATGAAGCAAATTATTAGTGCGTAGTATTTGTTTTTAACCATAGATCTACGTCATCAAACATTTGCTTATTTATACTATGACCCTCATCATATTGGTGGAATTCAGGCTTTATCCCCTTTGTTTGAAGGTAGGCTTGAGCATCAGTTGCATATGGGAACTGCAGTACCGCATCTTGTCTGCCATGAGAAATGAAAATTTTAAGTTTTTCAAGACGTTTCTCATCAGCAATTAGTGGTTTAACTTCAGGAAGGAGCCTGCCGCTCATTACAGCAATTCCTTTGATTTTTTCAGGTGCAGTAAGAGCCACACTGTAACTCATTATGCCTCCCTGGCTGAATCCCATTAAATAAACTTGCTTATCATCAAAATCAAGTTCGTTTTTCAGACTTTCAATAAAATCAAGAATAGTTACTCTCGCGTCTTCAGCCTGCTGTTCGTTTATCTGCGGGCGTCCGGTGCTAAAATTTACCTGAAACCAGGCATAGCTTTCAGGCCCCAAAGTAAGCGGGCCACGCGCCGATACCACTAAACAATTCTCCGGTAAATCGTTTGCAAAAGAAAAAAGGTTTTGTTCATTTCCACCCACTCCATGTAATAGTAACAACAGAGGAGGATGTGTAATTTTTATTTTGGGCTGTCTTACTAGGTAATGCAGTTTGGGCTGTTCTTTGCTGGAATTCATAATGGTAAAGCTAAAGATTGAAATTAAAATAAGGATACTAATGCATATCCAAAAATGTTTTTTTATAATCATGCTTTGTCTATTTTAATAGACAGCATATTGAGTGATCCGGCTACCAAGGCGTCATTGAAAACAGTAGCCTTTTCATCTTTTTCTCTCAGGGCTAATGTGTAAAGCATCGGTATATAATGTTCAGGAGTGGGAACAGCCAGCTGGAACTCACGCCCTTGCTTGTCAAAATTAATAAGAGACTGGTGGTCATCCTCGAGAATCATTTTTTTTATTTTTTCATTTGCGATATGAGCCCAGTCATACGCAAATCCAGGTGTCGCCATTTTGTCCCATGCAGCCAATTGTAGATTGTGTATTGAGTTACCACTACCTACAATAAGTACGCCTTTGCGTCTTAGTGCAGCCAGCTCTTTCCCCAGTTCGTAATGATAGGAAGCAGGTTTGGTATAGTCGATACTCATCTCGACTACAGGAATATCGGCATTGGGATACAGGAATTTTATCACCGTCCAGCAGCCGTGATCCAGTCCCCAGTCGGTACTGAGTCCCACAGCCGTGGAAGTGATTAGCTGCTTTGTTTCCAGTGCAAGTTCGGGACTGCCTGGAGCTGGATATTGAAGGTCGAAAAGCTGTTTTGGGAAACCACCAAAATCATGGATGGTCTCTGGCTTTTGCATTGCCGTTACAAAAGTCCCCTTAGTTTCCCAGTGAGCTGATATACAGAGAATAGCCCTTGGTTTTGGTAGTGTTTTGGCTATTTGTTGAAAACCTTGTGTAAAACTGTTATCGGCCAAAGCATTCATCGGATTACCGTGTCCAAGAAAAAGGACGGGCATCCTTTCGGTAGGACCAAAAGCATTGGTTGCTGTTTTAAGGGAGCTGAGTTGCATCGCAGCAGCTCCCAAAGGTAAAATTGCCATGGTTTTTAAAAAATCTTTTCTTTTCATAATGCATCAATTTTTAATGATACAAAGTTGGGGAATAATGACAAGGTAAGGGTAACGATTTTCGGAAGAATGGTTGTGTTTTTAGGAAAGCATCTTCTGCATTTCTTCCCTGAACTCAGTAGGAGTGAGGCCTGCCTTACGTTTAAAAGCATGGGTAAAATAGCTTTTTTCATTAAACCCAAGTTCATAACCTATTTCGGCCACATTCTTATCAGTGGACATCAAGAGATTCTTGGCCTCAGTAAGTTTGCGGATTTCGATAATTTCCGAAACACTTTGCTGTAATATGTTTTGGCAGATAAGGTTCAGATTGCGCGAGGTCATAAAAAGTTTATCTGCATAAAAATTGACATCCTTAGGTTCCTTATAATGTTCTTCCAATAGTCTTAGAAAATTTTTAAAAGTAGAGCCTTGTATTTTCTTAGACTCATCATCGTCCAGATTCAGCTTACGACGTTCGGATTCAATGATCGTAAAAAGAGCACTTAGTAGTTGTCTGATTATGGACAGGTCAGGAGCATCGTGCATGTATTCGTCAAAAATTATTTTGCAGATGGTATCTAATTTCTCAAAGCATTTAGTACTCTGCATTGAGATGTTGGCCTTGTCATGGAATGATGCATAAAGGCTGAAGGTAGTTTCTGCAATAAATTCGCTTTTGAACCTTAATACCCACATATCGCATTTGCCATCTTTAAGAAGCGGCTTGACGCGATGGATTTTTCCCTGAGTTACAAAACTAATAAAAGGCGAGTCTATCACGTGGGATTTAAAATCTATAAAATGTTCCAGCTGACCTTGTCCACCTATGATGAGTTCTTCAAAATTGTGGGCATGTGGCTCATTAACAGAATGCATTATCTTCTCAGATTCTGCCGCTGTAATGCGAAACATTTTAAAAATTCCCGTCATGGTTTGTTTTTTAAGGATCTGTTAAAGGTAATTATATTTTTAATAAGTTTCAGCTCATTATCGCCTATACGAAGCTTGAGGTAGATTATTCAAAACGAAGTTTAATTCACGATTGATAAACTATTGGAAATGGGAAGGTACTACTACATTACCAGACTCGCTCAAATGCGTAGTGGTTGGACATACTAACATAATTTACAGAGAAAGTTAAGAGTAAAATTTAATATTTTTTAAATTTTATAATGTTTAAAATAAATCACTCAAAAGCTTTAAATCTTCTAGTAAAAGGTTCGAATTTTGTATCATTAGGTTCACTTAGACCAATTTTTAATTCGATTAAAAATTGGTTAAAACACTGAAAACCCGCATCTTACAAAGGTGCGGGTTTTTTTATTCTTCATTTTTATTTTCAAAAACGCTCATTATTGCATGAAATTTTGTGGATTATTTGTGGCATTTTACACTGTCCAAAAAAGTTGCCACAAAACAACGTAATTTTTATGTTTAAAAACACTCATTTTGCACGAAATTCTGTGTATTGTTTGTGGCATTTTATGCGGTCAAAAAAAGTTGCCACAAAAAACAATATAAAGCACTGTTTATTAGAGATGTAAAGCTGGTTAACGACTTGATTTAGAGATATTATAATTCGACCTTTATTAACTTATTAAATTGTTGAATTATGTTAGAAAACAGTTTTGGAATTATCTTCTTTTTGAAGAGTTCTGCAAAGAGTACCAATGAAAGATTTATTTATCTTAGGATTATTGTTAATGGTGTGCCCAAAGAAACCTCCACTAAACGAAAATGGAGTGTAAACCGATGGGAGCAGAAAACAGGAAGGGCAACAGGAAATAAAGAAGATGCTAAATCTTTAAATTTCTTTTTGTACTCGCTGGAAATGAAAATAAGAAAGTTTGCAGATCAGCTTACGGAAAAGCAGGAATCCCTGAGCAGTGTAAAGCTGATTAATTTTATTTTAGGGAAAACCAAGCAAAGAACTACGGTTCTGCAGGAATTTCAGATTCATAACGATCAAATGCTTGCTTTAGTAAAAAGGGGAGAATATGCCATTGGTACCCATGTGCGTTTTGAAATATCAAAAAAACATGTTAAAGACTTTATGCTGTATAAATTTGGTGTGGAAGATATGGAGTTTACTGAACTTAATTTTGAGTTTGTAAAAGAATATGAGTTTTATCTTAAGACTGTAAAGAACAATGCGAATAATACTGCTCTTAAATATATTACTAACTTTAAGAAAATTGTCCTTATTGCATTAGATAAAGAATTTCTTGTCACTGATCCTTTTAAGCGTTTTAAATGCAGAAAGATAAAGGTACCGAAAAAACCTTTGGCAGGCTTTGAGTTGGCACTACTGGAAAAGCATAAGTTTTCTACTGCTCGTCTAGGGGTAGTCAGGGATGTTTTTGTTTTTCAATGTTATACTGGTCTTGCATATATCGATGTTTTTAATCTTAAGCGTTCCGATATAAAAGAAGGTATTGACGGAGAGCAATGGATTTTAACCGAAAGGCAAAAAACTGGAAGTCCAATTAATATTCCATTACTGCCAAAAGCTGCTGAAATTCTAGAGCGGTATAAAAATCATCCTATCTGCATAAAGCGAGATTCAGTACTTCCAGTAAATTCTAATCAGAAAATGAATGAATATCTTAAAGAAATTGCTGATTTATGTGGTATTGCAAGTGCTTTAAATACCCATAAAGCCAGAAGGACTTTTGGAAGTACCGTAACGTTAAACAATAATGTGCCAATCCACATCGTCAAAGAAATGCTGGGCCATCAGTCGGTGAGCCAGACCGAAGAGTATGCCATAACTGAACAGATTGCTATTGGTCTAGAAATGAGTGGATTAAAGCAACGGCTGGCAGATAAGGAAGATGTTTCTGGTGAATTAACTTTACAAACAATTGTGAGGATGGAGAAGGAGTTGAATGAAATGAAAAGAAAGCTTGGTTTAATGGGTAGTGCTCCACTGTAGAGTAAGTTAGACATTCATAAAAAAATATTTATGTTTCGAACTCCTTATCGACCACCGTGAGGGATAATTTTTAGATTATCCCTCATTTTTTGATATATAAGATATTAGTATTTTCCTATAAAGTGAATATGCTATAATTTATTTAAACAATATTTCCACTTCACTTTTATATCCGGGGTCATAAGATGGTGTATACTTGATGTATCCCATTGTCTGCAGCTCTTTGAAATATTTATGGTATGAAGGAAAGGTTTTTATGTGTGATACTGACATTATCCTGCTTCTGCTCACTTTTATTATTTTAGATTGTTCTTGCCTGTATCCTAAATATAAGACAGCAGTAAGTAATGAAAAGTGCCATACATTTAATCTGGTATCTTTTTCAAATTGGTTTAAGTGTTTTAAAATATCAAGCATTTCCATACCAAGTTAGTCTTTAAATAGATTTGTTAGATCGGTTTTGCTGTAGTAGTACGAACCGAGTATTTTTCTGCATCGCAGTTTTCCCGTTGCCCGCAGACTTTGAAGCGATGCCGCAGAAATGCTCAATGTTTTTTTTACAACCCGGCTTTTTAGCCAGTCAAGTGTAAATTCTTCTTCTTTTTTACGTTGATTACGTATTTCACTAATAATAATTTGGCTAAGCTGTCTTAAGTCGTCTTTTGTTACTTGCTCGCTCATAATCTTTCTCATTTGTAATTTGACATCTTTTAATTTGTTCCTAATTTTAATCACCTTCAAAATAAATTCATACATCATTGTTTTAAAATTATAAAGTTAAATAGAGTAATTGAAAATTTCCTAATTGAAATATGTTTAGGAGCTGATATGTTAAATTAGCTTGGGATATCTAGGGTGCAAATTCCAGTGATATTGACCACCCAATTCCAATTTAAAGTGACCATTGAATTCTATTGTATTTTATAAGTAATAATCTAATTGCAATTACTTGATTTTTATTAAAATAAATTAATTTTTAAAAATGTACTGGTTACTTATTTGTACTGGTCAATTAAAACTGGAAAGAGGTGCTCAGTTTGACCGTTTTTTCCACCTCACAATACAAATCCTGCGCCTGCTGAATTTCAGCAGGCATTTTTTTAAGGTATTTTTTTCTCTGCATTTCCTTTTTTCTCTGCACCAATTTATCATGCTCAAGATGTAAATCATTTGGACAGACCAACAGGGCAGAGGTAATGTCTTTTTTAAACCAGCGCAGCAACTCTATATAATCCTCCGTATACGGCGGGCACTATCTTGGCTGTCTTTTTATGCCGTTTCGAATGAAAATCAATTACTGTTTATTTCTTGTTTTACTAACAGGCTATTAGCGTTATTTGTAAACAAATTTGTTTATATTTGCAGTATGGGAACAGAATATGAAAAATATAAGGGAATTCATCCGGGGGCAGTACTGGAACGCGAGCTGGATAAACGAAATCTGGCACAGCGTCCTTTTGCACAATCCCTGTCTGAGTATCCACAGACTATCAATGCCATTATAAAAGGCAAAAGAGATCTCAATACTGCCTTAGCACTAAAAATTGAAAGTGCCCTTGGACTTGAAGAAGGTTCGCTTTTGGTGCTTCAAACCTATTATGACATCAAAAAAGAGAAACAAAAAACATTAAAGCTTAAAAGTCCCGAGATAAGCCGACTTAGAAAAAGTCTGTTTTGGGATACCAATATTAACATGATCAACTGGGAAAAACAGTATAAAGCTGTTATCCAGAGAGTTTTTGAGCGTGGCAATATAAGTGAGAAAAAAGAAATCATCAGATTTTACGGAGCTGAGAGAATAAAACCTGTGATTAGGGAAACGGCTGGAAAAACTTATTTTAAAGCGAGAAAATCATGATGCATTGGCGAACGGTAAACCCGTTGCTTAGAGAGAGTCTTCTGCAGCTTCTGCAGGCTGAGGAATTTAAGGTTTTTCGTTTGGTTGGTGGTACGGCGCTAAGCCTTCAGATTGGGCACAGGCTCTCTGTTGATATTGACCTTTTTACCGATGAGGACTACGGAAGTGTGGATTTTGATATACTTGAGAAATACCTGATGGAGAATTTTCCATATGCAGATAAAGGTTTTGGGGGTATAGTGGGTATGGGCAAATCTTTTCTTATCGGTACTGATAGAGAGAATGCTGTAAAACTGGATGTTTACTACAGCAATGAGAGGTTTATTGAAGATGCCATTGAGGTTGAAGGGGTAAGAATGGCCAGTGTTGAGGAAATTATAGCCATGAAGGTGGATGTTGTTTTAAGGGGAGGTCGTAAGAAAGATTTTTGGGACCTGCATGAACTTTTACCCAAGTACAGCATTAGCAAAATGCTGAGCCTTCATAAAAAGAGAAGCGAGTATACCCATGATGAAGAGCAGATTCTGAAGAACTTTACAGATTTCACATCTGCCGACGATGATTTTGACCCTGAATGTCTTAAGGGCAAGTACTGGGAATTTATAAAAGAAGATATTAAGGCTGCTGTAGAAAAGAGATAAAGTAAGAATGAAACATGAAAAAGCAAAAATAAAAACTATTGTGTTAGAGATGTTTTAATTCAACTTATAAAACAAATATCATTTTTATTTTATAAGTTATTTTTTATTAAATCTTATTTTTTAACTATTAAACCTACTAATTCTTTTTCTCGGTAAGATTATGCCGTTTTTCCTGTAGTCTGAATGTAAATTGGCTTGCCATCATCTTCGATAACATTGGTAAAAACCTCAGAAATTTGCAATCCATTACTTAGTAGTTTACATTTTCATACGATAGCGAAGCAACGGAACGAAGTTAAAAGATAAGATTGTGTCTTTTTAGAAAGCTTCTTGTTGTTTTCCTCACAGAAAACATTTCTATGACTATCGTTTTTTAAATAGATAGATCAAAATAAACATAAAATATCTTCCTAAT
Source organism: uncultured Flavobacterium sp. (assembly GCA_963511725.1). Lineage (GTDB taxonomy): Bacteria > Bacteroidota > Bacteroidia > Flavobacteriales > Flavobacteriaceae > Flavobacterium. The sequence goes on from CAUPKA010000004.1 coordinate 71,006, forward strand.
TTTTAATAAAAAATACAATTATTCCTTGTGCTTTTTTTTGACTTTTTTTCTTGTCTTTGTCGGTACGGAAAGAATTTTCACGATAACCTTTAGATTCGTTCTTTGAACAATTAATAGGGCCATGTTACATGTAAGGGTTTTTTCATCCAGGGATATTTAATTATAGAAAATGAAAATGGTGATTTGTGAATCAATAAATCATAAACTCTTTTTTCGACACTTAATTCCCAACGTTCTTCTTTTTCAATAAGTAATCCATCTCTTACCAACCAGTTTCCTCTAAAACCTAATATAGATGTGTCTCCTACGTTTGGCCAATGGGAAATGGCAGCACTAATAAGTCCATTAATTAATTTTTTTTGATCTTCTGTAATAGTAATGCTTTCCATAACAGGTGTTGTTATTGGTAATCCACACAATACTTTATTTAGAGGTAATAAGGCTTCTTCTGTTTTGGTTAATCCGGTGACAATATATTGTAAATAATGAACAGCATTTAATTGTGAACTACTATCTTTAAATTGTTTTTCTTCTATTAATTCCAGTCTGTCTATTAACATTTCTAGATAATTATTCAATAGCACAATACCTGCATTTTTAACCGTGATGCCATTCATCTCTGTTTGAGGTGAAAGTATCTTTGAGTCAGTTTTCTGCTGAGATTTTGTTTCTGTATTTTGTATTGTAATTCCAGCATCTGAATTTATAATTTTATGCATAGTTTTTGTTTGTCTATCCATTTCGAATATAGATTAAAAATGTATATTATATAATATACTCATTTCAGAATTATCAATCAATATGTTGATATTATTCAGTTCTAGAGAAAGAGACCTCATACTTTTATATCAATACTTTTAAATATTGGTTTTTACAAGCTTTTTATAAGAACACAGCTAACTATTTGCCATTGGTAATTACTAATTGTTCGTGTGCAATTTCTATTGTATCTACCACCACTTCATTACCATCTGATTTTAAATCGGTACTTGTAATTTTGGTAGGCCAGGCATTGTTTAATTGCCAGTGCATAGTTGTTTCTCCTTTTTCATCTAATAAACGAATAATAACAGTTCGTCTTTTGATAGTATTCATAGTTATTTGTGCATGCCAATCCCAAAAACTATTATCGTTTACAAAAACGCCTCGTTTCATAGTAACGTTTCCATACTTTGTAATGCCTGGCATTTTTTCTGTTGAAAAAAGAGGGCTATTAGTTTTTCGATATTCAATGATTTGGTTTTCAACATCCATTCCAGATACTTCTTGGAATGCTACTTTTGTTAATTCAGTTCCTAAATCTACTTCAAATCGGAACTTTGGCATGGGCCATGTTGCGCCTTCTACGCTTCCGTCATCTGCTGCCATAATATTTTATTTTTTAGATTGATTATAATTTTATTTATGTGTTTTTTCTGTTTAGCTAGAAGTAGCCATTTGTTGTTGAAAAGATAGCACTATAAATTCAGCTGGGCGAACTATAGCTACTTTGATAGTAACTTTCATAAATCCATTTAAAAGATCTTCTGATGTCATAGTAGTTCCTAATCCACAAGCAACAGAAAAAGCATCTGAAGCCGATGCCCCTTGGAGCCCACCTTCTTTCCAAATAGAGGTCAAAAAGCTTCCAATCATTGCTTTTACAGCTTCCCAAGTGTTTTTATCATTTGGTTCAAAAACATAAGCATTAGCCGTTAATTTGCATGACTGCTCTAAAAAGGTCATTGTTCTTCTAACTGGAAGATATCTCAAGTCCTGACTATTTCCATCTAAAGTTCTTGCTCCCCAAATTAAAATTCCCAGACCATTGAAAAAGCGAATGGCATTAATCGATTTTCCAGAAACAGCATCTACATTTAGACTACCTTGTTGCGTTTCCGATAAACGAATAGGTAAAGAAGAGACTCCCACTATAGAAGTGTTTGCTGGAGCTTGCCAAACTCCCTGTTGGTTATCTGTTGTCGCAATAACTCCAGCCATTCCACCGCTTGGAGGTAAAATATTAGCATCAAACAATATATGTTTAATCATAAGGCTATAGGTTTTGCTAGCATTTATTAAAGCATTGTTATTTTGCGTCACAGTTAGCCCTGAAGATGGATTGTTAATGTTAGTCATAATACTTGCCACACTTGGATTTGGATTATCTGCAGGATTCAATAATGCTTCAAGCTGTTTTGTATCACCACCAAATAAATTAGTATAGTCTATATCCTGATTTTGCATTATTGTCGTTCCTATAAAAGGATAATAAGCTGTTCCATAATTTAAACCTTGTGAACCTGTATTGTTTCTAAAAGTTTCAATATCATTTGTATACATGATAGGGTCGGGATTTCGACCTCCTATAATGTCAAAAATAGCAACAGCTGTTTGCATTTGGGTACATTGCAATAACATTTGTTGCATCAAGGTACTGTTGTTATCTACTGAAAGTAGTGTTGCTTCTGGGCATATGTACATGGTAGGTTCTTGCTCATTTAAGAGTAAGGATAAACCATTCTGTAAATCAGCTAATTGTACATTTGGATTTACAATTTGGTCTCCTGGAGTCATTGGGTTTTTTGAAGGTGCACCATAAGATCCTACCGATACAATGTAGGCATCACCACCACCATTTTCATAAAACAATTTGATACTATTGTACAAATAATATATAGTATTAGGGTCTAGAACAATAGAGTAATATGCATTATTAATTAGCATATAATCCCCTTTGGTTGGCTGACTTTTTTGTTTTACCATATAATATTCTGGAGTATATTGTTTGGCAGGACTTGCAGGAGGAGCAGGGTCTGGGAAACAATAAATAGCCTGAAATTCGGCAAAAGAAGTAATCTTTTGCGCCACATTTGTATATGATTTTCCTTCATGCGATGCTGTGGGAGTATAGCCAATAAAGGCAGGTACTGCGGTTGCAACAGGGACTACTGAATGAGGAAAGGCATTTAATTCATTAATGTAGACACATGGTGATTTAATGTTAGACTCAATCATGGTTTTTCATATTTATTTTTATTAATTAAATATACACATACATGGATGATATAACTATTTTTTATTTGTTTTTTTCCTCAAGACCTAGGTTGTTTGGTCTAAGATTGGTAAATCTTTAAAAATTGTTTTCCTTTTTGATTGCTAATAGCTGATTTATCTACTAAATCAAATTTTTATTATGGTATTTTCGGACCAGTACTTTGATTCACATTCGTAGTTTGGAGTAAGACATAAAATAGGGATTCTATTTTATTTAAGTTAAATAGACTATCTTTTATGATATGTTGATTTCTGCAAATTCCAGTGATATTGACCATCCAATTCCAATGTAAAGTGACCATTGAATTCCATTGTATTTTATAAGTAATAATCTAATTGCAATTAATTGATTTTTATTAAAATAAATAAATTTTTAAAAATGTACTGATTACTTATTTGTACTGGTCAATTAAAACTGGAAAGAGGTGCTCAGTTTGACCGTTTTTTCCACTTTGCTGCTGATAGAGAAGTACAGAATAATCAGGATGTATTGTTTTCTTCCGAAAATGAAAACCAAAAAGAGGTACAGCAGTATGCTTCATTGGCATTATTCAGGAAAATGAAAATAAGCAGTTTAAAAGAGGAGCGATTTTATATAAAACTGCAGATTAATGGGATATTTATTCATCAGGATGTAATGTATTTTCGATTATTGCTGGGGAATGCCTCAAGAATTAATTACGACATTGATCAGCTGCGTTTTTTCATACGTGACCAAAAGAAATCCAAACGGACGGCATCTCAGGAAATTGAAATTACACCGCTTTTTTCAACTTCAAACCTAAAGACAATTAATGATGAGTCTGAAGTTAGCGTCGTTTTCTCTTTTCCAAAATTTACTATTCCTGATAAAAAATATTTAGTAATTCAGCTTATCGAAAAGAATGGTGGAAGAAATGTTGAGCTTGATGTTAAAAATAATGAGCTGGACCAAATAGAAATATTAATGAGTTTATAAAAAGAAAATTAATTTAAAGGTAATTATCATGAATGAGAAAAATTTTGAATACTTCTGCGTTCACATTAAAAACCACTCAAATCGAGTGGTTTTTTTGTTTTATATCAAAATGATTTTAGTACATAACTCAGCTGGATACGTTTGCGATTATAAATTTTTTAATGCATACGTTACCAAAACTACTTTTTTAATGCTGTTATTTTTTATTTAACATATTATTTTCATCATATTTTCCGGCGTAAAAATCCTGATAAGCTTGAACTATTTCTTCCTGACTGTTCATGACAAATGGACCTTCTGCTACAACAGGTTCTATATATTCTTCGCCACCAAATAACAGAACATCGATTGCAATTTGAGCCGTGTTTTTTATCTCTATTTCTCCTGTATTTCTGTCAAATTCTATAAACTCACCTGCTTCAAATTGAGTATCGTTGAGTAGTGCATTTTCTGTAGTCAAAAAAGAGGCGGCCTCCATTTTATCTGTCAGACTGATAGAAAATTGTTTTCCTGCTTCCAATTGAATATGATATAAAAACTGCTCGGAATAATTAGGGATTTTCGAACTCAAGTCTTCATAATTGCCAACAATTACTTTTATCCACCCGCTTTCATTAGGCAATGCTTTTTTAGGTACTTCATTGGCTTGAATTGCTAAATGTGCTGGTTTTTCGACTTTGTTTTTTGCAGGCAGATTAATCCAAAACTGAAAACCCTGAACGATTTTACTATCTGTTTCGGAATCATAATTCAAATTCCCATCGTGAACTATTCCTGTGCCTGCTTTCATCCATTGAACACCACCCGAATGTATTTTGGCATAATTCCCAGCACTGTCAAAGTGTTCTTCTTCGCCTTGAAGTATATAAGTTAATGTGGCAATCCCTCTATGCGGATGTGCTCCCATACCATTCTCAGTGATAGTTTCTTTAATTGCAGGAGCTACATAGTCAAGAAACACGAATGGTCCTACTTTATTTGCATACCGATTGGGTAGTAATCTATTTATTGTCAAAGGGCCTAAATCAGCTCTATTCCCTTTTGTTGAAAAACTTGTTTGCTTTTTCATATCAAAAAAATTATGCTTTTACTTTATGATAAAAAATATAAGAGACTCCCAAAATCACTAAAAAAACAATAGGCGCAACCGCTACAGAAATTGGATCTCCACTTGCATAATGTGCGATAAAGGCAGAAAGGAATGTTAATACAAATCCAAAATAAGCGAACGATTTTATTTTATCTGAAACCATTGGAAGTATCAATGCTAAAGCTCCTAAAACCTTTAGAACACCTAATTCAATTCTGAAATAATCAGGGAATCCTAAATGCACGAATGCTGTTTTCATGTCTGCATTTGTAAAATATCCGAATGCGCTAAAAAGCATCATAGCTGTGATAATTCCTGTTGTTGTCCAATAAATAATTTTGTTTTTGTTCATTTTTTCTAATTTTTAAATAATTAATTTCTTGTTTGTTGATGTAAAATTGCGACAGAAACAAGCCCTAAAACGATGCGATATGATAAAAAAAACCGTTGATAAATGTCAACGGTTTTGTCGCTTTTAAAGAATTTGTTTCTTTAAGTTTTAAAAATAAATTATATATTCACTACAATTTTTCCAAATTGCTGGTTGGATTCTAAATAGTTATGAGAGGCAACAATATCATCCAGATTAAATACTTTATCAATAATTGGTTTTAATTTTCCTTCGGCTACACCTTTATCAATAAAAGCGATGGCTTGCATTAAAACTTCTATATTGCCTAAAACTTCAATTGCAGAATATCCTTTAATTGTTGGGGTTTTCATCATAACATCAAATGCAGGAAAACTAGCTGGTTCATGGCTCAATGCACCATAAACAAATACTTTTCCGTTTTCGGCAACTGAGCTTAAAAGGTTACTGAATTTAGCTCCTACAACTGGATCTAAAATTATATGGGCACCAATATTATTTGTGATTTTTAAAACTTCAGTTGCTATATCTTCTTCCGACGTCACAATAACGTGGGAAGCACCTGCTTTTAATAATGCCTCTTTTTTCTTTAATGATGTGGTTAATGCAATTGAAATTCCTCCAATATAATTTGTTATTTGAATGCCTGCAAGTCCTGCACTGCTTGAAGCTGCATTAACAACTACAAATTCTCCTGGTTTTAATTTTCCTGAATGCACTATCATTCCGTACATTGTGGAGTAACTTGTCCATAAAGATGCTGCTTCATCATAAGATAAATTGGCTGGATATTTATGTACTGCATAGGATGGCATTAGGATATATTCACCATAAGAAGAATAATTATGTAATGAAAACCCTGGAATGACATTTACAATATCACCTACTGATAAATTAGTGACTTCAGAACCAACTGCTTCCACAATTCCTGCTGCTTCATAACCTAATTGGGCAGGAAAAACAGGATTTTCAATATACATTCCCTGACGGTACATCGCATCTGCTCTGTTAATTCCAATTGATTTAACCTGAATTCTTACTTCCTGTGATCCCGGAGCAGGCACTTCTAACTGTTCAACTTTTAATACTTCCGGTTTTCCTGCCTCGTGGAAAATAACTGTTTTAGACATTTTTAATAAATCGCTCATTGTTTTATTTTTTAAAATTTTAATTCATTTTGATAGGGCAAAGTTGCATCAAAGGCAAGCCTTGTGACAATGAGATATGATAAAAAAAACCGTTGACATTTGTCAACGGTTTTCGTAAAAATGTAACAGAGTTTCCGACTTTTGTATTAGAGTGTGGATAAGCTTCTGTTCTAATTTTGCATCATAAAATAATTTAAAATTAAAAAAATGCAAAAGACAATTTTTATCACAGGTGCTTCCCGTGGATTTGGGAAACTATGGACAGAAGCTTTTTTAAAACGAGGTGACAAGGTAGTTGCCACAGCACGTAATATTAAATCGTTAGAAAATCTTGCCAAAGAATATCCTAACAATTTCCTACCCCTGCAACTTGATGTAACCAATCGTGAAGATTGTTTTGCCACTGTTAAAAAAGCACATGAATACCTTGGTGTTCTTGATGTTGTGATTAACTGTGCAGGCTATGGTCTTTTTGGTGCGGTTGAGGAAACAAGCGATGAAGATACCCGTAACTTAATGGAAACAAATTTCTTCGGTTTGGTATGGGTTACTAAAGCAACACTACCTATCATGCGTCAGCAAGGAAAAGGTCATATCATTCAGATTTCGAGTTTATTAGGAGTTAATCCACTACCTTTAATGGGCATGTACAGTGCTTCTAAGTTTGCTATGGAAGCATTTAGCGAAACCCTGGCTATGGAGGTAAAAGATTTCGGAATAAAAGTAACGATTCTTGAACCCAACGGTTATGCAACTGAATTTACAAGTGTTTCGGCAGTTCATGCCGAGTCTATGGAAGAGTATGGCCCGTTGAAAACTGCTGTTTTTGCAGGATTTTCAGATGATATTTTTGGTGTTCCCGAAGCTACGGTGAAAGCAGTTTGCAAACTTATTGATTCGCCTGAACCACCGTTGAGAATGTTTTTAGGAAAGCACGGATTGCCTACAGTATCACAAACGTATAAAGATCGTCTTGCCACTTGGGAAGAATGGAAAGAAGTATCGTTTGAAGCACACGGAAAATAATTATATTTACCTATAAATACAGCAGAACCTATTTTTTGAATGAATAGGTTCTGTTTAATTAATTTGAAATGGAACATTATAGCACCCTAAAGGAACTTCATAATGCCTATGGGTTTCCACCTCCGGAAAATCCACTAATCAGCATACTATGCGATGCAGAAAGAGTGGCGAATTTTGGCAATCATATTCCTGAGCACACTTGCGATTTCTATATAATCTGTTTAAAGAGAATGACTTGCGGTTCAATTAAGTATGGTTATGGTAAAACAAAATACGACCATTCCAACGGAACGATGTTCTTCCTGAATCCCAGACAGATTTTCGAGTTAAACGATGTTGAACAAAAGGTAGAAGGATACATGATGTTCGTTCACGAGGACTTTCTTAACGGGCATCCTTTGCATCATGAAATTAAAAAATACAGCTTTTTTGAATATGAAGTAAATGAGGCATTACATCTTTCGCCAAATGAAGAAAAAATAATCGGAGAATTATTTCAAAAAATAGATATTGAATATGGCAATAATCAAGATGAGTTTAGCAGGGAAATTATGCTTTCTCATATTCAATCGTTACTTAAATATGGTAACCGATTTTATAAAAGACAGTTTATCAATAGAACAGTATTATCGGGACATACAATAAATAAATTCAATGAAGTACTTGCCGGGTATCTTAAAAAAGATTTAATACAAAAACAAGGGTTGCCTACTGTTAAAAGTGTTGCATCAAAGCTTAATGTTTCACCACGTTACCTTAGCGACCTTCTGAAACAGGAAACTGGTAAAACAGCCATAGAGCTCATTCATTTATCCTTAATATCTGAAGCAAAAAATTTACTACAAGCAAATAACCAGTCGGTTTCAGAAATTGGCTACGCATTGGGTTTCGAAAATTCGCCCTATTTTTCCAAATTATTTAGAAAAGAAGTAGGCATTAGCCCAACAAAATACAGAGAACAGTTTTTGAATTAGTAAAACTAAAGAAGTAAACATAAGCATCAACGCTTGATTTTACACTTGAAAATTGAGCCTTACAGAAAGATAAATTGAACCTTACAGCAAAGAAATTCATAAATATAAATTTTACTTTTGTACGTTAATAACTCAATAATAGAAATTATGAACGTGGAACAAGACGATAAATTAAAAACGTTGAGCTATTCAGGAATATTCTTGTCTTGCTTTAGTGATTATAGCGAAAAGTGCATTCACGCCACACCTGAACATGTTTTGGTTTATTTGTACTCTGGCGAACAGATTATTGAAGACAGAAACAAAAAAATAAAATTGCAGGCAGGCGATTGCGCTTTTATCCGAAGAGATCATCGTTTGAAGATGTACAAAAACAGCAAAGGCGAAGATTTGTACAAAGGTATTTCGTTAACATTCAAACGTAATGTATTGCGTGATTTTTATAGTAAAATGGATAAATCTGAAATTCCTACAGCTGTAAAAGTTTCTGATAAAACGGTCTTCAAATTAGATCGAAGTCCTGCGATAGAAAGTTTATTTCAATCGCTTACCCCTTATTTTGACAGCAACATAAAACCAACTGAAGGCGTTACACATTTGAAATTGCTGGAAGGAATTTACGCTTTACTGAACAACAACGAAGAACTTTATCCAATACTTTTTGACTTTGCTGAACCGTGGAAAATTGACCTTTTGGAATTCCTCAACGGCAACTATATGGAAGAACTTTCAATGGAACAAATCGCTTCGTTTACAGGACGAAGTTTGGCGACATTCAAAAGAGATTTCAAAAAAATAAGCAACCTTACACCACAAAAATGGCTGATAAAAAAACGCTTGGAAATGGCTTATATAAAACTAAAAGAAGAAGGCAAAAAAGTACAAGACGTTTATATAGAAGTTGGCTTTAAAAACCCTTCTCATTTTTCGACAGCCTTTAAAAAGCAATATGGAATACCTCCAACAGAAGTTTAATATTGAGCTTTTAAGAAAAGTTATTTGAGCCTCGTAGTAAAGTCACTGCGAGGCTTTGTCTTTAACTTTGCACTGTAAATCTTAATAGACAATGCAAACAACAACGATATTTGAGCGATTAAAAAATGGAGAAATCATTTCGCCAACTGATAATGAAGCATACAAAATGCGTGAAGCTTCCTTTGCTACAAAGAAATTATTGATTGAGATGAATAATTCATCAAATCCTGCTGAAATCAGAAATTTTTTAAGCCAAATTACTGATTCTGAAATTGACGAAAGCGTAACCGTATTTACACCATTGCACATTAATTATGGAAAACATACCAAAATTGGCAAAAATGTATTTATCAACTTCGATTGTGTATTTCTTGATTTAGGTGGAATTACCATAGAAGACAATGTGTTGATAGGACCGAAAGTAAGTCTTTTAACGGAAGGACATCCAACCGCGATCGAAGACCGACATTCTTTAATTCCAAAACCAATTCTCATCAAAAAAAATGCATGGATTGGTGCAAATGCAACCATTTTGCAAGGTGTAACGATTGGCGAAAATTCTATTGTTGCTGCTGGTGCAGTTGTTTCAAAAGATGTTCCTGACAATACCATCGTAGGCGGAATTCCTGCAAGATTTTTAAAAACAATTTAATTTAATAAAAATGAAAAAAACATTGGTAATCGCAATGATGCTTCTTTTAACAGGAAACGCATTTACACAAGACAAAAAATCTAAATCAAAAAAAATGGAAACAACAGAACATTATACCTTTCAATTAAGTGATAAAGTAACCCGTCAAAAAATATCATTCAAAAACCGCTACGGTATTACGCTTTCGGGTGATTTATATCTTCCAAAAAATGCTGGAAATGGACAACTTTCAGCTCTGGCCATTAGCGGACCTTTTGGAGCAGTGAAACAGCAATCGTCTGGATTGTATGCTAACCAAATGGCAGAACGCGGTTTTATAGCTTTGGCTTTCGACCCATCCTATACAGGAGAAAGCAGTGGAGAACCAAGAAATGTAGCTTCTCCAGAAATTAATACTGAAGATTTCAGCGCTGCGGTTGATTTTTTAGGATTACAGAAAAACGTTGACAGAAATAAAATTGGTATCATTGGCATTTGTGGTTTTGGCGGGTTTGCTTTAAATGCAACTGCTATTGATAAGCGAGTGAAAGCCGTTGCTACGACAAGTTTGTATGATATGACCAGAGTAATGTCGAAAGGCTATAATGATTCGGTAACTCCAGAACAAAGAACCAAAACATTGGAAGCTTTGGGTCAGCAACGTTGGAAAGATGCCGAAAATGGAAAACCGGCAGATGGTCCAAGAAATTTACCGGAAACATTGAAAGGCGACGAACCACAATTTATAAAAGAATATTTTGATTATTACAGAACGCCACGTGGTTTTCATGCTAACTCTGTGAACTCAAACGGAGCTTGGTTGGTGACCAATCCAATATCCTTTATGAATATGCCAATACTAACTTATGTGAAAGAAATTTCGCCAAGACCAATATTATTGATCGCAGGAGAAAATGCACACTCAAGATATTTTAGCGAAGACATTTTTAAAGTAGCAAATGAACCAAAAGAATTAATAATTATTCCAAACGCTGTTCACGTAGATTTGTATGATAAAGTGGATGTGATTCCTTTTGAGAAATTAGATGCATTCTTTAAAGAACATTTGAAATAAAAACTAAATCCACAAGAATTACAGTTAGTAAATGGCTGTTTGGTAATATGTTTAGGCTTTCTAATCTGCTATATTGTCAAGTTACTAAATGATATGACAAAAAAACCGTTGACATTTGTCAACGGTTTTCATAATCAATTTAATTTATGCTTTATTTAAGGGCTTGTTTTCTAATTCGGCTCAATGTCTCTTTGGTTATACCTAAATAGGAAGCAATGAGGTGCTGTGGAAAACGTTGGATAAATTGAGGATGGTTTTCTGTAAATTCTTCATAGCGTTTTTCGGCAGAATTGCTTATGGTAGAACTTAATCTTCGTTGATTAGCGATGGCATTTTTTTCGTCCATTAATCGTACCATTTCTACTAATGCAGGTATTTTTTCCATCAGGGCTAGCATATCGGCTCTTGTAATAAGGAGCAGTTCTGTATCTTCCCAAGCATCAATATTATATTTCGAAGGCGTAAGCATAGTTAAACTTTCACGGTCATTAGCCCAATAGTTTTCAATGTACAGATGCACGATATGTTCTCCACCTTTATCATCTATACTGTACTGCCGCATAGCTCCTTTTGTGATAAAACCAGTGTATTTACATACATCACCTTCCTGCAAAAAGTATTGTTTTTTTCTAAGCTTTTTAGGTTGATAAGCAGCAACAATCAGGGCTTCTTCTTCACTGGTAAGTGGAAATTTGCTATAATGGTTGATATAGGCTAAAAGATTTTCGTGCATTGATTTTGATAAATTACATTAAACCATGCAAGATATAAAAAAAACGACTTTTATTTCATAGCATCATTTACTGGCTGGCTATCTACAAATTGCTCAAAACTAACAATTTTGCTGTCTTTTAATTTCCAGATTCGCATTTTGTTATTTTAAGCCATATTTCAAAAGCTCATTGTCTACTAACGCTGGAATTAAAAGCGACTTGCTCAAAGTATCAAAATAAATATCGGCAGGGCCACCTATTGGTTCAATGGTATTCAAAATTTCAGAGGTTCCTTTTCTTACGTCTATTTTTAGAAGTTGTCCTTTCCGTTCGTTTGTGGAAATCCAATTAGTTACTACCAATGTATTTTCGTTAATTAATTGAACCCCATCAAAAAAACCTTTAAGATTGGTTATGCGATGATAGGAGGCAGTTTCTTTTTCCCAAGAAATAACACCGATTTCTCCTGAACCTGTTGTATCATCAAAAGTACCAAATCCAACAACGAATAATCGATTTGTTTTTTTATCATAACAAATACCGTTCGCACCTTTTATTTCCGGGATTTTGATTGCTGTAATTACAGGTTTTTTTCCAAGGCTTACAATGAACACTTTGCCAATGTCTGTTGCCGTTACAAACAAATTGTTATTGTCTTTAACGGCTATATCGTTCAGTAATCTTGTTTTAAATTCAGAGAAATCAATTTCTACAATTTTCTCTCCTGTTTTTAGTGAGATCCCTACGATTTTGTTAAGGTCTGCAACATACAATATGCCATTACGGATAGCTGTACCTTTGGGTGCATTCAGCGGTGTTTTGGAAATGTTTTTATCCATTATCTTTCCGTCCATCGAAAGTTTTTGAATAACGCCATCGCCATCTTTAAGCATAGGGTCGGGTGTTTTTCCCATGCCCGTTACATATAAAAAATGTCCGTCGCTAATAACACTTTCAGGGAAAGACAAACCTGATGCAATGGCTTTTGTTTGTGCATTTCCGACAAAGCTAATAATCATGAATACTACAAAAAGCATCGATTTAAATGTTGTTTTTTTCATTGTTGTGGTTTTTTATTTCACAGCATCATTTACCGGCTGGCTATCTACAAATTGCTCAAAACTTACAATTTTACTATCTTTCAATTTCCATACGTGAGCTACTCTGGCTGTAAATGACTTGCCTGTAATTTTATAAGTGCCAGTATAGGTGCCATAAGCTACCACTTTATCATCGCTGGCAACATAATCTTCGGGAGTAAATTTATAATCAATCCATTCACTTCCTAATCTGCTGAAAACATTTTTGGTTACGTTATCCAGACCTATATATGTTCCTGCATACGGAAAACCTTTGGCTTCAGTCCAGGAAATGTCATCAGCTACGTATTTAGCCAAATTTTTACCGTTTTCTTCCGAAGTTTTTCCTTCATAAGTACTTTTTATAATTTCCAGATTTGTCATTGCCTTTTTATTTAAAGAACAACCTGACAACACAAAAAGTATCGTCAGGCTGTAGATCATTGATTTTACCATTTCATTTCTCCGGTATTTACTTTGGCACCAATTTGTAATGCGGTTTCAAAAGTAAGTGTTGGGTATTTTGTTTTCAAAGCTGTAATTAAAGCTTCAGATGTTTTATTGGTTTTCAAAGCTTCTTCGTAGAATTGAATATAGCTTTTGGTATGATTTACGGCAGTTATATCGAATGGAGAATTTGAATTAGCGTGAGCAGGAATTACAATTTCAGGTTTTAGAGCAGAAATTTTGTCTAAAACAGCAATCCAGTTTTTGCGGGCTTCTGTAGTTTGAGCATCTGCCATCCATAGATTAAAAGTAGTTCCGAAAATATTGATTCCGCCAACAACTGCTTTGATTGAAGGAATCCATACAAAAGTCTTATTAGGGAATTCTTCCAAACCAATAATTTCTAATTTTTGACCTTCCAGTTCAATGCTGTTTCCTTTTAAAATCTGAGGCAAAACAACATTTGAAGTTATAGCTTTACCTAATCGTTCTCCCCAAACGTCTAATTTTTTTTGAGCCGTAGTCTTAATCGCTTCAACTGAGGCAGGTGAAGCATACGCCACTACATCTGGAAAATATTTTTTGAATATTTCCAATCCAAAATAGTAATCAGGATCTGCGTGAGAAACATAAATAGTGGTTAATTTTTTACCACTAGCTTTAATTTCTGCGGCTACTTTTTCGGCATCTGCCAAAGTAAATTGGGCATCAATCAAAACAGCATCTGTTTTTCCAGAAATGATTACTGATGCTACACCAAAACTGTTTTCTGATGCATTGTAAACTTGAAGTTTTAAATCTTTAGTTTCAATTGTCTTGAAACTTTGTGCTTGTGTTTCCATATTAAATAAAGTTAAGATTGTTAATAATACTGTTGAGATACTGTTCTTCATTTGTTGTGTTGTTTTAAATTAACACTGCAAAGATGAAACGAAATGCAATCTCAATACATTAAACTAGTTTAATAAATCAAAGGGAAATCTTTTTTTTTACTGCAATTCTCTTTCGAATATTACTCAAAAAAACATTGGTAATTCCCAAATAGGCAGCTATTTGAATATTAGAAAGTCGTTGGATAAGCTGTGGATATTTTTCTGTAAATTCGATGTAACGGGACTCTGCTGTTTTGCTCAAATTATCAATCATTCTGCGTTGAAGAGCAACGTGTGTTTTTTGTGTCATTACCCGAAATAGCTTTTCTATTTTAGGCAAATTAGCATAAGCAAACTCCTTATCTTTTTTATCGATCAAAAGCACCTCACTATCTTCAAGAGCTTCTATAAAAAGTTGTGAAGGCGTTCCAGTTGTAAAACTATCAATATCGGTAATCCACCAATTTTCAATAGCAAAATAGAGAATTTGTTCAAAACCATTTTTGTCAATATGATACACCCGAAAAAGTCCTTTGGTAACAAAACCTTCAAATTTGCAAACTTCGCCTTCCCGCAACAAAAAACTTTTTTTCTTAATCGTTTTATGTTTAAACAAATTGCAGAATTCCTCCATTTCAGTAGCTGAAAGTGAAATATGTGCTGTGATATTTTGCTTTAGAAGTTCTGTCATATAGCAGTATAAAAAGGACTACCAAAGTAAGTTGCTTTTAGCTAGGCTAATGTACATAAATATTAAATAAAGAATCGATTCTGGCAAAGGATAATTATAGAAGCTCTTTAAATTTTTCTAGTAAAAGATTAGAATTTTGAACCATTAGGTTTTCGGTTGAAAATAGCAACTTCTTCACAACTCATTTTTGAATTATGATAATTGAAGTTAAATTGTTTAAATCTAAAATAAAACTTATTAAGGTTTTTCATTGATAGAATGTCATGCTCCAAATGTTTATGTAAATGATATTGTTACATACTTTTTATTTGAAATACTTTCTCGCACCATTTTAATTTAACTATTTTTATGAAAATTTATTTAATATGATGCCCTATTGGAAACCTTTGTTTGTAATGCTTTGTTTTGTGTATTTCGGAAACAGCTTTGCTCAGACTACAGCTACTCGGATTTTGCCTTCGAATGCAGTTAATGATACTACTTTTGTAAATTTAAAAGATTTCAGCAAGGATTTTGTTTATGATATGAAATACGCAACAGATGACAATTTTTTGAAATCTAAAGTGTACGATTGTGCCGAATGTTATTTGCGCTATAAGACTGTAAAAGCATTGATTTTGGCCAATGAAAGATTCATGAAGAAAGGTTTTAAAATTAAAATTTTTGATTGTTATAGACCTTTAGATATTCAAAAACGAATGTGGGCAATTGTTTCAAATCCAGAATATGTTGCAAACCCAGTTAAGGGTTCAATTCATAATAGAGGAGGAGCGGTCGATATAACACTTGTAAATTTTAAAGAAAAGGAATTAGATATGGGTACTTCGTTTGACTTTTTTGGTAAAGAAGCGAGTCATGATTATCGTGGTTTTTCTAAAGAAATTCTAAATAACAGAAATTTATTGAAGAAAATTATGATTAAGGAACATTTCAATTCGTTTGATTCAGAATGGTGGCATTACAATTTGAAGACTGGTTTGAATGATTCTGTTTCTAATTTTAAATGGGAATGTAAATAATTTTACGATCAATTTTCTTTATTATTTTCAATTTATGCTCTTCTTTTGTGTTGTATTCTTATCCTTAGAAAGTTATAAAATTGTAGTAATTAAAATATTTTTTTCTTATTTTCATTTTGAAATTTTAACTATCTAAGTACTTGAAAGTTGTGTTTTGTGTAAGAATAAGATTTAAAAAACTAAAAAAAGATGTATTTCATCGATTATATTGCTGTATTATTGAATTATGTATTTACTTTCGCGTCGCAAATCATTTACAAACAATGATTTAAAGACTGAGATAAGTAATCAATTATTGAATTATTAAAAATTATTAAAGTTCAATTTTTTTGATCAAAATGAAAATGAATTTGAAAAAAAAATCATTTTGAAAAAAAATACAAATTTATAGATGAAAAGAATATTGCAAAAGTGTGTAGATTCAGAGAATAAATCTGGAATTACATTTGTCGAAGTTATGGTAATTGGTGTACTAGTTCCCTTGGTTGTACGAAATATAAAGAATTATGTAATCAATTCTGACAAGGATAATGATGGCAATCAAAATATTTTTGCTTCATAAAAAAACATCTCAATAATTGATTGAAATATTTTTTTCTATTTATACCTTTTCTAAAAAAGGAAAGAAATCAATGTTATTTTTTTCTTTTGGAGCCATATCGTCAGCTACCATTTATTATTTCATCAACAGTAGTATTTACATCAGATACATCTAGTGGTTTTGTAGCAGCACTCCAAACTAATTTATTGTTTTCAATTCAAAAATGTTAAGCTCAATATAATCGTAGGTATTTCCTTGGTATTTCTCCAGCTTGATGCAATTGTGGTATTGCTTCCGAAACTAACTAAGCATAAATAACTTAAGACGGTTAAAATTTTTATTCTAATTTTTTTGTTTTAATAGTAGTAAAAATAATTATTTTTTGATATAATTTACATTAAAAAAAAACAAAAATTCAACAAGTTTTTTATTTAATAAGCCTTTTTGATTCTGTCTAAATCTCTTTTAGTGTCTTGTTCCTTAAGTGATTCTCTTTTGTCATAAGTTTTTTTACCGCGACAAAGACCAATCTGTAATTTGGCCATCCCTTTTTCATTGGTGAATAATTTCAAAGGAACAATTGTAAGTCCTTTTGCTTGAACACTTCGAGCCAAACCTTTTAATTCCCTTTTATTCAAAAGCAGTTTGCGCTCACTTCGGGCCTTATGATTAAATTGATTTCCAAAACTATATTCCTCAATGTATGTATTGATGGCAAAAAGCTCATTGTTGCTAAATTCACAAAAACTTTCAGTAATATTAGCCTTTCCTAATCGAATAGATTTGATTTCGGTTCCAGCCAAAACAATTCCAGCAGTGTAGGTTTCCAAAATTTCATAATCGAATCGGGCTCTTTTATTAAGTATGTTTACATTTTTTTGCATAGTACGGCAAATTTAGGAACTAATTAATGAAAGACCAATTGTTTTTAGGAAAATGCTATAAATTTGCATCATGGAAAAACAACAATCAAAAGATCCGCTTCATGGAGTCACACTTCAAAAAATAGTTGAGACTTTAGTAGAGCATTATGGTTTTGATACCTTGGGCGAACTGATTAAGATAAAATCGTTCAATGAAAATCCAAGCGTAAAATCAAGTCTTACTTTTTTACGAAAAACAGATTGGGCACGAAAACAAGTCGAAGAGCTGTATATAAAAACAATTAAGAAGATTCAAGCCAATAATTAGGAGCTTATCCAGCTTTCCACTATATTCCCGATTAATAAAAACTACGACAAAAAGCCTTGTTTTTCTAAATCGGGAGATTCCGTTTTCATCTGGGATAGGGCATTGGTTTTCATAAGGTATGAAGGTTTTTTTTATTTATTCAATTTAGAATAAATCATGCTGTCCAGAAAACGTCCTTCGTAGTATTCATTTTCAATCAAATGAGCTTCTTTTACAAAACCATTTTTCAATAAAACCCTTTCCGAAGCTTGATTCTCAGGATCCAAAACAGCTTCTATTGAATGCAGTTTCATATCATGGAAACCATATTCAACGACTTTTTGCAATGCTTCCGAAACAATTCCTTTTCCATTGTATTCAGGGAAAAGCATATATCCTACTTCGGCTCTATAATGTTCAGGTTTCATGCGGTAATGCCCAATGATTCCAATAATTTTTTCAGGTTCATCCAAGAATGCTATTCCCCAGTTAATGCCAATTCCGTTTTCTATCTTGTCATCAAACATGGCAATAAGTTCCAGAGCATCTTCTTTGTTCTTAAGATAGGGTCTTGGAATATATTTCATGACTTCTTCATTCGAACGCAAATCTAAAATAGCATCGGCATCGCTTGCGGTTACTTGTCGTAATAGCAATCGTTCGGTCTTTAATATTGGAAATGGTA
Source organism: uncultured Flavobacterium sp. (assembly GCA_963511725.1). Taxonomy (GTDB): domain Bacteria; phylum Bacteroidota; class Bacteroidia; order Flavobacteriales; family Flavobacteriaceae; genus Flavobacterium. Next base: position 89,506 of record CAUPKA010000004.1, read on the forward strand.
AAAAACTGACTTCAAGCATACATTCTATTTTTAATTATTTTATAGAATTTCAATACTGAAAGCAGAATGAAAAGTTTCGTTTGCATCTAAGATCTGTATTCCTTCCTTGTCCAAAAGCGAACCAGATTTATCCACCGTATCAGAGTATCCGAACCAAGGCTCAATACAAATAAAAGAAGCATTTGGCGGTGTCCAAATTCCTAAATCTGGAAAATTAGGATAGCTCACTTTCAAAAAAGGTTTTGAATTCTCTAAAATAATAACCGACTTGGATTTTATATTTTTAAAAACCAAAGCATCGTTCTCAAATAGTTTGTAATTCAAATGCAATTCATTTTTGTCCAATGATAATTCATTTGTAGCATTCGAAATTAAGCCATCTTCCAATAAATAATAATCTAAAGAATCTTCTTTCTCAAAAGCCAAAGAGTAATCCTTAAAATTATTAGGTAAATCAAATGCTGGATGCGCACCAATTGAAAAAGGCATTTTAGACTTTCCTTTATTGAAAACTTTGTATTCTATTTTCAATATTTTGTTTTCCAAAGTATAAACTAACTGCAATTCAAAATCAAAAGGATATTTTGCTTTTGTTTCTTGTGATGCAAGCAATGAAAAAGTAGCGCTATTCTCTTGTTTATCAATTAATTTGAATTCCATTTCACGCGCAAAACCGTGTCGTGATAAATGGTATTCAATATTGTTATGCTGATAGGTGTTGTTTTTTAAAGTGCCTACAATTGGGAATAAAACAGGGGAGTGTTTTCCCCAAAATTCAGGATTTCCATTCCAGATGTATTCTTTGTTTAAATTATCTTTTAAAGAACATAATTCAGCTCCTAAATGTTTTATTTCTGCAGTTAATATGGAATTTGATATGGTTGTGGTCACGATAATAGTTGTTTTTAATTGTTAAAAATGCTATTGTAAAGATATTTTATAATTCTTATTTAATAAAGAAAAATAAAAAAATATTTGAAGTAAAAATCAGTCAAATTATTATTTTTAAGATTAAATTCAATTTTTTTTCCATTAATTTGCTTTGGAAACATGAAAAAATTGAAATAAGTATAAAGAATACTCAAAAATATCAGTTTCAGATCTGCGAATTAAATTTTATCTAATATGAAAAACAATCGTTTTGGAGCCATACTTCAATTGGCTTTATTAATTGTGTTTAGTGCGTCATGGAGTCAAGAAACACCTAATGCTGGCACTTCAATCTCTAAACCCGTTTCAAAGTATGATTATCATGATGCTTTCGGACCTTTTTTTTACACAAAAGATGCTACACCAACGCGCTCTGCAAGCGGTGGGCCAGGATACGCATATTGGCAAAACAGAGCTGATTATAAACTGACAGCAAAATTGAACGAAAAAACAAATGAAATTGTTGGTACAGACATTGTAACATATACCAATAACAGTAATGATGTAATGTCTTTTGTTTGGATGCATTTAGATCAAAATTTATTCAAAGCAGATTCTAGAGGGAATGCTCTTATTCCCCTTGATGGAAGCCGCAATGGAGCTAAAGGTGAAATTTTTGATGGAGGCCATAAAATCAAATCCATTAAGATAGTATCTACTTCAAAAGGAAAGTCTGTTGAAAAGGATGCAAAATTTACTATTACGGATACTAGAATGCAAGTTTTTCTTCCAGATGACTTGAATCCAAAGGGAGGAGTTGTCAAAATTAAAATCGAGTTCTCTTTTATTTCTCCAAAAGAAGGTTCAGATAGAACGGGAGTTTTGGACACTAAAAACGGTAAAATTTTCACCATAGCACAATGGTATCCGCGTATGTGCGTGTATGATGATCTGAGAGGTTGGAATACCAATCCATATTTAGGAGCATCAGAGTTTTATTTAGAATATGGTGATTTTGATGTGAATATTACAGTGCCTTCTAATCATATTGTAGTTTGTTCAGGCGAGTTGCAAAACTCAAAGGTTGTGTATACTGCCACTGAGCAAAAAAGAATTGCTGAGGCAAAGCAAAGCGAAAAAACAATAATGATTCGCACTGCCGAAGAAGTTGCTGACAATGCTTCAAAAGCGGGAACTGCTTCTGAAAAAACATGGCATTTTAAAATCAAGAATGCGAGAGATCTTTCATGGGCATCATCGCCAGCATTTATTTTAGACGGAGCTAGAATTAATTTGCCAAGCGGTCAAAAATCACTTGCATTATCGGCTTATCCTGTTGAAAGTGCTGGAAATGAAGCTTGGGGACGCGCAACAGAATATACTAAAACTTCGATTGAAAATTATTCAAAAAGATGGTTTGAATACCCTTATCCAGTAGCTACCAATGTGGCAGGAAATGAAGGTGGAATGGAGTATCCAGGAATTGTTTTTTGCGGTTGGGAATCCAAAGGTGAAGATTTATGGGGAGTGACAGATCATGAATTTGGTCATGGCTGGTTCCCAATGATTGTAGGTTCTAATGAGCGTTTATTTGGATGGATGGATGAAGGATTCAACACTTTTATCAATTCATTAAGCTCAGTTGATTTTAATAATGGAGAGTATAAAAGTAACGTAACGGATCTTCATAAAAGTGCCGATTATTACACAAATGCAAATAATGAACCAATTATGAGTTCTCCAGACAATATGAAAGAAAAAAATATTGCTCTTTTGTGTTATTTTAAACCTAGTGCTGGATTGGTGATGTTGAGAGAACAAATATTAGGACGAGAACGTTTTGATTTGGCTTTTAGAACTTATGTTGAGCGTTGGGCTTTCAAACATCCGGCACCAGATGATTTTTTTAGAACTATGGAAAATGTGGCAGGTGAAGATTTAAGCTGGTTTTGGAAAGGATGGTTTGTTAATAACTGGAGTTTGGATCAGGGGATAAATTCGGTTAAATACGTAAAAAATGATCCAAGCAAAGGAGCAATAATTACTATCGAAAATTTCGAAAAAATGGCTATGCCAGTGATTTTAGATGTAAAAACTAAAAGCGGAAAAGTAACTCGAGTTAATTTGCCTGTCGAAATCTGGCAACGTAATATAGATTGGTCATTTAAAGTAAATACTACTGAAGAAATACAAAGTGTTGTTATTGATCCAGGTCATGTATTTCCTGATATAAATGAAAGTAACAATATTTGGAAGTCTGATAAAGGAGTACTTGAGAAAGATGTTATTTTAGATGGTTATTTGGGTAAATTCTCTACCAAAATGGCTCCATTGAAAGTTGTAATGACTGAAAAAAACAGTGTTCTTTTTGCTGAAATCACTGACTTTCCAAAAGTTCAGCTTACTCTAATTGATAAAGATAAATTTGAATCGGAAGAAGCTGGTCTTACAATCCAGTTTAACGAAGCTAAAAATAGTTTTGATTTGATTGACAGTTCAGGCAATAAATTATCTTTTACAAGAGATTAAAAAAAGATTCTAAATAAAAAAAAGACTCGTAGCAATAAGTATTGTTACGAGTCTTTTTTATTTAGATATATTGAATTTATTCTGGAATTTGCTGACTTAAGCAATGTAATGTCCCAAATCCCCATATAAAATCGGTAGCACTTATTCCGATAATTTCTCTGTCAGGGAAGCATTCTGCTAAAATGTTTAAGGCGATGCGATCATTTGCATCATTAAAGGTTGGAACTAAAACACAGTTATTCAAAATTAAGAAATTGGCATAACTGGCTGGTAAACGCAATCCTTCAAAATCTATGCGTTTTGGCATTGGCAGAGAAACGATGACTGGTGTTTCTCCGTTTTCTAGCTTAGCATTTTGCAGTCGTTTTAAATTATCCTGCAATGGTTTGTAATTGCTGTCTTTTGGATCTAATTCGACTATAGTAACAATGGTGTCTTCGTTAATAAATCGGCATAAATCGTCTATATGTCCATGTGTGTCATCACCTTCAATTCCATCTCCTAGCCAAATCACATTGGTCACTCCTAAATATTCTTTGAAAACGGCTTCGTAATCTTCTTTTGTGAAATTAGCATTTCGAACCTGAATAGAAGGATGCATCAAACATTCTTCGGAAGTTAATAAAGTACCCCGACCGTTCACATCAATAGCACCGCCTTCAACAATGACAGGTTTGCCTTTGTACATCACTTGAGTTACAGGAATGTTTAAAAATTCGCCTACTTTGGCAGGAACATGTTTGTCTAAATTGATATTCTTGTATTTGGCCCAGCCGTTGAAATTAAAATTCAATGCTTCTCTTGCAGTACCATTTTTCACAATAATTGGTCCAGAATCACGCATCCAACTGCGATTGGTTTTGTGTATAATAAATGAGATGTTGCTCATTTTTACGTGAGCTGTTTCTAGCATTTCGTTTACTTTACTTTTTTGATTTTCATCGGCAACTATCAAGAAAACTTGCTCATAAGTGGCAACTTTCTTGATGAATTCAACAAATGCCCATTGTACGGCTTCGTATTTTCCAGGCCAATCTTTGCCGTTATGCGGGAAACACAATAAAATTCCTTGCTGTTTTTCCCACTCTGCAGGAAATCGTCTTGTAACTGTAGTCATAGATAAATGCTGATTGAAATGGCTACAAAGATATGTAAACAGCAGGATTAATAAAAGAGGGAATTATGAGTTGTTAGTCGAAAGTTATTTGGTTTGTTGTCAAAAATGCAAAATATCTCCTTTTAGTCCTAATGGAAGTGGTATCTCCCGATTTAGAAAAACAAGGCTTTTTTTGCCGTAGTTTTTGTTAATCGGGAATATAACGGACAGCAGGAAACCATTTATCCTGATACTAATTAAAATGGTGTGCCAGATGACTCTATGGTTTAATTACATACACAGGTTTTAAATTGATGATGAAATTGGTTATTTGCTGTCTAACACAATTAAAAATGCATTATTATTGATTTAGATACTTTTTATCATTAAAATATTACTTTTTTATCAAAAAATTAATATTTATAGGTGTTTGATTACTTGATAAAAAATCATAAAAATGACCTTTTTTTGTTTTTTTTTAATGTTTTTAAAGGTTAATGTGTTAAAAAGCAGTATATTAATTTGTAAAACTGTTGAATAATATGAAGTTACTTATATATTTTTATTATATTTGAAACGTAATATAAATACTAACTAAAAAAATAACATTATGGGAAACTGCAACACTATTGTTTAGTTTATATTTACAGTTGCTTGATTGCATAAAAACTATTATGTCTAATTAAATATAAAAAAAACATACCTTAATTGGAAGAGAGCCTTTCAAGTCTTACTATTAATAATTAAAAAAAAACAAAATAAGAATCTGTTGATTTTACATTACATTATGAAACTATATGTATGAAATAAGCGAATTTAAATAATTCCTATTTCTGTCAATTTTAAAAAAGCCCCAAATTTTTTAACTAATATTAATATTCTTTAACAATTTTAAAACGCATTTAGGATTTGATCTAAATCATTTTAATTAAAATTTTATATTATGAAAAAAAAATTATCTTTTTTAACTTTATTATTATCATTAGCAGCAACTGCACAGGATGTGAATACGACTTCATCTCAATCATCAGTTGATAACACAGCATATAACAAATGGTCTATTGAATTAAATGCCGGTGCTAATAAACCGATCAGAGCGATAACAAGCAAATATTTTACCCCTACCTTTAATCCGACTCATATAGATTTAGGAGCAAGGTATATGTTAAATCCTAAATTTGGCTGGAAACTTGATTTTGAATATGACAAGTTTAGTGAACGTGATAATACTCCACCGTTTGAAAGCACCTATTTAAGAGGGAGTCTGCAAGCAGTTGTTAATCTTGGAAGAGCTTTGAACTTTGAAACCTTCACAAATACATTTGGACTGTTACTTCATACGGGTCTGGGAGTTTCTCAATTAACCTCTAAAAATGGTTTTGAAGGTGAGGACTATATGGTTAATGGAATTATTGGTCTAACGGGGCAAGTTAGGTTATGCAATCGTGTTGCTCTAACTGCAGATCTAAGCGGAATTGTTCATGGAAGCCAGAATTATAACTTTGACGGAATGAAAGCATCATCTTCAACGGCAATTGACGGCGTAATAATAAACATAACCGCTGGTTTAACTTTTTACTTAGGAAAAAACGAAAAACATGTTGATTGGGTTGGTGGAAAAACAATCTCTGATGATTTAGAAAAAAGAGTAGCTCTATTAGAAACTAGTCTTTTGGATTCTGATAAAGATGGTGTGGCAGATTTATATGATTTAGAACCAAACTCTATTACTGGAGTTGCAGTAAATACAAAAGGACAATCTATCGATCATAACCAAAATGGTGTTCCAGATGAACTAGAAAGCTACTTAGACAAAACGTATGCAAAAAATGGCGGGAATGTTCCATCAAATAACAATATAGAGGAGCTGATTAACGGAGGATATGTAAATGTTTATTTTGATTTTAATTCAGAAAAACCGACTACTGCTTCTTTGCCAGGTGTTGCGTTCTTAGTTAAATATTTGCAAAGCAATCCGTCAAAAAGTGCAGACATTATAGGATATGCAGACGAGATTGGAAGTTCAAGCTACAATACCGAATTATCAAGAAAAAGAGCTGAAATGGTGAAAGAAATTGCTGTAAAATCTGGAATTGATGCTTCTAGATTGAATGTAATTGCTAACGGAGAAGATACTTCAGTGAATAAGAATTCTAAAGAAGCTCGTCAAATTGTAAGAAGAGTTAGTTTTCAAGTAAAATAAATTCGATTCAACTAATAGTTAAGGCCGTTTCAAATATTTGAAACGGCTTTTTTTATATAGTATATTTTGTTTTTTTTTTAATTCAATTCCAAATATGTTAAAGGTTAAAAAATACTATAATTCTTTTGTTAAAGATTTCGTAATGTTTCCATAATAAGCTCCATGGCTTTGAATACTATTTTTGGAAAAATTTAAAAATTTATAAAATGATAAAGAAAAGCCTTGTTGCATTTGCAATTTTATTTTTACTTGTTGGTTGTGAAAAAGATAATGATTCTAATGATTCCAACGAAGAAATTGTAAGTGAGAATCCATCTTCTTTCAAAGAAATTGGATCAATAACAATAGGCGGAATTGGTGCTGCCGAAATTAGTACTTATGATTATACAACCAAAAGATTGTTTACTGTAAATAATAGTAATACAAACAAAATAGATGTAATTGATTTGTCCGATCCTACCAAACCCGCTTTGATAGCTAGTATTGATATGGTTGCTTATAATGGTGCGGCAAATAGTGTGGCAACATTTGATGGAAAGTTGGCTGTGGCTTTAGAGTCAAAGTCAAATAAGCAAGGTCTGGGTAAAGTGGTTGTTTTTAACACTACTAATTATGCTTTAGTCAAAGAAATTACTGTTGGAGCATTACCCGATATGATTACCTATTCTCATGATGGGAAATTTATTTTGACTGCTAATGAAGGGGAACCAAATGATGATTATTCACAAGATCCGGATGGTTCGGTTTCAATTATTGAAGTGGCTTCTAATTATGCGGTTACGACATTGAATTTTACTGGTTTCAGCAGTCAATTGGCAACTTTAAAAACAAAAGGATTTCGAATTGCAAGTACCACTAATAATTTTGTAGCCGATATTGAACCGGAATATATCACCGTTTCTGCCGATTCAAAAACGGCTTGGGTAACTTTGCAAGAAAATAATGGTATCGCCAAAATTGATTTGGCTACTAAAAAAATCACAGAACTTTTCCCTTTAGGCTATAAAGATTATAGTTTGGCTGAAAATGCGATTGATATTAGCGATAAAGATGGAGCAACAGCTTTTAATACTTGGAAATTGAAAGGGATGTTTCAGCCGGATGCAATAAGCAGTTTTGAAATGAATAACGTGCAATATGTTGTTACTGCCAATGAAGGTGATGCTCGCGAATACAGTGCTTTTACAGATGTAAAAAGAATTGGAAGTTCATCTGTTGTATTAGATCCTACTGTTTTTCCTAATGCTTTAGCTTTGAAAGCCGATGCCAGTATGGGAAGATTAAATATCAATACCAAAATGGGAGATATTGATGGTGACGGTGATTTTGATGAATTAGTTGGATTCGGAGCGCGTTCTTTTTCAATTTGGAATGGTGCTACAGGACAATTGGTCTTTGACAGCAAAAACGAATTGGACAAAAAAGCGAATGAATTTGGCGTTTATGATGATGGACGAAGTGATGATAAAGGAGTAGAGCCAGAAGCGGTTTATGTTGCAAAAATGGGGGACAAGCAAATTTTGTTTGTGGGATTAGAAAGAGCCGATGCTTTGATGATATACGATGTAAGTAATCCAACAGCTCCAAAACATTTGCAAACGCTAAAAACTGGCGATGCTCCCGAAGGAGTAATATATATTCCAGCTTCTAAGAGCCCTACGAAAAGAAGCTTGATAGTAGTGAGCAGTGAAGGAGATGGCAGTATAAAAATTTACCAACCAGAATTGAACTAAGGAAGTTGCTGAGACACTAAGTTTATGAGATTCTAAGTTTTAAAATAATCTTAGAAATTCAGAAACTTAGTGTCTTAGCTTCTTTAAAAAAAAAACTAATCTATAGCTCTTTTAGTAATATCTCCAAAGGCATCAATTCTTCTGTCTCTAAAGAAAGGCCAGTTCTGACGTACATTTTCCTGTAAATCCAAATCTACTTCGGCAATCAGGATTTCTTCTTTATCGTGTGAGGCTTGCGCCAAAATTTCGCCTTGTGGTCCAGCTATAAAAGAGGATCCCCAAAACTGAATTCCTGCTGTTCCTTCAATATATTGTTCTAATCCTATTCGGTTAGCGGCAGCTACATACACACCATTGGCAACGGCATGACCTTTCATCACGTTCATCCATGCTCCGTGCTGGTTTTCACCGTATTGTTCTTTTTCAAGCGGATGCCATCCTATTGCTGTTGGGTAAAACAACACATCGGCACCTTGTAAGGCTGTCAATCGAGCTGCTTCTGGATACCATTGATCCCAACAAATTAAAGTTCCTATTTTTCCTTTTGCAGTTGGGAAAGCCTTGAAACCTAAATCACCTGGCGTGAAATAGAATTTTTCATAGAAATGCGGATCGTCCGGAATGTGCATTTTTCGGTATAATCCAGCCTCAGATCCATCGGTGTCGATGATGTACGCACTGTTATGGTAAATTCCAGCCATTCTTTTTTCGAAGAAAGGAACAATGATTACTACTCCCAATTCTTTTGCCAAAGCACTAAAAGCAATAAATGAAGTGCTGTACAATGGTTCTGCTAAAGCAAAATTATTTACATCTTCACTTTGACAAAAATAATGACTGCTGTATAACTCCGGCAACGAAATCACCTCAGCTCCTTGATTGGCTGCATCACGCACCCAACTTAAACATTTTTTAAGGTTGTTTTCGGCAACATCATTTAGATTCAATTGAATAACCGCTATTTTGTATTTCTTCTTTGACATGGTAAAAAAATTAGAGTGCAAAAATAGTTATTTTTTTATGAAGTGTAAAGATACTGGCTTTTGGAATTTTTATAATGTTTTAAGGATCGTCGTTTTTGTAAAAAGTTTATGGAGTATTTTACTGTTTTTTTGTGCCTCAGAACCTTTTGTTAGTGTGTATTGGTCACGTTTTTAAATATTTACGAATATTTAACAACCCTAATATGGGAATTATATAATTTTTCTACATAATTTTTCAATAATAAAAAACGATTTGACGTTCTTTTACCAAAGATTGTGTTTTAATTTTTATTTAATTCAATTGACAATGCGTATGAAAACAGTTTTAATAGTTTTGTTTGTTTGTCTTAGTTCGTTTGGAACTTATAATGCAACTGATAAAAAAGAAGCATTAAGTGAGATAGAGTTTGTAAGGCTCAATGATCATGTCAATGAAATCAAATCACTAATAAGTGCCGATCGTAAATACAACACAAAAATTGCATTTTTGGTTGATATGAGAATTAAATCAGGAAAGAACCGCTTTTTTGTTTTTGACCTTCAAAATAATAAAATACTGGATCAGGGACTCGTTGCACACGGCAGCGGTTCGGAAACATCTGTACGCGGAGAACTGAAATTTAGCAATGTGCCAAATTCTTACTGCACTTCGCTTGGAAGATATACTGTCTAGAAATCTTATGTAGGCATGTTTGGTAAGTCTTTCTGGCTTACTGGTTTGGACGAATCAAATAACAATGCTTTTAAAAGAGCTATAGTATTACATCAATACTCAGCAGTTCCTTATGAAGAGCAGGATCATTATATCGTTAGGAGCCAAGGCTGTCCAATGGTTAACGAAGTGTTTTTCAAAAGGCTTGAAAAAATAATAGACAATTCTGATTCAAAAATCATGCTGAATGTCTATTATTAATATTCTAAAATAAAGTCGAAGAAATATAAAAGAGCTCAATTAGAGCTCTTTTATTTTGATTTATTATACGGTCAAGCATCTTAATTTTAAATCTTATTTTATTTTACCAAAAGTGGGATTAAGTCAAAGCCTTTTTAGAGGTATTGATAATCAAAACAAGTATTTATCTTATGATTTATTTTTAAACATGTAAGAATTGTTTGTTAAATTGGTATTAATCATTTTGCCTATAAATAATAAGTAAGAATTTTTAGCCTAAATTCAAATATTATTAACTAATAAAAAACATTTTTTATGGCAAAATTGATTACAACCGTTGCGTCACCAGCACTGCTGACTGCTTTTACTACCGCTGTTAATACGGCATTGGCTCCTTTGAATTCATTCAAAATTAATTTGACTGATGAGCAAAAGAGAGGTACGCGTTCTATGGCAGAAGGCAGAGAAGGATATGCCCGCCTGATTTCCAGAATTGCAAACCAATTTCCAAATTCATTGAGCCGTGCCGATGTTCCTACTGAACTTTCTGGACTTTTGGACTATTACAATAATCTGGAAGCGAATAGAATGGCGCTGCTGCAGGCGATGGAAACTATCGAAGAAATCCAGCTTGCCGGTGCTACCGATATAATGACGCTTGTAGATCGATATGCATCAAACCTGCAGGTATCCAGAGGAAACGAAGGTTCTCTAGACCTTGCGATGGGCGAAGTGGATCAATGGAATAAGCGTTACGCTAATAAAAAAGAAGAACCTGCAACTCCTGAAGTTTAGAAACAGCAGAATTAATTGCTTTTTTCTAATTCTAATTTTAAAAGCCAAGCTGTCTAAAAAACAGCTTGGTTTTTTTATGGAATGCCTTGCCATACTATTATTATGGCTCGCCTATCGATTTGGTAGGCGCTGCCTTTGTTCTTGATAGGCGAGCCTACAATTTAGATAGGCACACCTATGATTTTTGTAGGCGCCGCATACATTTTTAATAGGCGCGCCTATCGATTTGGTAGGCGTCGCCTTCGTTTTTAATAGGCGCGCCTCTGGATTGTTTAGGTGCTCCATAATTTTGGGTAGGCACGCCTATGGTTTTGATAGGCGCCGCCTATGGTTTAGATAGGCGCGCCTATAGTTTAGATAGGCGTGCCTATAGTTTTGGTAGGCGCGCCTATGGTTTAGGTAGGCTCGCCTATAGTTTAGGTAGGCGTCGCCTATAGTTTATGTAGGCGTTTTGAGAGAGTGTCCAGTAAACTGTGTAAACTCAAAAAATCAACCCCTTATGGAATTGCTTTTTGTTCTTTGATTGCGGTTATGAATTGCTTGCTAAGCGTGTGTAACGAAGTCGGGAGACTTCGTAGAGCGGGGTAAACAAAGAAAGCAACTCTTTACGGAATTACTTTTTGTTTTTGGGTCATTGCGAACGAAGCAATCACATTTGCTATATAATTTTCAACGATTTGTTAGACTTGCCTTTGATCGTGAGATTGCTTCGTGCATCGCAAAGACAATTAATTACGGTTATGGATTGCTTGCTCAGTGTGTGTGATGCAGTCGAGAGACTTCGTATAGCGGGTGCAATTGAATATCACCTGTTTTTAGCAGTTAACTATAGATTTTCGAAATTTATTTTATCTTTTAAATTAAAATCTGTAAAATAATTTCCTCCAAGCATTAATATATTTCCTCCTTTTAGCATGATTCTCGTTTCGGAAATTCCTCCGATAAGATCAATATTTAAATAAAATGATTCTTGTTAAGATAACTGCCGTCTTCTTTCATTACCTTGAGCATCACATGGTCTTGCAACTACTTTTATAAACTTCATAATTTTCGGTTTTTTATTGATAAATAATCTAATGTAAAAATAGATAAAACAAATAACAATATGATTAATGATAGTTATTTTTTATAAACATTTTTTTTGAGATATTAACAAATGTATTTTTTAGTTTCAATTTTAACAAGCTTGGAACTAACTTATATATACTCGCTACAATGTGTTATATACTCACCAAATTTGAGTGGCTTTTGCTTTATGATTCTAGTAAATAAATGTAGTTAATTCCAAAACCAAAATCTTGCTATTTATAACCACAAGCCATCATCACATCACCTGAAAAACTAAATATCTCGCCTAGCCCCGATGGGAGCAAATATCCTTTTATGCCGGGGTTCGGCATAAAAGATATTGCGGACAGCGGGACTGCTGTTGATGAAATAACAAATGCTTCTGCTCCAAAAGAATAGGTATCAACTCTATAAAAATTATTTCGCTATTATTTTCTTTCGATGTTCAAAACCCCAAGCAGCAATTACATTAATAACATTTTTAAGTGTAGAACCATATTCCGTAATTTCATATTCTACGGTAATGGGCTGGGTGTTTACAACGGTTCTGGTTATAAGGAGGTTTGATTCGAGTTCTTTCAAATCTCGACTCAGCATTTTGCCTGATATTCCTTTGACTTCTTTTAAAATATCAGTATAACGCATTTTTTGAAAGCAAAGACAGGCGATAATGGATACTTTCCATTTGCCATTAAGGATGTCCATTACATCGTGAATCGCTATAATTCGGTTAGAGCATTCTTTTCTTGAGTGGTTATCTTCAATAATCATGAGATGTTATTTAGTTACTTTTTTGTCACTATTACTTTTGGTTACAAAGTTACTAAAAGTAACAATGATAGTGTAATTTTGCACTAAATTTTAAAAAAGACATACGATGAAATTAATAGAAGCTTTGAATTGGCGTTATGCCACCAAAAAAATGAATGGCCAAACAGTACCACAGGAAAAACTGGATTATATATTAGAAGCAACAAGATTATCACCATCGTCATCAGGATTACAGCCCTATGAAATATTCGTAATTAGTAATCCAGAGTTGTTGGAAACAATCAAGCCTTTTGCGTGGAATCAAAGTCAAGTAACGGAATGTTCACATCTATTGGTTTTTGCCGCTTGGGATGGGTATTCACTTGAAAGAATCACTAAAGTTTTTGATAGAACTGTTGCCGAAAGAGGGCTTCCAGCAGATACGATGGATGAATATAAAACCCGACTGTGGGGAATGTATGAACCACTTTCTCAAGAATGGCACGCCAATCACGCTGCACGTCAGGCTTATATAGCATTAGGCGTGGCTATGACAGCAGCAGCAGAGCAACAAGTAGATGCAACTCCAATGGAAGGTTTTAGTGCTGATGAAATGGATAAACTTTTAGGATTAAAAGAATTAGGATTGAAAAGCGCGGTTATTTTGCCACTTGGATATAGAGATGCTGCAAATGATTGGTTGGTTAACATGAAAAAAGTAAGAACACCAAAAGAAGCATTTATTACAGAAATTAAGTAATAGTTTCGTTTTAATTGATTTTTAAAAGTCTCCATTTTCGTTAATGTGGGGACTTTTTTGAAGAATAATAAAGTGATTGCACATTTAAAAATTATTTAATTGAATTAACATCAGAATCTAAATTAGATGAGAGTTAATAACTAATTTTATATAAATTTCACGAATATGAAAACCCCAATTCCGATATCTTTACTTGAGTTAGCCATAATTACCGAAGGCAGCAATGCGACCGAAACGATGCAGAAAACCAAAGAGCTGGCTCAGCTTGCCGATGGTTTGGGGTATAATCGATTTTGGCTTGCCGAGCATCACAACATGGCGCATGTGGCGAGTACAGCTACCGTGGTTTTGATTGGGTTTGTGGCTAGCCAGACACAAAATATACGTGTGGGTTCTGGAGGAATTATGCTGCCGAATCATTCTCCGTTGATTATTGCTGAGCAGTTTGGGACATTGGCGACTTTGTACCCTGACCGAATTGACCTTGGCTTAGGAAGAGCGCCCGGAACCGATTCGCAGACAGCACAAGCCATTCGAAAAGACTTTTTTGAGGAATCACAGCGGTTTCCAAAGAATGTCACGGCATTGCAGGATTATTTTTCCGAGGATAATGCTACAGCCAGTGTTCGTGCTTTTCCTGCCGAAGGGACGAATGTTCCTATTTGGATTTTAGGTTCGAGTATGGACAGTGCCACATTGGCGGCGGCTTATGGATTGCCTTATGCTTTTGCGGGACATTTTGCGCCGAGGCAAATGATTCAGGCTTTTGAGTTTTATCGTGAAAACTTTAAGCCGTCAGAATATTTACAAGAACCCAAAACCATGGCGTGTGTCAATGCAATTGCTGCGGATACGGATGCAGAAGCCGAAATTCTGTCGACGAGTTTGTATCAAATGTTTCAGAATTTAGTTCAAAATACTAGAAAACCGCTTCAGCCTCCTGTGGCTTCACTGAGCAATCTGATGAATGATATGAGCGAAGAAGCTCGTTTTCATGTCAACCAAATGACGGCTGGTTCATTTATAGGCAGTAAGCAGACATTGACCAAAGAATTAAAAGAATTTATCCAATATTCCCGCATCGATGAATTGATGATCAGCAGTCCCATATACAACCATCAGGATAAATTAAAAAGCCTGCAAATGCTCAAAGAAGTCGTGGATAGTATTTACTAATCTGATTTAGACCTAACAGGTTTTTTAAACCTGTTAGGTCTCCGCTGAAAACTAAAAAGACGTATTTCTACTGTTGTGTCAATATAGCTGCATTATCGGGCTGTAAAATCTGGATTAAATCCAAAGGACTACTTATTACATATTTTGCTCCGGTTGCAATCAATTCTTCTTCTGGACGATATCCCCAAGACACGCCCACAGCAAGCATATTGGCATTGGTTGCCGTTTGCATATCAATCCCGGAATCTCCCACAAAAATGATTTCTTCGGTTTTAAATCCCAGTCTTTTGCTTATTTCGATAGCTTCATATGGATTTGGTTTTTTTAGTGCTTCAACACTCAAACCGACTATATTGTCAAAATAACCCGGAAACAAATCAGTAGTGATTTTCTTGGTAAGCTCATCCGATTTATTCGAAAAGACACTTAGTTTTATATTATTCGAAATTAACTGATCCAATAATTCGATAATTCCATCGTACGCTTTTGTTTTGCGGGTGCAATTATTGCTATATTCTTCAATCATCAATTGATAGCAGCTATCAATATGTTTTTCATCATTATTGTTTACTGGCAATGATTTGCTTACCAAATTTCTAAGTCCGCTGCCAATAAAATATTGATAAGATTCATAACTGTGAGTAGGGTAGCTCAGGTCTTGAAGAACACTGTTCATAGCATCTGCAATATCTTCTAATGAATTAACTAATGTTCCGTCTAAGTCAAAAATAATGCCTTTAAATTTCATTTTTATTTTTTAGTATTTGTAGAAAGTGTTGATAATTTAAGCCGTTTTGGAATTTATAAAACAACTTTGCAATACCTCTTATTTCTTTCCAATTGTTTTTTTGAATATGTTTACTATGCCTACGCAAAGGAATCCAATTATAAGAGCGATACTAAATTCTTTTAGAACCGAAGGCAATTGTGGAAACAAATGATGTAAAAAATCAATATTGTGCACAAATATACCCCCAGCCACAAGAAGCAAAGCTATTGTGCCAATCACGGCTAAACTTTTGATGACTTTTGGTAAAGCTTGTACCAATAAGTTTCCTATAATTTTCAATAAGCTGCTACGGTCGCTTTTACTTTGTTTAATGAGTTTATAGCCCAGTTCGTCCATTCTTACAATCATTGCCACAATGCCATAAACTCCCACAGTGGCTAGTATTGCAATTATGGAAACTACAACAATCTGAGAAAGCAGCGGTTTTTCCATCACAGTTCCTAGGGCAATAATCACGATCTCTACCGATAAAATAAAATCGGTCACTATCGCTGATTTTATTTTGTCTTTTTCCAGGGCTAAGATTTCCTCTTCTGTATATTCTTTAATTACAGTTTCGGTTGTTGCATGATTACGATGGAATAGATATTCGTATATTTTTTCGGCTCCTTCATACGCTAAATAAAGTCCGCCAAGAACTAATATTATTATAACTGCTAAAGGAAAAAAAGCACTTAACAAAAAGGCAATTGGTAAAATGATTAATTTATTGATGAACGAACCTTTTCCAATGGCCCACAATACAGGAAGTTCTCTTGAAGAAATAAATCCAGAAGCTTTTTCGGCATTAACTGCTAAGTCATCGCCCAAAATGCCAGCTGTTTTTTTTGCCGCAATTTTACTCATTACTGCAATATCATCCATAAGTGCTGCGATATCATCTAATAGTACAAAAAAGCCTGAAGCCATTATAATTATTTTTAGAAACTAGCTTTGAATTTGGTGTTTTACTCACCAAAATTTCTCCACTTAATCTTGATTATTTATTGATGCGAATCTACTGATTTTTGTTGGAATTATTCATTAGATTTTACTTTGAAATACTAAACTCAAGTCGGTTTTTTTGAAAGATGGAAGTAATTATAGGGTTCTAAAATATTCATGGTTCTATTTTTAAATGTTTATATAAGCTCAATTATAGTTACAAATTTAGACCAATAATAAGTTTATGCAATTTGATTGTCCCAGTAACCTGAGTTTGATTAAATTATTAGGGAGCAGAAAGATTCGGTTTTTTTGTGAACATCGTCCCGCTTTCCATTATAATCTTATAAGCCGAACCCCGGCTCATAAGGATTTCCACTGCAATCGGGGCTAAAAGGGGATATTTTGTTTTTTTAAGATCATTCCAAAAAAGAAAAAATAGGACAAGTTTCCCTATTTCATCTAGCAGGAAATCTCTCCTTCCTCGAACAAGTTTGCAAGTTTACTAGGAAGGCAAAAACGTTGTTGGCGGGAATGAAGCTGTATATTCGTCTGGTTTATGAATTACAGTTATAGTGTTCATTAAATTCCTATATAAACAACTAGCGAATATCAAGAGGATTTTGATTCTGGATTTGTATTGGTTCCTTTGCAGGTGTGTTTAAATCTGCAGAATTGTTTGAACGAATATTAGTGATCCATTTTACATATTCTATTAAAAAAATCATGAAATCATAAACCACATCATATTGAAATGCAAAGAAATCAATTAAGATATTTATTAGAGATTTTTTTCCTTTCAATTTTAATATAAGTTTTATTAAAAATTTTATGAAATTATAAACCATATCATATAGTGAAGCAAAGAAATTAATTAAGATATTCATTGGTTCTATTTTTTTATTTTTTAATGTTAATCCCATATTGGTATTGCTATGTTTTATTTCTTCGAGGGGTTAAGTGTTTTTTTGTTTTGAGCTCTTTGAAAGACAGATGTTTACTGTGTTTTACTTGATTTAAGCTACTCCAAAAGAGTGCCAAAATTAGTTAAATCATATTTAAATACCGATAAAATGCATTTGTTTTTAAATAAAATAAGAAATAACATGGTTTTTTAAAATAACTAATTTCATGTCGATTGGTCACTCGTGATAGCGTTCTGTTCGCTTCGCAAGTGTGCTTTTGTCTTGTAACAAAGTTGATTAGCATTAGTATCTTATTAGTTTAACAATTCAATTTTAAATCCAGCTTCCTGTACTTTTTGCATGACTTCTTCTTTGGTAATGCCGTCGGTTTGCACGGTAAGAATTTTGTCTTTATTGGCTGTATTGACTTCCCAATGGCAAATGCCTTTAACTTCGTTAAGAAAAGGCGTTACTTTGGCAACACATCCATCGCAGTTGATGTTGGTTTTAAATTGTAAGTTGTTATTTTCGGTTTTCATGTTTTTATTTTTAATGAGATTAATGTAAATTCGATAAAATAGATTTTGGAAAATTTATGTTTAGTTATTTCTTCCATTTTAAGCGTAAGCTATTACTCACTACGCTCACACTGCTTAAAGCCATAGCTGCGCCAGCAAGCATCGGATTTAATAAAAACCCGTTTATAGGATAGAATATTCCTGCTGCAATAGGAATTCCAATCAAGTTGTAGATAAAAGCCCAAAATAGATTTTGCTTTATGGTGGCCACAGTTGCTTTTGATAAACTGATTGCTTCTGGTATTTTTTTAAGGTCAGATGAAATGATAGTCATTTTTGCAACATCCATAGCAATGTCGCTTCCTTTTCCCATCGCGATGCTTACATCTGCTTGGGCTAGAGCTGCACTATCATTAATACCATCGCCAACCATCGCGACCACCTTGCCATTAGTTTGTAATTCCTTAATGAATGTTGCCTTTTGTTCTGGTAATACTCCAGCTTTATAATGATTGATTCCTACGCTTTTTGCAATTGCTTTGGCGGTAACTTCATTATCTCCGGTAAGCATATATACTTCGATGCCATTTTTTTGCAATTCGGCAATTGCGTTTTTTGAATTGCGTTTTATTTGGTCGGCAATGGCATATATGGCCAACGCTTTTTTGCTATTAGAAAACCAAATAACGGTTTTGGCTTCTTCACTCCATTGTTCTGCCGTTTTTAACAGCGTGTTTTCAATAGCGATTTCTTTTTCTTCTAATAAAGTTTTATTGCCAACAAAATAGGTTTCATTTTCAAAAGCAGCTTTTGCTCCTTTGCCTGTTATGCTTTCAAAATCTGAAAGGAATATTTTTGTTTGGGAATTTAAGTGCTTCACTACAGCTTCTGCCAATGGATGTTCTGATAGTTTTTCTATGCTGAATAAAATTTGTTTCAGCAGTTTGTCTTCGGATAACCAAAATTCGTTAGTTACCATTGGTTTTCCTTCGGTTATCGTTCCGGTTTTGTCGAGAACAATCGCATTGATTTTTTTGGCTTGCTCCAAACTTTCGACATCTTTTATTAAAATTCCCATTTCAGCTCCTTTGCCAATACCTACCATAATTGCTGTGGGAGTTGCCAATCCTAAAGCACAGGGGCAAGCAATTAAAAGTACCGTAACAAAAGCCATTAAGCCTTGCGTAAAACCATTATCACCGCCTAAAATTGTCCAAGCAATAAACGATGCAACGGCAATGATTATAACTATTGGCACAAATACGCCTGCAATTTTGTCTACCAGTTTTTGAACAGGAGCTTTACTGCCCTGAGCATCTTGCACCATCTTGATGATTTGGGCAAGCATTGTATCGCTGCCTATTTTTTCTGCTTTGAATTGGAAACTTCCTTTTTGATTGATTGTACCCGAAAAAACTTTTTCATTTTCATTTTTTAAGACCGGTACCGGTTCTCCACTAAGCATGCTTTCGTCCACATAAGAGTTACCGCTAATCAGTGTTCCGTCAACCGCAATTTTTTCTCCAGGTTTTACCAAAAGAATGTCACCAATTTGCACTTGTTCAATAGGGATTTCCATTTCATGTCCGTTTTTATCAATAATGATAACAGATTTTGGCTGTAAACCCATCAATTTCTTGATAGCTGTTGAAGTGTTTCCTTTGGCTTTTTCTTCCAACAGTTTTCCCAATAAAATAAAAGCGATTACAACGGTTGCTGCTTCAAAATATACATGTGCGTGTAATCCTTTTTGGTGCCAAAAATCTGGAAACAGCGTATTAAAAACACTAAAAGTATAAGCAACTCCTGTACTTAAAGCTACCAATGTGTCCATATTGGCTGTTCGGTGTTTGGCTTGTTTCCATGCATTTTTAAAAAAGTCTCTTCCCAGCCATAATATCCCAGGAGAACTCAATAGCCACATCAATTCATTTGCATAAGGCATGTTCATATAAAACATGCTAATAACTACTAATGGAGCTGAAAATGCCAGAGCCCAATATGTTTTCCTTTTGAGTAAAGCAAATTTTTCCTGCTGAAGGTTTTCTATTGTATTGGCTTCGTCTTTATTTTCTTCAACCAATAAATCATAACCGCCAGATTGCACAGCTTTTTTGAGATCAATGGGTTCTACTACTCCCGGAATATATTCTACGGCTACGGTAGCTGTGGCAAAATTTACTGCAGCATTTACAACGCCTTGCTGTGATTTTAAAATACTTTCTGCATTGACAGCGCAAGAGGCGCAAGTCATATCCAAGACTGGAAATGTTTTTTTGATGGTCGTTACATTATACCCTAAATCCTTGATAAGATGTACAGCTTCGGAAACAGCTTCGGTATTATTTGGTTGAATAACCGCTCGTTTGTTGTTTAACTCAACTTTATGAGAGCTTAGTCCCTGCAGTTTACTCAAACCTTTATCGATAATTAGAGCGCAATGTTCGCTTTCCACACCTTCAAGAGGAAGAAAGACTTTTATAGTATTTGCTTTTGTTGCCATGTCTTTGATTAATTACACAGCAAAGGTCGCAGCACTATCCGCCTTTTATGTTACTTGATTATAGATAGTATTTGTAACATTTACAGTTTGTCTAAAGGCTTGCGTTTATCTTCCTTGATGTTTTTAAAATAAGTAGGGGTAAGACCAGTCACTTTTTTGAACTGATTGCTTAAATAAGCAACGCTGGAATAGTTCATTTTAACCGCAATTTCGCTCAATGATAACTCATCATACACCAATAATTCCTTTACTTTTTCTATTTTTTGGGCAATAAAATACTTTTCAATAGTTGTGCCTTCTATTTCTGAAAATAAATTGGAAAGATAAGTGTAGTCATGATGAAGCTTGTTGCTTAAATAGTCTGAAAGATTTGATTTTAAATCACTATTCTGATGATGCACAATTTCGATAATCGAAGATTTTATCTGCCCTACAATCTGGCTTTTTTTGTCATCAATGATTTCAAAACCCAGTGTTTTCAAATTTTGGCTGAGTATTTCTTTCTCCTTATCATTGATTTCATTGCTTAAAATCACTTCGCCCAAAGTAATATTTAAAGGCTGATATCCTAATTTTTCCAATTCGTTTCTCACTGCCATAATGCAACGGTTGCAAACCATATTTTTAATGTAGAGTTTCATAAGAAAATGATTTTTTAAACTTTCGAAAGTAAATGTTCTTTTTATGCTTGGTTTCGAAATCTCTCTGAATCTCAGAAATATGTTTTTGAGTTATCTAGCGGATGAATTACAGTAATGATTTAATTTTTTCTTTTAAAATTTTAAAATCCTCTTCACTATAACCAACCGAAACATAGATGACTTTCCCATCTTTATCAATTAAATAATTTCGTGGAATATATTGCGTAGCAAATTGGTTATAAATCAATTTACCTTTATCAGGGCATATTTCGAAGTCAAAACTTTTCATTTTTATAAAATCATTTACTTCTTTCAAACTATGGTCTCTACCAAAACTGATTAGCTTAAAATTGTCATTTGATTTGTATTTTTCCCAAATTTCTTTTTGCAAAAGTGGCATTTCAACCATACAGGGGCCACACCAAGTCGCGAAAAAATTTATCAAAATTACTTTGCCTTTAAGCTTGGAGCTTTCGTTGCTTTTACCTTCTTTATTGAAATAGGTAAAATTTGGAAATGAATCACCTATTTTTAGTACTGCGCTTTTTGCGTAGCTGTCGTCACTACTTTGCGCATTCGATAAAATTGATAGTAAAAAAAAGGAAATTAGGATTAATTTTTTCATGCTTATTAATTTTTTATTTTACCAAATGTAAAATAAATTATAAGATAAAACTTAAATTAGGCAATTTTCCACTCTAATTTCATCGAGAGAATACAATGTTTGTTTAACTAGGATTTTTGTCTAAATAGTTTCAATTACACTCTCCTGTAATCGTCTGGATTTTGGTACTGCTTCAATTCGGTTAAAATCATCTTCCGAATCATAACCTACAGCCATTGCAAATAGTGGTTTATATACAGTCATATCAAGAATATCCCTGTATTTATCTGATTCTATGCCTTCCATAGGCGTCGAATCCAGACCTAAGGCAATACTAGCCGTCAAACCAACACCCAAGGCGATATACACTTGTTGGGACAACCATATTTTCAAATCGGTTTCTGATTTATTTGCTTTTATTTGATTGTACCAATCCCTTCTGGCTGGTGGCAATTCGTTGTCTACTACTTTTTGAAAAGCATCCAAATCATCTGCTGCACTAAATACAATTAATAAAGGAGCTTGATTTACTTTTTCTTCATTGTGCATCGAAACGGAAGCTAATTTTGCTTTGATTTCTGGATTTTGTATAAATGTAAATTTCCAGGGCTGAATGTTTATAGAAGAAGGAGTGAGGCGTAATATTTCTTTTAAATCTTCAATTTTTTCTTGAGGTATTGCTTTGTCAGCATTGTATTTCTTTGTTGTGTATCTTTTTTGTATTAATTCTAAAATATTCATGGTTCTATTTTTAATGTTTCTATAGGATTAATTATAGACACAAAGTTAAGCGAATAGCAATTGTTTTTACCATAGAATGCACAGCTTGGACCAAATTATTTATATGTTTTGCTGAAAACGTATTAATTACACTTTTTTTGAGATAAATATAACAGAGTGTTTTTTATCGCTTTTACAGGTGAGATAGGATTAAAGCCCAGTTCACTTTTCGCCTTTGAAATATCGATCCGAGAATCTGCATTATAATATGCTTCAACATTGTTTACCATTAAAAGAGGCGCAGTTTTGGTAATAACACTTTCATCCTCCATTTTCTTAGCTATTTCAATAAGTTCTGATTTTAACAATTGAGCAGGTATTATAACCTCAGGAAATATTTCTTTCGCCAGTGCAAAAACATCATATGTAGTAATGGATGGTTCTGTTGCTAAAATATAGCGTTCACCAATTTTTCCGTATTTATCAGCCAAAATCATCCCTTTGACAACATCTTTAACATCGACATAATTGAAAGCAAAGTTTGGGTCGATGGGTAATTGGTTCTTAAGCACCATATCAAAAAAAAACATTGTCGGCGTTAGATTTCCAAATATCTCTTTTCCTATTATAGAAGAAGGAAGAACAGTAATTAAGTTAACATTCAATTTTTTGGACAAATCCCAAGCCAATTGCTCTGCTTCTTGTTTTGATTGATAATAAGCATTAGGGAAATACTTATTCCAAGTGTTTTCTTTCATAGGAACCGATGAGTGGTCAAGTGTAGCTATAGAACTTACTAATATCACTTTACGAATATTACAGTCCGATGCGGCTTCTATAATATTTTTAGTTCCAATAACATTTGGTTCAATAATATCTTTTTGAGGATCGGGAGACCAATGCTTAAAAACAGATGCTACATGAAACACAATTTCAATGTCTTTCATAGCTATTTTTAAAGACTCTTTGTCCAGCATATCTGCATAAACCACTTCGCAGTTTACTCCCTCAAAAGGTTCCTTGTTATTTAGGTTTCTCACACTTGCCCTTACCTGATAGTTTTGATTAACTAACTCCCTTACCAGATTATTGCCCAGATGACCATTGGCTCCGGTTACTAAACATTTAGGATTTTTATTCATATGTAGATAATATTTGTTTTTGATGGAATATGGAATCGCCAGATCTTTATAGGTATTTGCGACAAATTCTGTCATGGCGATTTCATAGTATTATTTGTTTTTTGATTTGACAATAAAATTGCAGCTACTAATTATTATCTCATTAATTAGCTATATCGTCTGCGGCAAAAGGATTGTCAACCAACCACAACCATATACCATCAATATTACGTTTCATTATACAGGCAGTAATACCTTCCATTTCCATTGGGTCTCCATTTGGCATTTTAGCTTTTACAGCGTATTTATCTATCCATATAGCAAGATCGCCAACAATGGTCACTCTTTGTTTTACTCCTTTAATTTCTGGTTTCCATAAACAAATGCTTTCCAACGCTTTTTCAATATTATCTAAACCTCTAATTTCTTGACCATCTCTTTCAATATAGGTTGCTTCCGAGTCAAAACAGCTTAAAGCGCCTTTTAAGTCGCCACGGTAAATACAATTACGAAAATACTTAACAGTTCCTGCTGGACTTGTTCTATCAAAGTTCTCCATCATTTTTTTTGTTGATTAATACTGTGCAAAAGTATACATGAATTAATTATGAAAAAATGAACCTAAGTTAAGAAATTCGTTTGCGTATGCGGCTTAATGCTTGTGGAGTAACACCTATATAAGAGGCTAAATATTTTAAAGGGATATTCTGTATAAGCTGCAAATGTTCTTTAAATAACATCAAGTAAAGTTCTTCTGCTGTATCTGTTAAAAGAGCTATTTTTCTCTTAGCAGCTTTAATAAATAAGTCCTCAGCAGCAAGTCTTCCAATTTTTTCTCCAGCTTGCGTCTGTTTGTAAGTAAGTTGTAAATCCGAATAAGAAATCCGCCATAAAACAGTAGGAGTTAGTGTTTGTATGTTCCAATTTGTTGGTTCTCTAGTAAGAAATGATAGATAGGCACTGAAAAAATTTTTCTCGAAAGCAAAGTCAAACGTTACTTCATTATCTCCAGTCTCTATCCAGAAACGAACAATGCCTGTTTCAATAAAGTAAAGATAATTTTCCACTTCTCCAGACATAATTATCGGACTGTTTTTTTTGAAAACCTGTTTTTCGAATTTAGTGGAGAATACCTCCCAATCTTCGTCAGATATTGGCGTTAGCTTTTGAATACAATCTTTAATTAACATCATTATTGTTTAGAATGTTAGCGTTTATTTTGATAAAGGAGTTTGGAATTTTTGAGTTTCTTATGGTATAAAGTCATATTGGTTTTGTTTTACATCTAATATATGATGATTAATTACAACTGATGGACCTTGATTTTCCATTTAAAATATATTTATCAGTAATTGGATTTATCGCTTGACTTTGAAGTTATTTATTGTTTTGCTTCTGTGTTTGTGGATGCAATTTACAAAACTGCACTATATCGTTGACAAAAAAGATTAAGTTCACAAATGTTGGCTCAATATTGTAATGGGTTAGAAAACCAGGAGACTTCGCAGTATTGTAATTCTAATGAACTCTATTTTTGTTTATAATTCCTAGGAGGGTATTCGTACATAGATTCTGTAGTATATACGTACTTTATTAAAACCATTTACTTGTACACGTCTTTTTTGTCTTTATACCCAAATATAAAAGGCTCAAGGCATTTTTTAAATGAACTCTTTGTTAATTATTTAGTTTCATGTTTTTTAAATGCATAAGCTTAAATTAACTAAAGATAACCAAATATGAAAACGACAAAGAAATTATTGCTTTTAATTACGCTAATCTCATTCTGTGCGTGTAAAAAGGATTCAGAGAATTCGAGCTATACAACTAAGAGTGCGAGTACAAGTGCCGCTGTCTCCGAATGTTTAGCACCGGCTAGCTGGTTTACAATGGTAAACAATACCCGACAAACTCCTCCGCCAAATGAGGGACCAACAAGCGTATTTGCAAACAACGCAACAGTAACAAATTGTGACTTTCATCAATGGTCTTGGCAAAAATTTCTTTGGCTAACCAATGAGGTAAATGGACAGCCATCATTTATGGGAACTTTGATTCAGGTTAATTCGGCTGGTCAAAGATTAGATCAAAGCAAAGGAATTGTCTTAACAGATACTGCTCAGGCAAGTTCACCCACTGATATTTTGAAAACACCAAATTATCCAACGGGTGTTCCTCCGTCCACTACGGTCTATTATTCTATATTTATGGATAGAATTTCCTATACAACAATGCTGAAATATGCACCAATAGCAAAAAATGATCCTTCCAAGGTGACAGATATAACCTTTCCCGTAGGCTCATTAGAACTTAAAACTTCTTGGATAAAGGCGAGCGTTCTTAAAGACACTACTTCTTATTTTATTACTAAAGGAGAAATCAATGGAGTAAAAACCAGAGTGGCACTTTTAGGAATGCATGTAGTTGGAGTTGTAGAGAATCATCCGGAATTTGTATGGGCTACTTTTGAACATGAAAATCTTGCACCTGCTTATGATTGGTCAAAAGCGACACCAACAACAGATGCTCCTGTGACCAGCAGGGTTGATTATCCTTTTTTTGACAGAGACAACACGGCAACGGTTAAGAATATAACTACAGAAAATGGTTACTACACAGATGTATTTTCCGTCTACAAATTTGGTGTTCCTATTGAAAAAGCAATGAAAGGATCTGCTAATGTTCAGCTTTATATGAAAACAAGCCAAAAAGGTTTTGAGAATTTCAATAATATCCGCGCTATTAATCAAAGTGTTAAGACACAGCTGAAAGGGGTTTGGAATAATTATTTCTACAATGGTTCAATATGGATTAATACAGCAGGATATGTAGGTACCCAAGCACAAGCAGCCTTATTAAATTCCTTAGGTCGTAATCTTTCAAATTCTCAGCCTGGAAAATTAACTAGAGGATCTGTTGCTGCATACAACATTACTATGGAAACCTATGTTCAGGTTGGATTTAGACCAACATCTATACATGGAACTACAGTGAACAGCCTCGTTAATTGTTTCTCTTGTCATAATACTTCTTATAAAGGTAATCTTTCACCACTCAATATTAGCCATGTTTTTACGGGATATGTAGGTACTCTAAAGGGGTTAAACAAAAAACAAATCAAACAAGAACATGTTGATGAAATGATGAAGCAATACCAATTGCGCCTAAAAGGAATATAACGGAATAAAATCAGTCATTATTAATTCAAATTTTAAGTTCAAAAAAACCACAAGCTACTGTTTGTGGTTTTTTTTATGATTTGTTTTGATGAATTAATTGGAACTCGGAGTGACTTTGATTTTGGAATTGTATTGTTTGCTGTGCGTGTATGACGAAGTCGGGAGACTTCGTAGAGCGGGGAATGAGGGTTCTCTTGACCTTGCAATGAGAGAAGTGGATTAATGGAATAAACGTAACGCCAATAAAAAAGGAAAAGACATTTTAAATACCCCGTTATTATACTCCAATCATTTGGTCTTTTAATGAATAAAGAATAGCCAGTACATCTTTTTTGGATTGCTCATCAACGTTCTTTTTGGCAAGAGCAGACATGATATCGTCTATCACGCACATATATTCTCCTTGATTGATATTCATTCCAACATGGGCTGAGTGCATATCTTTGCCAGAATACTGTTGAGCACCTCCACTACCCATGACAAAAAACTCTATTACATGCTTTTTAACTTCTGCTAAATGTTCAGAGTCATCTTTTAGAGGAAGAAATCTTGCTTTAATGCCTGGGTTCACCATATGGGCTTCTATAACTTCGTGAACAATGGCACTTATTCCCTCAGTACAGCCTAGACGTTCGTAAAGACTTTTTTCGTTTGCATTATTTTCCATATTGATTAAGTTTTAAAATTATTAAGTTACTTTCAAATATTATGTTGACTAAAGAAGTCAAAAAGAATAAAATGGAGTCTTCTGTTTATGTAGTAATACCCAGTATTTATTCTGTTTGCTGATAAATTGAGTGAAATCAAAAAAGTAAAGCTAACCAAAATTAGTCAGGCTTATGGTTTGTAGAAATTGGGGAGAAAAATGTGAATATCTAAGGTGCTGTATGTAAGAGCTTTGTAAAGTTAAAGAAATATTTAAAATGAATTGGTGTAAAAATGGTTTTTATTAGCCAAGATTCTAAAATATCCTAATAGTGTGGATTTAATTATAAATTTTAGGAACAGAAAGATTTGACATTTTTAAAGGAATGGGTCCCGCTTTCCGTTACAATCTCCCGAGAAAAATCGGGAGAATTTTTACTTCCATCGGGGCTAAAAAGGGATGTTTTGCTTTTTGTTGTGCCTTTGAGAGGAACCAAACGCTAGTTAATCTCATTTAGCATATCCGTTTCAATGATTTGTTGGATTACTTTTGATATGCCTATCATTGACGTTTTTTAGCACTTCAACTATCCACAAGTTTGTCAGGGATGACAAAATTGAACGTAGGTATTGTGCGACATCTTGGCATTAGTCTTATTATTTAGATCTCCTTTGTATTGTTTTTTTTGAAAAAAAATGACCTCGCAAGGACTTTGATTGCGGATTTGTATTGTTTGCTCTGCGTGTGTGACGAAGTCGGGAGACTTCGCTGAGCTTGGAGACTTCGAAGATCTGGGTGCACTCACGTTCACTGGGGTGTTGTTAGTTGCTAATTAATATTTAGTAAGTACAATAATTAGAAAAAATAACCATTGAATACCTAAAACAATCCAAATAAGTTCTCTAGATGGTTGCGATATATTCTTTAAACTCTGTATCGTTTTCGCTTTTATAATGTCATAAAAGCTTAGGTTTTCCTGGCTAAAATCAACATCATATAACTGTATCTTTTTAAGACCAAACGATATTATTTTTTTTAACCATTTGTTATCTGATTCACTTTTTACATCGTGTATCAGTTTTATTTTAGCCATTGTATAATCGGCTGATGTTTTGATTGGATTGGTTTGTTTACTCTTAAATTTCAATAATACCTTATCTAAAAGCGGATTGAGCAAACTTTCAGACTTATCCGTAATTACTTTGTGTGTCAATTTTGTTATAATGTATTTATTGCCTAATATAAAAAACAAAATAGGGCTTAATACACAGGTTAAATACCACATTATTGAGCCGGCAGGTCTAGCAAAAAACGTCATTGTAAGAAAGGGAATGGCACTTGTATGTCCTGACGAGCCTGCATTGATGTTTTTGGTAAGTAAAAAATACTCCATAATAATTAATACTATTGTAGAGATTGCACCCAATAAATTGATTTTAAAAAAACTAAAAATTGCAATAGAAGATAGCTTTGTGAAATACTTTAAGTGTTCAGTAATTTGTGTCATTTGTTGGTATGAAAATTGTTTTTAAAAGTTTTTGTTTTTCAGTGAGTGCAAGAGTCGCGCTCGTGTGTCTACAATCAAATTTAATTCAAATTTATAATTGTTTGCTTATGCTAGTGTTTACGAGAAGACTTCTCAGAACTGTTTTTTTAATGTTCTCGGTAATATTTTGCAATTCTAAAAATAATTAAGATTATGGTTATTGGAATTAACAGAACTATCATACCAAATCCTCCACCTGGATTACACATATCTCCAGGAACCAAAATATTTACAAGTATTGCCAATAAAAAATAAGCTATAAAGAATATAATTGTGGTTTTAATTCTGTTGAAAGGATTTTCCATTTATTGATTTGTTTCATATTATAATTGTAGTAAATATATGTGTTTTCTTCTACCAATTTAAGCTTAGCTATATAACATATAAACATTTTTACCCACAAACTGAATCATATCTTCTGAAAAATTAAATATCTCGCCTAGCCCCAATGGAAGGGAAAATCCTTTTTATACCGATTTTTCATCGGGATAAAAAGATTAGAATGACAGTGGGAGTGAAGCTGATGAAAAACCGAACACTTCTGCTCCTAAAACAAAAAAAACTGCAAAGTGTTGTCACAATACAGTTTTAAAAAATTGATTCTGTTTATTTATTCGTGTACCAGCTCGGTTTGATTTCTAAAAACGAGTTCGTTGTCGAAGGCATCGAGCAGGATGATGCTGTCAGGATGAACTTTACCCGCAAGGATTTCTTTGGACAATTTATTCAGAACTTCTCTTTGTATCACTCGTTTTACGGGTCGGGCACCAAATTGAGGGTCATATCCTTTCTCAGACAAATATTCAACCGCTTCGGGAGTGGCGCTCATCGTGATGCCTTGTTGAGCAAGCATATTGTTGACATTTTTTAATTGCAATCCTACAATTTCGGCAATGTTTTTGGCAGTAAGCGGCGTGAACATTACAATTTCGTCGATACGGTTGATGAACTCGGGGCGCACTATCTGCATCAACAATCCCATTACTTCAATTTTGGCGAGTTCGGTAGCGGCTTCGACGCTTCCTTTTAGATTCTCAAATTTTTCCTGTATGATCTGGCTTCCCATATTGGAAGTCATAATGATAATGGTGTTTTTGAAATCGGCCAAACGTCCTTTGTTGTCGGTCAAGCGTCCTTCGTCTAGAACCTGCAACAAAATATTGAAGGTATCAGGATGCGCTTTTTCGATTTCGTCCAAAAGTATTACAGAGTACGGTTTTCTGCGCACGGCTTCGGTCAATTGTCCGCCCTCGTCATAACCTATATATCCCGGAGGCGCACCCACCAATCGGCTTACACTGTGGCGTTCTTGGTATTCGCTCATATCGATTCGGGTCATGGCGTTTTCATCATCAAAAAGGTATTCTGCCAAAGCTTTTGCTAATTCGGTTTTGCCAACTCCTGTAGTTCCCAAGAATAGGAAGGTTCCAACAGGTTTTTTCATATCCTGCAATCCCGCACGGCTACGGCGTACAGCATCACTCACGGCTTCGATAGCTTCTGCTTGGCCAACAATACGTTTGCGCAATTCTTTTTCAAGGTGCAATAGTTTTTCTCGCTCGCCCTGCAGCATTTTCATTACAGGAATTCCAGTCCATTTGGCTACCACTTCGGCAATATCCTCACGAGTTACTTCTTCTTTTATCAAGGAAGTTTCCGATTGATTTTCTTGCAATTGTTTGGTAAAAGTTGCCAGACGCTCTTGAGCTTCTTTGATTTTTCCATAACGGATTTCGGCTACTTTTCCATAATCGCCATCACGCTCTGCGCGCTCGGCTTCGTATTTGAAATTCTCAATTTCAGTTTTTACGTCCTGAATGTTATCGGCCACTTCTTTTTCGGCTTTCCATTTGGCATAAATTATGTTTCGTTCGTCTTTGAGATTAGCCAATTCCAAACCTAATGTTTTAAGCTTGCTTTCGTCTTTTTCGCGTTTAATGGCTTCGATTTCGATTTCTAACTGCATTATTTTTCGATCTAAAACGTCTAATTCCTCTGGTTTAGAGTTGATTTCCATACGCAGTTTTGAAGCTGCTTCGTCCATTAAGTCAATTGCTTTATCTGGAAGAAAACGATTAGTAATGTAGCGTTGTGAAAGCGTTACGGCAGCAATAATAGCATCGTCTTTTATCTGTACTTTATGATGTGTTTCGTATTTTTCCTTGATACCTCTCAGAATTGAAATGGCACTTTCGGTATCGGGTTCTTCGATCATGATTTTTTGAAAACGGCGTTCCAATGCTTTGTCTTTTTCAAAATATTTTTGGTATTCGTCCAAAGTAGTAGCTCCGATAGCGCGTAATTCCCCACGAGCCAAAGCAGGCTTTAAAATGTTTGCGGCATCCATAGCTCCTTCGCCACCGCCAGCTCCAACAAGCGTGTGAATTTCGTCTATAAAAAGAACAATATCCCCTTCGGCAGCAATCACTTCTTTGACCACCGATTTTAATCGCTCTTCAAATTCCCCTTTGTATTTTGCTCCGGCAATTAATGCTCCCATATCGAGGGAGAATACGATTTTTTCTTTTAGATTATCAGGTACATCACCATCTACAATACGATGTGCCAGTCCTTCGGCAATGGCAGTTTTACCCACTCCTGGCTCTCCAACCAGCATCGGATTATTTTTGGTTCTTCTAGTCAGAATTTGCAGTACGCGTCGAATTTCTTCGTCACGGCCAATCACTGGGTCGAGTTTGCCAGTTCGAGCCAGTTCGTTGAGGTTTTTGGCGTATTTATTCAATGAATTGTAAGTATCTTCGGCCGAGGCTGAGGTTACTCTTTCTCCTTTGCGCAATTCTTCTATCGCCGCTTTCAATCCTTTTCCGGTTACGCCCTGGTCTTTTAGAATTTGAGATACTTTGCTTTTAGAATCGAATATGGCTAGAATCAAATGCTCAATTGAAACGTATTCGTCATTCATTTTTTTTGCAACGATTTCGGCTTCGTTCAAAGCAGTATTAGCAGTTCTCGAAAGCTGGATTTCACCTCCGGAAACTCTTGGAAAACTCTGAATAGTTGCGTCTAAAATTTGAAGAAACAACGGAACATTGACGTTTAGTTTTTTCAAAATAAAAGGAGCTACATTTTCATCTACTTCAAAAATAGATTTGAAAATGTGTTCATTTTCTATTTGCTGTTGACCTAAACTCTGAACCAATTGTTGCGAAAGTTGTATAGCTTCCTGCGATTTGATAGTAAACTTATTAATGTTCATGATTGAAGGTTTTTATTATTAGTGACTAGTTAAGAGTGATTAGCTTTTATAGTGTCAAAATTGAAATCCATTTGTTAAATGATTATGCTTTATTTTATTGCATTGACTTATAAGTTTAAAACATAGGCTAATCACTTAAAGCTATTTACTAATCACTCGATGTTATTATTTAATAACTAACTTTGCAAAATAATCATCAAATGGTATTCCAGTCTAAATTTACGGACAATTTGACGTTTCCGTGATGATTTTTATCCTATTATAAAGACAAAAAGACATAAAATAAGACAAAATGAGCCTATTTAATTCCCTATTCGGTAGTTCAGAAGAAAAGAAAGAAACAGCAAGCAAAATCAATTGGATTCCGCTTCAATTTGTAGAGCAGCTAGATGAAATGGTTGCCATATCGGATCAAAAGCCAGCGGTGATTTTTAAGCACAGCACGCGTTGTAGCATAAGCAGATTTGCTCTTAAGCAATTTGAAAATGAATTTGCTTTAGAGGATAAGATTGATGCCTATTTCTTGGATTTATTGGAATACCGCGACATATCCAATGAAATTGCTTCACGTTTTGGAGTTTATCATCAGTCACCACAATTACTGTTGATAAAAAATGGACAATCGGTTTATGATGCTTCGCATGACGCTATTGATGCGGGAGATTTGGTGGGGAGGTTGTAAAAATGATACCGCAGATTCGCAGATTATTTAAAATTATTTTTTAATTATTTTAAAAACTAATTTGCACAAATTCGGCTGAAAGCGATTAATTTAGTTATTAAAATTTGCGAATCTGCGGTAAAACCGAGTACCAATTGCAAATGGATGAGTTTTAAAATAACCGCAGATTCGCAGAATTTTTATTTTTTTGACAATGCTATCCGTTTGTATTCTAATGAAACGGAATTGAAATTAACTAGAAGAGCTAATTCATTTTTTGATATTTTTAAATAATTTAAACACTGATTATAATGATTGTTGTTAAAACAATCAACAGTTTTTACCTCTAAAATTATTTTATCAAACACTACAAAATCTGCATAAAATTTATGCTTTAGTGTTGTTGTTTTATAATTTACTAAAAACTCTTTTTCTCTTTCAAGAGAGATGTTTTCTTGTTGGAATTCAAATTCGATAGCATCTTTATAGACAATTTCTGAAAATCCTTTTCCTAAATTTTTATGAACTTCAAAAAGAATACCAATAATTTTATAGGTTTCCTCTTTGTATAAAAAATCCTCCATAACTATCATTTAAATCTGTGAATCTGCGGTAAAATATTTATGTTTTAATGAGCTTGTTTTTAAAACTCCCCATTCGAGCCCCCACCGCTAAACCCGCCACCGCCAAACTCCATTGGAGATTCTTCTATTTTTGCTTCTGGTTTAATGCCAAATTGAGAGGCAACCACAAGAATCTGAAGATTTGAAAAAGCATTTGGATTGGCAAAACGGTCTTCTTTGAACGTGATTCCAGTTTCGTTGTACTTTGTTTTTTTTATGGCAAAATAAGTAAAAGCAAATAGAACCAATCCGCCAATGGTCAAAGCTACTTCTGGAGGTAAAACGTGGTGATACATTCTGAAAGTAAAAAAGCTAAAACAAAGTGCTAGGAAACCAATCCAAAGCATCATTCTGTCTTTGTTTTTTAAAGAAAAAAACAGATAAACCACAGGGATTAAAAATGTAAAAGCCCAAAAGAGCAGCGCAAAAGGAATTTCGGGACTTATGCCATTATAATAATATTCACCGGAAAGACTGAAATTTAGTTCTCTTACCACATAATAATTCCCTGCGAGATAGAAGACAATTAAGCAGAAGCTTTTTGCTAATTTAAGCCCGTTATAATAGTAGGGAACAACTAGATTTTGTAACTTATTTTTAGAAATAAAATAAAAACAGTCAGAAAATAACAGTAGCACAAAAGGCAATATGGTTTTGCCAATTATAAGATAATCAAACACCAGATAAGCAACAGTTCCTGTTATCCCAATGCAGGCGAGCAGTGCCAAAGAGAGATTGAGATAGCGCAAATAGGCAATGATGGATGCAATTGCCATTACAATGATAACAACCAGATAGTTGGGATTGTAGTTTTGCTCAAACGTAAGCCCAACGGCAACCAGTAACGCTAAAATAGCTCCCAAAATAAAAGCATCATCTAAGCCAAAACCAAAATAGTTCATTTCTCGGGACATAAACTCTTTTGCTCCAAAACCAATGATAGCAAAGAAATAGATAAAATATAAATATTGATTGTCTCTGGTAGCAAGCATCATTAGCGATATAAACCCACAAATAGAGGAGTACAGCATACAGCCCAGAATAAAGAAACCAATTCGGAGAAAGATATTGTTTTGATTTTTTAGCCTCGGTAATTGATTGCCCAAATCTTTGTATTGTTCTTGGCTAATGAATCCGGATTCCTTCAATCGGTTAGCTTCTTTGTCTATATAAACGTTGTCTAAAAGTGTTTTATCGTATACTATCATCGGAAGTGTTTTTGTTGAAATGTTTAATCAATTTTATAAAACCAATTATAATGCCTACAAAATAAAATGGGGTTGTAAAAATGAGCATTGAGAAAAAGTCATCAAAATGAATAAAATCTATGACTCGTACAAAAAAGATATTCAATCCAATAAAACCATATAAAACTGTGAAAATAAACAGCGAAATAGATTTTATTTGAAAACTTAAATTATAAAAATAACAAGTTGCAATTCCTAGCATCAAACCAAAAGGAAACCAATAATCATCACATAAGTTGACCATACAGGCAATACCAATTAAGTGCAGCGAAAACGTAAGATAGACTAGATTGAAGTGTTTTTTTAAATTGATTTTGGTTGCATACAAAACCCAAAGTAACAAAGAAAGTCCAAAAGCCAATCCAATATAACTTAAGGTCTTATTATCAAACATTTCGTTCTCAAAATAATGTTTTGGATCTACCGAAAGTCCCAAATAAGCTGCCATTCCTGTTATTCCAATAGATAAGACACTTTTGTTATCAAAATAATAGGCGCAAAAAAGACTAATGATAGTGGGGACTAAAGTAGCCAATCTATAATGAGTTCCAAAAGTTTGGTATTGAAACTGCAAATAGCCTACAAATGTACAGCTCAAAATAACGGCCGTAAGCACCAAATAATCATAGAGTGGATTGGGGAATGAAGCTTCTTCTTTTTTGAAGCCCTCATGATTTTTAAAACAAAAATAAAAACAGGTAAGCGTCACCAAAAGCAACAAGCCAAGTAGTGCGGTATGCCCAATTGTATCTATATTTTGGTAAATTAAAATACCGATGCCCGAAGTAAACATTAGCATCGAAAGGTATAATAAGAACTTTAATTCGTTATGAACCGAAAATAAATTCAATCCCCGATACGCCCGAATGCTCTGCAATTGTTCATCAGTAATATGATTTTGTTCAAAAAGCGTTTGCGTTGCTTGTTCTTCGAAATTCGCCATGCTGTTTATTTAAGATATTTCTCAAATATATAGAATTTTTATTACTAATAAGTGAGAAGCATTTTTTTTAAATATTGAATTCAAGAATAGCGTTCTATTATTTTAGAATTGTTCAATGATTTTGCAAAAAGGAAATTGAAATGCATAAAAAAACCAACTTTTCAAAACAGAAAAATTGGTTTCAGCAATTGAATTAGTAAGCAATATTTTATTTCTGGATTTTGATGTCCACAACAATTCTAGGATCGTAGCCAACTCTGTGTACTGATTTAATATAAATTGCGCCTTTTTTTCCAGCAGCATTTTTGAATAATATCACATTTGGAGTATTACTGTCGGTGAAAGATTCGTCATCGTCTACATCAACTTTAATTGTATCAAAATCCGAAGCTTTTTCTGTTTTTTTAAATTGATCAATTGTCAAAATATCATGTTGGTAATTGATGAATAAGGTTAATGGTGCATTTTTAATTCCAAAATCAGAGTCATTTGGACTCATAAAATAATTTATTGAATGATCTGAACTGTAAAATGCAATATCAATTTTTGGTAAAACAGCAGCATCAATTTTGTTGGTTTTAAATGATTTTCCCAATTCTGTCGAGAAATACAAACCAGCATCATATCCTTCTGATTGGTCTAATGAAAATGTAACATCAGTAAAGGTCTTTAAAGTTGCAGAATCGGTTTTAGTAGTTTCATTTGAATCATCATTTGAACAACTATTGAAAAGCATTGGGGCAAGGCAAAGGAATAAGGTGATTTTTGCGGTTAATTTCATTGGTTAAGTTTAATTTTTTTCAAAAATACACAAAACTATGCGCGCATACTATTTTTTGTTAAAAAATTGTAATACAAAACCAACAAATGTGATTGATTGTCTAAAAGATACTTTTGGACTCAATAAATAAAATTGGATTACCCAAGACAATGCAGTATATTGCAAAATCATAAAACCTGACAGATGAGTGATTTAAAAAAATATACAAATAAAACAAAAGCAGCTTTTATTCTGCTAATTGTTATGGTTATTATCCTATTGAATAATTTCAATACGTTACATAATTCCAAAAAAACTAATGAGGATATCAATGCCATCTTTAATGATCGACTTGTTGTAGAGCATTATATTTTTCAATACGCGAATGAGCTTTATTCGATAAAAGCAGCTGCAATACATCCCGAATTAAATGATGACCAGAAAATAGAGAGAATTGCAATAGCTTTGGGCAATATTCAAAACATAGATGAGCTATATTTAAAAACGGTTTTGACATTAAATGAAAAATCTTTCTTTAACTCATTTTTGTCATCCTGTACCGCTGTAAAAGAGCAAAACAGAAATAAAAACTGGAATCAAATTGCAAATTCCACTGATCAGGCGTTGCAAACATTAGGAAAACTATCGGATCTTCAAATAAAGGAAGGAAAAACCAAATTAGATCATTCTAATGCCATACATAACGGAAACAACAGTTTTGGAGAGCTTGAAATAGCTTTGCTGGTTATTTTAAGCGGTATTACTACCTATTTATTAATGGCTAAGAAAAACAAAATCAAAGTCAAAATCCCCGAAGCACCAAGTTTGAATTAATAGATTTTTTTAGGAGCAGAAGCATTGGGCATTTTTGGTTAGATGGTTCCTGCCATCAGTTTCAATCTTTTGGGTCGAACCCCGACCCAAAAGGATTTCTACTTCTGTCAGGGCTAAGAGGAGAGATAATGCTTTATTAGTATTGAAAAAAAAAGGCATTAGGATTTATTCAAATCCAATACCTTTTTTAATTATAAATTTTATAAGTGGATGATTTCGTTTAATAAGCGTTCTTCATCTTTTCTTTAATTTCCTCTAAACAAAGGTTATTAATGCTTCCTTCGTGAGTATGTTTGGTTTCTTTTGGAGATTGATAATCACCAGCTTCCAATTGTTCGGCAACGGCTTTATAGGCATCTCTAAACGGCATTCCTGCAACCACCATTTCGTTTAAAGTATCCACAGTAAATAAGTAATCGTATTTTTTATCTGCAAGAATATTATCTTTTACTTTGATGTCTTTAATAGAGAAAATAGCAATGTCCAAACACGCTTTCAAGTTTTGAATCGCAGGAAACAAACCTTCTTTCAACAATTGCAAATCACGGTGATAACCGCTTGGCAAATTATTGGTGATTAAAGTTATTTCATAAGGAAGTGCTTGAATCTTGTTGCATTTTCCGCGAATTAGTTCGAAAACATCGGGGTTTTTCTTGTGTGGCATAATGCTGGAACCAGTTGTAAGATGCGCTGGTAAACCAATGAAATCAAAATTCTGGCTCATATACAAACAAACGTCCATCGAGAATTTTGCCAAAGTCGCTGCAACACTACTCATTGCAAAAGCAACCGTTTTTTCTGATTTTCCTCGGCTCATTTGTGCGGCAACGGAATTATATTTCAACGTTTCGAAACCTAATTCTTTAGTGGTAAAAGTTCTGTTGATTGGAAAGGAACTTCCATAGCCCGCAGCTGAACCCAATGGATTTTGATCTACAATTTTTAAAGCAGCATTCAACATCGTAATATCGTCAATCAAAGTTTCGGCATAAGCAGAAAACCACATTCCGAAAGAAGAAGGCATCGCAATTTGCAAATGCGTATAACCTGGCAACAATACATTTTGGTGTTTCTCAGCCGATTCCATTAATAAATCAAACAAGGTTTTTACCTGTGATTTGAATTCGGTTACAACATCTTTTAGATACAAATTCACATCGACCAAAACTTGATCGTTACGGGAACGTGCGGTATGGATTTTTTTTCCGGCATCGCCAAGTTTTACCGTCAGTAAATATTCAATTTTGGAATGTACGTCTTCAAAACTGTCTTCGATTTCGAAATTCCCGTCTGCAACGTCTTTTATAATTTCGTTTAAAGCCAAGACTAATGATTCGGTTTCAGCATTTGTTAACAGACCAATTTGTCCTAACATTTTAGCGTGGGCAATAGAGCCTAAAGCATCATATTTGGCTAAAACTAAATCTAGTTCCCGGTCGTTTCCAACGGTAAAATGTTCAATTTGTTTATCGGTTGGTATTCCTTTTTCCCAAAGTTTCATAATTGGATTTTTAGATGTTTGGATTGTTAGATCTAAACTTTTGTTGTTATGTGTTTTTTAGCCCCGATAGTAGCGAAAATCCTTGTGTGCCGGGGTTCGGCACACAAGATTGAAGCGGATAGCGGGATTAGCTCCTGAAAATTATTCTAAATTTTAAAGAAATCGCCTAGTATTTTAATATACAATTGGATTCCTTCTTCTATTTCGTTTACATATATAAATTCGTCTGCAGAGTGTGACCGTAAGCTTTCTCCTGGTCCTAATTTTAATGATTTGCAATATAAAACCGACTGATCCGAAAGGGTAGGAGAGCCATAAGTGGTGCGTCCTAGAGCGATTCCCGCTTGTACCAATCCATGATTTACAGGAATTGACGAAGCGTTTAAATGCATCGATCGAGGCGTAACTTCGGCGTTGACATTGGCTCTTACGGTTTCTAATATCTCGGTATTGTTGTAACAATCAGTTACCCGAATATCGACAACCAAATGGCATTCGGCCGGTACAACATTGTGCTGTTTACCTGCAGTAACTTGTGTTACGGTCATTTTTACAGGGCCTAAAACCTCGGATATTTTTTCGAATTGATAGGTCTTAAACCAATCAATCACAGGTATTGCGTTGTAAATTGGATTGTCTGGATTGTTGTGTGCGGCGTGGCTGGCAGTGCCTTTTACAACAACATCCAGTACCAATAAACCTTTTTCGGCTACCGCCAATTGCATTAAAGTCGGTTCGCCAACGATAGCGCATTCTAATTCGGGTAAATGTTTTAAAACGCTGTTCAATCCATTTTTCCCGCTGCTTTCTTCTTCTGCGGAAGCTACAACGACGATATTATATGGCAGATTTTCAACAGTATAAAAATGTGTGAATGTTGCGATTAATGAAACCAGACAACCGCCAGCGTCATTGCTTCCAAGGCCAAATAATTTTCCGTCTATCACAATCGCTTCAAACGGATCGTTG
This sequence comes from uncultured Flavobacterium sp., assembly GCA_963511725.1. Classification (GTDB taxonomy): domain Bacteria; phylum Bacteroidota; class Bacteroidia; order Flavobacteriales; family Flavobacteriaceae; genus Flavobacterium. The sequence continues at coordinate 129,213 of CAUPKA010000004.1, forward strand.
GTATAACCTTGATTTGGTTTTACGGTATCGTGATGGGAATTGAGTAATAAAGTAGGTTTGGATTTGTCAAAATGTTTGTTGAAAGCCCAAATGTTATTGTTTTCCCTTTCGAAAGGAATGCTGTTTTGCTTGAACCAATTTTCGATTAAAAGTGCCGTTTGCTCTTCTTCACTCGAAAAGGAAGGAGTCTGTATCAGCGATTTTAATAGCGATATAGCTTCTTGTGTTAGGGTTTCTATGTTTTTCATGTTTTACCGCAATGGCGCAAAGGCGCTAATTTTTTTATTTGTGAAATTCGCTTCTTTTTGCCACAAAGGCTCAAAGACACAACGTTTTTAATTTATTACAAATGAGCTAAGCTTTTTATTAAATTTCTGTTCTATCATTATTAGTTGTTGGTTGAGAAATAACTAAAAATTCTAGAATTGAATCCGTTTCATTTGCAATATAATGTTTCGTTTTTGGTTCAATCAAAATACTTTTTTGTTCAGTTATAATTTCTTTTTTATCATTTAAATAAAAAGTTGCTGTACCTTTTATAATAAAAAAAAACTGTTGGGCATTAGTATGGAAATGTAATTTTTCTCTTGTACCGATTGGCATGCTTTCTTGTTTTACTGATAATCCATCGGTGTCAGCTAAAACCCAACTGTCGCAATTTTTTCCCCAAAAGTAATGTTTTGCCGATTGTTTGTCAATTACTTTGCTCATGACCTTATTTTTTATAATTCAATGCTTGTATGAACGACTCCTTCGTCTTGTAGCATTCGATGATGTCCAATTTTTATTTTCTGAACGCCTTTGGATAAGCTGTTGAAACAGTTGTCTAATTTAGGAATCATCCCGGAATGAATTGCTTTTTCGGCTTTTAATTTGGTATATAATTCGTGGTTGATTTGCTCGATTACTGAATTGTCATCCTCCGCATCATACAAAACACCTGGTTTTTCGAAGCAATAGGTCAAGGTAACTTCAAAAACTTCGGACAATGCGATGGCCAATTCACTGGCAATCGTATCGGCGTTTGTATTTAGTAATTGTCCTTTCCCATCGTGTGTGATGGCACAAAAGACAGGTGTTATTCCGTTTTTTAATAATGTTTCCAATAAAGGCGTATTGACTTTTTGCACATCGCCCACAAAACCATAATCAATCGTTGGATGATTTCTTTTCGATGACAGAATCAAATTACCGTCAGCACCTGAAAAACCTATTGCATTCGTATTATTGGCCTGCAGTTGAGCTACTACATTTTTATTGATTTCACCCGCATAAATCATCACAACCACATCTAACATTGGAGCGTCAGTTATGCGTCGTCCGTCAATCATTTGAGGAACTAATCCAATACTTTGAGCCATTTTTGTAGCCGATTTTCCGCCACCGTGAACGAGTATTTTATTGCCTTCAATTTTTGAAAAATCAATAAGAAATTGTGCTAATTCTGTTGGATTGTCGATGATGTTGCCACCTATTTTTATAATTGAAAGGGCTGTGGGCTTCGGGCTTTGGGCTGTGGTACTCATTTTATTTGTTTAAAAATTCTATACTCTTTATTCTATTATCTATTTGTCTAATTTTTTCAAAATCTTCTGCAAAACAAAAAATCATTCTTTTGTCACGGTATTCTTTTATTTTTATTTATAATTCTTCGAAAAGTAAAAAATACCATAAGAATATATGCAGTAATTGGTAAATAATATTTTTTAGAGATTTCTATTAAATTCTTCCAAATTACAAATATTTTACTTTCCTCAATGTATGTGTCATATCCACCAGAACCACAAATAATCGGTTGTATTTCTATTAAATCTTTATTCGGTTTATATGGTTTTAATGGTTTTGGATTAGTAAACAAAATATCATCTTTATAACAGAAACTACGGAAGTAACTATTTCTAGCTTCAATTTGTATAATTTCCAAGGCTTCTACATAACTCCAATATTGAGATTTTGGTTCAAAATGAAATTTAATTCCATTTATCGAATCTTTTGAACTAACTAATTTTTCAATATTTTTTTGAGCTTCTTTTAATTTAATTCTATCTGAATCATTATTTCCCGTTAGAGTAACAGTTGTGAATTTTTTTGTGTTTAAAAATGTTATATTATCTTTAAACAAAGTTGTATTTTCTAATCCATCCCAAATTTGAAAATCCATGCAATAATACCTTTTATATGCATCATTCGTTTTTATACTTATTAAGCACAAAATAGGTAGCATTATAATGCTAATCAATCCTGCAGAATAATATATTTTTTTACGTTTTTGCATTTTTTTTCAATGGTATTAATTAGTTCATTTTTCTATTTTCTATCTGTTTTTTTTTCTAAACTTTTCAAAATCTTCTGCAAAACCAATTGAGCTGAATACGTCCTGTTATTGGCTTGTTGAATTACAATCGAATTTTCGCTGTCAATCACTTCGTCCGTTACAATTACGTTACGTCTTACTGGTAAACAGTGCATGAATTTGGCATTGTTGGTCAGTTTCATTTTATCGGCAGTAATTGTCCAGTTTGGATCAGAATTGGTGATTTTACCGTATGCTGCATAGTTGCTCCAGTTTTTGGCATAGATAAAATCGGCATTTTCAAAAGCTTTGTCCTGATCGTATTCGATTTTAGAATCTTTGGTGATTTCAGGATTCAATTCATAACCTTCTGGGTGCGTAATCACAAAATCCATTTCGGTCTGCAATTGCATCATTTCTACAAATGAATTTGGTACAGCCTGAGGCAAAGCTCTCGGGTGCGGAGCCCATGAAAGTACTACTTTTGGTCTATGTTTGGTTTTATTTTCCGCCATTGTGATGGCATCGGCAAGTGACTGCAAAGGATGTCCTGTGGCGCTTTCCATATTTAGGATTGGCACAGTGGCGTATTTTAGGAAACCGTTCATTACGGTTTCGGCATTGTCTTTTTCTTTGTCAACCAAACCTGCAAAAGCTCTAATAGCAATAATGTCGCAGTATTGCGAAACCACTTCGGCCGCTTCTTTGATGTGTTCCGAAGCACCTTGATTCATAATGGTTCCATCTTCGAATTCGAGAGTCCAGCCTTCGCTTCCAAAGTTCATTACCATTACATTCATTCCTAAATTTATGGCCGCTTTTTGAGTACTTAAACGTGTTCTCAAACTCGAATTGAAAAACAACATTACTAAGGTTTTGTTTTTTCCTAGTTTCTTATTCTTAAGCGGATTTTTTTTTATTTTCAATGCTTCTTTTACCCATTTTTGGAGGGAGTCTATTTCTTTTATTGATGTGTAGTTCATGATTTTTTTTCTTTAGTTTATTCATTAATTTGTTTAATCGATTAACCGAATTAACGATTAACCAAATAAACATTTTTAAACAATCTTTGTAAAAGCAATTTCATTATTTAAAGCCTTCACCATAAAATTATCTTCGAGTCCATTCACAATCCAGGTTTCGATGTTTGCCTCTTTTGCAATGGCAGCCGAATCAATTTTAGATTGCATGCCACCTGTTCCGTGGGATGATTTTTTGTCGCCAATTTCCTTTTGCAACAGCGATAAATCATTTACTAACTCTATAGTATGTGGCACTTCATCGTTAATTGACGATTTGGTGTAGATTCCGTTAGTATTGGTTGCAATAATCAGAATGTCAACGTTTAATAAAACTGCGGTTAAAGCGGCTAATTTATCATTATCTCCAAATTTGATTTCATCTGTTGCAACAGTGTCATTTTCATTGATAATCGGAATATAATTGTTTTTGACCAATACATTGATAGTGTTCACGATATTGACTTTGGATTGTTCCTTTTCAAAATCGGAGTAGGAGAGAAGGCATTGCGAAATATGCAGTCCCAAGTCACTAAAATTCTCATGGTAAATCCGCATCAAATGAGGCTGGCCAATAGATGCCAAGGCTTGTTTTACAAAAACTTCCTTGTCGTTATTGTCCAGTTTTACAAATTGTTTGGCGGCGGCAATCGCTCCCGAGCTAACAATGATAAATTCATATCTATCCTGCAAAGCGGCTATCTGCATACCAATATCCTCAATCTTTCCTCTCGAAATATGATTGGTTTCTTTGGTTAAGGTGTTGCTGCCTAACTTTAATAGTATTCTCTTTTTACCTGATTTGTTCATTTTTTTGTTTTTAACGCTAACAAAAGCTAATAATCAAAATTATGTGATCTTTTAAAATTATGGTTAACCTATATTTCCTCCAATTCTATTATATATGTTTGAGGGATTCCAATCTCTTTGTTTGCCTAATCTCATTCTTTTTGCCGTCTTAAATTCTTTATATCCATATTTATAAAGAAAATCAACTGCATGAATATTATCTCTTGGAAAACAGGCATTATCATGATTCGTAAATCTCATTTTCATAAGTTCAATCCCTGTTTCTTTAGTTTTAGCCAGAATTAAGCCTTCTCCAAAAGTAGGCAGATAAAATCCTTCTATAACTGTATTGTTTTGATAAACAAAACCTTCTTGAAGGTGTTTTTCCAAATGAAACATTCTATCTTCTCCGCTTGTCAAATTGTCAATAGCAGCAATTGAGGTCTTATGATCAGGATGAAATGGTATAATGTTGCCAGAAATTTTCCAAGATTCCTCTGCTTTTATATCTTTAAAAAAGAGATATTCTGTTTCTGTTTCAAACCCAGCTTTTGTGTAAACAGGGGCTCCAAGATCGGTAGCAATCAGATAAATAGTATCACAGCTTTTTGCCTTAGAATCATTTACTAATGATTGAGTAATTAATCTCCCGATTCCTTGATTTCTATTTTCAGGATGAACAATAATATGCCCTAGCCAAGCTACATCATTATGGATTATAGCGGTTCCAATTCCGATTATTTTAGTTTCATTATTAATTCGAATAGAAGAACAAAAATCGATGTTTGTTGTATAAAACTCGTGAGCAGGCAAAATAGTGCCCCAGCCGGAAGGCTGTAACTCATCTAGTAAACTAACATCACTATTATTTAAGGGTTCTATTGTCATTATTAACTAATATAAGCAAAACATTTTGCGGTATTCTGAAATCAAAAATCGTTAATCAACAATCTAAAATCTGCAATCTTTTAGCGAATCTGCCCATCACCATACACATACCATTTATTGGTTACCAAATGCTGTAATCCAATTGGCCCGCGTTGGTGCAGTTTGTCGGTGCTGATTGCTAATTCTCCTCCTAAACCAAATTGCCCGCCATCGGTGAAACGAGTAGAGGCATTATGATATACAGAAGATGCATCTACATTCTCCATGAATTCTTGTGCCAAAGCTTCGCTTTTAGTAATGATGGAAGCAGAGTGGCCACCGCAATATTTATTTATTTTAGCAATCGCTTCCTGATTTGAATTGATGGTTCCAATTACGATTTTATAATCTAAAAATTCTTCGTACCAAATCAGATCATTTTCAATAGCTTTTACTCCAGTTGCTTTAGCGAAAGCATCATCTCCTAAAACAGTAACTTTAAATTTCTCTAATTCGGTTACTAATTGTTTAGCAAATACTTCCCAATTTGGCAGATTTGTATCGATTAATACTTTGTCTAAAGCATTGCAAACTGAAATATTAGACGTTTTTCCGTTAATGATAATCGCCATAGCTTTTTCTAAATCGGCATCGGCATTTACATAAACGAAATTATTGCCGCGGCCGCTTACTATAACAGGACAGGTAGCATGTTTTTTTGTGAATTCAATTAATTTTTCGCCACCGCGCGGTACAATCAAATCGACTTTTTGTGTTGGTTTTTCTAAGAATGCTTGAGTTTGAGTCCTGTCATAATTCAAATATTCAACCCAATCCATTGAAATTCCATTGTCTTTTAAGGCTTCGTGCCAAAGGCTAACAATTTTTTGATTCGAAAGCAGCGATTCTTTTCCGCCTTTCAAAAGGATTTTATTCCCAGATTTGAAAGCGATTCCTCCCGCTTCCACAGTTACGTCTGGACGAGATTCGTATATGATTAAAATAGTTCCAAAAGCGGCAGTTTTGTTACTGATTTTCATTCCATTTTCATGGGTGAAAGTAAAACGAACCTGACCTACCGGATCTTCCTGACTTGCTAATTGCTGCAACGAAAGAATCATGCCGTTTACTTTTGCATCATCAACAAGCAAACGTTTTTCCATTGCCAAATCTTCACCAGAATAATTGGCTAGATCCTGTTGGTTTATGCTTTTTAGGGCTTCTCTTTCTTGCTCTAATAAAGCTGCCATTGTGGTTAAAACAGCATTTCTTTTTTCGATTGGAAGTATTGTATTCATAATTTTTGGTTAGTTAGTTTTTTGGGCGTGACCCTCCAAAAAAGTCGGGTCGGGCTATTCGTTCCCGCTTTTTTTATTTTTGCATAGCCCAGGGTTTAAACCCTGGGCTATGCAAAAATAAAAAAGAGCTCCACTGCTATCCCTCACGCAGCGCACTATTTCAATTCAGCCAACGACTCTTTTAAAGCAATGATAAAAGTATCAATTGCAGCAGTAGTAATCGTCAACGGAGGAAGAATTCTCAATAAGTTTTTATTGTTGGCTCCACCAGTAAAAATGTATTTTTCAATAATCAGTTTTTTTCTCAAAGCACTAACATCAAAGTCAAATTCAACGCCTAACATTAATCCTTTTCCTTTCACTTTCGTGATTTCTGGAATAACTTTGATAGCTTCAAAAAAGTATTCTGATACTTTGTTTGTATTCTCGATTAGTTTTTGATTTTCCATTACATCCAAAACAGCGATTCCTGCAGCACAAGCCAAATGGCTTCCGCCAAAAGTAGTTCCTAATAAACCATGGCTAGCTTTGAATTTTGGCGAAATTAAAACCCCTCCAATCGGGAAACCGTTCCCCATTCCTTTTGCAGTAGTTATAATATCGGCATTGATTCCGTGGTGTTGAAAAGCGAAAAACTTACCGCTTCTTCCATAACCTGACTGCACTTCGTCTAAAATTAAAACTGCTTCGTATTGTTTGCAAAGTTTCTCCAGTCCTTGAAAAAATTCGGTTGTTCCTTGGTCTAAACCACCAACTCCTTGAATTGGTTCGATGATTACAGCGCAAACATCCCCTTTTTTCAATTCGGCTTCCACCAAATCAATTTGATTTAAAGGCAAAAATGCAACCACTTGCTGCGCATTAATTGGAGCAACAATTTTTTTGTTGTCCGTAACCGCAACTGCAGCAGAAGTTCTTCCGTGGAATGAATTGTCAAAAGCGATTACTCTTGATTTATTCGTATGAAAAGAAGCTACTTTCAAAGCATTTTCATTGGCTTCAGCTCCTGAACTGCATAAGAACAAACTGAAGTCTGTCAAGCCAGAAGCTTTTCCTAATTTATCAGCCAATTCTACTTGCAACGGATTCTGAATTGCATTCGAATAGAAATTCAAATTATCCAATTGCGTTTTTACTTTCGCAACATAATCAGGATGCGTATGTCCGATAGAAATCACTCCGTGACCAGAGTATAAATCTAAATATTCAATTCCTTTATCATCTGTAATTGTGCAGTCTAATGCTTTTACAGGAGTAATAGGATATAATGGGTAAACGTCAAATAAGTTCATGTTTAATTATTGTTTAATTGTTTAATCGTTTATTCGGTGAATCGGTTAAACAATTAAACGATTCACCGATTAAATTTTTTTAAAATCCAGATGGTTTCAAATGCAATCCTGTAGTTTCTTCCAATCCAAACATTAAATTCATGTTTTGGATGGCTTGTCCCGAGGCGCCTTTGACTAAATTATCGATTACCGAAGTAATCAAAATCCGGTTTCCTTTTTTCTCTAAACTAATAATGCATTTATTCGTTTGAACCACCTGTTTCATGTTGATACCTGTTGTGGTAACGGTTACAAAAGGTTGGTTTATATAGAATGCTTCGTATTTGGCTACAACATCCTCCAAGTTTTCGTTGCAGGTTGTGTATAATGTTGCAAAAATTCCTCTTGGAAAATCTCCTCGGTTTGGAATGAAAAGCAATTCGTTTTTGTAATCACTTTGCAATTGGTGCAAACTTTCTGAAATTTCTCCCAAATGTTGGTGTTCAAAAGCTTTGTAATGCGACATATTGTTGTTTCTCCAACTAAAATGTGACGTTTCCGAAAGTCCAACTCCCGCTCCGGTGCTTCCGGTTGTGGCGTTGATATGCACGTCGCTGTTCAATAATTTGGCTTCCGCCAATGGTAATAAAGCCAATTGAATTGCAGTAGCAAAACAACCAGGATTCGCAATGAATTGAGCGTTTTTAATTGCTGATTTGTTCAGTTCAGGCAATCCGTAAATGAATTTTTTACCCTCAAAAACTTCGTCTTTGTGTAATCTGAAATCATTTCCTAAATCAATAATTTTGGTATGGCTTGCAAACTGATTTTTGGTCAAAAATGTTTTTGATTTTCCGTGTCCTAAACACAAGAAAACCACATTTACATTTGGATTTACGGTATCGGTAAAATTCATTTCGATGTCGCCCAATAAATCGTGGTGCGCTACCGAAAGCGGTTTGCCAGCGTTAGTTGTACTGTATACAAAATCTAATTTTGCATTGGGATGAAACATCAATATTCTGATGAGTTCCCCCGCAGTATAACCTGAACCGCCTATTATTCCAATGTTAATCATAATGTTTTATTTTTAAGATTTCGCAAAAAAATCTTTGTTTTTTATAAATCTGCAAGAACGAATTCAGCGGATAAAAATTTTATTGATTTTATAGTTCCTAATGTTGGATTAAGTGCAGTTTCAACGTCATACTTTGCGGTATAAAAGGAGTTTGCTCCAATTTTTTCATATGGATCATCGTTGGGTACTCTTCTGATAGGAGTTAAAATAAGTCCATCAGCATCATATGTTATCTTATAATTTCCTTTTACGGCAACATTATTAGGATTAGTAAACTTTATCTCATAGCGTAACCTAGATGTATTTTTACCAGTATCAGGTGTATATTCAAATTGTATGACTTCATAAGTGATGCTTTTTAATTCTTCTTTTTCTGGTTTGTCATCATTACTACATCCTAGAAAAATAAGAAATAAAGGAAGTAAAAAAAATAATTTAGTTTTCATTTGTTTGAATTTTATTTATTACTCGTAAGTTTCATTATTTACTGATGAAAATATGTTTTGAGCATTGCCCAAAATTTTAATGAATCCTTTCGCATCGTCAGACGTCCAAGCATTGTTCATTTCTCCATATTGACCAAAACCAGTATTCATCAAATCATTTTTGGATTCAATTCCGTCCAATGAAAAGTGGTATGGTTTCAAAGAAACAGTTACAGTTCCGTTTACGGTTTTTTGAGTGTCTTCTAGGAAAGTTTCGATGTTTCTCATTACAGGATCCAAAAATTGACCTTCGTGGAATAACATTCCGTACCAGTTTCCTAGTTGCTCTTTCCAGTATTGTTGCCATTTTCCAAGAGTGTGTTTCTCTAGTAAATGGTGTGCCTTGATGATGATTAAAGGAGCAGCGGCTTCAAAACCAACTCTTCCTTTAATTCCGATAATTGTGTCACCAACGTGAATATCTCTACCAATAGCGTAAGCATTGGCTAATTTCTCTAAAACTACAATGTTATTTGAAGGCTTGTCAGCTACACCATTTACGGCAACTAATTCTCCTTTTTTGAATTCTAATGTTACTTTCTCTTCACCTGTTTTTTGCAATTGCGATGGATACGCTTCGCTAGGCAATGGTTGGCTAGAAGTCAAAGTTTCTTTTCCTCCAACACTTGTTCCCCAAAGACCTTTGTTGATTGAGTATTGTGCTTTTTCCCAAGAGTAGTGAACGCCGTTTTTGGCCAAATAATCCACCTCTTCCTGTCTTGAAAGTTTCAAGTCACGGATAGGAGTGATGATTTCGATTTCGGGAGCGATGGTTTGGAAAATTAAGTCAAAACGAATTTGGTCATTTCCTGCACCTGTACTTCCGTGAGCGATAGCAGTTGCACCAACAGATTTAGCATATTTTATAGCTTCGATAGCTTGGAAAACACGCTCAGCACTTACTGATAATGGGTAAGTATTGTTTTTTAATACGTTTCCGTAAATCAAATATTTAATCGCTTTATCGTAATATTTATCTAGAATGGTAAGGTTAGCGTGTTTTGCGCTTCCTAGTTCGTAAGCTCTGTCTTCAATAGCTTTTAGTTCGGCGTCGTCAAAACCACCTGTGTTGATCAATACGGTATGAACTTCATACCCTTGCTCATTTTTCAAATATTTAAGACAGTAAGATGTGTCTAATCCTCCACTATATGCTAAAACTACTTTTTTACTTCCCATTTTATATTGCTTTTTGGAGTTTGTAAAACTCCGATTTTATAATTATATATTTTTAACTTTTGGTTATTTACTTTTCAAGAAAAGCGCTTGTTTGATTTCTTTTAAACGATTCCAAATCCTAACGTTGAAAGGATGTTTTGGCGGGTCTTTCGGTTTTTCGGCCGGATCATAAAGCATTCCGGTACACAAACACATTTTATAATCTTTGCTTTTTAGAATTTCAAAGTTGGTACAGGTTTGGCATCCTTTCCAAAAACTTGGATCGTTCGTAAGTTCCGAAAACGGCACTGGTTTGTATCCCAAATCTGAATTGATTTTCATTACCGCAAGGCCTGTAGTGATTCCGAAGACTTTTGCAGAAGGATATTTTTTCAGTGAATAATCAAACACAAACGATTTTATTTGTTTGGCAAGTCCCAAATTTCTGTAATCCGGATGTACAATCAAACCGGAATGAGCCACAAACTGACCGTGCTGCCAACTTTCGATATAGCAAAAACCGGCAAAGATTCCGTTGTTAAGCGCAATTACAGCGTCACCTTTTTCCATCTTTTTTTGGATGTATTCCGGTGTTCTTTTGGCAATTCCAGTACCTCTCAACAGGGCAGACGATTCTATCGTATCGCAGATTTCCTGCGCATACTTATAATGTTCTTCCTGAGTTACTACAATAGAAATGTTCATTTCAAGAGTTATATTTTAGGTTAAAAAATGTGCTGTAATGGAGTTTGGAAAGCTCATTTTTTGCGATGTCAAATATAGAACAAATGCAAGAAATGACAATCCAAATAATTGAATTACAGATAGATAAAATTTGTTTGGTAACTTTTTTAGGATGTATTAATCCAAATAAAAATGGAAATAATTTCAAAACGATAAAATAAGAAATGAATAAATATAATGTGGTTACACTATGGAAGCTATAGTTATAGCATCCGTACTTCGGGAGAAGTCGTAGGTGTTATTATCCGAGAGATAAATGTTATATATGTTTCTATTTTTTTCATCGATGCAAAATTACAATTATTTTTCAATTCAAATGCTAAAAAATCTATAAAAGTCAAATTTTTAACAAATCGGGTTGTTTTTGTAATAAAAAAGAAATTTTCAATTTAAAGGACTGTATTCTAGTGCTGTTTTTTCTTTTTTTAGGAAAGGAATAGAAAGAGGTTTTCAAATTACTAGGGCGTGCCACCATAAAGAAAAGTGGCCAATTTATTGCAACGGTTATTCGGCCACTTTCCTTTATGGCGGGCTATCCGCTACTTTGGTAGCCAACTTCTATTCCTCACGCAAAACAGCTTTTAGGAAAGTAAGAAGTTTTGATTTTCATAAGATTAAAATGAAAATAAATGTTGTTTTAAAAATTGTAAGGGTTATTAGGTATATTTGGAAAGAGAATAATGCGAAATGTTTTTTTACACTTAAGACGGGGTAAATAGAAGTTTGTTTCGTGTATCTACTAGTTATGCGTCATTTTGCCGAACAGAAACGAAAATAGAAATGATCAAAAAAATATTCTTATTAAAAACCGAAGAAGAAAACTGGTTGAAAATTATCATTTGGTGGGAATTGAGACGAATTTTATATAATTTCTTGCTTGCAATTTTTGGTGTTTTATCCCTAACTATTTTGTCTTTTATAATTAAAGATATTTGGTCATTTTTTTCTCCTCCAATTTTCTTATTTATTTGGATTACGATCTTTATAATATTAGCAAATGTTTTTTACACAAGCGGTTGGATATATCAATTACTATCTAGAAAATCAAACAATTATGTCGTCAATAAACTCAAACCTAAAATTTTTATTTATGGTTTATTGATAAGTGCATTTGTAACATTTTTGCCTTGTTTAATATCAGGAAGTTATACAATCATTTCAGGCGAAAGAATTAAATCAGCATATGCAGATTTTACAACCGAAAAACCCAATATTAAAAATATTGTTGGAGAATATAAACTGTCTGAAAAAACTAAAAAAGAATTAAATATTTCTGAGATTGAGGCTCAAAAAATAAAAATCAAATTTAACGCTGACGGAACTTTTGAATTTAAAAATTTTCCCGAAAATAAATTTGGTGGAAATTTAGCGGACTTTGAAAATATTAATGCAAAAGGGAAATGGAAAGTAGAATTAGATCAAGGAAGTTGGATTTTACTAATGGATTTTAAAAGTATAACAAATTGCAAAACTGGAAAAGAAGAAGGAGGAACATTTGATTATGGCTCATACAATTTAAATGGAAACAAACCACCATATGAAATTTATAAAATGGTTGGCGATCCAGATAGTTGGGAAGGAATAACAATGGTGAAAAAATAAAAAACGAACGCATAACAGCTACTACAACGGATTTGGGCATTGGGCTTAATGGAAAGATGGTTTTGTATTTGGGATGATTTGGCAAATCCGAAGAATGGGCTTAATTTAGTCCCAAACCTGCTGTAGTTGCAAGACGTTAAAAGTAGTATTGATAGCAGAAATGTATTGATGGATTTGTTTTTTAAAAAGATTACTACAATCTAAATTACTCGATACAACGGATGTTGTTCATAAAATAAGTTTCGGGTTGATATGTTTTTCCGTCAAGTTCGGCAGTGAATTCTTTTTTAAAAACATAATCTTCTGTGTCTGTAAGGTATTTTATTCGCATTAAAATCGCTGGAGATTTTTTTAGTTCTTCGTAATTTTCTTTTGCAAACATAAATATTCCAGATTTTACCCTGTTGTCAAAACCTTTATCATCTCGAATTAAACTCCCGCAACTTTCTTGTTCAATATGTATGAGTGTTACGATTTTGCCATTTTGAAGCTGCAGGTAGATTTTTGAATTTTTATCAAAACAATTTGCTTTTACAAAGTCTTTACTTTTTTGTATAAACTGTACAGTTAGGGTAGGTAATCCATCTGTTAATGCTAGAGAATAAAAAATATAATTAGAATTTCCTCCAAAAACTTTTTCACTTATTAAGTATTCTTTAGTTATTTTATATGTTCCAATAGAATCGGTAACGTTTGTAGCATATTCACAAGGTTTTTGAGCGAAAATAGAAGAACTTAAAAAGCAGAATGCTAGAATCAGAATGTATTTCATTTTATTATTTTATTTTGGTGCAAATTAAAACAATTTTGCTATTATTTTCATCAGTTGTAAAAAAACAATATAAATTTCCGCCTTCTTTTATCTTCCATTTTTTTCGAATGTTCTCTACAGAATCAGTAAAGTTTCGGGTAGTGATATTTGCCTTTTGATTTTCTAGATAATTCTTCATTTCACTTTTGTTATAAGGAATGCATTTTTCTATTTCAAAAATTCTGCCAGGAAATGGTATTAATTCATCGGAAGTATAAAGATGTGAGTGTTTATGCAGTTTGTCCAATTTGTAAAAAAGTCCAACTTGATCAAAACCACCGGATTTCATGATCGCACTATTTGGTTCGTATAGATATTTTTTTGGCAGGCCAAAGCTTGGTTGTTGTTGATTTGCATCTAAAATAAATTCAAAAGTTTCGGTTTTTTCTTTAGCTAGATTTACCGCTTTAATACTAATACTTGCGTTATTGTCCTTGTTTAATTCCCAAAGCAATTCTTTTACTTCGTTGTCAATAGCAATTATATGTATCGTTTTAATATGATTCAGTTCATTAATTCCAGCAGATATGTCAAGTATTGGTGCTGTTTTTATTAATATAGAATTGGCTTTCTCAAAATAAAAATCTAGATTTTCGGGAACATTCGGCAAGCAATCTTTTAGCATAAAAACTTTGCCTTTAGTTTCATTTCTTCTAGAAGGATCAATGTATATCCAATCCCATTTTGTGTCTAATTTCGACAATGTTTCATTACTGTCACCAGCGTAGCAAGTGATAATGTTATTGTTTAATTGCTGGAAGTTATGCAGCACTATTTTAGATAGTTCAGTGTTGATTTCGCAATGCGCTACGTTTTTTATTTTTTTAGAAAAATAATAATCATCGATGCCAAATCCACCAGTTAAATCAATTAAGTTTTCGCCCGAAACAATGGATGATTTGTGCAATGCTGTTATTTCGGAAGAAGTTTGCTCTACCGAAATTTTGCTTGGATAAATAATATTTGGAGTAGAAAACCAAGTTGGCAGTTTGTCTTTTGCTTTTGTTTTTGCAACGATTTGATTTAAAATTGAAATCCATTCGACTGTTGGAAATGGATTTTTTTGAAGTGCCAATTTTGAAATGGAAACTCCAATATTTAAATTTATAAATTCCTGTATTTTAGGATTTAAAATATCTAAGTTCAATTTATATATTTTTTGTTATGTTTTGTATAAACTCATTGTTAGGAAAAAATTCTTTGCAAATTACCTTCAAAATTGTATATAATGGAATTGCAATAACCATTCCTAATATCCCAAAAGAAAAACCTGCAATTAATATGACTAGGAATATTTCGAGTGGATGTGAACTTACGCTTTTTGAGAAAATAATAGGCTGAGAAAAATTATTGTCAATTAACTGCACTATCCAAAAGCCGATTAATACATAAATAGTTGTAGGCAAAATTTCGGATTGAAAATCGGAACCCAAATTGCTTAACATGGTCAAAGCCGCTGCAAAAACCGATGCAATTAACGGCCCTAAATAAGGAATAATATTTAAAACGGCACATAAAAATGCAATTACAAAAGCATTGGGAATTCCAAAAATAAACAAAACTATGGCATATAATATAAAAACAATAAATAGCTGTATTAATAATCCAATGAAATATCGAGAAAGCAATAGGTTTATTTTTTCCAAGGAGTTTAATATTTTTTCTTCGTGCGAATCGGGAATTAATAATTTAGCACCTTCCAAAATAATTGATTTGTCTTTTAGAAAGAAAAATGTAATGAACAAAACCGAACCAAATCCCATTCCAAAACCACTAATTGTTCCTATAACCGAATTTAAAAAATTAGGAACAGTATTAAAATTTATGAAAGATTTGAAACTGTTGGCGTTAAATATTTTTTCAGAATCAATATGATGTTGCTCAAGAAAGATGTTTATTTTTTGAATAAGTTCTAAACTGTTTTTTTCTATTTCAATTGTGTTTAAAAGAGATAAATTTTGCCCTTGTGAAATTATTAAAGGAATAAACATCATTATAAAACCCAATATTATTAAAAAGTAAATAGACAAAACTGCTATTGTGGCTATTGTGTGCTTGAATTTTAATTTTTTCTTCAAAAAATCTAAAATGGGTGAACCAATTAATGTCAGTATCAATGAAACTAAAAGATAAATTAATATATTCTGAATTTGATATAGAAAATAAAGTACCAATGCTACTAAAACTAAAATAGCAATAGCTTTTATAATACCGTTTGCTATGATTTTGGATGTTATCATGTAGTTGTATTTAGTTATAAAGATAAAAAAATTCGCTAATGCGAAGCGAGTTTTAAAGCTAAAAACTATTAATTATTTTGTTTTTACTACTTATATAGCTTATTTTAAAATAGTTTGATTTTTTTTAGCTGAAAATCAATTTGTAAAAATATAATTGATAATGTTAGCTCCCATTTTTAAAGCTTTTTCACGAACTTCCAAGGGGTCGTTATGAACTTCGGCATCTTCCCAGCCATCACCAAGATCACATTCGTATGTATAAAGTAATACAAGTTTATTTTCTATAAAAATTCCAAAAGCTTGAGGTCTTTTACCATCATGTTCATGAATTTTAGGCAAACCGTTAGCAAAAACAAAAGGTTTTTGGAATATAGGATGGTTTGCGGGAATTTCAATCAACTCTTGGTCAGGAAAAATTTTTTTGATTTCCCTGCGGATGTATTGATCCATTCCGTAGTTATCATCAATATGAAGAAATCCGCCGGCAATTAAATATTTTCTAAGATTGGCTACGTCAGCATCGCTAAATACGACATTTCCGTGACCAGTCATATGAACAAAAGGATATGAAAGTAAATCGGGACTGCTAGGTTCCACCGTTCTGGGTTTGGGTTTTATTTGCGTATTTATATTAGCATTGCAAAATTTTATCAGATTAGGCAAAGAGGTTGGATTTGCATACCAATCGCCGCCACCATTGTATTTTAACAAAGCTATTTCTTGAGAAAAACAATGGAAAGAAATGAATAAAAACGCAAACAATACTTTTTTCATACTTTGAGTTTAATCCTCATTAATAAAGACTACACTATGACAAGCTACGATAGCAGCGGTTTCTGTTCGCAATCTTGTTTCGCCTAAAGACACAGGAATATAGTTGCTTTCAAGTGCCAGCTCAATTTCCTTATTGGAAAAATCTCCTTCTGGTCCAATTAATATTGTATAGTCTGTACTAGGAGTAAGGATAGATTTTAGAGATTTTTTATTTGTTTCTTCGCAATGTGCAATTAATAGCGTTCCAGCTTTTTCTATCTTTAAGAATTCTTTAAAAGTGACAGCAGGATTTAATTTAGGAAGATACATTTGATTGCATTGTTTCATGGCCGAAAGAACGATTTTTTCAAATCGGTCAATATTAATTACTTTTCTTTCGGATCGGTCACAAATAATAGGAGTGATTTCATGTATGCCTATTTCGGTAGATTTTTCAAGAAACCATTCATAACGGTCATTCATTTTTGTTGGAGCAACCGCAAGATGTAATTTGTATTTTGGAACTTTAGTTTTTTCAATAGATACTATTTTAACGGTGCATTTATTATCTGAGGCTAAAGTGATTTCTGTTTTAAATAATAATCCTAATCCATTAGTAACATGAAGGATATCGCTATCTTTTTTACGTAATACTTTAATTATATGTTTGCTTTCTTCTTTATCAAAAGAGAAAGTTTCGGTAGTTTCGTTTATTGTTGGATTATAAAATAATTGCATAATTAAAATTGTATTCTTGCTTTAGAAACGACATCTGCAGTTTCAAATTTTTGTGATAAAAACTTTTGATAACCTACAATTCCAATCATTGCAGCATTATCGGTTGTGTATTCGAATTTGGGTATAAATGTTTTCCAGCCGTATTTTTCTTCGGTTGCTTTTAAAGTATTTCGAATCCCGGAATTGGCAGAAACACCACCGCCAATTGCAATTTGCTTAATACCTGTTTCTTTTACAGCCAATTTTAATTTATCCATTAAAATTTCAATAATGGTATGTTGAATTGATGCGCAAATGTCATTTAGATTTTCTTCTATAAAGGCAGGATTTTCAATTTTTTTCTTTTGAATAAAATATAAAATAGCTGTTTTTAATCCAGAGAAACTAAAATCTAGTCCAGGCACTTTTGGTTTAGTAAAAGGGAAAGCTTTTGGATTTCCTAATTGAGCGTATTTATCTACCAAAGGTCCTCCAGGATAGGGAAGTCCTAATATTTTTGCACTTTTATCAAATGCTTCTCCAACAGCATCATCTGTGGTTTCTCCAATAATTGTTAAATCAAAATGATCATTAACCCTAACAATTTGTGTATGTCCGCCACTAATGGTTAATGCCAAAAAAGGAAATTCAGGTTTGTCAAAACCTTCTTCATCTATAAAATGAGCCAAAATATGAGCATGCATATGGTTTACCGCTATAAGAGGTATGTTTAATGCCAATGCCATTGATTTTGCAAATGAACTGCCTACCAAAAGTGACCCCATGAGTCCAGGTCCTTGTGTAAAAGCTATTGCAGATAATTGTTCTTTTCGAATATTGGCTTTTTTTAATGCAGCTTCAATTACAGGTACAATATTTTGCTGATGGGCACGAGAAGCTAATTCTGGAACTACTCCGCCATATTGATTATGAATTAACTGGTTGGCAACAACATTAGACAGTACTTTGTCGTTACATAATACAGCAGCGGCAGTATCATCGCATGAACTTTCTATGGCAAGTATAAAAACCTCAGGAATTTGCATATAAACAGATGATTTTTGAAGTATATTTGATGGATTACCATAAAAAGAGTATTTTTACAGCTGTGCCAAAATTAAAGATTTTTAGTTAAGATATTGCCATTTCTAAAGGCAAATTATTTATTTGTACAAAAAAAACAAAAACACTTACGTATCAAAAAGATTAAAAAAATAGTATTCCGTACTTTCGTTGGACTAATATTACTTTTGTTAGTACTTTTTATTGCCATTACAACGCCTTTTGTTCAAACGAAGCTGGCACAGTATTTCATGAAAAGTATCAATGATGACTTTGGTATACACATGAATGTTGATGAAGTGCAAGTTACTCTTTTTGGGGGGGTAAAGTTGAAGAAAATTTTAATTATTGATCATCACAAAGATACTTTAATTTATACCAAAAGAATTAATACAACAATTCTAGGATTCAAAAAAATGCTGGATGGTGATTTGGTTTTTGGTGATTTGGATATGGATGGCGTAGTTTTTAATTTGAAAACTTACAAAAAAGAAAAAAAAACAAATCTAGATTATTTTATTGATGCCTTTGGCAAAAGTGAAAAACCTTCCCAAAAACATTTTTTATTGACTGCAACTAGCATTGATTTGTCAAATGGCAGGTTTCTTTTGATAGATGAGAATCATCAAACTCCAAAATCTGTTGATTTTAGCCGACTCAAAATCTCAGTTACCAATTTCAAAGTCTATGGTCCCGAGGTCTATGCGAATATTCAAAAAATGTCCTTTTTGGATCATAGAGGCGTGTATATTAAAAGCTTAAAAGGGAATTACAGCTTCACTCAGCAGCACATGATACTCGATAAAATGGAGTTAAAAACCGAAGAATCCAGTATTAAAGGCTATGCAGCGCTGAATTATGAAATTAAAGATTTTTCAGATTTTGTTAATAAAGTTGAGTTTGATTTTAAATTAAAATCTGCCAAAATAGCTTCGAATGATATTCGCTGTTTTTATAATGAATTGGGAAAAAATAGAATTTTTAAGCTTAGAAGCCATATTACCGGTCCTTTAAATAATTTGAAGTTTTTGGATCTAAGCCTGAAGGATAATAAAGGAACAAGATTAATTGGTTTTATAAATTTTAAAAATCTTTTGGGAGACAAGTATCAAAAGTTCTATATGAACGGAAAGTTTGATCATTTAAATTCTAATTATGATGATTTAGTAAGCATCTTGCCCAATGTTTTAGGTAAAAGATTGCCTATTATTATAAAGAAATTTGGGAATGTTTCATTAGTTGGAAATACACAAGTTACTACAACTTCTATTCACGCAAACCTTAATGCGAAAACTGATTTAGGTGTGGTAATGTCTAAATTTACGATTATAGATATGAATCAAAGCGACAAAGCTGCTTATGTGGGACATGTTGTTTTGAATGAATTTAATATAGGTAATCTTTTAGATAATAAAGATTTGTCTATAGTAAGTTTGAATTTGGATGTTGATGGAAAAGGATTTTCCGAAAAGTATTTGGACACCTCTTTAAAAGGCGATGTGTCCAAAATTGCATATAATGGCTATAATTATAAGGATATAAAAATAAACGGTAATTTTAAATTGCCATTATATAAAGGGTCAATTATTGTAAATGATCCTAATTTGAAAATGAACTTTGATGGTTTGGTTAATTTAAGTAAAAAAGAAAGCCAATACGATTTTCAGATAAAAATTGATAATGCAGAATTACACAAACTAAATTTTGTAAGCGATACGATTTCTCAATTTAAAGGGGATGCTATTGTTGATGTACAAGGGAATTCAATTGAGGATCTTCATGGTAATATTTATGTAAATAATGCTACCTATATTAATCGAAAAAGCATTTATCAATTTAATGATTTTAATTTAAACTCAAGTTTTGATGAAAAAAGAATCCGTACGATAAAAATCACAGCTCCAGATATTACTAATGGAACTATTGTAGGGAAATTTAAATTTGCAGAATTAAAAGGTTTGATCGCAAATTCTTTGGGAAGTTTATATACAAACTACAGGCCTGTAAAAGTTAAAAAAGGGCAGTTTTTAAAATTTAATTTTGAAGTTTATAATAAAATTGTCGAGCTGTTTTTTCCTGAAATGAAAATAAGCGAAAACACAGTCGTGAAAGGAATTATTAATTCAGATATCAATGAGTTTAAGTTTAATTTTAATTCTCCAACTATAACAGCGGCAGAAAATTCTTTTGATAATATTCGGGTTTCAATTGATAATAAGAATCCATTGTATAATGCATATATTGAATTGGATAGCATTAAAACCAAGATGTATAAAATTCGAGATTTTAGTTTGATTAATGTTACCTCAAAAGATACTTTGTTTTTTCGTACTGAGTTTAAAGGAGGTTCAAAAGGGGATGATTATTTCAATTTAGATTTATATCATACTATTGATAAGGATAATAAAAATATAATTGGTTTTAGTAAATCGGAGATTAAATTAAAAAACAATTTGTGGTTTTTGAATGAGTCAAATTCACCTAATAATCGTTTGGTTTTTGATAAAAAATTAAGCGAGTTTAAGCTTGATGATTTTATACTTTCCAATATAGATCAAGAAATAAAGCTTAACGGTGAAATCAAAGGTACTTCATATAAGGATGTTAATCTTGAGTTTAAGAATTTTGATATTAATGCATTAACATCGGCTCAGGAAAGTTTTGCTATAAATGGAAATTTGAATGGCAAAATTAATTATTATCAAAATAAACTCGTTTATAAGCCAACAGCCTCGTTAGTTATTGATAGTTTAAAAGTTAATAATTATGATCTTGGTTTTTTAAAATTTGATATAAAAGGAGATGAGGATTTTAAGAAATTTACTTTGTATTCAACTATTGAGAATAAAGATTTCGAATCTTTTAGTGCAGATGGAAATTTTGAAATTGTAAATAAAGAGACATTATTTGACCTGAATTTTAAATTTGACCGATTCAACTTGGCTACCTTAAATTCTTTAGGAGGTGATGTTATTTCTAATATTAGAGGGCTGGTTTCTGGTAATGCAACCATTGGGGGATCGGTAAAAAAACCAGATATTAATGGACGACTTTATGTAAATAATGGTGGCTTGAGCGTGCCTTATTTAAATGTTGATTATGCTTTAAAAGATAGAACAATTATTGATTTAACTGATGAAAAATTTCTTTTTAGAAATAATACTCTAACTGATACAAAATTCAAGACAATAGGAACTTTGAATGGAGTAGTGGAGCATAAGAATTTTTCGGATTGGAAGTTGGATTTGTCCATAAATTCTAAAAGGCTTCTTGTTTTAGATACTCAAGATAGCGAAGATGCAGCTTATTTTGGCTCTGCTTTTATTAATGGAAATGCAACAATTAAAGGGCCTACAAATGGATTGGTTATCAAGGTTGATGCTAAATCTGAAAAAGGAACGGTTCTTAAAATACCAATAAATAATGCTGAAAGCGTAAGTGAAAATAGCTTTATCCATTTCATTACTCCTAAGGAAAAATTCAATTTGCAAAAAGGTATAGTTGAAAAGACCAGAAATTATAATGGACTTGAATTAGAATTTGATTTAGAAATCACTCCAAATGCAGAGGTCGAAGTAATTTTGGATAGAAATTCTGGACACGGTATGAAAGGCAGGGGAAATGGAAATCTATTGTTCAAAATAAATACTTTGGGTGATTTTAGAATGTGGGGGGATTTCTTGCCTTATGACGGAACTTATAATTTTAAATACGGCGGATTAATAGATAAAAAATTTAATGTCAAAAAAGGGGGGTCTATCGTTTGGGAAGGTAATCCTATGAGGGCACAATTGAATCTTGAGGCTGTCTATAAAACATCTGCAAATCCAGCTTTGTTACTTGAAAACTCAAGTGTTAATAAAAAAATTGATGTGGAAGTAGTTATCGGAATTCATGGCGACTTGTCACATCCGGAACCTGATTTTATGATTGATTTTCCAACGATTAAAAGTGTTATGAAATCAGAATTAGAATCCGAGTTGTCTGATAAAGATGTTAGACAGACACAAGCCTTGTATTTATTGTCTACAGGGAGTTTTCTAAGTAAGGATGGCTCTAGTCAAGCTGTATCTTCAAGTTTGTATGAAACAGCTTCGGGTATGTTGGGTAGTATTGTGCATTCGACAGACGAGAAGTTTGAAATGAATTTTAATGTTGTTTCACCAGATAATAGACCAAGTTCGCAAACCGATGGCAGATTTGAAGCAATTGTTTCTTCAAAAGTTAATGAAAGAATTACTATAAATGGAAAAATTGGTGTTCCATTTGGAGGAGTTCATGAGTCATCAGTTATTGGAGATATTGATATTAAATATAGAATTAATGAGGACGGCTCTTTTAATCTGCATTTCTTTAATAAAGAAAATGACATCAATTATATAGGTCAAGATATTGGTTATACACAAGGTGTTGGTATTTCTTATGAAGTCGATTTTGATACTTTTAGGGAATTAGTAGACAAAATGTTTAAAAGCAATAAGTTGAATAAATTAAATAATAAAGACGTAAAAGAAATTGATAATGATTCAAATTTAAACCCCGATTTTATCAATTTTAAAAAACCTGTAACTCCAAACACAGACAAACCTAAAGTTAATCAGGATGCTGTTCTTCCTGAGGATGATTAGTTTTTTTAAGTTCTTGTTTTTTAGGAGTTTATTAATTGTTTGAGTTCTTTTTTAAATTAATCGTTTTACATATTTATAATAGCATCTAAAAAAACAGCAATTTTCTTTTTTTTAGGAAATGAATTTATATGGAAAATTAATCCTACAGCCAGTAGTTTAGTTTTAAAAAAGGAAATAATTAGAAGCATTTTTCTAATAAAAAAAACTTATCAACGAAAACGTTTGAATTTCGGTTATTTTACTAAAATCTTAGAAAACACCCCCAAAATATCTTGGATATTTGCTAAATTTACACTTTAATACTTAAAAAAATGTCAAAAACAATAAAAAAGATAGGTGTACTTACCTCTGGAGGAGACTCTCCAGGAATGAATGCTGCTATTCGTTCTGTTGTGCGAACATGTGCTTTTCATAACATAGGATGTGTTGGTATTTATAGAGGCTATCAAGGAATGATTGAAGGGGATTTTAAAGAAATGGGACCCCGAAGCGTAAATAATATTGTAAATAAAGGAGGGACTATTTTAAAGTCTGCGCGTTCACTGGATTTTAGAACTCCAGAAGGACGTGAAAAAGCTCACAAAAATCTTGTAAAAGCAGGTATTGATGCTTTAGTAGTTATTGGAGGTGACGGTTCTTTTACTGGAGCTTTGATATTTAATTCCGAGTATAATTTTCCAGTAATGGGAATTCCAGGAACAATTGATAATGATATATTTGGTACAAGCCATACTTTAGGTTATGATACCGCTTTAAATACAGTTGTTGAAGTAATTGATAAAATTCGTGATACTGCAAGTTCTCATAATAGATTATTTCTTATAGAAGTTATGGGACGTGATGCTGGTCATATAGCATTGAATGCCGGTATTGGTGCAGGTGCTGAAGAAATTCTTATTCCAGAAGAAGATTTAGGATTAGATCGTTTATTGGACTCTTTGAGAAAAAGTAAAGCAGCAGGAAAATCATCAAGTATAGTTGTAATTGCCGAAGGTGATAAAATAGGTAAAACTGTTTTTGAGTTAAAAGATTATGTTGACTCCAATTTGCCAGAATATGATGTACGTGTATCTGTGTTGGGTCACATGCAGCGTGGTGGTGCGCCATCATGTTTCGATAGAGTTTTGGCTAGCCGTTTGGGAGTAAAAGCTGTTGAAAGTCTTTTGGAGGGTAATTCTAATTTTATGGTTGGTTTATTAGCCGATAAAATAGTACTTACGCCACTAGAACAAGCAATAAAAGGACATACTGAAATTGATCGTGAATTACTTCGCGTATCTGATATTATGTCGATTTAAAATCAAAAAAAAAGTAAAATAAATATAATTTAAATTAAATACAATGTCAAAAGTAAAATTAGGAATAAACGGATTTGGTAGAATTGGAAGAATTGTTTTCAGAGAATCTTTCAATAGAGATAATATTGAAGTAGTTGCAATCAACGATTTATTAGATGTTGATCATTTAGCTTACTTGTTAAAATATGATTCAGTTCACGGTCGTTTTGATGGAACTGTAGAAGTAAAAGAAGGAAAACTTTACGTAAACGGAAGAAATATCCGTATCACTGCTGAAAGAAACCCAGCTGACTTGAAATGGAATGAAGTTGATGTTGATGTAGTAGCTGAGTGTACTGGTATTTTTACAACTATCGAAACTGCAAATGAGCACATTAAAGGTGGTGCTAAAAAAGTTATTATCTCAGCTCCTTCTGCTGATGCTCCAATGTTTGTAATGGGAGTAAACCACGAAACTGCAAAAGCTTCTGATTTAGTTGTTTCTAATGCTTCATGTACTACTAACTGTTTAGCTCCATTGGCTAAAGTTATTAATGATAATTTTGGAATTGTTGAAGCTTTAATGACAACAGTTCACGCAACAACTTCTACTCAAATGACTGCTGATGGTCCTTCTAGAAAAGACTGGAGAGGTGGACGTGCTGCTTCTATAAACATCATCCCATCTTCTACAGGTGCTGCAAAAGCTGTTGGAAAAGTTATCCCAGAATTGAATGGTAAATTAACAGGTATGGCTTTCCGTGTTCCTACTGCTGACGTTTCTACAGTAGATTTAACTGTAAAAGTTGCTAAAGAAACTTCATACGAAGAAATTATGGCTGCTTTAAAATTAGCTTCTGAAACTACAATGAAAGGTATCTTAGGATATACTGAAGATGCTGTTGTATCTCAAGATTTTATTTCTGATAAAAGAACTTCTATCATTGATGCTACTGCAGGAATTGGATTGAATTCGACTTTTTTCAAACTTGTATCTTGGTATGATAATGAGTATGGATATTCTAGTAAATTAATTGATTTAGCGGTACATATCTCTGCATTAAAATAATATTTATATTTTTACAAGATCCCATTAAGTGAAATTAGTGGGATCTTGTTATTTTGTATTATTTGATATTTATTAAATAAGTATTAATAAGCAATAAAAATTAAACCAATAAACCAAATAAATATGAAATTAATAGTTGACAGTGGTTCTACTAAAGCAGATTGGATTGCGATAGATGATGATGGAAAAGTTATGTTTACCACACAAACATTAGGTTTAAACCCAGAAATTCTTAACGAAGATGAAATTGTAACCCGATTAAATGATCGTTTTGATATATTACAAAGTAAAAAAACAGCAACCCATTTATTTTTCTACGGTGCAGGTTGTGGAACAGATAGAATGAAAAGCATGCTTTCAGAAATTTTTAGAGACTATTTTTCGAATGCTATAGTGGTTGTTGAAGAGGATACTTACGCTGCTGTTTTTGCGACTACTCCAAAAGGTGAAAGCGCAATTGTTGGCATTCTTGGAACTGGTTCAAACTGCAGTTTCTTTAATGGTACAGTTTTAGAGCAAAAAGTGCAGTCATTGGGGTATATTGCAATGGATGACTGCAGTGGAAATGTTTTTGGAAAAGAGTTAATTAGAAAATACTATTTTAATAAAATGCCAAAAGAATTGGCTGAAGTATTTGAAACAGAGTATAATTTGGAGCCTGATTACATTAAGAATAAATTGTATAAAGAGCCAAATCCAAATGCATATCTTGCTACTTTTGCTAAATTTTTAATTCAGCATAAAGAGCATGCGTTTTGTCGTAAAATAATTTTTAAAGCAATGAAATCATTTATTAAAAATTATATTATGCAATATGAAAACTGTAAAGAAGTTCCTGTTCATTTTGTAGGTTCTATTGCTTTTTATTTAAAAGAGGAATTAGCTGAAATTTTTGAAAAATATGAGTTGCAATTAGGTAATGTACTAAGAAGACCTATTGATGGTTTAATTGCTTATCACGTAGCTAATAAATAAAATATGGAAATAGCAATAATTGCTCATGACGGTAAAAAAGAAGAAATTGTAAAATTCTTAATTAAAAACCGTGAATTGTTACAACAAGAAAAAATAAAATTTATAGCAACAGGAACAACTGGAAGCAGAGCCGAAGCTGAAGGTTTTAAAACCAAAAGAATGCTATCTGGTCCTTTAGGCGGTGATGCTCAAATTGCAGGCCGAGTTGCGGAAGGCAAAACTCAAATGGTTTTGTTTTTTAAAGACCCACTTTCAAGCCATCCACATGAAGCGGATGTAAATATGCTTATTCGTGTTTGTGATGTTCATAATGTGCCGTTGGCAACAAATGAAGCAACAGCACAATTGTTGATTAATGCTATAGCACTGCAATCATAGATATTTCTACATTTACATTTTTTGGCAAACATGCCACTTGAACCGTTTCACGAGCTGGAGCGGTTTTTTCATTAAAATAAGATCCGTAAACAGTATTGATGCTTCCAAAATCATTCATGTTCATAATGAAAATACTTGTTTTTACAACGTTTTCAAAAGTCATTCCTGCAGCTTCCAGAACCGCTTTCATATTTTCCATCACTTGTTTAGTTTCCAATTCGATAGTATCAACCACTAATTCCATTGTTGCAGGATTCAATGCAATTTGACCAGATGTATATAGCGTATTTCCTTTTAAAACAGCTTGGTTGTATGGACCAATTGGTGCTGGAGCTTTTTCGGTGTAGATTATTGTTTTCATATATGTGAAATTTTAGATTAGATTTTTATCAGTATTAATTTCAGAAGCAGTAGGTATTTTTAGCAAACATGGTACCTGCTTTACACTTTATCTTTGCTTTTTTAAAGAAAAGCAAACGATGCTGTTTCTCAGGGCTAAAGAAAAACATTTATCATTTTTGCAATTAATTGCAATTTCAATTAAAAAATGAAGCCTAGAAATTTTGATTTCTTTTTTCCCATTTAATATCACTAAGAACTCCGGATTTGATACCAATATAGAAATTCCAAGTAGCATTTGGGCCAAAAGGACTCCAGTTAAAATCCATTCTCCAGCTCATTAAATCTCTTTCAAAACGCAATTGAGTAAAGGTGACGCCTTTTTGAACAAAATCAAAACCAGTAGAAACTCCAGCTTTCCATTTTGGAGTTAAATCAGTATTAGCCGAAATCATAATGGAGTTTCCAGTTATTTTTTTCTCTCTATTGTTATTTCCGTATGTCAATGAATAGGCAAATGTCATATCCCAAGGTAGTTTTGATCTAAAGAATTCAGCGATTGCATCTTCGCCTTTCTCATCATCATCATTAAATTGGCTGTTTTTTCGATAGCTTCCCGTATCAATATCCGAACCAAATAAATCATCTTCCCGACCTCCATTTCTTGCACTCTGTGAATCTTTTTTTTCTTTTTTGTCGTCTCCTTTGCTACTTAGAGAGTAATTCATCGTCAAATTTGCGCTTGTCATTCTAAAAAGACTGCCGCCGTTGTTGATGTTGAAGGTATTGATTCTGTTTCCGGAATTATCAATTGCATACGGATCCAAAGTTGTTCCAAAATTTGCGCTCAATTTATTGTCAAAAAATTGAGTACCCCCGCTTACTCTTACAGGAGCCCATGCAAGTGTTTTGGCATTGGCATCATAGCTGGTAGAAACATTTAAGTTGTTTAGCAGCATTATTTTTTTTGCCTCGGTTTTGGTAGTATCCTTATCGGTAACTTTTGCTTCAAAAGTATTACTAAGGTTGAATCCAAAGGAATTTGAACTATTCTGCCCTGGTGCTCCATACATACCTCCATCAAAACGGGTATAATATTTATCATTTTGCATATTCCCACTGCCATCAATAGCGTAGGTATCATAATATTTCTCAAAACTAGGAGCGTAACTATGTGAAATAGCTGGTCTCATTACATGCCTAATTGATTTTATTTTTTTATCATCTCCAAAATTAAAAGTTCCGTAAATAGTTGTTCCAATACTGGTTGATGAAGAATAAGTTCTAAAAGCATCAAAACCTTTGACTTCGTTAGTAACTACAGTAGCCAATTGATTGTCATAGTGTTTCTCGATAGTTTTAAAATACCAAACTTCATCATAATTTAAAGATGTAGAAACACTAAAATGCTTAAAAACTTTAAAGTTGGTGCTTAAAGGAATAGAATGCTGGAATCCAATATCAGCATTTTGAAACATTTCGGGTTTAAAAAATAATGAATCTGTTGTGACGAAACTATTTTTTCCATTCAAGTTGTACTGCAAATTAATGTTCTTGAAAAAACCTTTTTTTGCACCATCATTTTTTGCAAATGGATAAATGCGATCTACACTAAATTGTAGCGTAGGAAGAGTCATATTGATCTCTTTTGTGTTGGTATTTTGAGAGTGGGTTGCAGTAAGTGATATTCTGCTTTCTGGCACGGAATGAAATACAGTGCTATATGAGACAGATGAGCTCAATGAGTTGTTTAGCGAAGATCCTACATTGACTTGATTGATAGTTCGTTTGAAGTATTCACTACTACCTAAATTCACAGAAGCAGAAAATGTTGAATTTGGATTGGCTTTTGAATCTTGTGAATGTGACCATTGGATGTTGTATATTTTTGTTTTGGAATAATCGGGATATCCTCTTTCACTGACAATATTATTCTCGAATCTAACATTAACGTTTCCTTGAAAATTGTATCTTTTAGCATAAGACGATTGCGTTCCCAATGCATAACTTCCATTGGTATAATAATCTCCAACAACGGTTAAATTGTAATGATCGCTTAGCGCAAAATAATATCCTCCGTTTTGTAATGAAAAACCTTTGGTGTTAGAATCATTATAAGAGGGTAGGATAATACCCGAAACACTAGTTTCTTTTGATAAAGGAAAATAAGCAAAAGGCAGGTAAATTGGGGTTGGAACGCCAGCAATTACCATATAAGTGGAACCTGTAATTATTTTTTTTCCTGGAATAAATTTTATTTTATTAGTTTGGAAGTAATATTCAGGATTATCAACATCTTTTGCAGTCGTGAATCGTGCGCCTTTAAGAAAGTATACAGAATCATTTTCTTTTTTAGTAATCGCCGCTTTTACATTAAATTCCCCTTGAGTAGTCCTAGAATTCCAAATTAAAGCTTTTTTTGTTTTGAAATTAAATCGGATAGAATCCGGTTGAATCTCATTGGAACCTTGCTTAAAATTAGGAAATTGGGTATAATTGCCAAGAGAATCTTTAATTCGGCCAGCATAGACCTCATTTTTTTCATAATCCATGACAATAATTCCTGATTTTAATTCAACATCCTGGTAATATAATTCAGCTTTATTGTACAAAGTAATAATCTTTTTCTTTTGCTCAATTTTTGCATAGTCGTCAGCTTTGTATTTTACCTGTCCGTTTATGAAAACTTTTTTAACTTTGACAGTATCTAATTTGACAGTGTCGGTTGGCGTTTCAGCCTTAGGATTTTTATCTTTAGTATCAATAATAGGTTTCTTAACTTCTTGTTTATTAGCAGGAATAGAAGTTTGTTTCTTTTTTATATCTTGAGAATATAGACTAGAACAACCTAGAGATAGGAAAATTGATAGTAAAACGATATTAAATAAGTTTGTATGCAAAGGTTTAAATACTATTTTTGTAAAATGAAGACGCGTATATATTTGAGCCAAAATTACTATATTTTTTCGGCAAAAATAATCAAAACATAAATTTATAATGTAACTCTTGTAATAAAATTAACTATTAGATGGATATATCAAAAAAAATAAAAATTGCATTCACATTTTTTATAGTGATGTTGATGTTCGATATTTATGGGCAATCCAATAATTTTAAAGTTACTTTAGATGCGGGTCACGGTGCTCATGATTTTGGAGCTGTTTATAGTGGAAGAATCGAAAAAAATATTGCTCTGGCAATAGTTTTAAAAGTTGGTAAAATTTTAGAGTCTAATCCTAAAGTAGAAGTTATTTATACCAGAAATACAGATGTTTTTATTGATTTAGTAGAAAGAGCCAATATTGCTAATAGAGCTGATTCACATATTTTTGTATCAATTCATTGTAATGCAAATAGAAATACTGCAGCAGATGGTACCGAAACCTATGTTATGGGTATGAATAAAATTGCATCTAATTTGGAGGCTGCAAAAAAGGAAAATGCGGTAATCACAATGGAAAAAGATTATAAGCAAAAATACGAAGGATATGATCCTAATTCTCCTGAAACCTTGATAGGCATGACCTTGATGCAAGAAGAGTATCTGGAAAACAGCATTTCATTGGCAAGTAAAGTGGAAGATGAATTTGCCAAATTAGGAAAGAAATTAAGACATGGAGGTGTAAAACAAGCTCCTTTTATGGTTTTGCATAAAGCTTATATGCCTAGGGTTTTAATTGAAACAGGATTTATTTCTAACCCTGCAGAAGGAGAATTGTTAAATTCAGAGGAGGGACAAAATGATATTGCCAGAGCTATTGCCAATGCGATAATCAGTTATAAGTATGAGTATTTTGGAGATGGTGGTGCAGAAACCTTTGGAGAAAAACCATCAGAAATACTTAAAGAAAATCCAGCAAAAAATTCTGTGACTCCAGAAACTAATAAAACTATTATTAAAAAAGATACTTTAGGTTCAATTTTTAAAACCCAATTATCAGCTAGTAAGAAAAGGTTAGCCTTAGAGTCTATAAATTTCAAGGGATTGAAAAAAGTCTCACTCGTTTATGAAAATAATACCAATAAATACATTTATGGTAAAAGCTTTGATTATGAAAACGTAAAAAATCAATTGATAAATTTATAACGGAATTCTTATAGTTATATAAACCTTTAGAATTATGATGTTTTCAAAAAATAAATTTAAAGTAGCAATAGCTTTATTTTTCGCAATGTTTAGTTTTTCATATACAGGTTTTGCACAATCGGCTTCAAAATTCAAAGTTGTTTTGGATGCGGGTCATGGTGGCAAGGATCCTGGAGCAAGGTCAAAATCAAATAGCTATAAAGAAAAAGACATAACATTGGCTGTTGCCTTAAAAGTCGGTAAAATATTAGAACAAAATCCGAGTATTGGTTTGATATATACTCGAAAAGCAGATGAGTTTATTGAACTTAGAGAAAGAGCAAAAATTGCAAATCGTGCCAATGCAGATTTATTTGTTTCCATTCATTGTAACTCAAACAAAAGTACAACACCAAATGGAAGCGAGACTTATGTAATGGGTATGTCAAGATCAAATATGAATTTTGAAGTTTCTAAAGCAGAAAACTCCGTAATCTTTTTGGAAGATAATTACAAGAAAGCATATAAAGGTTTTGACCCAAACAACCCAGAAACATTAATAGGGCTGAAAATGGTGCAAGAAAATAATTTAACGAGCAGTATTGGTTTTGCAAATAGAATACAGAAGAATTTTTCAAATACTTCGGGGGTAAAATCAAGAGGTATAAAACAAGAGCCTCTTTGGGTTTTGGATGCGTCTATTATGCCTGGAGTTTTAATTGAGATTGGTTTTATTTCTAGTCCGATTGATATATCTTTTCTAGAATCCGAAAATGGCCAAAATGATATTGCCAAAGCTATTGCAGATGCTATCGTAAGTTATAAAAATGAAAATTTTGAAGATGGAGGAACGGAAAATTTTGACACAAAACCTTCACAAATACTTAATGATAATCTTGTTAAAAAGTCTGAAATTCAATTGAACAATAAAGTGGCTCTTAAAAAGGATACATTAGGGTCAGTTTTTAAAATCCAATTAGCAGCCAGTAAAAATAAATTAGCCTTACATCCTAAAAATTTCAAAGGACTAAAAGATGTGTCGTCAGTATATGAAGATAATGTCTATAAATACTTTTATGGAGAAACTTCCGATTATGAAAATGCAAAAAATCATTTGAAAGAAGTGAAATCCAAAGGATATGATTCAGCATTTTTAATTGCATTCAAAAACGGAAAAAAAATAAGCATTCAAGAAGCGATCAAATAATTATTAATTCGAATATTTTATATTAAATTTACCCATTAAAAAAAAACAAAAATTTTGAAAATTACAAGAGAAATAAAGACTGCTATTTTAGTTATAACATCAATTTTATTATTCATTTGGGGATACAGTTATTTAAAAGGAAAAGACCTTTTTAATAGTTACAAAACTTTCTATTCAGAATATGAAAATGTAGAGGGGTTGGCATCATCAGCTCCTGTAACTATAAATGGGCTTATTGTAGGGAAAGTAAAAAAAATATCAATAACTGAAAAAGGTACTTTATTAGTCGAATTACAAGTAGATACAGATTTTCCAATATCTAAATCAAGTACAGTTGCAATTTATGATGCCAGCCTTATAGGAGGTAAGCAATTAGCTATTCGTCCTAATTATGCAGATAAAAATATTGCTGAGAACGGTGATTATTTGAAAGGTGCTGTTGTGGCAGGTTTGATGGACTCATTAGGAGACAAAGTTAGTCCAGCTTTTGCAAAAGTCGAAAAATTAATGGCTAGTGCCGATCAATTAGTTGTCAGTTTCAATGAAGTCTTAGATGCCAAAGGGAAAGCAGATTTAAAAAAGAGTTTAGCTGAGCTTAGTGCCACCATGGAGCAATTTCATAAGGTTGCTTCGAATGCAAATGTAATTTTAGAAGAAAATAAAGGACAACTGAAAGGAGTAGTTTCTAATTTTAATAAAGTTTCGGATAATTTTGTGAAGATTTCAGATTCTTTAAATAAAGCAGATTTAGGTCTTACAGTTAGAAATTTGAATGCAACACTAACTAAGGTTGACGGCATAATGAAAGGCATAGAGTCTGGTAATGGTACAATGGGAAAATTAATGAAAGACGAAGCATTGTATAATAATTTAGCAAAAACTTCAAGAGAGTTAGAATTGCTTTTGCAAGATGTAAGATTGAATCCAACCCGTTATGTAAATGTTTCTGTTTTTGGTAAAAAAAATAAGCCATACGTTGCTCCAAACGATTCTATAACAAAAGTAAAAAACTAGTTTCATGACCTATCTTAGTAATGTTTTATTTGCCATAGTATTGATTATTGGATTCGGATATTTTTATTTGAATGTCAAAAAAATAATCAGAAATATTAATCTTGGTATTGAAGTTGATCGTAAAGACAATGCAAAAGCAAGATGGCGAAATATGGCTATGATTGCGCTTGGTCAATCCAAAATGGTAAAACGCCCCGTAGCTGGAATATTGCATATTGTAGTATATGTAGGTTTTGTTATTATCAACATTGAGTTATTAGAAATTATCATTGATGGATTATTTGGAACTCATAGAATTTTTGCTTCTATCGGAGTTGTTTATGATGTTTTAATTGCTTCTTTTGAAATATTGGCTTTTTTAGTTTTAGTTGCTGTTTCTATATTTTTGATAAGAAGAAATATTATTAAACTGAAAAGATTTATCCATTCGGATTTAAAAGGCTGGCCAAAAGGCGATGCTAATTATATTCTGTATTTTGAAATTATATTAATGACTTTGTTTTTATTGATGAATGCTTCCGATTTGCATTTGCAGAATGTGCCTGGTGGTTTTTCTCATTTTATAAAAGCAGGATCTTTTCCGATAAGTCAATTTATTGCTCCTGTTTTTAATGGAATGTCCAATGAGTTGGCGATGTTGCTAAATGAAGGTTTTTGGTGGTTGCATATTGTTGGAATCTTGGTATTCATGAATTATTTATATTTTTCAAAACACCTTCATATTTTATTAGCTTTCCCAAACACTTATTTTGCAAATTTAAAACCGCAAGGGCAATTTGATAATTTGGCATCTGTAACTGCCGAAGTAAAATTAATGATGGATCCAAACGCTGATCCATTTGCGGCAGCGCCAGTTTCAGAAAATG
This sequence comes from uncultured Flavobacterium sp., assembly GCA_963511725.1. Classification (GTDB taxonomy): domain Bacteria; phylum Bacteroidota; class Bacteroidia; order Flavobacteriales; family Flavobacteriaceae; genus Flavobacterium. The sequence continues at coordinate 163,219 of CAUPKA010000004.1, forward strand.
AAGTTCCAAGTAAATTTGGAGCTAGTGATGTTCAAGATTTAAATTGGGTTCAATTATTGAATGCCTATACTTGTACAGAATGTGGTCGTTGTACTTCTTCATGTCCTGCAAATCAAACAGGTAAAAAATTGTCTCCACGTAAAATTATGATGGATACAAGAGATAGATTGGAAGAAGTTGGAAAGAACATTGATGCAAACAAAGGTGTTTTTGTACCAGACAATAAAACTTTATTGAATGATTATATTACTCCAGAAGAACTTTGGGCTTGTACTTCCTGTAATGCTTGCGTAGAGGAATGTCCTGTGAATATCAGCCCGCTTTCGATTATTATGGATATGAGACGTTATCTTGTAATGGAACAAAGTGCGGCTCCAATGCCTATAAATGCCATGATGACTAATATTGAAAATAATGGCGCTCCTTGGCAATACAGTCAACAAGACCGTTTGAATTGGAAAAATGACTAGTGGTTTAATCGTTGATTTGGTTATTTGTTTAACCGATTTACAAATCAGCGATTAAACGATTGACCGATTCAACAAATAACCAAATCAACGATTAAACAAAAAGAAATGTCAGAAAATTTAATAGTGCCAACAATGGCCGAAATGCTAGCCCAAGGAAAACAGCCAGAAGTTTTGTTTTGGGTAGGTTGTGCAGGAAGTTTTGATGATAGAGCAAAGAAAATAACAAAAGCATTTGTTAGAATATTGAATCGTGCCAATGTATCTTTTGCCGTTTTGGGTACTGAAGAAAGCTGTACTGGAGATCCCGCAAAAAGAGCAGGAAATGAGTTTTTGTTTCAAATGCAGGCCATGATGAACATCGAAGTGCTGAATGCTTACGAAGCTAAGAAGATTGTTACTGCTTGTCCGCATTGTTTCAATACTTTAAAAAATGAATATCCGGAACTTGGCGGTCATTATGAAGTAGTACATCATACAGAATTCCTTAAATCATTATTAGATTCTGGTCGATTAACGATTGAAGGTGGACAATTTAAAGGAAAACGAATTGCTTTTCACGATCCTTGCTATTTAGGCAGAGCCAATAATGTATATGAAGCACCAAGAGATTTAATTCAAAAATTGGATGCTGAATTGGTTGAAATGAAGCGCTCAAAAGCAAATGGACTTTGTTGTGGAGCAGGTGGCGCACAAATGTTTAAAGATGCTGAACCGGGAAATAAAGAAATCAATATAGAAAGAACAGAAGATGCTCTGGAGACAAAACCGAACATTATTGCAGCAGGCTGTCCTTTTTGCAACACGATGTTAACTGATGGCGTTAAAAATAAAGAAAGAGAAGATGACGTTAAAGTAATGGACATTGCTGAATTAATAGCTAACGCACAAGATCTATAAAACAATTACGAATTTGAAATTTCAAATTCATACTTCATAACTCATAATTCATAATTAATATGTACGTTCCTTTTGAAAATTTACCCGGAGAATCTAAAATTTGGATTTATCAATCGAATAGAAAATTTTCGGATGCCGAGTTTTCTGAAATTGAAACTGATCTGCAATCCTTTCTTAACGAATGGGCTGCACACGGAACCAGTCTTGAATCATCTTATTTATTAAAATATAATCGTTTTATTATTTTGGCGGTAAATCAAGATGTTCAAATAGCAACAGGGTGTTCTATTGATTCTTCAGTAGAATTTATCCAAGGTTTAGAAAAAAAATACAATGTCGATTTATTGGATAAAATGAATGTAACCTTCAAACTTGGAGATCACATTGCACACAAGCCATTGATTGACTTCAAGAAAATGGTAAAAGACAAAGCGGTTACCGAAAACACAATTGTTTTTAATAACCTAGTTAACAATATTGAAGAGTTCAATGAATCTTGGGAAGTTCCTGCTTTAGATAGCTGGCATAGCCGTTTTTTTTAATCAAGTCAAAAACGAAAGATGCCTAAAATTATATCTCTTTTAATATTACTATTTAGTTTTTCGATTTCAAATGCTCAAAATTCGGATATCGATCTTTTAAAAAAAATCAACCTCAATAGAAATACAAATTTGGATCCTCTGATGGAAGGAGTGACCAATAGTGCTTTTCCTATTAGCATTGGAACACCAGTTATTATTTATGCAGTTGGATTGATGGAAAAAGACAGTGCCACAAAGAAAAAAGCAATCTTTATTGGAGAAACATTGGCCGCTTCAGCATTTATTACTTATGCCTTAAAAAAAATCACCAAAAGAGACAGGCCTTATGTAACCTATCCAGAAATTGATAATGTTGTAGAGGAATCCAGCTATTCATTTCCTTCCGGGCATACTTCATCAGCTTTTGCAACCGCTACATCATTGAGCTTGGCATATCCAAAATGGTATGTAATTGCTCCGTCTTTTGTATGGGCAGGCGCTGTTGGTTATTCCCGTATGCATCTCGGTGTGCATTATCCTACAGATGTTTTTGCTGGGGCAATAATTGGCAGCGGATCGGCTTTTTTGTGTTATAAATTGAATAAGTGGATCAATAAAAAAAGATCTCCACATCAGAAAAAACTTTGGGAATAATCTACGTTATTAAAGGATAGCTATTTCTATTTGATACTTCTTAACCTTTAAATAAGTAACATTTCGATTTGTTTCGCTTAAGATTATTTGGGCGTGACCCTCCGTAAAAACTACGGGTCGGGTTTTACGTTCTCGCTTTTTTATATTAGGCGAAGAAAAATCGCCCAATATAAAAAGAGCTCCACTGCACCCCCTCACGCAGAAAAATGAATATAATCAAGGACTATTTGTTTTTAATCAGCATTTAGAACTGAGCTGTTAAATGTTAAAATTTAACGTTTCTTTTATAATAAACCCCGCCTAATCTCCTTACTTTCGTTACACTTAAAAACCATATATAAAATGAGTATAACTTCAATGCTGTATGAGCATCGATGGTGATTTGCAAATTAAATATGACCAATAAAAAACAATTAAAAAATATATGAAAATAGCAATTGTTTGTTATCCTACTTTTGGCGGAAGTGGTGTAGTTGCAACAGAATTAGGTTTAGAATTAGCTAGAAGAGGACACGAAATTCATTTCATAACCTATAGTCAGCCAGTGCGTTTGGCATTATTAAATCCAAATGTTCATTATCATGAAGTAATCGTTCCAGAATATCCGCTTTTTCATTTTCAGCCTTATGAGTTGGCTTTGTCAAGCAAGCTGGTGGATATGGTTAAATTATACAAAATTGAACTATTGCATGTGCATTATGCCATTCCGCACGCTTATGCAGGCTACATGGCTAAACAAATGCTTAAAGATGAAGGAATTGATATTCCTATGGTAACTACGCTTCACGGAACCGATATTACTTTGGTAGGGAATCATCCTTTTTACAAGCCTGCAGTGACCTTTAGTATTAATAAATCAGATTATGTGACTTCGGTTTCTCAAAGCTTGAAAGATGATACTTTAAAATTATTCAATATAAAAAATAAGATTCAGGTCATTCCAAATTTTATTGAGTTGGATAAAAATCTATATGATCCAACAATTCCATGCCAGCGTTCGGTTATGGCAAATGAAAATGAAAGGATAATTACGCATATCAGTAATTTCAGAAAGGTAAAACGAATTCCGGATATCATTAAAATATTTTATAAAATTCAAAAAGAAATTCCAGCCAAATTAATGATGGTAGGAGATGGACCCGAAAAAGAGAAGGCCGAAAAAATGTGCCGAAAATATGGCATTCAGGATAAAGTTATATTTTTTGGGAACAGCAATGAAATTGATCGAATTTTATGCCTTACCGATTTGTTTCTTTTGCCTTCCGAAACTGAAAGCTTTGGTTTAGCTGCTCTCGAAGCAATGGCTTGTGGAGTTCCTGTAATATCAAGTAATTCTGGAGGTTTACCTGAAGTAAACAGTGATGGTGTTTCTGGTTATTTGAGCGATGTTGGTGATGTAAATGAAATGGCCGAAAATGCTTTGAAAATTTTGAAGGACGATGATACCCTCAGAGAGTTTAAAAAGAATGCCTTGCATGTTGCAGAACAGTTTGATATCAAGAATATTTTACCAATTTACGAGCATTTATATCAAAAAGCGATTAATAAGTACAAGTAATTAATATAATTAAATTAAAATCCATCTTATCTTAAAAAATGAGATGGATTTTTTTTAGTCTTTTTTTTAAATTTTTATTGTAATTTTATTTGTTTTATCTGTACAAGGTAATTTATTAACGGTCATTAAGTTTTGATAATCAGATCAAACTTGAAAAAATAAAATTTAAATTAACTTTAGCAACTTAAATTAGAAAAAATGGCAAAACAAATTTTTATCAATTTAGCAGTTAAGGATCTGCAAAAATCTATGGATTTTTATACTGCATTAGGCTTTACAAATAATCCTCAATTTTCTGATGACAATGGAAAATGTATGGTTTGGAGTGAAAATATTTATGTAATGCTTTTGACACACGAAAAGTTTGCAAATTTTGCAACCAAACCAATCGCAGATACAAAATCAAAAGTAGCCGGACTTTTTTCATTATCGACTGACAGTGTTGATGAAGTAAATAGTATTGTAACAAGTGGACTAAAAGCTGGTGGAACTGAACCTAACGAAATTCGAGATTATGGTTTTATGCAACAGCGAACTATCGAAGATTTTGACGGACACACTTGGGAAATTTTCTATATGGACATTTCAAAGTTTCCAACTGAACAATCAGGTGAATAAAAGTAACAAAATAATAAATCAATTTTATTATTTTTAACCCTCTAGATGCACAATACATCTAAATATGGCCTGCCGAATAACAAAATATCAATAATATAATCCAGCTTGTAAAGCATTTATTTGTTAATTTAAGAGTTTATTATTCACTTACTTTAAAAACCAGTGAATTGCATAGGTATTATATGTGCTTTATGTGAAATATTACTAATTTATAATTTTTAGTTTAATCCATAAAACTTACATTTGCCAAAAAAAATAATACAATGGCAGGAAATAGTTACGGAACACTATATAGAGTAACCACTTTTGGAGAATCACATGGAGAAGCATTGGGCGGAATTATTGATGGTTGTCCATCAGGAATTCAGCTGGATTTGGATGCAATTCAATTTGAAATGTCGAGAAGAAAACCAGGTCAATCAGCAATAGTTACTCAACGTAAAGAACCAGATGATGTACAATTTTTATCTGGAATTTTTGAAGGTAAAACTACAGGTACACCGATCGGTTTTGTTATTCCCAATACCAATCAAAAATCAGACGATTATTCCCATATTAAAGATAATTACAGGCCAAGTCACGCAGACTATGTCTATGAAAAAAAGTATGGAGTAAGAGATTATAGAGGAGGAGGCCGAAGCTCAGCACGTGAAACAGCAAGTAGAGTAGTAGCAGGTGCTATTGCAAAACAAATGCTCCCTGAAATAAAGTTCAATGCTTATGTTTCTTCAGTAGGTCCAATTTTTCTTGAAAAACCATATCAGGAATTGGACTTTTCTAAAATAGAAAGCAATCCAGTTCGTTGTCCAGACGAAGAATCGGCTGTAATTATGGAAGAGTATATTCGTCAAATTCGTAAAGAAGGAGATACTGTAGGTGGAACCGTTACGTGTGTGATTCAAAATGTTCCTATCGGTTTAGGTGAGCCAGTATTTGATAAATTGCATGCCGAATTAGGAAAAGCAATGCTGTCTATCAATGCTGTGAAAGGTTTTGAATTCGGAAGCGGTTTTGAAGGTGTTAAAATGAAAGGTAGTGAACATAATGATTTGTACAATCCTGACGGAACTACCCGTACCAATCTTTCTGGAGGAATTCAAGGCGGAATCAGCAACGGAATGGATATTTATTTCCGAGTAGCTTTCAAGCCAGTGGCGACTATAATGCAAAAACAAGAATCTTTAGATAATAAAGGAAATATTACCGAGATGGTTGGAAAAGGACGTCACGATCCTTGCGTCGTTCCTCGTGCTGTTCCAATTGTTGAAGCGATGGCTGCTATTGTTTTGGCTGATTTCTTTCTTTTGAATAAAACATATTTGTAACTGAAAATGATTTCAAACAAATGTTCCTTCTGAAAACGCTAGAAAATAATGTTCTAAGAAGAAAAATATATTCAGTGTTTTGACGAGCTAAATATTGAAATTTAACCTTGAAATTAATTAAATGTCTACAATCGAAACCAAAAAAGCATCTTTTTTTAAAGGATTAACTGGTCAAATTCTTATTGCAATGCTCTTGGGAGCCATATTAGGGGTTGTTATTCACAACTCAGTAGATTTAGAAACTACAAAAGAATTTAGTGCCAAAATAAAAATGCTGGCGACTATTTTTATTAGGCTTGTACAAATGATTATTGCACCATTAGTCTTTACCACTTTGGTAGTTGGAATTGCAAAATTAGGAGATATAAAAGCAGTTGGCAGAATTGGAGGAAAAGCGTTGGGATGGTTTTTTACAGCTTCTTTTTTTTCATTGTTAATTGGAATGCTGTATGTGAATTTATTGCAGCCAGGCGTTGGATTAAATCTATCCAATGTGGATTTAGCAAGTGTTTCGGATGTAACAGCTAAAACTCAAAGTTTATCTTTTGAAAATTTTATTGAGCATATTGTTCCTAAAAGTCTTTTTGAGGCATTGGCTACCAATGAAATTTTACAGATTGTAATTTTTTCTATATTCTTTGGATTGGCGGCGGCTTCGATGGGAGATCAGGCAAAGCCTATTATAGACTTTTTGGACAGGACTTCGCATATCGTTTTAAAAATGGTAAATTATGTAATGAAATTTGCGCCAATAGGAGTTTTTGGAGCAATTGCAGGAGTTTTTGCTGTTAGGGATTTTCAAGAATTGGCCATTACATATTTCAAATTTTTTGGTTCTTTTCTTATTGGTATTGGTACGTTATGGTTAGTGCTTATTGTTATAGGGTTTATTTTTCTGGGCAATAGAATGAAAACATTATTAAGGCATATCATAGGCCCATTAATTATAGCTTTTGGAACAACAAGTTCTGAAGCAGTTTTTCCTAAACTTACCGAGGAATTAGAACGATTTGGAGTAAAAGATAAAATAGTTTCTTTTATGTTGCCTTTGGGGTATTCTTTTAACCTTGACGGAAGTATGATGTATATGACTTTTGCAGGTATTTTTATTGCTCAAGCCTATGGAGTGCACCTTGATTATCCAACTCAATTTACTATGCTTTTTGTTTTGATGTTAACAAGTAAAGGTATTGCTGGTGTTCCTAGAGCGAGTTTGGTAGTTGTAGCTGCAACATGCGGTATGTTTAAAATTCCTATTGAAGGGATTGCATTAATATTGCCAATAGACCATTTTTGTGATATGTTTAGAAGTGCTACAAATGTTTTAGGAAATGCGTTGGCGACATCTGTTGTAGGTAAATGGGAAGAAGAAAAGTAAAATATTTAAGTAGAAATACATGCTTTTTATTTTGAACGATTAGTTTAAAAAATGAAGCTTAATAAAGAAAATAAAAAGCAACTACATGTTAAAAAGTAACTGCTTTTTTTCTTTCAATATGAAAACTAGATCTTTAAAATATTCTTAATATAAATACTATAAAATTATATATTTTGGTGTACATTTGGAGAAACAACATCTATTATGCTCCCAATAAGGATAGTTTTATTGATTATTTTTTGGTTTAATTTTTTAGGAACGACTTTAATTGGGCAGACTCGACTGCCTGCTAAAAAAGAAATTAATAAATTAATTGCATCAGCTACAAAGCTTAGGATATCTGGAGATTTTGAAAAATCTTTGTTGATTTCCAGATTTGCTTTGCGTAAAGCAATATCTATAAATGACAATGTTCTTATTGCTGAAAATTATAATAATGTTGCTGCTAATTTTAATGCTTTGGCAGAATTTGATAAAGCTATTTTTTACTATGATAAGGCTTTAACTCATGCAGATCTAACTCAAAATGATACTATAAAAGAAAGGGTTAATAATAATCTGGGGAATATGTATTGCTTTGAAAAAAAGAAGTACAATAGAGGAATTCTTCATTATCGAAAAGCAATTGAATACAGCAAAAAAATCTCCGATTCCTCTCAAATGGCTTTTACTAATCTCAATTTAACTTGGGCCCTTTTTGATATTGGTAAGTTTAAAGATGGTGAAAAAAGCTTAAAGCAGATTAATTTGTATTATAAAAGCCATAAAAATGACCTTATAGTAGTGGTGTTAAATATGCTTAACGGCATGTACTACAATTTTGCAAATGAAGATATAAAATCAGATTTTTATTTTCAAGAAGCGATTCGGTTTGGAAAAAAGCTAAATGAAAAATCAGATTTATCATTTTCGCACCTAGAATACTCAAAGCTTTTATTAAAATTAAAAGATTATAAAAATGCCTATGAACATTTGCAAATCTATACACGTCTTAATGATGAGATTTATGCCGAAGAAAAATTAGAAAAAGCTAATGTTGAGGGTGTTAATTTTCAATTGGATGAATATAAAAGAACTATTGATAAAATTGAAAATGAAAAGGATTTGCAATTTCAAAGTTTGAAAAAATCAAGAATTATTGTTTTACTTTTTGTAATCGCGACTTTTGTTTTATTGCTTTTCCTGAATTCATTAATAAAAAATAATCGATTTAGATTAAAATCAAATGCCGATTTGTTACTTGCAAATGAGGAGTTGATTATAGCTAATAAAAAAGCTGAAGAATCAGCTTTGCTAAAAACACAATTTATTTCTACAATAAGCCATGAATTAAGAACTCCCTTGTATGGAGTAGTTGGTATTGCCGATTTGTTGTTTGAAGAACATAAAGAGCTCGAAAAAAGCCCGCACTTAAACTCTTTGAAATTTTCTGCCCGTTATTTATTATCATTGGTGAATGATATTTTGCAGATTAATAAAATTGAAGAAAATAAAATTGTTTTGGATAAGATGATATTTAATCTGACCGATGAATTTTATATGATTAAAAATTCATTGTCCTTTATTTCCAAAAAAAACAATAACAAAGTATTCATTGATGTTGATCCGTTAATTCCAGAAAGTTTAATTGGTGATAAACTTCGATTTGCTCAAATTTTGATGAATTTGGTTAGTAACGCTTTAAAGTTTACTAAAAACGGAAAGATTGAAATAATAGCTAGGCAAATTGAAGTAGTTGAGGAAGTAAATTCGATTGAGATTAAAATAAAAGATAACGGAATAGGTATTGCGGCTTTAGATCAAGATAAAATTTTTGATAAATTTGTTCAGGTCGGTAGGAAGGAACTCGATTATCAAGGTACTGGGTTGGGGTTGTCTATTGTGAAGAGATTGTTGGAACTTTTCGGTAGTGATATCACTGTCGAAAGTGATTTGGGAGAAGGAACAAGTTTTACTTTTTGTGTCGATTTTGAGTGTAATTCTGTGAAAACTAATGAAATGATAAATAATATTCAAGTTGATTTGAACTCTAGTCAAACATTCAAAGTACTTGTAGTAGAGGATAATCATATTAATCAATTGATCACCAAAAAGACTATCGAAAAAAATAACTATTCATGTAAAGTAGTTGATGATGGTTTTATGGCTTTAGAAATTTTAGCACAAGAAGAGTTCGATATCATTTTGATGGATATCAATATGCCTTTGATGAATGGTTTTGAAACGACAAGACGAATAAGGCAGGAAGGAATTGATACGCCAATAATAGCACTAACGGCTTTTGATAAAAACGAAATAACGGATGAAGCAATAATGGCAGGAATCAATGATATTATTGTAAAACCATTTGAATCAGTTCAGTTATTTAAAGTTATGAATAGCCTTATTTTAAAGGCAAAAAACCTCGTTTAATAAAAAAAAAACATCTTTTAAAATGGTTTTAAAAGATGTTCCTAAATTATGTGAGATATGTTACTCTAATACCAACGCTTTTTGTTTTGCTTTGATGCAGCTGATTTTCTGGATTTGTGACCCTCACCGCCGCGATTTGAATTTTTAGGAGGATTGTTATCAGCCGTTGGGCTTCCAGAATGCCATGGATAAGGATGATTGTCTATAGTTTGAACATCTACTTTTATAAGTTTTTGAATGTCTTTCCAGTAATCTTTTTCGTCTTTACTGCAAAAAGAAATTGCAATTCCGCCATTTCCAGCACGACCGGTTCGTCCAATTCGGTGAACATAAGTTTCAGGAATATTTGGTAAATCAAAATTGATTACAAAAGGTAATTGATCAATATCAATACCACGAGCTGCAATATCTGTTGCTACAAGAACGCCAATTTCTTTATTTTTAAAGGCATCAAGAACGCGCTGTCTTGCGTTTTGGGATTTATCGCCATGAATAGCTTCGGCAGGAATGTCTTTTTTTCTCAATGCTTTTACAACATTGTCAGCGCCATGTTTTGTTCTTGAGAAAACGAGCACATTTGATAAGTTTTCGTTTTTAATCAAATGGTATAATAAATTTCTTTTTTCTGTTTTGTCGACAAAATAAACGCGTTGCTCTACATTTTCTGCTGTCGATGAAACAGGAGAAACAGTTACAGTTTCGGGATCTGTCAGAAACATTTCGGCCAATTCTCTGATCGCGATTGGCATTGTTGCCGAAAAGAAAAGAGTTTGTCTGTTTTTTGGTGTAAGCTTTACTATTTTTTTTACATCATTGACAAAGCCCATATCAAGCATTTGGTCAGCTTCATCTAATACCAAAGTATGCAAATGATCCAAATCAACAAAACCTTGCTTGTGCAGGTCTAATAAGCGTCCTGGTGTTGCTATTACTATGTCAACTCCATTTTTTAAAGCGTCTACCTGCGGGTTTTGCGATACACCGCCAAAAAGTGTTAATTGCGTCAAATTGGTGTATTTTCCATAAGTGTCAAAACTTTGTCCAATTTGAACGGCTAATTCTCTTGTAGGAGTAATAACAAGCGCTCGGATTACTTTTGCTTTTTTTGTTGAGCCTACTATTCGGTGCAATTGATGTATAATTGGGATAGCAAATGCAGCAGTTTTTCCAGTTCCTGTTTGAGCGCAGCCGATTAAATCTTTTCCAGCCAATACAATTGGTATAGATTGTTCCTGAATGGGTGTTGCTTGGGTATAGCCTTCTTCAAATACGGCTTTTTGTATACTTTTTGAAAGTGATAAATCTTCGAATAACATATTTTTGATATTAAAATATCCTGTATTTAGTACATAGATAAGGGTGCAAAGATAGTGTTATTATTTTGGATGAAAATTATTTTACTTTTTGTGCGTTTGGTTTCCTCAATTTATGGTTCAATTGAATTATGTGATTTCATAAAATCGGTTACTAAATATCCTATTAGCTTACCTATTAAATGATTGTTTTTATCTTCTCCTAAATCTGGTGCGCCTTCACAAATATGCAAATAAGCAGCATTTTTATTTTTGCCAAAAAAGGAAACAAATTGACGAAGTTCTTCAATTGAAAAACCGCTTAGAGTCATTGCACTGCTTGCGATATTTGGAATAGCATCCAAATCTATTTCAATTCCAAATGGGTCATTTTTAATAAAATCAAGAGCGGTTGCCATTTCTTCCGAAAAGACTTTTTCCTTTCTAATATTAACACTATCATAAGTGTTGTATCGAACCCGGTCTTCAATCTTTTTTATAATATCCAAAACACTTTTGGAAGTGTAATTTTCATGCAGTCCGAAAATGAAATATTTTTTCAGAAAACCTTCTTCAAAAGCATAGGAGAAACCATTGCCGCTATGACGTCCTTCCAAAATTCTAAAATCAGAGTGCGCGTCAAAATTGACAGCGTTTATGGCTTTTCCTTTTGCTAGAGCAGCACCTTTTATATTTCCGTATGAATTGTTGTGTCCCCCGCCAATTACTATTGGAATTTTGCCTGATTGAATGATTTTACAAATAATATGGGAAACTTCTTTGTCAATTTTCTCTACTAATTGGCTTAGTTTTGATCTGTCATCAATATCATTAAAATCAAGATGTTCCACTTCTTTCATTTCTGACTGAACATTCAGGTGTCCTAAAACAATAATTTGATTTCCTTTTGAAAAACGATTATGCTGGATATTGGCAATACTTTGTATAGCGCTTTGCCAAGCAGATGCAGCTCCTGGTCTTCCATAATTTGCTCTGACTCCAATATCTTCGGGAATTCCAAATAAAACAAATTTGGCTTCACTGTTTTTTAAAAAATCAATTGGGTCAGTATCTTTGGGAACAACAAGTATTTTCTCGCCAAATTTAATTTCACCACTTCGGTGATTAGTGATTTTCGCTAGGTCGTTAATACTGAATGTAATAAGCTTTTCCATAAAAAAATATTTTCCAAAAATAATATAATAGATCTAAGTTGCGTTATATATATTATTAAATTTGTAAAAAACAATTATATTTTAACATGGAAAATCAAAAAAACAATTCAAGTCTTAAAGCTGTAATAGCTGTTTTGGCTATTTTATTAGTTGGAAGTTTAGTTTATATTTTTAAAATGTCTTCAGAGGTTGATACAGTTCACACAGAAATTGTAAAAGTAGGTTCAGAAAAAGAATCTGTTATGAAAGATTTGCAAGATCTTAAAGCGACTTACGATGCTGCAATTGCAGAAAACACATCTATGTCTGAAGAATTGCTGCAAGAAAGAGATAAAGTAGTAAACTTGATGGATGATCTTAAAAAATCAAATGGCGATATGTCTAAATATAGAAGCCAAGTTAAAGCCATGCAAGGTCATATGAAAGAATTAATTGCAGAAAACGATGGTTTGAAAAAACAAAATGTTACTTTAACAAATCAACGTGATAGTACAGTAGTAGTTTTGGGTGAATCAAAAAAATTCAATGAAGTTTTAGTAGGTCAAAATGAAGAGTTGGCTAAAACAGTTGAAAAAGGCGGTAAATTATCAGTTTTGAACTTGCAGACTGCTGCTTATAAATTAAAAAGTTCTGGAAAAGAGATTGCAACAGACAAAGCGAGTAGAGCTAATGTTCTTAAAATAAGCTTTACTATTGCTGAAAATTCAATTGCAAAATCTGGTGATAAAGATTATTATGTGCAAGTGATCGATAGTAAAAACAATGTTTTGGGCGAAGCTAAAAAAGTTACTTTTGGAGATAAAGAATTGTCTTATAGTTTTGTTTCAAGTGTGAAATATGAAAACAAAACTGTTCAGGTTTCTCAAGATTTAGCGGGTAAAAACTTTGAAAAAGGTTTATATGCTGTAAATGTTTTTGATAAAGATCAATTGGTTTCTTCAACTAATTTTACGTTGAAATAAAATTATCAATAATAAAAAAAAGAGCGATACTTATCTTGAGTATCGCTCTTTTTTTTGCTCTAAAATTAGCTTTTAAAAATTACAGATATATTTTACCGTTCAAAATCACACGGTCAATTAAATTACTGCCAAAAGCATAAGGTAATTGATAATAGGACGGAATTTCTTTGGTGATGATTAGATTTGCTTTTTTTCCTATCGTAATACTTCCGTGGGTTTTAGAAATGCCCATAGCGTAAGCGCCATTAAGAGTTGCTGCATTTATAGCTTCTTCGGGTGTCATTTTCATTTTAATGCAGGCGGTGGCAACAACAAAATTCATATTTCCAGATGGAGTAGAGCCAGGGTTGTAATCAGTTGCAAGAGCTAATGGAAGTCCTGCTGCTATCATTTCACGAGCCGGAGTATAAGGAATGCTTAAAAAATAGGAGCAAGACGGCAAAGCCACTGGCATTGTTTCGGTATTTTTTAAAGCTTCGATATCCTCGGGATTCATGATTTCCAAATGATCTACTGAAAGGGCTTTGTGTTTTACACCAGCTTGAATTCCTCCAATTGAATTGAATTGATTGACATGGATTTTTGGCTTTAAGCCAAATTGAATTCCTGCTTGCATAATTTGTTCGGTCTCTTCAACAGAAAAATAACCTGTTTCACAAAAAACATCAATAAAATCGGCTAATTTTTTTTTGGCAATTTCCGGAAGCATTTCATTGATAATGCAATCAATATATCCTTTTTTATTATCCTTAAAAGCGCTAGGGAAGGCGTGAGCACCAAGAAAAGTTGCTTTTATTGTTATGGGATGGGTTTGAGATAACTGTTGAATTACGCGTAGCATTTTAAGTTCTCCTTCAACAGTGAGTCCGTAACCTGATTTGATTTCGACTGCTCCAGTTCCCAATCGCATTACTTCTTCAAGTCTTGCTTTCGATTGATTGTATATTTCTTCTTCAGTGGTTTCGTTAAGTTTTTTGGCTGAATTCAATATTCCACCGCCACGATTAGCGATTTCTTCGTAAGTCATTCCATTAATGCGGTCGACAAATTCCTGTTCGCGATTTCCCGCATAGACGATGTGTGTATGGCTGTCACACCAAGACGGCAGCACGATTTTTCCTGTAGCATCGATAGTAATATCTGCAGTTATTTCAGGTAAAAAATCGGCCATAGAACCAAAATCAGCAATCAAATCGTTTTTTATAAGCAAAAAAGCATTCTTAATGGTTGGCAAAATAGCCATTTCTGCTCCAGAAACTTTCAAAACAGTATTTTCGCGAATCTGGAGCAGTTCTTTTATATTGGTTATTAGGATTGTCATTTTGGAGTTATTCAAAAACTGTTATTTCGAACATTTTATCCCAATTTTTTCCTGTAACAAAAATGGTTTTGGTTTTTGGGTTGTAAGCAATTCCATTTAAAGAATCATCAGGTGTAACTTTTACGAATTTACGTAAGCCAGACATATCCAAAATTCCTTCAACAGCTCCAGTGTTTGGGTTTACCACTGCAATAGCATCTTTTGTCCAAACATTAGTGTAAATTTTTCCATTAATCCATTCTAACTCATTTATGGCTTTTATTTTGGATTCTCCAGAATATACATTGATATAGTCTATCATTTTTTGAGTTTTAGGATCCATTTTCCAGATTTTTTCTGTCTTGTCAGTTTGGTAGATGTAAGTGTCATCATTAGTCATTCCCCAACCTTCAATATCTTTATCGTATGTAAAAGTTTTTTCAAGTTTTAGTGTTTTTGCATCGTATATAAAACCTGTTTTTTCTTGCCAGGTCAGTTGGTATAGTTTACCATTTATAAAGGTAATTCCTTCCCCGAAATATTTTGTATCTAAATCAATCTGCTTGTAAATTTTTCCTGTTTTGTAATCGTATTTTCTAAAAAAAGATTTACAATTAATTCCAGAACTTGAACTGCCAGAACCAGTACTTTCATACAATGTATCATTGTGAAACTCTAGCCCCTCAGTAAATGATGCCGTATCGTGCGGATAAGTATTAATTATTTTGAATTTTAATAATTTTGGAGTAACATTCGAAACCAATTCGATTCTTTTGGTTGCATCTGATGAATCTGAGCCAAAATAAATGGTAGCTTTTAAGTATTGATATCCTAATTTTTGGTCTTTTAAAGCAAAATTAAATTTTTCAGCATCTTTTGTGATTCCAACTTTTTTGTCGTTTACAAAGTAAGTAATGCTGTCAATTTCTTTCGAATTTGGATTTAAAATACCTATAGAAACTGATTCTGGCGATGTAAAATGAGCAGGAAAAGCAGAATCATCTATGGTGAATATAGAATTTTCACCTTTTTTTGTGTCTCCACATCCAATAAATGAGATTCCTAATAAAATGGCAATTAATAAGTTATGTTTTTTCATGATTTAAAATTTGAAGAGACCAATATACAATGTTATTTTATTAGAGCAAAGCGCTTGCAAAAATATAAAAAGGTTGTATATTTGCACCGGCAAGTCCTACACGACCAGCTCCTGCAGACTCCCCCAGGATGGGAACATAGCAAGGGTACGTGGTTGAGCGGTGCGATGTAGATCGCTTGCCATTTTTTTTATTTTTACAAGAATTATACAAAAGTAGTCTTCCTTCGGGAGGATTTTTTTATTTTTACCTAAACCGTATATCAAATATTGTATATCTAAAACAGCAATTATACCAATGAATAAAGTAATATTAATTACAGGAGGATCTTCGGGAATAGGGAAGTCTATTGGAGAATTTTTGCATCATAAAGGATTTGTAGTGTATGGAACCAGCAGAAATCCGGAACGTGTGCTTAATTCGATTTTTCCTTTAATTGCTTTGGATGTTAGGAATACAGATTCAATTCAGTTGGCTGTGGCTAAAGTAATAGCACTTTCAGGAAGACTGGATGTCGTGATTAATAATGCTGGAGTTGGAATAACAGGTCCATTGGAGGAAATTCCGATGGAAGAAATCAAAAACAATTTTGAAACCAATTTTTTTGGACCAATTGAAGTAATGAAAGCGGTGTTGCCACAAATGCGTTCACAACAATTGGGATTAATTATTAATATTACTTCAATCGCAGGGTATATGGGCTTGCCTTATCGAAGCGTTTATTCGGCTTCAAAAGGAGCTTTAGAATTAATTACCGAGGCATTGCGAATGGAAGTAAAGTCTTTTGGAATTCAAATTACAAATATCGCTCCTGGTGATTTTGCTACCAATATTGCCGCAAGCCGTTTTCATGCACCAGTCATAAAAGGTTCAGCTTATGAAACACCTTACGGAAATAACCTGAAAACCATGGATGAACATGTAGATAGCGGAAGCAATCCAAATGAAATGGCTGAAGCTGTTTTTGCAATCATTGAGAATCCGTCTCCAAAAATTCATTATAAAGTAGGCGCTTTTATGCAAAAGTTTTCTATAGTTTTAAAGAGAATTCTACCTGACAAGGTGTATGAAAAAATGCTTATGAATCATTATAAACTTTAGGAATTCAAAATGAAGAAATAATGAGAATTTGAACTTTGATTTTTGAAATTGAAATTGCCATTGAAATTACCCTTGTTATTGGTATTGATTTCGTAATTTTGCACCGAATTTTTTAAACACACAATTAAATATAAATATATTATGAAATTTTTTATTGATACAGCTAATTTAGCTCAAATTAAAGAAGCACAAGCATTAGGTGTTTTGGATGGTGTAACAACTAATCCGTCATTGATGGCTAAAGAAGGAATTACAGGAAAAAACAATATCTTGAAACATTATGTTGATATCTGTAATTTGGTTGAAGGAGATGTAAGTGCCGAAGTAAACGCTTTGGATTATGATGGAATGATCAAAGAAGGTGAAGAATTGGCTGATTTACACGATCAAATCGTTGTTAAACTGCCTATGACAAAAGAAGGCGTAATGGCTGCTAAATATTTTTCTGATAAAGGAATTAAAACGAATGTTACTCTTGTATTTTCTGCTGGTCAAGCTTTATTGGCTGCCAAAGCGGGTGCAACTTATGTTTCTCCATTTATTGGCCGTTTGGATGATGTTTCTACAGATGGTTTAGGCCTTATCGAAGAAATTCGTTTGATTTATGATAACTACGGTTATGAGACTGAAATTTTGGCTGCATCTGTACGTCATACAATGCATATTGTAAACTGTGCTAAACTTGGTGCTGATGTAATGACAGGACCATTATCTGCAATTTACGGTTTATTGAAACACCCTTTAACGGATATTGGATTGGCTCAATTTGTTGCTGATTTCGAAAAAGGAAACAAGTAAGGAAGTATTCAGTTTTCAGACTGCAGTTTTCAGTCAAGAGAATTAATAAAGTAAAGTCTCATTCTAAAAACAGAATGGGACTTTTTTGTTTTTGGTATAATGTCCAAAAAATCAATATTTGATTATGGTTCAAATAAAAATTATATACGCGATTCTCAGCGATTTGAATTAGGGATAAAAAAAGTCCCATTCTGTTTTTAGAATGGGACTTTTGAATTCATTTTATACTGAATACTGCAGTCTGAAAACTGAAAACTTCTTAATGTCCTCCGCCTTCACTTATAACATGGCTTACTCCTTGTTTTTTTAATATTTTAGGACAATAGAAACCATAAAATGCTAAATATGCAAAACCAATAAGGGGTACAATATAAGAGAAATGTGTGTAACTAATGCCAAATATTCCGTTTGGATTTGTTACATCTAAATCACAGATACTTCCTTGTATAAGTGGAATTACTCCGCCTCCAAGAATCATCATAATTAAGAAAGAAGATGCTTTTCCAGTATTTTTTCCTAAACCTGCAATTGCTAAGTCAAATATTGATGGCCACATGATGGATAAAAATAGTCCGCCAGAGATAAAGAAGAATTTAGCAATATCTGGATTTGGACAAACTAATCCTGCCACCATCATTAATAAACCAAATATTCCAAAAAGCATTAATGTTTTACCAGCATTTTTACCACCTATAAAACTAACAGCTATAAATAGTAAAATCCAAATTGGATAAATGTAGAATGAAGATACATCATGCGCGGCAAAAATGTTTGCTCCAATAATAACTCCAAATCCTAAAGCAGGCACTATAAATTTAAGAGCTATATTTACTAAATTGGAAGTATTGAAAACATTAACTCCACCGTTCCAACGGCCAATCATTAAACTTCCCCAATATAGTGCAATAAACGGAGCAATAGCGTCTTCTAAAATACCACCAAATTCATGGGTTTTCAATAAAGCAGGAAGGTTGCTAATGATGGTAACTTCTGTACCAACATAGATAAAGATACCTAACATTCCTAAGTATAGTTGCGGATAGTCTAAAATGCTGAATTTAGCATGCTTATGTTCAATTATAGCTTCTTCTTCATCAATTTTAGCGGGATCTTCGATTTTAGAAAAATTCATAAAAACTGCAACTAGAATAAATGCAAGACCTAGAATTATAAATGGCAATTTGATATCTTCTAGTGAAAGAGCAGTTTTTTTATCGTCACCCATTCCAAATAGAGCAATTCCTAATAAGATCGCTCCAATTGTTGTTCCAAAAGAGTTTACTCCTCCTGCTAAAGTTAAGCGGTGAGCTCCAGTTGTTGGGCTTCCCATTTTAATTGCAAGCGGATTAGCAACAATCTGTTGGATAGAAAACCCTAAACCTACTGTAAATAAGGCTGTTAGAAAGAAAGGAAAGCTTTCTAATGTTGCAGCAGGAACGAATAAAAATGAACCAACTGCAGAAAGTAATAATCCTGCAGAAAGTGTTTTTTTGTATCCAAATTTCTGTAAAACATCTGATTTTAAAGAGATTAGGAAGAATATTATTGATCCTACAAAATAAGCAGCATAAAATGCCCAAGCAACTAATTGTGACTGGACTTGTGATAAAGTAAAAACTTTCTTAAAAACTGGGATTAGGATGTCATTGGCCGAACCAACAAAACCCCAAAAAAAGAAGACAATTATCAAAGAGATAAACTGTCCCCATTTGGTTTGCACATTTTCTGAACTCATAATTTAAAAATTTAATTTTTTTTGGTTATTATTTATTTTTCATGCTGCAAGACTGTAAATATATTTGTTAAGAGTTTCAAAAAAAAATTTTAAGATGTAAACTTTTTTACTTTTATATAAACGACATTATTTTGTCAACAAATGTCGACTTTATTGCTTTTTATTAGAAAAAAATCGATGTAGAATTTTACTTTCAGTATAAAAAAAAGTCATTTTAAATCACGAAAATAAATGTAAAAAATACACTAAAAATTTATTTCATAATCAGATATTGTGTTGTTTTTACTTTGTTGGTTTGACAAAGTGGAATTGTTGCGTTTTTTTATTCCAGAATTTTTATTTTTACTTCTTTGCTGTAATTTCTTCCTATGGGAATTGTATAAGATAAAATTTGGATTCTATTTCCCTCTATCGATTTTACTTTGTTTAATGCAATTGTATAGGATTTATGAATGCGCATAAAACGCTCAGAAGGCAACTCATCTGTTAAGGAAGTTAATGATTTATGAGTTATATAAGTTTTTTCGGCAGTGATAACTTTAATGTATTCTTTCATTCCTTCGATAAAAAGGATTTCATCAATATTTATTTTCACCATTTTTTTATCCACTTTAATAAATAGGTGCGGTTCCACACGATGGTTTTCAGTTTTAATATTGTTTTTTAAATTGTGTTCAGCTTCAATTTTCTGAATACATTTTATGAAACGAGGCAATGGAATTGGTTTTACTAAATAATCCAATACTTCGAGGTCGTAGCTTTCGGCTGCAAATTCTCTGAAAGCGGTTGTGATAATAATTCGGGGTTTGTATTCTAATAACTTGATTAATTCAAATCCAGTCATCATTGGCATATTGATATCTAGGAATACAGCGTCAACAGTATTAGAATTAATAAATTCGAGACCTTCTAATGAATTATTGAAAGTTCCAATAACTTCAAATTCTGAAAAATTTTCAAAATAATTGAGCAATACTTTTATAGCTAAAGGTTCATCGTCAATTATTACACATTTAATCTTCATTATGTAAAGGTATTTGTATTTTGATACTGTAAAAGTTGAATTTTATTATCTGGTGTATGCTGAAATTGTTTTTATAAATAAGTTTTAATCTTTTTTTTGTATTCGATAAACCGATCCCTTTTTTGTTTGTTAAAGGAGGTGAAATTACAAAATTATTAATTATTTCAAATTCAAGATGAGAATTTATGACTCTGAAGTTTATTTTAATTTTGAGTTTTTCATTATTGGCTCCGCCATGTTTAAAAGCATTTTCGATTAGTGAGATAAACAGTAATGGCGGGACATTTATATTGTCAATATTGGATTCTAGATTAAATCTAACTTCTACATTTTGAAAACGCAGTTTTTCAATTTCAATATAATTTTGAATATAATCGATTTCTTTTATTAAAGGAACATATTTGACATCTTCAATATCATATAATACATATTCCATTAATTGCGAAAGCTTAATAATTACATCAGGAACTTTGTTTGATGATTCTAATGAAAGTGCATAAAGATTATTTAGCGTATTAAAAAAGAAGTGTGGCTGAATCTGATTTTTTAAATATTTCAATTTTATTTTATTTTGATTCTCCATTATTGCCTTGTTACGATCCCTTTCTTTGAGCCATGTGAGCATCAAGTAGATTGAAGATGCTACCGCTAGTACATAAAGTTCACCAATACAGACAGCCACGATATGATTAATTTCAAAAGGACTGTAATCTCTATTGGCTTCTGGCCAAATATTTTTGGAAATTATAAAATAGGTCAGCCCGGTTTTTAATAAATAAACGACTCCTAAACTTGCAATTAGCGAGAATCCATATTTAATGTATTTCGATTTTAATACAAACATGGGAATGAGTATTAATAAATTGAAATATACTAATGGTATATGGAGAGAGAATTCGATTAGATTTGATTTAAAAGAATATCCATAATCATTAAAATAAGCTCCCCATCTCAAAAAGTTAAGTATAAAATAGATAGCCCAAAACCATATATGATTTTCAAGCTTTATATGGAAGTTTATTTTTTTCATTTAAACCTTAAATATGTATTGAATAGAAATCTGGGTTAGTTATCGTTTTATTATGCAACAATAATCATTTTGTTATTAAAAAATGGGTTTTGATGAAAAAAAAACTAAAAAAATGGAATTAAAATGAAAAATACATATCGTGAAAACGTTTTCGTAAAACGCATTGTTGATTGAAACATGTCGTTGGTTTAAAAAACAGTGCTGTTGGTTTAATTTATTTTTTTAGAGGATACCTTCCGCATAATTTTACATCATAACTAACAAAAATAATTTAAAAATGAGAAAAATTTTTTTAATCGTAATGGTTATTTTTACTTCGCAAGTTACCCTTGCGCAAGTAAAAACAATCAAGGGTTTGGTTTCTGATGCAAAGGGGATGCCCTTGCCTTCGGCAAATGTTATTGTGAAAGGAGAATCGAATAGTGCAACTACAGATTTTGATGGTAGTTTTACTATTGAGGTTAAAACTGGCGCTACTTTAGAAATTTCATATCTAGGATATGAAACCAGAAGTGTAACAGTAGGCGAGTCTAATACTATTAAAGTTCAATTGACCGAATCTGGTTCTACAGCCTTGACCGAAGTTGTTGTAACCTCATTAGGTTTAAGAAAATCTAAAAAATCACTTACTTATTCTGCACAAGAATTAAAGTCGGAAGAGTTGACAAGAGTAAAAGATGCGAACTTAATGAATACTGTGGCAGGTAAAATTGCTGGTGTCGCAGTAACTAGAAGCTCTTCGGGTGTTGGGGGATCTACAAAAGTAGTAATTCGTGGTAATTCATCTATAACTAATAATCAACCGTTGTATGTTATTGATGGTGTGCCTTTTATCAATGCTTCTGCAGGTCAGCCAAATGATCCTTTTGGTAATATGGCTGGAGGGAATAATGATGCAGGAGACATTGTATCATTATTGAATCCAGATGATTATGATGGCATGACTGTTCTTAAAGGTGCTTCAGCTTCCTCTTTATATGGGAGTTTAGGTGCAAGAGGAGTAGTGTTGTTGAATTCTAAAAAAGCAAAAGATGGTGTAGCAAGGGTGAAATTTTCATCAGTTACTAGTGTAGAAACGGCGGCTTATTTGCCAGAATTTCAAGATAAATATGTTGCAGGTGATAAAAGTCCAGTAACATGGGGAACAAATGCTGATGGTACTTATAAAAAAGGAGCAAGTGGAATTAATGTGGAAGATTTTTTTAATACTGGATTTACTCAAATATCTTCGTTAGGATTTTCTGTTGGAACAGATGTTGCTTCGACTAACTTAACATATGCTAATACTACTGCAAGTGGTATAATGCCAGGAAATGATTTAAGTAAAAACAACTTTGGAATTAACCAAACGGCAAAGTTTTTTGATAAAAAATTAATTATTAATGCTTCAGGGAATTATGCTTCCCAAACGATTGATAACAGACCAGTGAATGGACTTTATTTTAATCCTTTGACTGGATTATATACTTTTCCTAGAGGAAATAATTTCCAAGAATTTAAAGATAATTATGAAGTTTTTGATGCAAATAGGAATATTTACAAACAAAATTGGGTAAACGAAGCTGTTACTGAGTATACTCAGAACCCATATTGGTTAGTTAATAGAAATAAATCGGTTAGTGGAAATACTTTTTTCAAAGGTACTTTAGCAGCTGATTATATTGTTAATGATTGGTTGACTCTTGCTTCAAGATATAGCTACAATTCCAGTGATAATACTTTTGAAAAGAAAATGTATGCAACATCAGCATCTGCACTTGTAAATCCAAATGGCAGATATGTGTATACAACAAATTCAAGTACATTTAACTATGGTGACTTTTTGGCTAAAATTAATACAAAATTCAGTTCTGATATTAGCTTTAACGGTATTTTTGGTGCCAGTTTTTCAAAAACGTCTGTTAATAATGGTACAATTTTAGATTCAGGCATTGATTCGGGAGGTTTAAAATATACAAATTGGTTTACTTTAGGGAATTTTAATAATAACGCAGCTAACCAACAAGTTAGAGGTGGTGATAAAGAAATTCAATCTGTTTTTACATCGATGACTTTCGGTTATAAAGATTATTTATTTCTTGATGTAACAGGTAGAAATGATTGGTCTTCTACTTTGGTAAATACGGATACAAACTCCTATTTTTATCCCTCTGTAGGCTTGTCAGGTATCATAAGCCAAATGACTACGTTGCCAGAATGGATTAGTTATGGAAAAGTTCGTGCTTCTTATGCACAAGTTGGTAGTGATATTAGCCCAAATATTACTTCACCGGTAAACACAATTCTTGGAGGAAATATTATAGCACCACAAGTTGGGCCTCGACCTGATACATCTTTGAAACCAGAAAATCAAACATCAATAGAATTTGGTACAGATTGGAAAATGTTTGATAATAGATTAGGTTTTGAATTGACTTATTACAATTCAAAAACGGATAACCAATTAATTACAGTTCCTGCACCATCTACAGATCCAAATGGTTATGTTAATTATGCTTATAATGGAGGAAGTGTTGAAAATAATGGGTTTGAGGCTATTGTTTATGGATCAATTGTAAAAAAAGATAAATTTTCTTGGGATGCTACTTTAAATTATTCTCACAACCGCAATAAAGTTACTGGAATACCTGAAGATTTAGGCGGTGTATTGATTTTGACTCCTTCTGGATCAAATAGTTACCAATATGCTTTGATTGAAGGACAGCCTTTTGGTCAGATTATGGGAAAAAATATTGTGAAAGATGATCAAGGCAGAATATTGTTAAACGCAAGTGGAGATGTACAGGTGTCTAAAAATTTTGAAGCTGTAGGATGCGCTAATCCAGACTTTATGATGGGTCTTCAGAATTCATTCAATTTTGGATCTGTAAATTTTAGATTCCTTATTGATGCTAGATTTGGTGGAGAAGTAATGAGTGTTACCCAAGGTATTTTGGATCAAGCAGGAGTTTCTAAAGCAACAGGTGATGTAAGAGATGCGGGAGGTGTTGTTCATATAAACGCTGTAGCAGCTGATGGTGTAACTCCGGTTACTACAATGGATGCTTATAAATATTACAATACAGTTGGTGGCAGAAGCGGAGCTAGTGGGGAGTATATATACGATGCAACAAATGTAAGTATGAGAGAGATGTCTATCGGATATACTTTTAATACTAAAAGCATACCATTCATTAATTCTGC
Organism: uncultured Flavobacterium sp.; assembly: GCA_963511725.1. Lineage (GTDB taxonomy): Bacteria > Bacteroidota > Bacteroidia > Flavobacteriales > Flavobacteriaceae > Flavobacterium. Next base: position 187,749 of record CAUPKA010000004.1, read on the forward strand.
TAGTTTAGCATTAGTTGGCAGAAACTTATTCTTTTTATACAAAGATGCTCCATTCGATCCGAATGTTTCATTAAGTTCTGGAGAAGGATTGCAAGGTGTTGATATTTATGGCATGCCATCAACAAGAAGTATTGGGTTAAATTTAAATGTAACTTTCTAATAACAAAATCATGATAAAAAATAAATTAAAAACGTCGGCAATTTGTATTTCTCTGCTTGCGGCAGTAAGTTGCACAAGTGATTTTGAAAGTATAAATACGAATCAAAGTGGAGCTTCAAATAAAGATTTGGAGCAGGATTATAACAATATTAAGGCACCTTTTGGTCCTATGTTTTCAAATGTTCTTATTCTTACGGCTTGGCCATACCAATACCAGCAAAACTTACAAGCCGATGTATGGTCAGGATACATGTCTTCAGGTTCTGGTTTTGCAACAGGTCATAATCATACTTATTCACTAGATGATGGTTGGAATTATCTTCATTGGGAAGAAGCATATAAAGGGGTCATGGCTAACGCTTTAAGAATTGAACAAAGAGCGAAAGGTAAGTACGATCAATTTTACTCCCTGTCTTTAATTATTAAAGTTGCAGAAATGAGTAGAATCACTGATATACATGGACCTATTCTTTATTCTAAGTATGGTTCCGAAGGTACATCATGGACTTATGATTCTCAAGAATCTGTGTACAACCAAATGTTTGAAGAATTAGATTTTGCCATAACTGATTTAACAAAAAGGGTTGCTGCAAATGAGACAACATTATTTGCTACAACAGATGTTTCTCTTTATAAAGGAGATTATAAGAAATGGGCAAAATATGCAAACTCATTGCGTTTGAGATTAGCAATGCATATTGTAAAAATAAACCCAACTTTAGCTAAGACACAAGCTGAAAAAGCAATTAATAACACTATTGGAGTTATGATGTCGGCTGATGATGCTATGATTCTTAATCCGCCAAATTATAGTAATCCAGTTACAGCTATTAGTCAATCTTGGACTGATGTCAATATGTCTGCAGATATGGAATCTATTATGGGAGGATATAATGATCCTAGATTAGCCGCTTATTTTATATCAGGTCCAACATATCCAGCCCAATATAAAGGTGTTCGTAATGGAATCGATATTACTGATGCTCATTATAGGAATTTTGCTAAAGTTAATTCAAAACAAACAGTTTGGATGACAACTGCAGAGGTGTATTTCTTGAGAGCTGAAGGAGCTTTGAGAGGATGGAATGTAGGAGGTACAGCTAAAGATTTATATGAAGCTGGTATTGCAGCATCTTTTGATCAGCACGGTGTTTCTGGTGCGGCAGCTTATTCTCAAACTACTTCAGTAGCTAAGGATTATGATGATCCAACTTCTACTGTTAATGATGCTGTTGCGGTCAACTTAGTTCCTGTTAAGTATAATACTGCAGGTTCAAAAGAAGAACAATTGCAACAAATTATTACGCAAAAATGGATTTGTGGATTCCCAGAAGGTCAAGAGGCTTGGACAGAATGGAGAAGAACTGGATATCCAAAATTATTCAAAATTGTTAAAAATACTAGTGGAGGAGTTATTTCAACTGATATAGGTGTTAGAAGAATAAATTTTATTAGATCTGAAAAATCTGGAAATCCAACTGGTTATGCTTCTGGAGTTGCATTGCTTAATGGACAACCTGATAACGGTGCTACTAGAGTTTGGTGGGATACTACTGGATCAAATTTTTAAGAATACAAATAGTTATTTTTTATTCCAGACAGGTTTTGCTTGTCTGGATATAAAAAAAGAAGAATTGAAAAATGATGCTGCAAGATTTTTTTAATTTAAAAGGCAATAATGCCAATCGCCTAGATTTGTAAAGTATTTCCGCTTTGTTTTAAGGCCTTATTACTATCGAAATTTCTTTTTATTTTTTAAAATAAAAACAAAAATATAAACAAAACCAGCTTGGTTTTTGTTTTAAAAAACCAGATTAGCAATTAATTAAAAATAAGAAGATATGTGTATCTTTATAAAAATTAACATAAAATAATAGAGATACAGTAACTTTTAGTACAATTTAAATTAAAATACATAATAACAAAAATCATGAGAACTACATCAAACTTAGGTAAAGACATAAGCTTCAAAAAAGCAGGTCAGTTTGAAGACACCCGTTTTGAAAAAATCCACAACGTAATTTTTAAGAATGCTGCAGATGCTTCAGTAATTGTTGCTCAAGAAATTGCAGATTTAATTCGTTCCAAACAAGAAAAGAATAAAAAATGTATATTAGGTTTGGCTACTGGATCTTCTCCTATAAAAGTGTATCAAGAATTGGTTCGTATGCACAAAGAGGAAGGATTGAGTTTTGACAATGTTATTACTTTTAATTTAGATGAATACTATCCAATGCCAAAGGAAAGTAATCAGAGCTATCATTATTTCATGCATCAGCATCTTTTTAACCATGTTGATATTAGACCTGAAAATGTTAATATTCCTGATGGAACTGTTGAATTAGAAGATTTAAATCAATTTTGTGTTGATTATGAGATGAATATTAAAAATGCAGGAGGACTTGATTTTCAATTATTAGGAATTGGCCGTACAGGACACGTTGGTTTTAATGAGCCTGGATCGCATATTAACTCGGGGACGAGAATTATTACTTTGGACCATATTACCAAAGTAGATGCTTCGGGCGATTTTAATGGAATCAGCAATGTTCCTAAAAAAGCCATTACGATGGGAGTTTCAACAATTCTTAGATCTAAAAGAATTGTGCTGATGGCTTGGGGACAAAACAAAGCTTCTATTATAAAAAGAACAATTCAAGGAGATATCAGCTCTGAAGTTCCTGCTACTTTTCTGCAAAATCACAATAATACCACTTTTGTTTTAGACGAAGGTGCCGCATCTGAGTTGACTCGTTTAGAAACACCATGGCTGGTAGGAGAGTGTATCTGGACGGAACAATTGAAAAACAAGGCGATTGTTTGGCTTTGCCAGCATACAAATCAATCGATTTTAAAATTGACCGACAGAGATTACAACAATAACGGAATGTCTGATTTATTAGCATCCGGAAGTTCGTCTTATGATTTGAATATTAATATGTTCAATGTGTTACAGCATACTATTACGGGATGGCCAGGCGGTAAACCAAATACTGATGATTCTTTCCGTCCTGAGAGAGCTAATCCAGCTAAGAAGAGAGTAATCCTTTTTAGTCCGCATCCAGACGATGATGTAATTTCTATGGGAGGAACTTTTGCAAAACTAATCAAGCAAGGTCATGATGTGCATGTTGTGTATCAAACTTCTGGAAACATCGCTGTTACTGATGATGAAGCATTGAAGTTTGCCGAAGTATGTAATGATTTTGCCGAAGGGGATAAGTCAGGAATTAATTTTCAATCGGTGATTGATTCTATTAATTCAAAACCAATCGGGCAAAGCGATACCATGGAAGTTCGTAAATTAAAAGGACTTATAAGAAGACGCGAATCTTATGCAGCTACAAGATATATTGGTTTAAAAGATGAAAACACGCACTTTTTGGACATGCCATTTTATGAAACAGGAATGGTTCAAAAGAAACCTTTAGAACCAGAAGATATTGCTATTGTTAAAGATATTATTGAGAAAATAAAGCCTCATCAGGTATTTGCTGCAGGAGATCTCGCAGATCCGCACGGTACGCATGAAGTGTGTTTAAATGCCATTTTCGCGTCTATGAAAGCGTTAAAATCAAAACCTTTTATGAATGATTGCTGGCTGTGGCTGTATAGAGGTGCTTGGCACGAATGGGATATTCATGAAATTGACATGGCGGTTCCATTAAGTCCGGATGAAGTGCAGTTGAAAAGACAGGCTATCTTATACCATCAATCCCAAAAAGACAGAGTGATGTTTCAAGGCAATGATTCTAGAGAATTTTGGGTTAGAGCCGAGGACAGAAATAAAAATACAGCCAAATTATACGATGATTTAGGTTTGGCAGAATATGAAGCGATTGAAGCTTTTAAACGTTTTGAGTACTAATACCATATTTTTTGTTTTGTGTTAAGTTAGTGACGGACTCTAAGTTTTTTTTAGAACTTTAAAGCTTAGGTTTGGCACTATTTCACATTTTTACTAACATACTTTTTTATCAAATGAAATATATCCTGTTTTTTTTATTTGCATCTTTTATTTCTACAGCTCAAATTACAAAAGAGCAATTAAATATTATGCCATGGCCTCAAAACATTAGTCTTAATGAAGGTTCATTTATACTAACAAAGAATTTTAAAGTAAATATTACAGGAGCTCCAAATGCAAGAATATTTGTTGGAGCAACTAATTTTTTGAGACGATTGGACGGAAGAACGGGGATGTTTTTTAAGCAAGGATTTATAACAGGTTTAAATGAAGTTCCAGAAGCTCAACTACAGATTAATTGCGTAAAAAGCGGAAAAATTGATCTTTATGAGGATGAAAGTTATTTATTGGATGTAACTCCAAGCAAGATTACGATAAATGCTACTACAGACATTGGTGCATTGCATGGTTTGGAAACGTTGCTGCAGCTTTTGCAGAACACTAATAACTCTTTCTATTTCCCAGTTTCAAAAACTTCCGATTTTCCAAGATTCACTTGGAGAGGATTAATGATTGACGGTGCTAGACATTTTATGCCTGTTGATGTGATAAAAAGAAATTTGGATGGAATGGCAGCTGTAAAAATGAATGTTTTTCACTGGCATTTGGTAGATGATCAAGGTTGGAGAATCGAAATGAAAAAACACCCGAAGCTGATTCAAATGGCATCGGATGGAAATTATTATACGCAGGAAGAAATTAAAAATATAGTAAAATATGCTGCTGACAGAGGAATTTTAGTAGTTCCAGAAATTGATATGCCAGGTCATGGAACGGCTATTTTGACAGCTTATCCGGAAATTGGAAGTAAAGTTGAAATTCTAAATGTAGGTTCTGGTGAAAAAGGACAGCAATTAAAACAAATACAAAAGTATGATTTAGAGAGAAACGCAGGGATTTTTACGCCTACACTTGATCCTTCAAACCCTAAAACATACGAATTGATAAGTTCAATTTTGGATGAAGTTTGTCCACTGTTTCCCGGAAAGTTTTTCCATATTGGAGGTGATGAAAACGAGGGCAAAGATTGGGACTCAAATCCAAAGATTCAGGAATTCAAAAAGAAGCATAATTTGGCTAATAACCACGAATTGCAGACTTATTTTACCATGCAGTTAATTCCGATGCTCAAAAAACACAATAAAGAATTAATGGGCTGGGAAGAGATAATGACAAAAAATATGTCCAAAGATGCTATAATTCATTCTTGGAAAGGAACAAACGAAGGTCTTACTGCTGGAAAATCATTAGTTGAAGCGGCAAAAGGAGGATATAAAACCGTTTTGTCTAATGGTTATTATATTGATTTGATGTATGGAGTCGAAGACCATTATACTGTAGATCCAATGCAAAAAAACGTGAGTTTGACCAATGAAGAAAAAGGAAGAATTTTGGGTGGAGAAGCAACTATGTGGGCAGAATTGGCAACGCCTGCAACTATAGACAGCAGAATTTGGCCAAGAACTGCAGCTATTGCAGAACGTTTTTGGTCTAATGAAAGTGTTACTGATATTAACAGCTTGCGCAAAAGATTAAAAACAGTTTCTTTTAGATTGGAAGAGTTGGGATTGACACATATAAAAAGCAAAGAAGCGTTGCTGAGAAACATTAGCAACAATCAAAAAAGTGATGCTTTGCTTGATTTGTCCAATGTTTGTGAACCGCTAAAAGGATATTCAAGAAACAGCGAGGGAACTGAATATAAAATGTATTCTCCATTAACCTTATTTGCTGATGTCTGTACACCAGACGCTTCTGATGCGATAGAATTTAATCAAGCTGTAGTTAATTTTTTAAACAATAAATCAGCTGAAAATCAAGCTGCAGTTGTAAGTTATTTGAACAAATGGATTAAAATGAACTTTGATTTAAATGTTTTGAGCAAAAATGCGCCACTTGTTCAGCCGCTTTTGGTATTGTCTAAAAGTTTAAATGATGTTTCTCAACAGCTTCTTCTTAAGATTGATAAAAAAGAAAATGTTGATGCTGTTACATTGAATAATTTACTTGAAAAATGTAATTCGAAAGAACATGCTGATGTTGAATTAGCAGTATATAATAGCTTGAAAAAGTTAGTTCAAGCCTAAAATTTTGATTCAAAAATTAAAGTTGAAATTGTTAAGATTGAGTTTGGTTATTTGTATTTTAAGTAATTTCTTTATTTTGAATTGTTATTGTTTTTCTGTGAAAACAATATTCTAAACCTGGTAATTCGTTGCCAGGTTTTTTAATTTTAAATCAGTCCTTTTTATGTAATTTCAAAATTTCCTTGTCAAAATCGGACAGGTATTCTCTGTCTTGAATAATTCTGAATTTATCAAATTCCATTTCTGCCTTGATTTTAGCTTCTAAATGTGTAATCTTTCCTTTGTCGTTAAGTATTGGATAATTGGATAGTTGCAGAAAATTATTTAGAAACAAAGTCCAATCTTCCATTTGCATAATGATTTGTCTTTTTGCATAATTTTCAGCCAAATCCAAGTAAGCGGAAACAATTCGGTTTAATTCCTGAAGATGGGCATCATTCAAGTAGTTTTTGGCAATACTCACATCCGTTTTTTGAATTTTGCCGTTTGGTGCATCTTTCCACGTGGATAAACCCATATAAAGTTTGTTTGCATCTGCTTCGGTGTAAATAATTTCAGCGGCCGTTTTTCCGGTTATCGCCCAATGCAGTTTATTTTGTACAGAGGCGAAGAATGTTTTTGTCGTAAGACTGTCTTTTTCATAATTTGCCGAAAGCGAATAAATATCAGTTATCTTTTGATAAAAGCGTCTTTCCGAAGATCTAATTTCCCTGATGCGTTCCAGTAATTCTTCAAAATAATCTTTTCCAAAAGCTTTGCCGTTTTTGAGCATTTCATCATTTAAGACAAATCCTTTAATGATGAATTCTTTGAGTGTTTTTGTTGCCCAAATCCTGAATTGTGTAGCTTGATTGGAATTGACTCTGTATCCAACTGCTATAATTGCATCTAGATTGTAAAAATCAATTTCTCTGCTGACTTCTCTTTTTCCTTCGGTTTGAACTGCTCGAATTTTTCGAGTAGTTGAACTTTCGTCTAATTCTGAACTTTTGTAAATTTCTTTTAAATGATAGGTTATAGTATTTGATTCTACTCCAAATAACTGTCCAATAGCTTTTTGCGAAAGCCAAAAACTCTCGTCCAAGTAAGTTACTTCAACATCAATATTGGTTTCGGATGTTTGATATAGTAGTATTGGTGCCTGCATCTTACCTTATTTTATGTTTTATGATGAAATAATTAATTAAGTGTGAAGATAAACTAATTGTTGTTTTTGGGTAAAAAATAATTGACAATTTTTTGTACTTTTGCACAAAATTTTAATAAAAAGACATTCATGTTAACAGTCAATAATTTATCAGTTCAGTTTGGCAAGCGAATTTTGTTCGACGAAGTAAATACAACCTTCACACACGGAAATATTTATGGAGTTATTGGAGCCAATGGTGCTGGAAAATCAACTTTTCTTAAAATAATTGCAGGTGAAATGGACCCAACTTCGGGACATATTCATTTGGAACCAGGAAAACGTATGTCGGTTTTAAACCAAAACCACAATATGTTTGACGAACATACGGTATTGGAAACTGTCATGATGGGTAATAAAGTTTTGTATGCTGTCAAAACAGAGATGGATGCTCTTTACCTAGATTATAATGATAAAAACGCTGATAGAATAGGGGAATTGCAAGTGCAATTTGAAGAAATGAACGGTTGGAATGCAGATTCTGATGCGGCTTCAATGCTGTCAAATCTTGGAATTACCGAAGATAACCATTATACCTTAATGGGTGATTTGGAAGGAAAAATCAAGGTGAGAGTACTTTTGGCACAGGCCTTATTCGGAAATCCAGATTTATTAATCATGGATGAGCCTACCAATGATTTGGATTTTGAAACTATTGCTTGGTTGGAAAATTTCTTGGCAAACTATGAAAATACAGTTATTGTAGTTTCTCACGACAGACACTTTTTGGATTCGGTTTGTACACATATATCGGATATTGATTATAGTAAAATAAATCATTATTCTGGGAATTATACTTTTTGGTACGAATCAAGCCAATTAGCAGCGAAACAACGTGCGCAGCAAAACAAAAAAGCAGAAGAAAAGAAACAGGAATTAGAAGAATTTATTCGTCGTTTTTCTGCGAATGTGGCCAAATCAAAACAGGCTACTTCTCGTAAAAAAATGATTTCTAAATTGAATATAGCAGATATTAAACCTTCTAGTCGTCGTTATCCAGCTATTATTTTTGATCAAGATCGTGAAGCAGGAGATCAAATTTTGAATGTTCAGGGTTTAAGTGCTTCGGTTGATGGCGATTTGCTTTTTAAAGGAGTAGATTTAAATATGGCTAAAGGCGATAAAATTGTACTTTTTTCTAAAGATTCCCGTGCTACAACTGCTTTTTATGAAATTCTAAACGGAAATCAAAAAGCAGATTCAGGTACTTATGATTGGGGTGTTACAACAAATCAAGCGTACTTGCCAGGAGATAATCATTCGTTTTTTGAAAATGATTATTCTCTTGTGGACTGGTTGCGTCAATGGGTAAAAACCGAGGAAGAACGTGACGAAGTAAACATCCGAAGCTTTCTTGGAAAAATGATTTTCTCTGGAGAAGAAGCTTTAAAAACGTGTAATGTATTATCAGGAGGAGAAAAAGTACGTTGTATGCTTTCAAGAATGATGATGGAAAGAGCGAATGTATTAATGCTGGACGAACCTACAAATCACTTAGATTTGGAGTCCATTACTGCGTTTAATAATTCACTAAAAAACTATAAAGGTTCGATTATTTTCACAACACATGACCACGAGTTTGCACAAACTGTTGGTAATAGAGTAGTGGAGTTGACACCAAATGGAGTTATTGATCGTTACATGACTTTTGATGAATACTTGGATGATGAAAAAATTCAAGAGCAAAGAAAGAAGATGTACATCTTATAATTAAATTTAAAATCCTGTTATGAAAATAACGGGATTTTTTTTGCTCATAATCTATTTGTTGAATTATTGAAAACTAAACCACTATGGACTTAAAGTCCATAGATTTGGTTTGGCAGACTCAAAGTCTGCGAGGTTGAAAAAAAAAAATTTAACCGCAAATTCGCAAATTTAGCTATTTGAAAAAAGAATACAATTAGCGAATTTGCGGTAAATCTTTTTAGAAGCTAAAGCAAAATGCACTAAAGTACATAGTTTTAACTATTTCTGTGACCAATAAAAGACTAAATCTTTTAGGTTGTCAGGCAATTTGTGTTTTTTTAGCATTTGTTTGAAAAATAAGATACTTTTGAGAAACCTATAATTTTTATCTTTTTAACTATAACCATGTCAAACAGTACTTTAAAATTAAAAGCTCCAAGAGTTGAAGTAGTCGATGCCTTAAGAGGTTTTGCTATTATGTCCATTATGTTATTGCATAATATAGAACATTTTGATTACTATAATTTACCCGAATTTTTGCCCGAATGGATCAAAGCCCTTGATAAAATTATTTGGGGGACTTTGTTTTTTCTTTTTGGTGGAAAATCCTATGCCATTTTTGCATTGCTTTTTGGTTTCAGTTTTTATATTCAAAATGATAATCAAGAGAAAAAAGGCAAAGATTTTAGAGGAAGATTTCTTTGGCGTTTATTGCTGTTGTTTGGTTTTGGGATAGTTAACACTATTTTTTACGAAGGTGATATTTTGATGATTTATGCTGTTTTAGGAATTATTTTAGTTCCTGCTTGCAAATGGAATAATAAGGCAGTTTTTATCACTGCAGTTGTTTTAATGCTCCAGCCAGTTGAATGGGTGAAGTTTTTTTATATGTTAGGAAACCCAGAATATGTCCCAATACCTAATTTATCAAATAGTTATTTTGGAATGATGGGAGAGTATTTAAAAAGTAATTCCTTTATCGATCATGCAATAGGAAATCTTAGTATTGGGAGATTAGCATCTGTTTTTTGGTCTTGGGAAAACGGACGTTTTTTTCAAGCTCCAGCTTTATTTATGTTGGGACTATTAGTGGGACGAAGAAAGCTTTTTATAGCGTCAATTGAGAGCAATTTGTTTTGGAAAAAAGCTTTGCTGTATGCTTTCTTTCTTTTTGTTCCTTTGTTTACTTTGAAAAACTTTTTGCCACAAATTATCGAAAGCAAAGACGTGTCGAATAGCCTTTCGCTAATTATCACATCTTGGAGCAATCTTGCTTTTATGATTTTTATGGTATCGATATTTGTATTATTATATCAAAAAGAATCAATTCATAATCTGCTTTCAAAGCTAATTCCTTTTGGAAAAATGAGTTTGACTAATTATATCATGCAATCTATTGTCGGTTCTTTTATTTACTATCGATACGGATTGGGACTTGTTGAGTATACAGGCGCGACATACAGTTTGTTGATTGGAATTGTTTTGTTTCTTTTACAATTGGCATTCTGTACTTGGTGGTTAAAAACGTACAAACAAGGACCGTTAGAATATATTTGGCATAAGGCAACATGGATTTCTTTAGGAAAGAATAAAATATTTTTAAAGGCTATTAATGAATAAATCCTAAATCGGAATTTGTATATTTGCTCAACCAAACCTACGGATGTTTTAAAAACGCATAAATGGAATAAGGCATTTTTAAAATGATACTAATCCCGTAATTTTTTAAAAACAAATAATTGCTCAATATGAATCAAAAAGTGTTACTCAATTCAAAAGAAGTCAATATTATTTTGAATCGTTTGGCTTGTCAATTAATTGAAAAACATCTTGATTTTTCAAATACAGTATTGATTGGAATTCAGCCTAGAGGAACTTTTTTGGCAGAACGTTTGAAAGAATTATTAGAAAAAGAATATCAACTGCCCAATGTAGCTTTAGGTTGTTTGGATATCACTTTTTTTAGAGATGATTTTCGTAGAACGGATAAGCCTTTGGAAGCTAATAAAACACAAATTGATTTTTTGGTAGAAGATAAAAAAGTCATTTTTATTGACGATGTACTATACACAGGGCGAAGTATTCGTGCTGCTTTGACAGCCATTCAGTCATTTGGAAGACCTTCAGGAATAGAATTGCTGGCATTAATTGATCGACGTTTTAGTAGAGATTTACCCATTCAGCCCGATTATCGCGGACGTCAAGTAGATGCTATTAATGGTGAAAAAGTAAAAGTTTGTTGGGCAGAACAAGATGGAGAAGATGGTGTTTATTTAGTGACCAATTAAATCTGGAACATTAATAAGATTGCTTTCACCATATATTAATTATAAAAAACTGAAAAAAAATAAATTATAATGAGCGAATTAAGTGTAAATCATTTATTAGGTATTAAATATATTAATGAAAATGATATTAACCTGATTTTTGAAACTGCCGATCATTTTAAAGAAGTAATTAATCGCCCTATAAAGAAAGTGCCTTCATTGCGCGATATTACAATTGCCAATATTTTTTTTGAAAACAGTACACGCACAAAATTATCATTTGAATTAGCTCAAAAAAGATTATCAGCTGATGTGATTAGTTTTTCAGCGGCGCAATCATCTGTGAAAAAAGGGGAAACATTAATTGATACCGTAAACAATATTCTTTCTATGAAAGTGGATATGGTTGTCATGAGGCATTCAAATCCCGGAGCGGCTTATTTTTTATCCAAAAATGTTAAGGCAAGTATTGTAAATGCAGGAGATGGAGCTCATGAACATCCTACTCAAGCTTTGTTAGACAGTTATTCTATTAGAGAGAAACTTGGAGATGTAGCTGGGAAAAAAGTGGTAATTGTTGGAGATATACTGCATTCTAGAGTTGCTCTTTCCAATATATATGCTTTGCAGATGCAAGGTGCCGAAGTTAAAGTTTGTGGTCCAAAAACACTTATTCCAAGATATATTGAGTCACTTGGAGTAACAGTTGAACCTAATTTGCGTAAAGCACTTGAATGGTGTGATGTAGCTAATATGTTAAGGGTTCAAAACGAAAGAATGGACGTGAATTTTTTTCCATCAACTAGAGAGTATGCACAACAGTATGGAGTAGATAAAGCTTTACTGGATTCATTAGATAAAGAAATTGTAATTATGCATCCAGGTCCTATAAATAGAGGTGTGGAAATCACAAGTGATGTTGCCGACTCTCAACAATCGGTGATTTTGAATCAAGTGGAGAATGGAGTGGCTATTAGAATGGCTGTTATCTATCTTTTGGCTTCAAAAATTAAATAAATTTTGCATAAATGAAAGTTACTACCAAAGGACATACTATTATAATTAAAGATACTGAAGGAGATATTGTAGCCTTTTTAGAAAAGTTAAATAACCAGTACAGTAGCTTTAAGGAACATAACCTCATCTTAGATATTTCACATGATAAATCGGTTGATGTAAAGTCAATTAAAATTTTTTCGGATTTGTTTAAGAAACATAAAAAAGAAAAAAAATCGTTAGTTATTGTTGTCGAAAATATAGATTTTAATAAAGTTCCTCTATCTATTATTGTTGTTCCAACTCAATTGGAAGCACAGGATTTGATAGAAATGGATGAAATAGAAAGAGATTTAGGTTTTTAAAGTTTTAAGGTCTATGCTTTACAGTTTACTGGATATTTGTTTAAAATAGGATTTAAAAGATGTTTTATAAAGTAATTATGGATTTCTACAAAAATAAAAAAAGATTAAAAATTGTTAAATACATTTGTTTAGTAGGTTCATTGGCTCTTTTATTGGTTAATTGTTTGAATTCCTATTTGGGAGCAGAAATGAATTATTTAGGGATTATTTCAAATGTTTTTTTAATTATTGCTATGACAATTTCTATTAGACAAGAGAAAAAGATGGGCGAAAAAGATATTAGTTAAGTATTTAATAGCTAATACATAACTTATAACTGTTATAAAACAAATGAAACTTACAATACTTGGCTGTTATGCCGCTACTCCTCGCACTTTAACCAATCCAACTTCTCAGGTTTTAGAAATAAAAAACAGATTATTTTTAATTGACTGTGGAGAAGGAACTCAAGTTCAATTGCGTAAAAACAAATTAAAATTTTCAAAAATTAATCATGTTTTTATTTCCCATTTGCATGGGGATCATTTTTTTGGATTAGTTGGTTTAATATCCACTTTCGCACTTTTGGGAAGAACAAATGACTTACATGTTTACGGCCCAAAAGGAGTAAAAGAAATAATTGATCTGCAATTGAAATTGTCTAATTCATGGACAAATTATAAATTGTTTTTTCATGAACTGGAATCGAAGCAAAGCGAAATTATTTTTGAAGATGAAAAAGTAGTTGTTAAGACTATTCCATTAAAGCATCGTGTTTATACTAATGGATTTTTATTTCAGGAGAAAATAGGGGAGCGCAAACTTGATTTGAATACAGTTCAAGATTTTGAAATTGATACTTGCTATTATCAGAATATAAAAAACGGGAAAGATATTACTCTTGATGATGGGCGTGTGATTGCTAACAGTAAATTGACTTTCGATCCAGATCCACCGTTGAGTTATGCTTTTTGCTCGGATACAAAGTACAATGAAGATATAATTCCAATAATTGAAAATGTTTCCGTATTGTATCATGAATCCACATTTTTGGATTCAGAAGAAAGTCTGGCTTCCAAAACAATGCACTCGACAGCCAAAGAAGCTGCCAGAATTGCTTTGAAAGCCAATGCCCAGCAATTAATTTTAGGGCATTATTCCACTCGTTATGATAGTATTAATTTATTTAAAGAAGAAGCAGAAACTGTCTTTAAAGAAGTCTTACTGGCTGATGACGGTAAAAATTTTGAGTTCTAATATGTTTTTTTGCATTTAAAATGAATTAAAATGAGTGATTTAAGTAATTATAGAAAATCATATGGGAAAAGTGAATTGTTAGAATCTTCAATTCCAGAGGATCCAATAAATCTTTTTAACAGATGGTTTCATGAGGTTGAAAATTTTGAAGGAAGCGGTGAAGTCAATGCAATGACAGTTTCTACAATTGGATTGGATGGTTTTCCTAAATCACGTGTCGTTTTATTAAAGAAGTTTAACGAAGAAGGATTTACTTTTTACACTAATTATAATTCCGAAAAGGGTAGGGCTATAGACAATAATCCAAATGTATGTCTTTCTTTTTTTTGGGAAAGTCTAGAACGTCAAGTGATTATAAAAGGAATTGCCCAGAAAACCTCTGAAAATAATTCTGATGGTTATTTTGATTCGAGACCAGATGGAAGTAAACTAGGCGCAATTGTTTCAAATCAAAGTGAGGTTATTCCCTCCAGAACTTATCTTGAAGAAAATTTGAAGGAATTAGAAAAAGATTTTGAAGGAAAAGAAATTTTACGTCCTCAACATTGGGGTGGTTTTTTGGTAACTCCATTGGAAGTTGAATTTTGGCAAGGCAGACCAAATCGATTACATGATCGTATTCGATATAAGCTTGAGGAAGATTTTTCTTGGGAAATTTCTCGTTTAGCTCCATAGTATATAAGAAAAATACATCCTAATTATTTATTTTAATGTAGTTTATCGGTTTTATTTTGTAGTTTAAAGAATTGTCAGTTTATTTGAAAAACTAATTAACCTAAGTGTCAATATTAAAGGAGTTTACCCCATAATCTACCTTGAATTTAAATTAACCGATATTATGAAATTGAAATGTTTCCGTTTTTCTTTTTTTGCTGCTGTTTTGTGTCTTATGGTTTCTTGTACCGCTGAAGATAATGTTTCTGAAGAAATAAATTCTGATAATCCAGCAATTGTCTTGAATTATGATTATAGTCCTGTAGAATTAGAAACTATGACTTTGATAAATAATTATAGAATAAGTATTGGATTAAATCCTTTAGAAAAAATCAATCATGTTTCGTATAAATCTGAAGAACATGATGAGTATATGATTGCAAACAATGTTGTAAATCATGATGACTTTGATGCTCGTTCAAATAATATAATGAAAGTTTTAGGAGCTAAGAAGGTGAGTGAAAATATTGCATATAATTATAATAGCGCAAAAGGCGCTTTTGATGCCTGGCTAAAAAGCGAGGGTCACAAGCAAAACATAGAAGGTGATTTCACGCATTTTGGTATTTCAATAAGAGAGAATCCAGTCAATGGCAAAAAGTATTATACTAATATATTTGTAAAAATCTAGGAGTATTATTTATCCTAAAATCAAAAAAAAAACTACCCATTGGATAGTTTTTCGCATTTAGGATTAGGGAATTTATAGGTCGGTAATTATGAATTCGCTACGTCTGTTTTGTTGATGTTCCTCTTCGGTACATTTTACGCCGTCAGAACAGTGGTTGACTAATTGGGTTTCTCCATAGCCTCTAGAGCCTAGTCTGTTTGTGTTAATGCCATTTTTAATTAACCATTCTTTGGTTGATTTTGCTCTCCTTTGGGATAAGCCTTCATTGTATTTGGCAGAAGCACGGCTATCGGTATAGGAGCGAATATCTATCTTCATGTTTGGATATTGGCCCATTACATCTAATATTTTGGCTAAATCTAATGTGGCTTCTGGTCTAATATCGGATTTGTCTAAATCAAAGTAAATCCATTTGATTCCAAAACATTTACCTAAATCGTCACCAACTGCTACTTTGCATAAAGCTTTTTCAAAGGCCAAATCCAATTGGGCTTTGCAGTCATCCTCTTTTATTGCCACAGTTTTTTCGGTAGTGGCATAATCTTCTTTTTCTGCTCTTACACTATAAGTGCCTGTGCTTTCTATAGCAAATGAATACTGCCCATTTTGATCAGATTCTGTTGTACTTATTGCTTTATGCTGACCATCATATAGAGTCATTTTAGCATTGGAAATCATTTGATTTAAAACCAATTCGCTAATAGTTCCACTTAATTCTGGTTTGCATTTAGTTTTAAGTCTTTTGGTTTCCAAAAATTGATAGATGTCATCATAGCCTTTTCCGCCATTTCTATTTGAGGAGAAAAATCCAATTCGGTTTTTTGTATTGATCAAATAGGCAAAATCATCCTGAGGAGAATTTACGTCGGCACCAACATTTTGAACTTCATCAAATGTTCCATCTGGATTTATTTTGGAAACAAATACGTCTAGACCGCCAAGTCCGGGATGTGTGTCTGAAGCAAAATAAATTTCATTTTCATCGGATACAAATGGGAATGTCTCTTTTCCTGGAGTATTGATTACATTTCCCAGATTTACTGGATTTCCATAGGATCCATCACTATTGATGCTCACTTTGTAGATGTCGGATTCGCCTAAGCCTCCGGGCATATCCGAAATAAAATACAATGTTTTCTCATCAGGACTTAGTGAGGGATGTGCCACACTGTAATTGTTGCTGTCGAAAGGCAATTCTGTGACATTTTTCCAATCATTGTTTTCAAAGCTGGCTTTGTATATTTTAATTAAAGTGATTTTGCTTTCATCTTTCCCTTTTTTTCCATCCAAATAATTATTTCGGGTAAAATACATTGTTTTTCCATCTCTTGAAAAAACAGCACTTGCCTCATGGAACTTTGATTTGACTCCTTTGGAAAATTTGTCTGCTTTTTGGGGAATTAATGAGTCACTGGATAAGTTTGCTTCATATAAGTTCGTGAAATATTGATCAGTCCACGTATGTTTTCTTTGCCCTAAGCTTCCGGTATCTCTTGATGATGCAAAGACTAATTTGCTGTCATTATAAAATGAGCTTCCATAATCGGAATATTTAGTATTGATTCCAGCATCTTTTATTTTGTATCTGCCTGAATTCGCTTTTATCTTATCCAAATAATTCACTTGTTTGCTGTAATAATCTCCTTTTCCTGTATTTCCAGTTTTCTGATTGTAGATTGACAGCATTTCTTTAGCCTTATCATCTTGGCCTATAGACTTTAGGCAATAGGCATATCGGTAATAATACACAGGATCAACATCCATTTTTAGGGCAAATAATTTATCATACCATTTGGCGGCTTGATCTAGCTCGGAATTGAAGAAATAGGCATTACCTATTTTTTGGTACATATCCGGAGATTCATAGCCTTTATTAGCAACTCTTTCATACGTTTTTATGGCATCGATATAGGCGTAGTTATCGTATTTTTTATCTGCACTCGCTATTTTTCCTTTTTGAGCATATATAGATGCTGTAAAAAGATTGAGTATAGTTAGAAGTATTGCAATGTTTTTCATAATCTTTATTTTTAGAAATCTATAAATTGAATTTTGGATTTTTCAGTATTACTGCCTAGACGTAATGCTGGATAACTGATTGAATTTTTTTAGAAATTCTTCGGACTTTTGAATGTTTCCCATTGCCTTCAAGACTATTGAGTAACGGTAATAAAAGTCTGGCTCCAAATTAGCAGTGATGCTAAATAATTTGCTATAGCATTTTTCAGCTTTTTCAAATTCGTCATTAAAAAAGTATGAATTACCCAATTTTTTCAGCATTTCTACGGACTCATACCCCTTGTCAGAAACTCTTTCATAGGTTTTTATTATATTGATGTAGGCAACGGAGCTTTCCCTTTTTGGGGCATCAGATATTGATATTGAGGCTGATTTTTTAATGTTCATTATAGTATCAGGTTTAAGGGTGGGCTCATCGTACTGGATTTTTTCCTCATTTTCATAAATGGCAGTTATAGTCCTTGTGCCGTTAGGGCCTAAGTCATACGTATTTATTATGTTTGGATTGGTTACATCATATTCACTAGAATAACCGCCAAATTTTAAGGGAACAGTTTCAACCACATGATAATATTTTATCTTTCTTGGAGGGCTCGTTTTTGACGCTTGCTGTTTCTTTTCATTTGTTGTGATTTGACTTTGCAGTGGCCAATAATTAAATGAAGATAAACTAACAATTAGTATGTAAAGGAGCGTCTGATTTTTCATGATATTTGCTTTAAAAATGTTTAATTAAATACCTAACCCATTTTAATTCTCCTTGATTTCTGTTTTAGAAGAATCTAGGGGTTACCATTTTACTGTTTTTCTGGAATATTTCATAACGCAAGAATATCTCATGAGAGCCGGAATTATAATTATCTAGGGCTGTGGTTTCAAAATCATAAGAATACCCCATATAGAAAGCGTCTGAGATTTGAAAACCAGCCATGGCGCTCATTGCTGCACTCCATCTGTAAGCTAGCCCAACAGTTAATTTGTCAATGAACATAAAATTGGCAGAGACATCAACTTGCAAAGGTGAACCTTCAACCAGTTTGGTCATAAATGCAGGCTTGAATTTTGCTGAAGGGGACAAGTCAAAAACGTATCCTCCAATCAAGTAGTAATTCATTTTCTCTTTATAAATAGCTACATCATTATCATTATAGGCATTGGTTTCTAAAAAATTTGGAATGGAAAGCCCAATATAGGCTTTGTCCGAATGCAAATAAAGACCAGCACCGACGTTAGGAGAAAAGTCATTGTCAAAATTTTGAAATTGAGGATCAGTTTGATCACCTGGGTTTAATTTATTTATGTCTATTTTAAAGAGATTGAGTGTTCCTTTTAAACCAAATGATAATCTGAATGATTCAGATATTGGAATGGTATATGAAATATCAGCTGAAATTGAATTAGAAGTTGACGGCCCTATTTCATCATTTACAATTGAAAACCCCGCTCCTAATTTGGTATTATTGAAAGGAGTATTTACTGATATTGTATTTGTAATTGGAGCACCATCAAGGCCTACCCATTGTGTGCGATGCAGCGCAAAAAAGCTTAATGCTCCTCTAGATCCTGCATAAGCTGGATTTACATTTATTGTGTTGTACATATATTGAGTGTATTGGGCATCTTGTTGCGCATAACTTGCAATGGCTGTAAACATCATAACGATTGAAAATAGTTTTGTTTTCATAGTTAGCTTTTTGTTGGTTTAAAATGGCTATTTTTAGGATAGCTTAGTTTTGAGGATTTATGTCTTATGTCAATTTATTTTAATGGATAAGGTATTTATACTCTGGATTTTGTAAGAACCCAGAGTGTTTTTTCAGCTTATCTTATTAAATATAAATAGCCGTCTTTTTTAATGTTTTGTGTTTGACCAACTCCATCAACGGAATCATAGCTAATGATATAGAAGTAAGTGCCTGTTGGCAAGCCTTCGTTCTTATTGATTGTGGTTCTTCCTTCGGATCGCCCTCTAAATGCATTGCCTGCATTGTCATAATTATCTCTTTCGAAAACTAAGATTCCCCAACGATTAAATATTTCAACTTTGAAGTTTTTATAGCAATCGTTATTCTCTAGATTCTCAATCTGGAAATAATCATTTTTACCGTCTTCATTTGCTGAGAGAGCATTGTGTACAATAATAGTTTTACATGGCTGTACTTTACAGTCATTGTTGATTTCCATTTCTAAGAATATGCTTCTTGGACAATCACCGCCAATTTTATACTCAAATTTGTATTTGCCTACTGGTATGCCAATAGCGTTTAGAAGGCTACCACTTAGCCCTCCCGTAGTATCTGTATCTACCCAACTTCCTGTAGTTGCTGTGCCCTGAGGTAATAAGCTATTCAAATCAATAAGAGTTGTATCGTCATTACAAAATGATGGACTTGTAATTGTAACTGGTTCAATTCCTGCAATATTGATCGTGATTGTTGATGTAGCACAATTTGTTGGATTTGCAGCTTCACAAATTTGATAATCAAAAATATATTGACCTGCAGCTACGCCAGCAACAAATGTTACATTTCCGTTGCTATCTATGTTGATGTTTTGTTGGATAGCAGTTAGTAATTTAAATTTAAAATCACTGATATTTGCGGGAGAACCATTCAATAAATCATTACTTAGAGCATTACGGATGGCCTCACTAATAGAACATTGTGTTACGCTAAAAGTATCAGGATTTGCTTTTATTACAAGAGGGATGTTGGTAATGTTAATAGTAACAATTGCAGTATCACAATTACCCGTATCTGCTTTTTCACATATTTGATAGGTTAAAGTATAAATTCCGGTAGGAGTATTTGCTTTTACATCAATTGAACCATCTGTATTTAAAGTTATGCCTCCTTTTGGATCTGGAATCAAAACCGATAATGTAACATCTGCTGGATTTAACGCCAAGGTATTTAAGGAATCGTTTTTAAATACGGTTAATATGTTTTTAACCCCTGCTAATCCTTCAAGCGTAGTTGCAGAGTCATCAACTGCATCAATTTTAAATGTTGGTCTAGAGGTGCAAAATGGATCTGTCGAAGGATAATTTACTGTAATCGTCTGACTTGGATTTAGTGTAAATGTTATGGTAGCAGTTGGTTTAAGGCCTTCGAAACCATCAGCGCCTTCACTCCATTTTCCATCTGAGAAAACCCAGCCAGGCCAATCGGTTCCATTTCCGTTTTGGTCAACTGTAGCTCCAGGCCATAATACTTTGCCGTTTAATGGCAAATTAGTCATTGTTGCAATTACATTATTATTGCTGTCAGTCCAAGTTAATGTCAATCCATTTACAGGGGTGAAATTATCTGCGGTTGCTGTATAGCTAAAATATGGAATATCATTAAGACAAATGGCTTCTCCTGATATTTTCATAGTTGGCGCCTCTATAGTAACAGTTACAGTCGCAGTATCACAATTGGTGCTGTTTAATTTTTCACAAATTTGATAGGTCATTGTCTGTATGCCAACTGGAGCATCAGCCAATACGTCTATTGAGCCGTTTGGATTCAATTGCAAGTATGGATTTGATGTCACCGTTGTTAAAATGACTTCGGCTGGATTTACAGGTGAAGTATTCAAAGTGTCATTAGTGAAAACGTTAATGACATTTGCTGTAATTTGATTGACACCAACAACAGTTCCAGCATTATCGTTAACAGCATCAATTGGATTGGCATTTTCTTTCACAACTTCATCATCTGTAGCACTGATAGGGGTATTGTTTGGAGTCAATCCATCAGCTGTGGCAACATTGGTAATGGAACCTTTATTTAAATCCTCTTGTGTTACAGTATAGCTTTGCGCGTATTCAGAACTTGCGCCAGGTGCCAAAACTTCAATAATTGTATCCAATCCTGTTAATGGATCTTTAATAACTATCTGATGTAAAGTTACATTACCAGTATTTTTTATATTTATTGTATAGTTTATTACATTTCCAACAGTACTATAACTAGGAGTTGTGGCAATTTTCACAACAGTTAATCCAGGATTAATACAAAAAGGAATTACATTAGGTTCATTATTAGTTGATAAGTCACCTGATTGGTCAGTTACTATTGCATCATTGGGCGCAGTACCATTAACAGTGGCCTGATTGGTAATGGCTCCATTGTCAATATCAGCTTGGGTTACATTATAGGTGGCTTTATACATCCATGTTTCGCTAACCTCTAAAATATGGTTATTGTTGGCGTCACCGCTTTGTAGTGCAATAGGAGATAATCCGACATGAGAGTCAATGACAGCTACATTGTGCAGACTTACATTACCGGGATTAGTCACGATAAAGGTATAAGTTACTACATTACCAACTGCTAGAGTTGCGCATCCATTTTCTCCAACTTCAATGTCATTATTTTTTACTAAAGCAATGATAGGATTAGTGCAAATAGGAATTACATTAGGTTCATTATTAGTTGATAAGTCACCAGATTGGTCAGTTACTATTGCATCATTTGGCGCAGTACCATTAACTGTAGCCTGATTGGTGATAGTTCCATTGTCAATATCAGCTTGGGTTACACTATACGTGGCTTTATACATCCATGTTTCGCTAACCTCTAAAATACTGTTATTGTTTGCATCACCGCTTTCTAGTGCAACAGCTGATAATCCAGCATGAGTGTCGATGACAGCTACATTGTGCAGACTTACATTACCGGGATTAGTCACGATAAAGGTATAAGTTACTACATCGCCAACTGCTAGAGTTGCGCATCCATTTTCTCCAGCTATAATATCATTGTTTTTTACTAAAGCAATTTTAGGAGTAGTGCAAATAGGAATTACATTAGGAGCATTATTATTTGATAAGTCACATGATTGGTCAGTTACTATTGCATCATTTGGCGCAGTACCATTAACTGTGGCCTGATTGGTAATAGCTCCATTGTCAATATCAGTTTGAGTTACATTATACGTGGCTTTATACATCCATGTTTCGTTAACCTCTAAAATATGGTTATTGTTGGCGTCACCGCTTTCTAGTGCAATGGCTGATAATCCGGCATGAGTGTCGATGATAGCTACATTGTGCAGACTTACATTACCGGGATTAGTCACGATAAAGGTATAAGTTACCACATTGCCAACTGCTAGAGTTGCGCATCCATTTTCTCCAGCTATAATATCATTGTTTTTCACTAAAGCGATTTTAGGAGTAGTGCAAATAGGAATTACATTAGGAGCATTATTAGTTGATAAGTCACCAGATTGGTCGGTTACGATTGCATTATTTGGCGCAATACCATTAACAGTGGCCTGATTGGTAATAGTTCCATTGTCAATATCAGTTTGAGTTACGTTATACGTGGCTTTATACATCCATGTTTCGCTAACCTCTAAAATATGGTTATTGTTTGCATCACCGCTTTGTAGCGCAATGGCTGATAATCCAGCATGAGTGTCGATGACAGCTACATTGTGCAGACTTACATTACCGGGATTAGTCACGATAAAGGTATAAGTTACCACATTGCCAACTGCTAGAGTTGCGCATCCATTTTCTCCAACTGTAATATCATTATTTTTTACTAAAGCGATCTTAGGAGACTGAGTTAGTTTTGTAATTGTACAATCAGGACAATTAGGATCTATTTTACATGAAGTGCAAGGAGTAGGGTCAGAAGAAGTATCTGTTACAGGATTGTTTTTTGGATCTTTAGCATGTACAGTTGCTAAGTTGTAAACATAACCTGTATCAATATCTCCTTGGGTGATAACATGAGAACCAGAGAAAGTAGTTGAGTCAGTTGCTCCAACTGCAAGTGTAGCTATTGGTCCGCCAGTAATTACGGCATTGTTATCAGTAACGGTAACATTGGTTAATGTTACGTTTCCAGTATTTGTAATAACAAAATTATAAGTAACTAGATCGCCTACATTAGTTATTCCATCGTGGTTGCTATCTACATAAGTTCCATCTTTGGTAATTGTTATTTCAGGAACTTGAATTAATAGTGTTTCAGTAGGAATATCATTATCGATAGCAGTTCCGGATATATCTGTTACATTTTTATTTTCAGTATCTTTCCCTAAAGCAGTAGCAGAGTTTATTACTTTTCCGGCATTAATGTCAGCTTGTGTCAATGTATAAGTACCGGTTACAGAATTGTTTGTTTGACCAACTGTAATTAAAGCTATTGGATTTCCAGTAATATTTATTGCGCCAAGTAAGGGGTCACTGATAATTACATTTGTGACATTTACATTACCAATATTGGTTACTGAAAAAGTATAATTGATTTTTTCGCCAACTTGAGCAAAACCATCTCCATTGGTATCAATAAAAAGGCCTTTTTTGACAAGAGCAATTCCAGATTCTGTGATAATATATTCTTTATTTATTGTACAGCCTTTAGAGTCTTTAATTTCAACTGAATAGGTGCCTTTAGCCAAATTATTTAAATCTTTTGTTATAGCAAGATTTGACCAAGTATAAGTATAAGGAGAAGTTCCTCCTGTGACAGTTTGAATAATTGAACCATTACTGCATCCTACACAATTATTGTTATTTATAATTACAGCAGTAGCACTTAATCCAGCTGTCGGCTGCGTGATGGTTACGGCTTGTGTTGTGGTACAGCTATTAGCGTCTTTCACCGTAATGGTGTAAGAACCAACAGTAAGATTACTGAATGTGCCACTGGCTACAAAGGTTGTTCCGTCTTTAGAATAAGTATAAGGCTCAGTTCCATTTGCGCCTGCTACTGTTACGCTTGCCGTATTGTCACCATAACAAAACACATTGGTTTGCGCTGTGATGGATGCGCTTAATGCCGCTGTCGGCTGCGTGATGGTCACGGCTTGAGTTGTGGTGCATCCGTTGGCATCTTTTACTGTAATGGTGTAAGACCCTGCAGTAAGACCGCTGAATACGCCACTGGTCACAAAAGTTGTTCCGCTTTTAGAATAGGTATAAGGCGAAGTTCCGTTTGCGCCTGTTACTGTTACGCTTGCCGTATTGTTGCCAAAACAAAGCACGTTGGTTTGTGCTGTGATCGATGCGCTCAATGCAGCTGTTGGCTGCGTGATGGTTACGGCTTGCGTAGTGGTACATCCGTTGGCATCTTTTACTGTAATGGTGTAAGACCCTGCAGTAAGACCGCTGAATACG